>NZ_JBHTCQ010000001.1:1434328-2138868 GCF_042665525.1 Georgenia alba
AGGTCTGGCCGCCGTCGGTGGAGTACTCGACGGTGAACTCGGTCTCCGGGGGCACCAGTCCGGCCGCGTCCCCGGTGAGCTCCTTGACGATCTCGAACCCACCCGGAGCCGGCTGGGCCGTGTTGGTCACCACCACCTCGACCGTGGTTCCCGCACCCACCGTGAACGACGCGGTGTCGCCGTCGACCGGCTCGCCGTCGACCGTGAGGGACACCTCGCCCCACTCGACTCCCGGCACGTCGGGTCGATCATCGGTCTCGCGGACCAGGACCTCGGTCCCGGCGGGCAGCTGCGGTGCGGTGACCGGCGTCCCGTCCGCGCGCACCGTCAGCGGGTTCCAGGTCTCTCCGCCGTCGGTGGAGTACTCGAGCGTGAACTCGGCGTCGCCCGGCACCTCACCGGCCGCTTCGCCGTCCACCGCCTTGGCGACCGTGAAGGTCCCGGGCGACTGCTCCGCCGGGTTCGTCACCACGATCTCGACGGTCGTGTCCGCGTCCACCGTGAACGTTGCCGTCGTGCCGTTGATCGGCATGCCGTCGACGCTGAGACGCACCTCGCCCCAGGTCACACCGGGAACGTCCGGTCGTGCGACGGTCTCCCGGACCATCACCTGCGTGCCGGCCGGGATGTCGGGGGAGGTGACCGGTGTGCCGTCCGCCGTGACCCGCAGCTCTTCCCAGGTCTCCCCACCGTCGATGGAGTACTCGACGACGAACGTCGCGTCACCCGGCACGTCACCGGCCGCTCCGCCCGTGACCGACTTGGCCACGGTGAAGTTGCCGGGCGCCTCCTCGGCCGTGTTGGTGACCTGGACGCCGACGGTGGTTCCCGCCCCGACGGTGAACGTGGCCGGCGCCTCGACGGCCTGGCCGTCGACCGTCAGGGCAGGCTCGCCCCACGTCACGCCCTCGACGTCGGGCAGGTTGACCTCGGTGACGGTGACCTCGCTGCCGGCGGGCAGGTCGGGGGAGGTCCACGGCTCGCCCACGGTCATCGTCGCGGTCTGCGGCTCTCCGCCGTCGACCGTGTACTCGATCGTGAACTCCGTGCCCTCCGGCACGTCGCCGGCGCCGTTGCCCTCCAGGAGCTTCTCGACGGTGAAGTTGCCGGGCTGGTACTCCGCCGTGTTCGTCGCGACGAGCTCGACGACGGTGTCCGGGCCGATGGTGAACGACGCGGTGTCGCCGTCGACGGGCTCACCGTCGATCGTGAGCGTCACCTCGCCCCACTGCACCCCTGGCACGTCGGGCCGCTGGTCGGTCTCCCGCAGCAGGACCTCGGTGCCCGCCGGGATCTCTCCGGAGGACACGGGCACCCCGTCCGCCCCCACGGTGAGGGTCTCCCACGTCTCGCCGCCGTCGATGGAGTACTCCACCGTGAAGCCGGCGCTGAGCGGCACGTCCCCGGCGGCCTCGCCGTCGAGGGCCTTCGCCACGGTGAACTCGCCCGGAGCGTCGTTCGCCGTGTTGGTCATCGTGATCTCGGCGGTCGTGCCGGCGCCCACCGTGAGCGACTCCGGTGAGACCACCGGCGTGCCCCACTCGACCCCGGGCACGTCGGGCAGCGGCCCCTCCCGCAGCAGCACCTCGGTCCCGGCCGGGAACTCTCCGGAGGTGACCAGCTGGCCGAGCGGCACCGTCAGCGGGTTCCAGGTCTCGCCGCCGTCGACCGAGTACTCGAGCACGAACTCGGTACCGTCCGGCACCTCGTCGGCCGCCTCGCCCTCCAGGACCTTCTCGACCGAGAAGTTCCCGGGTGCGTACCGGGCGGTGTTCGTGACGCCGACGGACACGCCGGTGTCGGCACCGACCGTGAAGGTGACCGAGTCACCCTCCTGCGGCACTCCGTCGACCGACAGGATCGGGTCGCCCCAGACGATGCCCGGGATGTCGGGCAGCGACACCTCGGTCACCGTCACCTCGGCGCCGGCAGGGACGTCATCGATCGTCACGGACTCGCCGACGGGCACGGAGATCTCGACCGGCTCACCGCCGTCGACCGTGTACTGGACGGTGAACTCCGTCCCCGGCGGCACGTCACCGGCAGCCGGACCCTGCAGGGTCTTGGTGACCGTGAACTCGCCCGGCGCCGGCTCGGCCGTGTTGAGCATGACGATCGCCGGGCTGGGCTCGTCCGCCCCGCCGATCGTAATCGTCGCGGGCGAGTCGACCGGTTCGCCGTCCACGAAGAGCTGTGGGTCGCCCCACACGACGCCCGGGACCTCGGGCAGTGGCTCGACCTCGCGGATCAGGACCTCGGTCCCGATCGGGAACTCCTCGGACGGCGAGACGATCTCGCCCAGCGGCACGTCCAGCTGGGTCCACGTCTCCCCGCCGTCGGTGGAGTACTCAAACGCGAACGTCGGGTCGGCGGCGCCGGCCACACCGGCGGCCCCGCCGATGATGGCCTTCTGCACGGAGAAGGTCCCCGGGTCCGGCTCGGCAGTGTTCTCCATGCCGAGGGACACCGTGGCCCCGGCACCGACGGTGAACGTCACCGGGCCCGGCTGCGGCTCGCCCGAGCCGACGGTGAACACAGGTGTCCCCCAGACCACGTTCGGCACGTCGGGCATCGGGCCCTCGCGGACCGTCACCTCGGTCCCGGCGGGCAGGTCGCCGGGCGGCGAGACGGTCTCGCCGTAGGGCACCTCGAGGGTCTGCCACGAGTCGGGGTCGTCCGGCGTGGTGGTCCACTCGACCACGAAGGTGGTGCCGGGAGGCACGTCGCCGGCCGCTCCGCCGGCGACGGTCTTGGAGACCTCCCAGTCACCCGGTGCCGGGTTCGCGACGTTCTCCAGGGTCAGCTGGACGCCCGTCTCACCCTCGGTCACGGTGAACGTGGCGCACCCGGTCTCGGGGTCGAACGTCACGCCCTCGCCGGAGATGGTCGGCTCGCCCCACGCGACGCCGGCCGGCGGCGGGGGCAGGTCGATCTCGCACAGCAGCACCTCGGTCCCCACGGGCAGGGTGGGGGAGACGGCCGGTGCCGGGGCGCCGTCGCCGTCGGCGTCGTAGGGCACCACCAGATCGACCCAGGTCTCTCCGCCGTCGACGGAGTACTGCGCGGTGAAGCTGGTGCCGTCCGGAACCTGGCCCGCGGCCTCACCGGTCACCGTCTTGGTGACGGAGAACGTGCCCGCGGTGAGCCTGTTGGTGACCTGCACGCGGACCGGCGTGGCCTCCGCGCTCCCGTCGACCAGCTCGATCGGTCCCGTGGGGGTGTAGGTGACCTCCTCGACGGCGTCGCTTGCCACCTCGGTGACCTCCACCGTGGAGCCGAGCGGGAACCACGCCGTGGCGGGCGGGACGGTACCGTCCTCGCCGATCCGCACGGTCAGGACGCCGTCGGCGATCCCGTTCGGGTCCGCATCGGTGACCAGGTCGGCATTCTGCTCGTACGCGGCCAGGTCCTCGAACGTGAACGCCGCGTCGGGGTCAGGATCGTCGGGTCCGACGGCCAGGCCGCGGAAGTCCTGCGTGTTGAGGGTGAGGTCGAACGTCATCCCCGGCGCGCCTGCGCCACCCTCCGGGTCGATGAGCTTCTCGACCTGCAGCGGTGCGTACGCCACGTAAGCGGCGTCGATGGAGTGCTCGTTCCGGCCGGAGCCGCCGAGCGTGAACGTGTACTCCCCGTTCTCGGTGTCGGGGTTGGAGTCGGTCCGGTCCGGGTCCACGGGCGGGTCGGGCTCGAGCGCTGGGGTCACCTGCTGGCGCGTCGCCACGCCGTCGGCGTTGTCGTTCGGGCCGTGCGGGTTCTCACCCTCCGGCTCCTGCATCTCGGTGAACGGGACGTCCGACCAGGGCGCGGTGACCCGCGTGCCCCACAGGTCCACCTCGAGCTGGCCGTCCTCGGGCTTGACGAACCGGACCGTGTAGTCCTGGCCGTGCTCCATCGGCGCGTAGTGGTCGGCGTTCTCCTCGCGCGAGGTGAAGTAGTAGGTCCCGTCCTCGGCAGTCTGCTGCGTGCCGATGACCTCGCCGGCCGAGTCCACGAGCTCGACCGTCACGCCGGGGATGCCCGGCTCGTCCGCGCTCTGCTGACCGTCCTGGTCGGCGTCGAAGGAGACCCGGTTCCCGATCTCCACCGGCGGCGGGACCGCCAGCGCGTCCAGGTCCCCCAGGCCGCCGCCCTTCTGGAACGAGTAGTCCGGGTGCTCGGCGTGCCCGGGGTCGTCCGTCAGCTCGACGGCGCGGGTCGGGGCACCGTCCTCCACGCCGAGCCACATCAGGCCCTGCACGCGGATGTTGACGAGCGGGTCGAACGCCGTCATCGCCAGCTCGGTGGCCCCGGGCAGGCCGAGCACGGCGCCGAGCCCGACCTCCTCGTGGTTCAGGGCTCCGCCGGAGCCGCGGGCGGAGGCGTCGAGGGCCTGGTCGTCGTCGTAGAACTCCCGGCCGCCGGGCCCGGAGTTGTGGTGCTCAGGCGTGGAGTCGAACCGCTGGGAGGACGCGCCGTCCAGGCCGACCGCCGTGGAACGGCCCTCGAACTCGTGCACGTACCTGCCCTGGTTGGCGTTCCAGCCCGCGAGGGTCGTGTCACCCGAGGAGACGCCCTCGAAGTAGAGGTTCGGTGGCGTCCCGCCTGGGTCGTCGGAGTCGGCTGCGCGCTGGATGTTGCCGGCCTGCAGGGCCGTCCGGTCCATCATCCCGATGGAGAGGAACCCGGCGCTGTCGAAGCTGAGCGAGGACACCACGGCCTGCGGGTAGGCCTGTACGTAGTGGCCGGAGGACCATCCCGATCCCTCACGGGTGGAGAACCCGACCGACCCGTCCGGGAACCCGTTGCCGTCGGCGTCGGCGCTGTCCCAGGTCCACACGTCCGACCAGGTGTTCCACCGCCTCACCTGCGGGTTCTCCTGCGCGTACCGGTCGCCCTGGTCGCCCCAGTTGCTGATCGGGTTGCCGCGCGGGTAGCCCTGGTCGATGTCCATGACGGTGGTCACCGCGCCACCGTCCAGCGCCACGCGGCCCGCGTAGGCGTGGAGTGTCTCGGTGGAGTCGCACTCGGTCCAGTCCGGCGGCTCGGACTCGCGGCGGGACAGCGTGGCGCAGTGACCCGGCTCGGAGCCGGTGTCGCTCCAGCCGACGTACACCTCGTCGTTCCACACCTCGACCGCCCACGGGCGTTCGCTCTCACTGAGTCCGAGCGGGATCTGCAGCACGTCCCCGGCGGTGGGCACGAAGTCCGGGTCGTAGCTGGGGCTCGCCGGGTTCGACGGCGAGATGTCGATCCGGTAGAGGTTCCGGTCCGCCAGGTTCATCACGTACAGGTACGTGGTGGTCCCGTCGGTCCAGGTGTCGATGCCACCGATGCCCACCTTGGCCGCGTTCGCGAACGCGTCGGAGTCCGCGAGCTCTTCCGTCGGCCCGGCGAGGCCGCGGTCGGCGTTCGACGGCACCGAGCCCACGTCGATCCCGAGGTCGGTGAGGGAGAACCACGGCTCGGTGTCACCGCTCGGTCCGATGCCCTCCGCGATCTTTCCGGTCCCCGGGTCGAGGACCTCCGGGATCCGGAAGATGCCGCCGAGAGCCCGTTCGGTCGACCCGCCCCACCGGTGCTCGGCGAGCCCCGAGATGCGCTTGTACACGGCGGAGACGAGGTAGCTGTTGCTCGACTGCTCGTATGCCGCGCCCCACACGGAGCCGACCTCGCCATAGGTGGCGATGTCGCGCGGCTCCTCCGGCTCGGTCAGCTCGACCGTGCGGGCCTGGCGGAACTGCGGCTCGCCGTCGTAGGCGCCGCCGGGGACGAAGACGCCGCTCACCGAGCCGGGGTTGCCCGGGCACCATTCGGGCAGCTGGAAGTTCTCGACGACGTACGCGCCGGGTCGCGGGTTCGTGCTCTCGTCGACGGCGGTGTTGGGGTCGTCCGGCACGGTCTGCGGGTCGGTGAGCCGCTCGGTGACGGTCAGCGGGCCGTGCCAGCACTCGCCGCCCGGGTAGACCACGCGCACGCTCCTGAACGTCTGCGGCTCGACCGTCACCGTGGGGCCGGTCGGCTCGAGCCCGCCGTAGACGTTCATCTGTGACCACGGCCCCTGGTCCCAGTAGCCGTTGCCGTTCTCGTCGATGAACGCCACGTCCGACCCCGGCTCGTCCTCGTCCCAGAACCCGTCCTGGTTGAGGTCGTCGTACCAGCGGTACTCCTCGCCGTCGGGGTTCGTGGGTGCGAGGTTGTCGACGCCCTCGTCGTAGGCGTCGTTCTTGTTGAGGTCCTGGTACGCGTGGACCGCCTGGGAGGTCGTCCAGTCCGTCGACCGGAGCGCGGGAGCGTCCACCACGCTCGGATGCTGCGGGTCGCCGGCGGACTGGATGGAGGTGATGACGTCCAGCGGCTCGGGCCGGTGGTCCTCCGGGCGCAGCAGCGCGTAGTCGATCTCCTGGTCCCCGGACTGCGCGAACTGCACCGACGAGCCGTTCTGCGCGCGGTCCACCGCGAACCACGACTCGTACCGGGCGGGCGCGTCCGAGTACGTCACGCGCAGCTGGGCGGTCGTCTCACCCTCCTTGACGAAGGGCACCTCGCCGGTCTGCTCGGTGAACTCCCCCTCGGTCATGGACCAGGTGCCCTCGGCCTCCCAGACCCACTGGCCCGGGGTGACGTTCGGGTCCGCCGGGTCGTTCGGGAACTGGGGCGAGTCGGGCGGGTCGCCCGGCTGCCAGGTCTGCGTGCGCTGGGTGGTCGTGGTGGCGGAGCGTCCGAGCGCGTCGGTCACGGTCACCGTGACGTTGCCGATGCCCCGCTCGCGGTAGCCGTCGGAGGCGTCGTCGTCGAACTCGCCGTTCCCGTCGTTGTCCTCGAACACGCGGCCGCCGGCGATGACGTCCTCGGGAGCGGCCTCGGCGGTCGGCGCGAGCGGGGTGAGACCGAGCGTGCCGAGCAGAACGGCGGCGACGGTGCCCGCCGCGAACCGGTGCACCGGTCGACGACGGCGTCCCGACCGGTGATTCGCGCCCGCGCGCGGAGAAGTCACCTCTGCCACGTGTCTGCCCCTTCTGCGGTGATCGACCCAGACGACGGAGAGGGACCCGCCACTGTGATTCCTACCACAGCGAGAGTGGGACCGAAAGATGTGGCCGAGGGCCGTCCGTTCAGAGGCGTTCGTCGAGCCTGAGGATCGCCTGTGCCAGCACGCCGGCCCCGTCGACCACGGCCGACAGGTCCGTCCACTCCTCGGGGCAGTGGCTGCGACCGCCGGCGGAGGGCACGAAGATCATGCCGGTCGGGCACAGGTGCGCCATCTGGACCGTGTCGTGCCCGGCCCCGGAGTAGATCCGCACCGCCTCGTGCCCCACGTCGCGGGCGGCGTCGAGCAGGTGTTCGGAGACGACGTCGTCCATCGGCGTCGGGTCGTCCACCTGGCCCCATCGGACGGTGGACTCGGTGCCCCAGGCCGCGTCCTGCTCCGCCGTGGCCGCCGCGAGCCGGTCCCGCAGCTCGGCCAGCCGTTCCGCGTGCGGGCTGCGGAACTCGCCGGTCACCCGCGCCATCTCCGAGACGACGTTGGTCGCCTCCGGGCTCGTGGTCAGCGAGCCGACCGTCCCGACCGAGTCGGCGCCCGACGCGGCGAGCCGCTCGACGGCGAGGATCGTCCCGGCGGCCGCGCACAGGGCGTCGTTGCGCGCGTTCATCGGCGTGGTGCCGGCATGGTCCCGGCGACCGAGCACGTCCACCACGAAGTTCTCGATGCCGGCGATCCGGGTGACGATGCCGAGCGAGGCGCCCTGCTGCTCGAGGACGGGGCCCTGCTCGATGTGGAGCTCGACGAACGCGGCCACCTCCCCGGCGTCCCAGCGGCAGGTGTCGATCTCCTCCGGCCGGAGACCTGCCCGTGCGATGACGTCGGCGAGGCTCGTGCCCTCCGCGTCCGTGGCGGCCAGGTGCTGCGGCGTCAGGTGCCCGGAGATCGCGCGGCTGCCGACGAGCATGACGCCCTGCGGGTTGCCCTCCTCGTTGGCGAAGTCCACCACGCGCAGCTCGTGGCGCAGCCGGACCCCGGCCTCCCGGAACGCCTCGACCATCTCGATCGCCCCGAGGACCCCGACGACGCCGTCGAACCGGCCGCCGCCGGGGACGGTGTCGGTGTGCGACCCGGTGACGATCGCGGGCGCCGACGGCGCGGTGCCGGGCAGCACGCCGATGACGTTCCCCACGGCGTCGATGCGGGCGTCCATGCCGGCGGTACGCATCCGGTCGGCGATCCAGTGCCGCCCGGCCGTGTCGGGCTCGGTGAACGCCACCCGGGACCAGCCCGGCAGGTCGGGGTCGTGCAGGTCTGCCATCTCCTGCCAGGTGGACCCGATGCGGTCGGCCACCGGCTGCGGGGCCGCCGTCATCGGCCGCCCCCCGCGGCGTCGCCGACGCGCGAGAGGATCGCGGCGTAGGCCGCGGTCACGCCCGTGGTGAGCGTCGGCTCGAGCGCGGGGCCGAAGTGCGGGCTGTGGTTGCTCGGTACCGGCTCCTTGCCCTCGACCACCTCGGGCGGGTAGCCGCCGAAGAACCAGTAGACGCCCGGCACGCCGATGGCGTCCGGGAGGTGCCCGAAGTCCTCGCTGCCCATCTGGGCCTCGCGCTCGAGGACGTTCTCCGGACCGAGCACGCCGCCCAGCACCTCGGTGAGCGCGGCCGTCTCCGTCGGGTCGTTGACCAGCAGCGGGAAGCGGTACAGCTCGGTGATCTCGGGCTCCGGTGCTCCCGAGGCCTGCGCCTCGGCGAGGATGATCCGGCGGAGCGCGGCCAGCACCCGCTCCCGGACCGCGGTGTCGAGGTTCCGCACGTTCACGGTGAACTCCGCCGTGGACGGGATGATGTTCTCCTTCAGGCCGGCGTGAAAGCTGCCGACCGTCACCACGGCCGGCTTCTGCGCCGGGACCTCGCGGGAGACGACCGTCTGCAGCCGCACCACCATGTGCGCAGCCAGGACGACCGGGTCGATGGTGTCCTCGGGGCGCGAGCCGTGGCCGCCGCGCCCGTGCACGGTGACGGTCCAGGCGTCTGACATGGACATCGCCGGCCCGGCGGTGATCTCGACCTGACCCGCCCGGCCCGGCCACACGTGCTGGCCGTAGACGACCTCGGGCCGCGGAGCCTTGTCCCACAACCCGTCCTCGACCATGGCGAGGGCACCCTCGGCGGTCTCCTCGCCCGGCTGGAAGAGGAAGACCACCGTGCCGGACCATCGGTCCCGGCCGGCGGCGAGCAGGGCGGCGGCCCCGACGGCGGCCGTGATGTGGGTGTCGTGCCCGCAGGCGTGCATCACGGGCACGTCGGTGCCGTCCCGGAGGGACCCGCGCGCGGTCGACGCGTACGGCAGGCCGGTGTCCTCCTCGACCGGCAGGCCGTCGATGTCCGCCCGGAAGCCGACCACGGGCCCGTCGCCGTTGCGCAGCACCGCCACCACGCCGGTGCCGCCGCACGGGAACGTCTCGTAGCCCAGCCGTCCCATGCGCTCGAGGATCAGGGCGGCGGTCCGATGCTCCTGCATCGACAGCTCGGGCGACTGGTGCAGGTACCGGTAGAGGTCGTGGAGCTCCTCGCGCAGCTCCGGGCTGATCTGGGCGGCATCGGACAGAGCGGTCATCTGGTCATCTTCCTCCGGTTCGGGTTCTCGCGCAGCACCCATGCGAGCACCATCGTGACGGCGACCGTCACGGCGGTGCCGAAGCTGGCGAACAGGCCGCCGATCATCGGGACGGCGACGAGCTGGACCACGAGCGCGACAGCGAACGCCACCACCGTGATCCGCACGTTCTTGACGTAGACCGCGAGCTGCACGATCACCGCGCCGATGATCGCGGGGAAGATGTACAGCCGCGCGACCTCGGTGACGGTCTCGGGGATGAGGCCGACCAGCCACGTCCCGAGGAGACCGACGAAGAGCAGCAGCGAGACGATGTGCACGACGGCGGCGCCGCCGATGGCCATGACGGCGGCGAGCTCGGCGCGCCGGGTGCCCGGCTTCGCCCCGATGGCCGCCTGCGCGACGATCGCCGACGGCAACAGCTTGTTGGCGATGTTGCCGATCATGAAGGCCTGGTACATCGAGGCCGGTCCCAGCACCGGGAAGTAGGTGACCGGCTCGATGAACCAGATGACGCCGAAGGACGCGGCGACGGCGGCGAAGCCGATCCACAGCTGCGCCTGCGTGAGGTCGAGGTCGCTGAGCAGGATGAGGTAGAGCGGTCCGCCCCAGGAGAACACCAGGGCCAGCACCATCGTGATCCGGCCCCAGCGGGAGGTCGTCCGGTCGTAGGTCGTATAGGCGGGAGACTGCACGGTGTCGGTCGTCATCGTGTGATCCTCCGATCAGGCCGTGGCCGTGTGGGCGGCGTAGGCGACGACGAGGCCGCCGATGATGGACAGGCCCAGGCCCCACTCGCGCAGCCACGCGGCCTCGAGGCGCTTCGCGAGCAGCAGGCACACGGCCATGACGGCGGCCGAGACCACGACGGTCAGCACGTGGATCCCGCTCTTGGGCAGCTCGGCCACCCCCAGCGCGGCGAACGCGGCGAGCAGCGCGGCCGAGGGCACGACCGCCATGAGGGCCGGGTTCACCCGCTGGAGCTTGGCGTTGCCTCGCTTGAGGAACGGGGTCAGCAGCAGCGTCGCGACCATCCACATGCCGCCCGAGGCGCCCATGGCGAAGAAGGCGACGGCGAAGACCTCGGGGGTCCAGGTCGGGCCGCCCAGCTGGGCGTCCATCGTCCCGGCGGCGAGGGTCGCCGAGGCCGACTCGGTCGCGGCGGAGCCGACGAGCCCGATGCGGACGAGGACGGCCGGGGTGCCGAGGAGCGTCAGCAGCGCGATGGCGACGACGACCACGGCGAGCGACGGGCCGATCGCGGCGACGGCGCCGGACCGGACGGACTGTCGCAGGTCCTCGCGGGTGAAGCCGAGATCCGGTCCGGCGAGGCTCGCCGCACGGACGTAGATGACGGTCTGCAGGGCGATCACGGCGAACACCGCGATGGCGCAGATCCACAGGACGGGTGCGTTGGCGTACTCGGAGATGCTGCCCACGTTGGCCTCCTGGTGCTCCGTGGTCCGTCGGTTCCCCGGACAGTAGGCCGCGCGCGTTTCGACCACGTTTCGGACGGCCCTGTCCGGTCCGCCGACCGTACCGCGGCGCCTCGGCCCGGCCCGCCGTCACTATCCTCCCTGCTGATCGCGACGGCGCCCGCCGGCCGCGGTGACGTTGCCGGAGGAGAATCCATGGCCCTGTTCGACCTCGCGCCCGCCGACCTCGAGACCTATCTGCCGGACATCGACGAGCCGGACGACTTCGACGCCTTCTGGGCGAAGACGCTCGAGGAGGCCCGGTCGGTCGACGTGGGGCTGGAGCTGGAGCCGGTCGAGACCGGGCTGGAGCTGGTCGAGTCCTACGACGTCACCTTCCGCGGCTTCGGCGGTCATCCCGTCAAGGGGTGGCTCACCCGGCCCGCGGTGCGGCCCGGGCCACTGCCCGCCGTCGTGCAGTACCTCGGGTACGGCGGTGGCCGCGGCCGGCCCGTCGAGCACCTCGCCTGGGCGACCGCGGGTTACGTCCACCTCCTCATGGACACCCGCGGCCAGGGGAGCCGGTGGGGGACCGGCGGTGACACCCCGGACCCCGTGGGCTCGGCCCCCTCGGTGCCGGGCTTCCTCACCCGCGGAATCCTCGACCCGGCGGAGCACTACTACCGGCGGGTCTTCACCGATGGCGTCCGGGCGGTCGACGCCGTGCGCACCGTCGAGGGGGTGGACCCGCAGGACGTGACGGTCTGCGGCGCGAGCCAGGGCGGCGGCATCACGCTCGCCGTGGCCGGGCTCGTCCCGGGGCTGCGAGCCGCGATGCCGGACGTGCCGTTCCTGTGCCACTACCGACGTGCCACCGAGATCACCGACGCGATGCCGTACGCCGAGATCACCCAGTACCTGGCCGTGCACCGCGGCCGGGCGGAGGACGCCTTTCGCACGCTCTCCTACCTCGACGGCGTCAGCTTCGCCCGCCGCGCCGACGCACCGACCCTGTTCTCCGTGGCGCTCATGGACACCACGTGCCCGCCGTCGACCGTGTACGCCGCCTTCAACAACTACGGCGCGCGTGCCGGGGACGTCGTCAAGGACATCGAGGTCTACCGGTACAACCAGCACGAGGGCGGACAGGCCGCACAGCTGACGCGTCAGATCGCGTGGCTGGCTGACATCCGCTGACCCGGGTACCTATCTCCTGAGCACGGGCCACTCCGTGCGGGCATCTCCTGACGGCAATCCTCTTGACCGGTACAGAACCGCCGCGTACTGTACCGGTCAAGAAGGAGGTGAGACCCATGTTGGATGTCATGGGACCCGCGGACCTCGCGATCCGCGCCACGCGTGCCCAGGTCCTCAGTGCACGACCGAACGCGCCCGTCGTCCCGGACCCGGAGCCCCGGCACCGCATCCGGCGGTCCCGCGCCGCGCTGGCCGCCGCGCTGCACCACCTGGCCGAGCGCCTCGAGCCGAGCGGCGGCCGTCTGCTGACGGACACCCCGGGGGCCGCCGACCCGGGATGAGCGATACTGGCCGGACCATGGCCAAGGTGACGCTCCAGTCGATCGCCGACAAGGTCGGGGTCTCGCGGATGACGGTCTCGAACGCCTTCTCCCGCCCCGACCAGCTCTCCGCCGCGATGCGCGAACGCATCCTGACCACGGCCGCCGAGCTGGGGTACGTCGGCCCGGACCCCGCGGCGCGCGCCCTGGCCCGCGGTCGTACCGGCGCCGTCGGGCTGCTGTTCAACGGGCCGATCAGCGAGGCGTTCGAGGACCAGGTCGCGGCGGAGACGGTCGCCGCCGTGGGGGACGAGCTCGGCCGGCGCGGCCTGGCGCTGACGATCCTGCCGCCCCCGCCGGACGAGACGTTCATTCCCGCCCGCGACGTCGTCATCGACGGCGCCCTCGTCTACGCGTGCGACCCGAGCTCGGCCGGGGTCGCGTGGCTGGCCCGGCGGCAGATCCCCCTGGTGGCGATGGACCAGGACTTCGGCGCGGACGTGCCCGCTGTCCGGATCGACGACCGCGGCGGGGCGCGGGCCGGCGCGCAGCACCTGCTCGACCTCGGGCATCGGCGCATCGGCATGCTCACGATCGACCCGGGGAGCGACACCGGCGACGGTCCCGCGGCCAACTATGTGAGCCGGGAACGCATCGCCGGCTGGCGGGAGCCGCTGGGCGCCGACCACGAGGTCGCGATCGCCTACGCGCCCTACAAGCGGCACGACGACGTCGTCGCGGCCGCCACGCGCCTGCTCACCGAGCACGACGTCACGGCCGTGCTGTGCTTCTCCGACGCCTTCGCCCGCGCCCTCTACGCGGCGGCCGACGCCGTGGGGCGGGCCATCCCCGAGGACCTGTCCGTCGTCGGCTTCGACGACAACCCCCTTGGGCTCACGCTCGTACCGCCCTTGACGACCGTGCGGCAGGACGTCTCCGCCAAGGGCCGCCTGGCCGTCACGGCGTTGGCCGATCTGCTCCAGGGCAGGTCCGTGACCACCCAGGTGCTGCCCACCGAGCTGGTCGTGCGGGACAGCACCGCGCCTCCGTCAGGTGCGCGCGTCAACCCATCCGCTCGGCGAGGTAGTCCACGCACGCGGTGAGCGCCCGGACGTCCTCCGGCGCCACCGCCGGGTACATCCCCACGCGGAGCTGGTTCCGGCCGAGCTTCCGGTACGGCTCGGTGTCGACCACGCCGTTCGCGCGCAGCTGCGCCGCGAGCGCCGCGGCGTCCACCTCTTCGGCGATGTCCACCGTGCCGACCACGGGGGAGCGGTGCGCGGCGTCGCCGACGAACGGCGCCGCGACGTCGCTCGCCTCGGCCCAGCCGTAGAGGATCTCCGCCGAGGTGACACATCGACCGGCCGACCACGTGAGCCCGCCGTGCTCGTTCAGCCAGTCGAGCTGCTCCGCGAGCATCACCAGCGTCGCGATCGCGGGCGTGTTGAGGGTCTGGTCCTTCCGGGAGTTCTCCACGGCGAGACCCAGGTGGAGGAAGTCGGGGACCCAGCGGGCACTCGTCAGCTCCTCGACCCGCTCCACGGCCGCCGGGGACAGCACGGCGAGCCAGAGGCCGCCGTCGGAGGCAAAGACCTTCTGCGGCGCGAAGTAGTAGGCATCCGTGTGGGTGAGGTCCACCTCGTACGCGCCCGCGACGGAGGTGGCATCCACGAGCGTCAGCGCGTCGCCGGTCCCGAAGCGCGCCACCGGGGAGATCACGCCGGTGGAGGTCTCGTTGTGCGGGTAGGCGTAGGCGTCCACCTCGTCGGCGGTCTCGCACACGGCGAGCTCGCCGGGCGGGGCGGTGCGTACGTCCGAGCCGGCCAGGAACGGTGCCCGGTCGGTGGTCGCGGCGAACTTGGCGCCGAACTCGCCGAAGGCGGCGTGCTGGGCGCGCTCGCGCACCAGGCAGAACGCGGCCGCGTCCCAGAACGCCGTCGTCCCGCCGTTGCCGAGCACCACCTCGTAGCCGTCGGGCAGCCCCAGCAGGTCCGTCACCCCTTCACGCACACGCCGCACGAGGCTCCGCACGGGGGGCTGGCGGTGCGAGGTGCCCAGCACCGTCCGCCCGAGGGCGGCGACCATGTCCGCCTGCTCCGCCCGGACCTTAGACGGCCCGGACCCGAAACGGCCGTCGGCGGGCAACAGGTCCGTCGGGATGGCGATCGTCTCCATGGACGCCGATCCTCCCACCGGGCCGGCGGGAGCCGGCAGACGTCTCACAGCCACGTGCACAGCGCGGCGCCGGCATGGCACCCTCGGGCGAGATGAGCCGCCATCGAGGAAGCCCGGGTCGATGAGGAGACCGAGCAGGCGTGGCCGCCGGATGCGTGCGGTCGCGGCCTCGGCGACCGGCGCCCTCCTCGTCGTGGGACTCCTTGCCTACGACTCGGGAGACATCTCGCCGCCCGAGCCGGAGCCGGCCGCGCCGATCGAGGCCGGCTCGGGGGACGTCAGCGCTTTCCCGATGCCCGGCACGAGGACGATCTCGACGCAGGCCGAGCTCAGCTTCCGCGGGGCCACCGACCTCGGCGAGGTCACCGTCGTCGGGTCGTCGTCCGGTGAGCACACCGGCCGGCTGCTGGCTCACAGCGACGGCGCCGGCACCTCGTGGGTGCCCGACGAGCAGTTCGACGTCGGCGAGGAGGTCACGGTGCGCACCGACCTGGACGTGCGTGGCGCCGACGACGGCGACTACACCCTCACCGTCGCCGAACCCGGCCGGCGACCGGAGCTCGAGGAGCCACCGGTCACCCGGGCCGTGACGAACGCCGAGGAGGGCGAGGTCCCCGCCGAGCTGGTGCGGCACTTCCGCTCCGAGCCCGACCTGCAGCCGCCGCTCGTCGAGGTCTCCGGACCGGAGGCCGGCACCACCACGCCGCCGGCCGGCGGGGCGGACGCCTCGCCCGGCCTGACCGCGATCGGCGTGAAGGGGGGCTTCGGGCAGAAGGGCCCGATGCTCGTCGATGACGCGGGCGAGCCGGTCTGGTTCCACCCGGTCGACGGCACGGACGCTCGGGACGTGCAGGTCCAGACCCTCCACGGCGAGCCGGTCCTCACCTGGTGGGAAGGGCGCCAGCCCATCGGCTACGGGTACGGGCACGGCGTGGTCGTGGACCAGACCTACACCGAGATCGCTCGCTTCGACATGGCGAGCGGATACGACGCCGACTCCCACGAGATCCTGCTCACCGACTCCGGCACCGCCCTGATGCTCGCGTACGAGCCCGTGCGGATGGACACCTCGCACATCGGGGGATGGGCGCGCGGGGAGGTGGTCGACAACGTGATCCAGGAGATCGATCTGGAGACCGGGGCGCTCCTCTTCGAGTGGCACAGCGTGGGGCAGGTCGCGCTCGAGGAGTCCTACCTCGACGAGAGCTACCTCGACGTCGGCGACGAGCCGTACGACTACTTCCACCTCAACTCCATCGACGTCGACGACGACGGCGACCTGCTCCTCTCGGCACGGCACGCCTGCGCCGCCTACAAGATCGACCGGGAGACCGGCTCTCTGCAGTGGCGCCTGGGCGGCACGGACTCGGACTTCACCATGGGCGAGGGCACCACCTTCCTCAAGCAGCACGACGTGCGCCGCACCGAGGACGGCACCATTACCCTGTTCGACAACGGCGGCACCTGCGGCGAGACGACCCGGGAGAGGAGCCGCGGGATCGCGTTGCGGCTCGACGAGGCGGCGATGACCGCGGAGCTGGCCCGCGAGGTCGAGCACCCGGACGGGCTGTGGTCGGAGAGCCAGGCCAACTACCGCGAGCTTCCCGGCGTGGGGTCCCACCTCGGCTGGGGCAGCCTGCCGCGCTGGTCCCTCCTCGACCCCGACGGTGAGCTGCTGCTCGACGCGCGCATGCCCGAGGATCTCATCGTCACCTCGTACCGGGCGCAGCGGGTGGAGTGGACCGGTCGGCCGACGACCGACCCGGCCGCCGTCTTGGCAGGCGACGCCGTGCACGTCTCGTGGAACGGCGCCACCGACGTCGCGGCCTGGCGCGTCGTCACGTCCGCCGGCGCGGAGGTCGCCAGCGCCCCGCGGGACGGGTTCGAGACGGCGGTCGCGGTCGGTTCCGACGTCTCGCCCGCCGGCCTCACGGTCGAGGCGCTCGACGCGGCCGGCGAGGTGGTCGGCGCGGCACCCGTGCGGTGATCCGGTGGCAGGTTCCTGCCATGGCAGCGACGTGCCATCGAGCGCGGTTCCGGCCGGACCTCGTCGAGTTCTACGCTGGTTCGGCACACCTCAGAACTGCGATCGGGCCGACGCGCACCGGCCCTGTCGCACCACTTCGGCCCGGCGACCAGGGAGCCGGGCCGAAGTTGTGTCCGGGCGCCCGCTCCGAAAGGCTGAGCACCATGACTTCACCGGACCTCATGGAGGCTGCCGCCCGGCGGCTCGGCACGATCGATGCCGGCTCTGTCGCAGCGATCGTGGACCACACGCTGCTCAAGCCGGAGGCCACCGGCGACCAGGTCGCCGACCTCGTGGCGGAGGCGCGCCGGCTCGGGGCCTACTCGGTGTGCGTCTCCCCGTCGATGCTGCCGCTCGCCGACATCCGTGACGTCAAGGTCGCCACCGTGTGCGGCTTCCCCTCGGGAGCGCACCACCGCGAGGTCAAGGCCGCCGAGGCCGCCCGGTGCGTGGCCGACGGCGTCGACGAGATCGACATGGTCCTCAACCTGGCGCTGGCCACCACGGGGCAGTACGACGAGGTCCGCGCCGAGATCGCGGCGGTCCGTGAGGCCGCGACCGCACCGGTGGTCCTCAAGGTCATCATCGAGTCCGCCGCGCTGACGGACGAGCAGATCGTCGAGGTGTGCCGCGCCGCGGAAGCCGCCGGCGCGGACTTCGTCAAGACCTCCACGGGTTTCCATCCGGCCGGTGGCGCCAGCGTCCACGCGGTCGAGCTCATGGACCGCACCGTCGGCGGCCGGCTGGGGATCAAGGCGTCCGGTGGCATCCGCACCACCGAGGCCGCCCTGCAGATGATCGCCGCCGGCGCTACCCGGCTCGGGCTGTCCGGGACGGCCACCGTCGTCGAGGGGCTGCCGTCCTGAGTCAGTTCCGGCCCGCGTGCACCTCGAGCACGTGTGCCGACCAGCCGGCCGTTCGCCCGCAGAGGTAGAAGGCGCACATCAGCCGGGGCGGCACGCCGATGTGGTCGAGGAGCACGGCGCCCCAGAACACCGTGCTGGGGACGGCCCGGTCGGGCGGGACCCCGCGTCCCCGGAGGGCCTCGGTGCCCGCGGCGGCGACGGCGTCCGCGGCCTGCAGGCGTCGCGCGCCCGCCGTCACGCACGCCTCACGGACCGCACGTGCGCGCACCCCGGAGGGCGAGCCGTCGCCGAAGCCGGGCAACGAGCCGTGCGCGTCCAGGTGCTCGGCGACAGCCGTCGGTGCCGCCCCGGTGCGTTCCGCCTGCTCGACCAGCGCGAGGCAGCGGGCGACTGCGCCGCCCAGGAACGGGCTGCCCGCCACCGCCACCGCGGCGGCCAGGCACGAGGCGACGTCGGAGCCCACCTCGGCGGCCAGCCGCGCCGTCCGGGTCGAAGGGGACAGCCCGTTCTCCGCCACCGCGAGCCAGAACGCGTCGAGCGCCCGCACGGCGGCGGGGTCCGCCTCGCCGCGCCACCGGACGAGGAACCGTTCGGTCACCGTCTCGACGAGGTCGACCTCGCGCTGCGGCACGGCCGGCACGTCCTCCCCGCGCGCCGACTGCGCCACGAAGCTCAGCGTCATCGCCGAGGCCCGGGCGAGGTTGTCCCGGGCCTGCGGCACCGAGATCTCGCCGAGCGGGCGGTAGGACCAGGCGGGCGTGAGCTGCGCCAGGGCGGAGAGCACGTCGGCACGGGTGTCGCCGGTGCGTACGGGCAGCCGATAGGGCTCGGCGGGCGGAAGCCCTCGGGCGCTGCCGACCAGCAGTCCCCAGAGACGGTCGAACGGCGTCCCCAGCACCTCGGAGAGGCGCACGCCGCGGTATCTCGGTTCGTCGTCGTCGTCGACCACGAAGATCGGAGGTGTGGCGCCCATCACGCCGCAGCGTATGGGGGAGGTGGCCGGAGGGGAAATCAGCGGACGGCGACGCCGTCCTGCAGCTCCGCGTCCAGCTGGGCGCCCCGCTTCTCCGCGTTGCGGGCCGACGTCGACATCTTGTCGATCGCGGCCAGTGCGAACGCCGAGACGATGAACGTCACGTGGATGACCACCTGCCAGAGCACGCCCTGGGCGGTGTACGTCTCGCCGGTCTCCGACGGCACCCCGGAACCCAGGTCGCCCACCTCGATGAAGGTCTTGAGGAGGTGGATCGAGGAGATGCCGATGATGGCCATCGCGAGCTTGACCTTCAGCACGTTCGCGTTGACGTGCGAGAGCCACTCGGGCTGGTCCGGGTGGCCGTCGATGTTGATGCGCGAGACAAACGTCTCGTACCCGCCGATGATCACCATGATGAGCAGGTTCGCGATCATCACGACGTCGATCAGGGCCAGCACCGCGAGCATCACGGTGGCCTCGGTGAACGGCGCCTCGCCGGCGAAGACGTCGTGCATGAGGTGCCACAGCTCGACCATGAAGACGTACACGTAGACGCCCTGCGCCACGATCAGCCCGAGGTAGAGCGGCGCCTGCAACCAGCGACTCGCGAAGATCGAGTAGCCGACGAACGCTGCCCAGGGCGTACGCCTGAACTCCCGACCCGGTGTCTGTGTGGCGACCACCCCTGCGTCCTCCCGCTCGTCGACTGCGCAGAGTGTACGGATGCGCGGGGCAGAACCGGTAGCCGGCACCGGCCCGAGGCCGCGGCAGCCGCGGACCTCGCCTCCTCCCTATCCTTGAGCGGGACGGTCCCGCCGCGCGACGCTGGACCGAGGACGGTTAAGGAGCGGGCGTGAGCGACCTCATCGACACCACCGAGATGTACCTCAAGACGGTGTACGAGCTCGAGGAGGAGGGCGTGGTGCCGCTGCGGGCCCGGATCGCCGAGCGCCTGGGCCACTCCGGCCCGACCGTGTCGCAGACGGTGGCCCGCATGGAGCGCGACGGGTTGCTGGTGCTGACCGACAACCGGCAGCTCGAGCTGACCGAGACGGGTCGCGACAAGGCGATCCGGGTCATGCGCAAGCACCGTCTCGCCGAGCGGCTGCTCGTGGACGTCGTGGGACTGGACTGGCCGCACGTGCACGAGGAAGCCTGCCGGTGGGAGCACGTCATGAGCGAGCAGGTCGAGCGCCGCCTCGTGGAGATCCTCGACCATCCGCACGTGGACCCGTACGGGAACCCCATCCCCGGGCTCGCCGACCTCGGGGAGTCGTCCGGCGGGCCCGGCGTCGCGGGCCGCGCACTGACCGAGCTCGTCGCCGAGGTCGCGCCGGGCGCCGGACGCCGCGACGGCGACGGCGCCGCCCGCGAGGTCGTGCTCGACCGGATCGGCGAGCCGCTGCAGGTCGACGTCGAGCTGCTGGCGCGCATGGCGGAGGCGGGCCTGCGCCCCGGCGTGCGGCTGGAGCTGCGGGTCCTGCCCGGGGGTGACGTCGTGGCGCTGCACGCGCCCGGCTCGTCCGTCGAGCTCGAGGTGCCGGACGAGATCGCGCGGCACCTCTTCGTCACCGACGGGTGAGGTTGGCCACGGTCGGTGACGACGATGTGACAGAACCGTGACCATCTGGGTAATGTGCCCACGCTCCACGGTCCCTCCTCGTGGAGCCCTTGGAGCGGCTCGCCGAACCCTGCCGCCGCCCCGGGTCGGTGCGAGCGAGATCGATCGGCAGGGACGGGGAAACCAGGTAGGACGTCGGACGGGCACGCGTGTGCCGGCCGACTCGGGGTGAAGCACGGTCCAGACCGTGCCGGGCTGCTCCGGCCCGAACCCGACAGCTCACCTCGTAGGCAAATCAGGAGAGGTCCGTTCTTGTCCGAAGCCATGAAGGGCCGGCATCGTGCGCCGGTGCGGCCGGTGACCCCGTTCACCGGCCTGTCCACCACCACCCGCCGCGGCATGATGACCGTCGCCTCGTCCGGCCTCGCGCTGACGATGGCGGCCTCCTCGGCCGCCGCGGCTCCCGAGACCGCGACCACGCAGGCGCAGCCGCAGGCCGACGTCACCGTCACCGGTGAGGCCCGCGCCGCGCTGGTCACCACCCCCGAGGTCACCACCTCCGCCGACGCGTCCTGGTCCGTCGAGGCCGTCAGCGCCGAGGCGACCCCGCCGCCGCCGGAGCCCGAGCCGGAGCCGGTGATCGAGCGCGACTCCGCCGTGTCCCGCGACACCTACCGCGAGGACATCTCGTCCACCTCCTCGGCGGCCGCGCCGTCGACCAGCGAGACGGCCTCCTCGGCGCCGGCCTCCGGGATCGGCGCACAGATCGTCGCCATCGCCCGGCAGTACATCGGCACGCCGTACGTCTACGGCGGCTCGACCCCGGCCGGCTTCGACTGCTCCGGGTTCACCCAGTACGTGTTCGCCCAGGTCGGCATCTCGCTGCCGCGCTCCTCCAGCGCCCAGTACGGCTCCGGGTACGTGGTCTCCGCCGCCGAGGCCCAGCCCGGCGACCTGATCTGGGCCCCGGGTCACGTGGGGATCTACACCGGAAACGGCCAGCACATCGCCGCCCGGAACCCCTCCACGCCACTGACCGAGGGGCCGATCTACCTGTCGAACCCGGTCTTCATCCGCGTCGCCTGACGACCGGTCGCACGGCCTTCGCACGGGCCCACCCCGCTCGGGGTGGGCCCGTCGTCGTCCGCGGGCCGGCCCTCCCGGCCGCGCCGCGTGTCGATGCGGTGACCACGACCGCTCTCGGCCGTTAAGGTTCGGGTGAAGGCAACACCACGGTCAACGCCCCGTCAACGAAGGAGCGGCACATGACCCGGGAGAAGGTCGTCGTCGTCGGCGTCGACGGCTCCGAGGCCAGCCTCGGCGCGGTCGACTGGGCCGTCGCGGAAGCACAGCGCACCGGGTGGCGCCTCCACGTCGTGTGCGCCTACGCCCTGCCGTCGTTCACCGCGGCCTCGCTCGACGGTGGGTACGCCGCCATGGACGACACGGCGATCCACTCCGGCGCGCAGGCCGTCGTCGACGAGGCGGTCGCCCGGACCGAAGGCAGCTCCGTCGTCGTCACCTCGGCGCTGGAGACCGGTGACCCGGCCGGGGTCCTCGTCGACCTCTCGCGCGAGGCCAGCATGGTGGTGGTCGGTACGCGCGGCGGCGGCGGGTTCACCGATCGTCTGCTGGGCACGGTCTCCTCGGCGCTGCCCGCGCACGCGCACTGCCCGACGGTGGTCGTCCCGCTCAAGGCCAGCCGGCAGTACACGCCGGTGCGCCGCATCGTGGTGGGCGTCGACGGGTCGGAGTCCGCGCGCGTGGCGCTGCGCCGCGCGATCGACGAGGCGGAGGTGTGGGACGCGGAGCTGAGCGCCGTCGCGGCCGTCCCGATCGCGACCGGCGCCGGTGCGATGGCGTGGCTGCCCGCCGCGGTGGACCGCGAGGATGTGCTGGCCGACGTCCGCGAAGGGCTCCGGGTGGCGGTCGAGTCCGCCGTCGGGGACCGATCGGTCGCGGTGCGCCAGCACGCCCTGGACGGGAACGCCGCCGCGCTCATGGCCGAGTTCTCCACGGCCGTGGAGCTGGTCGTGGTGGGGTCACGTGGACGCGGCGGGTTCGCCGGTCTGCTCCTGGGCTCCACGAGCCAGGCGGTGCTGCACCACGCCGCCTCACCGGTGATGGTGGTCCCGGCGCGATCCGCCGACGAGGGCCTGAGCCCGACCGACGTGCCCTGGAACCGGTAGGCGGCCTCAGCGCGTCTCGGCGCGGCGGCGGCGCAGCACCTCGGCGAGCGTCTCGAGGGCGGTCTCGAGGTCGGCCCGTTCGATCGTCAGGGGCGGTGCGAGCCGGATCGTGGTGCCGTGGGTGTCCTTGGTCAGCACCCCCGCGGCGGCGAGCAGCTCACACGTCTGGCGGCCGCTGAGGCCCAGCGACGGCTCGACGTCGAGTCCGGCCCACAGTCCCACGGTCCGGGCCGCGGCGAGCAGCCCCTCCCGGACAAGGTTCTCGGCGCGCTCGGCGAGCACCGTGCCGAGCTCGGCGGCGCGCGCCTGCAGCGTCCCCGGCGTGAGGAGGTCGACCACGGCAAGGCCGACGGCGCAGGCGAGGGGGTTGCCGCCGAAGGTCGAGCCGTGCGTGCCGGGTGTGAGCACACCCAGCACGTCACGCCGACCGACGACGGCGGAGACGGGCATGATGCCGCCACCGAGCGCCTTCCCGAGGGTGGTGAGGTCGGCGCGCACCCCGGCGAGGTCCTGCGCCAAGGTGGTGCCCGTCCGGCCGAGACCGGACTGGATCTCGTCCAGCACGAGCAGGATGCCGCGCTCGTCGCACAGCCGGCGCAGCCCGGGCAGGTAGTCCGGCGGCGGAACGAGGACGCCCGCCTCGCCCTGCACGGGCTCGACCAGGACCGCGACGGTCGTGGAGTCGACCGCGGCGGCAGCCGCCTCGGCGTCCCCGAACGGCACGACCCGGAACCCCGGCGTGTACGGGCCGAAGCCCGCACGCATCTCCCGCTCGTCGCTCATCGACACGATCGTCGTCGTACGACCGTGGAACGCGCCCGAGGCGACGACGATCGTGGCCTCCCCGTCCGGCACCCCCAGGACGTCGTACCCCCACTTCCGAGCCGCCTTGACGGCCGTCTCGACCGCCTCGGCGCCGGTGTTCATCGGCAGCAGCATCTCGGTGCCGGTCAGCGCGGTCACGGCCCGGGCGAACGGTTCGAGGAGGTCGTGCGAGAACGCCCGGGAGGTGAGGGTCAGCGTGTCCAGCTGGCGATGCGCCGCGGCGACCAGCGCCGGGTGGCGGTGCCCGAAGTTCAGCGCCGAGTACCCGGCCAGGCAGTCGAGGTACCGGCGCCCGGCCACGTCCGTGACCCAGGTGCCGTCGCCCTCGACGAGGACCACGTCGAGCGGACGGTAGTTCGGCGCGAGTGCGGAGCCGTGCGCCACGGAGGGCGGGGCAGGGGGCGTCTGGTCGAGCACGGTCCCTCCTCGGAGTCTCGGCACCGACGCTAGGTCCTGCTCCCACGGCGCGGAAGGAGGCTCACCGCGCGGTGCGTCTCGAACTGTGGAACGACCCGCGGGCCGCCGTTGTGCCCACGGATCGCGGTCTACGCTGAGCGCCGTACGTCGCCGCAGCCTTCGGCGACCCTCATCCGGGAGTGGACGTGCGCAACCCCTGGCACCTCACCGTTCGTCTCGCCGTCGACCTGTGTCGCACGGCGACGATGACGTGTCCGGGTACGCCCTCGCACGTCTGAGACACCGTCCCGTCCGTCACTCCCTGCGCGCCACGCGCACAGAAAGGCTCCTCTCGTGTCCTCCGCTCCTGCGCGGCGGCGGCTCCGGCTGCCGTCCTTCAGCGTCCAGATCGTCCTCGGCCTTCTCCTCGGCGTGCTCCTCGGCTGGCTCGCCCTGACCATCGGTCCCCGTCCCGACGGCACGGACAACGGGCTCACCGTCGCCCTGTCGACCGTCGGTGACGCCTTCGTCACCCTCCTCAAGGCGGTCGTCCCGCCGCTGGTCTTCACCGCCATCGTCGCCTCGATCGCCAACCTCCGTGGTGTGGCCAACGGCGCCCGCCTGGCGGCTCAGACGCTGCTGTGGTTCGCCGTCACCGCCCTCGTCGCGGTGAGCCTCGGCATCGGCCTCGGCCTGATCCTGCGGCCCGGGGCCAACACCGCGGTCAGCCCGGACGAGGCCGCGAGCCCGGACAGCACGGGGTCCTGGCTCGACTTCCTCCAGGGTCTGGTGCCCGTGAACGTCCTGGGCCTGGCCGCCGAGTCGGCGCCCGAGACGGCGGAGGACGGCTCCCTCCTCGGCGTGACGACCGAGGTGAGCTTCAACGTCCTGCAGCTCATCGTCGTCGCGCTCGCGATCGGGGTGGCGGCGCTCAAGGTCGGCCGCAAGGCCGAGCCGTTCCTGACCTTCAACGCCTCGTTCCTGGCGATCGTGCAGACAGTGCTGTGGTGGATCATCCGGCTTGCGCCGATCGGCACGCTCGGCCTGATCGGACGTGCCGTCGCCACCTACGGGTGGGGCTCGCTGACCAGTCTCGGCACCTTCGCCGCGGCCATCTATCTCGGCCTGGCGCTCGTGCTGCTCGTCGTCTACCCGGTGCTGCTGCGGGCGCACGGCCTGAACCCGCTCAGCTACTTCCGCGGTGCCTGGCCGGCCATCCAGCTCGGCTTCGTCTCCCGCTCCTCGATCGGCACGCTCCCGGTCACCGAGCGGGTCACCCACCGCAACCTCGGGGTGCCGCGGGCGTACGCCTCGTTCGCCGTCCCGCTCGGGTCGACGACGAAGATGGACGGCTGCGCCGCGATCTACCCGGCGATCGCCGCGATCTTCGTGGCGCAGTTCTACGGGGTGGAGCTGGCGGTCACGGACTACCTGCTCATCGCGTTCGTCAGCGTGGTGGGCTCGGCCGCCACGGCCGGCCTGACCGGAGCGACCGTCATGCTCACGCTGACGCTGTCTACGCTCGGCCTGCCGCTCGAGGGCGTCGGGCTGCTGCTCGCCATCGACCCGATCCTCGACATGGGGCGGACGGCCCTCAACGTCGCCGGGCAGGCGCTGGTGCCGGTCATCGTGGCGAAGCGCGAGCGGATGCTCGACGTCGAGCGGTACGACTCGGCGAACGCGGAGAACCTGTTCGACGAAGACGAGACCTCGGCCCGACTGGCCGACGCCCCGCGGTGAGGCCTACTCGGGGAAGGCCGGGCAGTCCTCGAGGATCTCGACCTGCGCGGCCAGGCCGGTCACCGTCAGCAGGAACCGCACCGAGTCCGGTGGCTGGATGACCCGGACCGGCAACGACTGGGCGAGCTGAGCCAGGTGCGCGGCCCCGGTTGAGTCGATGAACGCGACCGTGCGGACGTCGACGTCCACCGGGGCCGCCGCGGCACGGCACTCGAGCACGGCGGTCGTCAGCTCCTGCTCCACGGCGTCGTCCAGCTCGCCGGAGAGCACGAGGCGGGTCCGGGCGGGGGAGAACAGGACGGCGACCGAACCGGTCTCTCCGCCCTCCGGCGTGCTCGCCATGCTCCCGCCCTTCTCGGTGGCGACAGCCCCCAACATCGACCCCTGCCATCCAAAGGTCCCACACGTGGCGCGGCCGTGGGCGCGGTTTCCGGCATGATTCCGTCTCGTTGCCCTCGCCCCTGGACGGAAGGAGACCTCGTGACCGGCAGATGGCACGACGGCGCAGGAACGACCCGGCCCGCCCCCACCGTCCCGCCGCCGGAGGCTGCGGACGGGCTGGACGTCCGCGCGATGGCGGACTGGCTGGCCGGGCACCGCGAGGAGATTGTCGCGGACCTGCTCGACCTCGTCGGCCGGGAGAGCCCCAGTGACGACCCAGGGCTGCTCGCCGACCTGCTGGCGCACCTGGAGGACTGGGTGGGTCGGCGGCTCGGCGCACCCGAGGCGCGCACCCTGCACACCGCCGAGGGGTTCGGCCCGGTGGCCGTGCTCGACCTGCCCGGGCACGGGGACGGCCGCCTGGTCGCCCTGTGCCACTACGACACGGTCTTCCCCGCGGGCACCCTCGAGGAGCGGCCCGCCGCGCTGGACGGGGACCGCCTCACCGGACCCGGCGTCTTCGACATGAAGGCGGGCCTCGTGCAGTGCGTGTGGGCCCTGCGCGCCCTCGACGCGCTCGGTGCTCGTCGGCCCCCGGTCCGGCTCGTCCTCAACGGGGACGAGGAGATCGGTAGCCTCTTCTCCCGCCCGATCATCGAGGAGGCTGCCGCCGGGGCGGCAGCGGTCCTCGTCTTCGAGGCGAGCGTCGACGGTGCGCTGAAGACCGCGCGCAAGGGTGTGGGCCTCTTCGACGTCACGGTCCACGGTGTGGAGTCGCACGCCGGGCTGGACCCCGAGGCGGGGGCGAGCGCGGTGTCCGGCCTGGCGCACGTCGTGGCCGCGCTGGACGCGGGTGAGGACCTGAACCGGGGGACCTCCATCAACGTCGGGGTGATCCGTGGCGGCACCCGGGCCAACGTGGTCGCCGGGCACGCGGCGGCCGGCATCGACGTCCGGGTCAGCACCCGGGCCGAGCAGGACCGGGTCGATGAGCTCATGCGCTCGCTGCGTGCGCCGGACGAGCGGGTGAGTGTCGAGGTCACCGGCGGGTGGAACCGGCCGGTGATGGAGCGCACCGCCGGGGTCGCGGCCATGTACGAGCTCGCCCGGGCCGTCGCGGCGCAGATGGGGGTGGACCTGCGCGAGCAGTCGGTGGGTGGTGCCAGCGACGGGAACTTCGTCGCCGCGCTCGGTCTGCCGGTCCTGGACGGCCTCGGCGCCGTCGGGAGCGGGGCGCACGCGCGGCACGAGAACGCCTCGGTCACCGGGATGATCGAACGGGCCGCCGTGGCGGCGGGCGTCGTCGCCGCGTTCGGCTGACGACGCCCGCGCCCGGCTTCGGCTCCCGTCAGCCGCTCGCCGCCGCGGAGGCGGTCTGACCCTCGTGGAGGCCCTCGCCGATCTCCTCGACGAGCTTGTCGTTGAACGCGGGCAGGTCGTCCGGCACCCGGCTGGAGACCAGGCCCTGGTCGACGACGACCTCCTCGTCCACCCAGGTGGCGCCCGCGTTGCGCAGGTCCGTCTGCAGGCTGGGGTAGGAGGTCAGCGTCCGTCCGCGAAGGACGTCGGCGTCGGTGAGGATCCAGCCGCCGTGGCAGATGACGCCGACCGGCTTGTGCTGGGCGAAGATGTCGCGGGTGAACGCCACGGCCGCGGCGTCCATCCGCAGGTGGTCCCCGTTCACCACGCCACCGGGCAGGACGAGCGCGTCGAAGTCGGCGGCGCTCGCGTCGCCGGTGGCGAGGTCCACCTGGGCCTCGTGGCCGTTCTTGCCCGTGATGGTGCCGGTCGAGGGGGAGACGAGGACCGCCTCCGCACCGGCGTTCGTCACCGCCTCCCAGGGGCTCCTGAGCTCGCTGTCCTCGAAGCCGTTCGTGGCGAGGAACGCGACCTTCTTGCCGGTGAGATGAGCCATGGTGCTACTCCTTCCTGACGTGGAGTGCGTCTGTGGCTCCCACGCTAGGAGGCCGGCCAGGACCCGGCATCTCGAGACGGCGGGTACGCTTGTCGGCGGTCCCGGCCCTCGTAGCTCAGGGGATAGAGCACCGCTCTCCTAAAGCGGGTGTCGCAGGTTCGAATCCTGCCGGGGGCACCGTGCGCGGGGGCTGATTCGCAAGGGCGGAGGAGGGGGCGTGGCCGACCTGCCGGACAGTCCTGCGCACACCCCGCCGCAGCACGTCGTGGCGGTCGACGTCGGTGGGACCACCATCAAGGCCGGACGGGTCGCCCGGGACGGGACGTTGACCAGCAGTCGCACGATCCCGACGCCGCCCGACGTGGCCGATCTGCTGACCGCCGTGCGGCGCACCGTCGCCGAGTGCGGACCCACGGACCCGGTCGGCGTGGTGACCGCCGGCCTGACCGACGAGCGGTCCGGCACGGTGTTGCAGGCGGCCAACCTCGGCTGGCGCGACCTGCCGCTGCGCGACCGTCTCACCGAGGCGCTGGGACGGCCCGTGGCCTTCGGGCACGACGTCCGCGGCGCGGCCCTCGCCGAGCTCCGGTGGGGTGCGGGTGAGCCGGACATGCTCTTCGTCCCGATCGGCACCGGGCTCGCCGTCGCGGTGGTGGTCGACGGCGAGGTGCGCGGCACCGGATGGTCGGGCGAGATCGGCCAGGTGCTCGTGCCCGACCCGGACGGGCCGGGTCGTGTCCGGCTGGAGGAGATCGCCTCGGCGCGCGGCATCGCCCGGCGCTACGCGGCGCGCGCCGGGTGCCCGGTGGACGGCTCGCGGGAGGTGCTGCGCAAGCTCGAGGACTGCGACACCGACGCCCTGGACGCGGTCACGACGGCCGTCGCCCTGCTCGCCGACACGCTCGCCGCCGCGTCGGCGGTGCTGGGTCCGGTCCCCGTGGTGCTCGGCGGCGGGCTCGCCGAGGGCGGTGAGGCAGTCCTGGCCCCACTGCGTGCAGCCCTGGGGGAGCGACTCCCTGCCGAGGCCGTACCGCCGGTGCGGACCGCCCGGCTCGGCCGGTGGGCCGGCTGCCTCGGTGCCGCCGCGATCGCCTTCGCGACGGCGGAGGCCCGGGGGAGGGCCGCATGATCCTCACCGTCACGCCCAACCCCGCCCTCGACATCACCTACACGATCCCCCGGCTCGAGGTCGGCGGTGTCCACCGTGTCGGCACGGTGGTCGAGGCGCCGGGCGGCAAGGGCGTCAACGTCGCCCGGGTGCTCACCCAGCTCGGCGAGGCGGCCACCTGCACCGGCTTCCTGGGGGGCAGCACGGGTCGCCGACTCGCATCCGACCTCGACGCGGCGGGCATCCGGCAGGCGTGGGTCAGCGTCGACGGGGAGACCCGCCGGACCGTGACCGTCGTCAGTGACGACGACGCCACGATGTTCACCGAGCCGGGCCCGGTGGTCGACGCCACATGCTGGGAGCAGCTCAGCACGCGGACCGCCGAGCTGGTCCGTGCCGGTGACGCCCTGACCATCTCGGGCTCGCTGCCGCCCGGAACCCCGGAGCACGGCCTGGGCGACCTGGTGCGCGCGGTCGCGGCCCGCGGCGCCCGCGCCGTCGTCGACACCTCGGGGCACGGGTTGCGGGCGGCGGCGGACGCCGGCGCCCACGTCCTGAAGCCGAACGACGCCGAGCTACGAGACGCGACCGGGGAGGAGGACGTCGTGGCCGGCGCCCGGCGCCTCCTGGACCGCGGCGCGGGGTCGGTGCTCGTCTCCCGGGGCGCCGACGGACTGCTGCTGCTCGTCCGGGGCGCGCGCGGAGTTCGGGGCTGGCGCGCGCGGCCCGCCGAGATCCTGCGCGGCAACCCGACCGGTGCCGGCGACGCCGCCGTCGCCGCGGTCGCTCGTGCGCTGACCCAGGTCGGCGCCCCGCTCGAGGCGGTGCTCCCGGCCTGCGTGGCGGACGCGGTCGCGCTCTCCGGCGCCGCGGTGCTCGCTCCGATGGCCGGCGCCGTCGACGTCGCAGCCTACGAGCGGATGCGGACGAGAATCGTCATGGACGAGTTCTCACCCGGCTGACCACCGGTTTGGCAGGAACCTGCCATGGCCGCTTGTGGCCACGCCATCCGGGGCTTTTTCGAGGCATGCTGGACGTGCAGGCGGCTACCGTCCTGGTGTCCCGGGCTTCCGGAGGGACGTCCCGCAAGGGGCGTGGGGGCCCGGGGCCGCCGTTTCTGCTCGGCGGTGTGTGTGACGCCACCCGCCGAGGCGGGCAGACGCGTTTGCGCGAAGCCCGTCCCAGGGTCCATGCTTGCACCAGATGGAGCGCGACGCCTGCCCCCCTGCGCGTCGCGCTCCATCGCCTGTCTCGGCCGGCCCGCAGCGCGGCGGCACTCCGGACCGATGTCCCACGCGCACCATCCGCACCAACTCGGCGCGTCCGACGGCGCGGCTCCACGCCTGAGGCGGTCCTGCTGCCTACCGTGGAGGAATGACGCCTGCGTTCTTCCGCCGCAGCGGCTCGGCCCGCCGCCACGCCGCCCCGGTCGCCGCCGGCTCCGAGCACAGCCGGTCCCACCCGCAGCCCGCAGACCTGGCCCCGGCGTCCTTCGACGCCCCGGCACCGGCCCGTCCGCGCACAGTGCCGCAGCAGCGCACCGACGCGGTCGAGGAGGCCGTCGAGCAGTGGCGTGAGCAGCTCGTCGCGCTCGGCGGCGCCAGTACCTTGGCGGACCTCACCCTCCTCGGTGACGCCGTCATCGATCTCACCGCGGCCCACCCGTCCGGGCTGGCCCAGCTGTACGCGGGCCGCACGACCCGGCTGAGCAACCTCGTCCGGGAGGGCGGGGCGCAGCACGCCGCCCGGCGCAACGCCCGCACCGTGCGCGCCCGCGCGGACGAGCTCGCGCAACGGTACGGACTCGCCCCGACCTACCTGGCGATCGGCGTCGCCACGTGGACCGAGCTGCCGGACCCCGAGGAGCCCGACCCGACCGAGACCGGCGAGGTCGTCCTCGAAGTCTCCACCGACCCCCGCAACGCGCACGCGGACCACGCCGCCACCACGGCAGCCGCGACCACGGCGGACGAGACCGAGGGGGAGAAGGCCGAGGGGGAGAAGGCCGAGGGCGACGGCGCGGACGCCGGTGACGACGTCGCGGTCGACGACGTCGCGGAGAGCCCGGAACCCGCCGGTCCTCGCACGCCGGTGCGGACCATCCACGCCCCGGTGCTGCTGCGGCCCGTCCGTCTCACGCCCCACCCGGGCGCCGACGCCGACTTCGGCCTCCACCTCGAGTCCGCCATCGAGGTCAACCCGGTCCTGCTCCGTGCGCTCCGCAACGCCGGCTCGGACGCCGACGTGGCCCAGATCGCACGGTCCGCCTACACCGAGCACGGCTTCTCCCCGCGCGGTGCCCTCATGCGGATCGCGGCGCTCGGAGCCGAGCACCTCGCCGGGTTCGAGCTGACGGAGCGAGTCGTGGTCGGGCCCTTCGTGCACCCCGGCCAGGTCCTCGTCGACGACCTCGACGCGATGCGTGGCCACCTGCCGGGCTCCGACGTCGTCGCCGCGCTCGCCGGCGACGAGGACGCGCGCACCGCGCTCGACGCCCCGCTGCCGCCGCACGTGCCCGCGGACCGCGCCCCGGAGGACGAGCGCGGTGTCGGCGACCTCGACGTCGACCAGGCCCACGCCGTCGACGCCGTCGCGACCGGACGGCACGTCTTCCTCGACGCGCCCCCGGGCGCGGAGGTCCTCGGCACCCTCGCGGCGATCGTCGCCGACGCCGCCGCCTCCGGGCGGACCACCATGTACGTGCCGGGATCGCGACGCACCGGCCGGGCCCTGCTCGGACGGCTCCGCGACGTCGGTCTGGAGGACCTCGTCCTCGACCTGTCCACCGACGACCGGTGGCGTCAGGAGGCGCCGCAGCGTCTCCGGGCAGGGCTCGACCCGACGCCGGTGGAGGTCGACGACGACGCCGTCCGCGCCACCCGCGAGGAGCTCACCCGCGCCCGCACCGAGCTCGCCGACTACATCTCCGGCCTCCATGCGATCCACGAGCCGTGGGACGTCTCGGCCTACGACGCCCTCCAGCAGCTTGCCCGGCTCACCTCCGCCCGCCCCGGTCCGCGCACGAGGGTCCGGCTCGACGCCGTCACCCTCCAGGCGCTCAAGGACTCCGGCCTCGAGGAGGTCCGGGAGCTGCTCGCCCGGGCCTCCGGCCTCGGGGCGTTCACGATGCGTCCGCACGACACGCCCTGGTACGGCGCCCAGCTCACCGACGCGGCGTCGGCCTCGACGGCGCTCGAGCGCACCCAGCGGCTCGGCGAGCTCAGCCTGCCGCGTCTGATCGACCAGGTCGCCCGCGTCACCGCGCAGACCGGGCTGGAGCGCGCCACCACGCTCGACGAGTGGAGCGAGCAGCTGCGGATGCTCGACGGCGTCGCCGAGGCGCTGGACGTCTTCCAGCCGCAGATCTTCGAGCGCTCCGCGGCAGACATGGTCATCGCCAGCGCGTCCCGGAGCTGGCGGCGGGAGAACGGCGTGGCCATGAAGGCCGGCGTCCGGCGCAGGCTGCGCAAGCAGGCCAAGGACATGCTCCGGCCCGCCCGGCCGGTCACCGACCTGCACGGCGAGCTGGTCAAGGTCCAGGAGCAGCGAGAGATCTGGCGCCGGCACAACCCGGCAGGCGGGTGGCCGCGGCTGCCCGACGGGCTCGCGGAGATCCGCGCCACCGAGGCCGAGGTCCGCGCCGACGTCGAGGCGTTGCAGGCGGTCGTGGGGTCCGGGGCCGGGCTCGACGACCTGGCCGCGATGCCGCTCGCCGCGCTGCAGCAGCGCATGAAGGAGCTGGGGCAGGACGCCCCGGCGCTGCGCCTGCTGCCCGAACGCACCCAGGTGCTGTCCCGGCTCCGGTCACTCGGCCTCGGCGGGCTCGTCGACGACCTCGTGGAGCGGCGCGTGCCGACCTCGCTGGTCGGTGCCGAGCTCGACCTCGCCTGGTGGTCCTCGGTCCTCGAGCAGATCCTCCGCACCGCGCCCGCCCTCGCCGGGCACGACGGACTCGCGCTGCAGGCCCTCGTCCGGCGCTTCCGCGAGCTGGACGAGGCGCAGGTCGCCTCGCTCGCCGGGCCGGTCCGTCGCGCCGTCGCCGAGACCATCCGCACCGCCGTGCGCTCCCGGCGGGAGGACTCCGCGCGCCTGTACCACGCGCTGGCCGACACGCACGGCGTGGACCTGCGCGAGATGCTCCGCGACTACCCGGTGCCCACGCGGGCCGCCCGGCCGGTCTGGCTCGTCGCGCCGATGCTCGTCCCGCAGATCGTGCCCGAGGGCCGCACCATCGACCTGCTCGTGCTGGACGGCGTCCAGCACCTGCCCGTCGAGCAGGCCGTCTCGCTCCTCGCCCGCGCGCGCCAGGTGGTCCTGGTCGGCGACTCGCGGCGCGGCGGGGACGGGCTCGTCGGCGCACTCGCACCGCTGCTGCCCGCGGTCACCCTGCCGACCGGTCGCGCCGAGCGGGACGAGGGCATCGCGGCGTTCCTCGCCAATCACGGGTACGACGGCGTCATCCGGTCCGTGCCGGCACCGCCGTCGGTCTCCCGGATGCGGCTCGACCTCGTCGAGGGCTACGGCATGCCCGCCCCGGGTCGCGACGCGGTCGAGTCCGTCCAGCCCGAGGTCGACCGCGTCGTCGACCTCGTCATCGAGCACGCCCTGACCAGCCCCGAGCAGTCGCTCGCCGTCGTCGCCCTCAACGGGCCCCACGCGGAACGGGTGCGTGAGGCGATCGGCGCGGCCGTCGCCGGCAGCCCGGCCGTCGCGGAGTTCTTCCGCACGGACCGCGAGGAGCCGTTCACCGTCGTCGAGGTCGACTCCGCCAGCGGGTTGCGCCGCGACGTCGTCATCCTCTCCGTCGGCTTCGGCAAGACGCCGCACGGACGGGTGCTGCACCGGTTCGGCGTCATCTCCGAGCCCGACGGCCTGGCCTGCCTGGTCGACGCGCTCGACGCCGTCCGGCACCAGCTCGTCCTCGTCAGCTGCATCGGTCCGGGCGACCTGGACCGGGCACGGCTGCGGCAGCCGGGCCCACAGCTCCTCGCCGACCTCCTCGAGCAGTCCGCCACGGGCGAGCTGCCCTCCGAGGAGCCGGACTCCAAGCCGGCCGAGAGCCCGGACCAGCTCCTCGTCGACCTCGCCGAGCGGCTCTGGCGCCTCGGGCTGACGGTCGTCCCGCGCTACGGCGTCGAGGGAGGCGTGCGGATCCCGCTGGCCATCGGTCACCCAGAGCTACCCGGCGAGCTGCTCGTCGCCGTCCTCACCGACGACGCAGAGTACGTGGCCGAGCAGTCGCTGCGGCGGCGTGACCGCCACTGGGTGCAGCGGCTCGTGGACCGCGGCTGGCGTGTGCACATGGCGTTCTCGGCGGCGGTCTTCATGGACCCGCAGGCCGAGGCCCAGGCGATCCGGGACGAGGTCCTGGCGGTCCTCGCCGAGCGCAAGGCCGCCCAGACCACCGCACGCCCGGCACCGTCCGAGATGACCGCGCTGCCGCACACCTACGACTCCTCGACCTCCGCGAGCACGGCCGACGGCGAGGACGAGCCGGCCGCGGCCGACGTCCCCGGGCAGACCGCCGAGGAGCCCGACGCGGTCGTCGGCAACGCGGCGCCCGGGACGGACGAGGAGCCCGCCGCCAACGAGCCGAAGCTGCGCCCGCGCGGTCCGCGGCCGCACGTGGTCCCGGGCCTGCCGCTCGCCGCGTACAGCGACGACCAGCTCGACGACCTCGTCGCGTGGATCGAGTCCGATGGTGCCGGGCGTGACGAGACCGAGCTGGTCGAGGAGCTCCGCGGCGAGCTCGCGCTCACCCGGCGCGGCGCGCAGGTGGACGCGGTCCTCGGGCACGTGGTGCGGCGGAGGACCTGACCGTGCCGCCGCGCCGGCGGCACCGCCGCGTGGTCCGGCTCTCCGAGGTGGACCGCCGCCGCCTCGAGGCGGGCGAGCTCGAGGGTCCCGTCCAGGCCCTGCACGCCCGGGACGAGGCAGCGCCGGCCCCGCAGGACGAGGACACGCGGTCAGGCGACGACGAGCGCCTGCTCCGCGACGTCCCGCCCCACTGGGGCCGGCACTAGCTCACGGGGTCTGCCGGACCCCGGCGGTCTGCGGGGCTCAGCTCTGCAGCCTCAGCTCTGCAGCGCTCAGTTCTGCGGGGTGGAGCCGCGGCCCGCCTGCGCGGCGAGGAGGTCGCGGATCTCGGTGAGAACGATGACGTCGTCGGCCGGTGCCTCGGGCTCGACGTCCTCCTGCTTGCGGCGCGCGGCGAGCTTGTTGAGCGGGAGCACCACGAGGAAGTACACGGCGGCCGCGACGAGCAGGAAGTTGACCACCGCGGTGAGGACGGCGCCGGGCCTCATGGTGGCCTCACCGATCGTGATGTGCCAGACGTCGGCGAAATCCGGCTGCCCCACCAGCCCGGCGATGAGCGGGTCGATGAGGTTCTCCACGAGCGCGGTGACGATGGCCGTGAACGCGGTTCCGATCACGAGTCCGACCGCCAGGTCGACGGCGTTGCCGCGGGAGATGAACTCCTTGAATCCAGCGAGCATGATGTGTGTCCAATCGTGCGAGAGATGAGCTCACTGGCTCGGGAGAACAGCGCGGAGGGGAGCCCAGGCGCCCGAGCCAACGAGAACGGTAGCGTCTCGCTCGTCGGCGGCGACGTAAAGGTGTCGGGTCGCCCCGCTCGTGTCGCCGAGGATGCCGCCGTCACCGCCCGGCTCCAGCACTGCCAGCACGACCACGTCGCGGGCCACGACCGTTGCATCGCCCGGTGCGCCCGTGGCGTCCGCGGCCGCGGCGACCAGGTCGACCCGCTGCCCCGGCCGGGCGAGCTGCGCCGTCGCCTCGTCGGCCACCGGGACGGGGACCACGACCGTCCCGGGTGGCGCGGAGGCGCCGAGTCCGGGACCGGTGAGCATCGTCGGCAGCACGGCAGTACCTGCCGCCACCCCCAGTGCCAGCGGGCGGCCGGCCGCCGCGGTCACATCTCGCACCACTGACGGCGGGTAGGCGTCCGCCGGTAGCCGCCGGACCGCGAGGTCCTGCTGCGTCAGAACGGTGCCCGCCGGCAGGTCACGGGACACCACGACGACCGGCTCGGAAGGTGGCGGGGAGGGCCGCAGCGTCTCCAGCGCGACGGCCACGGCAGCCGCGAGGCACACGGCCGCCAGCAGGTGGCGGTAGCGCCAGGCGAAGCGACGCGCCCGGGCCGGAGGGGCGGACGACGGCGGTGCCTGCGAGCGGACCAGCATGGCCGCGAGGCTAGGAGGGGCGTGCGGAGCAGGTGGGGCGCCGTCGTCGGGGTGTGGACCGGGTGGCGGGTCAGGGCTCGCTGTGGACGACCGACGTCAGGGCGTCGCGGACTTCGCGGTGCTGGACGAGCCGGAGGAGGAGCTGGAGGAGGACGACGAGCTGCTCGAGGACGACCCGCTGGAGGAGGAGTCGCTCTGCGAGCCGGTCGATGACCCGTTGGACGAGCCCGAGGAGCCGGAGGAGCCGTTGGAGGACGAGCCCGATCCCGACGAGCCGCCGGAACGCGAGTCGGTCCGGTAGAAGCCCGAGCCCTTGAACACCACACCGACGGACCCGTAGCGCTTCCGCAGCACGCCGCCGCACTCGGGGCAGACGGTGAGTGCATCGTCGCTGAAGGACTGCTTGACCTCGAGCTCGGACCCGCACGAGGTGCAGCGGTAGGCGTAGGTGGGCACAGAAACCTCCGTCGGGGCTCGGCGGAGCGCTGGCACTCCGCACCGTCGAGTGCCAATCCTACTGCGACCTGACCGGCGGCGGCTTCGTGACCCGGGACACGGGGCGCGGAGCGGCGCGCGAACGGAGTGGGACGGGACGGCGACCACGGGTCCGTGGTTACCCTCGTGACGTGCATCGATCCGTGGCGCTGCGCAAGGCGCTCATCATCGCCCCGAGCGTCGTCGTGGTGCTCCTGGTCGTCGCGCTGGCGGTCGGTGCCGGCGTCGTCCGCCGGCCGTTGCCCGACCACGGCGGCACCCAGACCCTCGCGGCGCTCGGCTCGCAGGTCGAGGTGATCCGCGACGACCGGGGCGTCCCGCAGATCTATGCGGACTCCGACGCGGACCTCATGCGCGCCCAGGGCTACGTGCACGCGCAGGACCGGTTCTTCGAGATGGACTACCGGCGGCACGTCACCTCCGGACGGCTGTCGGAGCTGGTCGGTGAGAACGAGGCCGCCCTCAGCGCCGACATCGTCACCCGCACCCTCGGATGGCGCCGCGTCGCCGAGCAGGAGTGGCAGATGCTGGGCCCCGAGGCGCGGTCCCTCTACGAGGCCTATGCCGAGGGCGTCAACGCCTACCTCTCCACCCGTGAGGCGTCCGAGCTCGGTCTCGAGTACACCGTGCTCGGCGTCACCACCGAGCTGAGGCCGGTCGAGCGGTGGGACCCGGTGGACTCCCTCGCCTGGCTCAAGGCGATGGCCTGGGACCTGCGCGGCAACTACCACGCGGAGCTCGGCCGGGCAGCGGCGCTGCGCAGCCTCGGCGACGTCGAGCGTGCGGAGGAGCTCTATCCGCCCTACCCGTACCAGGACCACGCACCGATCCTGCCGAGCCCGCAGGACCAGGGGACCGAGACACGGGCGGCGACGGGCACGCAGGAGGCCGACGGGCAGACCGCCGAGATCCGGCAGGCGATGGGCGGCCCGGACGCGGACCGGGCGCTCGCGGCGACCGAACGGGCGCTCGCGGCCGTCCCCTCCCTGCTCGGCCGGGGCGACGGCGTCGGCTCCAACTCCTTCGCAGTCTCCGGCGAGCACACCGCGAGCGGCAGCCCGGTCCTCGCGAACGACCCCCACCTCGGGCTCGAGTCACCGAACCTCTGGCACCAGGTGGGACTGCACTGCACCGAACGCAGCGAGGACTGCACGTTCGACGTCTCGGGCTTCTCCTTCGCCGGCATGCCGGGCGTGATCATCGGTCACAACGACCAGCTCGCCTGGGGCCTGACCAACCTCGGCGCCGACGTCACCGACTTCGTCCTGGAACGCACCTACGAGGACGGCACCTACCTGCGCGACGGCGCACGGGTCCCGATGCAGACGCGCCGGGAGACGATCGAGGTCAACGGCGCGGACCCGGTCGCCATCGACGTCATGACCACCGACCACGGCCCGATCGTCTCCCAGGTGCTGCCCGAGACGTCCGTCGCGGGCAGCGTGCCCGTCCCCGAGGGGGCGCCGCCCGCCGGGTTCTCCGGATACGCGGTCGCCCTGCAGTGGACCGCGTCGACCCCCGGACGCACCGGGGAGGCGATCTTCGCCCTCAACCGGGCCCGGGACGCCGAGGACGTGTCGGCCGCGGCCGAGCAGTTCGACGTGCCCTCCCAGAACATCGTCTTCGCCACCACCGACGGCGACATCGGCTACCAGGCTCCGGGTCGGATCCCCGTGCGGGGCTCGGTGCCCGACGCCGCCGTGCCGTCCGACGGGTCCTGGCCGCGGCCGGGCTGGGACTCGCGCTACGACTGGCAGGGCTGGGTCGATCCCGCCCAGATGCCCTCCCGGGTCAATCCGGAGGAGGGGTTCATCAGCGCGGCGAACCAGGCGGTCACCCCGAGCGGTGAGGGCCCGTTCCTCACCGCTGACTGGGACGCCGGCTACCGTTCCCAGCGCATCCGCGAGCTCATCGAGTACACGATCGAGCAGAACCGGCCGGTGGACGTCGCGGCGGCGAACGAGATCATGCTCGACGACGCGAGCCCGTTCGGTCCCGCCATCGTCCCCGCGCTGCTCTCGGTCCCGGTGGGCGACCGGTTCGTCGAGGACGCGGTGGACCTCCTGCGGCAGTGGTCGGCGGACGGCTACCCGACCGACACCAGCTCGGCGGGCGCGGTGTACTTCAACGCGGTGTGGACGAACGTGCTGGAGCTGACGTTCGCCGATGACCTTCCGATGGCGCAGGCGCCCGACGGCGGCGCGCGCTGGCTGCTCGTCGTCGAGCAGCTGCTCGAGGACGCCGAGAACCGGTGGTGGGACGACCGCACCACCGTCAACGTCGTGGAGAGCCGCGACGAGATCCTCCGGCAGGCGCTGGTCAGCGCCCGGCACGAGCTGACGAACACCATGGGCAAGGACCCCGACTCCTGGGAGTGGGGCAAGCTGCACCAGTACGCCCCGCAGCACCCCGTGCTCGGCGGCGACGACATCCCCGCGCCGCTGCGCCAGCTGGTCAACCCGGCCCCCGTGCCGGTGGCCGGGGGGACCTCGATCGTCAACGCGACGGCATACCTCACCTCCGCCGTCGACGAGCTGGGCCGCCCCGACTTCACCGTCACGACGGGTCCCTCGATGCGGATGGTGGTCGACCTCGCCGACCTCGACGCCTCGACCTGGGTCACCGCGACGGGCACGTCGGGTCACCCGGGATCCACCCACTACACGGACCAGATCGACGCGTGGGCCACCGGTGAGACCTTCCCGTGGCCGTACTCGCGGGAGGCGGTTGAGGAGTCGGCCGCCGCCACGCTCACCCTCGAACCGGACGGCTAGCAGGCGGGGTCTGCCTCGATCTCGTGCCCGCCTGGAAGCTTCGTCCGGGTTACCGAGACGAAGTTTCCAGACCGGCGCGAGCGCTGCGAGCGTGACCCAGGCCGGCGCGGGGCTGGGGCTCTGGACGAGCGGGCCTACGCCGGTGTGCGGCGGCGGGCGGCGTCCTGCTGGAAGGCGCTGCCCTCGAGCAGGAACCACTCGGTCGGGGTGATGACCGCCGGCACCGGCATGTCGTGCTCGTCCACGGGTAGCAGGACGTCGGCGATGAGCTCTTCGTCGTAGACCATGGCGAACACGTGCGCGTCCTGGCGCACCAGCGGGAGCACCCGGTCGTACCAGCCGCCGCCCTGCCCCAGCCGTGTGCCCACCGAATCGATCGCCAGCGCCGGCGCGATCACCACGTCCGCGTCACCCACCGCCTCGCTCGGCAGCACGGGCCCGGACGGCTCGGGCGGTCGCCCAGGGGCCCGGACCTCGAGGTCGTCCGGACCGGTGTACAGGGCCCACTCCCGGCACAGCCCCGGGCCCAGCACGGGCAGCAGCACCCGGGTGCCGCGGTCCCGCAACGCCTCCAGCAACGGGAAGGTGCTCGGCTCGGTGGGCCGCGAGACGTACGCGGCCACGAACTGCGCGTCTCCGACGGCCTCGACGGCGTTCCGGGCGAACGCCTCGCCGGCCCGCTCCCGCTCCCTGCGCGGCCGAGCCTCCCGGGCCGCCCGGATGAGTGGTCGGAGCACCTGCTTCGCGTCTTCGGTTTCGAGACCGTCCGTCGTTGGCAAGGTCACCTGCGCGCGGTGCATGCCGTCAGTCTCGCAGGCCGGTGCTCGCGCTGGCCACTCGAACCGGGCCGATAACCTCGGAGCATGTCTGCGAACCTGACCGGCCGCCGTGCCCGCAAGGCCGTGGTCCCGGTGGCCGGCCTCGGCACCCGATTCGCCCCAGCCACGAAGGCCGTCCCCAAGGAGATGCTGCCCGTCGTGGACAAGCCGGCGATCGAGTACGTGGTGGACGAGATCGCCGAGGCCGGGCTCGACGACGTCGTGGTGGTCACCGGCCGCGGCAAGAGCATGATCGAGGACCACTTCGACGGTGCGCCCGAGCTCGAGGCCGCACTGGAGAAGAAGGGCGACGCCGCGCGGCTGGCCGCGGTTCGGCGGTCCTCCTCGCTGGCGCGCATGCACTTCGTGCGCCAGGGCGCACCGCTCGGCCTCGGCCATGCCGTGCTGCAGGGCAAGGACCACGTGGCCGGGGAGCCCTTCGCCGTCCTGCTCGGCGACGACCTCATCGACCCGCGCGACCCGCTCCTCATCGACATGGTCGCCGTCCAGGAACGTCTCGGGGGCTCCGTCGTCGCACTCGTCGAGGTCGACGCCGAGGACACCGAGGGCTGCGACGTGGCCGTCGTCGAACCCGTCGACGTCACCGTGGGCAGCCTCGCGGACGGCGACGTCGTCGCGGTCCGCGAGATCGCCGGCCGGCCCCGCACGGGTGCGGCGCCGTCCAACCTCGCCGTCGTCGGGCGGTACGTGCTCGACCCGGCGGTCTTCGGAGTCCTCGAGCAGACCCCGCCCGGTCGCGGCGACGAGATCCAGCTGACCGACGCGCTGCAGACCCTGGCCGAGATGGACCCGGCCGACGGCGGAGGGGTCCACGGTGTCGTCTTCCGCGGGCGGCGCTACGACACCGGTGACAAGCTCGACTACCTCAAGGCCGTCATCCGGATCGCCGCCGAGCGCGACGACCTCGGCGCGGACCTCACGGAGTGGCTCGGCTCCTGGGTCGAGGCCCGGCGCATCACGCTCGGATCGACGCCCGAGGACCGGGCCGCGCAGACCTCGGCGATCCCGTGAAGAGCGTCCAGGAGCACCTAGCCGCGTGCCTGGCGGCCGTCGGTCCGCTGCCCCCGCTCGACGTCCTGCTTCCCGACACCGTCGGCTGCGTGCTGGCGCAGGACGTCGTCGCCGACTCGGACCTCCCGACGGCGGATCTCGCCGCGCTCGACGGCTACGCCGTCCACGCCGCGGAGGTGGCAGCGGCCACGCACCGCGAGCCGGTGACGCTGCGCGTGCTGGACGAGGTCCGTGCCGGGTCGGTGGACCCGATCCGCATGGTCGCGGGCACGGCGGTCAGGATCGCCTCCGGTGCGGCGATGCCGGGCGGTGCCGACGCGGTCGTGCCGGTGGAGCAGACCGACTTCGGGCACGCCGAGGTGGCGGTGCGTGCCGCCGTCGAGCCGGGAGAGAACGTCCGGCGCCGGGCGGAGGACCTGCGTGCCGGTGAGATCGTGCTGCCGGCCGGCGAGCGGGTCGGCGCCCGCCAGATCGCACTGCTGGCCGCGGCGGGCCGGGGCCGGGTCAGCGTCCACCCCCGGCCACGCGTGGTGATCGTCTCCATCGGCGACGAGCTCGTGGAGCCCGGCAAGGCCGCGGCCCCGGGCCAGGTGTACGACGCCAACGGGCACGCGCTCGCCACGGCGGTCCAGGACGCCGGCGGAGCCACCTTCCGCGTGGCCGCGGTCCCGGACGGGCGCCGTGAGCTGAGCGAGACGCTCGAGGACCAGCTCGTGCGTGCCGACCTCATCCTGACCACCGGGGGTCTGAGCTACGGCGCGAACGACACGGTCAAGGAGGTGCTCGCGCCGCTGGGCACGGTCCGCTTCGACGCGGTGGCGATGTGGCCGGGCCGGCAGCTCGGCGTCGGGCACATCGGGGAGGGCACGCCGATCTTCGCGCTGCCCGGCGACCCCGTCGCGGTCCAGGTGGCCTACGAGGCCTTCGTCCGCCCGGCGCTGCTGTCCATGGCCGGCTACTCGGACCTGTACCGGGACTCGGTCAAGGCCGAGGTCGTCACCGGGTGGCAGAGCCCGCACGGGCGGCGCGAGTTCGTCCGGGTGCGCCTGACCGGCAGTCCGCGGGAGGGGTACCGCGCCGAGCCCGTCGGCGCGGCCGACAAGCTGCTGCTCACCGGACTGGCCCGGGCGAACGCCCTCGCCGTGGTGCCGGAGGACATGGACGCCGTGGAGCCCGGGGAGCGGCTCCACTGCCTGCTGCTGGACGCATGAGGCCATGAGCGCGAGCCGGGTCCGGTGGCCGGTGGTCCTGGTGGAGGACCCGGTCACGCTCCGGCCCCTGCGGCGCCGGGACCGCACGGCCTGGACCGAGCTGCGCCGCCGCAACGCCGCCTGGCTCGAGCCGTGGGAGGCGACGTCGCCGACGATCGGCCCGGCCCCCTCCTTCCGCGCCTACGTGCGCGACCTCGACGCCCACGCCCGCTCCGGCGACGCGCTGCCGTTCGTGATCGAGGTGGATGGTGAGCTCGTCGGTCAGCTGACCGTCTCCTCGATCACGCGCGGCTCGTTCTGGTCGGCGTCCATCGGGTACTGGATCGGCGAGCACGTGGCCGGCCGGGGGTTGGTGCCGCTCGCCGTCGCGATGGCGAGCGACTACGCCTGGTTCGAGCTCGGGCTGCACCGGATCGAGATCAACATCCGCCCGGAGAACGCGGCGTCGCTGCGCGTGGTGGAGAAGCTCGGCTTCCGGGACGAGGGGCTGCGCCGGCGGTTCTTGCACATCGCCGGCGAGTGGCGCGACCACCGCTCGTTCGCCCTCACCGTCGACGAGGTGCCCGGCGGCCTGGTGCGCCGCCTGCGCGAGCAGGCCGCGAGCAGAGAATGACAAGCATGTAAGACACACCGGCGCGGGGTCGACGCCATGGCCGTCCGGCGCACCTAGCGTTGGACCGTGGAGCTTCAGGGATACGTGGCGGTAGCACTGACCCTGATCCTTCTCGGCTACCTGCTGCCGCACCTGGTGCGGTCCCGGCAGCTGCTGCTCGACTCCCGCGTGGAGGACCGGTTCTCCGGTGAGCTGAGGATCCTGGCCACCGGTTCCGAGCAACGGGAGGCGGCACGGTCCCGGGGTCACGCCGAACAGGCCAGGCCGTACCTGCACGCACGCAACGTCCGACGACCGGAGGCCACCATGACATCGCCTCGAGCCCGCGGCGAGCGCGTCGGCGAGGACGCCCGCGCCCTGGCCGCCGCGCGCGCCGCCCGGGCAGCCCGACTCTCCCGCCGTGCCGCAGCGGCGAGGCGCCGCCTGGTCCTGACGACGGTCCTGCTGCTCGCGACCGCAGGCGCCTGGACCGCGACCAGCCTGACCTCGCTGCACTGGGCGGTGGCCGTGGCCCCGACGGTGCTGCTTGTCACGGTCCTGGTGCTCGGCCGCCGGGCCGCCGTGCGTGCCCGCGCGAACGACCGGCGCGACCGGGCCGAGATGAAGCGGCTCGAGCAGCGCCTGCGTGACCTCTCTCGCCGCGACGGAGAGCACCGCACCGTCGCGCGGGTCCCGGCTCCGACGGTGAAGAGTCGTTCAGGGGACGGGTCGCGCCCGGGACGCGCTGCCGAGCGCACGCTCACCACGGACGCCCCGACGGCGGATGTCGCCCGCGAGGAGCCGGCACGTAAGGATCCGGCAGACGAGACTGTGGCCGAGGAGCCGCAGCAGGAGTCCGACCGCGCCCGTGTGGCCGAGGCCGAGGCGCGCGCCGTGCCCCAGGCCGAGCCGGTCCCGGCGCCCGCAGCAGTGCCGCAGTCGCAGGACGGATGGACGCCCGTCCCGGTGCCTGCGCCGTCGTACACCCTCAAGCCGCTCGCCCCGCGCCGCGAGGTCGCGCCCTACGCGGCGCAGGAGGAGGCGCCGTCCGCCGCGGTGCCGCAGCGCCCCAGCGAGGCGTCCCCGGCCCCGGCGCCGGAGGAGCAGCCCTCCCCGGCGCTCGACCTCGACGAGGTGCTCGCGCGCCGTCGGGCTGCGGGCGCCTAGCGGCACGTGGGAGAATGACCCCATCGAGAACCTCCCGAGCCGACAGGCCGGGAGGTTCTCTCGTATGACCACCACATCACCTGTCACTCTGCTCGCCGCCCGTCCCGAGGACCACGAGGCCCTGGGAAATCTCTGGCTGCTCTTCCGGCACGACATGTCCGCCTGGACGGGGGCCGTGCCCGACCCGCGCGGCCGGTTCCGGGACGACCGGCTGCGGTCGGCCCTGAGCGGCGACCCCGACTGGCGCGCCTACCTGCTGTGGCGGGCCGAGGCGCCGGTGGGTCTCGCCCTCGTGCGCGGTGTCCGCGGCGAGGTCCGGGTCCTCAACAGCTACTTCGTGGTCGCCGCCGCCCGCCGTGCGGGCGTGGGGCTCGCGGGCGTCCGGCAGCTGTTCGCCCAGTTCCCGGGCCGGTGGGAGGTCGCCTTCCAGGACGTCAACACCCGGGCCGTGGCCTTCTGGCGCGCGGCGGCCACCGACGCGGCAGGATCCGCCTGGACCGAGGAGCACCGCGCCGTACCCGGACGCCCTGACCTTCCTCCCGACACGTGGATCAGCCTGACCGTTCCGGTGTGACGTACGCCGCGCCGGGCGAGGCGTCGCTCGCTTCCCTCGGGCCGCCGGCCCGGTGCTATGGTGGTCCCTGCTCTCCGGAGCATCACGGGGCTATGGCGCAGTTGGTAGCGCGTCTCGTTCGCAATGAGAAGGTCGCGGGTTCGAGTCCCGCTAGCTCCACCGAACCGGCACCCGCCTCACCTGCGGAAACGCAGCGATCGAGGCGGGTTTCGTCATGGTTGGCTATCGTCGGCGGCAGCCCACCGTCAGCCAGGAGGCCAAAGATGGTCGGACCGATCGACACGTCGTTCGATTTCGCAACGGACACCCCGCCCGGCAAGGACCCGGATGCGCTCAGTCCGACTCTTCGCCGATACCACCGAATGCTGTGGAGCAAGCCACTCCCGTCCGGCGAGATCTTCGACCTCGACCCGACCGTCCGCGGGGAGTACCTGGTCCACCGCTCCTCCCGCGGCGAGTTCCGCCTGACGAGTGACGCGATCACGACCAACCTCGTGCACAAGGCAGGTCGCGTCATCCAACAGATCGCGCCGGAAGTCCGACCCGCCGACCTGGGTTACACCATGGGCAGCGCCATCCTCTTCCCCGGCGTCAGGATCAACGGGAAGCAGAACCTCAACGGAGCCCGCGGGTTTCATCCGTCCATCGCCGACCGATTCGACCTCACGCTCGAGTGCATCCGCCGCCACTATGCCGGCGAGGACAACAAGCTCGCGGACGTCCTGCAGCGGTACTCCGACTTCTTCGGGTTGTTTGGCGACTTCAGCGGCTACGTGGACTTCTGGCTCCTGCAAGACCTCGTCGAGGACGACGGGGCCACGATCCGCTTCTTCCACCACTTCGACGACTTCCGCACACCAGCCGTGCCCAGGACGGTCGACGACTACATCGCGTACGTCGAGGCCAGCAACGACTTCATCAGGCGTCGAAACAGGCGGATCGACGATTTCGTCCGGGGCATGGCCTGACAAGTTTGCGGGCATCTTCCCAGGTCAGCGGCACTGGTCTGGAGCAAGCGCGGGGCGAATCGCGGCCATAGCCGCACAACGTGCGCCAAGATGCCCCTATGTCGACGACGATCCACGAAACTCTGGACGAGTTGTGGTCCACCGCGCTGGACCCGCGCGACAAGGGCGACAAATTCGAGCGGCTCATCCAGGCGTACCTGAAGGCTGATCCCGAGTGGACGGCGAAGTTCTCTGACGTCTGGCTGTGGTCAGAGTGGCCCGGTCGCGAGGGCCGTCCGGACACCGGAATCGATCTCGTCGCCAAGCGTCGGGACACCGACGATCTGGCCGCCATCCAGGCCAAGTTCTACGACCCCGAGCGGACCGTGCCGAAGGCTGAGATCGACTCGTTCCTGAGTGCATCCAGCAAGGTCGGGTTCGTCGAGCGGTACATCTTCGACACCGCGAAGGCCTGGTCCAAGAACGCCGGCGACACCCTGGCTGGCCAGACAGTGCCCGTGCAGCGAGTGGACATTCAGTACCTCGCGGATGCGCAGATCGATTGGGGCCAGTTCCGGTGGGAGACTCCGGAGGTCGTCGTCCCGACGGGTCCGAAGACGCTCCGGCCGCACCAGCAGCGGGCGCTGGAAGACGTCCGCGAGGGCCTTGCGACCCATGACCGCGGTCGACTCATCATGGCGTGTGGCACGGGTAAGACGTTCACGGCGCTCGGCATCGCGGAGGATCTAGTCGGCGTCGGCGGTTCGGTCCTCTTCCTCGTGCCGTCCATCCAGCTGCTCTCCCAGTCGCTTCGCGAGTGGATGGCCAATACCTCCGTCGACATCCGCCCGTTCGCTGTCTGCTCGGACGTCCGTGTCGGTCGCAAGGTGAACACCGACGACGCCGACATGTCGACCATCGACCTGACCGAGCCCGCCACGACGGACGCAGAGACCCTCATCACCCGCTGGCGGAAGGGCCGCCATGCGAAGGAGCGCATGACGGTCGTCTTCGCCACCTACCAGTCGATCGACGTGGTCATCGAGGCCCAGAAGCGCGGACTACCGGAGTTCGACCTGGTGATCTGCGACGAAGCCCATCGCACGACCGGCGTGACGTTGTCAGGAGCAGACGAGTCAGCGTTCGTGCGCGTGCACGACCAGAACCGCCTACGAGCGAAGAAGCGCCTCTACATGACGGCCACGCCGCGGGTGTTCGGCGAGGACGTGCACAAGAAGGCCAAGGACACCGACGCGGTTTTGGCCGATATGAACGACGAGTCGATGTTCGGCCCGGAGCTCCACCGCCTCGGCTTCGGCGATGCCGTGGAGGCCAATCTGCTCACCGACTACAAAGTCGTCGTCCTCGCCGTCGACGAGAAGTACGTGGCCGAGAACTTCCAGCAGACCATGGCCCAGAACGGCGAGATCGCCCTCGACGACGCCGCCAAGCTCATCGGCTGCTGGAGCGGGCTGTCCAAGAACCAGGGCCGCGGTGACCTCTCCGACCCGCAGCCGCTCGGGACAAACCCGCCGATGCGGATGGCCGTCGCGTTCGCCAAGGACATCAAGTCATCGAGGGCCGCAGCCCAGGCGTTTCCCGCCATGGTCGACCGTGCCCTCCTCGACGTGCCCGACGGCGGCACCGCGCTCAAGGTCGAGGCACAGCACGTCGACGGCACAATGGGTATCCACGAACGCAACGCCCACCTCGCCTGGCTCAGGGCCGAGACACCCGACGACGTCTGCCGGGTACTGACCAACGCGCGCTGCCTTTCCGAGGGCGTCGACGTCCCCGCGCTGGACGCCGTCCTGTTCCTCACGCCCCGCGGCTCACAGGTGGACATCGTGCAGTCCGTGGGTCGAGTGATGCGAAAGTCGCCCGGCAAGCAGTTCGGCTACATCATCCTGCCCGCCGTGATCCCGTCCGGTACGCCTCCGGAGGAGGCGCTCAAGGACAATGAGAAGTACCGGACGATCTGGCAGGTTCTGCAGGCGCTGCGCTCTCACGACGACCGCTTCCACGCGATCATCAACCAGATCGAGCTCAACAAGCAGCCGCCACCGAACATCGTCATCGACACGGTTCCGCCACCGGCCGACGTGGAGCAGATCGCGGGCGGCGGAGAGCAGCCGCAGTACGCACAGCTCACCCTCGAGTTCCCAGCTGAGTTCCGCGACGCCATGTACGCCCGCATCGTGCAGAAGGTGGGCGAGCGGAGGTACTGGGAGACGTGGGCCAAAGACGTCGCCGACATCGCTCACGCCCACATCACCCGCATCAACGGACTCCTGTCAGACCCGGATTCGCCACAGGCCAAGGAGTTCGACGCGTTCCTTACCGGGCTGCGCGAGTCGCTGAACGACTCGATCACATCCGACGATGCGGTCGAGATGCTCGCACAGCACCTTGTCACCCGCCCGGTCTTCGAGGCGCTCTTCGAGGAATACGCGTTCGCCGACACCAACCCCGTGGCCCGGATCATGGAGAAGATGCTCGCCAGCCTGGACGAGCACCCGCTCGCCGCCGAGAACGCCACACTCGAAGGCTTCTACCAGTCCGTCCGACGACGCATCGCCGGTGTCGACAACGCCGAAGGCAAGCAGAAGATCCTCATCGAGCTCTACGACAAGTTCTTCGCCACCGCGTTCAAGAAGACCGTCGACAAGCTCGGCATCGTCTACACCCCGGTCGAGATCGTCGACTTCATCCTCCGCTCCGCCGACGACGTGCTCCGCCAAGAGTTCGGGCAGGGCCTCACGGACGAAGGCGTCCACATACTCGACCCCTTCACGGGAACCGGATCCTTCCTCGTCCGGCTGCTCCAGTCGGGACTCATCAAGCCGCACGATCTGGCCCGCAAGTATGCGAACGAGATCCACGCCAACGAGATCCTCCTGCTGGCCTACTACATCGCCACGGTCAACATCGAGACGACGTACGCCTACCTCGCCGGCGAGCAGAAGGAGTTCCCGGGCCTCGTCCTAACCGACACCTTCCAGTCCTGGGAGCCCGACGACACCCCCGATCTTGGCATTTTCGTCGAGAATAACGAGCGCCTGCAGAGACTCAAGAAGCTCCCGATCACGGTTATCATCGGCAACCCGCCCTACTCCTCGGGTCAAGACTCCGCCAACGACGACAACGCCAACGAGAAGTACCCCTCGCTCGACGAGGAGATCCGCAAGACGTACGCCGAGCGTTCGACAGCCACACTGAAGAATTCGCTCTACGACTCCTACATCCGTGCGATCAAGTGGGCAACCCTTCGCATCGGCGAACGAGGCCTGATCGCATACGTCACCAACGGCGGCTTCCTCGACTCCAACACGGCCGACGGCATGCGCAAGGCACTCGTCGAGGAGTTCTCGTCGATCTACGTCTACAACCTCCGCGGCAACCAGCGCACCGCAGGCGAACAATCCCGCAAGGAGGGCGGCAAGGTCTTTGGCGGCGGCAGCCGTGCCACCGTTGCCATCACTCTCCTCGTCAAGGACCCCAACAACACCGGCCCCGCCACCATCCACTACACCGACATCGGCGACTACCTCACCGCTGAACAGAAACTCAGCAAAGTCGCAGACGTAGGGAGCGTCTTCGACCTGCACACGACCAGGATCACTCCGAACGAACACGGCGACTGGCTCAACCAACGCCGTGACGACTTCACCCGCTTCATGCCCATCTCTTCGGAGGGGAAAGACACTGCGCTCTTCGATTCCCGAAGCAGAGGACTTGAGACTGGCAGGGATGCTTGGGTCTACAACTTTGGGTCGGAGCGGCTTCAAGCTTCCATGCGTCTAGCGTGCGAAACATACTCGGAGGTGCTTCGGGGTGAAGACACTAATGATGAGCGGCGCATAAAGTGGACCGACAGCCTTCGGTCAATCTTGAGCAAGAGAACCGAACTAGCCTTCGTCTCGGAGGCGCCGCGGAGCGCGATATATCGTCCGTTCCAACGTGTGCGCCTTTACCCGGATACGATGTGGTACCACCGACCCAAGGTGGCGCGTGACGTATTCCCTCCGCGTCAGGGAGCAGCGAATGTTGGGCTATACGTGTTGGGGCCGGGCGCAACGGCAAAATTCGCAGTCCTTGCGATTGACGCTGTCCCAGACATTCAGGCGCTTGGAGCTGGCCAAAACGGTCAGGTGTTGCCGCGCTGGCGCTACGAGAAGGTCGAAGACTCAGAGATGCTCGATCTTGGTGGCGTGGGAGGGGTGGTCGACGGGTATCGCCGGGTCGACAACATCACCGACGAGACACTGAAGCGGTTCCGCGCGGCATACGGCTCGACAATCTCGAAAGACAGCGTCTTCTTCTACGTCTACGGCCTGCTGCACTCGCCGGAGTACCGAGAGACGTACGCGGCGGATCTGAAGAAGATGCTGCCGCGGATCCCGTTAATTGCCGACTTCACCGGCTACGCGGATGCCGGCCGTAAGTTGAGCGAGCTCCATCTCGGCTATGAGACTGTCGATCCCTACCCACTTGATGGTCTGGCCGCGCAGCCGCCGACGTGGATCGATCCGTACGACTATTACGCCGTCGGCGACAAGAAGATGCGCTTCGGCGGCAAGGGACGGGACAAGGACCGCTCAGTCATCCACTACAACGACCACATCACGCTTACGGGCATACCTGACGAGGCCTACCGCTACCAGCTCGGCTCTCGCTCAGCGATCGAGTGGATGGTCGATCGCTACTGGATCAAGACCGACAAGCCCTCGGGCATCGTCAACAACCCCAACCACTGGTCCCGCGAAGTCGGCGACCCGCGCTACATCATCGACCTCCTCGCCCGCATCGTCACCGTCAGCCTGGAGACGATGAAGATCGTCGACAACCTGCCACCGCTCGACATCATCAACGAATCGGGAGTTGCCTGATGATCAAGTCGGCCAATCAGTACCCCGTGCACACGCTGTTCAGCCACGAGGGCAACGTGATGTACCGAGTACCGCCCTACCAGCGGGAGTACTCCTGGATGAAGCCGCAATGGGAAGACTTGTTCGAGGACCTCATCGAGGCAGACGGGCAACATTTCCTCGGCACCATCATCACGCTCGACCAGACGACCGACACTCTGCAGAGCAACATCCTGGAGGTCATCGACGGGCAGCAACGACTCACAACGCTGACCCTTCTCCTGGCCGCGTGCTACTCAGTGCTCAAGGAGCACATCGACGAACTCGACGAGGACACTCGCACAGACGTCACCAACCTGAGTCGACAGCTCGTCCGCAAGTCCGACAAGCAGCCGCGGGTGACGCCGCAGAAGCAAGGACGCAACCTCGCGGACTACCGGCGCGTACTGGAAGAGGCAGGGCTGCCGATCAAGGGCGAGTGGAAGGCGTACTTCCCGAGTCGCAGGGTGGCCAAGTGCTACCGCTACTTCCGGTCAGCGATCGTGCGACTCGCAGAGCAGGATGGAGTCACTCAACCGGCTGCCGCGCTGCGTGTCCTCGAGGCAGCGAAACGCGCGGTTCTTGTGAAGATCGAGGTCGCGAGCCATGCCGACGCGTTCGTCCTGTTCGAGTCGCTGAACAACCGTGGCATGCCACTCTCGCCGGTCGACCTCATCAAGAACCACCTCCTCGCCGAATCCGAGAAGAAGCGGATCATGCACGTCGACGAGGCCTTCCAACATTGGAACGCGATGCTGACGAACCTGGGTGATAACTACGCCACCCAGGAGCGCTTTCTGCGGCACTACTACAACGCGTTCAAGTCGGAGCTGCCTGACGTGCCGAACGCGACGGTCGCCACGAAGTCCCGGCTGATCCGGATCTACGAAACCTTGCTAGGGGGCGACCTCCGGAGTGTCGTCGACAAGCTGGTGGACGCGAGCGAGATCTACGGCCGCATCAACTGCGTCGTCGAGGTCGATCAGCCGACATCTCTCGATCGGGCATTCCAACGCCTCATGCGTGCCCAGGGGGCGCCGTCCTACGTCCTCGTCATGTGGCTGTTGTCGAAGCGGCATGAGCTCGAGTTGACTGCCGGCCATATCGAGACCGCGGTAGACAGGCTCACGAGCTTCTTCGTGAGACGGAACCTAACCGGCTACCCGCCGACGTACGCACTCGCCAAGCTGTTCATGGACACGATCGACGCTGTTGGCGGTGCGCGCGGAGACGATGTCGTTGCTGTTGTTTCTCGGAGACTCAGCGCTGCTTCAGCTGGTGATGGCGTCTTCCGGGACCGACTGCTGGGCAGGATCTACGAGGAGAACACCGACGTCGCCCGGTTCATCCTCGCGACGCTAGCCGAGGACGGCATGACCAAGGAGACGTCAGTCGACCTATGGCGTCAGGAGAAGAACCACTTCGTGTGGACGATCGAGCACATCCTGCCCCAGGGGGAGAACCTCCCGCCCGCTTGGCAGGAGATGCTCGGCGGCTCAGAGTTGGCAGCGCAGGTGCAGGAGGAGCACAAGCACAGGCTGGGGAACCTCACCATCACGGCCTACAACAGCAATCTTGGCAACAAATCATTCATCGAGAAGCGTGACCGTCAAGACTCCGCGGGGAGGTACATCGGCTACCGGAACGGGCTCACGCTCAACGCGACGCTCGCTCAGCGGGAGTCCTGGACGGCTGCCGACATCGAGGAACGAACTAACGCACTCGCGGACAAGGTGCTGGCCAGGTTCCCGCTCTGACGGGCATCTGACGTCGGTGACCTGTCAGCCTGGGCACCGTGCCCGAGGGCCCTTCTCGGGCTTGAGTCGTCAGTGGACTTTGGCAGTCATGAGATTGGTACGCGACGTGCCGATTTGTGGTCACGCATGTGGGTCCTGCGTCGTACTGTGAGCGTTGTGAGCACTCCGCAAATCCCTGGATACTTCTCCGACCAACACTCGGACCTCGCGAGTCTGTGGAATCGCCCTGAAGGTGAGTATCCAGACGCGCTTTGGCCAACCAGCCGGCTTCAGGATATCGACTCAAGTCCTTCCGGTTGGGTAGTGGTCGATGAATATGTGCATACCCCGCTGGAGCACGGAGGTCGTGGGTGCGTGCTGATCCCAGAGGGAAGCGAGGAGTCAGCGCTCGGCGGAACGTCATGGATCGGACGAGGACTCGGCTCCTTCGGCGTCTGGACCACGCCGAGCGATGGTAGTACTGGCTACGTCGACGGGCTTACGGAAGAAGAGTATGGCGCCGAGGTCACGTTCCTTGTCCAAGCGCGACGTGCTACCGGAACGAACCTACCCCAGATCGATGTGGCGCTTCCGTTCCTCTGGTTCTGGGATGCCTTCGAAGTTGTCAACGGATGGAACTACGTGAGTGCCGCCGGACGCGAGCATCAACTTCTTCGATTTGAGCGAACAGACGAGGCGTGGAAGGTGGAGGTTCGAGTCCTGGAACTCCGGACATTCCTCAAATGTTGCAGAAAGTCAGCTGTCGTTCAAGTTGACTACACGACGAAACTGGACAGTCACCCCTTCGTGCGAGTGGACGACACCTTCAAACGAAACTGGGTGAGCGTCGACTTCCACGCCCTTAACGACGCGACATTCGGAAGTGACCGTCCGTCCATGTCGCGGATCTTGGGTCAGTATGTGTTGGAAGGCCAGAATACGTCGAGGAGACCCCGATGGGAGGGATCTCACTCGGCGACAGACTTCCCAAACTTCGTCTATGGCGTCGATCCGGAGACGGGAAATCCCTTAACCCATTCTTGCAACCCTGACGAGCTCGGGTCGTACCACGACCTCGACGACTCTCGGCTCCACTATCTCACGCCGATATACTTCAAACGAGCGGTGCTTCAGGACTACGTGTCGGAACCTGGACGATACGAAGTTACTCCGTTCAGGCTGTCCTGTCTCAGCCTTTGGGGAGTCGACATTTCGATCAACAGCGCAGGTCTCGTGGAGGTGTACCTCGGAGACATCGGTGCCAAGATTCCAGAGGAGGAGTGGGGACATTGGCGCACGTACAATGTTCCCCCAGAGGGCAAGATGGAAGAGGGTCGATTTCGTCGAGATTTCCTAAACCAAATCGCCTCATCCCCGGACCCGATAGGCGACCTACGGCGGGCGCGTACGAAGGCGAACGAGGCGGCACGTCAGGGTCTCGGACGCGAGCTGTGGCGCCCGCTACCGGCGGACCTCGAGCCTCAATACCGGTCACTTACGGGTCCGCTCACCGATGACCCGTCTGCCATCATCGGCCCGCTGCTGGTCGTTTCGAAGGTCTTCGTGGACGGGCTCGACTCGAAGCTCCTCAAGCGTGTAGTCCAGGACGCGGAGAAGGGCGAAAGGTCGCTCTCCCTCCTTAGGAAGTTGCTCGCGTCACTGGGTGACCAGGACGATGTCTCGAAGGTCCTACGGGACTTGTATGCGATTCGTTCGCGTGGGGGTGTGGCGCACCTCAGCAACTCGGAGTCGAGGGCGGTCATTGGTGAGCTCGGAATCTCCGAACTGGCACCAATTGCGGCTTTCGAGGCGGTCGTCAAGAGCGTCGAGGAGGCGGTGTCACGGATTGGAGATCTTCTGCGGCACGCCTCGCCTGCGCCCGACGCTGGCTGAGGCGTGATGTTCGGCGATGGTGGCGATGGCCGATCGCCAGGCCCTCTGCGTGAGAACTTTCTCTACTGACTCAAGCGTGCTTCGCGCGCGGCGCAGGCGGCGGGCATGCGGCGCTGGCGCGCCGGTCCCGCCGCGACCTGCTCCAGGCTGAAGTCGCACGATGGAGTCGTCATTTTGCACCAAGAGACGCCGTCGGAGCCTGGTACCCCCGTGGTACCCCGCGACGAGCTACCCGGGGCTGCCAGCAACGCCTGCAACGCCAGAACCCGCACGAAACGGCGGATCGTCAGCCGTCCGACGTCTTCGCAACGAAACGGTCGCGGGTTCGAGTCCCGCTAGCTCCACCAAACGGCTTCCCACCCGCGGCAGCGCAGCGACAGGACTGCGCCTCCGGTACGTACGATGGCGCGACCTTGCCCAGTGGTCGAAGGGATCATCAGGGATGTCACGCGAGCGAGCCTTCCGGGCAGCGACTGCCTGCGTAGGCGACATTCGGCCAACCCGTTCCCTGAACTCCCGGCATTCGGTTGCCGAGGTGGTCGAGGGCGAATTCGGCCAGGGCGTGCTGAAGTACGGCCGGAATGAGGATGAGGTCAGGGGCATAGCGTGGGAGGCCTCGCTGTTGGCCTCGGACCCCGGGACGTTCGGCGATCGCCTCGTTGCGCGAAGCGTCGACGGTGCCTCCGTTTGGTCGATACAACGCCTGCTGCGAGGGCCGTCAGCCGTCGGGCGCGCTCGCGTGGCCACGCGCCGTGAGTTCGTGCCGATCGCATACCCCGACGATGCTGCGTTCGCCGACCGCCTTGCAGCCGTGGAAGGCGGTCGGGTGCAGTCCTTCTCCGACGTCGGCGCGGCGCCGTTCCGGCCGCTGGAGGCAGTTCTCCGCGAGGCCATGCGCGGCGGTGCCGGGTGCGGCGTCGGCGGTGCGGCCGAACTCGCCGATCGTCTTGCCGATCTGCTCGAGGCGACACCGGGCGAGGATTGACCAGTCACGCGCCGGCTTTCGATTACCCGTCAGGAATCGAGAAGCCCGCTCCTCGGGGTCGCGCATAGCGTGTGACCACCCATCGGAACGAGGAGAGGGACCATGAGCACATCGCAGGAGACCGGGACCGCTACCCGCGGGTTCTCGAAGGAGGAGCGCGCCGCGATGAAGGCGCGCGCCGTGGAGATCAAGGCGGAGTCGCGCGGCGGCAGCCGGTCCAAGAAGGCGGCGGCCGACGAGGCCGCGATGCTGAAGAAGATCGCCGAGATGGCTTCCCCGGACCGGGAGATCGCGGAGCGGCTGCACGGCGTCGTCACCGCCGCGGCCCCCGAGCTGGCGCCGAAGCTCTGGTACGGCCAGCCGGCGTGGGCCCGCGCCGGCAAGCCGCTGTGCTTCTTCCGGAGCGGCCAGGTGGACAAGGAGCGGTACTCGACGTTCGGCTTCAGCACCGAGGCCAACCTCGACGACGACGGCGGCCTGTGGGCCACGTCGTTCGCGCTGACGGAGCTGACCGAGGCCGGGGAGAAGCGGATCGCGGAACTCGTCGCGAAGGCGGTCTCCTGACCTCGGGCGAAGGGCTCAGTACTCCCTGACGCTGCAGTCCCAGTGCCACCGGCGCCCGTGCGTCGCGTCGGTCCGCCCGGTCGCGGCCAGCAGGTCCTGCCAGGGGTCGACGGTGCGTCGCGCGCCCGGGAAGAGCCTGGTCAGTGTGCGGTCGGCGATCTCGCCGTCGACCGCGAAGTCGACGCCGTTCGCGGTGAGGATGTCCCACCCGTGCATCGCGCCCTCGACCACGCCCATCGCGGCGAAGCCGGAGGCGTCCGCGAGGCCGTGCGGGTGCCAGCCGCGCCGGTCGGGCGGTGCCGTGGTGGTGACCGACACCAGCAGGCCGCCGAGGGCGTCCACGCACTCGGCCATCACCCGGCTGCCGCCCGCCGGGTCGGGCCAGAACAGCATCGGAGGGCTGCCCTCCCGGCGGGGCGGGCCCTCCAGCAGACGCAGGTAGTCCTCGCGCGGCGGCCTGGCTCCCGAGAGCTGCAGGGCGTAGGCGCCGAAGTCGTCGAGCAGGTGGGCGGCAGTGTCCCGGCAGTCCCACGCGAGCCGGTAGGCGCTCCGGTCCCAGGCGTCGTCCGGGAGACCCGCGAACGCCTCCGTCAGGGCGTCGACGACGCTCCGCAGGTCGGCAGGCGTGGTCACCTGTGCGCTCACGTGCGGCTCATCTCCTCCTCGGACCGGAGGATGCAGAAGTCGTTGCCCTCCGGGTCGGCGAACCACACCCAGCCGGTACCCGGCCCGAACTTGCCGCGGAGGTCGGCGACCTCCGCGGCGCCCATCTCCCGCACCCGTTGGATCTCCTCGTCCCGGGTCCCGGCGCGGGGCCGGAGGTCGAAGTGGAGGCGGTTCTTGACCGTCTTCTCCTCGGGCACCTCGATGAAGAGGATGCGATGACCGGTCCCGGGGTCGAGGATCATGCACTCCTCGTCGCCCGGCTCGTTGGGGTCGTCGGGATCGTCGGTGTAGTCGAGCAGCCGCTTCCACCACTCGGACAGCTCGTAGGCGTTGCGGCAGTCGACGGACGTGTGCGAGACGAAGGAGGCCATGCGGCAAGCACACCGGGACCGGCGCGTGGCGGCAAGCGCATTACCGGCGGCGGGGTGGGCAGGTGGCGCGCGGCTCAGCCCACCACCCGGACGTCGTGCTCGGCTCCCGGGTCGGTGAAGGCCAGCAGCCGGTGCGCCTCGGCCTCCACCTCGTCCCGTTCGGCGGCGCTGAGCCTTCGGAACGGTGAGACGGTGAGGGTGGCCGCGCCGTCCCCGACGACGAGGTCCCACGTGGCGGCGACCGTGCCGTCCACCAGCACGGTCGCCGCCACGCCCGAGCCGACGCAGACCTGACGGCGCACGTCGTCGCTCATCACCCGGGTGCGGTCGTGATGGCCGAGGAGGAACGCGTCGAACGCGGGTAGCAGCCGCACCGGCGCCGGGGTGTCCGGGTCCGGCAGAGGCGCCTCGGGCAGGTCCAGCAGCTCACGGCCACGCTCGTCGCGCAGGACCCGCAGGTCGGGCCGCATGCCCGCGACGACCTCCCGCAGCCCGCTGATCCCGGACCACACGCGCATGTCGGAGACCGTCGCCGGGCCGAACGCGGCCAGGTACCGCCGCAGCAGGGTCGCGACGTCGTCGGCCGTCGCCTCGGCGGGCAGCGCGCCGCGGGGGAGCGCGAAGGGCGTCGCGCCCCGGGTGCGCCAGGTGCCGCTCGGCGCCGGGTGGGTCACCGGGAGGAGGTACTGGACCGTCCAGCCGAGCGCCGTCGGGTCCGCGCCCGGGCGGCTCGCCGCGAGGCGGCGTCCCAGCTCCGGACGGGTCAGCACGGTCCCGTCGGCGAGCAGCTCGCGGGCGTCCCGCACGAGCTCGCCGAGGTCGATCCCGCGCGTGCGCGAGCCGAAGGTGTTCCGCTGCACGCGTCGCAGCAGACCCGCCAGGGCCGGCCGGACCAGGGTGAAGTCCTCGGCCGTCATCACGTGCTGGGTGGACCGCATGAGGGTCGAACGCACCAGCGTGCCGTCCTCGATCGCGCGGGTGACGTCGGTGATCGTGACCCGCTCCAGCCGGCTCCACAGCGCCAGGTACGGCAGGTCCGGCTCCTGCGCGTTGAGGCCCAGCAGGTGCGCGACGGCGTCGGGCACGGAGCGATCGTCGCGGCCCAGCAGGAGCTGGCGGGCAAGCGTCGCCCGTCCCAGCGCGCGGGCAGAAAGGGGAGGTCCTGACACGACGCCCGAGCGTACGGGCCATCGCGGACAACGGCGGTCCGCGATGCCACACTGCCCCTATGACGTCCTTCATCGCAGCAGGAGCCGAGGTCGAGCAGCTGTTCACGGGTGCCATCTGGACCGAGGGGCCGGTGTGGATCCCGGACCGGAAGGTGGTCCGGTTCAGCGACATCCCGAACGACCGGGTCCTCGAGTTCGACCCCGCGACCGGTGCCACCGAGGTGCAGGCGCAACCGGCCGGCTACCAGAACGGCCGGACCCTCGACCGTGACGGTCGCGTCGTGCAGTGCTCGCACGGCAACCGGCGCGTCGAGCGAGAGGTCGCCGGCGCCGTCGAGGCCGTCGCCGAGCGTTGGTCCGGAGGCCGGTTCAACTCGCCGAACGACGTCGTGGTCGCGCGTGACGGGGCGGTGTGGTTCACCGACCCGCCGTACGGCATCCAGCCGAGCGGCCGGGAGGGGCACCCCGGCGAGATGGAGTACGGCGCCTGCTACGTCTTCCGCGTCGACCCCTCGACCGGCGCGGCCGAGCCCGTCGTCACCGACATGGACTACCCCAACGGCCTCGCGTTCTCGCCCGACGAGTCCGTCCTCTACGTCGCCGACACCGGTGAGGTGACGGGCCTGCGCGCCTACGACGTCGCCGACGGCGTCTGCAGGAACGGCCGCGACGTGCCGACCGTGCCGGTCGGCGCGGTGGACGGACTCCGGGTGGACGACGACGGCCGGCTGTGGTGCTCCGCCGGTGACGGCGTCTACGTCCTCGACCCCGACGGGCGGGTCCTCGAGCACATCGCGGTGCCGGAGGTCGTCTCGAACCTCTGCTTCGGCGGCGAGGGACACGACTGGCTCTACATGACGGCCACCACGAGCCTGTACGGCGTCCGGCTGGCCGCGTCCCCCACGGCACCGTAGGAGTCGCCGGTCGGGCGCACTAGCATGAAAACGTTACAAGCGTTCCAGGGGGCCACCGGTGACCTCGAACATCCATGACGTGGCGGCGGCGGCCGGGGTCTCCATCGCGACCGTGTCCCGGGTCTTCAACGGCCAGCGTGTCTCGCCGGACCGAGCCAAGCGCGTCCGGGACGCGGCACGGCGCCTGAACTTCTCCCCGAACCGGGCGGCCCGCACGCTGCGCAGGAAGCACTCCGAGGTCATCGCCCTGATCATCCCCGACGTGGAGAACCCCTACTTCACCGCGATGGCGCGCGGTGTCGAGGACAGCGCCCAGCGGGCCGGCTACTCGGTGGTGCTGTGCAACACCGACGACCAGGACGAGAAGGAGAGTCAGTACCTGCGGATCGCCGTGAGCGAGAACATGGCGGGCGTCGTCGTCGTCCCGAACGGGCCGACGCCGGACCTGCTGTCGTACGTCGCCAGCGGTCGGCACGTGGTCGCGATCGACCGCCAGCTGGACCTCGGCGCCGACGAGGTCCTCCTGGACAATGTCGCGGCGGGCCGCATGGCCACCGGCGCCCTGCTCGACGCCGGTCACCGCCACGTCGGCCTGGTGACCGGCCCGAGCCACCTCAGCTCCGCCCACGACCGCGTCATCGGCTGGCGCGCGGCGTACGGGGAACGCGGTCTCGAGGTCGACGAGACCCTCGTGGAGCACGGTGACTTCCGGGTGGCCGGCGCCCGGGAGGCGATGCGTGCCCTGCTGGGCACCGGCGCCGAGATCGACGCCGTCGTGGCGGGGAACAACCTGTCGGGCATCGGAGCCTTCCAGGTGCTCGCCCGGGCGGGCACGGTACCGCCGGCTTTCGGGTTCGCCATCATCGGCGACCTGCCCTTCACGACCATGGTCTCGGCACGGATCACCCGTGTCGGTCTCCCTGCCCGCGAGATGGGGATCCGAGCGGCGGACATGCTCATCGACCGTATCGGCGGGCACGGGGGCGGCCCTCGCACGCTCACGCTGCAGCCCGAGATCCTTCCGGTCGAGGAGGACTGGACCGTCTGAGGCGTCCTGTCGTTGACACTGCGGGAGAGCGCCCACTAGCGTGAAAACGATTACGAAATGTAAACCTTTTCAGCCCTTCCAGGCCAGGTGGTTCGATGACTGCCGTCGCGGGACCCTCCCGGCGTCGACGCTCTTCCGACCGGAACGCTGCCCTCCTCCTGCTCGCACCGAACGTCGTGGGCTTCGTCGTCTTCCTGGGCGTCCCGATCGTGATGAGCGTGGTGCTGAGCCTGTTCCGCGTCGACGGCTTCGGGAACTACGAGTTCGTCGGGGCCGAGAACTACCTCGAGCTGTTCCGGGACACGTACTTCGGCCGAAGCGTCCTGGTCACCGTCGTGTACGTGGTGGCCATGGTGCCCGGCGTGTTCCTCACCGGCCTCGGTCTGGCCCTGCTGACCCGGCGGCAGTCGCTGGCCAACGGAACGGCACGCGCGGCGTTCTTCCTCCCGCACGTCGTCAGCCTGGTGGTGATCGGCCTCGTCTGGCAGTTCCTGCTCACGGACAAGGTCGGGATCGTCAACCGCTTCCTCGAGCTGATCGGTCTCGAGGGCATCTCCTGGCTGGGGGACAGCAGGTACGCCCTGTGGTCCGTCATCGCGGTGAGCGTGTGGTTCTACATGGGCTACTACATGATCATCTTCCTGGCGGGTCTCAACGACATCCCGCAGGAGCACTACGACGCCGCGCGCGTCGACGGCGCCGGCCCGGTCGCGTCGTTCCGGTACGTGACCTGGCCGCTGCTGAAGCCCACCAGCTTCTTCGTCCTCATGATCGCCACGGTCGCCGCCGTCTCCGGGGGGCAGGCCTTCGACCTGATCTACGTCATGACGCAGGGCGGGCCGGCGGACTCGACCTCGCTGGTGATGTTCTACATCTACGAGCAGGCGTTCCAGTACGGCAACTACGGCTACGCGTGCGCGATGTCCGCGCTCGTGGTCCTCAGCCTGCTGGCCGTGACGGGGTCACTCTTCCTCGCCACCAGGGGAGGGCGGTTCGACCATGCCTGACCGGCGCCGCCTCCGGCCACGCACCACGCACCTGCTGGGCGCGCTGACCCTGCTGCTCGCACTGCTCGTCGCCGCTCCGCTGATCCTCATGGCGCTCGCCGCCTTCAAGGATGCCGGGTCCGTCTTCGACGGATCACCGATCGCCACGGAGCCCACCCTGGCGAACTTCGCCCACGTGCTCGGGGAGGTCCCGCTGCTGCGCTACATGGGCAACAGCCTCCTCGTCGCGGTTGCCGCGACGGCCGGCACGCTGGTGTTCAGCTCGATGGGGGCCTTCGCCCTTGCGCGACTCCACTTCCGCGGTCGCGACACGCTGTTCTTCGCGTTCTTCTCCACCATCTTCGTCTCCGTGCCGCTGATCATCGTCCCGCTCTACCTCGTGGTGCGTGAGCTCGGTCTGCTGGAGTCGCTGGGTGGCGTCGTCGCTCCGATGATGTTCCAGGCGTTCGCGCTGTTCCTGCTCCGGCAGTTCTACCTCACGCTCCCGGACGAGCTGGACGACGCGGCGCGGCTGGACGGGTGTGGTCCGCTCCGGATCTTCTGGAGCATCGCGCTGCCGCTGAGCCGGCCGGTCATGGCGGCGCTCGCGATCTTCGTCTTCCTCGGCGCCTGGAACGCGTTCCTCTGGCCGTTGACCGTGGCACGCGATCCCTCGCTGTGGGTGGTCCAGATCGGGATCGCGTCGCTGCAGGGCGAGTTCGCCGGCGCCTGGGGCGCCATCCTCGCGGCGTCGACCGTCGCGTCGATCCCGACGATCGTCCTGTTCCTGATCTTCCAACGCCAGATCATCGAATCGATCAAGACCTCCGGCCTCAAGGGATGAGGCCGGTGGCGGGAAAGGTGGGTATGGACGGCAGCACGCGTCCGAACATCGTCCTGATCTTCATGGACGACCTCGGCTACGGCGATCTGGGCTGCACCGGGTCGCCACTGATCTCCACGCCGCACATCGACCGGCTCGCGGCCGAAGGCCTGCAGATGCGTCAGATGTACTCGACGTCGCCGACCTGCACCCCGTCCCGGGCAGGCCTGCTCACCGGCCGGTACGCGCAGCGGGTCGGCCTGCCGCGCGTGATCTTCCCGGCGGACCCGGAAGGGCTGTGCGGCTGGGAGCGCACCATCGCCGGCGTGCTGAGCGACGTGGGATACCGGTGCGGCATCTACGGGAAGTGGCACCTCGGCGCGCGACCCGAGCACAACCCGCTGCGCCACGGCTTCGAGGAGTTCTACGGTCTCCCGTACAGCAACGACATGGATCCGCTGAACCTGTACGTCAACGCCGACCGGATCGAGGCGGCCGTCGACCAGTCGACGCTGACCCGGCGCTACACCGACCAGGCGATGGACTTCATCAGCCGCCACGCCGACGAGCCCTTCTTCGTCTACCTGCCGCACACGATGCCGCACATCCCGCTCCACGTGGAGGAGGATTTCCGGGGCACCTCGCGGGCGGGAACCTACGGGGACACCGTCGAGTGCCTCGACCACCACGTCGGCCGCCTGGTCGACCACGTCGAGCAGCTCGGACTCGCCGAGCGCACGCTGTTCCTCGTCACCAGCGACAACGGTCCCTGGTTCGAGGGACGGACCGGAGGGCTGCGCGGCCGGAAGATCGACACCTACGAGGGTGGCATCCGGATGCCGTTCGTCGCCCGGTGGACCGGGACCATCCAGCCCGGCCGGGTCTGCGACGACGTGCGGTCCCTGCTCGACGTCTTCCCGACCCTCGCCACGCTCGCCGGAGCGCAGATTCCCGACGACCGGCCGATCGACGGGGTGGACATGAGCGGCCTCCTCCGCGGCGAGGAGCTGCCGCCGCGGCCGCCGCTCTACTTCTTCTCCCACTGGCACCTCAACGCCGTGCGCGACGGACGGTGGAAGGTGCACGTGGACCGCTTCCCGACGAACGACCTGCGCGAGCTCCCGCAGCTGTTCGACGTGGTCGCCGACCCGGAGGAGAGCTACAACCTCGCGAGCCTCCATCCCGAGGTGCTGGACCGGATGCTCGGGCTCGTCGACGCCTTCGGCCGGGAGATCGAGGCGCAGCGCGAGGACGCCGTGGCGCGGGCGAGGTCATGACGGGACCGGCGCCCGCGCGCACCGCCCTCTCGCGGCGCGGCGTGCTGCGCCTCGGCGTCATCGGGACGGCGGCCGCGGCGGCACCCGCGCTCGCCGGTTGCGCGCGGCAGAGCGAGGACGGCGGTGGACTCTCGTTCGCGCAGTTCTTCGGGCCGAGCTCGGAGAATGCCGCCCAGAATGCGTGGTTCACCCAGCTCGTCCGGGACTGGAACGACCAGAGCGGCATCGAGGTCGAGCTCGACTACATCCCGGCGAACGAGTACCAGAACGGCTCGTCCCTCCAGGCCGAGTTCAGCGCCGGCGACGGACCGGACATCTTCGTGGTCAGCTCGGGAGAGTTCCTCCGCTACTACAACGGCGGGGCCCTGGTGGACCTGACGCCGTACATGACCGGAGAGGCCATCGACGACTTCTTCCCGGAGCTCATGGAGGCACGGAAGGTCGACGGCGGGATCTTCGCCCTCCCCATGGGCGGTGGACCGATGGCCATGTACTACCACGTGCCGATCCTCGAGCAGGCCGGTTACTCCGAGGCGGACCTGCCGCACACGTGGGACGCGATGCTCGAGATGGCCGAGCGCCTCACCACGGCCGAGCGCTTCGGGGTGATGTTCGAGACCACCCCCGGCTACTACCAGAACTTCACGTGGTACCCGTTCATGTGGATGGCGGGCGGCGAGCTGCCCGCCCTGGACAGCGGTGCCCGGCCGTTCGCCGTGCCCGGCACGGCTCGGGCCGCGGAGCTGTGGGGGAGTGCGGTCCGCCGCGGCACCGCACCTCGGCGTGCCCTAGGGACGAGCGGCTCGGACATCGTCGCCAACCTGGGTGCCGGGTACTGCGCGTTCCAGAACATCGGCATGTGGGGGATATCGGCCATGGCCGCCGGGAAGCCGGACCTCGAGTACGGCATCATGCCGCTGCCGCGCCCGGACGAGGCCACGCCCACCGTGACCGCCACCGGCGGATGGTGCTTCGCCGCCAACGCCTACGGACCGCGGCCCGAGGAGGCGGCCGAGTTCTGCGTCTGGGCCGTCGGCTCCATGGAGCGGGACTCGGTCGAGCGGGTCGCCTCGTGGTGCACGTCGGCGAACTCGTACCTGCCCTACCGCAGGTCGTCCATGCGTGCGGCCGAGGAGATGGGGGCGTTCGACGACCCGGGCTTCGCCCGCTTCCGGGACGAGATCTTCCCGAGCGCGCGTAGCGAGCCGCGCGTCTCGCCGGAGATGAACCGGGCCATCTCCGACTTCGTCCAGGCGGTCCAGCTCACCGGCACCGACGCGGACCGGGCGTTGGAGGAGGCGGCCGCCAACCTCGACGGGATCATGTCGCGCTACACCGGAGCGCCACCCGTATGAGCCTCCGCCCGAGGCTCGCCACGCGTGCCGAGCACGGGTGGCGCCGGCGTCGGTCGTGCGTATGATCCGGACATGGGTTTCGGTCACCCGAAGAATCGGGTCACGGTGCGGCGACATCGTCGGCTGCGGGTCGCCGTCGCCGGCAGTCTCGTGGGTCTGCTGTCCGCCTGCTCGGGTCTCGCCGCGAACGCACCGGCTCCGCGACCCGAGGTCCACGACGACCGCCCGCTCGTCCTGACCACCTTCACGGTGCTCGCCGACATGGTCCGCGCCGTCGCAGGCGGCCACGTCCGCGTCGAGTCCATCACCGACGTCGGTGCGGAGATCCACGGGTACGAGCCCACGCCGGAGGACCTGCGTCAGGGCGCCGAGGCCGACCTCGTCCTCGACAACGGGTTCGGTCTGGAGGCCTGGTTCAGCCAGTTCCTCACCGACGTCGACGCCGAGCACGTCGTGCTCTCCGACGGCGTGGACCCGCTCCCGGTGCACGGTGCCGAGACCGGTCACGCGACCAATCCGCACGCCTGGATGTCGCCGGTCGCCGGAGAGGTCTACATCGAGAACATCGTCTCCGCCCTCAGCGACCTGGACCCGGCCCACGCGGCGGAGTACGCCGCCAACGGCGAGGCATACGCGGCCGAGCTCGAGGAGATCCACGGCGAGATGGCCTCCGCCCTGGGAGAGCTGCCGCCCGAGCGGCGCGTCCTGGTCACCTGCGAGGGCGCGTTCTCCTACCTTGCCCGCGACACCGGGCTCGAGGAGGCCTACCTCTGGCCGGTCAACGCGGAGCGGCAGTCCACGCCGCGCCAGGTCACGGCGGTGATCGACCGGGTCCGTGCCGACGAGGTCCCGGCCGTGTTCTGCGAGTCCACGGTCGACGACACCGGCCAGCGGCAGGTCGCCGCCGAGACCGGTGCGCGGTACGCCGGGACTCTCTACGTCGACTCGCTCTCGGGCCCGGAGGGGCCGGTCCCGACCTACCTCGACCTGCTCCGGCACGACGCCGCGACCATCGTCGCCGGGCTCACCGGAGCGGCACCGTGACGTCGCGCGGGCCGGGCGCGGCCACCGCGGCGCCGCTCGAGCTCGACGGCCTGACGGTCCGGTACGGCGCCGTGACGGCGCTCGACGGCGTCTCGCTCCGCCTGGCCGCGGGGACCGTGACCGGCCTGGTCGGCATGAACGGCTCGGGCAAGTCGACCCTCTTCCGGTCGGTGATGGGCCTGGTCCGGCCCGACGCCGGCTCCGTGCGGCTCTGGGGAGCAGACCCGGAGGCCGAGCGCCGGCGCGGCACGGTCGCGTACACGCCGCAGGCGGAGGAGGTGGACTGGTCCTTCCCGGTGTGCGTCCGTGACGTCGTCCGCATGGGGCGCTACGGCCGCCTCGGGCCGGCCCGGCGCCCGCGCCGCGAGGACGAGCGCCTCGTCGCGGAGGCCATCGAGAAGGTGGGGATGAGCGAGCTGGCCGACCGCCGGATCGGCGCACTGTCCGGCGGCCAGCGCAAGCGCGTCTTCGTCGCCCGTGGCCTCGCCCAGGAGGCCGACCTGCTCCTCCTCGACGAGCCCTTGGCGGGCGTCGACCGCACCACGGAGGAGACCCTCACCGCGCTGCTGCGGGGACTCGCCGCCGAGGGTCGCACCGTGCTGGTCTCCACCCACGACCTGCAGAACCTCGAGGCGCTGTGCGACGACGCCGTGCTGCTGCACCGCCGCGTCATCCTCCACGCCGCGCCCGCGGAGGTCCTCCGCCCGGAGAACCTCGCCCGTGCCTTCGGCGGCGCCAACGGCACCGGCAACGGCGCCGACACCGGGGACGGCGCCAGGACGAGGGAGGTCCCCGGATGATCGAGCTGCTGCTCGACCCGTGGAGCTACGGCTTCATGCAACGGGCCTTCGTCGTCGCGGTGGTCGCGGCCGTCGTGTGCGGCGTGCTGAGCTGCTGGCTCGTCCTGATCGGCTGGTCGCTCATGGGTGACGCGGTCTCCCACGCGGTGCTCCCGGGCGTCGTGCTGGCGTACCTGGTCGGTGCACCGTTCGCCGTCGGCGCGCTCCTGTTCGGCCTGGTGGCGGTCGGCCTCATCGGCGCGGTGCGTGACCGGTCCGTGCTCAGGGAGGACGCCGTCATCGGCGTCGTGTTCACCGTGCTGTTCGCGCTCGGCCTGGTGCTCGTCTCGGTCGTGCCCAGCCAGACCGACCTCAGCCACATCCTCTTCGGCAACCTGCTCGGCGTCTCCCCGGCGGACCTGCTCCAGGTGCTGCTGCTCGGCGCCGGGGTCCTCGCCGTCGTGCTCCTCAAGCGTCGTGACATCACGCTGTACGCGTTCGACCCCACGCACGCTCGCGCGATCGGGCTGAGCCCGCGGCGGCTCTCGGCCCTGCTGCTGGTCCTGCTCGCGCTGACCGTGGTGGTGGCGCTGCAGGCCGTGGGCGTGGTGCTCGTGGTCGCCATGCTCATCGTGCCGGGTGCGACGGCACGGCTGCTGACGGACCGGATCTGGCGGATGCTGGTGATCGCGCCGACCCTCGCGGCCCTGTGCGCCGTGGTGGGCATCTATGCCAGCTACGCGCTGGACACCGCCTCGGGCCCCATGGTCGTGCTCGCACAGGGCACCGCGTTCGCCGTCGTCCACCTCGCCGGCCTGGTGCGCGCCTCGCGGCGGAAGGCGCTCGCGTAGCGTGGGCGCCGTGGTCACCGAGCTCACCTCCGCCACCCAGGACTACCTCAAGGTCGTCTGGTCGGCCCAGGAGTGGTCGGCCGAGCCGGTGACGACGACGCTGCTCGCCCGCCGGATGGGGTACTCGCCGTCCACCGTCTCCGAGGCCGTCAAGAAGCTCACCGGGCAGGGCCTGCTCACCCACGCCCGCTACGGGGCCATCGAGCTCACCGAGGCGGGCCGCGGCGCGGCCCTGTCGATGGTGCGGCGGCACCGGATCATCGAGACCTTCCTGGTCGAGGAGCTCGGCTACGGGTGGGACGAGGTGCACGACGAGGCCGAGGTCCTCGAGCACGCGGTCTCCGACCGGCTCGTCGACGCCCTCGACGACCGGCTCGGCCATCCGCGGCGGGACCCGCACGGGGACCCGATCCCGCGGCGCGACGGGACGGTGCCGAGCCCGGCCGCGCGACAGCTCCACCTCAGCGGTGGTGGCGAGCGGGTGCGGGTGGCGCGCATCTCCGACACCGACCCGCAGGTGCTGCGCTACTTCGCCGACCTCGGCGTCGCGCTGGACACCGAGCTCGACGTGGTCGAACGCCGGGACTTCGCCGGCACCCTCTCGGTCCGCGTCGGAGGCTCCGAGCGGCCGGTCGAGCTCGGCCTGGCCGCCGCCGAGGCCGTCTGGGTCACGACCTCCTGAGCGGAGGGCGCCGATGGCGGACACGGTGCGCGTCCTCACCCTCAACGTCCTGGCACGAGACCACGCCGACGGTCCCTCCCGTCTCCAGGTGATCCGGCGGACGCTCGCCGAGCTGCGCCCGGACGTGGTGGCGCTGCAGGAGGTCACCCGGCGGGGTGAGTTCGACGACGTCGGCGAGCTGCTCGGTGGCGGATACACGGTCCTCGAACACCCGGGCTCCGGGACGGACGGCGTCGGAGCGTGCCTCGCCAGTTGGTGGCCGGTGCACCGGTCCGAGGGCCTGTCCTTCGACGACGAGGACCTGACCTGGGCCGGCGCCGTCGCGGCCGAGATCGAGAGCCCTGGCGTGGGGCGCCTGCTCGTCGTGCACCACAAACCGAGCTGGCGCCTGGACCGGGAGGACCGGAGGGAGCGGCAGGCGCTCGCCGTCGCCCGGTTCGTCGAGGAGCTGCTCGCGAGCCGTGGTGAGGTGCCCGTGGTCCTCCTCGGCGACCTCGACGCCGGGCCGGAGTCGGCGAGCGTCCGGTTCCTCACCGGCCGCCAGTCGCTGGACGGGATGAGCGTGCGGTACGAGGACGCGTGGGAGGCGGTCCGCCCGCAGGAGCCCGGCCACACCTTCACGCCTCGCAACCCCCTGGTGCGGGCCGGTCAGATGCCGCTCGAGAGCGGCCGACGGATCGACCACATCATGGTGCGTAGCGGTCCGCACGGGCCCCTGTTGGAGGTCGCGGACTGCCGGCTCGTGCTGGACCGGCCGGTCGCGGGGGTGTGGGCGAGCGACCACCTCGGTGTGCTGGCCGAGCTGCGGTCGCCGCCGCACCCTCCCGGGATCTGGTCCGCCGTCTGAGGAGCCGAAGGCGATCCCGGCACGTCACGCCTCGCGCGGTCACGACGAGTTCGGCTCCGTCACCCGCACCTCGAAGAAGATGGGGCGGTGCCCGGGCAGCAGCACGGTGCCGTCGGCATCGACCATCTTCCAGTGCACGGTGCAGGTGACCCCGGCCCGCTCCGGGGCACGCACGTTCACCGCGATCTCCACCGCTTCCCCCGGTTCGGTGCGCGCGATCGGCACACGCTCGGGCGTGACGCAGTCGTCCTCCTCGATCGGCATCTCGAGCCGCTCCAGGTACCGGTCCTGCCACACCACCGTGCCCGCGTTGACGATCTCCCAGATCTTCGTGAACGACTCGTCGGGTGCGACCGGAGAACCGTCCGGATAGGTGACGTCGAGGTTCTCACCGGGCTCTGCCGCGTCCCCGGGATGGACGGGCTCGGTGGCGGCCGGGTCGGGAACGTCCCCGCCGGCTCCGTCGGCCGACGCCTGCGTCCCGTCCTCGCCCTGGGCGTCCTCGCCCGCGGAGAGCCACATGCGGGAGACGGTGATCGCCGCGATCGCGACGACCACCGCGGCGGCGAGCACCCACGGTGTACGCCACCACGTCTCGGGGTGGGCGGCGGCCGCCGGGGCGCCGGCCTCCGGCCGCCGCGCGCCCTCGTCCGAGTCCGCGTGCCGCTGGCCCTCCGGCAGGGCGTCCGCCGCCTCGCGCCAGCGCGCGTGCCAGAGCTCCTCGTCACCGTCGCAGGCGCGGACGAACTCGCGGACCGTCTCCCAGGGCTGCAGACGGTGGCCCGTGACCGTCTGGTGCAGCGTGGCGTGGGACACCGCCCCGGACTTCTTCGCCATCTGGCGGAACGACGGGTCGCCGACGCCGGCGCGGAGCTCGCGCAGCTCGGAGACGAACTTGTCGAGGGCCTGCTGGCTCTGCGTGTCGTCCGGCACTGCCACGTCTCTGCCTCCCAGAAGCCATCGACGGGTGACGTGGCACGGGACTGTCACATCGGCCGGTCGGGTCGTCACGCGCCGCGGGCGCGCCGAGTTTATGGCGGTCTGCGCGACCACCTCAAGGGTCGAGCTCCCCATCGGCACACGGGACCCCGACCGGGGCCGGGCCAGGTGTCAGATGCCGGTGTCAGATGTCACGAGTGCTGTCAGACGGGTGTCGGACGGGCCCGGGAGCGGGCCAGATTGGTGGCGACCTGCTCGACCCGGTGACGAAGGAGCTGTCCGGTGAGACGACGAGATCTCGGCATCGCAGCCGTCGGGGCGCTGGCCGTGGCGGTGAGCATCCCGCAGACGGCGACGGGCGCGTCCACGACGGCGGCGCGCGTCCCGCGCGCCGGTGCGGCCGGCAGTACGGCCACCGTCGACATGGAGGCACTGCTGCGTGCCGCCCAGATCGACCCGCAGCGAGCCGACCAGACCCCGACCGACGGGGCCCGGGCAGGCGTGCTGGCGGTCGAGCAGGCGCTCTGGGCGGAAGGGTTGCTGGCCACGGAGTACGTCGACGGGCACTTCGGCAGCATGACCGTCACCGCGTACGCGGACTACCAGCGGTCCCTGGGGTTCAGTGGCATCGGCGCCAACGGCCTGCCCGGCGAGGCGTCGCTGACGAGCCTCGGTGAGGGGCGCTTCGACGTCACGAACGTCGTGGTCCCGGGCGCCCGCAGGTCACACTCCGGGATGCCGGTGAACACGCGCACCCGGGCGATGCTCGCGGAGGCGGAGCGACGGCTCGGCCGTGCGCTGGTGCTCGACCAGGGCTCCTACAGCCCCGGCGAGGACCCGACCTCGGCGGGGACGCACGACGGGGGCGGCGCGGTCGACATCAACGTCGACGACATGGACCGGGCCGTCCGCACCGCGACGGTGAGGGTGCTGCGTGAGCTGGGGTTCGCCGCGTGGCTGCGGGACCCCAGCCAGGACGACTGGCCCTACCACATCCACGCCGTCGCGATCAGTGACCCTGATCTGTCGCCACCTGCGCAGGGGCAGGTCGGCGACTACTACCTCGGGCGAGACGGCCTGGCCGGCGACGACCCGGACGACGGCCCGAGGGTCCGACCTATCCGCACCTGGGAGGAGTACCGGCGCACACAGTGACCCATCCGCGAGGACAAGGCGTCAATCGCACACAGTCGACCGAGTGAGACGAGGAGAATCCGATGCACGAGACACAACCGACGAGGGACGCGAGGACGCGGCGGCTCGCCACCCCGGCAGCCGTGCTGGCCGCGCTGTTCGGCATGGTGCTGGCGGTGTTCGCGGCAGTGCCGGCGCAAGCCGCGGAGGCACGCAACGGCGTCTGCGAGCGGGGCGAGTTCTGCCTGTACTACAACAGCAACCAGCGGGGTTCGGTCTCGGACTTCAACACGTCCATCGATGACTACGGGGACTCCCAGCCCACCTGCTACGAGTTCCGCGGGCCCGGGAACGGCCGGGGCAACTGCGTGAAGAACGACTCGGCGTCCGCCTGGAACCGGATGAACAGGGACGTGACGGTCTTCTACAACAGCGGCTACGGCGGGCCCAGCCAGACCATCGAGTCCGGGAACCGGGAGCAGTTCGGCAGCGCGGTCTACAACGAGAACGCCTCGCACCGGATCGGTGGTGGCGGCGGCAACAACCCCGGCTCGCAGCCCATGTCCGAGGGGCTCTACGGCGACACCCGGGGTTACCTCACCACGGGCTTCGACGGCTACGAGAACACCCCGGGGCGCCACGAGGGCATCGACTTCGCGCGCGGCTACGGCTCGGCCGTGCACGCGCTGGTCCAGGGCTGGGTCGTGCGGGTCGCCGAGGACGAGGGCGGCGACGGCCTGGGCACCCTGGCGGTGTACAACGAACGTCAGGACACCACGATCGTCCTGCTGCACGCCGACGCGCTGAACTCGGTCGACGTCGGTGACTTCGTCGAGCGGGGTCAGCAGATCGCGACCGAGGCCGACCTCGGCGCGGGTGCGACGCACACCCACGTCGAGATGCGACCCGGTCGCCAGACGCACGCGGCCGACAGCACCGGCGACCCGGTGCTGGACAACCCGGACCCGACGTCCTTCTGGAACCGCAACGGCTACACCGAGGAGTGACCTGACCCCTCAGCACCGGGCCCGGCACCTCACGCGGTGCCGGGCCCGGGCATGCCGGGCACGGGCTCGGGCCTGCGGGCGGCTGGGGCCTCGGCCACCCGCGTGGTCCGGGTGCGCACCGCGCAGGGCCGCGGCGCGTCGTCGTCGAACGGCACCATGGGCCGGCGGATCCGCCGGTGGCCGAGGCGTGGCAGGTCCTGGTCCACGCCGCCGGTGGTGAGGGCGATGACCGAGCCGCGCTGCACGGCGTAGAGGTCCGGCTCGAGGTAACCCATCTTCACCACGACGACGTCGTGCGTGCCCAGGGGGACGCCCGCCCGCTCGAACATGGCCGCACTGGCGTACTGGGTGCGGCGGGAGGTGACGACGACGTCCAGGCCACCGCTGCGCAGCACCGCCGTGGCCCCGCCCTCACCGTCGTCGAGGACGTGGCGCACCTCGGCGTCGAGCTCGACCGGCCCGGGCGGCCGGGCGTCGATCCGGCCCCCGACGCGGAACGTGCCGTGGGCCCCGACCCCGAGCTCGCGCGCCCGGGCCACCGTCGCCGGGTCCACGAGCGAGGCGATGAGCACCGAGCGCTCTGCGGACCGCACCGCCGGTGCGCGCAGGAACGCCGCCAACGCCGCGGTGGTGTCCCCGGTGCCGCCGGCGCCGGGGTTGTCCCCGGAGTCGGAGACGAAGAACGGTCCCTCGCCGGCGTCGAGCGCCTCGCCGACGGCGTCCTCGAGAGAGCGGGCGGGTGCGACGAAGGCGAAGTCGTGACGTGCCGCCCAGAGCCGCTCACCGAGCGCCAGCGCGGCGGTGCTGACCTCGGCCCCGTCCTCGCCGGTGACGACGACGGCGGCGGCGCACCGCGGCTCGTCGGCCCAGGGAAAGCCCATGTAGATCGCCGCGTCCCGCAGGCCCGCCCGTGCCTCCAGCTCCGCCAGCGACGCGTACAGCGAGGCGGCGGGCTCGGTGCGGGTCGAGGTCTTCTCACCCGGCAGCAGCACCGGCACGTGGACGAGGGCACGGTGGACCGGCCGCCCGGCGGCGAGCACCTCGAGCAGGTTCCGGGCCGCCCGCTCGCGGGTCTCCCACACATCGACGTGCGGCGCCGTCCGGTAGCAGGTGAGGAGGTCGCACGCGTCGAACAGCTGCTCCGAGACGTTGCCGTGCAGGTCCATCGCCGCGGAGAGGACGGCGTCCGGGCCGACGGCCTCCCGGACGGCGCGGGCCAGGTCGCCCTCGGCGTCGTCCAGGCCCTCGACGGACATGGCCCCGTGGAGGTCCAGCAGGACCCCGTCCACGGGACCGGATGCCAGGAGTCCGTCCAGAATCTCCCTCTTCCACGCGGCGTAGTCGCCGGCGACGACAGGTCCGCCGGGCAGCGCGCGGGCGTGCAGCAGCGGGAGCCACTCGGCGGCTTCGGCCAGCGGGGCGCCGGCCGTCAGGAAGGGGTACCGGTCCCGCAGGTCGGCGCCGCGCCGCACGGCGAAGTCGTCAGCGGAGGAGCGGTACGGCGTGAAGGTGCTCGACTCGATGTGGATTCCGCAGATGGCGACGCGCATCAAGTGCCTTCCGTCGATGGACGGGACTGAGGGCCGCTCGTCGCCCTCGACGAGGGAGGCTGGGGCGGCTCGCGACACGTTGCGTCGCGAAACTGTTCAGAATCTTGACAGAATGGTTGTCGTCCCGCAAGGTTCGGTGTGACACGAGCACGACGACGCCGTCGACGGAACTATCTGGACCGGGATCGAGCACCTGGCTGCGCCCCGCGGCCCCGGTGACGCGCACCGCCGCGCACGGCACCACAGGAGGGGAGGCGCGACGTGACACCCACCCCCGCGCCCCCTGCCGGGCGGACCGGCGAGCGGTCCGCACCCACCGAGCGGGAGGCGGCGGCCGCCCGCCGGCGCGGGCCGACGGCGAAGAACCTCGTCTTCCTCGGCAAGCGCCTGGTGACCTATCTCGTCATCGCGTTCCTCAGCATCGTGCTGAACTTCGTCTTCCCGCGACTCATGCCCAACGACCCGGCCGAGTCGATGATCCGGGACATCTTCGAGAAGACCGGGCAGCGGCCCAGCGCGTTCCAGATGGGGCAGATCCGACGGATGTACGGGGACCCCGACACCCCGATGCTCGAGCAGTTCTGGAACTACCTCGTCCAGCTCGCGCAGCTCGACCTCGGCCGGTCGATCATGTACTACCCGCTCGAGGTCAAGGACCTCATCGTCAACGCGCTGCCGTGGACGCTCTGGCTCGCGCTCGTCTCCACCGTGGTGGGGTGGCTGATCGGCACCTACCTCGGCGCACGGCTCGGCTGGCGCCCCGGCGCGTGGTTCGACTCCCTCGTCACACCGCTGACGATGTTCTTCGCCTCGATCCCGCCGTTCTGGCTCGGCCTCGTCGCGGTCTGGCAGCTGTCCTACAACCGCGGCTGGTTCCCCGCGCAGGGGGCGGTGGACCAGCGCGTGCAGCCCGCGAACGCGACGAACCCCGAGTGGGTGACGAGCGTCCTGCTGCACGCGGTGCTGCCGATGACGGTGCTCGTCGTCGTCGGGTTCACGCAGTGGATGTTCAGCATGCGCAACATGATGATCACCACGGTCAACGAGGACTACGTGCACCTCGCCCGCGCCAAGGGCCTCAAGCCCTCCGTGGTGCGCAACAAGTACGCGATGCGCAACGCGCTGCTGCCCAACGTCACGGGCCTCGCCCAGTCCATCGGCGGGGCGATCACGGCGGTGGTGCTGGCCGAGGCCGTCTTCATCTATCCGGGCGTCGGCGGCCTCGTCGGCGCGTCCACCGGAACCCGTGACTACCCGCTGCTCCAGGCGCTCATGCTGATCATCATCTTCCTGGGCCTGGCCTTCAACTTCCTCGCCGACTCGGTCTACGTCCTCCTCGACCCCCGCATCAGGGAGGAGGACTGACGTGCTGCGCAGGTTCCTCGGCATCCGCAAGGTCCAGATCGGGCTGGCCATCATCGGCTTCTTCACGCTCGTCGCGCTGGTCGGGAAGCCGTTCGCGACGTCCGTCCTCGGCCGCACGCCGGCCACCGTCTTCCTCGAGGCGATGGGGGCACCGCCGAGCGTCGCCCACCCGCTCGGCACCACCGTCAGCGGCCAGGACGTGCTGACCTGGATGCTGCACGGCACCTACAACTCGATGTACGTCGGGTTCCTCTCCGCCGCCATCGCGACCGTCGTGGCGCTGGTCATCGGGACCATGGCGGGATTCCTCGGTCCGGCGGTGGACCGGGTGCTCAACGCGCTGATCCTCGTCTTCCAGAACATCCCGAGCTTCCCGGTCCTCATCATCATGGCGGCGTTCTGGCGTGCGATGCCGTTGTGGATGGTCGCCGTCCTCATCGGCCTGTTCGAGTGGACCGGCGGGGCCAGGCGGATCCGTGCCCAGACGCTGAGCCTGCGGGGCCGCGACTTCACCATGGCGCTGCGGACCGTCGGGGAGAGCCGGATGCGCATCGTGCTGGTCGAGGTCATGCCGCACCTGTTCGGCGTCGTCTCGCCGCTGTTCCTCACCGCGATCGCGGTCGGCGTGACCATGCAGGCGTCCATCGCGATGCTCGGCATCGGCAGCGCGGCCGACCCGAGCTGGGGACTGATCATCAACTACGCCTTCCAGCAGAACGCGCTGTTCCGCGGCATGTGGTGGTGGTTCATCCCGCCCGGGCTGTGCCTGGCGCTCCTCGGCTTCGCCACCACCATGGTCAACTTCGGGCTCGACGAGGTCACCAACCCCACGCTCAGCTCCCGGCGCATCCGGCTGATGAAGAAGTTCATGAAGCGCGTGCGGGCCGGCCTGACCGGCAGCGCCGCCGAGACGCCCGCGAACCCGGCGAGGGCCTGATGCACGACGAGACCGTCGCGGCACGGACCGCCGACATCCTCCGGACCGAGCACCCCGCCGCCGAGACGACGGCGCAGATCGCCGCGCGGCTGGCGTCCGCGCCGCCGCTGCTGGTGGCCGAGCACCTCGACGTCACCTACGTCACCGAGGTGGGTGAGGTCCCCGCCGTCCGCGACGTCAACCTCACCCTGCACCGCGGCGAGATCCTCGGCATCGCGGGGGAGTCGGCGTCGGGGAAGTCGACGCTGCTCAACGCTCTCGCCCGCCTGCAGCGCCCGCCCGCCGTCACCAGCGGCGGGACCCTCACCTTCCACCGGTCCGACGGCGAGGAGCTCGTGCTCAGCGCGATGACCGAGGAACAGCTGCGGCGGTACCGCTGGACCTCCCTCTCCGTGGTGATGCAGTCCGCGATGGCGAGCCTCAACCCGGTGATCAGGCTCGGCTCCCAGTTCACCGACGTCATCCGCGAGCACGACCCCGAGGTCACCGAGCGCCAGGCGACCGAAAGGGCCGCGGAGCTGCTGGAGATGGTCGGCATCCAGCGGGACCGGCTGCGGGCCTACCCGCACCAGCTCTCCGGCGGCATGCAGCAGCGTGCGCTCATCGCGCTCAGCCTCGCCTGCGACCCGGACGTGGTCTTCATGGACGAGCCGACCACGGCGGTCGACGTGGTCATGCAGCGGCAGATCCTCAGCCAGATCCTGCAGCTGCAGGCCCGCCTCGGGTTCGCCATCGTCTTCGTCACGCACGACCTGTCACTCCTGCTGGAGATCTCCGACCGCATCGCCATCATGTACGCCGGCCGGTTCGTCGAGCTCGGCATGCCCGAGCAGATCTACGGCTCTGCGCTGCACCCCTACACCCGTGGCCTGCGTGGCGCCTTCCCGCCGCTGTCCGAGCCCGTCCGGCGCCTCGCGGGCATCCCGGGGACGCCGCCGGACCTCCTCGACCTGCCCGCGGGCTGCTCCTTCGCGCCGCGCTGCCCGCTGGCGAGCGAGGTCTGCCGCACCACGCGACCCGAGCTGCGCGAGATCGGCGGCGGCCAGGCCGCCTGCCACCACGCCGGCACCACCGAGGAGGTGACCGCCCGTGCCTGAGACGACGGCGGAGCGCGAGGTGGTCCTGCAGACCCGGTCGCTCGAGGTCCACTTCGACGGCCAGAACCACGCCGGGAAGAAGGTGCGCATCCGCGCCGTGGACGGCGTCGACTTCACCCTGCACCGCGGCGAGATCGTCGCCCTGGTGGGGGAGAGCGGCTGCGGGAAGACCACCATGGCGCGGGTCTTCTCCCTCATCCACGCCCCGACGGCAGGGGCGGTCACCGTGGCGGGCCGGCCGCTGAAAGTCGCGGCCCGGAACGAGCGCCGCTACTACCGGCAGGTCCAGCTCATCTACCAGGACCCGTTCGCGTCGATGAACTCGCTGAAGAAGATCCGGCACATCGTCGGCCGGGTGGTGAGCATCCACCACCGGATTCGCGGGCGGCGCGCGGTGCGGGAGCGCGTCGAGGAGCTGCTGGCCCGGGTCAATCTCACCCCGGCCGCCACCTTCGTGGACCGGCACCCGACCGACCTCTCCGGCGGGCAGCGGCAGCGCGTCGCGATCGCGCGGGCCCTCGCCGTCGAACCGGACGTCATCCTCGCCGACGAGCCGACCTCGATGCTCGACGCCTCGATCCGGCTCGAGGTCCTCAACCTGCTCGCGGACCTGCGGCAGCGGGACGGCCTGTCCGTCCTGTACATCACCCACGACATCGCCAGCGCGCGCTACCTCAGCGACCGGATCGACGTGATGTACGGCGGCCGGATCATCGAGAGCGGACCCACCGAGCAGGTGGTCACCGACCCCGTGCACCCCTACACCCAGCTCCTCATCGACTCCGCGCCGGACCCTGCCCACTTCAAGGGCTCCGGCCACAGCGCCGTCCAGTCGTCCTCGACGAACGCGCCCGTGGACAACTCGGTGGAGGTGGTCGGCTGCCGGTTCGCCAACCGGTGCCCGGCGGCCCAGGAGCGATGCACCAGCGGACCGATCCCCGAGTTCCGCCTGCCCGGCGGCCGGCGTGTGTCCTGCGTTCTCGCGGAGGACCGCGAGCAGGTCACCTCCGACGACGGCACGCCACCCCCACGAGACGTCCCCGGCAACGACGCGGACACGGCAAAGGAAGAGACCCCATGACCAGACCGATCACTCCTCGCGCACCCCACCCGATGAGCCGCCGCACCGTGCTGGGCGGCATGGGCGGCGCCACCCTGGCCACGCTCCTGGCGGCCTGCAGCGGCGGCGGGCCGCCGGGCAGCGGCGGTGGTGGCGGGAACGGTGGCGGCGGTGGTGGTTCCGAGGGCGGTGGCGTCCTGGTGGTCGGGACCGCCGTCGCCGCGTCGAACCAGTTCCCGGCGAACTTCAACCGCTACGGCGGCGGCGACACCGCGCCGGGTGTCGACCTCGTCTACGAGACGCTCTTCCGCATCTCCTCCAAGGACGGTGGGCAGCTGGTGCCCGTGCTGGCCGAGAGCGCCGAGCACTCCGAGGACGGTACGCAGGTCACCTACACGCTGCGCCGCGACGTGACCTGGTCCGACGGAGAGCCGTTCACCTCCCGCGACGTGCTGTACACCCTCGGCACGATCTACGGCGAGCCCAACCCGAGCCCCGCCGAGGACGAGTTCGTGTGGCTGGCCGCCCCGATCGAGACCCCCGACGACCACACCGTGATCGTCACCTACAACACCGACCAGCGGCAGCAGGAGGTCAACCTCGCGCTGTACTACCCGATCGTGCCGGCACACGTGTTCCAGCAGGGAGACGAGCTGGCCTTCCCGGAGGACACCATGGCCGAGCCGGTCGGCACCGGCCCGTTCGTGCTGAAGAGCTTCGGCAGCCAGCTCGTGCAGTACGAGGCGCGCGACGACTACTGGGGCGGCGAGATCGCGGTCGGTCAGATCGACTTCGTGCCGGCGGGCCAGGCCGGCAACATCGAGACCCAGATCACCCAGGGCAACGTCGACCTGGCCGAGGGGGGCGCCCCCGGCGTCGTGGAGGGCTTCGCCACCATGGCGGAGACCAACCAGTACGACTTCATCTCCGACGGGGCCTCACGCGGGGTGATCTTCCAGGTCCAGAACGCCGACCGCCCGATGGCCGACCTCAACCTGCGCAAGGCGCTGCGCGGCGCGATCGACGTCGAGGCCGTCGCCTCGGCCGCCGGCATCGGCTACACCCTCCCCAACCTCGCGGGCGTGGACCCGGTCATCAACCAGTCGCTGCAGCGGCCCGAGCTCAACGAGCCGATCGCGATGGATCTCGAGCAGGCCATGGCCGACCTCGAGGCGTCCGACTGGTCCATCAACGCCGCCGGCCACCTGGAGAAGGACGGCCGCGAGCACCGGCTGTCCATCCAGGTGCAGAACGACGACCCGACCGACATGGTCACCGTCCCGGTGATCGTGGCGCAGTGGAAGGAGAACCTCGGCCTCGAGGTCACCTTCGACCCGAAGCCGAAGGACGTCATGGACCGGGTGCTGCAGACCGGGGACTTCGACCTGGTGGTCAGCGGCCTGAACTACCCGGGCACGCCGTGGAGCAACTACACGATGTACGACCAGCCCGTCCCGGCGCCCGGGGAGGAGACCACCAACGGCAACTGGGGCCGGTACGAGTGGTCGGAGGAGACGGCGGCCGCGATGGAGATCCTCGTCTCGACGCTGAACTACCCGGAGAACGCCGAACGGATCGCCGAGGGGGTCCAGGGCGTGCAGGACGGGATCGTCGCCGACTGCCCGTACATCCCGTACCAGGGTGGCGGCATCGGCATGATGTCCTCCTCGACGAACTGGTCCGCGCTGCCCGAGCTGGCGGACGTCGACTACTTCCCGCGCGTGGGCGGGAGCGCCAACCTGAACCTCCTGGTCCAGGACCTCGAGCCCACGTCCTGATCCCCCGACCCCCGGGCGGGCGGCGCGGCACCCCTCCTGCCGCCCGCCCGTCCGGGCCCGCCGTACCGAGGAGCTGACCGGTGCCCGTGAACGTGTTCGACTCCCTTGCCTACGGGCGCGGCCTGGACGCGCCCGTGGCCCCCGCGTTCTACCCCGGCCCGGTCCCGGTGCGGGACGACGGCGTGGCCCGCCGCTCGATCCTCGACTGGTCCCCGGCCGCCGACCCGGACCTGCCGCTGCTGCGCAGCACCGTTCCGCTCGCCGCACGCCGGCCGCTGGACCCCGCCCGGCGGCCGGGTCCGCGCGTGATGAGCCTCGCCGGCTTCGGCCGCACCGGGGCCCGCTCGCTGCAGGGCGGCCCCACGGACGTCCACTACTCGTTCACCCACTGGGACCTTCTCGACCTGCTCGTCGTCTGGGGCGGCTCGTCCGCCGAGGGCCTGATCGTGGTCCCCGAGGCACCCGTGGTGGACGCCGGTCACCGCGCCGGCGTGCCCGTGCTCGGCACCGTGTTCCTCCCGCAGCGCGAGCACGGCGGCGTCCCGGAGTGGACCGACGAGCTGCTCGCCCGGGACGACGACGGCACGTTCCTGCTGACCGGCCGGCTCGCCGAGGCGGCCGAGGTGCTCGGCTTCGACGGCTGGTTCGTCAACGCCGAGACCCAGCTCGAGCCGGACAACGGGACCAGCGAGCGTGCGCGGGGCACCGCCGCGGAGATGCTCGCCTTCGTACGGGACCTGGGTCCCCGGGTCGACCACCTGGTCTGGTACGACTCCATGACCCGCGAGGGCCGCATCTGGTGGCAGGACGGCGTCACCGAGGAGAACCGCGAGTTCGTGGCCCGGCCCGGCGGCGCCGGACCGTCCGAGGTCTTCCTCAACTTCAACTGGGCCAAGCGGCCCGGGCACGTGGACGCCACGCTCGCGCGGGCCGCCGCACTCGGCCGCGCCGCGACGGACCTGTTCTTCGGAGTCGACACCGAGTCCCACGGCTCGGCGAGCGCGGTCCGGTGGGACGCGCTGGTGGAGGGCGGCTCGCCGCGCGGGTCGATCGGCCTGTACCGGCCGGAGGGCAGCATCCGGCAGCTGGAGGACTGGTCGCTGGAGGCGTTCCAGGAGACCGAGGCCCGGTACTGGGAGCCCGCGCCGGCGGGTGCGCGGTGGCCTGGCATCGGCGCCCTCGTGCCGCGCCGCAGCGCCCACCCGCTGCCGGTGGCCACCACCTTCACCACCGGAGCCGGACGCGAGTACCACGTGGACGGGGAACCGTCCGGCCTCGGCCCGTGGCACCACCTCGGCGTGCAGGACCCGCTGCCGCCCGAGCGCTGGGCCGGCCGCGGGCACGGCCTCGCCCCGGCGCTGGACTTCGATCGGGCCTGGCAGGGCGGGGAGGCGCTGCGCCTGGCGCCCGCGACCGAGCCCGGCTCGGTCCTGGTGTGGCGGGGCCCGGCCGGCGACCTCCCGGACCACTGGCCGGCCGAGGTCGTCGCGGAGGGCCGGGCGGTCTACGTCCTGGAGGTCGAGGACGACGGCGGAACCCAGCGGGTCGCGCTCGCGGACGCCGGGCCCGCCTCCGGCACCGGGTCGTGGCGCCGGTGGTCCGCCGTCGTGCCGCGGGCACCGCGTGGCAGCGTCACGGTTCGGCTCGAGGTGACCGGCCCGGAACCCGTGCTGGTCGGCGGACTCGTCCTGGGTGAGATGCCGGGCACCCCGCCGGCCGCCCCGACCGGGCTGGTGGCCGTCCGGCGGCCGGACGGGCTGCTGCTGACCTGGGACCGCGACCCGCAGGTGCACCACTGGGAGGTGCTGGTGGCCGGCCGGCCGGTCGGGCTGGCGTCCGGGGGAGCGTTCCGCCTCCCGGCCGGGACGGAGCGCGCGCAGGTCGCGCTGCGCGCGGTCTCCGCGCGCTGGGAGCGCTCGAGTCAGACCAGCCCGCGGTCCTGAGTGATCGTCTCGACGAGCTCCTCCACGAGCTCCTCGGACTGGATGATCCGCTCGAACGCGGCGGCCGTCAGGGCCGCCGGGTCGTCGAAGGACGTGCCCTGGACGATCCGCAGGTCCCGGTGCACCAGCGGCAGCGACGTGCGACGCAGCTCCTCGCCGAGCGGGCCGAGCAGCACGTCCCCGTAACGGGACAGCTCGCCGCCGACCACGAGCACGTCCGGGTCGAAGAGGTTCGAGACCTCGCCGAGCGCCCGGCCGGCCCACCGGCCGGCCTCGGCCACCGTCGCCTCGCCGAGCCTGGCCGCCGGCGTCTCGCCGGGCCGGCGTGGGGTGAGCCGCTCCACCGCGACGCCCTCCAGCGCCGCGAGCGCCGGCAGCGACGCGTAGTTGGTCAGGCAGCCGTACTTCCCGCACCAGCACGCCGGGCCCTTCCGGTTCACCGTCATGTGCCCGACCTCGCCGCCCCCGCCGCGGCTGCCGGTGATCGGGCGGCCGTCGACCACGAACGACAGACCGACGCCGTGGGAGAGGTGTACGTAGACGAGGTTGTGCGCGCGGCGCCCGGTCTCGTGCACGTACGCGGTCAGCCCCTGGAGCCGGGCCGCGTTCTCCAGCACCAGCGGGACGTCGAGCATCTCCGCCACGGTCCGGGCCGGGTTGGCACGGGTCCAGACGGAGTCGCGGTCGTTGGAGAGCGCCTCGCCGGTCTGCCGATCGGTCTGGACGTTGACGGTCACCAGCGCGGAGCGCAGCGGCGCGTCGGCCAGGTCGTCCCGGGTTCGGAGCCGGTTCACCGCGTCGACCGCGTCGCCGAGCCGCAGCACGCCGAGGCGGTCGACCGGCTCGGGCCAGCTCTCCAGGGCGAGGACGGTGCCGTCGAGCGTGCCGAGCGCGACGACGGTGCGCCGGGTGAGTGTCACGATCGAGACAACGAGTCCGGCGCGCGGGGAGAGCGTGAGCTTCTCCTTGAGGCGCACCTCGCCGTCGGGCGGGGGAGAGCTGGCGAACTCGCCGACCACGAGGTCGCTCTCCAGCAGGGCGTTCACGATGTTGGTCGAGGTCGTGCGGGCGACGCCGACCTGGCGGGCGAGGTCCGCGCGGTGCATGCCGCCGCGCCTGACGAGGGCCGCGAGGGCGCGTTTGAGGTTGCTGTTGAGCATCGGGTGCTGGGCCGTCCTTGGTCCGACTGAGGCACCACTCTAGGCCGAGGGGGCGCCCACGGGAAGGCATTTCTGTTCAAGAAATGAACACTATTCCGGTAGGCTTCCATGTCAGGTGCCCAGCACGGGAACCGGCCCGAACCCCTGAGCAGCGTAGCGATGAAGGAGACCCGTGTCCCCGCCGAACCTCGTCCCGCAGCCCCGTTCGCTCGCCCCGTCCACCGGTGACCTCGTCGTCGAGGGTGCCCCGTCCCTCGCCGAGTCCGTCGTGGAGGGCCTGGACGCCGAGGCCTACCGCCTGGTCGTGGACCCCGACGGCGCGACCCTCGCCGCGGGCTCCGTGGACGGTCTGGTCCTCGGACGCTCGACCTGGCGACAGGTCCTCGACGCCGCCACCACCGACGGCGAGGGCCGCACCGTGGTGCCCGGCGTGCGCATCGAGGACGCCCCGGCGTACGCCTGGCGCGGCCTGCACGTGGACTGCTCGCGCCACTTCACCCCGGTCGCCGAGCTCGAGAAGCTCGTCGACGCGCTCGCGCTGCACCGGATGAACCGGCTGCACCTGCACCTCACCGACGACCAGGGCTGGCGGGTCGAGATCGACGGCTGGCCGCGCCTGACCGAGGTGGGCGGGTACCGGCGTCGCACCCTCGTCGGGCACCACGGGTCGGCCGAGGGGCCGGACGCCGAGCCCACCTGGACCGACGAGCCGCACGGCGGCTTCTACACCCAGGACGAGCTGCGCGGCCTGGTCTCCTACGCCGCGGAGCGCGGCGTGGTGATCGTCCCCGAGATCGATCTCCCCGGGCACATGCAGGCCGCTATCGCCGCCTACCCCGAGCTGGGGAACCTCGAGGGGCCCGTCGAGGTCCGGGATGTGTGGGGCATCTCCGACCACGTCCTCGCGCCCACGGAGCGGGCGTTCCAGCTCGTGCGGGACGTGCTCACGCAAGTCATCGCGATCTTCCCGGGGCCCTGGATCCACATCGGCGGCGACGAGTGCCCGACCGTCGAGTGGGAGGCCTCGGCGCAGGCGCAGCAGTTCATGGCCGACCGCGGGCTGACCTCCGAGCGCCAGATCCAGCGGGAGTTCCTGACCGTGGCGCACGAGGTCATCGCCGGCGCCGGGCGCACCCTGGTCGGCTGGGACGAGATCGTCGAGGCAGACCCGCCCGCGGACGCCGTGGTGATGCTCTGGCGGCCCGGCGCGGACGTCCCGCTCGCCGAGCGCCACGGCCTGTCCTGCGTCTATGCGGGTTGCGCCACGCTGTACCTGGACCACTACCAGGGCGACCCGGAGCACGAGCCGCTGGCCATCGGCGGGCACACCACGCTCGCCGACGTCTACGGCACCACCGAGCTGCCGGCCGACGCGACCGAGCGGCAGCGCGCGCTGCTGCTCGGGGTGCAGGGACAGATCTGGCGTGAGTACGTGCCGGATGACGAGCACCTCGAGTACATGGTCTTCCCGCGCCTGTGCGCGCTCAGCGAGGTCGCCTGGGGTGTGCGCACGAGCTATGAGGACTTCGTGGGCCGCCTCCGGGGTGGGCACCTGGCCCGGCTGGAGAAGCTGGGGGTCCGCTACCGCCCGCTGGACTGAGCGCCGGCCCCGCGCCCGGTGAAGCCTGCCATCGACCCGTGCACGCCCATGAGGTGCGCCACCCGGTCGAACCCACCGGTCGGCAGCACGGCGCGCAGCACCCGGGCCAGGTGCACGCTCGCCGGCGCGACGACGTGCGGTCGCCCGGCGAGCAGACCGCGCCACGCCAGCTCGACCGCCCGCTCGGGGCTGAGCAGCGGGGTCAGGAGCGGGGCCCGCGCGCCGGCGAACATGCCGGTGTCCACGTAGGACGGGCTGTAGGTGGTCACCGTGACGTGGTCGTGCCCCGCCTGCGCAAGCTCGAGCCGGAGCGAGTCCGACCAGTGCAGGACGGCGGCCTTGGACGCCGCGTAGGCGGCCATCCGCGGGACGGGCAGCAGGCCCGACGCGGACGCGACGGTGAGGATCCGCTTGGGCCGTCCGCCGTCGTCCAGCATGGCGGGCAGGAGGCGGGTGGTGAGCCGGATCGGCGCTGCGGTGTTCACCGCGAGGGTGCGCTCGGCGTCCTCGGGCGCGCTCTGCCAGGCGTACGCGTTGGAGGAGACGACGCCGGCGTTGTTGACCAGCACGTCCGGGACGAGACCGTCCTCGAGGAGCGTCGCCGCGGCGGCGTCGAGCGCGGCCGGGTCGGAGAGGTCCACCTGCGCGGTGCGGACCGTCAGTCCGGCCCGGTCCGCCTCCTGCGCCACCTGCTCCAGGGCCGTGGTGTCACGCCCCCACAGCACCAGGTGGCGGGCGCCGTCCGCGGCGGCACGGAGCGCGAACAGCCGCCCCATGCCACGCGTCGCACCGGTGATCAGGACACGCGCACCGCGCACACTCATGAGCTCTCCTCGGTAGACCGCCGCCATGCTCGCACGGGCCGGTCAGATCCAGCTCGGCAGCCACATGTGCGCACGCCAGAAGTCGTACGGGACGGTCTGGCCGGTCCACAGCGGCCACCAGAACGCAGCGGCGACGAGCGCGAGCCCCACCACGAGGGCGAGGATCGCCCAGCCGCCGGCGGTGGGCCGGGCCGCGGCGTCGTCCGCAAGGAACCTGTCCAGCCGGGTCGGCGTGCCCGTGCGCCACCCGCCCGAGCGCGCCGCGGCGGCCGCGCCGGACGGGAGCCAGCCCGCGGGGTGCGGGGGTGGGCCGAGCAGCCCGCTGAGCAGCCCGAGGGCGAAGGTCAGGCTCAGCACGACGTACGGGACGAAGGCCACGGAGTAGAAGCTGAAGATCGTCCGGTCGGCGTAGGCGAACCACGGCAGGTACATGGCGCCGTAGCCCGCGAGGATCGCCCAGGCGCGCCAGTCGCGGCCCTTGGTCGCGGCGTAGACGACCAGCCCGAGCGCCAGGAAGCCGAGCCACCAGATCACCGGGTTGCCGAGGTTCGTGATCGCCTCGGCGCAACGGCTCGCCCCGCAGGCCTCGGGCGGCGGCTCGGGGTCCGGCCAGTAGAACGAGGTGGGCCGGAGCTGGAGGATCCACAGGATCGGGTGGGCCTCGTAGGAGTGCTCCGAGTCCAGGTTCCGGTGGAAGTCCCACATCACCACGTGGTACTCCCACCACGAGTTGAGCCAGTCCGGTAGCCAGGCGCGGGGCAGCGGTTCCCCGCTCGCGCGCAGCTCGGCCGCCCACTGCCGCCGGTAGGAGTCGGGGTGGGCGAACCACGAGGCCCAGCTCGCCAGGTAGGTCAGCGCGGCGGTGGGCACCAGCGCGAGGAACGCCGGGATCCCGCCGCGCAGCACGCTGCCGGACAGCCAGCGCCGCTCCCCGACGGCACGCCGCGCGGAGAGGTCCCCCGCGTACGCCAGGATGCCGAGCACCGCGACGGCGTAGGCGCCCGACCACTTCACGCCGCAGGCGAGCCCGAGCGCGACCCCGGCCGCGACCAGCCACCAGCGCACACCGGTCCCGGGCAGCCAGGCAGGTCCCGTCGTCGCCTCCTGGGACTCGGTCGCGGCCCGTGCCTCGGCGGTCCGGCGCGCGAGCCGCGCGCGGGAGGCCTCACGGTCGCGCAGCAAGCACCAGAACCCGACCAGCACCCAGAACATGAGGAAGACGTCCAGCAGCGAGGTGCGCGACTCCGTGAGGTGCACGCCGTCGACGGCGAGCAGCAGTCCGGCCGTCGTGCCGAGCGCCGCCGAACGGAGCACGCGCGTCGCGAGCCGGGCGAGGATGAGTACCGACAGCGCCCCGACCACGGCCGCAGAGAACCGCCAGCCGGCCCCGTTGTCCGGCCCGAAGAGGTGCAGCCCGACGGCGATCATCCACTTGCCGAGCGGCGGATGGACCACGTAGTCGGCCTCGGTGACCAGATCGGTGTAGGTGCCGTCGATGAACCGGTCGTTCGCGTCGTCGGCCGGCCAGTCGCCCTCGTAGCCGAGCGTCAGTAGCGAGTAGGCCTGCTTGACGTAGTAGGTCTCGTCGAAGATCAGCCGGGTCGGGTGGTTCAGGTCGACCAGGCGCATGACTGCGGCCAGGGCCGTGACGATCAGCGGGCCCAGCCACCCCCACAGCCGGGCGGTGGGGTCGAGCCGGTCGCCGCGCGGACCCAGGCCGAGCCGGCGCCGGAGCGCGTCCTCGATCTCGGCGGCGCTCCGCGGCGGGGTCGGCGTCGTGGTGACCCGGCGCTCGCGGAAGTCGCTGCGCAGGACGGCACGGGTCAGCCGCGTGCGGTCGGAGGTCTCGGGCTGCGGCTCGTCCACGTCGCCGCCGCCGTCCGGCGGCGTGCGGTCGGGCGTCGTCACCCGGCGAGTGTAGGTCGATGGGGGAGACTGGGCCGGTGAGCACGGTCCAGGACGAGTCGCCGGGCCCGGCCGCGCGGCCCGGGGTCATCCTCCTCGCGGCCACGCCGATCGGCGACGTCGAGGACGCGCCGCCACGTCTCCGGCGAGTGCTGGCGGAGGCCGACGTCGTGGCCGCCGAGGACACCCGGCGACTGCGGGCGCTCGCGGCGCGGCTCGGGGTGCGTGTGAACGGACGGCTGGTCAGCTACCAGGAGCACAACGAGGCCGAGCGGGCCCCGGAGCTCGTCCGCGCCGCCCAGGAGGGCCGCTCGGTGCTGGTGGTCTCCGACGCCGGCATGCCCTCCGTCTCCGACCCCGGCTACCGGCTGGTCGGCGTGGCGGCCGAGGCGGGCGTGCGGGTCAGCGTCCTGCCGGGGCCGTCGGCGGTGCTGACCGCGCTGGCGCTCTCCGGGCTGGCGACAAACCGGTTCTGCTTCGAGGGGTTCCTGCCGCGCAAGGCCGGTGACCGGTCGCGCGCACTCGCGGCGTTGGCGCGCGAGCCACGGACCATGGTGTTCTTCGAGGCGCCGCACCGGCTTGCCGACACCCTTGCGGCCATGGCCGAGACCTTCGGCCCGGACCGGCGCGCCGCCGTCTGTCGGGAGCTGACCAAGACCTACGAGGAGGTCCGCCGCGCACCGCTCGAGGAGCTCGCGCAGTGGGCCCAGCGGGGCGTGCGGGGAGAGATCACCGTGGTCGTCGCCGGCGCGGTGCCGCAGGAGGCGTCCGTGGCGGACCACCTCGCCCGCGTGCTGTCGCTCGTCGACGGCGGCACCCGTCTCAAGGACGCCGCCGCGACGGTGGCGGGGGAGACCGGGCTGAGCAAGCGCGAGCTGTACGAGGCGGCGCTGGCCGCGCGCCGCTGACCGCGCGAGGACTGACCGGTCGGTCAGCCCTCGCGCGACCACCCGGCGCCGGCCCGCCCGACGAGCCACCGTGTGGCGGTCAGGCCGTCCGGTCCGAACCCGTACGCGCGGGTGGGCTCGAGACGGTAGAAGGCATACTCGGGCGAGCCGGGGAGGCTGTCGTCGTACGCCGCTCCGGCCCGCAGGGTGAGCTCCCACGCGTACTTCGTCCGGAACGCCTCGGCCGCCGCCCGGAGCTCGCCGGTGCCGTGCACCCGGCGTGCCTCGCCCTCGACCACGAGATCGAGCGTGTCGCTCGCGGCCGTGAGGACGCAGCGGTCGTCGTGGGCCAGGTTCCGGCCCTTGCGTGAGGTCGGCCGGGTGGTGAACCACGGCGTCCCGTCCAGCCACACGGGTGAGACCGGCATGGCGTGCGGCCGGCCGTCGGGCCGGACGGTCGAGAGCCAGGCCTTCGGTGCCGCGCCCAGGCAGGCCGCAGCCTCGCTCCAGGGCTTGATGGTGGCTCGGTCGGTGCTCATGGGGGTCGCGTCGTCCTCGCCGAACAGCAGCTCGGCGACCACCGGCTGTGGCTCCATCGCATGCTCCCTCACATCGTTGCGGACAGGGCGACGGTAACGCAGTTACTTCCTTCAGGAAAGGGACCGTGCTAGCGTGCCGGCCATGCAGCGCACTCGGTTCGGGGACATCACCTGCTCGATCGCCCGGACGTGGGACGTCATCGGCGAGCCCTGGTCGCCGCTGATCCTGCGCGACGTCTACGTCGGGATCACGAGGTTCGACCAGCTCCAGCAGGAGCTCGGCGTCTCCAGCAAGGTGCTGAGCGAGCGGCTGAGGTGGCTGGTCGACCACGGCGTCCTGGCCCGCGAGGCGTACTCGAGCAGGCCTGCTCGGTACGAGTACACCCTGACCGAGAAGGGGTCGGAGCTGTGCGACCTGCTCCTCGTCATGGTGCGGTGGGGCGACCGCTGGACCGCGGGCGAGACCGGGCCACCGGTGCTCTACCGCCACGACGCGTGCGGCCAGGTCAGCCACGTCGACCTGCGCTGCGCCGCGTGCGGCCGGCCCATGCACGCCACCGACGTCGAGGTGCTCCCGGGGCCCGGAGCGGCGTCCGGTCCAACCCGCGAGCAGCTCTCGGGTCGCACCGAGAGTCGAACCGAGAGCGGAAAGGACTGAGGACGATGCCGACAGCCGAGCTCCTGGAGACCACCGGCGAGGTCGCCTACGAGACACCGACCCCGTGGGAGGAGGTCGATGCCGCCCTGGCAGGATCGCGGAGCACGTCCTGGCTCGTCACCGAGCGGTCGGACGGACGGCCGCACCAGCGTCCCGTCTGGGCCGAGTGGGTCGACGGGTGGCTGTACTTCTGCTGCGGCCGCACCGCGAAGGCCGGCCACCTGCGTCGCGACCCGCGCTGCAGCATCGCGGTGCCCACCCGAGACCTCGACGTCGTCCTCGAGGGACGCGCGCACCGCGTCGAGGACGAGGCCGAGCTGCACCGCGTGCGCGACGCGTACGCCACCAAGGGGTGGGCGCCCGTGGTCCGAGACGGGACCCTGCACGACGTGCTCGGCGCCCCCACCGCCGGGTTGCCGCCCTACGACGTCTACCGGGTCGAGCCCGACGCCGCCTACGGCTTCCCCACCTCCGACGCAGGACTCAGCCCCACGCGTTGGCGTTTCTGAAGTCGTTCCGCCGGGCAGCCCGGCGCGCTACTGTCCGAGCGTGACGAGCGCACGGGCCGGTGCCGGGACCGAGGTCCACTCCGCCGTCGGCCGGTACGACGACTTCTACGAGGTGGTCGGCGTCAAGAAGCCCGGCGGCAAGGGCTGCTGGTGCATGTCCTACCGGGACTCGCGGGTGCCCGCCGAGGGGCGGCCGCGGTACATGCAGGACCTGTGCGCGTCCGAGCCCGGCCCGGGCGTGCTCGCCTACGTCGACGGGGTGGTGGCCGCCTGGTGCTCCGTCGCGCCCCGCAGCACCTACCGGCGGCTGATGCACTCCCGCACCATCCCGCTCCTCGACGACCGGGACCCGTGGGTGGCCGTCTGCTTCGTGGTCCGACCCGGCTACCGGCGGCGCGGCCTCATGCACACGCTGCTCGACGGCGCCGTCGCGCACGCCGCCGCCCACGGCGCGGAGGTGGTCGAGGGTTACCCGGTCGAGGTCGACGACGGCGCGCGGGTCGACGTCACCAGCGGCTACGTGGGCACCACCCACCTGTTCGAGGCGCACGGCTTCCACCGCGCGGCCGCCACCACGGGCCGCAGCGGCCATCGGCAACGATGGGTCATGCGCCGCGAGCTGGCGGGCGGGTGACCGGCGTCAGCCCAGGTCGGACTCGGCCAGCTCCACGCCCGCGGCCGTCATCTGCTCGCGGGCCAGGGCGCCCAGCTCCGGGCTCACCGGCACGGTGAGGTCGGTCAGCACGCGGGTGGCGAAGCCGAGCTGCTTCGCGTCCAGCGCCGTCTCCTTGACGCAGTGCGACTCCACCAGACCCACCACATCGACAGCCTCGACGCCGGCGTCCCGGAGGATCTTCTCGAGGCTGCGCCCCTCCTCGTCGGTGCCCTCGAAGCCGGAGTACGCGGCCGCGTACTGCCCCTTCTTCACCGACGCGTGGACGCTCAGGCCCTCCAACGCCGGGTGCAGCTCGGCCTCGGGCGTCCCGGCCACGCCGTGCGGCGGCCAGGTGTCGACGAAGTCCGGGTCCTCGGAGAAGTGGTCGCCCGGGTCGATGTGCCAGTCCTGGGTCGTCACCACCGCCGCGTAGCGCGCGCCGCGCTCGCGGGTGTAGCGCGCGACCCGCTCGGAGACGGCGTTCGCGCCCGGCGAGGGCAGCGCGCCGCCCTCGCAGAAGGTGGGTTGCACGTCCACGAGGACGAGCGCCCGGTGCTCGGTCACACCGCCATTCTCGCTCAGCCGACCTGCTGCCGCAGCCACGCGATGTCGGCGCCCTGCCCCTCGGCGCCCCCCGGCGTCTCCACGATGATCGGCGCCCGCGCCTCGCGCACGAGGCCCGCCAGCTCCTCCGGGTCGAGGCTGCCCGCACCGAGGTTCGTGTGCCGGTCCGCCCCGGAGTTGAACGCGTCGCGGCTGTCGTTGGCGTGCACCAGGTCGATCCGTCCCGTGATCGCCCGCACCCGCTCCACCAGGCCGGGCAGCGGCTCACCGCCGGCGAAGGCGTGGCAGGTGTCCAGGCAGAAGCCGACCGTCTCCCCGCCGTCCGCCTCGAGCACGGAGGCCCACAGCCGCTCGATCCGCTCCAGTCCCCGGGCCATCGCGCTGGTCCCGCCCGCGGTGTTCTCGATGAGCACCGGGACCGGCATGTCGAGGCCGTCGATGCACTTGCGCCAGTTGTCGAAGCCCTTCTCCGGATCGTCGTCCTTCAGCACGTGGCCGCCGTGGACCACGATCCCCGCGGCGCCGATCTCGGCCGCGGCGCTCACGTGCTGCTGCAGCAGCTTCCGGGACGGGATGCGGATCCGGTTGTTCGTCGTCGCGACGTTGATGACGTACGGCGAGTGCACGTACAGCGTGACGCCCGCGGCCTCCGCGGCGGTCCGCAGCCCGGCGGCACCGTCCGGGTGGTCCACCACGGGCCCCTTCCAGCCCTGCGGGTCGCCGAGGAAGATCTGTGCCAGGTCCGCGCCGCGTGCCTGCGCCTCGGCGATCGGGTCGCCGCCGTGGATGTGTGCCCCGATCAGTGGCGTCGTCATGGTCCCGAGCCTAACCGCGCCCGCTGACAGCGACGCCTCCGGCCCGAACTAGGCTTGGCCACCATGACCCGCATCCTCTCCGCCCTGGCCTGGCCGTATGCCAACGGCCCTCGCCACATCGGGCACGTCGCCGGATTCGGCGTGCCCGCCGACGTCTTCTCCCGGTACATGCGCATGGCCGGTCACGACGTCCTCATGGTCTCCGGCACCGACGAGCACGGCACCCCTATCCTCATCGCCGCGGACGAGGCCGGCGTGAGCCCGCAGGAGCTCGCGGACAAGAACCACCGCCTCATCGCCGAGGACCTGGTCTCCCTCGGCCTGACGTACGACCTCTACACGCGCACCACCACGCGCAACCACCACGCGGTGGTCCAGGAGCTCTTCCTCGGGGTCTACGAGAACGGCTACTTCGTCGAGGAGACCACCTACGGCGCGGTCTCCCCGTCCACCGGCCGGACCCTCCCGGACCGGTACATCGAGGGCACCTGCCCGATCTGCGGCTACGACGGCGCCCGCGGCGACCAGTGCGACAACTGCGGCAACCAGCTGGACCCGGCCGACCTCATCGAACCCCGCTCCAAGATCAACGGCGAGACCCCCCGGTTCGTCGAGACCCAGCACTTCCTGCTCGACCTGCCGGCCCTCGCCGAGGCGCTCGGGGAGTGGCTGGACGAACGGGAGCGCACCGGCCTGTGGCGGCCCAACGTCATCCGGTTCAGCCAGAACATCCTCAAGGAGATCCGGCCGCGGGCGATGACCCGCGACATCGACTGGGGCATCGCCGTCCCGCTCGACGGCTGGCGGGAGAACCCGACCAAGAAGCTCTACGTCTGGTTCGACGCCGTCATCGGGTACCTCTCGGCGTCGATCGAATGGGCCCGCCGCCTCGGCGACCCGGACCGCTGGCGGCTCTGGTGGAACGACACCGGCGGCGAACGGGCGCTGTCCTACTACTTCATGGGCAAGGACAACATCACGTTCCACTCCCAGATCTGGCCCGCCGAGCTGCTCGGCTACGCGGGCAAGGGCGCCAAGGGCGGCCGGCCCCGGCAGTACGGCGAGCTCAACCTGCCCACGGAGGTCGTCTCCAGCGAGTTCCTCACCCAGGAGGGCAAGAAGTTCTCCTCCTCCCGCGGCGTCGTCATCTACGTCCGCGACCTGCTCTCCCGCTACCAGCCGGACGCGTTCCGCTACTTCGTCGCCGTCGCCGGGCCCGAGACCCAGGACAGCGACTTCACCTTCGCCGAGTTCGTCCGCCGCACCAACGACGAGCTCGTCGCCGGGTGGGGCAACCTCGTCAACCGGACCGCGAGCATGATCGCCAAGAACTTCGGCGAGATCCCGCCCGCCGGGGAGCTGACCGACCAGGACCGCGCCGTGCTCGACCTCGTCGAGCGCACCTTCCCGGCGGTCGGCTCCCTCATCGAGCGGCACCGGCAGCGGCAGGCCATCACCGAGGCCATGCGTGCCGTCGGCGAGGTGAACCGGTACCTCGCGGACACCGCGCCGTGGAAGATCAAGGACGACCCCGAGCGGCTCGGCACCGTCCTGCACGTGGCGGCCCAGTGCGTCGCCGACCTCAACCTCGTCCTCGCCCCGTTCCTGCCGTTCTCCGCGAACGCCGTCGACCGGGTGCTCGGCGGGCCGGGGGACGTCGCCCCCATGCCGCGCCTGGAGGAGGTCGAGGACCTCGACGGCGGCGCGCCCTACCCGATCATCACCGGCGACTACGGCGACGGGGCGTTCCCCGCCTGGGGCCGCCGCGCGATCGTGCCCGGCACCCCGGTGGCCAAGCCCTCGCCGGTGTTCACCAAGCTCGACGAGTCGGTCGTCGACGAGGAGCTCGCCCGCCTCGGGGCGAAGGCCTGAGGCCGTGAGCAGGAGCAAGCGACGCGGTTGGCCCGCGCCACCGGACCCGCTGCCGGGGCCCGTCGTGGACAACCACGCCCACCTGCCGGTCCTCGACGACGCCGGCAACCCCGTCGACGAGGACGACGTCGCCCTGCCGCCCGGCGAGTCCCCGCTGACGACGGCGGAGCAGGTCACCCGCGCCGGCGAGGTGGGCGTCGCCCGGATCCTCACCGTCGGCTGCGACGTGCCCTCCCTCGCCGGCTCGGTGGCCCTCGCCGAGGAGCACGCCCAGATCGCCGCGGCGCTCGCCATCCACCCCAACGAGGCGCCGCTGCACGCCGGGGTCCGCGAGATCGCCCCCGACGGTCTCGACCCGGCCGTCCGGCCGCACCACGACCTCCCGCTCGAGGACGCCGTCGCCCGGGTCGCCGACCTCGCCCGCCACGACCGCGTCGTCGCCGTCGGGGAGACGGGACTGGACTTCTTCCGCACCGGCGAGCAGGGCCGCGCCCACCAGGTCCGTGCGTTCCGGGAGCACATCGCCCTCGCCAAGGAGCTGGGCAAGCCCCTGCAGATCCACGACCGGGACGCCCACGCCGAGGTCGTGGAGATCCTCCTGGCCGACGGCGCCCCGGAACGCACCGTGTTCCACTGCTTCTCCGGCGACGTCGCGCTCGCGGCCACCTGCGCCGAGCACGGGTGGTACGCGTCCTTCGCCGGTCCGGTGACCTTCGCCAGGAACGACGCCGGCCGGGAGTCGCTGCGCGCCCTGCCGCCCGAGCTCGTGCTGGTCGAGACCGACGCGCCCTACCTGACGCCGGCACCGTTCCGGGGCCGCCCGAACGCCTCCTACGTCATGCCGCTGACGGTCCGCGCGATCGCCGCGGAGTGGGCCGGGAACGGCCTCGACCTCGCCGCGACCTGCGCCCGCCTCACCGCCAACACCGACGCCGTCTACGGCCCCTGGTGACGCACGGCCCGATGCCCGTCCGCACCGGCCGCGACCGGTGATGCCACCCACAGAAGGGGCTCGGTGACTTTTCACCGGGTAACGGATCGGTTACGGTCGCACCGATCCGTCTTCCCTCCAGACAGGACCATCAGATCCGTGGCACCCCGATTCCTGCGGCGCTCGACCGACGCGCCGGACACCGAGAACACTGTGAACGACACCCCAGCCTCCGAGACGCGCCGCTCCCGGCGACTCGCTGAACGTCGCCGGCTCGCCGCCGGCGCCCTGGGCATCCCCGGCGGCGTCGTCAAGGCCCTCCGGATCGGCGTCCTCGGCGCCGTCGTCGTCGGCACCGGTGCCTTCACCGTCAGCCAGGTCGGCGCGCAGCCGCGGGTCACCGCGCCCGCGGACCTCGCCGCCGTCGAGGCGGGCACCCTGAGCCTGCGCGACGCCGGGCAGGGCGTCTCCCGCTCCCAGGTCGCCAGCCGCGTCGCCCTCGAGGCCGACGGCGCCGTGAGCTTCCGCGTCGCCGTTGACGGCCAGACCCGCCAGGTCACGACGAACGCACCCACGCTCTCCGAGGCTCTCACCGAGGCGGACATCGTCGTCGGCGCCGACGACGTGGTCTCCGCCGACCTGAGCGAGCCGGTTCCCGAGGGGCAGATCGTCCGCATCGACCGGGCGACCACCGAGCACGTCACCGAGGAAGAGGTCGAGGAGTTCGAGACCATCGAGGAGGAGGACCCCAACCTCCCCGAGGGTGAGCGCGAGGTCGAGGTCGAGGGCCGCGACGGCGTGACGACCTCCACCTTCCGCGTGGTCCGCGCCGGCGGCGAGGAGGTCAGCCGCGAGCACGTCGCGACCGTCGTCGTCTCCGAGCGCCGCGACAAGGTCGTGCGCGTCGGGACGATGGAGGCCGTCGAGAGCCCGTACTCCACCTCCTCGGACGGTTCCGCACCGTCCGGCAGCTACTCGGGCGACCCGCGCGCCATCGCGCAGTCGATGGTCGCCGACCGCGGCTGGGGGGCGAGCGAGTTCTCCTGCCTCGACGCCCTGTGGCAGCGCGAGTCCAACTGGGACCCGTACGCGCAGAACCCGTCCTCCGGCGCCTACGGCATCCCGCAGGCGCTGCCCGGCACCAAGATGGCCTCCGCCGGTTCCGACTGGCAGACCAACCCGGCCACCCAGATCGCCTGGGGCCTGGACTACATCGCCGGCCGCTACGGCACCCCGTGCGGCGCGTGGGGTCACAGCGAGAGCGTCGGCTGGTACTGAGCCGCCGGCACGACGGGCGTCTCCGTGGCGAACGCCACGTAGACGGACTGTAACGGTTCGATTACAGTCGACACGTCCGCGATGCGGACGCGTCGACCATGACAGCCGGATCGGACCGGTCGTCGGGCCGTGCAGAGCACGAGCGAGGATCCCTCCTCTTCGCCCGCCGTCGCTCCGTGCCCGGGTGAGCCCGAGCAAAGGACACTCGTGAGCGAGAACAACGCCCTCGAGCCTTCCGCCAGCACCCCCGCCACCCCCGAGAACACCGAACAGACCGAGTCCCGCCCGCGCCGTCGCCGTGCGCTGTGGGTGGCCCTCGGCCTGGTCCCGGTGCTCGTGGCCGGCGGTGCCGTGGCGGCACACGCCCACAAGACCGTCGATCTCGAGATCGACGGCGAGACGCAGACCGTGACCACCTGGTCCGGCTCCGTCGAGGGCCTTCTCGCCGAGCAGGGCATCGAGGTCGACTCGCGCGACCTCCTCGCGCCCGAGCCCGGCGCGGCCCTGACGGACGGCGGCGAGGTCGTCGTCCGCAACGCGCGCCAGGTCGCCGTCGAGATCGACGGGGAGCGGCGCGACGTCTGGACCACCGCCCTCACCCAGGCGGACATCGTCTCGAGCCTCTTCGAGTCGGGCCGCGACATCACGATGAGCGCGTCCCGGTCCCTCGACCGGACCGCACTCGACCTGCCGCTGGTCGTCGACGACGAGGTCATCGTCATCGCCGACGGCGAGCGGAACCGGGTCCACCTCGAGGGTGAGGCGGACGTCCAGGACGCGCTGGACGCCGCCGACGTCGAGCTGGGCCGCCAGGACCACGTGGAGGTCGGCTCGGCGAACGACGGCACCGCCACCGTGACCGTCACGCGCGTCGTGCACGGCGAGCGCACCGAGACCCGCCGCGTCGACTTCGAGACCGTCGAGCAGGCGGACGACTCGATGTACGAGGGCGAGACTCGCGTCGTCCAGGAGGGGCGGCCCGGCGAGCGCACCCTCACCTACGCCACCGTCCGGGTGGGCGACGAGCTCGTCACCTCGCGGCGGGTCAGCAACGAGGTCACCACCGACCCGGTGAACCGGATCGTCGCCTACGGCACCGCCGAGCGGCCCGCGCCCGAGCCGGAGCCGGCCCCGGCGCCGTCGTCGTCCGGTTCGGGGTCCTCCTCGTCCTCCTCGTCCTCGTCGTCCGAGAGCAGCGGCGGCGGCTCCGCCCCGTCGAGCGGCGTGTGGGCCGCGCTCGCCCAGTGCGAGTCCGGCGGCGACCCGACCACGAACACCGGTAACGGCTACTACGGCCTCTACCAGTTCTCGCTGCCCACGTGGCAGTCGGTCGGCGGCACCGGCCTGCCGAGCGAGGCCTCGGCCAGCGAGCAGACGATGCGGGCGCAGATCCTCCAGCAGCGCGCCGGGTGGGGCCAGTGGCCAGCCTGCGCCGCCGAGCTGGGCCTGTACTGACCCGGACCACCGGCGCACGGCCCGGCGAGCGGACCCGCTCGCCGGGCCGTGACGTCGTTACGCTCCCCTCGTGACGACCTCCGGACCTGGGCTGCTCGGCGCCGCCGACCTGCGGCGGCTGGCCGAGGGGCTCGGCGTCCGCCCCACCAAGACCCTCGGTCAGAACTTCGTGCACGACGGCGGGACCGTCCGGCGCATCGTCCGCACCGCGGGCGTGGTGGCCGACGACCTCGTCCTCGAGGTGGGCCCGGGCCTGGGCTCCCTGACGCTCGCCCTCCTCGAGACCGGTGCCCGGGTCAGCGCCGTCGAGATCGATCCCGTGCTGGCCGGCGCGCTGCCGCGCACCGTCGCGGAGCGGATGCCGGAGGCGGCCGGACGCCTCGCCGTGCTGCGGGCCGACGCCATGACCGTCACGGACGCGGCCCTGCTGCCCGTCCCCGCCGGGTCGGGACCCGGCGCCGCGGAGCCCACCAAGCTCGTGGCGAACCTGCCGTACAACGTGGCCGTGCCCGTCCTCCTGACGCTGCTGGAGAACCTGCCGAGCCTGCGCGAGGTCCTGGTCATGGTGCAGGCGGAGGTCGCCGACCGGATCGCCGCCCCACCCGGGTCCCGGGTCTACGGCGTGCCGTCCGTCAAGGTCGCCTGGTACGCCGATGCCGCGCGCGCCGGGACCGTGGGCCGCAGTGTCTTCTGGCCCGTCCCGAACGTCGACTCCGCGCTCGTGCGGCTCACCCGGCGCGAGCCCCCGCGGACCGTCGCGGCCCGCGAGGAGGTCTTCGCCGTCGTGGACGCCGCCTTCGCGCAGCGGCGCAAGACGCTGCGCGCCGCGCTGGCGGACCGTGCCGGCTCGGCAGCCCGCGCCGAGCAGGCGCTCCGGGCCGCCGGCATCGACCCCGTGCTGCGCGGTGAGCGGCTCGGCATCGCGGACTACGCCCGTCTCGCCGAGGCGCTGCGCGCCGACGGCGGCCCGATCGGCGACGCGTCCCGGCGGACCTCTGGCACCCTGGGCCCGTGAGAGCAACGGAGGAGGTGCACGTCAGGGCGCCGGGCAAGGTCAACCTGACTCTGCGCGCCTGGCGGCCCCGTGAGGACGGCTACCACCCGCTGGAGACCGTCTTCCAGGCCGTGTCCCTCTACGAGGACGTGGTGGCCCGGCACGCCGAGGACATCACCCTGGAGATCCGCGGGCGGGGCGCGGACAGCCTCCCGACCGACGGTCGGAACCTCGCGGTCCGGGCCGCGGAGCTGCTCCGGGAGACGGCGGGCGGCTCCGCCGGCGCGCATCTGACGCTCACCAAGCAGGTGCCGGTCGCCGCCGGGATGGCCGGCGGCTCGGCGGATGCCGCCGCGACCCTCATCGCCTGCGACCAGCTCTGGGGCACCGGCCTGGGCCGGGAGGAGCTCGCCGAGCTCGCTGCGGAGCTCGGGGCGGACGTCCCGTTCGCCCTGACCGGCATGTCCGCCATGGGCACCGGCCGCGGTGACCTCATCAGCCCCGTCATGAGCCGCGGCCAGTACCACTGGGTGCTCGCGATGCAGGAAGAGGGCCTGGCCACGCCGGAGGTCTTCGACAAGCTCGACGAGCTCCACCGCTGGGAACCGGGCCGTCCCGAGCCCGAGGAGGACGAGCTCGACACCACCCGGCGGCCGAGCGGCGCGGTCGTCTCCGCCCTCCTCGGCGCGGACCCGCTGGTGCTGGCCCGGGCCCTCTACAACGACCTCGAGGTCGCGGCGGTGTCCCTGCGACCCGAGCTCGGCGACGTGCTCGCCGCGACCGAGCGAGCCGGCGCCCTCGCCGCCGTCGTCTCCGGCTCCGGCCCCACCGTGGCCGCGCTCACGCTGGACGCCCCGCACGCCGCCAGTGTCGCGGGCGTGATGCGGTCCGCCGAGGTCGCCTCGGAGGTGCACGTGGTCACCGGGCCGGTCCCCGGTGCGCGGGTCCTGGAGCACGTCGGCCGCCGCTGAGCACTCCTCACGGGGGCGAGCGAAATCACCTCGCCGCCGGAGCCGGGAATGCTGGAGAATGGACGACCGTTCCCACGTCGTGCGCAGCGTCGCCGCGGCAACCCGCTCGCCGTCGCAGAGGAGCCTGATGAGATCGACCACCCGTGACCAGCCTGTGTCCGGGCCCTCCGGTGACGCCGCGACCGTCGGCGACGGACCTGCCTCGGGCGACTGGGCCGCCGACCGGCTCCCGCGCGAGCACGTCCTGGTCATCGCGCTGCTGCTCGCCTCCGCGTTCGTCGTCATCCTCAACGAGACGACCATGGCGGTGGCGCTGCGGCCGATCATGGACGACCTCGGCATCACCGCCAGCACCGGTCAGTGGCTGACCACCGCGTTCATGCTCACCATGGCGGTGGTCATCCCGACCACCGGCTTCGTGCTCCAGCGGCTCGGGACCCGCCGCGCGTTCATCCTCGCGATGTCGCTGTTCAGCGCCGGGACGGCCCTCGCCGCGATCGCGCAGGGCTTCGGCGCCCTGCTGACCGGCCGCGTCGTGCAGGCGACCGGCACCGCCATCATGATGCCGCTGCTCATGACCACGATCATGACGATCGTGCCGCCCACGCGGCGCGGGCGGATCATGGGCAACGTCGGCCTCGTCATCTCCGCCGCACCGGCGCTGGGTCCCACGTTCTCCGGCGCGCTGGTGGGCCTGTTCGGCTGGCGCGGCGTCTTCAGCTCCGTGCTGCCGATCGCGCTCGTGGCCCTGGTGGTCGGCACGATCCTGGTGCGGGACGTGACGGTCCGCCAGGACGTCCACCTGGACCCCGTCTCCCCGGTCCTCGCGGCCCTCGGCTTCGGCGGGCTCGTCTTCGGGCTCTCCAGCCTGGGCGAGTCGGCGGGCCACGCCCCGCCGGTGCCGCCCGTGATCCCGCTCGCCGTGGGGGCGGTCTTCCTGGCGGTCTTCGTGATCAGGCAGCGCCAGCTCGAGCGCGGAGACCGGGTCCTGATGGACATGCGGGTCTTCGCCTCACGCCAGTTCAGCACCGCCGTCGGCGTCATGGTGGTGTGCATGCTCTCGCTGTTCGGCGTCATCATCCTGCTGCCGCTGCTGCTGCAGGACTCCCTCGGCATGACCCCGCTCGCCTCCGGCCTCGTGGTGCTCCCGGGCGGACTCGTCATGGGCGTCCTCGGTCCGGTCGTCGGGCGCCTGTTCGACCGCGTCGGCCCGCGACCGCTGGTGCTGCCCGGCATCGCGGTCGCCGTGGGGGCCTTCGTGGTGCTGTCGTTGGTGGGACCCGGCGCACCGTGGTTCCTGGCGCTGGTGGCCCACGTCATCCTGAGCGTCGGCCTCGCCATGATGTTCACGCCGCTGTTCACCACCGCGCTCGCCGCCCTGGAGCCACCGATGTACTCGCACGGCTCGGCCGTGATCAACACGGTCCAGCAGCTTGCCGCAGCCGGCGGGACGGCCGGCGCCATCGCCGTCATGACGCTCCGTTCCGCCTCGCTCACCGAGTCCGGTGCCGGGCCTGCCGACGCCCTCGCGGGCGGCGCGAGCCTGACCTTCCTGCTCGGCGCCGGCCTGCTGGTCGTCTGCGCGGCACTGGCCGCCGGGCTGCGCAAGCCCGCCGCGGCGCCCGTGGCCACGCACTGAGGGCGGCCGGTGGCACATCTGCTCGGGCTGGAGTCGGTCGGCGTCGTGCGCGGCGCGCGGCCCGTGCTCGGCGACGTCACGCTGGGCCTCGACGACGGCGCGTGCGTCGGTGTGCTGGGCCGTAACGGCGCCGGCAAGTCGACCCTGCTCGCGCTGCTCGACGGCTCGCTCGCACCCGACCACGGCCGGGTGACGCGGGCCGGCGGCACGCGGGTGGTCACCGTCGGCCAGTCCGACGCGCTCCCGGCGGGCACGGTCCAGGACGTCGTCCACCCCGGTGCGGCGGATCACGAGTGGGCCTCCCAGTCGCACGTGCGCGGCATCCACGACGGACTGCTCGCTGACGTCCCGCTCGACGCCGACGTCGCCACGCTCTCCGGCGGCCAGCGGCGGCGGGTGGCGCTGGCGCGCGCACTGACGACCGACGCCGAGGTCCTCGTCCTGGACGAGCCGACGAACCACCTGGACGTCGAGGGCGTCGACTGGCTCGCGCGCCACCTGCGGGCCCGCTTCGGCCGCGGCCGCGGCGCCCTCGTCGTCGTCACCCACGACCGGTGGTTCCTCGACGCCGTGTGCACCCGGGTGTGGGAGGTCGTGGCCGGCGTGGACGGTGCCGCGGGGACGCGAGCGGGTCACGTCGAGACCTACGACGGCGGGTACGCGGCGTACGTGCTGGCGCGGGCCGAGCGGGAGCGGGCCGCCGCCGTCGCCGCGGAGAAGCGGGCCAACCTGCTGCGCAAGGAGCTGGCGTGGCTGCGCCGCGGGGCGCCGGCCCGCACGTCGAAGCCGAAGTTCCGGCTCGACGCCGCAGCGGCGCTGATCGCGGACGAGCCGCCGCCGCGCGACCGGCTCGCGCTGACCCGGACCGCCAGCGCGCGGCTGGGCAAGGACGTCCTCGACCTCGAGGACGTCACCGTGCGGTACGGCGACGGCACCCGTCCTGTCCTCGAGGACGTCACCTGGCGTCTGGCGCCGGGGGAGCGGGTCGGCCTGGTCGGCGTCAACGGTGCCGGCAAGACCACCCTGCTGCGGCTGCTGGCGGGGGACCAGGAGCCCACCTCGGGCCGGGTCCGGCGCGGCAGGACCGTCCGGGTCCGCGCCCTGTCCCAGGACGCCCACGAGCTGACCGAGGTGGCGCACCTGCGCGTCGTCGAGGCCGTCGAGGAGGTTCGCGCACGTGTGGAGGTCGGCGGCAAGGACCTCACCGCCGCTCAGCTCGTGGAGCGGCTCGGCTTCACCCGCGAGCGTGCCTGGACGCCCGTGCGTGACCTCTCCGGCGGGGAGCGGCGCAGGCTGCAGCTGCTGCGCCTGCTCGTGGACGAGCCCAACGTGCTGCTCCTCGACGAGCCCACCAACGACCTCGACACCGACACGCTCGCAGCCGTCGAGGATCTCCTCGACTCCTGGCCCGGCACCCTCGTGGTGGTCTCGCACGACCGGTACCTCCTCGAGCGCGTCACCGACCACCAGGTCGCGCTGCTCGGCGACGGTCGGCTGCGTGACCTGCCCGGCGGCGTCGAGCAGTACCTCGAGCTGAGGCGCGGTGACGTCCCGGGCAGGTCCGGCTCCGTCGGCACGGCCGACGGGTACCCGACCCACGCACGGGACACGGGTCCCGCACCGCGCACCGAGCCGGCGGAGCGTGAGGTATCGGCAGTGCCGAGCGCGGCGGACCAGCGGGCGGCGAAGAAGGAGATGTCCCGGGTGGAACGTCAGCTCGACAAGGTGGCGACCCGGGTGGCGGGGCTGCACGAGCAGCTGGCTGACGCGTCCGCCACGGGCGACGTCGAGGCCCTGGCGCGGCTGACCCGCGAGACACGCGAGGCCGAGGCGACCCAGGCCGAGCTGGAAGAGCGATGGCTGGAAGCGGCGGAGGCCGTCGGATGATCGGCACCATCAGGTCCGTGCCCGACCCGGCGGCGATCGTGCAGGAGGTCCGCCACAGGTACGGGCTCGACCTCGAGCGCGGCACGCTCCTGCGCTCCCTCGCCAACGACGTCTACCTCGTCCACGGTCCGGACGGGCGGTACGCCGCGAAGGTGTACCGCACCGGGACGGACCGTGAGCGCCTGCGCTGGGAGGACGAGCTCGCGCGGCACGCTGTGCGTCACGGCGTGCCCGTCCCGACGGCCCGGCCCACGACAGGCGGCGAGCCTGTGCTCACGCTCGAGGCTCCCGAGGGCCCGCGTCACGTCGTCGTCCTGGAGTGGGTCGAGGGCACCAAGCCCGCACCGCCGTTCGGGGAGGACCTCTACCGGGAGCTCGGCGACCTGCTGGCCCGGTTCCACGCGGCCGCGGACACCTTCGCCCCGTCGGCGTCCCGCCCTGTGGAAGACGTCGACACACTCGTCGGTGCCGCGGTCGCGCGGGTCGCCGACGTGCTGAACGGGCCGGACCGGGCGCTCGTGGAGGACCTCGGTGCCCGCGCGACGGCGGCGCTGCGGCGCCGCCGGCCGTCGGACCTCGGCGTCTGCCACGGGGACGTCACGCTGGACAACGTGCTGGTGACCGATGCGGGCCTGTCGTTGCACGACTTCGACCTGGCGGGCGTCCGGTGGCGGGTGTCCGACCTCACGGGCGTGGCGGGCACGGAGCACCTCGGGGCCTTCCTGACCGGCTACCGCGAGGTGCGGCCGCTGCCCGAGGACGATCTCACGTCGCTCGGCTGGCTGCGGGCGGCGGCGTCCCTGCAGAACCTCGGCTTCCACCTGGTGGACAAGCCGGCCGTGCAGGGGTCCGACTCGATCGGCGAGGGCTGGGCGGACCGGGAGCTGGAGACGCTCCGGGAGCTCTCCCGGGTCCTGGAGGCCTGAGGGCTCAGGCCTCGAAACGCAGCAGGATCGCGCGGAGTGCGTCGATCACCTGCGCCGTGGCGTCGTCCGGGAGGGACGCGAGCAGATCCCGTTCGGAGGCGAGCAGCTGGGACATGGCGGCGTCCACGCGCCGCTCGCCCTCCTCGGTAAGACGGACCTTCACCACGCGGCGGTCGGCGTCGTCGGCGGCGCGCACCACGAGGCCGTGCGCCACCATGCGGTCGATCCGGTTCGTCATCGTCCCCGAGGAGACGAGCGTCTCGGCGATGAGCCGGCCGGGCGTCAGCTCGTAGGGGCTGCCGGCCCTCCGCAGGGCGGAGAGCACGTCGAACTCCCACGCCTCGACGCCGTGCTCGGCGAAGGCCCGCCGCCGCGTCAGGTCCAGGTGCCGGGCCAGACGCGACACGCGCGAGAACACGTGCAGGGGGAGCGGGTGGAGATCGGGCCGTTCGCGCTGCCACGCCTCGACGATCCGGTCGACCTCGTCACGTGGCGCGCTGACCTTCCCGATCGGCTGCGCGACGTCCATCCCCGAAGATTACTCGACGTCGAGATACCTCTGCCGGACGCGGCACCTGCTCCTGTCCGCCCAGCCCTTTCAGATGTGAGAGGCCCGGACTATCGCTTCTCCACGGTCAGCCGCGGGGACTTCTCGAGCCCGGCGAGCCCGTTCCAGGTGAGGTTCACGATGTGCGCGGCGACCTCGGTCTTGTCCGGCTTGCGTGCCTCGAGCCACCACTGACCGGTCAGCGCGATCAGCCCGACGAGCATCTGGGCGTACATCGGCGCGGCGGCGGGGTCCAGCCGGCGCAGCCGGAACTGGTCCGCGAGCAGGTGCTCCACCTGCGTCGCGACGTCCCCGATCAGCGACGAGAACGTGCCGGTGGCCTGCGCGACGGGGGAGTCCCGCACCAGGATGCGGAACCCGTCGGTGTTCTCCTCGATGTAGTCCAGCAGCGCCAGCGCGGCCCGCTCGACGATGAGCTTCGGGTGCCCGCCGGAGCTGAGCTGCTCGGTGAGCATCCCCAGGAGCCTCTGCACCTCCCGGTCCACCACGACCGCGTAGATGCCCTCCTTGCCGCCGAAGTGCTCGTAGACGACCGGCTTGGAGACCTTCGCGCGTGCCGCGATCTCCTCCACCGACGTGCCCTCGAAGCCCTTGCTCGCGAAGAGCGCGCGGGAGATCGTCACCAGTTGCTCCCGCCGCTGGCTTCCGGTCATGCGCACGCGTGCCGTCGTCCTGTCCTTCGGGCTCATCGTCCCCATCATGCCGTGCCCACCGCACGCACCCGACCGCGAGGACCCGGCGGCCGGCGCCACCCGGTCGGCCGGGTGCCTCCCGAGCGGCCGGGCTCAACCCCGAACCGCCGGGGCTGGCACACTGGAGGGCGGCCGCGCGCGTGCTCGCGCCGCGGCGGTCCGCCCTGGTGTAACGGCAGCACGCAGGCCTTTGGTGCCTTGCGGTCCGGGTTCGAATCCTGGGGGCGGAGCGGGCGGGACGCGCCACTGGCGCACCAGGTACCACCACGCTCTAGAGTTGCCGTTGCACGATGCCCGGGGCACCCCCCGGGCGCCCCCCGTCCGAGGAGCCCCGGCGTGAGCCAGAGCCGACCGACCGTCATCGTCCTCGCGGCCGGCGAAGGTACCCGGATGCGATCGCGCACCCCGAAGGTGCTGCACGGGATCGGAGGTCGCAGCCTGCTCGGGCACGCCCTGGTCGCCGCGCGCGGCGTCGACCCCGAGCGGCTTGCCGTCGTGGTGCGTCACGAGCGGGACACCGTCGCCGCGCACGCCCAGGACCTCGACCCCGAGGTGATGATCGTCGACCAGGACGACGTCCCCGGCACCGGCCGCGCCGTCCAGTGCGCGCTCTCCGCGCTCGACGCCGCGGCCCAGGCGGCGGCCGTCGCGAACGGCGACGACGCCGGAGGCCACCTGGCCGACGTGCTCACCGGACCCGTGCTCGTCATGGCGGGGGACACCCCGCTGCTCGACGCCGGCACGCTCACCGAGCTGCTGCGTGCGCACGAGGCCGACGAGAATGCCGTGACCGTGCTGACCACCACCGTCGACGAGCCGTACGGCTACGGCCGCATCCTGCGTGAGGAGGGCGCCGTCGTCGGCGTGGTCGAGGAGCGGGACGCGACCGACGCACAGCGCCGGATCCGCGAGATCAACACCTCCACCTACGTCTTCGACGCCACCGTGCTACGCGACGCCCTCAACGGCGTCGGCCGTCAGAACGACCAGGGCGAGGTGTACCTGACCGACGTCGTCGCCCTCGCGCACGACGCCGGCCTGCCCGTCCGGGCGGTCGCCGTCGAGGACTCCTGGCTCGTCGAGGGCGTCAACGACCGCGTCCAGCTCGCAACGCTCGGCGCCGAGCTGAACCGCCGCACCCTCGAGAGCTGGATGCGGGAGGGCGTCACGGTGGTCGACCCCGCGACCACCTGGGTCGACCTCGACGTCGAGCTCGCCCGCGACGTCACGCTGCTGCCCGGCACCCAGCTGCACGGCACGACGTCGGTCGGTGAGGGGTCCGTCGTCGGGCCCGACACGACCCTGCGGGACGTCACCGTCGGTGCCGGCGTGCGGGTCGAGCGCACGCACGGCTCCGATGCGGTCCTCGCCGACGGTGCGACCGTGGGGCCGTTCGCCTACCTGCGGCCCGGCACGCGGCTGGGCGCCGACGGGAAGATCGGGACGTTCGTCGAGACCAAGAACGCCGACATCGGCCCCGGCGCCAAGGTGCCGCACCTCAGCTACGTCGGCGACGCCGAGATCGGGGAGGGCACGAACATCGGCGCCGCGTCCGTGTTCGTGAACTACGACGGCGTCCACAAGCACCGCAGCAGGGTCGGCCGGCACGCCCGGACCGGCTCGGACAACATGTTCGTCGCGCCGGTCACCGTGGGTGACGGCGCCTACACCGGCGCGGGGACGATCCTGCGCGAGGACGTGCCGCCCGGGGCGCTGGCCGTGCCCGCCTCGGGACAGCGGGTCATCCGCGACTGGGTGCTGCGCCGTCGTCCCGGCACCCCGTCCGCCCAGGCCGCGCAGGAGGCGCTCGCCGACGGCGAGCACGGTCTCTCCGACCAGGCCCGGGCAGAGCGCGCCCGCGCCGCCGGGACGTCCCGCGGCGACCAGGCACCCGGCACCACCCAGACACCCGGCACCACCGACGAAGGGGACACCGAGCGATGACGGGCATCATCACCCACGGCGAGAAGCGGCTCGTGCTGGTCAGCGGCCGCGCGCATCCCCAGCTCGCCGCCGACGTCGCGCGGGAGCTCGACATCGAGCTGCTGCCGACGACCGCGTACGACTTCGCCAACGGTGAGATCTACGTCCGGTTCGCCGAGTCGGTCCGGGGCACGGACGTCTTCGTCCTGCAGTCCCACACCACACCGATCAACGAGTGGCTCATGGAGCAGCTGCTCATGGTGGACGCCCTCAAGCGTGGTTCGGCCAAGCGGATCACGGTGGTGGCGCCGTTCTTCCCGTACGCCCGCCAGGACAAGAAGCACAAGGGGCGGGAGCCGATCTCCGCCCGGCTCGTGGCCGACATGTTCAAGACCGCCGGCGCGGACCGGCTGCTCAGCGTGGACCTGCACGCGGCGCAGACGCAAGGCTTCTTCGACGGCCCCGTCGACCACCTGTGGGCGATGCCGATCCTCACCGACTACGTGCGGACCCGCATCGACGCCGAACGGGCCGCGGTGGTCTCCCCGGACGCCGGACGCATCCGCGTGGCCGAGCAGTGGGCGGCGAAGCTCGGCGGCGTCCCGCTGGCCTTCGTGCACAAGACCCGCGACATCTCCCGGCCGAACCAGGCCGTCGCGAACCGGGTCGTCGGCGACGTCGAGGGACGCACGGCGATCCTCGTGGACGACCTCATCGACACCGGTGGCACCATCGCCGAGGCCGTGAAGGTGGTGCTCGACGCCGGGGCCTCCGACGTCATCGTCGCCGCCACGCACGGGGTGCTCTCCGACCCGGCCGCGCGGCGTCTCACCGAGTCCGGCGCCCGGGAGGTCGTGGTCACCGACACGCTGCCGATCGCGCCGGACAAGCGGTTCCCGCAGCTGACCGTGCTGCCGATCGCGCCGCTGCTGGCGCGCGCGATCCGCGAGGTCTTCGACGACGGGTCGGTCACGTCGCTCTTCGACGGCGTGGCCTGAGCCCCGGTCAGAGCGGGTCGAGCTGCCTACGGAGCAGGCAGAACTCGTTGCCCTCGGGGTCGAGCAGGACGTGCCAGGGCTCCTCGCCGGTCTGACCGATGTCGGCCCGGCGGGCGCCGGCGGCGAGCAGCCGCTCCAGCTCGGCCTCCTGGCCGCGATCCGTCGGGTTGACGTCGATGTGCAACGGCAGCTTGCCGGCCCTCGGCTCGTCGGTGGGGCTGAGGATGATCGTCGGCTGCGGACCGCCGAACCCCTCCCGGGGCCCGATCTCGATCGCACCCTCCTCGCGGTCGAGCTCGACGAAGTCGAGGATCTCGCACCAGAACCGTGCCAACGTCTCGGGGTCGCGACAGTCCAGGACGAGCTCACTGATCCGGCATGCCATCGCCGGTCACCTACCTTCCGTGGGGGGCCGTGGCGCAGGCGACCGTACCGGGCGGCCGGAGCGTCGGACGAGGTGTTTTCAGTCCTGACGGCGGGCGAGGTAGATGCGCCGGACCACGTCCTCCGCGTCCGGCTCCTCGATGGACAGGTCGCGCACCTCGGCGTACGCGGACACCCCTGCCAGCACGCGCGCGGCCGTCGTCCGGCCGGCGTCGAACGCCAGGTGCTGCCGCAGGCCGCCGCCCTCGGACCGCAGGTGCCGGGTGCCCTCGACCGACAGGTCGGGCACCGGCTCGGCGAGGTCGACGACGAGGACACGCTCGGTCCCGACCGTGCGGGACAGCCCGCGCAACGTGCCGTCGAACGCCAGGACGCCGTGGTCGACCACGAGGACCCGCTCGCACAGCCGCTCGACGTCGCCCATGTCGTGCGTGGTCAGCAGCAGCGTGGTGCCTCGCTCGCGGCGCTCGGCGTGGAGGAACTCCCGCAGCCGCTGCTTGGACAGCACGTCCAGGCCGATCGTCGGCTCGTCGAGGATGAGCAGCTCCGGGCGGTGCAGCAGCGCGGCGGCGACCTCGGCCCGCATCCGCTGACCGAGCGACAGCTGCCGCACCGGGGTGCTGAGGAACTCCGCCATCTCGAGCATCCCGACCAGCTCGTCCCGCCGCCGCCGGGCGTCGGCGCGGCCGAGCCCATGGATGGCGGCGAGGATCTCGAACGACTCGCGGACCGGCAGGTCCCACCACAGCTGGGAGCGCTGCCCGAACACGACGCCGATCCGGCGCGCCAGGGCACGGCGCTCCCGCACCGGGTCCAGCCCGCACGTGCGGACCTCGCCCGAGGTGGCCACGAGGATCCCCACCAGCATCTTGATGGTCGTGGACTTCCCGGCACCGTTGGCGCCGATGTAGCCCACCGACTCGCCCGGCTCGACCGTGAACCTCATGCGGTCGACGGCGGTCACCTTCCGTCGGCGCAGCCCGTCCCGCACCCGGAACTCCCGCACCAGGTCGCGCGCCACGATGATGCTCATCCGCCCCCTCCTTGGTAGTGCCGGACTCCAGCCCGCCAGAACAGCAGGGCCAGCCCCCACGACCACGCCGCCGCGACCGGCGTGCACCAGCCCAGCCAGGACGGCAGCCACGCCGCACCGGGCAGCCCGAGCAGCGCGGTGACCGGCAGGTACGCGGTGAACGCCATGGGGAAGACGAAGCCGAACGCCACCACGATCCACCGGGACCACACCGTCGCCGGCTGGGACGAGGCGTACCGGCCGCCGTACACGAAGGCGTTGGTCACCTCCTTGGCGTTCAGCAGGTAGAACTGCATGCCGGCGGCGAGCACGAACTGCGCGCTGAACGTCGCGATCCCGCTGAGCACCGCCAGCAGGAGCAGCACGACGGCGCCGACGCCCCAGTCGATGTCGTTGATCACGAGCCCGACGGCGAACGCCACGCAGCCGACCACCGCCCGGGCCAGCCGCCGCAGCTGGATGTCACTGGTCACCAGCTGGGCGAGCAGCGGCTGCGGACGCAGGTAGAAGATGTCGAGCTTGCCCTGGCGGACCAGGACGGCGAGGCCGTCGACGTGCCCGAAGACCATGTCGGCGAACGAGAAGCACATGTCGGCCAGGCCGAAGACCAGCACGATCTGCGCCAGCGTGAACCCGCCGACGCCGTCGACCGCGGTGTACAGCACGAACACCTCGGTCATCTCGGTGAGGCCGACGACGAGCGCGCCGACCAGGTCGAGGCGGAAGTTCGCCCGGTAGCTCCGCTGGGACCGGACCCGGGAGGCCAGCACGGCGCGGTACGGGGCGGCCGTTCGCCGGGCCGCCGCGAGGAGGTCACCCACCCTGGACCTCCAGCTTCTGGCGTCCGGCCCGGGTCAGGGCGTGCCCACCGATCCAGACCACGGCGAGCCAGCACAGCTGGACGCCGAGGAGCACGAGCGCGTCGAGGCCCGTGGTGCGACCGGAGAGCACGTCGACCGGGTACATCATCGTGGACGGGAAGGGCGTCGCCTGGGCGAGGACCTGCAGCCACTCGGGGAAGAGCCAGATCGGCGTGAACAGCCCGGCGAAGAGGCCGGACAGCGCCATGTACAGCACGGTGATGCCGCGCGTCTCGGTCAGCCAGAACCCCATGGTGGTCACCAGGTAGGCGGTGGCGTGCGAGACCGTGATGCCGATCAGCAGGCTGGCCACACCGAGCAGGTACTGCACCGGCGTGGTGGGCAGCGACATGCCGACCACGAGCGCGCCGATGACCAGGCTGGGAAGGCCACGAGGGAGCAGCGCGAAGAGACCGCGGCCGACCTCGGTGACCACGGCGGCCGCCTGGACGTCGACCGGCCGCATGAAGTCGATCGCGATGTCGCCGGTCTTGATGCGGGTGGCGATCTCCGACCCTCCCCACATGTTGACCGACCCGAGCATCCCCTGGGACAGCCAGACGTAGGCGCTCATCGTGCCGAGCGTGTACCCGGCGACTGTGCCGCCGCCGCTGTCGACGACCGCGAACAGGATGCCGGTCTTGAGCAGGCCGAAGGCGGTGTTCGCCACGAGCCCGGCGAGCATCGCCAGCGGGTAGGCCGACTGGGTGCGGATCCCCGCGAGGAGGAGGCGGAGATAGACACGCACAAGAGAAGGAACGTACTCCGGTCGGCACGCGCGCGGAAGGGCTTTTCCCGGGCGGAGTGCCTCAGGCTGCGCGCGGTGGACGGCTGCCTGCCCTCTCGGCGGCGCCACCCACGACGCGGTGCACGACCAGCTCGATCGGACCTCGTGGCCACCGGCGCAGCCAGAGCGGGGCGGCGGCCATCAGCACGAGGCTGATCCCGGCCCACATGAGCACCGCCCGCCACGGGTCGGTGCCGGCCAGACCGAGGCCCCAGTCGTAGCAGAGCCACGACGCGATCACATTCTGCAGCACGTAGCACGACAGCGCCGTCCGCCCGACCGCCTCGATGCCGCGCCGCAGCAGTCCGGGCGAGCGGCGCGCGCCGGTGACGAGCGTCGTGCCGAGCGCGAGGGCGCCGAGCGCGACCAGCGGCGGGACGAGATACCGGTCGACGAGGGCGCAGTCCGGTCCGGCCCAGGTGGTGAGCGCGTTGAGCGGGACACCGACGCCGAGTCCCGCCAGCACGAGGCGGCGGCGCAGCCGGGACCCGCGGTCCGTGCCGGCCAAGGCCCCGGCGCGGACGAGGCGTGATCCGATGAGGAACAGGACGACGGACGAGGGCACGACGAGCAGGAGCTCGACGCGGTACAGGGCGATGTCGGTCAGCCGGGCGAGCACCTGGCCGGGCCAGCTCGCGGTCGACGCGGTCACGTCGGCGGGCCCTTGCTCGGGCGTGCTGGTCGACGCGACGACGGTCAGGGCCGTGAGGCCCAGAAGGATCAGCGTGTAGACGCCGCCGAGCACCCACATCCACGAGCGGACGACCGTCTCGCTCCGGCCGATCAGGAAGGCGACCAGCATCGAGGCCACCGCGTACCCCATCAGGACGTCGAACTCGAACACGAGCACGTAGTGGACGAGGCCCTCCACCAGGAGGACCAGCGCCCGCAGCAGGTACCGGCCCGGCCAGCGCAGCCCGCGCCGCACGGCCGAGCGGTACTGCAGCTCCATCCCGATGCCGAACAGCAGCGTCAGCAGCGCGAGGAACTTCCCGTTCGTGAGCGCGAACAGCCAGGTCGCGGCACCGTCCGGGGGAGCCAGACCGCCGGCGAACCACGCGGCCGGACCGCCCGGGGTGGTGAACAGCCAGATGTTCGTGCCGAGCGTGCCGAGGATGGCGACGCCGCGCAGCACGTCGAGCGCGGCCACCCGGCGGGGAGCCCGGCTGGCGTCCGGCGGTACGGCGACCTCCGGTGCGGGCGGGGCGGGCGCCGGCGAGCGTCCGGTGGTGCCGGAGTCGGTCATGCGCTCGATCGTCGCGGCGTCCTCGCACGTCGACGTCGGCCGTCCGGGTGACCTTCCGGTCGCGGCGCTACATCGTTCGAGTGAGCCCGGACCCTGCGGGCAGGTGCCGGGCGAGGAAGTCCTCGGTCTGCCGCCAGGCCGCGGCGGAGGCCTCAGGGTGGTGGAACGCGGGGTGCGGGTTGTCGAAGGCGTGGCCCGCGCCGTCGTGCACGTGCGTCTCGACCTGCCCGCCGGTCTGCCGGAGCCGGTCGGCGAGATCGTCCGGCAGGAAGGCGTCGTCGCCGCCGAGGATGTGCAGGCTCGGTGCGCCGACCTCGTCGGCGAGGTGCAGCAGGGAGGGGATGGCGGAGCCGTAGTAGGCGATCAGCGCGTCCACCTCGGCGACCGCCGCGACGTGGAACGCCAGCCCGCCTCCGTAGCAGAAGCCCAGGACCCCGGTGCCGCCGGTGACCTCCGGGCGCTCGGCCAGGGTCCCGAGCGCCGCGACGGTGTCCGCCACCGTGGTCTCCCAGTCGAGCGAGCCCGCGATGCCCATGGCCTGCTCGAGGAAGTCCTCGCGGGTCTCGTCCACCTCAGCGTCCGCGGCGCGCCAGTACAGCTCGGGGGCGAGCACCACGTAGCCGAGCCCGGCGAGGTCGGCGGCGCGGGAGCGGATGTAGGCCGAGACGCCGAAGATCTCCTGCAGCAGGAGGATGCCCGGGCCCGACCCGGCTCGCGGCAACCACAGGTGGGCCGGCATCGCCCCGTCCGGAGTCGGCACGGTCAGCGTGGTGGGTTCCGGCATCGGTGGCGAGCCCTCCTCTCGCGCGGCGGCGCCGTCGGCCGCCGACGACGTCAGCCTGCCACGGGGGCCGGTTCCGGGCCACGGGGCTCGGCCGCGGGCACCGGGGGGAGCGGGGTGCCGGCTCCCCGGCGGACCCGCTCGCGGGGAGTGGGGATCCGGACGCCGTGCTCGACGCCGTGCCGCCACAGCGCGCCGGCGGCGCCGACGAGGACGAAGAGCAGCACGGTCACCTGGGCGAAGCTGAAGAGGTCGAAGAAGAACCCCGCCGCCAGGATCGACGCGATCGCGGCCGTGACGGCCTGTGCCCGGGAGGCCTCGCGGGCGTCTCGGGCACGTCGCACCGCGCCGTGCGCGCCGGCGAGCGCCAGGACGATGAAGACTGCGAGGGCGGCGACCAGCACCACCCCGCCCTCGACCAGGGACATCAGGTACTGGTTGTCCAGCAGGAAGTACTCCTCCGGCAGAAAGGTGCCCAGGCCGCGCCCGAGCAGCGGCCGCTCGGCGAAGAGCGCCGCGATGAGGGGATAGTCGTCCGTGCGGGCGGTGACGCTGTCGTCCTCGCCGGCGCCGAGGAAGAACCCGGTGAGCGTGCCGAGCAGGCCGGGCACCGCCGCTCGCATCAGCACCAGGGCCGTCACCGCCAGGACCACCAGGTTGAGGCGCTGGCGGACGGTCAGGCGCACGGCGTAGACCGCCATCGCGATGATCACCGTGACGACCCCGGAACGCGTCACGGCGAGCAGCAGTCCGAGCACGAGCATCCCGGTCGCCATCGCTGCCCACTGTCGGCCCTGTGCGGATCGGGCGTGCAGGGCCAGGTGGAGCGCGATCGGCGCCACCGCTCCGGACACGACGCCGAACTCGATCGGGTGCGTGGCACTGCCCTTGACCCGGATGAAGCCCCCGCGGTCGCCCATCCCGCCGACCTCCCGCGCGATGAAGCCCGGTGGCCTGATGAGCTCGGCCAGGTCGTAGGGGGTGACGAACTGGGTGATCGCGACGAAGGCGCTCGCCGACGCGCCGACGACCACGCACACCAGCAGCAGGTCGATCTTGCCGACCCCGGTCAGCGCCGCGATGCCGATCGCGACGATCAGCAGGGGAAGGAGGACGAGCGCCACGCGTATGGTCCCGGCCGCCTCGACGCTCGTGAGCGGCCGCAGGTAGGCCGCGCCGAAGGCGATCACCACACCGAGTGCCAGCACCCAGCAGCCGGCCTCCGCCGGGGAGACGAGGCGGCCACGGCCGGGCCTGCGGAGCCACGTCAGGACGACGACGGCAGCCGTGACGAAGACCAGCAGCCGACCCGGCCACCCGTTCGACTCCAGCGGGCCTGGAAGGACGATGGCGGCGGGCACGAAGAGAGCCACGAGGGGCAGCACCGCGTACGCCAGCCACGGACCGGCCTGGCGTCGACGCGGCGGGGAGGGCACGCTCATCGGGCGTGGGCCGGCCCACGGTTCGTGGCCGCGTCGTCGAGCGCGGGCCGGTCCGGGACGGTCACGTCGTCCTTCGGTGCGTCGTCCCTCGCCGCGTCATCCCTCGGCGCGTTATCCGTCGGCGCGTCATCCGTCGGTGCGTCGTCCGCCGGGGCTGGGCCGGCGGGAGCTTCCACGGTCCCGGGCGTCTGCGTCGTGTCGCCGCCGTCGGCGGTGTCCGAAGCGGTCTCCTCGTCCGTGGGTGGTGGGTCGTTCGCCCGCCGTGCGCGCACCCGTGCGGCTCGACGTTCGAGCGCCACGTCGACGCCGGTGGCGGCCGCCGCGGCGACGGCCATCCCGATGACCCCGATCGCGCCGGCGGTGCGGAACCGGCTCGGCGTCACGTCCTCGACCGTCTCGGCCGGAACGGCGGGTGCCAGGCGGTAGCGCGAGCCCTCGGTGGCGCCGGCCTCGGCCTGGAAGTCCCGCAGGACGACGTTCGCCTCGGCCGTGACGTCCCGCAGGAGCGTCAGCACGGCCCTCGGGGTCTCCGCCGTCGCGATGATCTCCAGGATCGGATCGTCGCTGTCCGTGTCCGCCTCGAGCGTCCGCTCGGTGTCGTCGAAGCCCATCCGCTCGGCGAAGGAGGAGCTGTTGAGGTTCCGGGCCAGCACGGCCGCGGCCAGGCTCGGCCCGTCGTACGGGTTGGACTCGTACGGCTCGATCTCCTCACCCGTCTCCGGGTCGATCACGGGCGGTGGCGTGACAGGGGGCAGGACCGTCACGGAGACCGACGAGGAGTAGACCGGCTCCACGGCCAGGTACGACTGCCAGGCCAGGTACGCGGCCAGCGCGACGATCGGCAGCGTGACGTAGAACCGTCGAAGGGCCGATCCGAGGATCGTGAACAGGTCCACTAGTTCTCCCAGGGGTTGTCGGGGCGTGGGGACGCTCCGGGGGCATCGCTCGTGCGTGCCGCGAGTCTCCGGGCCGGTCGTGCCCGGTGGCGGAGGCGCCGCAAAGTGTGGGTCCGTTCGGGGTCGTGGAGCGGACCGGCGCCAGTAGCGTCGCGCCATCGACCAGGAGGAGCTGAACCATGGTGGCGACCACCGATGTCCTGATGATCACCTACAACAGCGCCGAGCACGTCCGCCGTTCGCTGCCGCACCTGCTCGACACGTGCGACGAGCACACGCGCGTGTGGCTCTGGCACAACGGTGACGACGAGGAGACCCTCGCCGTCGTGCGGGAACACGCCGACGACGCCCGCGTGCACCGGTTCCACCACAGCCGCGAGAACGTCCGCCTGACGGCGCCGACCAACTGGTTGTGGACGGAGTCGGAGGGCACGTTCGTCTCGAAGGTGGACGACGACTGCCTGCCCGAGCCGGGCTGGGTCGAGCGGCTCCGGGACGCGCACGCGGCGAACCCGGACTTCGGCGCGGTGGGCTGCTGGCGGTTCCGGGACGAGGACTTCGTGCCGGAGCTCGCCTCGCGGAAGATCCAGACGTTCGCCGGCGGGTACCGCCTGCTGCGGAATCACTGGGTCCAGGGCAGCGGGTACCTCCTGCCGCGCGCCAAGGTCCTTCGCCAGGGGCCCCTGCGCCAGGGGCAGTCCTTCACGCACTACTGCATCGCGCTCGCCAGGGCCGGCGCCGTGAACGGCTGGCTGTACCCCTTCGTCCGCGAGGACAACATGGACGACCCGCGATCGGCGAGCACGCTGTTCGTCGACGACGCCGCCTTCCGGCGGCGCATGCCGCTGACGGCGCAGGCGCTCGGCATCACGTCGGTGACGGACTGGGCGCGCCAGGAGCACGAGTCCGCCCTCGCCGTCCAGAAGGCCTCGCTCGACCTGCGCGAGTACGGAGGCTGGCGCGCGAAGAGGACGCTGGTGCGTCGTCGCGTCGAGCGGCTCGTGCGGGGGCGCGGCAGCTGGTGAGGCGACGGGGCGCCGCGCCCGGTCGTGGCGGCTGACCACGCCGTGATCACGCACTGGTCTGCCTTCGGGTGAGCTCGGTGACCTCGCGGAAGAACGGGTTCGTCGCGCTGAGCTCGGCGGGCGGCGCGAAGGCGTCCAGGCAGCCGCCGGCCACCACCATGATCCGGTCGCAGAACGACAGCGTCGAGAGCCGGTGCCCGACGAGGAACATGGTGATCGTGCCCTTGAGGTCGTGCAGGGAGCCCTTGACCAGCGCCTCGGACCTCACGTCGAGCGCGCTGGTCGGCTCGTCCAGCACCAGGATCTCGGGGTCGTCCGCCAGGGCGCGGGCGAGGCACAGCCGCTGACGCTGTCCGCCGGACACCGCGGACGCACGCTGGCCGACGATCGTGTCGTAGCCCTGCGGCCAGCTCATGATGTCGTCGTGGATCTGGGCCCGGCGGGCCGCGGCCTCGAGCTGCTCCTGGGTGAGGTGCGGTCGGTAGAAGCGGATGTTCTCCGCGACCGTGCCCCAGATCAGCTGCGGGGTCTGCGGGACGTACGCCACCCGTCGTTGCCAGTCCTCCCGTCGGAAGGCCCGCACGTCCGTGCCGTTCACCTCGACAGTGCCGCGTGCCGGCGTGCGCAGCCGCAGGAGCAGCTGGATGAGCGAGGACTTGCCCGCCCCGGAGGGCCCGGCGACCCCGATGGTCTCGCCGCGCGAGACGGTGAAGGTGACGTTGCGCAGGACGTCCTGGCCGCCGTCGTAGGCGTAGTGGACCCCGCGCATCGCGACGCGATCGATCCGGTCCGGCAGCGGCCGCTCCCCGTCCTGCCGGGGCTGGGACCGGTAGCGCTCGATGGCGTCTGCGAGCCGGTGCATGAACGGCAGGCGCTCGTCGAGCGCCGTGACCGAGGTCTGGATCTGCTGGCCGTACGTCAGGGCGCGGAGCAGGATCAGGACCACCGCGGCCAGCGTCGCGAGCTGGTCCAGACCGATCACGGAGATGACGCCGAGCGCCAGCACGAGGAGCAGCAGGGCGACACTCTGGTAGAGCGAGGGCACCGCCTGCGCGAGGAATCGGGTCCGGAGCATCGGCTGCCGGATCCCGTCGATGAGCCGATGGAAGGAGTCCAGGTAGCTGCGAGAGGTCCCGAAGACCTCCGTCTCCTCCGCCATCAGGACGACCTCCTGGACCCCCTTCGAGTACTCGATGTTCTCCGCGCTCAGCGCCGCTGCGTGGCGGCGCAGGCGGCGGGCGAGGGGGCGTAGCAGCATGAAGATGCCGGCCGAGGCGACGGTGAGCAGCAGGGCCGCCGGCAGGCTGAGCACGAAGGCCGACACCAGCAGCGTGAGGAAGACCAGGCTGACCGAGATTCCGGTGCCGATGTTGATGATGGCGAAGCTGGCCGCGTTGACGTGGGTCGTCATCAACGACTGGAAGTGCCCGTCGCGCTCGGTGGCCTTCACCGGCCAGCCCGCGGCGACGAAGGCGTCGAAGAGGCGGCGCCGCAGGTCCGCCACGGCCTGGGCGGACATGCTGGCCGGCAGGAACGCGAGCAGGACCTGCAGGGCGCCGCGCACCACCGCGCCGACGACGCCCGCGAGGATCATCACGGTGACGGAAGCGCTCATCGACGCCGGCCCCACCCCGACCGTGACCTGGTCCGAACCGTGCGAGAGCGCGCCCGCGATCGCCCCGACGACGGCGAGCAGGCCGGCCTCGGCCAGCCCGGCCAGCAGCGAGCAGACCACCAGCAGCGTGAGCTTCAGACGGGACGTGCGGACCAGGGGCGCCACCCGGTGCCATGCGGCCAGCGCGCGGCGGGCGACGGCGACGGGGCTGCGGCCCGAAGGAGTCTTCTTGGGTGGGTGCGCGGGCACGGTTGCCTCTCGATGTGCGCCTCGATGTGGCCCCCTGTGAGACGTCACGGTAGACCGGGCCCGAGCGCCCGAGGACTGGAACGGACCACCATTTCTCGCGCGCTCTCGCCGAACGGGCTCAGCGGGTCCGTTCCGGGGACGACGCCGGCACGTGAGCCGTACATTCCCCGGATGGACCTGATCACCGCGCTCGCGCCCGGGAGCCGGATCATCGACGTGGGTGCCGACTCCCCGAGACTGGCGCGCGCCCTCGCGGATGCCGGGCAGGAGCACTACCTCGGGCTGGTCCCGGCACGGCTCCTCGAGACGGTGCGTGCCGCGGCCGGGCCACGGTCGGGGCGGTTCGTCGAGCTGGCCTCGCCGACCCAGGTGGCTCGCAGCAGCACCGACGTGGTGATCCTCAGGGCCGGCTTCGTGCCTCAGCTGTGGACGTTCGGCGACCTGTCGCACGCGCGCCTGATCGCCGTCGAGCGACGCAGGGGGCCGGCCGCGCTCGAACGGCGTCTCGCGGAGCTCCTCCCGCGCCTGACCGGCCGCACCGTGCCCCGTGGGCGCTTCACCTGCGCCGGCTCGGAGTTCGACGTGGTCGAGGTGACCCGCACCCGGGTCCGGCGTGCGCGTCGCTACCTCTCGCCGTACTGGGGCGTCGAAGGTCTCGTCGAGCGACTGCGTGAGCACCACGTGCGGTACGCCGTGCTGCGCTGGTTCGAGGAGCTCCCCGTCATCGCGCCCGGTGAGGACCTGGACCTGCTCGTCGCCGACGCCGACATCGACGTCGTCGAGCGGCTGCTGGACACCGAGCCCGGGACCATCCCGGTGGACCTGTACAGCGAGACCGGCCTCACCGGCACGGACTACCGCGGCATGGCCTACTACCCGCCGCCGCTGGCTCGGCAGATCCTCGAACGGGCCGTGGCGCATCGCAGCGGATGTCGGGTGCCCGCCCCGGCGGACCACCTACGGTCCATGGCCTACCACGCGGTCTACCACAAGGGTGTTCCGTCCGGGTTGCCCGCGCGGGCCACCGGTGAGCGGGCCGCGGACCCCGAGCACGACTACGCGGCGGTCCTCGGAGAGCTCGCCGCCGCCCAGGGAGTCGACCTGGAGCCGACCCTCGAGGGCGTGGACGAGTACCTCGCCGTGGAGGGGTGGCGGCCGCCCCCCGACACGCTTCGCCGCCTGGCCGCGACCAACCCGTGGGTCAGGCCCGCGGAGCAAGGGCCGGCCGAGGTCCCGGAGCCGGCGGTCTTTCTCATCCGGGAGCACACCTTCGACGTCCTCGGCACCGAGGAGATCCTCCGCGTCCTGCGAACCTTGGGATTCGAGATCCTGCTCGTCCGTGAGCTCGACCTCGATGCCCGGGCACGGTGCGCCGCCCACATGCGCGGCGGCAACTGGGGTCGCGGGCCGTTCCCGGTCTCGGGGGGTGGTCCGGGCACGGTCGTGGTCGCCGCCCACTACGGCCCACGACCCCCCGGCCCGCGGGTGCGCGCGCAGTACCCCTGGCTGTCCAACATGGACGTCCTGATCGCCAAGTCGAGGATTCGTGACCTGCTGGCAGCACGGCTGCCCGCCGACCGGCGGTTCAACGCGATGCACTCCGCGGACAACGAGGCGGAGGCGTGGGAGTACGTGGCGCTCGCCGTGCCCGACCGCGACGACGCGCTCCGCGCCGAGATCGTGCGCCGCCGCCGGGGGTACACCACGGACCTGCCGGTCCTGGAGGTGCTGCAGCTCGGCCGGAGGGCCAAGGTCGAGGTGGTCCGCACCTCCGACGGCCCGGCGGTACGCAAGACGTTCGCCCCGGCGGCCCACAGGCACCTCGAACGCGAGCTGCGCGGGCTGCGTGAGCTGGCCCCGCGGGTCCCGGTCCTCGAGCTCCTCGACGAAGGCCCCTCCTGGGTGCAGACCCCGCTGTACGACAACACGCTGCGCGAGCTCGGTGACCGCCCGGGCGGCCGGCTCGTCCCGCTGCGGACCGCACGACGCATGGCGGAGGTGCTTCGCGACGTCCACGCCCTGGGCTTCGACCTCGTGGACGCCAAGCCGCAGAACTTCCTGCTGGACCCACGACGAGGGCTCCGGCTCCTCGATCTCGAGTTCCTCCACCGGTACGAGGGACCGGCACCGGCCTTCCACCGGATGTACGGCTTCGTCGGCGTCCCCGCGGACTTCGCCGGCGACGTCCCGTTCGTCGACGACCTCAGCTACGAGCTCCGTTGGCGGCCGTACGTCGGGCTCTCGCTGGAGCAGCTGCTCGACGCGCCGCCCTGGGAGCAGCATCTGCGTCGCGGACTGTTCCGTGCGCACCGGGTCCTGACGGGCACCAGCGAGCCCGTGCGCCGGCTCGGCCGCACGGCACGGACCGCTGTCCGGCTCGCCCGGAGCAACGCCGGGACGACCTACAGGTACCTGGCACGGCGCAGGAGCCGCGCCGGCTTCGCGCTCCGCGCCTAGTCGGCGCCGGCCCGCCCGGCGCCGCCCCCACCAGGGACGACGACCGGGGTCAGCATCTCCGCGGCCTCGTGGAGTGGCGGGATGGTCCACGGACGGTACCGCGAGCGCCGCCGGCCGTACGAGACGGCCCGGTCGAGGAGCAGGAGTGCCGCACCCTCGGCGACGGAGAGCGTGCCGAGAAGGCCGAGAGCGTGGGCCGCCAGGGCACCGCCGAGGCGACCGGAGACGAAGTCGTCCAGGGCCGTCGCCAGCGGCGCGCCCTGCTGGCGCCGTGCGTCCAGGGCGGCGTAGAGGGCATCGAGCAGGAGGGGGTTCCGGTGCTCGAAGCGGTTCCAGTCGACCAGGACCGGCCGCTCGTCGTCCCCGAGCAGGACGTTGCCTGCGTGCAGGTCTCCGTGGCTGGGGCCGACCGGGAGCCGGGCATCACCGGCGGTCTCGAGCAGCGCTCGACGCAACGGTCCCATCCCCGTGTCCATCGCCTCCGTCCGTCCGTGCTCCGTGGTGAGCCTGCGCCAGACCGCCGTCTCGCGGAGGCTGGCGGTCTCGCCGGCCGGCAGGCCGAGCAGGATCTCCCGGAGCGCGGCGTCGGCGCGCGCCGCCTCGTGGGCACCGTGCGGCACCGCGGGGTGCACGGCGTACGGCAACCCGCCGTACCGGGCCATGCGTGCGGGTCCGGCGAGGTACGGGGCGAACGGCGTGTCCCGGGCGGCAGTGATGTTCTCGACCTCCCGCGCGAGCGCCCGGTGCTGGTCCCTCGTGAGCGGGATCTTGAGGAACTCGCGGGTGCCGCGCACAGCGACACGAGCGTCGCTGAGGGCGAGCATCGCCGGTGAGCGCAGCTCCGGTGTGCCGGCGAGCCGCTCGGCGATGGTCGGCAGGTCGCGGTCCTGCCCGCCGCCCCGGCGCGCGAGCACGTACTGGTCGGCCACGACGGCCGCGGCCAGCCCTGCCCGTCCGGCCGCCCGAGCGATCGGATGGGCGGAACGGTCCTGGCGCAGCTGCGCACGCAGCCCGTCGACCGGCACCATCCAGCGCCACCGGTGCCGGCGGGGGAACGGCACGAGGGCCTTGGCAGCCGTCAGACCGGAGCGCCTGAGCTCCCGGTCCGAGGGATGCCGGAACGCGCGCACGGACCGGAGAACCTCACGAGCACGTGGTCGTGCGGACCGGTCGCCGCGCAGGTGCCTGAGGAGGTTGCGCGTCCCGACGACGGCGACGCCGTCGGCGGCGAGGACCCGCCCCACCTCCGTGAGCAGGCGGCGGCGCCCGGCCGGGTCGAGCACGCAGTCGACCTCACCGGCGTCGACGTAGACGCGGTCGAAGACCCCGTCGTCCCAGGGCAGCGCCGCTGACGGTTCGATCTGGACGGCGAGGTCCGCCGGGCCGTGGACGAGCGTCTCGAACCGCATGCGGGAGTAGACCCAGTCCCCGTACGTGACGTGACCGCCGAACGCGCCGAGCGAGGCCACGAGCGCCGGCCAGCCGGTGCCGAGGGCCAGCACCGTGGACCCGGGCTCGAGCAGGACCGCCGCCGCCGCGCCCGAGGGATGCAGCAGCCGGCGCTGGAGGTCCGCCGGCCAGAGCGGTCCGCCGGAGACCTCCGCCATCAGCTCGTCGCCGCTGACGGACCGCAGGGAGGCGGCGACAGCCGATGCCGGCACGCCGGGCCAGGGTCGTCGGCTCGTGGACAGGCGCAGCACCGCGAGGTCGTCGACCTGGACGAGACGGTCGCACCCCGTGCACCGCGCGCCGTCGTCCCCCTGCCTGATCGTGCTGCCGCAGGGGCAGCGAAGACGCGGCGGGGGCATGATCGTCGAGCGTATCCGCGGTCGGGCGGCCCGCGTGGCGGTTCCGCTCAGCCGACCGGCGTCGTGGTCCCCAGGATCACGTTGGTCTCGTCCCAGTCGACGCCCGGGCCCAGGTTGGCGGTCATCCCGTGCCGGTGGTCCTGCTGGAAGGCGTTCTCCCGGAACGCGCACTCGGCGCCGTCGGTCCCGCTGCCCCCGCCGTTGACGGTGTAGTTCCCGCCGTTCATGAGGTTGCCCTCGACGAGGCAGTCACGGACCGGACCGGAGTCCTCACCGAACATGAACGCGGCGTTGCCGTAGAGGCCCGACTCGGGGTTGTGGGCCTGGAGGTTGTTGCCTCGGATGACGATCCGTTCGCCCTTGACCACCTGGATCACGTCGGTGTGGTTGTCGTCGCGCTGGACCATGGAGTGGATGTACGAGTCCTCGATCGTGACGTCGTCCCCGGCGACGCGAGGCCCCTCGGCGATGTTGTGGATGTGGACGCGCCGCAGCGTGTACCCGTTGAACGCCACCACCGGGTCGGCGCGTCCCTGCCCGTCGATCTCGGTGTCCTCCACCAGCAGGTCGTCGCCGTTGACGCGCAGGGCGATCCGCCCGGAGGTCATCACGATCCTGGAGTTGCGGATGACCACGTCGTCCGCGTCGACCGTGACGGAGCCGAAGATCTCGAGTCCCTCGACGACCGCCCCGTCCTCGTCGATCCGCAGGTTGCCGTCCTCCTCGACGAGCTGCACCCCGGCCGGGACACCGGTCGAGTCCGCGTCGGGGAAGTCCGAGAGCTGCGGGGCGGAGACGGTCGGAGTCTCGGGGGCCTCGGGGGTCCGTTCCGGTGCGGTCTCACCCTGCTCGGCCCCCTCGGCCGTCGGGGGCGGTGGCCGGCCGCGGTCCAGCGTGACGAGGACGCCGACCACCGCGATGACGACCACGATGACCAGGGTCGCCACCCACAACAAGGTCCTCGAGACGGTGATGGTGATGTCTTTGGCCATGTCTCGTCTGCTCTCGCGATCGGTGTGCACGGCTGACGCCTTCCTTCACAGGTAGAGGACGCGGAAGCGGGCGCTGCCGACGACCCGGCCCGCGGCCCCTGACGCCTGCTCCGCCCACCGCCACCGGCGGTGCGCCGAGAACGGAAGGAGCGGGAGTGTCAGGACGAGCCGGGCCCACCGCAGCGCGACCCCGGCAAGTCGTGGACGGGGCATCCCCGAGGGGCCGAAGTCCCGGAAGAGGCGTCCGCGGGAGCGCCCCGTGCGGTAGGCCTTGACGGCCATCGAGCGGAACGTGTGGCGGTGCCGGTAGTGCACCACCGCGTTCGGGGCGTAGCCGAGGCGGTAGCCGGCCAGCTGGAGGCGCCAGCAGAACTCGGTGTCGGGCCCGCCGTAGTCGTAGTCGGCTGCGAAGCCACCGACGGCGTCGAAGACCTCGTGGCGAACTCCCAGGTTCGCGGTGATGGCCCTCGGCAGGAACCCCGCCACGACGGGCAGGTGGTCCGGATGCCGCGGCACGTAGGGCATGCCGGGCTCGGTCAGGCGGTCGTTCTCGACCGCGCCGCCCACCGCGTCGTACGACTCCAGGGCCGTGCGCATCGCCTCGACCCAGTCGGCCGCCACCTCGTCGTCGGCGTCGCAGAACAGCAGCAGCTCGCCCTGGGCCTGCGCGGCCCCCGTGTTACGGGCGGGGGAGGTGCCCCGCAGCCGGCAGTGCAGCAGCCGCAGCGGCAGACGGGACGCGTAGGCCTCGCAGATCTCGGCGGTGGCGTCGGTCGAGCCGTTGTCGACGACGAGGACCTCCCAGGGCCCCCGGACGTCCTGTGCGGCGAGCGCGTCCAGCTGCGTGGGGAGCGTCTCGGCGGCGTTGAGGGCGGGGATGATGACGCTCACGGGTACGCGGGTCATGTCTGCTCCTCGCCACCCCAGCCGCGGCGCCACTCCGCGCGCCGGGCCCAGCTCTCTCGCCAGGCCGAGACGCCGCTCGCCGGCCGTCCACGGTGCGGTCGCAGGTGGGCCGTCAGAGCACGCAGTCCGGTCCCCAGGACGAGCAGGTGCACGGCGACGTCGCCCCACGGGCGGCGCACGTGGCGCCGGTACGTGGTCGCCTCGCCGCGCAGGACGAGGGGCAGCCGGTGCGACCCGGCCGACGAGGCGCCGACCTGGTGCCGGTAGCGGGCGTCCGGGCACAGCCGTGGTGCCCAGCCCGCGGACCGGGCCCGGAGGCACAGGTCGACGTCCTCGCCGTACAGGAAGTACGAACGGTCGAAGCCTGCGAGCTCGTCCCAGGCGGCACGGTCCACGAGCATCATCCCGCCGCTGACCGCGGAGACCTCTCGGCAGTGCTCGGTGGCGTGGTCGGCGTGCTGCGGATCGAACAGGCGCGAGCCCGGGAAGAGGCTCGACAGCCCGGTCGCGAAGCACACGGCCGACCACAGCGACGGGCGGCCCAGGAGCGAGCGCGGGTCCGTGCGGCCGTCCGGGGTGAGCGACCGACCGCCGACCAGGCCGGCGCGGGGGTGCTCGCGGGCGCACCTGAGCAGGGCCTCGACGGCGTCCGGCTCGACGACCGCGTCGGGGTTCAGGAACAGGAGCCGCCGTGCGCTCGACCGCTCGGCGCCGGCGTGGCAGCCGCGTGCGAAGCCGTCGTTGGTCTCCCGCAGCACGAGCTCGAGACGGCCGGAGACACCCCTGACGGTTCGTGCGATCGCGTCCCCGGAGGCGTTGTCGACGACGATGATGCGTGCGCCGGGTACGGATGCCAGTGCCGTGTCCACGGCCTCCAGGCACTCGCGGACGTAGCTCGCGCTGCGGTACGTCAGCACGACGACGTCGAGATCCGCGATCGCCGGCGCCTGGACCACGCCGCTCCGCTCGGACTCCGGTGCCGCGCCGCGACCGGCGCGTGGCTCGTGGAGGGACCGTTCGAGACGTCCGCCACGTCCCGTGTCGCGCCCCCAACCGACGCGTCCCCGGCGCACGGCCAACCCCGCCGAGGCCTTCGCGACCGTCGTGATGCCGGCGAAGACCGTCATGGCGGGGACCAGCGAGGGCCGCGTGAGGACGGTGCGCGCCAGTCCGAGGAGGCGTGCGGCGCGTGGCGCGTCGTGCGCAGGTGCCTCCACCTGCTGGTTGCCGGCGTAGACACGACGCCGCACGCGCAGGACGTCGGCCGCCCGCGCCGGTGGCCGGACCACGACCGGTTCGGGCACGACGACCGCGCTCTGGCGCGGTACCCGGGTGGTGACGTACCGGTCGTCCGCGATGCCCTCGGGGAAGACGCCGAACCGCGTGCGTGTGGCGGCCCCGACCGCGTACGCGCCGCGACCTGCCAGCTGCTCCTGGACCCAGGGGAGCGCCTGCCAGCCCTCGTAGTAGGCGCGCGCCGCCCAGGCGGAGCCGGTCGTGTCGAGCGTTCGCGTCGGGACGGCCACGCCCGCGCCGGCGCGGATCGCGCGCACCATGGCGCGCAGGGTCGCCGTCGGGCACCTGACGTCGGCGTCCAGGTAGATCCGGGGGAAGCCGGTGACCCACTCCTCGGCGGCGCGGATGGCGGCGACCTTGGACGCCTCGCGGATGGAGAGGACGGTGATGGCACGGCCGAGACGGTCGGCCGCCTGACGCGCCCGCTCGGCGGTCCGGTCGGTGCACCCGTTGCACACGACGACGACCTCGAACTCGTCCGGGTCGGAATCGGCGAGCAGCGCGTGCAGCCCGTCGCCGACGACGGCCTCTTCGTCGTGGGCAGGGATGATGACGGACGGACGTGGGTCGCCAGTTCGTGGGACGGCGTGGCCCACCGCGGTGAGCGTCATGATCATGCCGCCGGCAGGGTGTCGCTGGCCGGCAGGACCTGGGGCTGCACGACGCTGAGCGGCACGCGAACGGGTGCGACGGTGGGCGCAGCACCCCGACGGGTGGCCTGCTCGTAGGCGGCCAGCAGCGACGGGACGGAGTGCTCCCAGGACAGCAGCTCCTGGAAACGCCGCCGGCCGAGCGCACCCATCCGGGCGCGTCGACCAGGCGCCTCCAGCAGCGAGGCGATGCAGTCGGCGAGCGACTCGGCGTCGTTGGGACGGGCGTACAGGCTGGCCTCGCCGGCAGAGACCCGGCCCTCGGTGAGGTCGAACTGGACGATCGGCTTACCGAGCGCCATGTACTCGAGGATCTTGTTCATGGTCGAGATGTCGTTCATCTCGTTCACCTCGTCCGGGTTGACGCAGACGTCCGCCGTTGCGAGCAGGTTCCCGAGGTCCTCGTCACTGATGCGGCCGAGGAAGTCCACGTGGCCGTCCAGGCCCAGTGCGTGCACGCGGCCCTCGAGCCGCGCCCGCTCCGGGCCGGACCCGGCGAGGCAGACCTGCATGTCGTCCCGCCCGTGCCGGTTGACGAGGACGTCGACGGCGTCGAGCAGGTGGTCCAGGCCCTCCTGGATCCCCATCACGCCCACGTAGGCGACCAGATGGCGCTTGCCACGCCGGAACGACGGGTCCACGCGCGCACCGGCGAACCGCTCGACGGTCGGCGCGGACCGCACCACGAACACGTCGTCGGGCGACATCCGGCCCCGCTCGACCGCGATGCGCCGATAGCTCTCGTTCGTGGCGATCGAGACGGTCGCGGCGGCGAAGGTCAGCCGCTCCAGCCTCGTCATGAGCCGGACCAGCGGGTGGCTCCACGCCTTGCCCTTGGCGACCAGCAGCTCCGGGCACGCGTCGTGGTGGTCGAAGAGGAACCGCGTGCCGAAGAGGCGGAACGGCAGGGCCACCAGGAACATCAGGTCGGGTGGGTTGCACGCCTGGATGACGTCGATCCGTCCCCCCAGGTGCACCCGCACGGCGAGCGCCAGCTGCGCCGCGAACGCGAGGGGGTACTCCACGAGGTAGCCGGCCGTCCGACGCGCCTCGACAGGGCTCGCGTAGCGGTAGATGTGCACGCCCTCGAGCACCTCGTGCGCGGTCGGGTGCTGTGCCGAACGGGGGCAGATCACGTTGACGTCGTAGCCCGCGTCGCGCAGGCTCAGCGCCTCCTGCCAGACCCGGCGGTCGAACGGGACCGCGAGGTTCTCCACGAGGATGAGGACGCGTGGCCGGCGCGGGTCGCGCTGCAGCCTGGGCGTCGTCAGCGTGGACGCCAGGAGAGCCGCAGGCGCCGAGATCATGTGGCGGACGTGCCGGCGGAGGTCCGCCACGAGCGGCCGGCGCCTCACCATGTCAGCCCCACGTAGTTCGTCGCGCCGTTGACCGGTCGTGCGACGCCGCACAGGTCGACGACGGTCTGGCCGGGGCGCACCTCCGACGTCACCTGGGCGTAGGCAGGATTGTTCTGGGTCACGACGATCACGTCCGCCTCCTCGAGCGTGTGGTGGAAGTCCTCGTCGAGGTGCTCGGCGATGTGCGGCAGCACGGTGAGGACGTACTTCCGGTTCGCGCCGATGAGGTGGCGCAGGTTGACGTGCTCGTCGTGGATGCGCACGTCGTATCCCTTGCCGAGCAGCCGCTCGGCCAGCTCGAGCGCAGGAGACTCCCGCAGGTCGTCCGTGCCCGCCTTGAAGGCGAGCCCGAGGATCGCCACCCGTCGGGCGCCGACCGCCGCGATCTTCTCGAGCGCGAGGTCCAGGTGCGCGCGATTGCTCTGCAGGATCGCCTCGAGCACGGGCACGGCGGCACCCTGCCTGCGCGCGCGGTACGTCAGCGTGCGCAGGTCCTTCGGCAGGCAGGAGCCGCCGAAGGCGAATCCCGGGCGCAGGTAGCGGGAGGAGATGTTGAGCTTGGTGTCGGACGTGAATATCGACATCACGGCGTGGCTGTCGACGCCGTGCGCCTCGGCCACCCGGCCGATCTCGTTCGCGAACGCCACCTTCAGCGCGTGCCAGCTGTTGTCGGAGAACTTCACCAGCTCGGCCACGCGGACCGAGGTGCGCACCGTCTCGCACGCGAACGGCTGGTACAGGGTCGTGGCGACCTTCGCGGTGCGGTCGTCGTCCGCACCGATGACCGTCTTCGGTGGGGCGAGGAAATCGCTGACGGCGGTGCCCTCCCGCAGGAACTCGGGCGAGAACGCCACGCCGAAGTCCGTGCCTGCCTTCTTGCCCGAGTGTTGCTCGAGCAGCGGAACGATCTCGCCCTCGACCGTGCCCGGCGGCACCGTGGAGGTCACGAGCACGAGTCGCCAGTCCGCCACGCCCGCGAGGGCGGCGCCGATCTGGCCGACCACGTTGAGAACGTCGTCGAGGTGGACGTCACCGTTGCGTCCGGACGGTGTACCGACCGTCACCATCACGACGTCGCTGGTGCGCACGGCCGTCGTGATGTCGTCGGTCGCCCGTAGCCGGCCCCGGTCGACGTTGGAGCCGACGAGCTCGCCGAGACCGAGCTCGCTCACCGGGCTGACACCGGCGTTGATCTGGTCGATCTTGATCGGGTTGACGTCGACCCCCACGACCGTGTGGCCGCTGTCGGCCAGGCACGCCGCAGTGACTGTCCCGACGTAACCGAGCCCAACGATGGCGACCTTCATGGCAAGACCCCGCGTCCTTCCCGCTGCCGCACTCCACGGCCGCTGACGTGGAGCAGCACACCCCGACGCGGTGGCGGACGAACGGCCAACGTGACCTGAACGGGAGGTGAACCGACAGGGTGGTGACCGGGGTGAGGCGGGGTGAGGCGGGTGAGGCCGGCGGAGCGCACTCACCCTCGTTCACCCGGCAGGTCACCCGCTGTGGCCGGGCGCCGGGCGAACGTCGGGTGAATCGGGTCCGTTCGGTCCGGAGCCGGTGCGGATCGGCTCGTACTGTGCGCCCCAACTGTCCGGGCCACCGGCCCGTCGGACGACGCCGAGGAACTGAGGAGACTCCTGTGAGCATCACCCAGAACGTGGGACGCCTGGCCAACCGCGCGAAGCGGCAGGCGATCGCAACCATGGGTCCCGTCAGGAGACTGGCCGACTCCCGCCACGAGCGCCTGCTGAGGCGCTACGCCGACAGCCTTCCCGTGCTCTCCGCGGAGGACCGGGACCTGGTGGCCGAGCTCGACGCCCGGGCCGTGCGGGTCACCTCCCTCGAGGCGCTCGACCTCCCCGGAACGGCGCAGCTGTGGGACGGCCTCGAACGGCTCACCGAGGCCCTGCGGGGGAAGCCGGCGACGGCCGGCACCGTGCGACCGGACCTCGACGAGCTTCTCGAGGAGCTGCCGGTGTGGCAGTTCGGGCTGTCCGACCGCATGCTCGACATCGCGCAGAGCTACCTCGGGATGCCTGTGCGCTACTTCGGTGCGGACGTTCGACGTGAGGTCGCCGACGGTGTCGCCAACGACGTCCGTCAGTGGCACCGGGACGTGGAGGACCGCCGGACGTTGAAGATCCTCGTGTGGCTCAACGACGTCGACGACGACGGCGGACCGTTCGCCTACATCCCCCTCGAACGGTCGATCGAGGCCGTGGAGAGGCTGCACTACGTCGCCGGCTTCGTCAGTGACGACGCCATGCGCCGGGTCGTGCCGGAGTCCGAGTGGCGGACCTGTCCCGGACCTCGGGGCACGGCCGTGGTCGCGGACAACTGCCGGCTGCTCCACCGAGCCACTCCGCCGGAGGCCCGGGATCGCTACTCGGTGACCTTCACCTGGACCACGCGGCACCCGGTCAAGACCATGCCGCAGGAGCCGATGACGGCGGTCCAGGCCCGCCGGGCGGCCAGCGGCCTCGGCCCGCGGCAGCTCGAGTGCCTGCCGCCGGCCCTCCAGCACCAGCTGCGCACGTAGGCGTCACGTGTGAGGTGGCCGACGCGGCTGCCGCTTTCACAGGTCCCGCTCGGGCGGCTAACATGGTGAGGTTGCCTCGGCGAGGGATGCCGGACGGGTGAGGAACGCCCTCCGGTTCCGTGATCGACGCGGTGGTGCCCTCGGGTCGCCGTCCGCGCCACGGCCCCGCGCTGAGGCCAGCCGCCCAGTGCCGCACAACCCGAGGAGACTTCCGTGGCCGACGACCGGATCAAGCTGACCGCTTCCGTGCGGACCGAGTTCGGCAAGGGGGCCGCCCGCCGCTCCCGGCGCGCCGGACTCATCCCCGCCGTGCTGTACGGGCACGGCGAGGCTCCGCAGCACCTCGCGCTGCCCAGCCACGACACCTTCCTGATCGTCAAGGACCACGCCAACGCGCTCGTCACCCTGGACATCGAGGGCAAGGAGCAGATGGCCCTCGTCAAGGACGTCCAGCGTGACCCGGTGAAGCGGGACATCGAGCACCTCGACCTGCTCATCGTGCGGCGCGGCGAGAAGGTCACGGTCGACGTCCCGGTGCACGTCGAGGGCGAGTCCGCTCCGGGCACCATCCACCAGGTGGAGCTGCAGACGATCACCCTCACCGTTCCCGCGACCGACATCCCCGAGAGCATCACGGTCAGCGTCGAGGGCCTGGAGGAGGGCTCCATCATCCGCGTCGGTGACATCGCAGCACCGCAGGGTGCCGTCATCGACACCGACCCGGAGTGGGGCGTCGTCGTCATCTCCGTTCCTCGTGTCGCGGCGGAGGACCTCGAGACCCCGTCGGACGAGGACGAGGAGGCCGCCGAGGCGGAGGAGACCGAGGGCGAGGAGTCGGCCGAGGACGGCGAGGGTGGCGAGTCGTCGGAGTCCGACGAGTCCTGACCGGCCGTGGCGTGACCCGGCCCGTCGTCGAGCGCGGCATGTGCTCGCTCCGCCTCGCCCGGTGCGATCATGACCGCACGCGGAGGGGAGCAGCATGAGTCCGTGGCTCGTCGTCGGGCTGGGAAACCCCGGACCTCGGTACGCCGGCAACCGGCACAATGTCGGCCAGATGGTGCTGGACGTGGTCGCCGACCGAGCCGGCGCCTCCTTCACGCGGCACAAGGGCCGAGCCCAGGTTCTCGACGGCCGGCTGGGCACGCTGGCCGGGGGCGCCCCGGGCCCCCGCGTGATCCTTGCCAAGCCGGAGTCGTACATGAATCTCTCCGGCGGGCCGGTCGCCGCGCTCGCGACGTTCTACGGGATCGAGCCCGAACGGCTGCTCGTGATCCACGACGAGCTCGACTTCCCGGCGGAGACGCTGCGCCTGAAGCGCGGCGGTGGTGAGGGCGGCCACAACGGTCTACGGGCGATCAGCCAGTCGCTCGGCACACGGGACTACGGGCGGCTCCGCGTGGGCATCGGGCGTCCGCCCGGCCGGATGGACCCGGCGGAGTACGTGCTCCGTGACTTCTCGGCCGCGGAGCGCGCCGGGCTCGATGTCACCCTGCAGCAGGCGGCAGACGTTGTCGAGGACGTCGTGACGCTCGGTCTCGACGAGGCGCGGCAGCGGCTGCACGCGGCCTGAGGGGCTCCTCTCACCCTCGACGGTGCCCGCCTCACCCTCGACGGTGCCCGCCTCACCCTCGGGAATCACCCTCCCTGCCGGGGCTTTTCACCCTGCGAGGCGCTGGTAGAAGCTCTCGGCCCGGGCCATGCTCGGCCGCATGCCGGCGACACAGAGGTGGACGGGGCTGCTGGTGCGCGCGCTGGCGGCCGTGGCGCTCGTGGCAGGGTTCGTGTCTGCCGGCCCGTCCGCCGCGAACGCCTCTCCCGCCGTCTCCGTGCCGACCGTCAATCCGGCCCTGGTCCTCCCGACGGTCGTCCTGCCGCCGGACGAGCCACCCGCGGTCAGCGCCGGCATCCCGGTGACGGTGAACACCGGCGAGAAGCCGCAGTCCAAGACGTGGTTCCACGACGGGACCTGGTGGGCCGTGCTCGCGACCTCCTCCGTGTCGCCTGCCGGCACGTGGATATGGAGGCACGACGCCGGCTCCTGGACGCCGGTGGTCCGCGTCTCGAGCTCGACGACGGTCCGTGCCGACGTCAAGCCCGTCGGCAGCGTCGTGCACCTCCTGCTGCACGGCCCGTCCAGCGCACTGGTGTCGGTCGAGTACGACCCCGAGCGGGGGACGTACCAGCCGTGGTCGAGACGGCCGAACGCCACGCCGGTCTCCCTGCCGGACAGCGAGACCGGCACGATCGACATCGACTCCACGGGGCGCATGTGGCTCGCCTCGGACGGCCGCAGCACCGTCGAGGTGCGGCATGCGGCCGCCCCGTACACCTCGTTCTCGTCGCCGGTGCGCCTCGCGTCGAACATCGCGGTCGACGACATCGCGGTGGTGGCCGCGCTTCCCGGCCGGGTCGCCGTCATGTGGTCGAACCAGAACACCGAGCGGTTCGGGTTCCGCACCCACGTCGATGGTGCCGCGCCGGAGACGTGGACATCGGACGAGGTTCCGGGCGACGACGACGCCCTGGACTACGGCGACGGCATGGCGGACGACCACCTCAACCTCGCGGTCGCCGGCAACGGCACCGTGTACGCAGCGGTCAAGACGTCCTACAACAGCTCCTCACGGCCGGTCATCGGACTGCTCGTCCGCCACCCGAACGGGACCTGGGACCCGTTCCACGAGGTCGACGACATCGGCACCCGCCCGATCGTGCTGGTCAACGACCGCGAGGGGACGCTCTCGGTCTTCTACACGGAGAGCACCAACTTCGACAACATCCTGGTCAAGACCACCGCCGTCGACGACATCGACTTCGGCGGCGGCGCCGCGGTCGCGATGGACGGGAACTTCAACAACGTCACCGCCACCAAGGACCCGTGGACGGACGACGTCGTCGTCATGGCCGCGGCGGTGTCGACCGCGCACAGCGTCCGGCTGACGGCCGCTGCCGAGCCCGGCGCCCCGGCGGCCCTCGACGCCTCGGTCGAGACGGAGCGCGGCGTGGTCGTCGAGGGACGGCTGGAGGGTCGCGCGGGGAGTGGTGGGCCGCTGCGGTTCGAGCTCGACGGCGCACCGCGGTCCGGGACCGTCGAGCTGCTCGACCCGACGTCGGGTGCCTACCGCTACACCCCGGACCCGGACACCGTCGGACAGGACTCCTTCACCTTCCGTGTCCTCGAGGGTGACGCGGTCTCGGCACCCGGAACCGTCTCGGTCACGATCGGCGGGGCCGACGGCATCCGGGGCAGCTGGGCGCTGGACGACGGTGAGGGATCGGTCGCCGTGGACGGCTCAGGGCTGGGGAACCATGCCGAGCTGGTCGGCACGCCCGCATGGGTGGACGGCAGGTCGGGCGGGGCCCTGAACCTCGGTGGGGCGGGCGACTACGCCGTCGTCCCGCACGCAGCGCCCCTCGACATCTCGGGTCCGTTGACGATCTCCGCCTGGGTGCGGCCGACCGCCACCCGCACGCAGTACGTGGTGAAGAAGGCCACCCAGGGTGCGCAGGACGGGTACGAGCTCGGTCTGTCCAGCTCGGGCCACGCCTTCCTGCGGCTCAACCAGGACTCCGCGGGAGACGAGTTCCGCGTCGACGCGACCTCGTCCTACCCGGACGACGGGCAGACGTGGGTCCATCTGGCCGCGACGTACGACGGCTCCACGATGCGCATCTTCGTCGACGGCGTCGAGGAGGCGTCGGCGCCCGGGCCGGAGTCGATCGGTCGGAACAGTCTGGCGCTCGCCCTCGGCGCCCAGCCCGGAGGCCTGCGCCCGCTGGCCGGTGGCCTGGACGCCGTGGCGGTCCACGGCCGAGCGCTGAGTGCGGACGAGATCTCGGTGCTCGCGAGCTCGGCGGCGACCCCGGGGCTCCCGACGGCGATCGACGGATCCGTCGAGACCACCCGCGGCACCCCGGTCGACGGCACCCTCCGGGCCGTCCCCGCCGACGGTGGAGCGCTGGCGTACGAGGTGGTCGACGGGCCGCAGCACGGGACGCTCACGCTCCGCGAGGGCGGCTCGTTCACCTACGCCCCGGACCCCGGTGCCGTCGGGACCGACTTCTTCACCTTCCGGGTGCGCGAGGACGGCCGGTGGTCCGCGCCCGCCCGCGTCGACGTCGCCATCCTGGCTGCCGTCGGCGCGCGCGGCGTCTGGCTCATGGACGACGGCGACGGCGCCCTCGTCGCGGACGGCTCGGGTCTCGGGCACGACGGAGCCCTGCAGGGCTCCGCCGCCTGGGGCGCCGGCCAGGACGGCGGCGCGCTCCTGCTCGACGGCGGTGGGTACGCGACCGTGCCCGACGCACCGGATCTGGACCCGGCCGACGCCCTCACGGTGGCCGCATGGGTGCGCACCGACGTCGCCGCCACGCAGTACGTGGTGAAGAAGGCGACCCAACGGAGCCGGGACGGCTACGAGCTCGGCCTGGCGAGCTCGGGAACGGCGTTCCTCCGGCTCAACCAGGCCTCGTCCGGTGACACCTACCGCGTCAACACGAGCTCGTCCTATGCCACTGGTCAGTGGGTGCACCTCGCGGGCACGTACGACGGCACGACGATGCGGATCTACGTCGACGGCGCCCTCGAGGCCTCGGTCGCGGGTCCCGACTCGGTGGGTACGAACAGCCTCGCACTCGGCCTGGGCGCCGAGCCGAACGGTGCCCGGCCGCTGGACGGCGCTCTCGACGGGGTCCACCTCTTCGGCCGGGCCCTGACCGCGCAGGAGATCGCGGAGCTCGCCGGCCCGGCGGCAGACCCGGGCCCCACGCCGACGCCGGAACCGGAGCCCACGCCGGAGCCGACGCCCGAGCCCACGCCGGAGCCGACGCCCGAGCCCACGCCGGAGCCGACGCCTGAGCCGACGCCTGAGCCCACGCCTGAGCCCACCCCGGAACCGGAACCGACACCCCCACCGAGCCTCCGTGGCGACGTCGGGGCGTGGTCGATGGACGACGGGCAGGGTCCGGTGGCCGCGGACTCCTCGGGCAACGGCCTGAGCGCCCAGCTCCAGGGCGACGCCGGCTGGGCGGAGGGACAGCGGGGCAGTGCGCTCGCGCTCGACGGCAGCGGCGGCTACGCCCTCGTCCCGAGGGCGGGAGCGCTGAACCTCACCGGGCCCATGACGGTCGCGGCCTGGGTGCGGCCGGACGCCACGGGGACGCAGTACATCGCCAAGAAGGCAGCGCAGGGCAGCACCGATGGCTTCGAGCTCGGCCTGGCGAACTCACGAAGCATCTTCCTGAGGTTCAACCAGGCGACCTCGGGAGACGTGTTCCGGGTGGACTCGAGCACCCGCTACCGGGCCGGGCGTTGGGTCCATGTCGTCGGCACCTACGACGGAACCACCATGCGGATCTACGTCGACGGCGAGCTCGAAGCCTCCGCACCCGGTCCGCCTGCCATCGCCAGCAACGTCCTCGGTCTCGGCCTGGGAGCCGAGCCGAGCGGCTTCCGACCCCTCGCGGGTGCCCTCGACGAGGTCCACCTCTTCTCACGCAGCCTCACGGCCGCCGAGGTCGCCGTCCTGGCCGCCGCGCCGCCGGGCTGACGCCGGCCCGTCCGGCGCCCGGCTCGGCGGGCTTCGACCAGTACCGTGTCAGCACCCGGAGGACGACCGAGATCTCGAACGTCGTCACCCCGCGCTGACGACCCAGGTCCTGGGAGAGGAAGTCGGCCAGGTCGTCCTCGTGCCGGAACAGGGCCTGGTGGATGACCGAGGACGTTCCGGCGACCGTCGTCACGTACCGCGCGGACGGCAGGTCCGAGAGTGCCCGGGCGACGTCCTCCATGGACCCCGGCGCGGTCGACGTCGACAGGACCACCTCGAGCGGGTACCCGAGCACGGCGGGCTCGATCTCGACACGGGGCTGGACGAGACCACGGCTCAGCAGCGACTGGGTGACGCGATAGGCGGTCGACGCGCTCATCCCCAGCTGTCGCGCGATCTCGGCGGTGCTCGACCGCCCGTCGTGGCGCAGCACCCCGGCCACCCGTACCTCGTCCGGCCCGAGCACCTCGGCGGCCTTCGGCAACGGCCCCTGGCGGTGCTCGGCGAGCTGAGCCTCCTGCTCGGCATCCAGGCGTCGCAGGCGCCAGCCCGATCCTGAGAAGTACCGGCGCAGGCCCAGCTCCGCGCGGGTGCGGACGATGCCGTCGATGGCAGGCAGCCGGGTACCGAGCAGCGCCGCGCCGTCCGACCGGTGGAACGGATGGAGGATGCAGTACACGTCGGCCCTGCCCGCGGTGACGGCCACGAACTGGGCCTCGTCCAGCTCCGTGATCGCCTCGGCGACGGCGTCACTCCAGCCGGGTCGGGTCGCGATCCAGACGTGGTACGGCGTGGCGTCGCTGCCGAGCGACCACGGGCCCTGTCCCACGATCCGTAGCGCGTGACGCTCCCGGAGCCGAGCGAGGCGCTTGCTCACCGTGGCCGGAGAGACGCCGAGGACGTCCGCGAGCAGGCGAACGCCCGCGCGGGGAGCGATCTGGAGGGCGGCGACGAGGTCGAGGTCGCCCGGCTCAAGCGGACCACTCTGCACAGGACGTTTCTAGCACAGCGCGGTGTGTGAACGAAGATAAAAGGAGATTCCTGAATGTTGACAGAAATGCTCGTCGCGGCTCTACTACGTGGTCAACCCGTCCTGTCGAGAGGTGTGAGGATGACGAGCTCGCTCCTGGTGCGGAACGCGCAGGTGCTCGATGTCGAGAAGGGCACATACGTCGAGGCCGACGTGCTGTGCGTCGACGGCCGGGTCGCCGAGGTCGGTCCGGGGCTCCGACCGCCGGCGGGCGTGCCCGTGCACGACGCACGCGGCGCCCACGTGCTGCCTGGCCTGGTGGACTGCCACGTGCACGTGGTCGCGGTGACCGGCAACCTCACGGAGGTCGCCGGGCTCCCGCCGAGCTACGTGACCGCCGGGGCCGTCCAGCGGATGGGCACGATGCTCGACCACGGCTTCACCACCGTCCGGGACACCGGCGGAGGGGACTACGGCCTGGCCCGGGCGTGGGCGCGCGGCCTCGTGCGCGGCCCCCGCCTCGTGTACGGCGGCAAGGGCTTGAGCCAGACCGGTGGGCACGGTGACAAGCGGCCGGTCGAGGCGAACGAGATCGTCCCGCCGCACTGCTGCTCCGGCACCGGCCGCGTCGCCGACGGTGTGGACGAGGTGCGCCGCGCCGCCCGCGAGGAGCTGCGCCGCGGCGCCCACCACATCAAGGTCCACGTCTCCGGCGGCGTCTCCTCGCTCGGTGACCGGATCGACTCGACGCAGTACTCCCGCGAGGAGATCCGGGCGGCCGTCGAGGAGGCCGAGGCGGCCGGACGGTACGTGACGGTCCACGCCTACCCCGCCGCGGCGATCAACCGGGCGCTCGAGGCCGGCGTGCGCTGCGTCGAGCACGGCAACCTGCTCGACGACACCACGGTGGACCTCTTCCTGGAGCGTGACGCCTTCCTCGTGCCGACCCTGGTCACGTACTCCGCCCTCAAGGACGAGGGGAGGGAGCACGGACTGCCTCAGGAGAGCTGGGAGAAGGTCGACGAGGTCCTCACCGGAGGCCTCGGTGCGTTGGATCGCGCCGCCGCGGCCGGTGTCCGCATCGCGTTCGGGACGGACCTGCTCGGCGGGATGCTGCGGCACCAGAACGCGGAGTTCCGGATCCGCGCCGAGGTCCAGCGGCCGATCGACGTCATCCGTTCCGCGACCACCACGGCGGCCGAGCTGCTCGGCATGGTCGGTGAGATCGGGACGCTCGCGCCCGGTGCGCACGCGGATCTCGTCGTCCTCGAGGGAGATCCGTTGGCCGACATCGAGATGCTCGCAGATCCCCGGAACATCAGGACGGTGGTCCAGGCGGGCCGGCCGGTCCGTGCCGCCGCCGGCGCGGGAGGTCGCCGATGAGGGACACGATCATCCTCGTCGCCATCTGCCTGTACGTGGTGGCCATGGTCGTCATCGGGGTCGTCGCGACCCGACGGGTGCGCAACAACCACGACTTCATGCTCGCCGGCCAGCGCCTGGGCCGGCTCGTGCTCACCGGCACCCTGCTCGCGACGTGGACCGGGGCCGGCACGATCGTCGGCCGAGCCAGCTTCACCTACACCTACGGCCCGCTCGCGAGCATCTTCTACTCGATCGGCGCGCCCCTCGGGATCCTGATCCTCTACGTGTTCCTGGCGGCCCGGATCCGTCAGCACAGCAAGTACACCGTGCCCGAGATCATGGAGACGCGGTACGGACCGGTCGTGCGCCTGGTGACCGCCGTCGCGATCCTGCTGGCCTACACCGCGATCATGTCGGAGCAGGTCCGCGGCCTCGGCTACATCCTCCACCTCACGACCGGCTTCTCGGAGGACATCGCCAAGGTCGTGGGGCTCGTCGTCATCGTCTTCCTCGCCCTGGCCGGCGGGTTGGTCTCGGTGGCCTGGACGGACGCGATGAGCGCGCTGGTCATCACGCTCGGGCTGGCCGGTGGGGTGGTGTTCGCGCTCATCGGCGTCGGTGGGTTCGACGGCCTGTCGCAGTCCCTCCCCGCGGACCACCTGACGTGGACCGGCGGTCTGACGCCCATCCAGATGCTGGGCTTCGTCCTGCCGACCCTCCTGCTGATCCTGGGCGACCAGAACATGTACCAGCGTTTCGCCGCCGCGCGATCGCCCAGCATCGCGAAGAGGGCGACCCTGGGCTTCCTCGCGGGAGACGTGTTCTTCTACGGCGCCGTGATCGTGCTCGCGTCGACCGCAGTGGTGCTGCTGCCGGCCATCGCGCCGGACACCGCGATCCTACGGCTGGCCTCGGACGAGCTCCCGGTCGGGGTGGGCGCCCTGCTGCTCATGGCCGGGACCGCGTTCATCATCACGACCGGCAACTCCTACCTCCTGTCCTGCAGCTCGAACCTGGTGCACGACATCTACGGCCGCGTCTCGCGACGGCCGATGTCCTCGCAGCGACAGCTCAGGCTCTCCCGGATCGCGATCCTGCTCCTTGCGCTGGTGGCCTTCGGGATCGGAGAGCTCTTCCCGACGGTGCTGGAGATCCAGGTGTTCTCGTACACGATGTACGGAGCGGTCGTGACGCCGTCGCTGCTGGCAGCCTTCCTGTGGAAGCGGGCGACACCGGCGGGCAGCATCACCTCGATCGTCGTCGGGATCGTGGCCACCGTCGGCTGGGAGTTCGCCCTCGACAAGCCGTACGACTGGAACAGCGTCCTGGTCGCCCTGCCCCTCTCGGTCGCCGCCCTGGTCGTCGTCAGCCTGCTCACCAAGGCGCACGCCGACGACCCGGAGCGGCTCTCCTCCGCACCGGCGTGAATGCCGCCCCGGCGCGTGCGCCCGGGCACGACCTGCGGTTCTGCGGTCCTGCCCTGCGCGAAACCGCTTGGCCGGTGTCAGTGCCCTGAGGGACGCTGACGGTGCGGCGCCGGCCCGGCGCCGCACGGAGGGGAGTCGGCCGGACCATGAGCATGGGCATGCGGGGGATGGGCGGTCTGGGACGCAGCCTGTACCAGGACCAGTCCGTCAAGGACCGCCGGCTCGCACCCGGCACCACGCGACGGGTGCTCGGCTACGCCCGGCCGTACCGGTTCCTCATCGGCTGGTTCCTCGCCCTGGTGGTCGCCGGGGCGCTCCTCGTCGTCGCGACGCCGCTGCTGCTGCAACGGATCATCGACGACGGCGTGGCCGCCGGCGACCGGCGCCTCGTGGTGATCCTCGCGACGCTGGTTGCTGCCGTCGCGGTCGGCGAGGGGCTGCTGACGATGCTCCAGCGCTGGTTCTCCGCGCGGATCGGCGAAGGACTCATCTACGACCTGCGCACGGACGTCTTCGCGCACGTCCAGCAGCAGTCGATCGCGTTCTTCACCCGCAGCCAGACCGGCTCGCTCGTCACCCGGCTCAACTCCGACGTCGTCGGTGCCCAGCGGGCCTTCACCTCGACGCTGTCCGGGGTCGTCTCGAACGTGATCTCCGTGCTGGTGGTGCTCGTGACGATGCTGGCGCTGTCCTGGCAGATCACCCTGCTGGCGCTCGCGATCGTGCCGCTCCTGCTGCTGCCCGGCCGGCGCGTCGGGCGCCGCCTGGCGGCCCTGAACCGGCGCGGCATGGAGCTCAACGCCGAGCTCGGGAACCGGATGACCGAACGGTTCAACGTCGGTGGCGCCCTGCTGGTCAAGCTCTTCGGCTCCCGCGAGCGCGAGGAGGCGGAGTACGCCGAGCGGGCCGAGGCGGTGCGCGACGTGGGCGTGCGAACGGCGATGAGCAGCGTGGTCTTCTTCGCGGCGCTCGGCGCGATGGCGTCGCTCGCGACGGCGCTCGTGTACGGCGCCGGCGGCGTGCTGGCGATCGCGGGGTCGGTGAGCGTCGGGACGCTCGTGGCGTTCGCCGGCCTGCTGGGCCGGCTGTACGGTCCGGTCTCGGCCCTGAGCAACGTCCAGGTCGACGTCATGAGCGCGTTGGTCAGCTTCGAGCGCGTCTTCGAGGTGCTGGACCTCGAGCCGCTGCTGGTCGACGCACCCGACGCGACCGACCTGCCCGCCGGGCCGCTCGCCGTCGAGCTGGAGGACGTGAGCTTCTCCTACCCGGAGGCCGGTAGCGTCTCCCTCGCCTCCCTCGAGGGTGGGCACGCGGACGGCGGACCCGTCCGCGCCGAGGGCGGCGGCGACGACGGGGCGCTCGGCGGGACCGAGGGGGCCGGCACGTCGGCCAACGGCCTGCGGCGGCCGGACGAGCAGGTCCTGCACGACGTCTCGTTGCGGGTCGAACCGGGTTCCATGCTCGCCCTCGTGGGGCCGTCCGGTGCGGGCAAGACCACGATGTCCACGCTCGTCTCCCGGCTGTACGACCCGACCTCGGGGACCGTCCGCGTCGGCGGCGTGGACCTGCGCACGGTCCGCCAGGCGAGCATCCACGAGGCGATCGGCGTCGTCACCCAGGACGCCCACCTCTTCCACGACACGCTGCGCGCCAACCTGCTCTACGCACGGCCCGAGGCCACCGACGACGACCTCATGGCGGCGTTGCGGGCCGCGCACGTCGAGCCGCTGGTGCTGCGCCTGCCTGACGGTCTGGACACGGTGGTGGGGGACCGTGGCCACCGGCTGTCCGGCGGGGAGAAGCAGCGCGTGGCCATCGCCCGGCTGCTGCTGCGCCAGCCGCGCGTGGTGGTCCTCGACGAGGCGACGGCGCACCTGGACTCCGAGTCGGAGGCCGCCGTCCAGCTCGCGCTCGACTCGGCGATGACGGGCCGCACCTCGATCGTCATCGCCCATCGGCTCTCCACGGTGCGCCGGGCCGACGAGATCGTCGTCCTCGACCAGGGGCGGATCCGGGAACGCGGCACGCACACCGCGCTCCTCGCGGCGGGCGGTCTGTACGCCGAGCTGTATGCGACGCAGTTCGCCGCCCAGGACGCGTGAGGTCCGCGCGCGAGCCCGGATGTCAGGGGCGCGGCATGGCGGCGGCGTCGGCGTGCTCGACGAGCTCGGACCGCTCGCGCCGGATCCGGTCGCTGCCCCACGCGCCCAGCGGCGCGAGCGCCGCGTTCAGGGTGCGGCCGTGCTCGGTGAGGGAGTACTCCACGCGGGGCGGCACCTCCGCGTAGACCTCACGGTGGACGAGGCCGTCCTGCTCCATCTCCCGCAGGTGCTGGGTCAGCATCTTCTCGCTGACCCCCGGCAGTCCGCGCCGGAGCTCGGCGAACCGCCGGACGCCGTGCGCCTCGAGCTCCCAGAGGATCAGGCCCTTCCACTTGCCGCTGAGCACGTCCATCGCCGCGTCGATGCCGCAGATGTACGGGCCGCGCCGGGGTGACGACGCCACGGGAACCCCTCCACTCACCAAGAAGTAAGTACCGCAGTTTCAAGTGCGTACTTCCGCCGAACACCGTACCGCTGGAGCATGGTGACCGGCACCCACGGACCAGGAGGAGCAGACCCGATGAGCACGCATGAGCCGGTGACCGTGATCGGGCTCGGACCCATGGGCCGGGCGATGACGCGGAGCCTGCTGGACGCCGGCCACCCGGTCACCGTGTGGAACCGGACCGCGGCCCGCGCGGAGGGCGTGGTCGCGGACGGTGCCACGGCGGCCGCGACGCCGGCCGAGGCGGTCGCGGCGAGCCCCCTGGTGATCCTGAGCCTCACCGACTACCAGGCGATGTACGACATCCTCGCCGCGGTCGACGGGGCACTGGCCGGCCGCACGCTCGCCAACCTCAGCTCGGACACCCCGGAACGCACCCGGCAGGCGGCGGCCTGGGCCCGCCGGCACGGCGCGGAGCTGCTCACCGGTGGCGTGATGGCGCCCGCACCGATGGTGGGCACCGACGCATCCGTCGTGTACTACAGCGGCCCGGCCGACCTGCTGGAACGCCACCGGGCCGCGCTGGCCCGCATCGGCACACCGCGCTACCTCGGCGCGGATCCCGGGCTGGCGCAGCTGATGTACCTCGCCCACCTCGACGTCTTCCTCACCGCGCTCTCCTCCCTCATGCACGCCGCCGCGCTCATGGGATCCGCGGGGATGCCTGCCCGCGAGGTCCTGCCGGAGCTGATGGAGACGCTGACCGGCATCCCCGCGATGCTCGCCGCGGGCGAGGACGTCGGCACCCTCATCGACGCCGGCCGGCACCCCGGAGACCTCAGCACGGCTCTGATGATGGGGGCGACTGCCGACCACATCGTCGCGGCGAGCCAGGCGGCGGACCTCGACCTCACGCTGCCGCGGGCCGTCCAGCGCCACTATCGCCGCGTGATCGAGGACGGCCACGGCCGGGACAACTGGACCCGGATCATCGACGGCATCCGGAGCCCGCGATGAGTGCGGTGAGCCTGCTCGGACTCGGCGCCATGGGCACCGCGCTCGCGTCCGCGCTCCTCGACGCCGGACGCGACGTCGTGGTCTGGAACCGCACGCCCGGACGAGCCACCGAGCTGCTCGCGCGCGGCGCGCCACCCCGTTCCTCGCGGCGATGACGGGCACGTTCACCGAGGACGCCCGGACGGTCGACGGCGGTGACTGCACGACCGCAGGGCAGAGTCTCGACTGGTCCGACCTCGGCCTCCTGATCAGGGCGAGTGTGGAGCAGGGCGTGGACCCGGCACCCGTCGCCATGGTCGAGGAGCTGCGCCGGCGGCAGGTCGAGGCCGGGCACGGGGGCGAGGACTTCGCGCGGATCGTCGAGAGCCTGCGCGACGTCCGCTCGGACAGGTGACCGGCGGCGCGTAGACTCCTTCGTCGACCCCCGCATCCGGCCTGGATGCGGGGCTGACGTGCTGCCCGCGCGCCCGCTGCGGACGGCTCGCCTGCCCGGTCCACCACCTGCCGAAGGACCCATGAAGCTCACCGGACTGCTCCCGCTGCTCCGCCGCGACCCGGCCGTCGCCGACGCCATCCGCCTCGCCGGTGACGCCGGATCCCCGCTGCCGGCGATGGTGCACGTCAACGCTGCCCTCGGGGTCCGCGCGCCGCTGGCCGCCGGCATCGCCGAACGGCGCCCCGTGGTCGTGGTGACCGCCACCGGACGCGAGGCCGACGACGCCGTCGCCGCCCTGCGCAACATGCTTCCCGAGCACGCGGTCGCCTCGTTCCCCGCCTGGGAGACGCTCCCGCACGAGCGGCTCTCGCCACGCAGCGACACCGTCGCGCGGCGGCTCGCGGTGCTGCGCCGCCTGACCCATCCGGGCCAGGAGGGCACCCGAACCGGCCCGATCCGCGTCCTCGTCCTGCCGGTGCGCGCGCTGCTCCAGCCGATCGTCACGGGCCTCGGCGACCTGGAGCCGGTCTCCCTCGAGGTCGGGGACACGGTGGACCTCGAGCAGCTCGTCACCGACCTCGCCGACGCCGCCTACACCCGGGTGGACATGGTCGAGCGCCGCGGCGAGTTCGCCGTGCGCGGCGGCATCCTCGACGTCTTCCCACCCACCGAGGACCATCCGCTGCGTCTCGAGCTGTGGGGCGACGAGGTCGACGAGATCCGGTCCTTCGCCGTCGCCGACCAGCGGTCCCTCGAGCCGGCCGCGCAGCTGTGGGCACCGCCGTGCCGGGAGCTGCTGCTGCACGAGCGGGTCCGGGACCGCGCCCGCCGCCTCGCCGACGACCTGCCCGGCGCCCGGGACCTGCTGGAGAAGGTCGCGGAGGGCATCGCCGTCGAGGGCATGGAGTCCCTGGCCCCGGTGCTCGCCGACGGTATGCAGCCCGTGCTCGACCTCGTCCCGGACGGGTCGCTCGTCGTGCTGTCGGATCCCGAGCGGGTCCGCCGCCGCGCCCACGACCTGGTCGCCACCACCGAGGAGTTCCTCGCGGCGGCCTGGGCCTCGGCCGCGCAGGGCGGCAAGGTCCCGCTCGACCTGCGCGCCGCGTCCTTCGCCGACCTCGCCGAGGCCCGCGCCCTCGCCCTGACCCGGGGGCTGGGCTGGTGGTCGTTCTCGGCCCTGCCCACGGACACCGAGCTGAGCGCGTTCGAGGAGGTCCCAGCCGCAGACGGGTCGGACGACTCACCCGTCCTGTCGGTCGGGGCCCGCGACGTCGAGCGGTACTCGGGCGACGTCGAGAAGGCGCTGCGGGACCTGGCCGAGCTGGTGCATGCGGGCTGGCACCTGGTGCTGACCACGGAGGGGCCGGGACCCGCCCGGCGCATGACGGAGCAGCTCATGGCCTCCGACGTCCCGGCACGACTCGTCGAGGAGGTCCCCGACGAGCCGGAGCCGGCGGTCGTCTACGTGACCACCGCGGCCACCGGGCGCAGCTTCGTGGCGCCCGAGCTCAAGCTTGCGCTCGTCACGGAGTCCGACATCACGGGCCGCGCCGGCACCTCGACCCGTGACATGCGCAAGATGCCGTCCCGGCGGCGCAACGTCGTCGACCCGCTCGCGCTGCGGGCGGGCGACTACGTCGTGCACGAGCAGCACGGCGTCGGGCGGTTCGTCGAGCTCGTCAAGCGGACGGTCGGCACCGGGAAAGACGCCGTGAGTCGTGAGTATCTCGTCGTCGAGTACGCGCCGTCCAAGCGTAACCAGCCGGGGGATCGGCTGTTCGTGCCCACGGACTCCCTCGACCAGGTCACCAAGTACACCGGCGGGGAGGCGCCGACCCTGTCCAAGATGGGCGGAGCGGACTGGGCGAAGACCAAGGCGTCCGCCCGCAAGGCGGTGCGCAAGATCGCCGCCGAGCTCATCCGGCTCTACGCCGCCCGGATGTCCACCCAGGGGCACGCCTTCGGCCCGGACACACCGTGGCAGCGCGAGCTCGAGGACGCCTTCCCGCACATCGAGACCCCGGACCAGGTCGTGACCATCGACGAGGTCAAGGCGGACATGGAGAAGGCGCACCCGATGGATCGCCTGATCAGCGGCGACGTCGGGTACGGCAAGACCGAGATCGCCGTGCGGGCCGCGTTCAAGGCGGTGCAGGACGGCAAGCAGGTGGCCGTCCTGGTCCCCACGACGCTGCTCGTCCAGCAGCACCTCGACACCTTCTCCGAGCGGTACGCCGGCTTCCCCGTCACCGTCCGCGCCCTCTCGCGGTTCCAGACCGACGCCGAGGCCGCCGAGGTCCGCGAGGGCGTCCGCGCGGGCACCATCGACGTCGTCATCGGCACGCACCGGCTCCTGACCGGGGAGGTGCGGTTCAAGGACCTCGGCCTGGTGGTCGTCGACGAGGAGCAGCGATTCGGCGTCGAGCACAAGGAGACCCTCAAGCAGCTGCGCACGAACGTCGACGTGCTGGCCATGTCCGCCACGCCCATCCCGCGGACCTTGGAGATGGCGATCACCGGGATCCGCGAGATGTCGACCCTCGCCACCCCGCCGGAGGAGCGCCACCCCGTGCTGACCTTCGTCGGCGCGTACGAGGAGAAGCAGGTCGCGGCCGCCATCCGCCGCGAGCTGCTGCGCGAGGGCCAGGTCTTCTACGTCCACAACCGCGTGCAGTCCATCACCAAGGCCGCGGCCCGTCTGGCGGAGCTGGTCCCCGAGGCCCGGATCGCCGTCGCGCACGGGCGGATGAACGAGCACCAGCTCGAGAAGGTCATCCAGGACTTCTGGAACAAGGACTTCGACGTCCTCGTGTGCACCACGATCGTCGAGACCGGGCTGGACATCTCCAACGCCAACACCCTCATCGTCGAACGCGCCGACCAGCTCGGCCTGTCCCAGGCCCATCAGCTGCGCGGCCGGGTCGGCCGCGGACGCGAGCGCGCGTACGCCTACTTCTTCTACCCGCCCGAGCGGCCGCTGACGGAGACCGCGCACGACCGGCTCGCCACCATCGCCGCGCACACCGACCTCGGGTCCGGGATCCAGGTGGCCATGAAGGACCTGGAGATCCGCGGCGCCGGCAACCTCCTCGGCGGGGAGCAGTCCGGCCACATCGCCGGGGTGGGCTTCGACCTGTACGTCCGGATGGTCTCCGACGCCGTCGCCGAGTTCCGCGGCGAGTCGGATGCGGCGAAGGAGAAGGCGGACGTCCGGGTCGAGCTGCCCGTCGACGCGCACATCCCGCACGACTACATCGCGCACGAACGGCTCCGGCTGGAGGCGTACGCGAAGATCTCCGCCGCGGACGAGGAGTCGGCGCGCCGGAACCTGCGCGAGGAGCTGACGGACCGCTACGGGCCGGTGCCCGAGCCGGTGGAGCGGCTCTTCGCCGTCGCCGCGCTGCGGGAGAAGGCCCGCGAGGTCGGGCTCACCGAGATCACCGGCCAGGGCCGGTACGTGCGCTTCGCGCCGGTCGAGCTGCCGGAGTCGGCCCAGCTGCGCCTCAAGCGGCTGTACCCGCAGACGGTGCTCAAGCCCGCCGTGCGGGCGATCCTCGTGCCCTTCCCCATGACGGCCAAGCTCGGCGGGAAGCCGCTCAAGGACGCCGAGCTGCTGGGGTGGGTGGATGAGCTCATCGACGCGGTCCTGACCTCCTCGGTCTCCGCGGCGGCCGCCGTCGGGGCGAGGGGCGGCGCGAGCCAGGAGTGACCGACGTCGCCCGTGCGCGCGTTCGTCACACGGCGTGCGGACGCGTAGCGTGGACGGCTCGCCGTCGCTCCCCCCGACCTGAAGGAGCACGACCATGCGCAAGATGTCCTTGCTCGGCCTGGTGGCCGCCCTCGCCCTCGGTGTCGCCGCGTGCGACGACGCGGGCGACGAGGCCGCCTCGCCGTCGCCGGAGCAGTCCACCACCGCCCCCGCCGGTCCGGGCAGCGGACAAGGAGGCGGTCAGGGCGGCGGTCAGCAGCCGCAGATGCCCGAGCCGGACCTCGAGGGCGTGCCGGCCACCGTCGCCGTCGTGAACGGTGAGGAGATCTCCCGCGAGGAGTTCGCCTCGACGTTCCAGGCCCAGCTCCAGCAGGCGGCCATGCAGGCGCAGATGTCCGGCCAGCAGGTCGACCAGGAGCAGATCAAGCAGCAGACCGTGGAGAGCATGGTCGGCACCGAGCTCCTCACCCAGGAGGCCGACAGCCGCGACTACGAGGTCACCCAGCAGGACATCGACGGAGCCCTCGACGAGGTCATGCAGTCCAGCGGCCTCGGATCCCGCGACGAGCTCATGTCCGCCATGCAGCAGCAGGGCATGGACCGGGAGGAGGTCATGGACCAGCTCGAGACGCAGGTCGAGATCGACAAGCTCGTCGCCGAGGAGGGCGGGGACACCTCGCCCAGCGAGCAGGAGCTGAGGCAGCTCTACGAGCAGATGTCGGCCCAGGGGCAGGCCGGCGGCCAGGGCGGTCAGGGCGGCCAGCAGGTCCCGAGCTTCGAGGAGATGCGCCCGCAGCTCGAGCAGCAGGTCCGGTCCCAGAAGGAGGGGCAGGCGATGCAGACGCTCGTGTCCGAGCTGCGCCAGGACGCGGACGTGACCGTCAACCTCTGACGGCGGCCGGTGCGTCCAGCGCCTGCCCGGTCCGGTCCACGAGCGGGACCGTGGCGAGGGCGGCCACCCCGAAGCACGCCGAGAAGACCACGAAGAGGGGCGGCACGCCCCAGGTCGCCAGCGCCCACGGGACGAACAGCGGCGCCAGGATCGACGCGACGCGCCCGGCCGCGGCGGCCGACCCCGCGCCGGTGGCCCGCACGGCGGTCGGGTAGATCTCCGGGCTCACGGCGTACAGCGCGCCCCACGCGCCGAGGTTGAAGAACGAGAGCATCATCCCGAACGCGATGATCTGCCACTCCGTCGCGGCCGTGCCGAAGAGCACGGCCGCGACGGCCGACCCGGCGAGGAAGGTCGCGAGGGTGGAGCGCCGGCCCCAGACCTCGATGAGCCACGCGGCGACGGCGTAACCGGGCAGCTGCGCCAGCGTGATGATCAGCGTGAAGGAGAAGGACCGCACCAGCGAGAAGCCGCTCTCCACGAGGATCGACGGGATCCAGATGAACGCCCCGTAGTAGGAGAAGTTCACGCCGAACCAGACCGTCCACAGGGCGGCCGTGCGCACCCGCAGCGCCGGCGTCCACAGAGCCGCGATCCCGGCCAGCCCCCGGGGTGCGGCGGGCAGCCCGGACACCTCGTCCGCCTCGTGCGGCGTGCCGCCGGCGGCGGCCTCGAAGCGCCGGACGATCGCCTCGGACTCCGCTACCCGGCCCCGCGTCTCGAGGAAGCGCGGCGACTCCGGCAGCGCCCAGCGCACCCACAGGGCGTACGCGGCCGGGACGGCGCCGATGGCGAACGCCCACCGCCAGCCGTTCTCCAGCGGCACCACGAAGTAGCCGACGACGGCGGCAGCGGTCCAGCCGACGGCCCAGAACGCCTCGAGCAGCACCACCAGCCGCCCGCGGATCCGTGCCGGCGCGAACTCGCTGATGTACGTCGAGGCGACCGGGAGCTCCGAGCCGAGCCCCAGCCCGACGACGAACCGCAGCACCAGCAGCAGTGCGACGCTGCCGACCAGTGCGCTGGCACCGGTGGCCAGCCCGTAGACCAGGAGCGTGACCGCGAAGACCGTCCGGCGGCCGAACTTGTCCGCCAGCAGGCCGCCGAGGCTCGCCCCGATGGCCATGCCGAGGAAGCCGACCGACGTGATCCACCCCGTCTCGGCCGGGCTCAGCCGCCACTCCTGCGCCAGGGCCGCGATGATGAACGAGATGAGTCCGACGTCCATCGCGTCGAGCGCCCAGCCGATCCCCGACCCGGTCAGCAGGCGCCCGTGCTCGCGGGTGAAGGGCAGTGAGTCCAGGCGCGCCGAAGGAGGCGAGGGGGTGGCCATCTCGGAATCGTAACGACGGGCCGCCGCCCGCCCGATGTGTTGGACAGTCCCCACCGCGCGCGGGAAACTCGGGAGACTCGGACCCGCCCGGGCACGGACGAAGGAGCACTCATGGGCCTCGGTGCCTCGATCAAGCGGGACTTCACCCTGATGGCGATCCTGCTCATCCCGGTGGCCGTCGCGATCAACTTCGCCGGGGGGAGCCTGGCGAAGACGCTGCAGCTGTGGGTGTTCCTCGACTCGATCGGCACCTACCTGGTCGCCATGCTGGCCGGGCCGTGGATCGGCCTGATCACCGGGCTCCTCAGCGTCATGGTGCTCTCGGTCGGAGACCCCACGATGCTGCCGTGGGCCGGCCTGGCCGGACTCATGGGCCTGGTCGTCGGCGTCCTCGCCCGCCGCGGCTGGTTCACCAGCTGGGGCGGCACGGTCGGCGGCTTCCTCATCGTGGCCGTCTCCTCGATCCTCGTCAGCGCCGCGATCACCACGTGGCTGTTCGGCGGCTTCACCACGTCCGGCGTCTCCGTCCTGACCGGCCTGATCCACGACAGCACGGGACTGTCCCTCTTCCAGTCGGTTCTCGCGTCACACGTGGTCGGGGAGGTACTCGACAAGGCCGCCTCCGTGCTGATCGCGGTCCTCGTGGTGCGCGCGATCTCGGACCGTGCCCTGCTGCGTTTCCCGCACGGGGAGGTCTTCGTCGCGGGGCGCAAGAAGGCACGCGGCGGCAGCACCGTCACTTCGTGACCGCCGCGCCGCCGGGCGTCGAGCTCGTCCGCGAGGGGAACCGGCTCCGCGACCTCAACCCGACGACCGTCGCGTGCGCGGCCGTCGTCCTCGCCGTGACGTCGCAGCTCTTCGGCACGCTCTCGGTGCTCGCCGTCGTCCTCGTGTGCGCCGCGCTCGCAGTGGCGGGGGGACGGCTCCGCAGCTTCGCCGTCGTCTGGGCGTCGACGGCGCTCCTCCTCAGCGTGGTGATCGTCCTGATGCAGGGCGTGTTCATCGCCGGTGAGCGTGCCCTGGTCGAGATCTGGATCTTCGACGTCACGGTCGAGGGACTGCAGCGCGGATGGACGTTCGCCCAGCGGATTCTCGGTGTCGCCACACCTCTCGTGCTCGCGGCCCAGCTCGTCACCCGGCGTCGCCTCATCCTCGAGCTGGAGCGCCGCCGTGTCCCGCCCAAGGCGACCTATGTCGTCGTCGCCGCGCTCAACCTCATTCCCGAGACCGGCAAGCAGATGACCGTGATCCTCGACGCGCAGCGTGCCCGCGGGGTGGAGACGGACGGATCCTGGTTCGTCCGGGTGCGCGCCTTCCTGCCCACGCTCGTCCCGCTCATCGTCGGCTCCGTCCTGTCCGTGGAGGAGAAGGCCCTCGCACTGCAGTCCCGCGGCTTCACCCTCACCGGGCCGCGGACCTCGCTGTACGCCGTCCTGGACACCCGGGCCGACCGGGTGATCCGCCTCGTCCTGCTCGCCGTGCTCGCGCTCGCCGTCGCCGGGAGGGTCCTGCTGTGGGCCCGGTGACCCGAGGTGCCGGGAGCGCCGTGGAGGTGACAGGGCTGACGTACACCTACCCGGCCGCGGACGCGCCGGCCCTCAGCGACGTCTCGCTGCGCGTGGAGCCCGGCACCATGTGCGCCGTCGTCGGGGCGAACGGCGCCGGGAAGACGACGCTGTGCCACGCGGTGCGGGGCTTCGCGCCCCACTTCTACAACGGCGAGCTCACCGGCTCGGTCCGGGTCGGTGATGTGGACGTCGTCTCGGCCGACGAGGACGTCCTCGCACGGCACGTCGGCTACCTCTTCCAGAACCCGTTCACGCAGATGAGCGGCATCACCGACACGGTCTTCGACGAGCTGGCGTTCGGGCTGGGCAACCTCGGCGTCCCGCCGCCCGAGATCCGGGACCGGGTGCGGGAGATGCTCGAGCGGGCCGGTCTTGCCGCCCTCGCCCGGAAACATCCCTTCGCCCTCTCGGGCGGTCAGCAGCAGCGGGTGGCCCTCGCCGCGGTCCTCCTCATGGACCAGCCCGTCCTCGTCGTGGACGAGCCCACCAGCCAGCTCGACCCGGCGGCGACCGAGGAGGTGCTGGCGCTGCTCGCCCGGGCCCGGGACGACGGCCGGACCGTGCTGCTCGTGGAGCACAAGGCCGGGCTGGTCGCACGGCACGCGGACCAGGTGGCCGTGCTCGACGGTGGAACGGTGGCGCTCGCGGGCGCGCCAGCAGAGGTCTTCACCGACCCGCGCACGACGGCGCGCGGCGCCGACCTGCCGCCCGCCACCCGCCTGGCCGCGGACCTGCGCGAGCGCGGGGTCGAGGTCGGGCCGCGCCTCGACGTCGCCGCGCTCGCCGCAGCCCTCGCGCCCGCAGCCGCGCCGTCGGCCCGGCAGGGCGCGCCCCAGCAGGTTCGGCACACGCAGGTTCGTCCCAGCCTGCGTGCCTCGTCCGGCCCTGCCGGCACGACGCCGGACGCCCGCCCGCGACCGGTCGACCAGCCACTCGTCGAGCTCCGAGACGTCACGTACGTCTACCCGGACGGCACCCGCGCGGTCGACGGCGTCTCCCTCACCGTGGCGGCCGGGGAGTCCGTGGCGATCGTCGGCCGGAACGGCGCCGGCAAGACCACCACCGTGAAGATGATGAACGCGCTCGTCCGGCCGGCCTCCGGCACCGTGCGCGTGGCGGGCGGCGAGACGTCCCACCGCACGACGGCACAGGTCTCGCGGGTGGTCGGCTACGTCTTCCAGAACCCCGACGACCAGATCTTCCACAGCACGGTGCGTGCCGAGGTGGAGTACGGGCTGCGGCGGCTGCGGATCGCGCCGGAAGAACGGGCGGACCGCGTCGCCACTGCCGCGGAGCTCACCGGGCTGAGGGACGTGCTGGGGGAGAACCCGCACGACCTGCCGCTCTCCGTCCGGAAGTTCGTGACCATCGCCGCCTGCATCGCCGTCGACCCGCGGGTCGTGGTCCTCGACGAGCCGACCGCGGGGCAGGACCGGGCCGGGATGCAGCGTCTCGGGGAGCTGCTCCGCCAGCTGACCGGCCGCGGACGTGCCGTCGCGACGATCACCCACGACATGGAGTTCGCCGCGCGGCACGCGGACCGCGTCGTCGTCATGACGGGCGGCCGGGTCGCGGCGGACGGTCCCACGGACCGGGTCGTCACCGACCCGGCGGTCATGTCCGAGGCGCGCCTCGCGCGGCCCGTCGTCGCCGAGCTCGCCGACCGGCTCGGCCTGCCTGACGTGGGGCTCGACCTCGACCGGCTCGCCGCGCACCTGCGGGGCGGGGACGCGCCCGCCACCGGGACCGGCTGACGGCCCGGTCACCCACCGCGGACCGATGCCCGTACGATTGACCGCGGTCCAGCTCTCCCCGACCCCGGAGGTTCACCGGTGACCCTTCGCCGCAGCCGTCTCGCCCGTTGCGCCGTCGCCCTCGCCGCGGCCGGCGCCGCAGCAGCCGGATGCTCGGCCCAGCCGGGCACCGCAGCGACCGTCGACGGAACCCGGATCAGCGAGAACGCCGTCGATGACGCCACCCGCGAGTGGGTCGAGGTCAGTGGCCAGCAGGTGTCCGCGTCCCAGGTGGCGCACACCCTCGTGCAGGCGGAGCTCTTCGAGCCCATCGCCCGCGAGCACGGGTTCGGCTACTCCGACCAGCAGGTGACCCAGACGCTCACGGACGTCGCCACGTCGCAAGGGCGGCCCGCGCCGGGGAGTCTCTCGCCAGCCGTCGTGGACCTCGCACGGTTCGTGCTCCAGCAGGGCGAGATCGCCCAGTCGCCGGAGGCCGACCGGATCCTCGGCCAGCTCGGGGAGGCCACCGACCAGGCCGAGATCGAGGTCAACCCGCGCTACGGCACGCGCGACGCCGCCGGGCAGATCGTCCCCACCAGCTACGACTGGATCCACCGGCAGCCGGAGGAGACGCCGGCTCCACCGGGCGGCTGAGCGGCCACGGCCCGGACACCTCGCGGCTGCCTGACGGCCGGTCGCGGGTACTACGGTGGGACTCGTCTGCAGCATCACCGATCGAAGGAGTCCCTGTGGCCAGCATCGAGGCCGTCGGAGCCCGCGAGATCCTCGACTCGCGCGGCAACCCCACCGTGGAGGTCGAGGTCGCGCTCGAGGACGGCACCGTCGCGCGCGCCGCGGTCCCGTCCGGCGCCTCCACCGGCGCGTTCGAGGCGGTCGAGCGCCGCGACGGCGACAAGGGGCGCTTCCTGGGCAAGGGCGTGCAGCACGCCGTCGACGCCGTCATCGACACCATCGCGCCCGAGGTGCTCGGCATCGACGCGACCGAGCAGCGGATCATCGACCAGACCCTCATCGACCTGGACGGGTCCACGAACAAGGGGAAGCTCGGCGCCAACGCGATCCTCGGCGTCTCGCTCGCCGTCGCCAAGGCCGCGGCCGAGTCCGCCGGCCTGCCGCTCTTCCGGTACGTCGGAGGCCCGAACGCCTACCTGCTGCCGGTGCCGATGATGAACATCCTCAACGGCGGTTCGCACGCGGACACCGACGTCGACATCCAGGAGTTCATGATCGCCCCGATCGGCGCGCCGACCTACAAGGAGGCGCTGCGCTGGGGCACCGAGACCTATCACGCCCTGAAGTCGGTGCTGAAGGCCCGCGGCCTGGCGACCGGGCTCGGGGACGAGGGCGGCTTCGCCCCGAACCTCGGCTCGAACCGCGAGGCGCTCGACCTCATCCTCGAGGCCGTCGACAAGGCCGGCTACCGGGCCGGCGAGGACATCGCCCTCGCCCTCGACGTCGCCTCCACCGAGTTCTTCTCCGACGGCGCCTACCAGTTCGAGGGCAAGGCGCACACCCCGGCGGACATGGTCTCGTACTACCAGCAGCTCGTCGCCGACTACCCGCTGGTCTCCATCGAGGACCCGCTCAGCGAGGACGAGTGGGACTCCTGGGCCGAGCTGGTCGGCCAGGTCGGTGAGCGCGTGCAGATCGTCGGGGACGACCTCTTCGTCACCAACCCGGAGCGGCTCACCCGCGGCATCGAGATGCGTGCGGCGAACTCGCTGCTGGTCAAGCTCAACCAGATCGGCTCGCTCACCGAGACCCTCGACGCGGTCGCCCTGGCCCAGCGCAACGGCTTCACCGCGATGGTCTCCCACCGCTCCGGCGAGACGGAGGACACCACCATCGCCGACCTCTCGGTGGCGGTGAACTCCGGCCAGATCAAGACCGGTGCGCCGGCCCGAGGCGAGCGGATCAACAAGTACAACCAGCTGCTGCGCATCGAGGAGGAGCTCGACGACGCGGCGGTCTACGCCGGACGCAGCGCCTTCCCCCGCGCCTGACCCGTACCGCCCTGGAGCTTGCCCGACGTGCCGCCCTGGCGGCACGTCGGGCGAGCTCGTACCGGGCCGCAGGTTCGGCGGACCCCTGCGCGCCGCTCCCGGAGATCCCGCCGCTCGTGGGAGACGATGACGCCATGACCTCTCGGCGCCCGACCTCGCCGCGCGGCTCCGCCGCGCCCGTGGCCTCGGCGCGCCGCGGGTCCCGACGGCGGCCCACGACGTCCCGCCCGTCCGGCGCCCGCGGATCCGGGTCCCCCCGGCCGACGACCCGTCAGCCGGCGCCGAAGAAGAAGAACCGGGGACGGCGCGCGCTCACGTTCGGCGGTGGCGGGGACGGGCAGCCGCGGCCCACGATCAGCCTGCGCGCACTCGCCCTCTTCATCGTCGTGCTCGTCGCCTTCGCGGTGGTGGCCCCGACGCTGCGGTACGCCGTCGCCCAGCAGGAGCAGCTGCGGGAGCTGAACGCGGACGTGGCAGAGGCGCGGGCGCGCAACACCGAGCTGCAGCGCCAGCTCGAGCGGTGGCGAGACCCCGGGTACGTCCAGGCCCAGGCCCGTGACCGGCTCGGGTACGTGATGCCCGGGGAGACCCCCTACGTCGTCGTCGACCCGGAGACCGTCACCGGAGGGGAGAGCCAGGCCGAGGCCGAGGCTGCCCAGCGGGAGGCCGAGCGCGCCGCGGCCACCCCGTGGTACCTGCGCACGTGGGAGTCCGTCCAGGTGGCCGGGGAGTCCGCCGTCGGCGACGAGGACCCCTCCGGGCTGACGGTGCCGACGGAGGAGCAGACGCCGTAGGACAATGGCCCGGTGACCTCGCACCGCACCGGCACCGACGCGCCGCACACCGACCCGGCCGCCGTGACCGATCGCGACGTGGCGGTGCTGACGGAGCAGCTCGGGCGCGTGCCGCGCGGCCTCGTCGCGGTCGCGGCGCGTTGCGTCTGCGGCCGGCCGCTGGTGGTGCGCACCGCGCCACGCCTCGACGACGGCACGCCGTTCCCCACCAGCTACTACCTGACCTGCCCGCCCGCGGTGAAGGCGGTGAGCACGCTCGAGGCCGAGAAGGTCATGGAGGGCATGAACGCCCGGCTCGCCCAGGACGTGGACCTCGCCGCCCGCTACCGCGCGGCGCACGAGGACTACCTGAGCCGGCGCGCCGAGCTCGGTGCGGTGCCCGAGATCGACGGGGTCTCCGCCGGTGGGATGCCGACGCGGGTCAAGTGCCTGCACGCGCTGCTCGCGCACACTCTCGCGGTGGGTGAGGGCGTCAACCCCTTCGGGGACGAGACCCTCCACCTCCTCGCGGACGTCTGGAGCCCGACGCGCTGCAGCTGTTGAGCGGACCGGCGCCGGCGTCCCGTAGGGTGGCCTGCGGTGTGCCGGGAAGTCTGGTCGGCGATGTGACATCACCGACCGAGCACGAAAGAGTCTGCGTATGCCGCACCGCGAGCCTTCCGAGCACCACCACATCCCGACCCGGGAGGAGCACTCCGCCGACCGGCGGATGGCCGTCAGCCTGAAGGACGAGACCTTCGCCGGGCTGATCCTCCTCGCCGCCGCGCTGCTGGCGCTGCTGTGGGCGAACTCCCCGTGGCGGGAGGCCTACCACGCGCTCGCCGAGTTCGTCGTCGGGCCGTCCGCGCTCCACCTCGACCTGAGCCTGCACACCTGGGCCGCCGACGGGCTGCTCGCCATCTTCTTCTTCGTGGTCGGGCTGGAGCTGAAGACCGAGTTCATCACCGGCTCGCTCCGAAAGCTCGACGAGGCGCTCCTGCCCATGCTCGCGGCCGTGCTCGGGATGGTCGTGCCCGCCCTCATCTACGCCGGCGTGCAGGCCGCAACCGGCTCCGGCGCCATGCACGGCTGGGCCATCCCGACCGCCACCGACATCGCCTTCGCCGTCGCGCTCCTGGGAATCTTCGGCAAGGGACTGCCGCCGGCGCTGCGGGTCTTCCTGCTCACCCTCGCGGTCGTCGACGACCTCCTCGCCATCACGGTCATCGCGGTGTTCTACACCGAGGAGATCCACTTCCTGCCACTGCTCGGCTCGCTCGCGGCCGTCGGGATCTTCGCCCTGCTCGTCCAGCGCCGCATCACCCGCTGGTGGCTGCTCGTGCCGATCGGCCTCGTGGCCTGGGCGCTCATGCACGAGGCCGGCGTGCACGCCACCGTGGCCGGCGTGCTGCTCGGCATGTCCGTCCCGGCGAAGACGCGGCGGGACGAGCACCACCAGATGACGCACAGCTTCGTCGACAAGATCCAGCCGATCTCGGCCGGGTTCGCGCTGCCGGTCTTCGCGTTCTTCGCCGCCGGCGTCACCGTCGTCGGCACCGAGATCGGCGAGCTCGTCACCGACCCCGTGGTCCTCGGCGTGATCGGCGGGCTGGTGCTCGGCAAGGTCATCGGGATCTGGGGCGGCGTGGCGGTCCTGACCCGCGTGACACGGCTGCGGCTCGCGCACGGCGTGGACCTGCCCGACCTCCTCGGGGTCGCGATGCTCGCCGGGATCGGCTTCACCGTCTCCCTGCTCATCGCCGAGCTCTCCTTCGCCGGCACGCCCGAGTCGGACCCCTCGCGATTCTCGGTGCTCGTCGCCTCGTTCATCTCCGCGGTGATCGCCGCGTTCACCCTCCGGGCCCGCGCGAAGGTCCGGGTCCGTGGCCGCGGCGCCCGGACGGCATGGCGGCGGCCGGAGCGGCGGCCGGACCGGCGCGGCACCGTGCACGGCGTCATCCGCCGCCGGCAGGAGAAGCCGCGGGACCGTCGCCGCCGGTCCTGAGCCTCACTCGGGCTCGGTGACGTCGGCGACCTGCGCGTCGAGGGTCTGCAGCAGCACGTCCGCCGCCACGAGCGCCGCGACGCCGTGCGCGCCGGCGCCGATGGAGACCGTCCCGCTGATCGTGGCGTCGGCCACGACCGGCCACGCGCTCGTGGCACCGAACGGGGTGATCGTCCCGCGCTCGTAGCCGGTGACCTCCCGGGCGGTCGCGGCGTCCGGCATGGACAGACGGCTGACCCCGAGCAGTGACCGCAGCTTGGGCCACGAGATGCTCCGGCCGCCGGGCACCAGCACGAACAGGTAGTCCTCGGCGGCGCGCCTGACCACCAGGGTCTTCAGCACCGCGGAGGGGTCCACGCCCCGCGCCGCCGCAGCCTCCTCGAGGCTGCGCACGGGCCCGTGACGGGTGAGGGTGAACTCGATCCCGGACGCCTCCAGCGCCGCGATGGCGCGCTCCTCGCTCACGGGGCGAGCCTACGGCCGTGCCGCGGCGCACGGACCGCCAGGGGGCAGGTGGGCTGCGGTCCCGGGGTGTCCGGGGCGCGTGGCAGGGTGTCTTCGTGACTCGCGTAGCGGCCATCGACTGTGGCACCAACTCCATCCGCCTGCTCGTCGCCGACCTCACCTCCGACGCCCGCCCGACGTTGTCCGACGTCGAGCGCCGCATGGAGGTCGTCCGCCTCGGTCAGGACGTGGACCGCACGGGTCGCCTCGACCCGGTGGCGTTGGGGCGCACCATCACGGCTGCCCGCGGGTTCGCCGACCGGTGCGCCGCGCACGGTGTGGAGCGGATCCGGTTCGTGGCCACCTCCGCCACGCGCGACGCGGAGAATCGCCAGGAGTTCGTCCGCGGCGTCCAGGAGGCCCTGGGGGTCCTCCCCGAGGTGATCAGCGGCACCGAGGAGGCCGAGCTCAGCTTCCGTGGCGCCCTGAGCAGGCTCGGGAGGCAGCATCCCGCACCGCACCTCGTGGTCGACATCGGTGGCGGCTCGACGGAGTTCGTGCTGGGTGACGGGACGTCGCTGACCTCCCGGTCGGTCGACCTCGGGTGCGTGCGGCTGACCGAGCGGTACCTGCCCTCCGACCCGCCCACTGAGCCGGAGATCGCCGCCGCGCGTGAGGAGGTGACGGCACGGATCGACGAGGCCGCCGCGGTGGTCCCGCTCGAGAAGGTCCGGACCCTGGTGGGCGTCGCCGGAACGGTCACCACGGTGACCGCGCACGCGCTCGGGCTGCCCGCCTACGACCCGGACGCGATCGACGGCGCCGCGCTGGCGCCCACGACCGTGCACGCCTCGTGCGCGAGCCTGCTCGCCGCCACGCATGCCGAGCGGGCCGCCCTGGGATTCATGCACCCGGGCCGCGTGGACGTCATCGGTGCCGGTGCGTTGATCTGGTCGCAGATCGTCGCCCGGGTCGAGAGCGCCACCGCCGGCTCCGGCGCGCGCCTGGAGCGAGTGCTGACGTCCGAGCACGACATCTTGGACGGCATCGCGCTCTCGCTCGGCTGAGCAGCGGGTTCAGTGCTCCGGACGCCGCGGGTGGTACCCGCGCCGCGCGCCCCGGCCGCGGATGCGGACGCGGACACGGAGCCGCAGGGCGAGCGCGCCCAGCACCGCAGCCAGCAGCGAGCCGACCAGCACCGCCACCCGGGCGTGCGCGGACCGGGGGTCGGCGGCGTCGAAGGACAGGCTCGCGATGAGCAGGGAGACCGTGAAGCCGATGCCAGCCACCAGCGCCACCGGGACGATGTCCGCAAGATCGATGCCGTGGCCCAGCCGCAGCCGGGTGAGCCGGATCAGGAGGGCCACGCCACCCCAGATGCCCAGCAGCTTGCCGATCGGCAGACCGAGGTAGATGCCGATCGAGACGGGGTCGGTGAGCATCGCCTCGAGGCCGCCGGACTCGACCACCGAGACGCCTGCCGCGAAGAACGCGAACACGGGCAGCACCAGCCCGGCAGACCAGGGCTGGACCCGGTCGGTGAACGCGTGGGTGAGCGCCTCGTCCTCGTGCCGGCGGGTCCGGGCGGGCACCGTGAGCCCGAGCAGCACGCCCGCGATCGTGGCGTGCACGCCGGAGGCGTGCATGAGACCCCAGGCGAGGACGGCGAGCGGCACCAGCAGCCACCAGGCCGTGACGCGGCGGTTCACCAGGACCCCGAACACGGCGATGACGCCGAACGCCCCGAGCAGCGCGCCCAGGTGCAGGTCTCCGCTGTAGAAGATCGCGATGACGACGATGCCGAGGAGGTCGTCCATGACCGCGAGCGTCAGCAGGAACGTCCGCACGCCGGGCGGCATCCCGTGCCCGAAGATGCCCAGGACGGCGACGGCGAACGCGATGTCGGTGGCGACCGGGACGGCCCAGCCGTGGTACGCCCCGGAGTCGGACGCGGCCTGGACGGCCGTGTAGAACAGCGCCGGGCCGAGCATGCCGAACACGGCGGCCAGGATCGGCACGAAGGCCTGCCGCAGGTCACGAAGGGTGCCGGTGACGAACTCGGTCTTCAGCTCCAGGCCGACCACGAAGAAGAAGATGGCCAGCAGCCCGTCGGCCGCCCACTCGCCGAGCGTGAGGTCGAGGTGGAGCGTGGCCGGCCCGACGACGTACTCGGTGAGCGCCTCGTACGAGTGGGCCCAGGGCGAGTTCGACCACACCAGCGCCACGAGCGCCCCGGCGAGGAGCACGAGGCCCGCGAACGGCTCGTCCTGCAGCCGCGTGCGGTAGGTGTCCAGCAGTCCTCGCCCCTGGCCATGCCTGCTCATCGTGGTGCGTTCGCTCCTTCGTGCCGTCGTGCGCCGGCCGGAGCGGGCAGCCGTCGGACCGGTCAGGCCGAGCCAGAATAGGGCGCGGCCGGCCCACGTCCCCAAATCGTGACGACGTCGTGGGGCAGGATGAGGGCGCCGCCCCCATAGCCCAACTGGCAGAGGCAGCCGGCTTAAACCCGGCCCAGTACGGGTTCGAATCCCGTTGGGGGCACCGGGCTCGGGGCCACCCGACCGACAGGTCCGGATACGGTCCCCGAGGAGGGGGCCGGCGCTGCGAGAATGACCGGCGACGCCGTGACCCGAGGGCCCGGCACAACGCCCCTGGAGGTGATCGACGTGGCGGAGGCGGTTCGCGACGGGACGGGACGGGCAAGCGACGCCGATGCCTGAGTTCCTCGACGGGCAGCCCGTCGCGCTGGTCTTCGGCTTCCTGTTCCTCGGGGCCATGGCCCGCGGCCAGATGCTGTACTGGCTGGGCCGCGTGGCGACGGAGCAGACGCTGCTACGCACCCGGCCGACGCAGGGCTGGCGGGCCCGGGCGCACACGTGGCTGACCGGTGGCGGCGCCGACCCCGGGATCGTGGCGATCCGCCGCTGGGGTCTGGTGATGGTTCCGCTGTCCTACCTCACCGTGGGCTTCCAGTCGGTCGTGCAGGCCGCGGCCGGCGTGCTGCGCATCGCCCTGTGGCAGTACACGCTCGCCCAGGTCCCCGGTGCCCTGGCCTGGGCAGCCATCTACACCACGTTCGGGTTCGTGACCTGGGCGGCCGTCGGCGAGGCGGCGCGTGGCAACGTGTGGGCCGTCGTCGTCCTCCTGGTGGCGGTGACCGCCGTGGCCGTCCTCCTCGTGCGTCGCCGCCGACGCTGAGACGGCCCCGCGTGGCCTGTCTCACGGCCGCCCACACCGCTCTGAAGGTTCCGGCTCGTGGAAACACTCCTACGATGGCCGCATGGCTTCTCTCGGACGCGCGCTCGCCCTGACCGCTGCCGTCGCCGGCGCCGGTGCCCTCACCGCCAAGGCCGTGCAGGCCGCACAGGAGGAGTCCGTGCGGCCGGTCCTGTCCTCGGGTGGCCGCACGCCACGCATCCTCATCGCGGGAGGCGGGTACATCGGGCTGTACACGGCGCTGACGCTGCGCAAGCAGATCGGCCGCCAGGACGCGGAGATCGCGATCGTCGACCCGCACCCCTACATGACGTACCAGCCGTTCCTTCCCGAGGCCGCCGCCGGGTCCATCGAGCCGCGGCACGTCGTGACGTCGCTGCGCCGGGAGCTCTCCGGCGCCACCGTGCTGACCGGCTCGATCACCGACATCCGGCACGGCGACCGCAAGGCCGTCATCGCGCCGGTCAACGAGGGTGAGCCGTACGAGGTCACCTACGACCACCTCGTCGTCGGTCTCGGCTCGATCGCCCGCACGCTGCCCATCCCGGGGCTCGCGGAGCACGCCATCGGCTTCAAGACCATCGAGGAGGCGACCGCGCTGCGCAACCAGGTGCTCGGCAAGCTCGCCGAGGCCGCCTCCACCTGGGACCCCGAGAAGCGCCGCCGGATGCTGACCTTCGTCTTCGTCGGTGGCGGCTTCGCCGGTATCGAGGCCCTCGGCGAGGTCGAGGACATGGCGCGCGCCGCCACGCAGCAGTACGACTCCATCGAGCGCGAGGACCTGCGGTTCGTCGTGGTCGAGGGCATGGGCCGGATCCTGCCCGAGGTCGGCGAGGAGCTCGGCGGCTACGCGATCGAGCAGCTGCGTGAGCGCGGCGTCGAGATCCACCTCAACACGTTCCTGAACTCCTGCGTCGACGGCAACATCGAGCTCTCGACCGGGGAGACCTTCGAGGCGGACACGATCGTGTGGACCGCCGGCGTGAAGGCGAACCCCGTCCTCGGCGACACCGACCTGCCGCTCGACGAGCGTGGCCGCGTGCGCGCCAACGCGAAGCTGCAGGTGGTCACCGCCGAGGGCGAGATCGTCGAGAACGCCTGGGCCGCCGGGGACTGTGCCGCCGTCCCCGACCTGTCCGGAGGCGCCAAGACCCCCGACGGCACCTGCGCCCCGACGGCGCAGCACGCGGTGCGCCAGGGCAAGCACCTCGGGGCCAACCTCGTGCGGGTGCTGACCGGCCAGGCGCCGACGGACTACCGCCACGAGAACATCGGCACCGTGGCCTCGCTGGGTCTGTACAAGGGCGTCGCGCAGATCATGGGGCACAAGTTCCGCGGCCCGATGGCGTGGTTCATGCACCGCACCTACCACGTGATGGCGATGCCGTCGTTCGAGCGGAAGGTGCGGATCCTGGCCGACTGGACCTCCGCGCTGTTCTTCCACCGGGAGCTCGTCCCGCTCGGCGCGCTGCAGAACCCGCGCGCGGCGTGGGAGCGAGCGACGGGCAAGGCCCCGTCGCGGACGGACAAGCCGGCCAGCGCGCCGTCGGGGGAGAAGTCGACGGGGGAGGGGACCAGCGGCAAGGGGTCCGGCTCCGCGGCGCAGACCCGGCGCTCGACCCGCGGCTCGGGCACGCAGTCGAAGAAGTAGCGTCCGGCGCGCTCCCTCAGGCGTCCCGACGGCGCAGCAGCACCGCCCCCGCGACGAGCGCGACGAGCGGGTAGGCACCGACGACGGCGACGCCCTCCCACGGAGTCAGCGCCGCCTCGCCGTCGATCGCCCCGCTGACCGACAGGAAGGCGCCTGCCGCGTTGAGCGGCACGTAGTCGCTCACGTCCTGGACCCATTCGGCGTTGATGAAGGTCAGCACGATCGGGAGGAGCAGGAGGGCGCTCAGCACCGCCGTGATCGTGCCGGCCGAGTGTCGCAGGATCGCGCCCGCGCCGAGGCCCAGCAGGGCGACCGCGACGAAGAAGAACGCCATCCCACCATAGATCTGCCAGGTGGTCTCCTGGTCCAGCGGCGGGACGAGGTCGTACTCCGCGAGCATGGACGTGGTCGCCAGCTGGGTGCCCGCGATGCTCAGGGCGGCGGTGACGGCGGAGACCACGACGAGGGCGATCGCCTTGGCGACCAGGACGGGCAGTCGGGTCGGGACGGCGGCGAGCGTGGAGCGGATCATGCCGGTCGAGTACTCGCCCGTCACCAGCAGGGATCCCAGCACGCCGATGGCGACGGCGCCGAAGGCGTAGCCGGCGGTGACGATCTCGGCGCCGTGCAGATTCTCGGCCACGGCACTCATCTGCGGGTTGTCCATCATGAAGTCGAGGGAGCTCGCCTGGACCAGCGCGAACAGGACCATGACGAGGACCGTGATGCCCAGCGTCCACCAGGTCGAACGGAGCGAGAACAGCTTGATCCACTCACCCCGCATGACGCCGGAGAACCTCAGTCGTGCGGCGGTCCTGCGGGAGGCGCTCTCGCGCCGGGCGCGACGCTCGGTCGTGGCGGCGGTCATCGGGCCGGCGCCTCTCCGGCGCCCGCGGCGCCGACCTCGGCGGTCTCCGACCGGTACTCGACGTCGTCCTGGGTGAGGGTCATGTAGGCGTCCTCCAGGCTGGCGCGCTGCGGGGTGAGCTCGTGCAGGGCGATCCCGTGCTCGGCGGCGGTCTCGCCGACCTGCTCGGCCGTCGTGCCGTGGACGTCGAGGACGCCGTCGTCGCCGCGCTCGACCGTCGCGCCGCGGCCGAGCAGCAGCTCGGCGAGCTCTCCGGCACGGGGGGAGCGGACCCGCACGCCGGTGCGGGAGACCGAGTCGATGACGTCCTGGACGGGGCCCGAGGTGATGATGCGGCCCCGGCCGATGACGAGCAGGCGGTCCGCGGTCAGTGCCATCTCGCTCATGAGGTGCGAGGACAGGAACACCGTGCGGCCCTCGCCGGCCAGGTACTTCACCAGCCGGCGGACCCACTGCACCCCCTCCGGGTCGAGCCCGTTGACGGGCTCGTCGAGGATGAGGGTCTTCGGGTCCCCGAGCATCGCCGAGGCGATGCCGAGCCGCTGGCCCATGCCGAGGGAGAAGCCGCCGACGCGCTTGCGGGCGACGCCGGACAGGCCGGTCATCTCGATCACCTCGTCCACCCGCTTGGTCGGGATGCCGTGGGTCGCCGCCATCGTGCGGAGGTGAGACCTGGCGGTGCGGCCGCCGTGGACCGCCTTGGCGTCCAGCAGGATGCCCACCTCGGCCAGCGGCGAGGCGTGCCGGGCGTAGGGCCTGCCGTTCACGGTCACGCTGCCCGTCGTCGGACGGTCGAGGCCGACGATCATCCGCATGGTGGTGGACTTGCCGGCGCCGTTCGGCCCGAGGAAGCCCGTGACGGTCCCGGGCTCGACCGTGAAGCTGACGTGGTCGACGGCGGTCTTGGCGCCGTAGCGCTTGGTGAGGTCGTGCGCCTCGATCATCGTCCGCCCTTCGCGTCGGTGGTGCTGGTCGCGACAGGACCACCGTAAGTCGCCGCGGCGGCCGTCGGGATCGGCCTGGAGGAGGAGATGTGGACGACTGGGCACGGCGGTTTCGCGCGCGAGACGGAACTCAGGACGGCGTCGCGGCGTTTCACCGGTCGAGAAGAAGCTTCGGCGGCGGACGGTGCCGACCCGTACGATGGTCGCAAGGCCAGCGACTTTCCCGGGTCCGAACCGGATCCGGTCGCCGCGACCAGGAGGCACAGTGAGCAACCCCGTCTTCGAGCGCAGCTCGATCTTCGGCAAGAACGCCCAGCGAACTCCGAACGGCTATCCCGGCTACCCGGGGTACACGCCCGGGCAGGGCACCGGGTACGCCGCGCCGGGCCAGTATGGCACCGCGCAGCAGACGTACGGGCAGACGCAGTACGGGCAGCAGTACGGCCCCGCCCAGGACCAGCAGCTGCGCGACCTCGAGCACGCGTACCAGGGGCCGCCGGCCGCACCGGCCGACACCGGACGGATGACGTACGACGACGTCATCATGAAGACCGGCATCGTCCTGGGCCTCATCGTCCTCGCCGGCGCCGCCAACTGGCTGCTGTTCGGCGCGAACATGCTCCTGACCTTCGGCGGCCTCGTCGTCGGGCTGGTGCTGGGCCTGGTCAACGCCTTCAAGCGTGAGCCCTCCCCGGCGCTGATCATGGGCTACGCGGTGGCCGAGGGCCTCTTCCTCGGCGGGATCTCCGCGTTCTTCGAGGTCATGTACCCGGGCATCGTGCTGCAGGCGGTGCTCGCCACCACTGCGACGTTCGCCGCGTCACTGCTGCTCTTCCGCTCCGGCAAGATCCGGGTCACGCCGAAGTTCACCCGGTGGCTGCTCATCGCGGTGGTTGGCTACGCGCTCTTCTCGCTGGTGAACCTCGTGCTGATGCTCACCGACGTCGCAGGAGGCGAATGGGGCCTGCGCGGTCTCGCGATCTCGATCGGACCGTTCGACGTCCCGCTCGGCGTCCTCATCGGCCTCTTCGCTGTCGGTCTCGCCGCTCTCTGCCTGATCATGGACTTCGACGCCATCAAGCGTGGCGTCGAGGGCGGCGCGCCGGGCCGCTACGCCTGGTCGGCCGCGTTCGGGCTCGCGGTCACCCTGGTGTGGCTGTACATCGAGTTCCTGCGGCTCATCGCGATCCTGCGCGGCGGCGAGTAGCAGCGCACGCAGCACAGCCGCAGAACGGCGGCCGTCCCGATGGGGCGGCCGCCGTTCTCTTGCCGGTGGTCGTCTTGGCGGTGCGGGCCGTGCGGGCTACTCGACGCCGACCACGTCGACCACGAACACCAGGGTGTCCTCGCCGCCGATGCCCGCCTGCGGCACGCCGCGGGGACCGTAGCCGTGCTCGGGCGGCACGGAGAGCAGGATGCGGGAGCCGATCTGCTGGCCGACCAGCCCGTCGTCCCAGCCGCCGATGACCACGCCCATCCCGATCGGGAACGAGATGGTCGAGCCGCGGTCGTAGGAATTGTCGAACACGTGGCCGTCCCACGTCTGACCGAGGTAGTTCACGACGATCGTGTCGCCCGGGTTCACCGCCTCGCCGGTGCCCTGCTCCAGCACCTGGACCTGCAGGCCCTGCGGTGCGTCGCTGCCGGGGAAGGTGAGGGCCGGCTTGTCGCCGAAGGTGCCGCTGACGGTAGGAAGCTTGGGGATCATGCCGTCCACCCTACGTGCCGGTCCCGACGGCACGGCCGGCGTCGCCGATCCCCCTCGCGAACGTGGTGCGCACCGAAGCCGTGGCGCCCGAGCACCCTGCCCGTCTCGTGACCAACCCGAGACCGATCGGCCGGCCGTTTCCGTCCCGCCCCGGCGGGCGAGCTCAGAGAATGCCGCCGTGCCCTACTCGTCACAAGCCGGCCTGTCGGCCGTCGCCTCCGCCGCCTACCCGTCCGCCACGCCGTCCACCGCCGAGGAGCCCCCTGCGGTGACCGCCGCGTTCCTCGACGCCGGCCCCGCCCCGAGCGTCGAGCTCCGCGGCCGTGCCGACGATGTCGCCCGTGTCCTCGGGACGTGCGTCGCCGAGATATCGACCGCCGTCGGCGCCCTCGACCGGCCCCACCGCAGCACCGAGATCGACGGCGTCGCCCTGGCCCTCCTGGCGCACCTCGGCGCCGCCATCGTCGCGGCGGGCGAGCTCGCCAGCCGGGTCGGCGATGTCAGCGCCGTCCCCGGCGAGCAGCCCGCGTGTGACGCGGGGGCCACCCCCGACCACGTCGAGGTGGCCTGACGACGGCATCACGGCGATCCTCGGCTGCCCGGACCAGGCCACCGCGAGACGGCCCGTCCCTCCGTGCCCGTTCCTCTGCGTGCGATGTGCGGGGTGTGCCGCACGGCCGATGCGTCGCTCAGTCGACGCGCACGAAGTTCCCGCCCGCCGGCGCCTGCCCGGCACGCTCCGGGATGTCGCTGCCGACCAGGCCCACCGGGCACGTCATGCCGTTGGGTCCGTGGTTGCAGTAGCCGCCCGGGTTCTTGTGCAGGTACTGCTGGTGGTAGTCCTCGGCGTAGTAGAACTCGCCGGGGAACGGGAGCAGCTCGGTGGCGATCTGGCCGTGCCCCTGCTGGGTCAGAACCTCCTGGAAGGCCGTCCGGGTCGCCCGGGCCGCGGCCTCCTGCTCCGCCGTCGTCCAGTAGACGCCGGAGCGGTACTGGGTGCCGACGTCGTTTCCCTGCCGGTTCGGCGTCGTCGGGTCGTGGTTCTCCCAGAACGCCTTCAGCAACAGCTCGGGGGAGGTCTGGTGGGGGTCGTAGACCACCTGGACGGCCTCGGTGTGCCCGGTCAGGCCGGTGCACACCTCCTCGTACGTCGGGTAGGGCGTGAACCCGCCGAGGTACCCGGCGGCGGTCGAGACCACGCCGGGCTGCCGCCAGAAGATGCGCTCGGAACCCCAGAAGCAACCCATCGCCACGTAGAGGGTCTCGGACCCGGGCGGCCACGGGCCCTGCAGCGGCGTACCCAGCACCTCGTGCGTCTCGGGCACGTCGAAGGGACTGGCGTCCCGGCCGGGCAGCGCCTCGTCCGGCGTGACCATGGTCGTCTTGCGTTCCGTGAAGAACATCGAGCCTCCCGCTCAAGAACCTGTCCCAGGTGTCAACGGCTCGGCCGCCGCAGGTGTTCCGAACCCATTGTCCGTCACCCGCGCCGGGCGGGGGCCGCGCCATCCCTGCGCTCTCGGCACGTGAGAGCCCACGATCCCCGCCGTCGTGCGTCTGCGGCCGCCTCACCTGGCGGGACACGGCGGTGCTCACGTGGCGGATGTGCGCACAGGTCGTACCCTGACACAGAGCAAGGCGTCGCCGCCCGGGCGACGATCCGACGTCGAGCAGGGGTCCATGAGTCAGAGCAGCCGCACCCGCCGGGGCCTGCTCGGTCGCGCCCGCAAGGAGCCGGCCGCTGACCAGGCCGACCGCGAGGACGAGGGCACCGCCAGGGACGGGGGCGCCGAGGCGACAGTCGGTGCGCCGCCCCACAGGGGTCTCGTCCACGGGGTCCCGAAGACCCTCGTCATCGCGGCGGGCTGGTCCTGGCGCATCCTCGTGCTCGCCGCCGCCCTCGCCCTGCTGATCTTCCTGATCATCACGTTCAAGACGATCATCGCGGCCGTCCTCATCGCACTGCTCATCACGGTGCTCCTCGAGCCCGTTGCGGGCTGGCTGCGGCGCTTCCTGCGGTTCCCCCGAGCACTGGCCTCCGGTGCGGCCATCCTGCTCCTGCTCGGTCTGGTCTCCGGCCTGCTGGTGCTGGCCGGGCGGTCCATCGTCGACGGGTTCGGCGCCCTCGCCGACCGCGTCACGGCGGCCTTCGACGACGTCGTGGAGTGGCTGACCACCGGGCCCTACGCGGTGGACCAGCAGCAGATCCAGCAGTGGATCCAACAGGCACGCGACCAGGTCAGCGCCAACTCGGACACCCTCGTCAGCGGAGTCCTCGGCGCCACCAGCTCGGTGGCCTCCGTCGCCACGGGGGCCATCCTCATGCTGTTCTGCCTGTTCTTCTTCCTCAAGGACGGGCGGAAGATCTGGCACTGGTTCGTCCGCCTCGCGCCCGACCCGGCCCGGCACCGCATCAACGAGGCGGGCATCCGCGGCTGGGCGACCCTCGGCGGCTACACCCGCACCCAGATCCTGGTCGCCTTCGTCGATGCGGTGGGCATCGCCGTCGGCGCCGCGATCCTCGGCGTGCCGCTCGCCCTGCCGATCGGCATCCTCGTCTTCCTCTTCTCCTTCATCCCGATCATCGGTGCCGTGCTCTCCGGCATCGTCGCCGTCGCGGTCGCCCTCGTCGACCAGGGTCCGATCCCGGCGCTGATCATGCTCGGCATCGTGCTGCTGGTGCAGCAGCTCGAGGGCAACGTGCTCCAGCCGTGGCTCCAGGGCAACGCCCTCGCCCTGCACCCGCTGGCCATCGTGCTGGCGGTGACGGCCGGGACGGGCATCGCCGGGCTGCTCGGCGCGCTCTTCGCCGTGCCGGTGGTGGCCACGATCAACACCGTCCTGCTCTACCTCTACGGGCGGGACAAGTATCCCAAGCTCGCGGCCGACGCCGACCGCTCGGGCGGCCCACCGGGCACCTACGTGCACACAGAGGACGCGGCCGAGGAGCCGGTCGCCGCGACGCCCGCGGCGGCGGCCACGCCGACGGCGGAGAGCCGGGACGGACGCGGGCGAGGCGGGACCGGCGGCGGTACCGACCGGTGACCTTCGACCGCCGGACGTTCGAGCAGGCCGCTGCCACGCTCGAGGGGATCGTCCACCGCACACCCGTGGAGGAGTGCTCCTCCCTCACCGAGATCGTCGGCACGCCCGTCCTGCTGAAGACCGAGAACCTCCAGCACACCGGATCCTTCAAGCTGCGTGGCGCCTACCTGCGGATGAGCCGGCTCGACGAGGACGAGAAGGCGAGCGGCGTCGTCGCCGCCTCCGCCGGGAACCACGCGCAGGGCGTGGCGCTCGCGGCCCGGCTGCTCGGCCTCTCCGCCCGCATCGTCATGCCCGCCGACGCCGCGCTGCCCAAGGTCGAGGCGACCCGCCGGTACGGGGCCGAGGTGGTGCTCACCGGACCGGACATCGAATCCGCCCTCGCCGCCGCCCGCGAGGACGCCGAGCGCACCGGACGCGTCCTGATCCACCCCTACGACCACCCCGACATCGTCGCCGGCCAGGGCACGATCGGCCTGGAGATCGTCCAGCAGGTGCCAGACGTCCGCACGATCGTCGTGCCGACCGGTGGGGGAGGGCTGCTCGCCGGGGTCGCCGCGGCGGTGCACAGCGTCGACCCGAGCATCGAGGTCGTGGGGGTCCAGGCGGCGACGGCGGCGGCCTACACGGCCTCGCTCGAGGCCGGGCACCCGGTGCTGCTGCGCGAGATGAACACGATGGCGGACGGGATCGCGGTCGGACTGCCGGGCGAGGTGCCGTTCCGGCTCATCACCGAGCACGTACGGGAGATCCGGACGGTCAGCGAGGACCTGCTGTCCCACGCCGTGCTCCACATGGTCGAGCGGGCGAAGCTGGTGGTCGAGCCTTCGGGCGCCGCCGGTGTCGCGGCGCTGCTGTCCGCCCCGTCGGCGTTCACCGGTCCCGTCGTGGTGCTGCTCACCGGCGGCAACGTGGACCCGCTCGTGCTGCTGGGCATCATCCGGCACGGCATGACCGCCGTCGGCCGGTACCTGCAGGCCCGGGTGCTCGTGAAGGACTCGCCCGGCAGCCTCGCCCGGCTGCTGGCCGCCCTTGCCGAGACCGGCGCGAACGTCGTCGACATCTCCCACACCCGCACCTGGACGGGCCTCGCCGTGGACGAGGTCGCCATCACGGTCGAGATGGAGACCAAGGGCCCGGAGCACCGGGACGCCGTCGTGGCCCGTCTGCGCGAGCAGGGTTATCCCGTCCTCGCGCCCTGAGCCCGCGTCAGCCCGTGTGGCCCGCCTGGCGGGTGGCCTGGTGCTCCTCGGCGATCTCGAACTGCTGCGGGTCGATCCCGCGCTCGGTGAGCAGCCGGTCGATCTTCGCCTCGACCCGGTCCGCGCCCTCGCGCGACTGCGAGGAACCCCAGAAGTAGAACATCGCGAGCCCGGCCGCCTGCCACACCAGCTGGAGGAACTCGGACTGCCAGTTCTCCAGCGTCGCGGACAGGAACTCGGGCCAGAACTGCGCCCACTCGAAGGTCTCGCCGTGGGTCGCGGCGTCGTTGCTCACCTGGATCGCCTGGAAGACGAACTGGCCGATCCACGACAGCACGAACAGTGCCCCGGTCACCAGGGCGAACGAGTAGGCCGTGAAGAAGGGTGGTCGCGGGTGAGAGTGCCGTGGGTTCAGGTCCGTCGGCATGGCTCCTCCTCTCCGGGCGAGCTGCGTAGCCGCCCGTCCGCAGAGTCGCACCGACGGCGCCGTGCCGCGACCGGAGATGCGGCCCGAGGTCGGGCCGGACGCACGTGGGCCGCCGCAGGTCAGTCCTGCGGCGGCCCATGTCAGGAGCCGGGTCTCAGCCCCGGAAGGGCTTGACCTCCTTGATCTTGACCTCGATCTGGGCGCCGTTCGGCGTCTCGTACGTCGCGGTGTCGCCCGCGCGCTTGCCCACCAGGGCGGAGCCGAGCGGCGAGGACTCGGAGTAGACGTCGATGTCGAGGTCCGGGGCGCCCTCCCGCGAGCCGAGGAGGAAGGTCCGCTTCTTGCCGGCGATCGTGCAGGTCACCACCATGCCGGACTCGACGACGCCGTCGTCCGCCGGGGCCTCGCCGACCTGCGCGTTCCGCAGCAGCTCGGTGAGCTGGTGGATCCGTGCCTCCTGCTTCGCCTGCTCCTCGCGCGCCGCGTGGTACCCGCCGTTCTCCTTGAGGTCCCCCTCCTGGCGCGCGGCGTCGATCTTCTCCGCGATCTCCTGGCGTCCCCTGCCCGTGAGGTACTCGAGCTCGCCCTTGAGACGGTTGTACGCGTCCTGGGTGAGCCAGGTGGCGCTCGTCTGTGTCACGGCTCCTCCTCCACATACGTTCGATGCCCCGGCCACACACGTGCATGGCCGAGGCATGGAACCTGTTGACGCCCGGGCTAACGCACCGTGTGCGCCGCTCCGGGGCGGCGTGTAAAGCATCGATTGTACACGTGGGGGCTCACGGGGAATCGATGATCGAGCACTCCTCCACGCTCCCGGTCGTGGCGAGCTCCGTGGTGGTGACGTCGACCACGTGGCTGGTGGTCTGCTCGGGGGACGGGCCGATCTCGACCTCGCGGTACCCGACCTGGGTGTGGTTCGTGTTGAGGGCGACGAGGGCGCAGCGCACCGTGGTCCCCGGCTCGGTGCGCACCGCGAACCGCACGGTGGTGCGCGTCGCGTCGTGCACCGTGAACCCGAGATCGTCCGTCATGACGGACGGCCGCGTGAGGTTCGCCGCCTGCACGCCCAGGCCGGCACCGACCACGAGCGTGGCGAGGATCGCCGCGAGAACGACCGTACGCCGCGAGGTCCGTGTCCGCCCGTAGCGAGCGGCCATGATGGCCGGGTCGACGGCGGAGCCGCCACCGGGCGCGGCACCGCGCTCGTCGTGCTCTTCCGCGGGAACGGTCACGGCGGCGGCCTCCTGCGATGTGGTTCTCGGAATGGTCGGACGTGCGAGACGATTGTCCCTGGTAGGTAGCCGTCGGCGCTGCTCGGGCAAAGCTGGAGGAGACACGTGACGAACGAGGCGTTGCGGCTGATGGCCGTGCACGCGCACCCGGACGACGAGTCGAGCAAGGGCGCCGCGACCATGGCGCGCTACGCGGGCGAGGGGCACCGGGTCCAGGTCGTGACGTGCACCGGCGGCGAGCGGGGCGACATCCTCAACCCGAAGCTGGCCGACGACCCGGAGATCCTGCGGGACATGCCCGGCTACCGGCGCCGGGAGATGGCCGCCGCCGCCGCGGCGCTCGGTGTCGAGCAGGTGTGGCTCGGGTTCGTCGACTCCGGCCTGCCCGAGGGTGACCCGCTTCCGCCGCTGCCCGAGGGGTCGTTCGGGCTCGAGCCGCTGGAGGTGGCCGTCGGCGCCCTCGTGCGCCAGGTGCGTGAGTTCCGCCCGCACGTGATGACCTGCTACGACGAGACCGGTGGCTACCCGCACCCGGACCACATCATGTCCCACCGGATCGCGGTCGGCGCCTACGAGGCAGCCGCGGATCCCACCGCCTACCCCGACGCCGGCGAGCCGTGGGCGGTGCAGAAGCTCTACTACGACGTGTCCTTCTCGGTGGACCGCGTCCTGGCACTGCACGAGGCGATGCAGGAGCGCGGCCTGGCCTCGCCGTTCGCCGAGTGGATCGACCGGCGCGGGGACCGGCCGCGCCGGACGCCCACGGCGCGGATCACCTGCGCGGACTACTTCCCGCAGCGGGACGACGCGCTCCGCGCGCACGCCACCCAGATCGACCCGGACGGTTTCTTCTTCATGGTGCCGCGGGACATCGAGGCGCAGGTGTGGCCGTTCGAGGAGTTCGAGCTTGCCCGTGCCCGCGTCCCGGTGGCGGACGGGTTGGAGGAGGATCTCTTCGCCGGGGTCGTGCCCGAGGGCCTCACACTGGACGAGGCCCAGCGATGATCCTCACCGCGCTGCTCGCCGAGTCCCCCTCGCCCGGCCCGCAGGAGGGTGAGCTGCAGCCCTGGGAGGTCAGCCCCGGGATCCTGGGGTTCATCTTCGGGTTCTTCCTGCTCGCGGTCGCAGCGATCCCGCTCTTCCGGTCCATGGCCAAGCACATGCGGCGGGTCGAGCACAACGCCGAGCTGCGCCGCCGCGAGGAGGAGGCGGCCGCGCCGCAGGCCGAGCACGACCCTGCGTCGTCCGACGACGCCGGGCCGTCCGACGACGGTGCCGACCGGTCCGACGGTGGGCCGCCCCGGGAGCAGGCCGGCTCACCCTCCTAGCTCGCGGTCGAGGGCAGACGCCTACTTCTTCTGCTTCTTCTTGCCCTTCCGCTTCGGCTGCTCGGCCTTCCTGCTCTTCTGCTTCGGGGCCTTCGCCGTCTTGCCCGTCTTCGCCGTCTTGCCGGTCTTGCCCGTCTTGCCTGTCTTCGGGCCTTCTGCTCCGCCGTCGTCCGGGGACTTCCTGCCCTCCACCTGGGCCACCGCCTCGGCGTGGGCGCGTTCGTCGGCCTCGAACTGGGCGAGCTTCTCCTCCGCGACGCTCCTGGCCTCGGCAAGCGTCGCCTCGCTCATCGTCGCCGCCAGACGCCGCCGCTGCGTCGCCACGCGCCACCGGGGCCGGGGCCAGCCGAGGCCGAGGTCAACGAGCGCCTGGGTCAGCAGCTCGGTGACGGCGAGCCGGGTGTACCACTTCCGATCGGCCGGGATCACGTACCACGGTGCGGCGTCGGTGCTGGTCGCCGCGAGCAGGTCCGCGTAGGCGGCCTGGTAGTCGTCCCACCGCGAGCGGGTGTCCACGTCGCCGGGACTGAACTTCCAGTGCTTGTCCGGGCGGTCCAGGCGCTCCATGAGCCGCAGCCCCTGCTCCTCGTACGACGGCATCAGGGCGACCTTGACGATGCTCGTCCCCGCCTCCGCGATCCTCGCCTCGAACCGGTTGATCTCACGGAACCGGCGGGGCCAGACGGCCTCGTCGTCGATCGTGCCCTCCACCCGCGGGACGAGGACGTCCTCGTAGTGCGAACGGTCGAAGACGCCGATGAGTCCGGGCCGGGGGAGCGCGCGCCGTACGCGCCACAGGTAGTGGTGGCGCAGCTCCTGGGGCGTCGGCACGCCGAAGGCCCGCAGCGCGACCCCCTGCGGGTCGACCATGCCCAGGACGTGGCGGACGATCCCGCCCTTGCCGGCGGTGTCCAGGCCCTGGATCACGAGCAGCACCCCCCGCGTGCCGCCGGCGCGGCCGTGGGCGAAGAGCCGTTCCTGCAGCTCCGAGAGCAGGGGTGCACGCCGGTCGAGGAACGCCGCGGCGTCCTTCTTCTTCCCGGCCCAGCCGGGGGTGGCCGCGCGGTCCAGGGCGGCCAGGTCGAAGCCGTCGCCGACCCGGAGCAGCTTGGCCGGCGGCGCCGACCACTCGCGCGTCTTACCCATCGCAGATCCCCCATCGTGGCTCGGCCGCGCGGACGTCGCGCCACCTGGGGCGAGCGTAGCGAGGGCTCAGGCGGTGTAGGCGGCGACCGAGACCGCCGCGTAGTGGCACGACCACCCGACGACGGTCCCGACGTGGAAGATCTCGTGGAACCCGAACCACCGCGGGCTCGGGTTCGGGCGCTTGGTGCCGTAGGCCAGCGCGCCGAGCGTGTAGGCCAGCCCGCCGAGCATGACCAGCCAGACGACCGCCGGGCCCCCGGAGCGCCAGAACGCGGGCAGGAACCAGACGGCGACCCACCCGAGCGCCACGTAGATCGGCACGTAGACCCATCGGGGCGCACCGAGCCACAGGATCCGCGCCGCGATTCCCAGGGCGGCGCCGGTCCACACGACCACCAGCAGCGTCGTCGCCGTGGCGGTGTCCAGGAGCAGCACCGACAGCGGGGTGTAGGTGCCGGCGATGAGCAGGAAGATGTTCGAGTGGTCGGCGCGGCGCAGCGCTCCGGCCAGGCGCGGTGACCAGCTGCCGCGGTGGTAGACGGCGGAGGTGCCGAACAGCACGACGGCGCTCAGCACGAAGACGGCGGTGGAGATCCGCGCCGCCATGGTGGGCGACAGCGCCACCAGGACCAGGCCGGCGACCAGCGCCAGTGGTGTGGTGCCCAGGTGGATCCAGCCGCGCAGGAGCGGCTTGACCGCCGCGGTGAACGACGACTCCGCGGTCGTGCCGTCGCGCTCGGGTCGTGCTGTGGTCATGGAGTGCTTTCCGCCGGATGCGCCGCCCCTCGTCCCGGGCGACGACGTCTACCTACGGTACCGTAGGTAGAGCCGCTTGCGCACCGCGATCAGACGGCCGCTGTAGCCTCACCCCAGCGAGGGCGGAGGAACGTCCGCGCCGTGGCCGGCAGGGCCGCGACGGTGTGATCGGAAGGGTGGCATGCGCGAGCCGGACCTGCTGTACCAGCTGTACGAGCGGCGGCTGCTCGCCGGCCTGGACCAGGCCCGCGTCCCCCGGCATGTCGGCGTCATGCTCGACGGCAACCGCAGGTGGGCGCGGGCGGTCGGGATGCCGGCGGCGCACGGCCACCGCCGCGGCGCCGACAAGATCACCGAGCTCCTCGAGTGGTCCGAGGAGGTCGGCGTCGAGGTCGTCACGCTCTGGATGCTCTCCACCGACAACCTCCACCGCGACCCGGACGAGGTCGGCGACCTGCTCGACATCATCGCGACCGCGGTCGAGACGCTCGCCCGGCGGCGTCGCTGGCGGCTCAAGGTCGTCGGGTCGCTCGACCTGCTGCCGGACTGGATGGCGCAGCGCCTGCGGGCGGCCGAGTCCGGCACCGCGGACGTCACCGGCATGCAGGTCAACGTGGCGATCGGCTACGGCGGGCGGGATGAGATCGCCGACGCGGTCCGCTCGCTCCTCCGCGAGCGCGCCGGCGCGGGGGAGTCCCTGGAGTCGGTGGCGGAGTCGCTGACCGTCACCGACATCGCCGACCACCTCTACACCAAGGGCCAGCCCGATCCCGACCTGGTCATCCGCACCTCCGGCGAGCAGCGCATCGGCGGATTCCTGCTGTGGCAGTCCGTGCACAGCGAGTACTACTTCTGCGAGGCGTACTGGCCGGACTTCCGGCGGGTCGACTTCCTGCGCGCCCTGCGCGACTACGCCCAGCGCGAGCGCCGCCTCGGCCGCTGAACGGACCGCCTCCGGCGCGCCACACCCCGCCCGTTCCGCAGCCCGAGCCAACGTTGCGGAAGGGGCCCGTGTGAACAACGTGTTGCGAGCCCTCGACCGTCCGGTGTCATTCGTCCCTGCACCGGGCGTGTCGCGGTCATGCGGTGCCGAGCGCGTCGTAGCGTCGAGTGTGATGGACGGCACACCCGTCGTCCTCCGGGAGGTCAGCCCATGCAGCAGCCCGCTGCGGAGGGAGGGGCCTCCGGCCCCTGCCAGGGCCGGACCACCGCCCCCACCACCGTGCCCGGGCAGCCGCGCGTCGTGCGCGGCCGGCAGGCGCAGCGAGTCGGCGCCCCGTGCGCCGAAGGGAGCCTTCGTGAGCACTGACCGCACCACCAGCGCGCCCCAGAGCACCGACGTCCCCACCGTCGACGGCGGCACCTCCGTCGCCTCGGTCATGGGCGTCGCCGAGCCGACGGGCACGGCGCTGCGCACCTACGTGCTGGACACCTCCGTGCTCCTGTCGGACCCGAGAGCGATGCTCCGGTTCGCCGAGCACGACGTCGTCCTGCCGGTGGTCGTCATCACCGAGCTCGAGGGCAAGCGGCACCACAGCGAGCTCGGCTACTTCGCCCGCAGCGCCCTGCGGCTCCTCGACGACCTCCGGGTCCGCCACGGCAAGCTCGACGAACCGGTCCCGGTGGGGCAGGACGGCGGGACCGTCCGGGTCGAGCTCAACCACTCCAGCGACCAGGTGCTGCCCACCGGGCTGCGGCTGGGCGACAACGACACCCGCATCCTCGCCGTGGCCGCCAACCTCGCCGCGGAGGGCAACGACGTCACCGTCGTCTCGAAGGACCTGCCGATGCGGGTCAAGGCCTCCGCGGTCGGCCTGCACGCCGAGGAGTACCGCGCGCAGCAGGTCGTCGACTCCGGCTACACCGGCATGACGACTGCGGAGCTCACCGAGTCCGAGATGGCTGCCATGTGGGACAGCGGCCACGTGACCGTCGCCGACCTCGCCACGCCGGGCACGCTCGCCACCGCACCGGTCAACACCGGGACGGTGCTGCACGCCCCCCGCGGCTCCGCGCTCGGCCGGGTGGCCGCCGACGGCACGGTCCAGCTCGTGCGCGGCGACCGGGAGGTGTTCGGCCTGCGGGGCCGCAGCGCCGAGCAGCGCATCGCGATCGACCACCTCACCAACCCGGACCTCGGGATCGTCTCCCTCGGCGGCAGCGCCGGCACCGGCAAGTCCGCGCTGGCGCTGTGCGCCGGGCTCGAGGCGGTGATGGAGCGTCGGGAGCACCGGAAGGTCATCGTGTTCCGGCCCCTGTACGCCGTCGGCGGGCAGGAGCTGGGGTACCTGCCGGGCGACCAGAGCGAGAAGATGAACCCGTGGGCCGAGGCGGTCTACGACACGCTCGGCTCCGTCGTCGCGCCGGAGGTGCTGGACGAGGTGCTGGGTCGTGGCATGCTCGAGGTCCTGCCGCTGACCCACATCCGCGGCCGCTCGCTCCACGACGCCTGGGTGATCGTGGACGAGGGCCAGTCGCTCGAGCGCAACGTCCTCCTGACGGTCCTGTCCCGCATCGGGCAGAACTCGAAGGTCGTGCTGACCCACGACGTCGCCCAGCGCGACAATCTCCGGGTGGGCCGGCACGACGGCGTCGCGGCCGTCGTCGAGGCGCTGAAGGGCAAGGAGCTGTTCGCGCACGTGACGCTGACCCGTTCCGAGCGCTCCGCCGTCTCGGCGCTGGTCACGGAGCTGCTCGAGGGCACCGACTGACCACCGGCTGAACGGGCGCGCACCGGCTCTTCCGAGAGTGCGATGCTCGGGCTGTGCCCGAGCTCAGCGTCCCCGCGTGGGGTCTCCTCCTCGCGGGGGCGCTGCTGGTGGGGATCGCCAAGACCGCGCTGCCGGGTGCCGGCACCCTCGCCGTCGCGCTCTTCGCGGCGGCGCTGCCGGCCCGGGAATCGACCGGCGCGCTGCTCCTGCTGCTGATCGTCGGTGACCTGTTCGCGCTGGCCATCTACCGCTCGCACGCCGATCTGCGCCTGCTGCGGCGGCTCGTCCCCCCGGTCCTGCTCGGCGTGGTGGCCGGCGCGGTGTTCATGGCGATCGCGGACGACTCCGGTGTCCGCCGGACCATCGGCGCCATGCTCCTGGCGCTCATCGGCCTGACCCTGGTCCGCCGCTGGATCGAGCGACGGAAGCGTGCCCGGGAGTCCCTGACCCCTTCGGAGCAGCCCGCCGAGCATCCTCCGCGCCCACACCGGCCGCGGCGCGGCGCCACCCTCGGCTACGGCGCGCTGGGTGGCTTCACCACCATGGTGGCCAACGCCGCCGGGCCGGTCATGTCGCTGTACTTCCTGGCCACCACCACGTCGGTCGACCGGTTCCTCGGCACCGCGGCATGGTTCTTCTTCGCCGTGAACGTCGCCAAGACCCCGTTCTCGGTCTCACTGGGCCTGATCGACGCCGGCACGCTCCGGCTCGACCTGCTCCTGCTCCCCGGGGTCGTGCTCGGCGCGGTGGTGGGGCGGGCGATCGCCAAGCGCCTCGACTTCGCCGTGTTCGACCGGCTGGTGGTCGTGCTGACGGTCATCTCGGCCGGCTACCTGGTGATCGCCTGAGGCGGGCCGGTCAGGCGTCGCGCTGCTCGCCGACGTCGCCGAGGTGGTCCACCAGGTGCGCGGTGCCGTCGGCGAGGGTGTACTCGACGCCGACGACGGCGCACCTGCCGGCGGCCACCGCCTCGGCCACCACCCCCGAGTAGTCCCTCAGCATCTGCACCGTGGCGCGGACGTGGTTGCGCCGCAGGGTGTGCTCGTCGGGCAGGGAGAGGTGCCGGGACCGGCTGCCGTCCGCGCCCGGCGCGATCCCGGGGTCGCCCAGCTGCGGGCGCGTGAGCAGCGAGGGGATGACCCGGTCCACGACCGTCCGGACGAACCCGGTGGGCATCGTGCCGGTGAGCAGCGCGTCGGTGGCGGCGGCCACGGCGCCGCACCGGTCGTGCCCGAGGACCACGACGAGCGGCGCCCCGAGAATCCCGACGCCGTACTCGACGGAACCGATGACTGACGCGTCGAGGACGTGCCCGGCCGTGCGCACCACGAAGAGGTCGCCGAGCCCCTGGTCGAAGATGATCTCGGCCGCCACGCGCGAGTCCGAGCAGCCCAGCAGGACCGCCGACGGGTGCTGCTCGGCGGCGACCTCGGCGCGTCGGTCGGCGCCCTGGGACGGGTGCGTCATGGCGTCCGCGACGAACCGCGCGTTCCCCTCGCGCAGCTGCCGCCAGGCCTCGGCGGGGGTGGGCGGGACGTGTGTGCCGGGAGTCGGGGGTACGGGGTCCACGTGCTCATCCTGGCACCACGTCGCGGCACTCGGGGTGCTCGTCCGTGCCGCGTCACCGCAGATCGGGCGCGTGCCCGCCGGCAAGGGGGATGCGAGAATCCGCAAACAGGTGTTAATTGGTGCCACCCGCGGCGTCGCGGGGTGAGTCGATGTCTGGGGGAGATGTGCGACGACGGATGGTCGCGACGGCCCTCGCCGTCGCGGTGAGCGCGAGCCTCGCGGCGTGCGCCGCGGACTCCGGCCCGCCGGTGCTGACCTGGTACATCAACCCGGACGACGGCGGGCAGGCAGAGCTGGCGCAGCGGTGCACCGAGGAGGCCGACGGGGCCTACCGCATCGAGACCTCTCTCCTGCCGCGGGACGCGGCGTCCCAACGTGAGCAGCTCGCGCGACGCCTCGCCGCCGGGGACTCGTCGATCGACATCATGAGCCTCGACCCGCCGTACATCCCGGAGCTCGCCGAGCCGGGGTTCCTCGCCCCGGTCCCCGAGGACCTGCAGCGCACCGACGGGATCGTCCAGGGCGCCGTGGACAGCGCCACGTGGGAGGACGAGCTGGTCACCGTCCCGTTCTGGGCGAACACCCAGCTGCTCTGGTACCGCAAGTCCGTCGCGGAGGCGGCCGGGCTCGACATGAGCGGGCCGGTGACCTGGAACCAGGTCATGGACGCCGCGGCGCAGGAGGAGAAGCTGCTGGGCGTGCAGGGCATCAACGCGGAGTCCCTGACCGTGTGGATCAACGCCCTCGTCGCCTCCGGCGGTGGAGAGATCATCACGAACCCGGACGCCCCGGCAGACGAGATCCAGCTCGGGCTGGACAGCGACGCCGGCCGGGCCGCGGCCGAGATCATCGGCCGCATCGGCCAGGAGCGGCTCGGCGGCCCGGGCCTGCCCACGGCGGACGAGAACGCCTCGATGAACCTGTTCCAGGGTGACCAGGGGTCCTTCATGGTCAACTGGCCGTTCGTCTGGCCGGCGATCAACGACGCGAACCCCGAGGTGGTGGACGACATCGGGTGGGCCATCTACCCGCAGGTGGACGAGGGCACCGAGGCCGCTCCGCCGGTCGGTGGCATCAACCTCGGCGTCGGCGCCTTCAGCGAGCACACGGACCTCGCGTACGACGCGGTCTCCTGCATCGTCCAGCCGGAGAACCAGTCCTGGTACTTCGTCAGCAACGGCAACCCGCCCTCGTCCGAGGAGGCGTACGACGCGCCGGAGGTGCAGGAGCAGTTCCCGATGGCGGACACCATCCGTCAGTCGCTGGACCAGGCGGTGCCCCGCCCCCAGACGCCTCGCTACAACGAGGTGTCGCTGGGGCTGCAGGAGACGTGGTACCCGCCGGCCGCCGTCGGTGAGAACAGCCCGAGACAGGCCACGGACCTCATCACGGCCGTGCTGCGGGGGGAGCGTCTGCTGTGAGCACCCAGGCCATGCCGCCGGTCAGCGACCGGCCCACGAAGACCCCAGCAGGCCGCAGCTCGGCCCGTACCCGCTCGGAGCAGCGGCTCGGCTGGATGCTGGCCGGCCCGGCGTTCGTCGTCATGCTCGCCGTCACCCTGTACCCGATCCTGCAGGCGATGTACGACTCGCTGTTCAACTACCGGCTCACCGCGCCGGACGACCGCGAGCTCGTCGGGCTGGGCAACTACGCCGTGGTCCTCTCGGATCCGGTGTTCTGGCAGTCGCTGTGGGTGACGGTCCTCATCACCGTGGTCACCGTGGCCATCGAGCTGGTCCTCGGCTTCGCGCTCGCCATGGTCATGCACCGGGCGATCCAGCGGCTGCGCGGCTGGCTCCGGACGGCGATCCTCGTGCCGTACGGCATCATCACGGTGGTCTCCGCGTTCGCCTGGTTCTACGCCTTCGACATCAACTCCGGCGGCTACGTCAACAGCTGGTTCAGCTGGCTCCCGGGCATCACCGAGGACCTGAACTGGTTCGCCTCGCAGGGCCCGTCGCTGTTCGTCATCATCGCGTCCGAGGTGTGGAAGACCACGCCGTTCATCTCCCTGCTGCTGCTCTCCGGCCTGGCGCAGGTGCCCGGTGACCTGGAGGAGGCCGCCAAGGTCGACGGCGCCACCCCGTGGCAGGTCCTGCGGCGGGTGATCCTGCCGAACATGAAGGCCGCGATCATGGTCGCCGTGCTGTTCCGGGCGCTCGAGGCGTTCCGCATCTTCGACAACGTGTTCATCATGACCGGCGGCGCCAACGACACCCGGGTGCTCTCGCTGCTGGCGTACGACACCTCGATCAGCCGCCTCGAGATCGGGCTCGGGTCCACCATCTCCGTGCTGCTGTTCGCGTGCGTCCTGCTCATCAGCTTCATCGCCATCAAGGGGTTCAAGGTGGACCTGGCCAGCGCGAGGGGGGAGTGACATGGGTGCCCTGACCGGGAGGCAGAAGCTGGCCTGGGCGGCCATCACCGTGGCGGTGCTGGTCTGGTCGCTGCTGCCCGTGGCGTCCATCGTGATGACCTCCTTCAAGACCCAGGACGGCCTGTTCGAGGGCACGTTCCTGCCGCCGGAGTGGACGTGGGAGAACTACGCGGCGATCCTCGCGCCGGGCGGCAGCGCGCAGGACCTCTTCCTGCCAGCGCTGCGCAACTCCATCGGGATCACGCTCATCGCGACGTTCGTCGCCGTGGTGCTGTCCACCTTCGCGGCCTACGCGATCGCGCGGCTGGACTTCACGGGGAAGCGCCTCATTCTCACCACGGCGCTCGCGGTGTCCGTCTTCCCGGTGATCTCGGTCGTGACGCCGCTGTTCAACCTGTGGCGCTCCATCGGCCTGTACGACACCTGGCTCGGGCTCATCATCCCGTACCTGTCGCTGACCCTGCCGATCTCGATCTGGACCCTGGCGGCGTTCTTCCGGCAGATCCCGTGGGAGCTGGAGCAGGCCGCTCAGGTCGACGGTGCGACCACCTGGCAGGCGTTCCGCAAGGCCGTCGTCCCGCTCGCCGCCCCGGGTGTCTTCACGACGGCGATCATCGCCTTCTTCATCGCCTGGAACGACTTCGTCTACGGGATCTCGCTGACCTCGACGTCGGCCGCCCGGCCCGTGCCGGCCGCGCTCGCCTTCTTCACCGGCGCCTCGCAGTTCGAGGAGCCGACCGGCGCCATCTCGGCCGCCGCCGTCGTGGTCACCGTGCCCGTCGTCATCATCGTCCTGCTCTTCCAACGCCGGATCGTCTCCGGCCTGACCCAGGGCGCCGTCAAGGGCTGACCCACCACCCGCACCACAGGGAGTCCCCATGGCCTCGATCACCCTCGAGAAGATCGTCAAGACCTACCCCGACGGCTTCACCGCCGTGAAGGGCGTGGACCTGGACATCGCCGACGGCGAGTTCGTCATCCTCGTCGGGCCGTCCGGCTGCGGGAAGTCCACGCTGCTGCGGATGATCGTCGGGCTGGAGGACATCACCGACGGCGAGCTGCGGATCGGCGACAACGTGGTCAACGACCTCGCGCCCCGGGACCGCGACCTTGCCATGGTGTTCCAGAACTACGCGCTCTACCCGCACCTGACGGTCTACGAGAACATCGCCTTCCCGCTGCGCCTGCAGCGCGGCGCGCTCTCCGAGCAGGACATCGATGCCAAGGTGCGCCGCGCCGCCGGCCTGCTGGAGCTGACCGACCACCTCGAGCGCAAGCCGGCGAACCTCTCCGGTGGCCAGCGTCAGCGGGTGGCGATGGGCCGGGCGATCGTGCGGGAGGCCCGGGCGTTCCTCTTCGACGAGCCGTTGTCCAACCTGGACGCCAAGCTGCGCGGGCAGATGCGCACCGAGATCGCTCGCCTCCAGCGAGCCCTGGGGACCACCACCGTCTACGTCACGCACGACCAGATCGAGGCGATGACCCTCGGTGACCGGGTGGCTGTGCTGAAGAAGGGCGAGCTGCAGCAGGTCGCCAGCCCGCGCGGGCTGTACGACCAGCCGGTCAACCTCTTCGTGGCCGGGTTCATCGGCTCCCCGCCGATGAACTTCGTCCCCGGCGAGGTCAGCGGGGACACGCTCAAGCTGCCCATGGTCGACGTGCCGCTCGACGACCGGCTGCGCGACGCCGTCGGCGACCTGGACCTCGTCATCGTCGGGATCCGTCCGGACGCGTTCGCCGAGACCGGCGCCCCCGGCGGCGACGGCGAGGTGAGCTTCGAGGCCGACGTCGACGTCACCGAGTGGATGGGCGAGGTGCTGTACGCCTATGTCCCGTTCGAGACGCACGAGTCGGTCAAGGAGCAGCTCGACGAGCTCGACCGCGAGCTCGACGGCGAGGGGATGCGCAGCCAGCTCGTCATCGCGCTGGACGCGCTGTCGACCGTCCGGGAGGGGGACGCGGCAGAGCTGTCCTTCGACCGGTCCGCGCTCTATGTGTTCGACCCCGGCTCGGGGGAGAACCTCACGCGGGACGCCGACCGGGCGGCCGAGCTCGAGGACCAGGCGCGCGAGCAGCGCCGTCGCGCCCTCGAGCGGGCGCGGCGCCGGGCCGAGCGGGAGGAGTCCCCGGCCGCCGCGGAGGCCTGACCTCCGCTCCGCGTGCTCGGCGGGCCGAGCAGCGTCCTCAGCCGAGCGTGAGCTCGGTGCGCGTCGGAGGATTCGCTCCGGCGCGGGTGACGGTGATCGCGGCGACGCGCGCGGCGTGCTCGAGGACCCGGCGCAGCACCGGCTCGGCGATCGTGCGCAGGTCGGCACGGCGAGCGGCACCCAGCAGGCCCGCGGACCACAGGCCGTCGATGAGAGCTGCCATGAACGAGTCGCCCGCGCCGACCGTGTCGGCGACCTCGACGCGCGGTGACTCGATCCTGGTCTCCAGCCCGCCGACGGTCCCGGCCCAGCAGCCGTCCCCACCGCGCGTCACGCACACGACGGCCGGGCCCGAGCCGAGCCAGCGGCGGGCGGACTCCAGGGGGTCGACCTCCGGGTAGAGCCACGCCAGGTCCTCGTCGGAGACCTTCACGAGGTCCGTGCGGGCGACGAGCCGTTCGACCGCGTCGGTCGTCGCGCCGTGGTCGGTCATGATCTGCGGTCGCACGTTGGGGTCGTAGGTGACCGTGGCGACATTGCGGTGCCGGTCGACCATCTCGGACACCGCGGCCGCGCCCGGCTCGAGCACGGCGGCGATGGAGCCGGCGTGCACGACGAGCGGGGGCCGGTCCGGGTCCTGCACGGGCGGCGACCAGTCGAGGTCGAAGACGTAGGTCGCCGCCCCGGAGGCGTCGAGATCCGCGCGGGCGGTGGAGGTGCGGGGCGCGCGGGCGCTCGCGGCCGAGAGACGGACGTTCTCCCCCTCGAGGTGGGTGCGCAGCCGCGCCCCACGCTCGTCCACGCCGAACCAGGTGACGAGCTCGACGTCGCGGCCAAGGCGGGCGAGGCCCAGCGCGACGTTGGCAGGGGAGCCGCCCGGGTGCTCCACAGGTTCCTCACCGGCGCGGGCCACGATGTCCACCAGCGCCTCGCCGATGACCAGGGCGGAGTCCGGTCCGGGCTCCTCCGGGTCGCCGTACGCGGTGGTGGTGGGGGGCTTCGGGCCCTCGTCCAGCTCGGGGTCGGACGCGGGCCGGAACGGGTCCTGCTCCGCCGGCGCGCGCTCGGACCGCTCGGTGACGTCGCCGGTACCGCCCACCGCCTGGCCCGCCTCGTGCTGCGGCTCGGCGCCCTCGGCGGGAGCGGGTCCTTCGGGAGTGATGTTGCTCATCGGCCCTCGTCCTCCTCGGTGTCGAGCGCGGCCGCGACATCGTCGAGCGCGGCCTCGCGCTCGGCGGCGCCGTCGGGCGCCTCGGGTGCGTCGGTGCTGCCGGTGCGTGCTGCGTCCAGCCGTGACCGGGCGCCGTCGAGCCACTGCTGGCACCGGGCGGCCAGCGCCTCGCCCCGCTCCCACAGCCTCAGGGCGTCCTCGAGGGAGGTGGAGCCGGTCTCCAGCCGCTGCACGATCTCGATCAGCTCGTCGCGTGCCTGCTCGTACGTCAGCTCCGACACGTCGCCGTTCACGTCCTGACTCACCCACCCCAGTCTTCCACCGCTCGCCGACTCGTCACAGGATTGACGACTCGCGCTCAGGGGGGCGGGGTGCCTTGGACCTCGACGACGAGGCGGCCCTCGGCCAGCATCGCCTCGAGCTGGTCGCCCGCGTCCACGTCGTCCGGCGCGCGCACCACCTCGCCGTCGTGGGTCCGCAGGACCGCGTACCCGCGCGACAGCGTGGCGGCGGGGGAGAGGGCTCGCAGCCGCCCGCGGTGTCCGTCGAGGTCTCCCGTCGCGCGTTCGAGTCGCCAGGTGAACGCCCGTCGCGCTGCGGTCAGGGCGGCCGTGACGTCCTCGGACCGGCGGTCCAGCAGGGCGTGCGGGTCGGCCAGCACGGGACGGGAACGCAACGCGGCGAGCCGGTCCTCCTCGACGCGCAGCCGTGACCGGATCGCGTGCCGGACCCGTTCCAGCGAGAGCGTGAGGCCGCGCCGCTGCTCGGCGACGTCGGGCACGATGCGGCGCGCGGCATCGGTCGGCGTCGACGCGCGATAGTCGGCGACCAGGTCGAACAGGGGCGTGTCCGTCTCGTGGCCGATGGCCGAGACGAGCGGCGTCCGGCAGTCCGCCGCCGCCCGCACGAGCGTCTCGTTGGAGAACGGCAGCAGGTCCTCCACCCCGCCGCCGCCGCGCGCGACGACGATGACCTCGACGGCCGGGTCGGCATCGAGCTCGGCCAGCGCGGCGCTGACCTCCTCGACGGCGCGGCCGCCCTGCACCGCCACCTCACGGATCTCGAACCGCAGCCCGGGCCAGCGCGCCCGCGCGTTGACCACGACGTCGTGCTCGGCCTTGGACTCCCGGCCACAGACCAGCCCGACCACCGCGGGCAGGAACGGCAGCGCCACCTTGCGCTCGGCGTCGAAGAGACCCTCCGCGGCCAGCACCCGCTTGAGGTGCTCGATCCGGGCGAGCAGCTCACCGACCCCGACGGCGCGGAGCTGGTCCGCCTCGAGCTGCAGCGTGCCGCGCTTCGCCCAGAACGTCGGCTTCGCGTGCACGACGACGTGGGCGCCCTCGGCGAGCGGCGCCGCCGACGCCTCGAGGACACGGGGGTGGACGGTCACCGTGAGCGACATGTCGGCGACGGTGTCGCGGAGGGTGAGGAACGCCAGTCCGGCGCCCGGGCGGCGGTTGAGCTGGACCATCTGGCCCTCGACCCACACCGGGGGCATCCGGTCGATGTACTGGCTCATCTTCGACGACAGCAGCCGCAGCGGCCACGGGTTCTCCGCCGTCGTCTCCAGGGCGCGGTCGGCGACCCGCCGGGGCGCTTCCGTCACGTGAGGCCGAGTCCTTCGCGCCACGCCGGGTCGGAGTCGTCCAGCAGGGCGAGGCAGCGGGTGTGCTCCTCCTCCTCGCCGATGGCCTCCGCGGCCCGGGCGAGCGCGTGCACGGCACGGAGGAAGCCGTGGTTGGGCACGTGGGAGGCGGGAACCGGCCCGGCACCGCGCCAACCCGACCTGCGCAGGGCGTCGAGCCCGCGGTGGTAGCCGGTGCGGGCGAACGCGTAGGCGGCCACGGCGTCGCCGGCGCCCAGCGCCTCGTCCGCCAGCACGGCCCACGGCCGCGACGCCGCGGGGTTCTGCGCGGCGACGGCGCGAGCATCCTCGCCGGCCTCGAGGGCCGTGCGCGCCGGGCTGTCCAGCTCCGCGGGGAGGAGGATCGGGTCGGGCTCGAGGAGGTTCTGGCTCATGCCCGCATCGTCCCACGCATGTGCCGCACGACACGTCTCCTCGCACAGCTCCGGGCCCCGCACGTACCCTGGCCGGGTGACCTCGACGACTCAGCACGGGCACCCGGACATGGGACCACCCGTCTCGCTGGCCGGCGCCTCCGCCTTCCCGGACGCGGTCGAGTCGGTCCCGTCCCCGGACGGCAAGCGGATCCTGCTGGCCACCCCGCGCGGCTACTGCGCCGGCGTGGACCGGGCGGTGGACGCGGTCGAGAAGGCCCTGGAGCTGTACGGCGCGCCGGTGTACGTCCGCAAGGAGATCGTGCACAACAAGTTCGTCGTCGAGACGCTGTCCAAGCGGGGCGCCGTGTTCGTCGCGGAGACGGACGAGGTCCCCGAGGGTGCGCGGGTGGTGTTCTCCGCACACGGGGTCTCCCCGGCCGTGCACGCGCAGGCCGAGGCCCGGAAGCTCGCCACGATCGATGCGACCTGCCCGCTCGTGACGAAGGTCCACAAGGAGGCCGTCCGGTTCGCCCGGGACGACTTCGACATCCTGCTCATCGGCCACGACGGCCACGAGGAGGTCGAGGGCACCCACGGGGAGGCGCCGGACCACATCCAGGTGGTCAACGGCCCGCACGAGGTCGACCAGGTCGAGGTGCGGGACCCGGACAAGGTCATCTGGCTCTCCCAGACCACGCTGTCGGTCGACGAGACGATGGAGACCGTGCGCCTGCTACGCGAGCGGTTCCCCAACCTCCAGGACCCGCCGAGCGACGACATCTGCTACGCCACCCAGAACCGGCAGGTCGCGGTCAAGAAGCTGGCACCGGACGCGGACGTCGTCATCGTCGTCGGGTCGGCGAACTCCTCCAACTCCGTGCGGCTCGTCGAGGTCGCGCTCGACGCCGGCGCCGGCTCCGCCCACCGGGTGGACAAGGCCGACGAGATCGACCCCGCCTGGTTTGACGGCGCCACCACCGTGGGCCTCAGCTCGGGCGCCTCGGTGCCGGAGATCCTGGTCCGCGAGGTCATCGAGCGGCTCAAGGAGCTCGGCTTCACGGGCGTCGAGGAGGTCCGCACGGCCACCGAGGACGTCCTCTTCTCGCTGCCGAAGAACCTCCGGGCGGACCTGAAGGCCTCGGGCGCCGAGGTGGTCCATCCACGGCGCGCCCGCGCCCGCACCTGAGGGCGAGGCCGCCCGCTCAGGCCGGCAGCAGGCGTGGCTCGACCCGGCCGTCGAGCCACGCGAGCAGCATCGCGTCGAACAGCTCCGGGTCCTCGGTGTTCCACGCGTGGTGCATCCCGGGTGCGAGCCGGGTCGTGGCCTGCGGGGCTACCGACGCGGCCGACTGCAGAGACCGTCGGATGACGGCGGCATCGCGCTCGCCGGCCACCAGGAGGACCGGGCCGTCGTATGCGCCGAGGCCCTGCGGGACGGTACCCAGGTCGACGTCGGCGAGCTGGCGCCGCACCGTCTCCCGACGCACCGACAGCCCGTGCCGGACGTACAGCTCGCGGGTCTCGTGCGGCAGCCGATAGGCGACCGCCTGGGTCCTCCAGAACCACTCTGCGTCCCAGAGCGCGACCTGCATCCGCGAGACCAGCCACATCAGACCCCGGTACGGCAGGAGCGGCGCGCCCGAGGCGAGGACCGACACCACGACGCCCGGGTGCCGGGCCGTGAGATGGAGGGCGACCACGCCGCCGAGGGAGAGGCCGGCCAGGTGGAAGCGGCGATGACCGGTCAGCTCCGCCACCCGTGCGACGACGTCGTCCGCGGCACCGCCGATGCCGGGCCAAGTCTCGGCGGTCCGGCTCCCGTAGCCCGGCAGGTCGGGCGTGACGACCGTGCGTTGCGCCAGGGCGGGGAGCTGGTCCTGCCACATCCAGCTCGCCACGTTCCCGCCGTGCAGGAGCACCACGGGGAGGTTGTCGCGGGCGTCCGACGGCGCCGTCGAGGCCGGGTGGATCTCGGGGAACGTCGTCGTCATCGCAGACTCTTCTCCAGGTCGTCGAGCCACTCGAGCTCGGTGTGGACGTGCCGGAGCCCGCGCTCGAGCGTGGCGAGACGCAGCCGCGCAGCGCGGTCGGCGGGCGCGGGGGTGGCCTCGCGGATGGCCTCCAGGGACGCCAGGAGCGCCCGGGTCTCGGCCCGCTGCCGCGCCAGCAGGGTGGCCAGCTCGTCGGGATCGAGATCGCCGGCGAAGAAGACGCGGGCCAGGAAGGCGTCCCGCTCGGGCTGTCGGTCGAGCTCGGAGGTCAGCCACTCGCGCAGCGCTCGGCGACCCTCGGGCGTGATGCGGTGCTCCTGGCGGTCCGGGCCGGCCCGTCCCGGCACCTTCTCGACCGCGACGAGGCCGTCGCCGACCAGCGCGGCGAGCGACCGGTAGATCTGCGCCTTGTCCGCGGACCAGAAGTAGTTGACCGCGGAGTCGAAGCGGCGTTTGAGGTCGTAGCCGGACATCGGGGCGATCGCGAGGAGACCGAGGATGATGCGCTGGAGGATCACGCCACTAGTAGACACCTCATATAGGTGAGTTGTCTACTAGTTCTCGGCTCGGCGACCGGCGCTCAGAGTCTTGCCAGCTCAGCCTCCAGGTCGTCCAGGCCGAGCGCGCCGAGCGACAGGGCGGCCATGTGCCAGGACTTGAGGTCGAAGGTCTCGCCGCGGGCCTCGTGCGCGGCGCGTGCGGCCGCCCGGCCGGCCAGCCAGGTCCGCTCGCCGAGCTTGTAGCTGATCGCCTGCCCGGGCCAGCCGAGGTACCGCACGATCTCCGACTCGAGGAAGTCCAGCGGCCGGCCGGAGTGGCGCGTGAAGAACTCCAGCGCGAGCTCCGGCGTCCAGACCTCGCCGGGGGCCACGGGAGAGTCCTGCGGGATCTGCAGCCGCAGGTGCATCCCGACGTCGATCACGACCCGGACGGCCCGCATCATCTGGGCGTCGAGATAGCCCATCCGCTCCTCGGGGTCCAGGTAGCCGAGCTCGTCCATCAGGCGCTCCGCGTACAGCGCCCACCCCTCGGTCGCCCCCGAGGAGGAGCCGAGCGTCGTCTGATAGATCGAGAGCTGGGGCGCGACGTGCACCCACTGCGCCAGCTGCAGGTGATGGCCGGGCACGCCCTCGTGGTACCAGGTGCTGACCAGGTCGTACATGGGGAAGGTGGTGCGGCCCAGCGTCGGCAGCCAGGTGCGACCGGGCCGGGCGAAGTCGACCGACGGCCGCGTGTAGTACGGGGCGGCCGCGCTGCCGGCCGGGGCGATCATCGCCTCGACCTGCTTGATCGGGTCGGCGATGTCGAAGTGCGTGCCGTCGAGCTCGGCGATGGTGCGGTCCATCATGTCCTGGAGCCAGGTGCGCACCTCCTCGACGCCCTCCACCCGTCGGCCGTGCTCGTCGAGGTGCCGCATGACGGCGACGGGGGACTCCGCGCCGGGCCGGAGCTGCTCGGCGAGCTCGCGCATCTCGACGTCGAGCCGGCGGTACTCGGCCCAACCCCACTCGTAGACATCCTGGGGGTCGATCGAGGCCCCCATCCACAGCCGGGCGTTCAGCAGGTACCGCTCGGAGCCGACGGCGTCCGGGGTGCCCGCGGCGGCCGGGAGGTAGTCCTCCTCGAGGTACCGCCGCAGCTCCTCGACGGCGGTGGCGGCCTTGTCGGCGGCGACGTGCAGCTCGTCGGCTCGGCCTTCCGGCCCCTGGGCGACGAAGTCGTGGAACCACGACTGCTCGCCGTCGAGCCACTCGCCGAGCTGGCCGGCGACCGTCTCGACCTGGCGTGGGGCGGCCAGCAGCCCCTGCCGGCGTCCTTCCTCCAGGGAGGCGACGTACCCCGAGTACGCCTCCGGCAGTCGTGCCATGCGACGGGCGATCGTCGCCCAGTCCTCGTCGCTCGACGTCGGCATGAGCAGGAAGATCGAGCGCGCGCCGTGCACGGGCGAGCCGATGTTGCGCAGGGACCTCAGGTGCTCACCGGCCGCAGAGGCCTCGAGCTGGACCCCGAGCCGGTCGCGCAGCAGGGTCGCGCACCGCCGGTCCGCCTCGTCCATCCCGGCACCCGCGGCGGCCTCCAGCGCGTCCAGGTCGGCGAGCACGCCCCGGGCGAGCCGGTCCTTCTCCTGCTGGCCCTCCGGCGAGCTGTCGGGCATGCGGTCCTCGTGCGGACGCAGCCCCAGCGCGGTGGCCACTCCGGGGTCGAGGTCGGCGAGGTCGTTGACGTAGGTGTCGGCGAGCTGGCGGATCGTGGGTCCTGTCATGTCTCCATCCTGGTCCTGGGCGTGTGGCGTGCGTGTTACGTCCATGGGCGCCGGGCGGCCGTCACCCGTCGCGCGGCAGGGCCCTCACCGCGCGCACGGTCTCCGGGCAGGTCCGGCACGGCTCAGAAGACGTGCGGTCCGGCGCCGCGCAGGTCGACGAGCGTGGTCGGTGTCATGGCGTTGACGCGCCCGATCACGAGCTGCCGTCCGCGGTCGGCGAGGTGCGCGTCGTGGATCGGGAAGCCGTGCGGGGCCGCCACCGCGCGCGCGAAGTCGATGTGCTCCTTCAGGGCCGCCCACGGCCCCCAGACCGGCATGGCGAGGACGTCGACTCCGGTGGGGATCGCGTCGAGCGCGTCACCCGGGTGGAAGAACGTGGGCTCGCCGGGTGCGGACAGTACGTAGCCGACGTTCCCGGCGCGCGGCAGATCCGCGTGCACGACCGCGTGCCGGCCGCCGACAGCCCGCACCGCGAGGCTGCCGACCGTCGTCTGCTCGTCCGGGGCGAGGGCGACGGCGCCCGGAAGCTCCGGGAGGCGCCCGCCCGTCGACGGCACCTCCTGACCCGCCAGCTCGGCGATCGACGGCTCGACGATGAGATGTGCCTGCGGGTTCGCCGCGATCAGCGCGGGCACCCGGTCCGGGTCGAGGTGGTCGGCGTGCAGGTGGGTGACGAGCACGGCGTCGAGGCCGGTCAGATCGTGCCAGGCCGGGTCGAGGTTGCCCGGGTCGAGCAGGATCCGGGTCCCGGCGGCCTCGACGAGCACGGCGGCGTGCCCCAGGTGCGTGATCTCCACGATCCCTGAAGGTATCGGAGTCCGGCGCGGATCAGCAGGCCGCCGGACCTGTGGACGGATCGAGAGGATCCGCGATCCTGTGGAGAACGCGTGGGAGCGCGTGGACTGCCCACCTAGCGTGCCGGGCATGACCACACCACCCGAGCTTCAGCCGTTCGACCAGATGCCGCCCATCCGGACCCCGTCCGACATGTATCGCCACTGGCAGGCCCTCATGGGGCCGCTGGGGTTCAGCGAGCACCTGCTCTGGGTCGGCTTCATCACGCCGGACGGCCTGATGACCCCACCCCTCTCGCAGATCGACGGGCTGCCCGTCGAGCCTGACCTGCCGACCCTCGAGGCGATGATGGGTGCCTTCCGAGAGCTCGTCGAGGAGATCGGCCCCGGTGCCACCGTCGCCCTGCTGGTGTCGCGGCCGGGCTCCGCGCGGATGACCCGCTCGGACAAGGCCTGGGCGCGCGGGCTCTCCCACGCCGCCGCCCGCGCGGATGTCCCGCTCCAGCCCATCCATCTCGCGACCGACGAGGACCTCCGCGTCTTCGCGGTGGACGACTTGCTGCCCGAGGCCCGCGCCGCACGCTGAGCGACTGACCTCAGCCCGCGCGCTCGCGGAGCCGCCGGGCGGCGCCTTCACCGAGCACGTCGATACCGGAGCCGGCGGACGCCAGCTCCGGCGCGGTGAACGTACGGACTTGCGCGTCGTCCGAGCCGACGGGCTCGACGGCGACGTCCGCCCGGCCGAGCGACTCCAGGTCGCGAGCCGTCACGAGCAGTCGCTGCTCCATGGACGCGATCGCCTTGTTGTAGTGCTGGACGCTGGACCGCAGCGAGCGCCCCAGCGCACCGAGATGGCCCGCGACGACGCCGAGACGTTCGTGGAGCGTGCGGCCGAGCTCGAGCAGCTCCTCCGCCTCGGCACTGATCCGTTCCGAGGACCAGACGCCGGCAACCGCCCGCAGCAGCGCGAGCAGCGAGGCCGGGGCCGTCGGGGCCACGCCCTGGCGCAGGGCGTGCTCGAGCAACGTCGCGTCGGCGTCCAGAGCGGCGGAGAGCAGGCCCTCGGAGGGCACGAACATCACCACGAGCTCGGGCGAACCCGGCAGCCGGTCGTGGTACGACCGCCGAGCGAGTGCGTCCACGTGCCCCCGAAGCGCCTTCGCGTGCGCGGCGAGCAGCCGGTCGCGCCGCTCGGCGTCGGCGCCCGTGGCGCGGTCGCCCAGCGCGGCCGCCTCGAGGTACGCGTCCATCGGCACCTTGGCGTCGATGGCGAGGTACCGCTCGCCAGGCAGGTGCACGACGACGTCCGGCCGGCCGCTCTCGCCGCCGGCCCCCAGCGTGCGCTGCTCGGCGAAGTCCACGTGCCGCAGCATCCCGGCGGCCTCGAGCACCCGGCGCAGCTCGACCTCGCCCCACTGGCCGCGCGCGGAGGTGGACCGCAGGGCCGTCGTCAGCTGCGTCGTCGCCTGCTGCAGCTCGGCGTCCGTGGTGCGCGCCCGGTGCAGCTGCTCCGTGAGCACGGCGAACTGCTCGAGTCGTTCCTTCTCCAGCTCGGCCACGTGCTCGCCGACCTGGTTCAGCGTGGCCTGCACCGGGGCGAGGGCGCGGAGCACGTCCTGGTCCTGCCGTGCCCGGTCGTGGAGCTGGTCGACCTCCTCGGCCAGACGCTCGGCGCGGGCCCGCGCGCCGGCCAGCTCGGCCTGCAGCCGCGCGTGCTGCCCGCTCGAGCGCAGGCGTTGCCCGGCGTAGCCCAGCGCCAGGCCCGCCGTCAGAGCGGCCGCCAGCAGGAGTGCCGTGGTGAGGTCCATGTCTCGCACGGTGCCAGCGCCCACTGACATCGGGGCCGTGCCGCGCCGACGACCGGCGCTCTGACCAGCGCGAAGACTCAGGCGAGGCGGCGGGGGATCCGCAGCACCGTCTCCAGCGGGCCGCGGGCGAAGGTGGTCCGCCACGCCACCGCGAGCGCGGTGGCGACGATCGTGATGACCGCGGTGACGGCGAGACCGTCGGTGGCCGACCACGGGCCGGGACGCACGGCGGAGACGAGCACCACGAGATGCGCGACGTAGACGGTCAGCGACAGCTGCCCGAGGGCGGTCAGCGGCGCCACGAGCCGGCCGAGATGGGGTACGAGCAGGAGCAGGGCGGCGAGGACGGCGACGGCACTCCCGGTCGCCGAGAGCAGCCAGAGCGGCATCTGAGAGTGCCCGACCGCCGAGATCAGGCGGTCCAGGCCGACGCGTTCGCCCGGTTGCCCGAGAAGCAGGACGAGCAGGCGGGAGGCGAGCATGCCGCCGACGGCCGCCACCGAGCCGGCCCAGAGCATGGTGAGCTGTACCCGGCGCGCCGAGAGCTGCTGCCGGCCCAGCCACATACCGAACAGGAACGGGGCCGCCCACACGATCGCGGGGTAGGGGCCGGACACGAGGATCGAGCCGGCGATGCTCAGCGGCGAGTCGGTGAGCCGCGGAGCGTCCATCGCGAACTCCGCCGGACGCTGCGCGAGGATCCACAGCACCGGTCCGGCGGTCGCCGTCGTCGCGGCTCCGGACAGCAGCCACTTGTCCGGGAGCCGGACGAGTGCCGCGGCGACGGCGAAGAGCACGGCGTAGGTCGCCAGGATCACGCTGACGTCGTGGTCGAGCAGCTGCAGGACGAGGCCCAGCACGAGCAGGACCCCGGCGCGCCAGAACAGGGCTGACCGCCGCGGCGGTCCGCCGGCCAGCGCGCGCCTTGTCAGCAGCGCGACGCCGACCCCGGCGAGCAGGACGAACAGGATGGAGGCCCGACCGTGGGCGGCGCGGATGACCCACGCGGCGAGCCCGGTGTCGTCCCGAGGCCCGACGTTGACGGCGAGCATGCCGATGATCGCCACGGCGCGTGCGACGTCGAGCGCCACGAGGCGGACCACGCGTGTGTCCGGCCGAGCGCCGTGATCCACCTGGACGTCAGGTGACGACGCGACGGCAGGGGCCTCCCGAAGGCTGGTCACACTGCTCCGTTCCCGGCGACCACCTCGGTCACCCTGGTCCCAGCGTAGGTATGTGGAGGTGGAAATGCCTGGCATCGGCACACCGCGGCGTGTGGTTGCCCGGCACGCCGCGGCGGGCGGGGCTTGCCGGGTGGGGCCCGGCGGGTAGCGTGGCTGCGCGACCGGCCCGACGGAGGAACCCATGCCCATCGCCTCGCGTGCCCGCCGCAACCTCGCGGCGGCCGCCCTCCTGGCGCTCGTCGTGACGGGCTGCACGGACAGTACCGAGGACCCGACGCCGGAGCCGACGACCACCAGCGAGCCCGCGCCGGAGCCGTCCCCCTCGCCGTCGAGCCCGGAGCCTGAACCCACGACGGCGGAGGCCCGCTACGGCCAGGGCGTCAGTGCCGCCCACCCGCTTGCGGTCCAGGCGGGCACCAGGATCCTCGCCGCCGGCGGCACGGCGGTGGACGCGGCGATCGCGACGGCGTTCGCGGTCTCCGTCGTCGAGCCGTTCGCGTCCGGCATCGGCGGTGGTGGATCGGCCATCGTCGCGCCGACCGGCGCGCAGCCCGAGGCGTACGACTACCGCGAGGTCGTGGCCCAGGACGGGCAGATCCCGGCGAGCGGCACCGGCATCCCCGGGTTCGTCGCGGGCATGGCCGCCCTGCACGACGACCACGGAGAGCTGCCGTGGGCGGACCTGCTCGCGCCGGCCGTCGAGCTCGCCGAAGGAGGCTTCCAGGTCTCGGACTTCCTGGCGCTGCGGATGCGCAGCGACTACGGCCCGGACGCGGTGCAGGGTCTGGACCAGTTCGCCCCGGGCGGCGTCCCGCTGTCCGCTGGTGACCGGCTCGTCCAACCAGCGCTCGCCGACTCCTTGCGCGCCATCGCGTCGGGCGGTGCCGACGCCTTCTACACGGGTGGGCTCAGCGAGCAGCTCACGACCGTCGACGGTATCGACGGCGACTCGCTCGCGGCGTACGAGGTGGTCGAGTCCGACCCGGTCTCCGGCGCGGTGGGGGAGCACGAGGTGGTCTCCGCGGCGCCCGCCCTGCCGGGGGCGGCGCTGATCCAGATGCTGCAGGTCGCCGAGGCCGCGGGCGCCGGAAGGGCCGAACCGGGGTCGGCCGAGTATGTCGAGACGGTCTCCGACGCGTGGCAGGTCGCCGACGAGACCGCCCACACGGTTCTCGGCGACCCCGCCTTCGTCGACGTCCCGGTCGAGGAGCTGACCGACGCCGGCGCGAACGCAGACGTCGCGCAGCAGGTCGCCGCGCCGGCCCCCGACGGCGGCGCGGGCGACGGCGCGGACGACGGGGAAGGTTCGGTCGTCGCGGCGGGGCACGAGATCGAGGCCGGCAACACCACGCACCTGACCGTGGTCGACCGGGACGGCCTGATGATCTCGATGACCAACACGATCACGAGCTTCTGGGGTGCCGGCGAGACCGTCGGCGGCTTCTTCCTCAACAACCAGCTCAGCCGGTTCGAGGCGATCCCCAGCTCCGCCAACACCCCGGCGCCGGGGCGCCGCTCCGTGAGCTGGGCCGCCCCGACCGTCGTGCTGGACGGCCAGGGGCGCCCGGTGCTCGGCATCGGGTCACCGGGTGGGCATCAGATTCCGAACATCCTCTCCAACGTCATCCTGCGGTGGTCGCTGCACGGCCAGTCGCTGGAGGAGGCGGTGGCCTCGCCGCGGTTCATCCTCGACGGAACGCTGCTGACCACCGAGCCGCAACCGGACCCGGTGGCCGCGGACCTCGCCGCGCTCGGCTGGACCCTCGACGTCGTCCCGGTGGAGGACGCCGTCTTCGGCTCCGTGCAGGCGCTCGAGGTGGATCACGAGACCGGGGAGGTCACCGGAACGGCAGATTCGCGGCGCGAGGCCGACGTCGCCGTCGAGCAGCCGTAGACTTCCCCCACGTGGCACTCACCATCGGAATCGTCGGCCTGCCCAACGTCGGCAAGTCGACCCTCTTCAACGCCCTGACCCGCGCGACCGTCGTCGCCGAGAACTACCCTTTCGCGACCATCGAGCCGAACGTGGGCGTCGTGCCGCTGCCCGACTCCCGGCTCGGCACGCTCGCCGAGATGTTCTCCTCGCAGAAGATCATCCCGGCGACCGTGTCCTTCGTCGACATCGCCGGGATCGTCAAGGGCGCCTCCGAGGGGGAGGGCCTCGGCAACCAGTTCCTCGCCAACATCCGCGAGGCGGACGCCATCTGCCAGGTCACCCGCGCCTTCGCCGACCCGGACGTCGTCCACGTCAACGGCGCCGTCAACCCGAAGGACGACATCGAGACGATCGCCACCGAGCTGGTCCTCGCGGACATCCAGACCCTCGAGAAGGCGATCCCGCGCCTGGAGAAGGAGGTGCGGGGGAAGAAGACCGAGCCGGAGGTGCTGCGGACCGCGCAGGGCGCGATGGCGGTGCTCGAGGAGGGCACGCCGCTGTCCGCGGGGGCGGCCGCGGCCGGCCTGGACCCCGAGATCCTCGCGTCCTTCCAGCTCATGACCACCAAGCCGTTCATCTACGTCTTCAACGTCGACGACGACGGACTGGCCGACGAGGCACGGCAGGCGGAGCTGCGCGAGCTCGTCGCGCCGGCCGAGGCGATCTTCCTCGACGCGAAGTTCGAGTCCGAGCTCGTCGAGCTGGAGCCGGACGAGGCGGCCGAGATGCTCGCCGAGTCCGGCCAGGCCGAGTCGGGGCTCGACCAGCTCGCCACGGTCGGCTTCCGCACCCTGGGGCTGCAGACGTTCCTGACCGCCGGGCCCAAGGAGTCCCGCGCGTGGACCATCCGTCAGGGGTGGACCGCGCCCCAGGCCGCCGGGGTCATCCACACGGACTTCGAGAAGGGCTTCATCAAGGCGGAGGTGGTCTCCTTCGACGAGCTGGTCGAGCTCGGCTCGGTCCAGGAGGCCCGCGCCAAGGGCCGGATGCGCATGGAGGGGAAGGACTACGTCATGGCCGACGGTGACGTGGTCGAGTTCCGGTTCAATGTGTGAGTCCAGTCCCGTTCAACGGGACTGATGTACGAATAGGTCAGGTCAGGCGGTAACGTCCGCACGCATCAGGGCCCGTGCGTGGTTGCCGTCGACCGCAACCTTGTTCTGAGCACAACAATCGCGACGACGACTACCCATGCCCACGTGAGCAGGGTGAAGGGGACGATGATCGCGAAGTTGATCATCACTGCGCCGGTCGCCCACCCGGCCCCGGCGAGGATGCCGACGCCGCCGAGTACCAGCGAACTCCTCGTCCGCCTCATCAGCGCGACGCCGAGCAGCGCTACTGACACGCCGACCAGCGCCTGCGAGACGAACGCCGCGCTGCCGAGGACGTGCAGAAGCGCCTCGGTCCGTTCGATCACCGTTTGCTCGGGAATGGTGCCGAGTTGTTCGGCCGCCGACCAGAGGCCGACGGCATGGATGCCGAAGTAGATCGCGAACGCGCCGCCAGCGACGCTCCACGACATCCGGGCGACGGCACCCCGCCCGAGCGGCAGCGCGCCCGAGACGTGCAGGAGTGCGACGGCAAAAGCCCACATGAGGATCGCCGCGACGTTTGCGAAGTGGGCCAACGTCCACAGTTTCCTCGAGCTCACATAGTCGAGAGTGGCGGCGGCGTCATCGATCGGCGGGTTGCCGTGCAACGCGGTGGGCAGGACGTATGCGACGACGCCGAGAAGTAGGAGCACTGCGGCCGCGATGCGCTGTCGTGTGGTCGCCGAGATTCGGAGGGATGTGTGTGCGCTCATGAGTTGAACAGCGCTCCGGCTGCGGTGACGACGCCGATCGCTGCAATGATGCTGGAGACGGCCAGGCCCAAGCACAGCACGCCGAGCCCGAGCCCCACCGGCGAGCCCCAGCCGTGCCAGCGCTGTTGGAGCTCGGCGTAGCGGGCCGAGTTCATCTCATCGATCTGGTGTCTGTGCTCTTCGTGGTTCTCGTTCGATGCAGTCATGAGACTCTCCTTTCTAGGCATAAGTTGTCTAGTAACAATAACTCAACTAGGCATAGCATGTCTACATGCCGTCTCGACGTGAGTTCCGATCCCCGCTGTCCCTTGTCGTCCTCGCGTTGCTGCGCGAGCACCCGATGCACGTCTACGGCCTGCATCGGGTCATCCGTGAGCGCGGGCAGGACAGGCTGGTCAATGTCGAGCACCGCAACAGCGTGCGGCAGACGGTCGAGCGGCTCCAGCGCGCGGCCTGCGTCGAGGTCGACGAGATGCAGTCTGGTGAGGGGCCGGTGCGGACGGTCTACCGGATTACGACCACTGGCCGTGACCTCCTCGACGAGATTCTGCGCGAGGCTGTCTCGACACCTCGGAGGGAGTATCCGGTCTTCCCTGTCGCCGCGTCGCTGCTGGCGTTCTATTCGCCACCCGAGGTGGCCGAACTGCTGGCCCAGCGCCGTGCCGTTCTGGTCGACCAGCGTGCCGAACTTGAGCTCTCTCTCAAGGAGTCTCCCGGCCTGCCGGGCATCCTCGTCGTCGAGAGTGAACTGCAGGTTGGCCTCATCGACGCAGAGCTCGCATGGATTGACGGCGTGACGGCCCGAATCTCCTCCGGTGACCTCGAGTGGGACACCGCAGCCCTCATCGAGGGGTCACCCATGATCGACCTGCTCGATGAGCAGGCTGAGTGAACGGATACTTCGGATGACGAGGCCGCATCGACCAGATGGCCCTACGTGCCGGAATGCGGTGGAGTTCCGCTTCAACGTCTGAAAGCGCCATCGGTGTGATGTCCGGGCCGGTCGGTGAGTCCGCCACGCCAAGCAATAGCCGGGACTAACGAGCGAGAGTCACACTTCACCCTGCAGGCTCGTCGTGATCTCGAAACTGTCGCCAACCACCCGAGCTCCATCGAACACGGGGTCTTCATGGAGTGTCTCGACGACACGGGGATCCTTCGTGGCGGCAGCCGTTCCGCGGTCACGGGCTTCTCGCGATGGCCACGTCATCACCGTGACGACGACAGACTCAGATGTTTCCGCTCCGACGACCTCAGCGATCCCCTTGAGCTCGCCAGACTCGTAAGAGACATCGTCTGCGTGAAAGTCGGTTTGGTTCGTGGGACCGCTTGCCTGCCAGTAGTCGACAACGCTAGTCGCTCCATGATCTCGATACACCGCAGCCATCCGCCTCGAGAACTCCAGGAATGCGGCTTTCCGTTCTGACGAGACCGGGACGATGGTGATGTCAGCGAACGTCACTTGTTAGCTCCCCTTCTCGCAGCCGTAGTCAATCCCGACGCCACCCTACGGCCGCTTGCGCCCCGGAAGATTGGACCGGAGGTTCGCGTCAGCTCTTCGATTTTCGGTGATCCGCGATCAAGCGGCCCTGCGCGCTGAACTCGCGTCAGAGGGTGATCGGCGACCGAACGCGGTGGAGTTCCGGTTCAATACATGAGCATGGGCACCGAGTTTCCACCACTCCGAGTCAGCTCGGCAGGCTGATCCGCACGGCGTCGACCGTTTACGGTGGGCATCATGGTGGAGCGAATCGAGCGGGCGAGTGTTGTCGCCTACCGGCTCGCGTCGCACGGGCTGAGTGAACGCGCGGCAGCTGATGAGGTGGAGGCGGTCGCGGGGCGATGCGGTATCCAGAACACTCCGCCGGGCTCCGCCTTGCTTGCATTTCACGCGCGAACCTCCGGGATCGAGCCTGAGTCGATCGACCGCGCTGTAGAGGACCGTTCGCTGCTCCTGACCTGGAGCATGCGGGGTGCGCCCTACTACGTGCCGACGGTCGACGTGGGAGTGTTCACCGCGGGCGTCCTTCCGACGACCGAGGAAGCCGCCCGCCACTTCGTCCTCGGGGTCGAGCAGTCTGTCGACCGGCTCGGGATGTCTCTAGGAGAGGCGACGGATCTCGTTGCTGCGTCGACATCGGTGGTGCTTCATGGGCGAGCGCTGGCGATCGACGAGCTGGGGGAGGAAGTCGCTCGGGCGGTCGAGGCCGAGTTGACCGGGGAACAACAGGAAGTCTGGGTCTCGGAAGGGCCGCACGCGAAGGGGCAGCCGGTCGGTGAGGCGGTGGTCCACTTCTGCGTTCGCCTGCTGGCCTTGCGAGGACTGGTGTGCTTCGCGCCCAGGTCGGGTAACAAGGCCCCGTTCGTGCTCACCGAGGAATGGTTGGGCACTCGTCTCGAGGTTGCGGATCCCGTTGCTTCGCGCGCTGAGCTGCTGCGCCGCTACCTCCGGGCGTACGGCCCTTCGACCCCAGGTGAGTTCGCCGCCTGGGTCGGTGTGCAGGCCGGTGACGTCGAGCCATGGTGGGGGTTGGTGGACGACGAGATCGCCGAGGTCGACTTTGGCGGACAGAAATGGATGCTCGCCGAGGAGCTCGGCGCATTGCGATCGGCGTCGAAGCCCACCGGCGTCAGGCTCCTCCCGCCGCGGGATCCATATGTGCAAGTGCGTGATCGGTCGACCATCGTCGAGGAGAAGTATCAGCGGGAGGTCTGGAAGACGGTCGGTGATCCGGGCACCGTGCTCGTCGATGGAGAGATCGTCGGTATGTGGCGTCCTCGGAAGAGCGGGTCGAAACTGCACCTACGATTCGCGATGTTCGGCTCACTGACGAAGCGGGCGCGAAGCGGTATCGAAGCCGAGGCGGAGTCGATCGCGACGCTCCGGGGAGCGACCCGGGTGACTGTCGAGTTCGAGGCGTCCTGAGTCGTCTCTTGCGCACAGCCGGTGCTCCCGATGACCCGTCGAGCGTCAGCGGAACCGTGAGTGCACGGCATGGGCGTCGCCGGGGCGAACAGCGGTTCTGATCCGGTGGCAGAGGTTTTTCGGTTACGGAATGCGGTGGAGTTCCGCTTCAACGTGTGAATTGGCGTGGCACACGCCGCGAGTCATGAGCCTACGGGTGGCAACACGGACGCGTTCGCGAATCCCTCGGCCTGCCGAGTCGATCCCTCAGGGACAACCTGAGGAACCTCCTCGACAGACCTCGGACGGCGGCCGCGAGCCCAGGAGGCCTCAGGCCAGCACGCGCGCGAGCCAGTCCTGCCAGGCCTGCTCGGTGGCCTCACGGTCGATGTCGGCGTAGATGTAGTGGCCCACGGCCTGGGGCAGGCCCATCACGGAGTTGTCGTGGAAGCGGTAGAGACCGTCGGCCGTGCGCAGCGCGAGGAAGTTGACGAACGCCGGGTAGGCGAAATCGACGACCCCCTCGAGCACGGGCAGGCCCTCCGGGGTCAGGCGCAAGTGCTGGCCCTGCTCGAACGGCCCCTTGACGCCAAGGGCCTTCTCGAGGGTCGCCCACGAGTCCGGCGTCGCCGAGGACGGCGGCCCCTGGGCGGTGACGAAGTGGGCCGGCCGCCCGGCGAAGTGCTTCAGGTACTCGGCCAGGGTGTGCAGATACATGTCCCAGCCGTAGCCGGTCATCTCGCCGAAATCGAACTCGGCCTCCCAGTCATCGCCGAGGTAGCCGCTGTGGACGAAGGTGAGGGCGGTGGTGCTGTCGTCGTCGGCCGTCACGAGGTACTCGAACGCATGGAAGGCACCGTTCTCGCCCTCCGGGGTTCGCACGGCCAGACGTTCGTTCTCGGTGGCCTCGACCTCCATCCCCTCCATCGACTGGTAGGGATCCGGAGACCAGGCGGCCTGGCCCTCCGGGGTGGCGATCGCCCGCCACACCTGCTCGGGAGTGGCCTCCAGGACGACGGACTTGCGGATCTCGAAGCTCTTCGACATGACGGTGCTCCTCAGGGGTGGTTCGGGCCGGGCTCGGGCCGGGACGTTCGTCGGTGGTTGTGCAGTTTGTCGGTTGCTACGCAGTGGTCGGTCAGGAAGCCGATGGTCCGCCGGCGGTCGGCGCGGTCTGCGGAGGGCTGTCGTGGGCGGTCTCCGGAACGGCGGGGTGCAGGGCGATGACCAAGCGGTTGAGCTTTCCCGTCCCAGCCGTCCCCGGTTTCGGATCCGTGTGGTGCTTGGCAATCAGCTCGGTGACGACGGCGGCGAGCTCCTCGGTGAAGGCGGCGCGGTCCGCCGCCGTGGCGAAGCGGATCTGGCCGTCGATCGCGAAGGTCGCCACCGGCCGCCGCGCCCGCTGCGCCCCCGCGAGCAGCGTGCCGACGTCGCGCATGAGCCGGGATGCCAGGGCGAGCAGCCAGCGCGCCGAAAGCCGGTCCGGGGCACGCCCCGGATCGGGCTGGAGCCGCCCGAGCACGCCGGGCGAGATCACGTAGGAGGCCGACGTGGCCTGCAGCATCCGCTCGGTGAAGTTCCCGCGACGTCGCTCTGCGACGAGCTCGACCAGGCCGTGCTGCTCGAGGACCTTCAGGTGGTAGTTCACCTTCTGTCGAGGGATGCCGAACTGGGCGGCGACGGTGGATGCCGACCCCGGCTCGACCAGGTGCGCGAGGATCTGGCGCCGCAACGGATCCAGCGACGCTTCCGCGGCGGCCGCGTCCTCGATGGTGCCCACCTCGTTCATGCCCGCATCGTCGCCCTGGACAAATCTATTTGTCAAGCGGTTGACGTGCCGAGGAGGCCGTGCTGGGTGACCGACGGACCGGTGACGCGACCCGTGTTCCGGATGCCGCGGGGATCCAGGCGGCTGCCGAGGCGTTCGCGCCACGAGGCTGAGTCGGGAACGTCGGCAAGCAGCGGAGAGGCTGCGCGCGTGGGGCCCGCCGTGACGCGCGTGGTCGCTGGCTCCGGTCGTACAGCGCGGCGCCCGGACTCAGGGCAGGACCGCGACGGCCTCGACTTCGATCAGCATGTCGGGCTCACCGAGAGCTGCTACTCCGAGCAGGGTGATCGGCCGCACCAGATCGAAGCCGAGGCGCTCAGCGGCTCGAACTGCCCCCTCGGCGAGCTGCGCCATCTTGCTCGGCTCCCAGTCCACGACGTAGACCGTGAGCTTAGCGACGTCGGCGAAGGTGCCACCGACTGCGGTGATGGCGGTGTGGACGTTCGCGTAGGCCTGCTCGGCCTGCGCCGCCAGGTCACCTGGGCCGACGGGGCGGCCATCGCCGTCGCGCGCCACCTGTCCCGAGATGAACACCATGCGGCTGCCTTCGGCTACCGAGAGCTGCGCGTAGACGTCCGGGGCCGGGAGGTTCTCTGGGTTGACGAGCTGTACGGGCATGGGTTCCTCCTCGCAGGTGCCGGACAACCGCAAATCTAGACCTGTGGGCTCCGGTCCGTAGCCTGCGCGACGCACTCGAGCTCGCGTCGATGTGGGACGCCTGTCCGCTAGAGTCGATGTACGCATCGCGTACATCGTGGACTCGCCCGCGGTCGGTGCAGGAGCCGGTGGTTCGAGGGGGAATCGTCGCATGGGTCTGCTGACGTTCAGCATCAACGTCACCCTGGATGGCTGCGTCGACCACCAGGAGGGCGTCGCCGACGACGAGACGCACGCTCACTTCACTCGTCTGATGGACGACAGCGGCGCGATGCTCTGGGGCCGCACCACCTACGAGATGATGGAGAGCTCCTGGCCACAGATCGCCCGCGGCGACGTCGACGCGCCGCCGGCGATGCAGGCGTGGGCGCACAAGCTGGAGAGCAAGCCGAAGTACGTCGTGTCCTCGACCCGGACCGACTTCCCGTGGACCAACAGTCACCACCTCGTCGGCGACCTGCGCACGTCGGTTCAGGAGCTCAAGGACCGGACTCCCCGAGGAGTGCTTGTCGGCAGCGGCACACTTGCCACCGAGCTGGACCGGCTGAACCTCATAGACGAGTACAAGTTCCTCGTCCATCCGATGATCGCCGGCCACGGCCCAACCCTGTTCCAGGGCGGACTGCCCGGCACGCGACGACTCGATCTGATCTCGGCGGAGCCGCTCGGCAACGGCGCAGTGGCCATGCACTATCGGCGAGCCGATTGAGCCCTCTCCGGACACTCGCGTCGCCCGCCCCCGCGCGAGCGCTGCCGAGCCGGCTCACCGCGCGGTCAGATGAGGTGATCGCGGGCCGACTCAACGTCTGACCGAGTCCCGGCGTTCATCGGCACGCTGGAGGGCTTCCGCATCGCGTCGCGCCCCTCGGCGGGCCACGGTCCGGATTCCGCGAGGGGGATCTCGGTCATCCATCGCCGCTGGTCTTCGGGGATGAGCGCCGCGACGCGATCCGGGTCTCGCTGGGCCGTTGCGTAGAGGTCGGGTCCGTCTGCGTAGAACGGATCGCACAGGACGAGCCGGCCGTCCGCGGCGCGCATGACGTTCGAGGGGTTCTCGTCGAGGGGACCGCACCACGGGAGCTCCCGCTGGGCGATCCGATGGATCGCCCTGACGATCTGCGCGAGCTGGGAGAGTTCCGGTGTCGGCTCGGCCAGCTGGGCGAGAAACCCCCGCGCAGTCTCGGTCGGCACTGGATCGAGGTGCTCCATGACCTGGATGTCGCCGCCGCCGTCGAGCCGTCGGTGCTCGTGCAGTACCGGCACCCGACGTGTCCGCGACGCCTCGTCGTAGAGCCGCGCCGTGTACGGCCCCACCGGATCGAACGGACTGATCCGCGCCGCGAGCTCGCGGTCCGGCGACGCGAGCGCGATCGCCCAGTCGCCTCGACCGCACGACGTCCACCCCGCCGCCCGCAGCAGGCGTTCGGCCTCGACGTGTGACGCCCCTGGTGGGAGGTCGCGGAGGAGGGTGCCAGGCTGGACGGTCACCCGGGGCAGCCTACTGACGGCCGTCACCTCTCGTGCTCTCGGCGTCGGGCCGTTCCCCTGACCGGTCCGGCATCGCATCCTGGCGTGCGAATTCGATCGCCAGGCAGTCGGGTTCCCGCTTATCGTCGACGGCCATGGATGTGTCGATCCAGCCCGAGCGACCGGCCGATCACGAGGCTGTGGCCGACGTCGTACGTCGTGCCTTCGTCGAGGATCCCCGGGTCGCCGGGATGGTCTCGTCCATCCGGCGATCCCCGCGCTATCGCAGCGGACTGGCGCTCGTCGCCCGTGCGGAGGGACGGATCGCCGGCTTCGTGATGTGCAGCGGCACCGACCTCGTTTCCGACGACGGGACGATCCGCGAGGTCCTCACACTTGCGCCCTTGGCGGTGGCGCCTGAATTCCAGGGGCGCGGGATCGGCGCGGCGCTGGTGCGTGCGGTGATCTCCGAGGCGGATCGCGACGGAGAGCCGCTCGTCGTCCTGGAGGGCAGCCCGAGCTATTACGGCCGGCTCGGGTTCAGGTTCGCGCCCGATCTCGGGATCCACCTCGACCTGCCCGAGCGGGCGCCCCGTGAGGCGGCGCAGGCCTACCCGTTGTCGAACTACGAGCTGCAGGTTCGCGGAAGAGTGGCCTACCCGCCCGCGATCGCGGCGTTGGCCGGCTGAGGTCCTCGACCGCGCGATCCCGATGCCGAAGCTCTCGGCCCGGTGAGGTCGCGGTCCGGTCACGCCACGCAGAACTCGTTGCCCTCGGGGTCGAGCATCACGACGTGGCCGAGGACCGACCCGCGCTCGTCGGCGTACACCTCTTCGCGCACCTTCGTCGCGCCGGCCTCCTCGAGCTGGGCCACCTTCGCTCGGATCTGCTCGGCACGCGTGCCCCAGTCCCAGGGCGGCTCGCCCGCGACCCGGATGTCGATGTGGAAGCGGTTCTTCGAGCTCTTCGGCTCCGGGACTCGCAGGAACCCGATCGCGGGCCGGAGACCATCGGGGTCGACGATAGAGGCGCCCTCGGGGTCGTCGTGCCCCGGTTCGGGGACGTAGCCGAGCGCCAGAGCCCAGAAGGCCGCCAGCCGGTGGGGGTCGGCGGCATCGCCGCCGAGGGTCCAATGAGTGGCCATGCCGCTGAGATTAGGGGGCCGGCTGACACGGGACGCTCTCAGTGCTGCTGAATCGTCACCTCGACGGTCAGGTGGTCTCCGCTGTACTCGGTGACGACCATCTCGTACGTGCCGGGGTCCAAGGACTCCGTCAGCAGCGAGTTGTAGCTGTCGCCGCCGTCGTCGTCCTCCCACTCCTCGCCGCCGGGTCCGCGGAGGTTCAGGACCGGGTCCTCGCCGTTCGTCTCGTCGACCCGGATCTCGTACGTCCCGGCCTCCTCGATGATCAGCTCCTGCGTCGCCTCCCCGCCGGCGGGCACGTCCAGCTCGAAGGTGGCCGGATAGCTGGAGATCGCCTCCTGCGGTTCCTCGACGGGCTCGTCCCCGAGAAGGTTGACCACGATCGCGATCACGGCGACGACGATGACGAGCCCGACCGCACCGAGCCCGACGAGGATCGCGACGGCACGGCCACCCGTGCCCTGCGCCCCCTGGCCACCGGTCATGCCGCCGGACACCGTGCCGTAGGGGCCGGCCGCGGACGGAGCGCTACCGACCGGGCCGGAGGCGGGCGGCCCGTACGGGCCGGCGCCGGTCGTATCGGCCGGGTACGGGTTCGCGATGCCGCCCTCACCCGAGTACGGGCTCGGCGCGCCCGCGTAGTCCGCGTACGGGTTCGCCGCGTCACCGCTCGACGGGGGCGGGCTCGCCCCGTAGTCGCCGTGGACGTACGGGGTCTCGTCCGAGGAGTCTGCCGGGGGTTCGTGCTCCTCGGGCGGCCGGTACCCGCCCTCTTCCTGGGTGGGTCCCCATCGCACGCCGTCCCACCAGCGGAACGCGCCGGGGCGCTCGGGGTCCGGGTACCACCCGGGGCCGGGTGACGCTGTCATCGTGCCTCGCTCTCAGCCTGCAGACCGGCCTCGCGACCAGGGACGCGGCGAGGCGGCAGCACCGGAGGCTACCGCGTTCCGGGCTCCCGGGTGGGGTCTGCCCATCCGTGCGTGGACCTGCTTGGATGGAGGCATGCCGACCGACGACGACGTCCCCCGGGTCGTGAGTGCGGAACGAGAGATCGACGCACCGGCCGAGAGGATCTTCGAGCTGATCGCCGACCCGGCCGAGCAGCCACGCTGGGACGGGAACGACAACCTCGGCCAGGCGCCGACCGGCCAGCGGGTGCACGCGGTCGGTGAGGTGTTCACCATGACGCTCGCCAATGGCGCGCTGCGGGAGAACCACGTGGTCGAGTTCGCCGAGGGACGGCGCATCGCGTGGCGTCCCGCGGACCCCGGTGCCGCTCCGGCCGGGCATCAGTGGGCGTGGGACCTCGAACCGGTCGACGCGACCCGCACCCGGGTGACGCACACCTATGACTGGACGGACCTCACCGACGAGAAGCGGTTCGAGCGTGCTCGCGGCACCACCTCCGACATGCTGCGCGCCTCGCTCGACCGTCTGACCGCACTCGCCGAGACGTCCTGACGGTGCCGGACGCGCACTTCGCCGACCCGCGCCTGGCGCGGCTGTACGACCCGCTGGAGGGTGCGCGGCCCGACCTCGATGCCTACGCCGACCTCGTCGCGGAGCTGGGCGCGCGCCGGGTGGTGGACATCGGCTGCGGGACCGGAACCCTTGCGACCATGCTCGCCGCCCGTGGCCTCGACGTCGTCGGAGTGGACCCAGCCGCCGCCTCGCTCGACGTCGCCCGGTCCAAGCCGTTCGCCGACCGCGTCCGCTGGGTCCACGGCGACGCGACGGCGACGCCCGACGTGGCGGCGGACCTCGTCCTCATGACGGGCAACGTCGCGCAGGTCTTCGTCACCGACGACGACTGGGCTGCCGCGCTCGCCGCGGCCCGCGCGGCCCTGCGACCAGGCGGCCACCTCGTCTTCGAGACCCGGGACCCGGCGCGCCGCGCGTGGGAGGGCTGGAACCGGGCGGAGACGTGGCAGCGGACCGAGGTCGCCGGGATCGGCACCGTCGAGAGCTGGGGCGAGGTCACCGCCGTCGACGCCGAGCTGGTCTCGTTCACGTCTTTCTACGTCCTCGACGGCCAGACCCTGACGTCCGACTCGACGCTGCGCTTCCGCGGGAAGGACGGCGTGATCGGCTCGGTCGAGCGCGCCGGCCTGGTCGTGGCGGAGATCCGGGACGCCCCGGACCGGCCGGGCAAGGAGCTCGTCTTCGTCTGCCGGCGACCGGTCGAGGGGAGAGACGGACCGTAGGATCGCGGCGATGCGGCTCAGCGACATCCAGATCCGGGACCCCTTCCTCCTCACCGTCCCGGAGGACGGCGGGTACGTCCTCTTCGGAAGCACGGACAACGACATCTGGCGCCCACCGGCCACCGGGTTCGACTGCTACCGCAGCACGGACCTCGAAGGGTGGGAGGGGCCGATCCCGGCCTTCCGGCCCCCGGCCGGCTTCTGGAGCGACCGGAACTTCTGGGCGCCCGAGGTCCACCGGCACGCCGGCCGGTTCTTCATGCTCGCCACGTTCAAGGCCGACGGCGTGCGCCGCGGCACGCAGGTCCTGGTCGCCGACCGCCCCGTCGGACCGTACGTGCCGTGGAGCGACGGCCCGGTGACCCCGCGGGACTGGGAGTGCCTCGACGGCACCCTCCACGTCGACGGCGCGGGGGAGCCGTGGATGGTCTTCTGCCACGAGTGGGAGCAGGTGCACGACGGCGAGGTGTGCGCGGTCCGGCTGTCCCAGGACCTGCGGCAGGCCGTCGGGGAACCCGTGCTGCTGTTCCGCGCCTCCGAGGCGCCCTGGGCCGTGCGGCTCCGGCACCGTCGCGTACCGGAGGACGTGGCCGCGTACGTCACGGACGGCCCGTTCCTGCATCGGCTCGCCTCCGGTGGCCTGGTCATGCTCTGGTCCAGCCTCGGCAGCCGTGGCTACGCCATGGGCGTGGCCCGCTCGGTCACCGGCACGGTGCGCGGGCCGTGGGTGCAGGAGGAGACCCCGCTGTGGGCCGACGACGGCGGGCACGGCATGATCGCCCGCACCCTCGACGGCCGCCTCCTTCTCACGCTGCACCAGCCGAACGACACCCCGCACGAGCGGACCGTGCTCCGCGAGCTCGTCGAGACGGCGCAGACCGTCCGGCTACGCGGCTGAGGCGCGCTCGAACCCCTCCGCCGGAGGGTCGAGCCGAGTCTCCGGAGGACTCAGAGGATGGGCGCGACGGCCTCCACCAGTGGCCGCGGGTCCGGTGCGTCGTCGTCCGCCGACACCAGCGCGACCGTGTCGGCGCCTGCCTCGTGCAGTGCCCCCACCCGGTCCGCGATCCGCTCCGGCAGGCTGGACCGGTCCTGCCGGACCTCGACGCCCTCGTTCACCACCAGCCGGGCCCGGCCGTCCCGTCCGGCGGCCGCGCGCGCGTCGTCGAGCTGGCCGCGCACCTCACGGACCTTGGCCAGCTCCGAGATGTCGAGCACCACGCCGTCGGCGAGCTCGCCCGCCAGCGCGACGGTCTTCGGACCGCGGGCACCGACCAGCAGCTCCGGCGGCTCGGCGGGCGGCCAGTCGAGCCGGACGTCCGCGAGCGTGACGTACCGGCCCGCGACGTCGACGCTCCGGCCGGCGAGCAGGTCCTGCACGGCCGCGGTGTGCTCGCGCAGGAGCGTCATCGGCGAGGCGGCACGCGCGCCGACCTGACCCATCCAGTCGAGGACGCCGTGGCCGAGCCCGGGCACGAAACGGCCGGGGAAGAGGCGGGCCAGGGTCGCGATCTCCATCGCCAGCAGCGCGGGGTTGCGCAGCGGCACCGGCAGGATGCCGATGCCCACGCGGAGCCGGGTGGACCACGACAGCGCCGCTGCGGCCGTCGTCAGTCCTCCCTCGCTGAAGCAGTCCTCCCAGAGCCAGAGTTCCGGCACCCCCGCGAGGTCGGCCGCCTCGACGGCGGCGCGGAGGTCCTCGGGCGGGGACTGCGGACGGAAGATCACACCGATGCTCGCGGACATGAGGTCATGCTCCCACCGGCCGCCCACACGGCACAGGGCGGGGCTGGCCGGCCAGGAACGGCCGGGTAGTCGGCCCGGTAGTCTCCCCGCGATGACCGACGACGGCGCGGGGCTGCGGCACGAGGTGCTGTGCGGTCCGGGCGGGCGGCACGTGCGGATCTGGGCGAGCGAGTCTCACCGGCCGACGGCGTTCACGTCCGTGGCGGGCAGCCATCCCGGCCTCGCCTTCACCCGCGTCGGAGGCACCACGTGGGTCACCGTGCGCGGGCCGGAGACACGCGCCACACAGCTCCCGGTGCCGGCCGACGCCGAGTTCTTCGGCGTCGACCTGCGCCTCGGTGCCTACCTGCGCATGCATCCGCCTGGCGGGCTGCGCGACCTCAACGACCAGATGCTCTCGGTGCTGCCCGACGACCGCTTCCTGCTCGCCGGCGAGGCGTGGCAGATGCCGACACCGCAGAACGTGGACGTCCTCCTGGACCGCCTGGCACGGGCGGGCGTCCTGGCGTTCGACCCCGCGGTCGAGGACATCCGCCACGGCGAGATGCGCGGGTTGTCCGCACGCACGGCCCAGGAACGGTTCACCCGCGCGGTCGGCATCTCCCGGCGGACCCATGCCGCGATCGAGCGGGCGCACAGGGCCGCGCACCTGCTGCGTCGCGGGACTCCGCTCGCCGCCGTCGTCTACGACGCGGGCTACTACGACCAGCCGCACCTGACCCGTGCGCTGCGCCGGTTCGTCGGGCACACGCCGGGTGAGGTGGCGGCGGGTGGACTCGGTCTCGACCTCGGGCCGGCCTGACGACCGGGACGACGGGTACGTCCGCGTCTCGGTACAAGACGTGCCGATCCCGGCGCCGATTGAATCTGACTCCATGCGCACACTCATCGAGTCGACGTTCCTCAGCCTCGACGGCATGGTCTCCAACCCCGAGGCCTGGTCCATGCCCTACTGGAACGAGGAGCACCAGTCCTACAGCCAGCGCCTCCTCGAGCCCGCCGAAGGGCTGGTGCTCGGCCGCGAGACGTACGAGGGCTTCGCCGAGACGTGGCCGACCATGTCCGGCGACCCCTACACGGACAAGATGAACGCGCTGCCGAAGTACGTGGCCTCCCGGACGCTCACCGAGGCCACGTGGAACGCGCAGATCCTCCAGGGCGACGCCGTCGAGGCGGTCGCGGCGCTCAAGCAGGAGGGGGACGGCACGCTGCTGAAGTTCGGGACCGGACCCTTCAGCTACGACCTGCTCGCTGCCGGCCTGCTGGACGAGCTGCACCTCTGGTACTTCCCGGTGCTGTCCGGAGTGGGGGAGCACCTTGCGCCGATCGGCGAGATCACCCATCTCGAGCTGGCCGACACGGTGCGGTTCGACTCCGGGATCGTGGTGCTCGTCCTGCGCCCGAAGGCCTGACCGCCGGGACGTCACCGGATCGCGTGCGCCGCCTTCCGCACCCGGGCGACGGCGTCCGCCAGGCCCTCCAGAGCCCGGTCGGCGGTCCGCTCGGCGGCTGCGGCGATCCCGTCGTACGGCGCCCGGGATCCGTCCCCGCCCCGCACCGATCCGGCGACGTCGCGCGCGTGGGCGGCGAGCAGGACGGCGTCCCGGTGCGTGCCGAGCACGCTCTGCAGGCCCGATGCCGCCTTACCGAGCCGTCGGACCCGCTTGCCGAGGATCCTCACCGGTGGACGGCTGAGGGCCTCGGCGGTGTGCCGCAGGCGGCGGGCCGCCTTCCGGGCCACATGGGCACCCTCCAGGTCCGCGGCGGGATCGAGGTCTGCCGACCGGCGGAGCAGGCGGTCCGTCTCCTTGCGCACCGCACGTCGTGCCACCGTTCTGGCGGGCTTCCCGGCGGCGGCGATCAGCGGCGGCTCCTCGGCCCAGCGCCGCAGCTCCGCCCACAGCTGTGCAGCGTCGTCCGACGCGCACCACCTGACCAGCCGTGCGTGCGCGTCCGCGTGCGCAATCTCCAGGTCGCCCACAAGACGACGGCGCACGTCACCCGGCGCCTCGACCTCCGTGACGAGGTCGGCCGCCTGGTGCGCCCGGACCTCGAGGTCGCGGACCTCGCCGAGGCGCGCGCCGAGCTCGGCGAGTCCCTCGCGGAGCCGGGTCCGGGCCTGCGGATCGAGGAGGGAGCGGTGCACCGAGAGCGCCGTCCGGAGACGCCGGACGACCGTGCGCAGGTGGTGCACGGCGTCGTCCCGGTCCGCCCGTGCGGCAGGGAGGCCGGACTGGAGCTGGCGCACGAGCTCTCGCACCAGCGTGGTGAGCATCGCGCCGGCGGACGGGTGCTGGCCGGAGCCCATGGTGCCTGCCGACTCTAGTCCGGCCACGCGGTTGCCTGGGCGAGCCCGGGCCGCCCTCGACCGGCGCTGCCCCTATCGGGCCGACGGCCCGTGTGGACCTGTCTGGCCGGGCGGGGAGTAGCCGTCCGGCGAGGGGTAGCCGTCCGGCGGGGGCCCGTACGGCTGCGAGCCGTATGGCGGCGAACCGGACGGCTGCGGCTGCCCGGGCGGCGGGTACTGACCCGCCACCGCTCCCGGCGGCGGGTACTGCCCTGCGGACCACTGCGCGTATTGCGGTCCCGCGGGCCCGTGGGCCGTGCGCCCACCCAGGCGGCGGCGGAGCACGAGACCCACGGCGAGGCCTGCGAGGGCTCCCGCCACGGGGAACGGCACCCCCAGGGCGAGTGCCGTGTTCGCGAGCGCCCACCCGGGTAGCCACTCGGCGACGTTGAGCGCGAGCAGCGGGAGGAACCCGGCCAGCAGGGTCACGGCGATCACCGGCCAGAGGTGCCAGGTTCCCCAGCGGGTGGCGACAACGCCGGCGCCGACGAGCAGGGCGCCGGTCAGCAGCATCAGCATCGGGAGCGCAGGTGTCCTGATGTGTACGAAGGTCTCCTCGTACTGGACGTGGCCGAAGTGCAGCACGAGCGCCAGGCCCGCGCCGAGGGCCAGCAGGCCGGCGACCGGGAGTGCAGCGTTGCGCCGGGCGCCCTGGTCCCGCCACCGCGCGGCGATGCCACCGCCGACCATGATGGTGCCGGTCACGAGCCATGTTCCGAGGGGAATCATGGCGGTCAGGCCATGACCCACCGAGCCACCGCCGAGGACCTCGGACAGGTGGCCCATGATCTGGAACGCGACCGCGCCGAGCTCGGTCGGCACCAGGCTGAGGACGAGGACGACGACGCTGAGGGCGACCTGCACGGCACCCACGACGACGGCACCGATCCAGGACAGGGCCACGCTCGCGCTCGCGAGCACGAGCAGGAGCGTCGCGAGCGCCAGCCACCAGTACCCGGCGGCTGGCAGGAAGGCCCGCGTCTGCATGAGGACGGTGTAGCCGCCGTGGGCGGCGAGCGGAGCCGCCACCACGACGGCGACCGCTGCGAGGACAAGGCTGAGTGCCCCTCTCATGGTCGAAACCTAGCAGTGGCCGCCGGAACGGCGGTCCTGGGAACCTGCCGGCGGGTGCCGACTCGCCGTAGGGTCGGTGCCATGCTCATGGCGGTGGCTCAGTTCGGCGCGACCACGGACAAGGCGGCCAACCTGGCCGCGGTCGGCGACCTCGTCGCCCGGGCCGCCGAGCGCGGCGCGGGCCTGGTGCTGCTGCCCGAGTACGCGATGTCGTGGGATCCCCGGCCGACGCCCGAGGGGCTGCGGGCGGACGCCGAGCCGATCGACGGCCCGTTCGTCACGGCTCTCGGCCAGCTGGCAGTCCGGTACGGGATCACCGTGGTCGCCGGCATGACGGAGGAGACCGGTGCGCGGCCCGCCAACACGGTGGTCGCTGTCGGGCCGGACGGTGTGCCGCAGGGGCGCTACCGGAAGGTCCATCTCTATGACGCGTTCGGCGACCGGGAGTCGGACCGGCTGCAGGCCGCACCGCCGGAGGCGCTGGTGCTCCCGCTCGGCGGTCTCGGCGTGGGCGTGATGACCTGCTACGACCTGCGCTTCCCGGAGATGGCGCGGTTCCTGGTCGACGCGGGCGCGGACGTGCTGCTCGTGCCCGCGGCGTGGATGGCGGGCCCGGGCAAGGCCATGCACTGGCAGGTCCTCGCCCGGGCGCGCGCCGTCGAGAACACCGCGTACGTGCTTGCGGCCGGCCAGTGCGGTCAGTACCGGACCGGCCGCTCGCTGGCCGTCGGTCCCGCGGCCGAGGTGCTCGCCGAGCTCGGTGACGAGCCCGGCGTGGCCGTGGTGGACATCGACCCGGAGACCGTCGTCAAGGTCCGCGAGCGCAACCCCTCGCTGACGAACCGGCGATTCGGCGTCGTCCCGCGCTGACCCGACGCGCCTCGTCCGACGTGCGGGCGGCCGGTGCGCAGACTCGACGGACGGCTGTTCCCGGGGGGAGACGGGGTCAGGCGGTCTCGGGATCCTCCGGTGCGGCCGCGGGGTCCTCCTGCGGCTTGAGGCTGAAGCCGATGCCGTCCGCGGTCTGGCCGGCGTCGAGGGTGTGGCGGGAGAGGATCGGGGAGGTGTCTGCCGAGACGAAGACCTTGGCCTCGTCGGTCTCGATGACCTCGTCGTTCTCCTCGGGCTCGGTCACCAGACTCATCTCGAGCTGACTCTGGTCGGCCGTCAGCGCGATGCGCACACCGCCCGAGTCGGGCAGGTTGGCCTCGCTGGTCAGGCCCTTCACGGCGGCCTGGGCGTTGTCGGTGAGGGTGAGCATGTCACTTCCTGTCGTCGGTGCGGTGCTTGCCGGCTCCTCGGGCCGGTCGACGCCTACGCCCACTCATCGGCAGTACGCACGCGCCTCGGACATCACCACCGTTGTACGCCGTGGCCCGCACGTGCAACCCCAACCCGCCGTCGCGGGCGCCGTCCGGCGGCCCGTCGTGCACGACCGGGCAGGACGGTGATCTGCGCCCTCGCCCCGATCGGCCGCTCCGGCGGGGCTCCGCGCAAGGCCACGCCATGTGTCGGCAGTCTCACCATGTGATCACGATGTTGTAACGATCGGTCTCCGGATTCGGGTCCGTTCGTCGGCGCGGCCTATCGTTCCGTTCACATTCCCGCGATCGGGAGGGGTGCGCGTGCGCTCAGCGAGGCGCAGCGCGGAGCACTCTGCTCACTCATCAGGAGGAACATTGAAGTCCAGGCGTATGGCGGGCATTGCTGCGTCCGCACTGGCTGGCTCGCTGGTTCTCGCCGCGTGCGGCGGGGGCTCGGGCGGCGGAGGCGACGAAGGCGGCGGTGGCGAGGCCATCATCACCGTGAACACCACCGAGCCGCAGCACCCACTCGTCCCGACGAACACGAACGAGACCGGCGGCGGCAAGGTGCTCGACCAGCTCTTCGACGGACTCGTGTCCTACGACACCAACGGCGAGCCGTACAACCAGGTCGCCGAGTCCATCGAGACCGAGGACAACCAGACCTACACCATCACGATCAAGGAGGGCTGGACGTTCCACGACGGCTCGCCCGTGACCGCCTCGAGCTTCGTCGACGCGTGGAACTACGGCGCACTGCTGTCCAACGAGCAGGCGAGCAGCTACTTCTTCGAGAGCATCGAGGGCTTCTCGTACGACGAGGACAGCGAGCTCACCGGCCTCGAGGTCGTGGACGACCACACCTTCACGGTCACCCTCAAGCAGCCGGAGTCCGACTTCCCGGTCCGCCTGGGCTACTCGGCGTTCTACCCGCTGCCGGAGAGCGCGTTCGAGGACATGGAGGCCTTCGGCGAGAACCCGATCGGCAACGGGCCGTACATGATGGACGGCGAGGGCGCCTGGGAGCACAACACCAGGATCCGGCTGGTGACCAACCCGGAGTACGCCGGTGACCGCGTGCCGCAGAACGACGGCATCGAGTTCCTCATGTACGACAACGAGGACGCGCAGTACAACGACCTGCTGGGCGGCAACATCGACATCGTCGACAACCTGCCGGCGTCCTCCTTCGAGAGCTACGAGGCAGACCTCGGTGACCGCGCCACCAACCAGCCGAGCGCGCTGACCCAGGTCATCAACGTCCCCGAGTACCTCCCGCAGTTCTCCGGCGAGGCCGGTCTGCTGCGGCGCCAGGCCATCTCGATGGCGTTCGACCGCGAGCAGATCACCGAGACCCTGTTCAACGGCACCCGGACGCCGGCGTCGGACTTCACCTCGCCCGTCATCGACGGCTGGACGGAGGACGTCCCGGGCAACGAGGTGCTCGAGTACGACCCGGACCGGGCCGCTGAGCTGTGGGCCGAGGCCGAGGCCATCGAGCCGTGGGGCGACGAGCCGCTCTACATCGCGACCAACACCGACAGCGACCACCAGCCGTGGGTCGAGGCCGTGTGCAACCAGATCATCGAGAACCTCGAGATCGGGTGCGAGATGGACGGCTACGCCACCTTCCAGGAGTTCACCGACGCGCGGGACGCCGAGGAGATCCGCGGCATCTTCCGCGGCGGCTGGCAGGCCGACTACCCGGCGCTGAACAACTTCCTGGCGCCGATCTACTTCACCAACGCCGGATCCAATGACGCCGGATACTCCAGCGAGGAGTTCGACTCGCTGGTCACCGAGGCCAACGGCGCGGAGACCATCGAGGAGGCGAACGAGATCCTGCTCGAGGCCCAGGGGGTCCTCTTCCGGGACCTGCCGGGCATCCCGCTGTGGTACCAGAACGTCGTCGGCGGCCACTCCGAGCGGGTGGAGAACGTCGAGTTCGACTGGAAGAGCGTCCCGGTGCTCTACCAGGTGACCGTCGTCGAGTGATCACCACGTCGGCTCGCCGTCCCTGACGGCGGTGGGGCGGGGCCTGCGGGCCCCGCCCCACCCGTGTGCCGACCTCAGCCAGTTCATCTCACCCGCGCCGACGGCGTAGGGTGCGGCCCGTCCCGCGACTGCCCCAGACAAGGAGACCAGGCACATGCTCCGGTACATCGGGCGCAGGGTGCTGCAGATGATTCCCGTCTTCATCGGGGCCACGCTGCTCATCTACTTCATGGTGTTCGCCATGCCCGGCGACCCCATCTCGGCGCTGGGCGGCGAACGTGGGCTGCCCGAGGCGCTCGCGAACCGGCTCCGGGAGCGCTACAACCTCGACGAGCCGTTCCTCGTCCAGTACCTGCTTTACCTCAAGGGCATCCTCACCTTCGACTTCGGGGTCACGTTCTCCGGGCGCGAGGTCATCGACGTCCTCGCCGAGGCGTTCCCGGTCACCGCCCGGCTGGCGGTGATGGCTCTGGCCTTCGAGGCGATCCTCGGGGTGGGGCTGGGTCTGCTCGCGGGCCTGCGCCGGGGTGGCATCTTCGACGGCACGGTGCTGGTCGTCAGCCTCTTCGTCATCGCGGTGCCGACGTTCGTCATCGGCATGACGCTGCAGATCTTCATCGGCGTCCAGCTGGGCTGGCTGCCTGTCACCGCCGGGACCGACCCGGACTTCATGAGCCTGCTCCTGCCGGCCATCGTGCTCGGCGCCGTCTCGCTCGCCTACGTCCTGCGGCTCACCCGCACCTCGGTCGCGGAGAACCGGAGCGCCGACTACGTCCGCACCGCGGCGGCCAAGGGCCTGAGCCGGTCGCGGGTGGTCAACGTCCACGTGCTGCGCAACTCCCTCATCCCGGTGGTGACGTTCCTCGGTGCCGACCTCGGCCAGCTCATGGGCGGCGCGATCGTCACCGAGGGCATCTTCAACATCTCGGGCGTCGGCGGCACCCTGTTCGAGGCGATCTCGCTCGGCGAGCCGGCCACCGTCGTCTCGCTCACCACCGTCCTGGTGCTCGTCTTCATCGTGGCCAACCTCGTCGTGGACCTGCTGTACGCCGCCCTGGACCCGAGGATCCGTTATGCCTGACACCACCGCGCCCGGAGGCCGCCGGGGCCCGGTCGCCGCCCGCCGCCACCAGGAGCACTTCTTCGCCGAGACGGACGAGACGGGCCTCGGAGCCGTCGACGCCGTCGACGACTCCGGTGCCCCGTCCTCGATGTGGTCGGAGGCGTGGCGCAAGCTCCGCCGTCGCCCGATCTTCTGGGTATCCGCGGTCATCATCGTGGTCGTGTGCGCGGTGGCGGCCTTCCCGCAGCTGTTCACCTCGATCGGTGCCCACGGCGGGTGCGACCTGGCGAACTCCCACGGCGCCCCGCGCGCGGGACATCCCTTCGGGTTCGACCGCCAGGGCTGCGACATCTACACGCGGACCATCTACGGCGCCCGCGCGTCGGTGACCGTCGGCGTGCTCGCGACCGCGGCCGTGGTCCTGGTCGGCTCGTTCGTGGGCGCGATCGCCGGGTACTTCGGCGGGTGGTTCGACACGATCCTCTCGCGCGTGACGGACATCTTCTTCGCCGTGCCGCTGGTGCTCGCCGCCATCGTCATCATGCAGGTCTTCACCGACCGCAACGCCCTCATGGTGGCGGTGGTGCTGGCCTCGTTCGGCTGGCCGAACATCGCCCGCATCACCCGTGGCGCCGTGCTGAGCGTGAAGAACAACGACTTCATCACCGCGGCCAGGGCGCTCGGGTCCGGCCGCCTCGCCATCCTCGCCCGGCACGTCATGCCCAACGCGGCGGCCCCGATCATCGTCTACGCGACCGTCGCGCTGGGCGTGTTCATCGTCGCCGAGGCGACGCTGTCCTTCCTGGGCATCGGCCTGCCGACGTCGGTGGTCTCCTGGGGCGGCGACATCTCCAAGGCGCAGGACTCGATCCGCAGCAACGCGGAGATCCTGTTCTACCCGGCGGGCGGGCTCGCGGTGACGGTGCTCGGCTTCATGATGATGGGCGACGCCGTGCGGGACGCCCTCGACCCGAAGTTGCGTGAACGATGACCACGACCACCACCGACGCCCGTCTCGCCGGCGACGTCGACCCGAACGCGCCGCTCCTGCAGATCCGCGACCTGGAGGTCGGCTTCCGGTCCAGCACCGGGATGGTCCCGGCCGTCCGCGGCGCGAACCTGACCGTCTACCCCGGCCAGTCGGTCGCCATCGTGGGGGAGTCAGGGTCCGGGAAGTCGACGACTGCGCACGCCATCATCGACCTGCTCCCGGGTACCGGCAAGGTCACCGGGGGCTCGATCACGTACCTCGGGCGTGAGCTCGTGGGCGCCTCGCGCAGCGAGATGGAGGAGCTTCGCGGCCGGGAGATCGGCCTGGTCCCGCAGGACCCGATGTCGAACCTCAACCCGGTGTGGAAGATCGGCTTCCAGGTCCGGGAGGCCCTGGTCGCCAACGGCATCGCCAAGGGACGGGAGGCCGACGCCGAGGTCACCAAGGTCCTCGAGGCCGCCGGCCTGCCGGACGCGGAGCGCCGCGCCAAGCAGTACCCGCACGAGTTCTCCGGCGGCATGCGCCAGCGCGCCCTCATCGGGATCGGGCTCGCCGGACGCCCCAGGCTGCTCATCGCCGACGAGCCGACCTCCGCGCTCGACGTGACGGTCCAGCGACGCATCCTCGACCACCTGGAGCACCTGACGCAGGAGCGGGGCGTCGCCGTCCTCTTCATCACCCACGACCTGGGGCTGGCGGCCGAGCGTGCCGAGCACGTCGTCGTCATGCACCGGGGGCGCGTGGTGGAGTCGGGCCCGGCCCGGCAGATCCTCACCGAGCCGCGGCACCCGTACACCCAACGGCTCGTCGCCTCGGCCCCGTCCCTCACCTCCCGCCGTATCCAGAGCGCCAAGGAGCGCGGTCTGGAGTCGGCGGAGCTGCTCGCGCACGACGATGCCGAGCTCGCCAGGGCCAAGGACATCGTCGAGGTGGAGAACCTGACGAAGGTCTTCCACCTGCGTGGCGGCGTCCCCGGCACCGGGCAGGACTTCAAGGCGGTCGACGAGGTCTCGTTCTCGATCCCGCGGGGCTCGACGATGGCGCTGGTGGGGGAGTCGGGCTCCGGGAAGTCCACGGTCGCGAACATCCTGCTCAACCTGCTCCAGCCGACCTCCGGCACCGTGCGGTTCGAGGGCACCGACGTCGGCACGCTGGACCGGCGTCAGCTCTTCGACTTCCGCAGCCGGGTGCAGCCCGTCTTCCAGAACCCTTACGGGTCGCTGGACCCGATGTACTCGATCTTCCGGATCATCGAGGAGCCGCTGCGCGTCCACCGGGTGGGTGACAAGCGGCAGCGTGCGCAGCGCGTGGCCGACCTGCTGGACATGGTCGCGCTGCCGCGCTCGACGATGCGGCGCTACCCGAACGAGCTGTCCGGCGGGCAGCGTCAGCGCGTCGCCATCGCGCGGGCGCTCGCGCTCGAGCCGGCGCTCGTCGTCTGTGACGAGGCCGTCTCCGCGCTCGACGTGCTGGTCCAGGACCAGGTGCTCACACTGCTCAACGACCTGCAGGCCGAGCTCGGCCTCACCTACCTCTTCATCACCCACGACCTCGCCGTGGTGCGGCAGATCGCGGACGAGGTCGCGGTGATGCAGAGGGGCCGGATCGTCGAGCAGGCCACGACGGACGAGGTGTTCGAGAGCCCGCGGGAGGACTACACGCGGGAGCTCCTGGCGGCGATCCCGGGCGCCACGCTCGAGATCGGCCCGGAGGTCCCGGACAGCGACCTCGGACCCGAGGGCCCGGCGCAGCACTGAACGGAGGATCGGGTCGCGTCCGTGACCCGCAGGCAACATGGTCGTAATGGAGCGAGATGTACAGTGTCGTGGCGCCAGGACACCGCAGGTCAGGTCGGTGCGGGCCGGCGCGGCACGCCCGACGCGCGACGGCGGGAAGAGGCTGTGGTGGGGCGGCGTGACTGATCCGTTCGTCGGGAAAGAGTGAGCATGGCCCTGTTCATCGCGCGCAGGTTCCTGAACTACCTCATCCTGCTCTTCGTCGCGATCTCGCTGACGTACTTCCTCGCCGCCACCTCGATGGATCCGCGCTCGATCCTGGAGATGCGGAACCCGCCGCTGGACCCGCAGTCCATCGAGAACGCACTTCTTCGGGCCAACCTGAGCGACAACGTGCCGATCCTGGAGCGCTACTGGACGTGGCTGACCAGCATCGTCACGCGGTGGGACTGGGGCAGCACGCTCCTCGGTGAGAGCGTGAACGAGCAGATCGGCATCCGGGTGTGGGTGTCCCTGCGGCTGGTGCTCGTCGGATCCGTCGTCGGCACCGTGGCCGGAGTCGCCATCGGTGCGTGGACGGCCGTCCGCCAGTACAAGCTCTCGGACCGCGCGACCACGCTGGCCTCGCTGGTCTTCATCTCCACACCGATCCTGGTCACCGCCGTCTTCCTGCAGCTCCTCGCCATCCAGCTGAACTACATGCTCGGGTTCCAGCTCTTCGAGTTCGTCGGCGAGACCGGGCAGACGGGTGACTACCCGCTCGCGTGGCTGGTGGACCGGGCACAGCACCTGCTCCTCCCCACGGTCGCGCTGGCCTTGTCCAGCATGGCGTTCTACAGCCGTATCCAGCGCAACCTCATGCTGGACACCCTCGGCGCCGACTACGTGCGCACCGCGCGCGCCAAGGGCCTGCGCAAGGGGGCGGCGTTGCGGCGGCACGCCCTCCGCACCGCCCTCATCCCCACCGGGACCTACTTCGCGTTCTCCATGGCGCAGATGGTTCTCGGTGCGACCTTCACCGAGATCGTCTTCAGCTGGCACGGCATGGGGGCCTACGGCGTGCAGGCCATCCAGGAGATCGACGTCCATGGGTCCGTCGCGTTCGCGGCGTTCGGAGGCGTGTGCATCCTCATCGGCGCGACACTCTCGGACTTCCTGGTTGCTGCCCTCGACCCACGAGTGAGAGTGAGCTGAGATGGCATCCGTCCAGACCGGCCTCGGCGGAGCAGACCCGGCGTTCGCCGGGCAGGTGCCCCCGGCGGGTGCGAACGCCGGGCCCGAGGAGGATCTCGAGCCGGGCGACAAGCGGCTGTCGCGCGGCCGGATCGTGCTGCGTCGCTTCCTGCGCAACAAGACCGCCGTCGTCGGTCTGATCGGATACGGGATCCTCGTCCTGATCGCGCTGATCGGGCCGCTGGTGAGCCCCTGGGGCTACCAGGAGATCGACCAGGAGGCCTTCCTGCAGCCGCCCGGTGGCGATCATCCCCTGGGGACCACGCAGGCGGGCCGCGACCTGTTGGCGCTGACCATCGAAGGTCTGCGCAAGTCGATGCTGATCAGCATCGGCGTCGCCCTCATCCAGACGTTCGTCGCGGCATGCGTCGGCGCGTTCGCCGCCTACTTCGGCGGCTGGCTCGAACGGCTCTCGCTGTGGGTCATCGATCTGCTGCTGGTCGTCCCGTCGTTCCTCATCATCGCGATCATCATGGTCGGGACGGGAGGCGGCAGCGGCTCCGTGCTGGTGCTGATCCTGCTGCTTTCGGCCTTCGGGTGGATGCTCTCCGCGCGCGTGGTCCGGTCGATGACGATGAGCGTGAAGAACCTGGAGTACGTCACCGCCGCGCGCTACATGGGCGTGCGGGCGCCGACCATCATCTTCCGGCACGTCATCCCCAACATCTCCTCGCTGCTCATCATCGACGCCACGCTCGCGGTGGCGGCGGCGGTGCTCGGCGAGACGTCGTTGTCCTTCTTCGGTTTCGGTGTGCAGTCCCCGGAGACCTCGCTCGGCACGATCCTGTCCGAGGGGCAACGGAACGTCGCGAGCTACCCATGGATCTTCCAGAGCCCGGCGATCGTGCTCGTGGTGATGATCCTGTGCGTCAACTTCATCGGTGACGGGCTCCGCGACGCTCTCGACCCCTCGTCCAAGTCCGGAGGCCACGCGTGAACATCCAGACCGGCTCCCGCCCGCGCGAGACGACGGCGGGCGTCCCGACCCGCAGGCCCGGCGTTCCGGTGCTCGAGGTGGACGACCTCAACGTCCGGTTCCCGTCCGAGGACGGCGTGGTCCACGCCGTGCGCGGGGTGAGCTTCTCCGTGAGCGCGGGCGAGGTGCTCGCCGTCGTCGGCGAGTCCGGGTCCGGCAAGTCGGTCACCTCGATGTCGATCATGGGGCTCCTGGCGGACAACGCCAACGTGTCCGGGTCCATCAGGTTGCACGGCGAGGAGCTGCTCGGCAGGTCGGACGCCTACATGTCGAAGGTGCGCGGCGATCAGATCGGCATGGTCTTCCAGGACCCGCTCTCCGCGATGACGCCGGTGTACACCGTTGGCGACCAGATCGTCGAGGCGCTGCAGATCCATCGCGACATGTCGGCCGGCGAGGCACGTAAGCGGGCGGTCGAGCTGCTCGACCTCGTCGGCATCCCGAACCCGCAGGTGCGTGCGAAGGCCTTCCCGCACGAGTTCTCCGGCGGGATGCGGCAGCGTGCGCTCATCGCGATGACCATCGCCAACGACCCGGACCTCATCATCGCGGACGAGCCGACGACGGCGCTCGACGTGACGATCCAGGCACAGATCCTCGACGTTCTCGAGACGGCGCAGAAGGAGACCGGCGCCGCGGTCGTCATGATCACCCACGACCTCGGGGTCGTGGCCGGGATGGCGGACCGGGTGGCCGTCATGTACGCCGGCCGGGTGGTCGAGCACGGCGATGTCGACGACATCTACTACCGGTCGACGATGCCGTACACGATCGGGCTCCTCGGCTCCCTGCCGCGCCCGGACGAGGAGGAGAAGACAGCCCTCGCACCGGTCGAGGGCAACCCGCCGTCGCTGCTGCACCTCCCACCGGGCTGCCCGTTCGCGGCGCGGTGCCCGATGGCGGTGGACGTGTGCCGGGAGGTGGAGCCGCCCCTCGCCCCGAGCCGTGGCGAGAACCACGTGGTGGCCTGCCACCGCTCCGGCGAGATCACCTCCGGCAACCTCGACTACACCGACATCTACCCGGTCCCGAAGGTGCTCGAGACGGACCTGGCCAAGCTCCCGCGCGAACAACGGGAGACGGTGCTCGAGCTGACCGACATGGTCAAGCACTACCCGCTGATGAAGGGCGCCGTCTTCCGCAGGCACATCGGCACCGTGCACGCGGTCGACGGGATCTCGTTCGAGCTCAAGGCGGGCGAGACGCTCGGCCTGGTCGGCGAGTCCGGCTGCGGCAAGACGACGACGCTCCTGGAGATCCTCGACCTCAAGGCGCCGCAGGACGGGAAGATCGTCGTCCTCGGCACGGACGTGGCCCAGATCAAGGACCGGGCGACACGGAGGAGGCTGCGCCGCGATCTCCAGGTGGTCTTCCAGGATCCGATGGCCTCGCTCGACCCCCGGATGCCGGTCTTCGACATCATCGCCGAGCCGCTCCGCGCCAACGGCTACACGAGGTCCGACTCGGAGTCACGGGTGCGCGAGCTCATGCGCCTGGTGGGCCTCGAGCCCTCGCACGCCAACCGCTACCCCCAGCACTTCTCCGGCGGCCAGCGTCAGCGCATCGGCATCGCCCGGGCGCTCGCGCTCGAGCCGAAGCTGCTGGTGCTGGACGAGCCGGTCAGCGCGCTCGACGTCTCGATCCAGGCGGGTGTCATCAACCTGCTGGACGAGCTCAAGGCGAAGCTCGACCTGTCCTACCTGTTCGTCGCCCACGACCTGTCGGTGGTGCGCCACATCGCCGACCGCGTGGCGGTGATGTACCTCGGGAAGATCGTCGAGGTCGGCGAGGTGGACAACATCTTCGAGCGGCCCACCCACCCGTACACCCAGGCGCTGCTGTCCGCGATCCCCGTGCCGGACCCGGAGAAGGAGCGGCAGCGCGAGCGGATCATCCTGCGTGGCGACCTGCCCTCCCCGGCGAACCCGCCGTCAGGCTGTCGCTTCCGGACCAGGTGCCAGAAGTTCCTCACGCTCTCCGAGAGCGAGCAGGCCCGTTGCATCGACGAGCAGCCGGACCTGCGCCCGATGGCGAAGGACCAGCGCTCGGCCTGTCACTACGCCGAGGCTGTCGACGTCTTCTGACGAGCGCGAGCGAGGAACGAGCGGAGCGCGAGGAGGAGGACACATCGGGCACGTCTTCTGACGAGCGCGAGCGAGGAACGAGCGGAGCGCGAGGAGGGGGACACGTCGGGCGTCTCTTCTGGCGATGGCCCCCCGCACCGCGGTGTTACCGGGCGGTCTCAATTGGGTCACAACTGCCCCGAAAATCCGGACCTCGTGCCCAACCTCACACTGTGACATGGTTCAGTACTCGTCACCAGACGTGCCACAGCGATGGCCTGCGCCCGGGCGCGAGGCAACGCGTACGTCGCCACAAACACCATGGAGGTTCACACAGTGCGCACGAAGAGAGGCGTCGCGATGCTCGCGACCGGTGCGGCAGCAGTTGTCGTGCTCGGTGCTTGCTCCAGCGTCGGAGGGGGGCAGGGCGAGGACGCCGGCAACGCGGGCGGCGGCCAGGAGGAGCCCACCGGCGTCGTCGAAGGAGACGGGGAGCTCTTCAACATCAACTCCCACAACCGTGAGGACCTGCAGGACGGCGGCACGTTGCGCATCGCCATCGGCGAGGGCCTGCCGTCGCAGTGGAACCCCATGCACACCGTGGGCAACGAGGGCGACATCTCCGACGTCCGCACGCTGATGGAGGTGACGAACTGGCACTACAACGGTGAGGCGGACTACGAGCCCAACGAGAACTTCCTGCTCGACTACACCGACGAGGTCGTCGACGGTCAGCAGGTCATCACGCTCAACCTGAACCCGGACGCCGTCTGGAACACCGGCGACCCGATCACGTGGGAGGACTACGAGGCGACGCTGACCGCCTGCAACGGCGAGATGGACGTCAGCTGCGTGCAGGTCGACCCCTACCGGCAGATCGAGTCGGTCGAGATGGGCGAGGACGAGTTCCAGGTCGTCATCACGTTCAAGGAGACCTACCCGGACTGGTCGTCGCTGGTGAGCAGCGTCCTGCCGGCCGAGTCGGTCTCCGACGCGGAGACGTTCGACACCGGCTGGCAGAACTTCGAGGACACCACCGACTACTGGACGGGACCGTTCGTCGTCGAGGACATCAACGAGTCCCAGCAGATCATCAGGCTCGTCCCGAACGAGAACTGGTGGGGTGACGAGCCCATCCTCGACGAGGTGCAGTTCCACGCCATCACCATCGAGGCACAACCGCAGGCGTTCCAGAACGGTGAGGTCGACGCCTTCGAGGTCGGGCCGGACCCGAACGCCTACAACATCGCCTCGGACACGCCGGACGCGTCGATCCGGAGCGCCGCGGGTCCGGACTGGCGGCACATCACGATGAACTCGGAGGCCGGTCCGCTGCAGGAGCTCGAGGTGCGTCAGGCCGTGCAGCAGGCGGTCAACACCGAGGCGATCATGAACTCCGACCTCGCGGGCCTGCCGCAGGAGTTCGCGCTGCCGCTGGGTAACCACATCTTCGTGAACGGTCAGACCGGGTACCAGGACAACTCGGGTGAGTTCGGCTACGACCCCCAGGCGGCGGCGGCCACGCTCGACGAGGCCGGCTGGGTGATGAACGAGGAGACCGGCATCCGTGAGCGCGACGGCGAGCCCCTCGTGATCCCGTTCAACCCGATCTCCGGGGTCCCGGTGTCCGAGAACGAGGGCCAGCTGGTGCAGGAGCAGCTCCGAGAGGTGGGCATCGACGTCCCGCTGAACCCTGTGCCGCAGGACACGTGGAGCGAGCTCCTCGACCGCGGGGACTACTCGATGATGCCGTTCTCCTGGCTGGGCACCCCGTACCCGATGAACGGCCTGGCGCAGATCTACGGCGACCCGTCGGTGAACGACTCCAACTACGCGAACCTCAACAACGACGAGATCAACGAGCTCATCGGACAGGTGGACGTGGAGACGGACGAGCAGACCCGCATCGACCTCGCCAACCAGGTGGACCAGCTGATCTGGGAAGAGGGACACACCCTGCCGCTCTACCAGCGTCCGCAGATCTACGCGACGGTCGACAACCTCGCCAACTACGGGGCCCTGGGCTTCAGCTCGGCCACCCCGGAGAACTGGGGCTACGTCGCCGAGTGATTCCTGCGGCAACGCCCTGAACGGCGGCATGGCGGAGGGCCGGTGGGAGACCACCGGCCCTCCGGCCTGTCCGCCCTCGTGCCGTTCACTTGGGATGATGGCGCCCATGCGATCGACCATCACCGTGCGTGCCGGCTCCTCCAAGACGATGGCCGTGCTGTGCTGGCTGGGGTGCGCCGCCGTCCTCGTCACGGTCGCGCTCAACGGCGGGGCGGCCGAGCTGGCGGCGTACGGCGCCGTCCCGGTCGCGGCCGCCGCACTCGTCTGGGCGGTCTTCTGGGAGCCGCACGTGACCGTCGACCGCGACGGGGTCTGCCTGGCCAACGTCTGGCGCACCATCCGGGTGCCGTGGTCACTGCTGGAGTCTGTCGACACCCGCTGGGGTCTGCGGCTGCACACCTCGGGCAAGCGGTACTCCTCCTGGGCGGTCCCGGCCCGCAGCCGGTACCGGCCGGGCGACCGGAACAGTCGCCACCCGGAACCGGACCTCCTCGAGGTCCCCGACGGTGAGGAACGGATCGTCTCTGCGGACTCCGAGCAGATCGGCCGGGTCATCGAGACGCGCCTGCTCGGCGGCGCCGCGTCCGGCGCGGCCGAGGACCAGGTCAGCACGACCCTCAACACCCGTCCGATCGCCGTCGTGCTGGGCACGGCGGCCGTCGCGGCGCTCACCGTCACGCTGCTCGGCTGACCGAGGCTGAGACCTCGCTCACCCGACCGGTTCCGGCCGCCCTGCCCGGCTAGACTTCTCCCGGCGTGGCCCGGCACTGGGCCCGCCCGGCCCCCTGCTGCCGCGCGTCCGCGGCGACCCGAAAGCGAGTACCTCATGTCCGTGCGCTCCGACCTGCGCAACGTCGCCATCGTGGCCCACGTCGACCACGGCAAGACGACCCTGGTGGACGCCATGCTCTGGCAGACGGGCGCGTTCGGCGGGCACCAGACGCCTGCGTCGACGGGGGAGCGGGTCATGGACTCCGGCGACCTCGAGCGCGAGAAGGGCATCACCATCCTCGCCAAGAACACCGCCGTGCACTACCGCGGCCCGGCCGCCCGGGACGCCGGCGGGGACGGCGTGGTCATCAACGTCATCGACACCCCCGGGCACGCTGACTTCGGTGGGGAGGTCGAGCGCGGCCTGAGCATGGTCGACGGCGTGGTGCTGCTGGTCGACGCGTCCGAGGGCCCACTGCCGCAGACCCGGTTCGTGCTGCGCAAGGCACTCGCCGCGGCACTGCCCGTCGTGCTGGTCGTCAACAAGGTCGACCGTCCGGACTCCCGGATCTCCGAGGTCGTCTCGGAGACCCAGGACCTGCTGCTCTCGCTCGCCGCCGACCTGGCAGACGAGGTCGGAGAGCTGGACCTCGACGCGATCCTCGACGTCCCGGTGGTCTACGCGTCCGCGAAGGCAGGTCGCGCGAGCCTCGCCCAGCCCGCCGACGGCGAGCTGCCCGTCACCGAGAACCTCGAGCCGCTCTTCGCCACCATCCTCGAGGCCGTGCCGGCGCCGTCGTACGAGGAGGGCGCGCCACTTCAGGCGCACGTGACGAACCTCGACGCCTCGCCCTTCCTCGGCCGTCTCGCCCTGCTGCGGATCCACGGCGGCGAGCTGCGCAAGGGGCAGAACGTGCTCTGGGCACGCGCCGACGGGACGAGCCGCACGGTCCGGATCTCCGAGCTGCTGCGTACCGAGGCCCTCGAGCGCGTCCCCGCGGAGCGGGCGTTCGCCGGGGACATCGTCGCCGTCGCCGGCATCGAGGACATCACCATCGGCGAGTCGCTGGTCGACCTGGACGACCCGCACCCGCTGCCCCTCATCACCGTCGACGAGCCGGCGATCGCCATGACCATCGGCATCAACACCTCGCCGCTGGCCGGACGGGTCAAGGGCGCCAAGGTCACCGCCCGGCAGGTCAAGGACCGGCTGGACCGCGAGCTCATCGGCAACGTCTCGCTCCGGGTGCTGCCGACCGACCGACCCGACGCCTGGGAGGTGCAGGGCCGCGGCGAGCTCGCGCTGGCCATCCTCGTCGAGCAGATGCGGCGCGAGGGCTTCGAGCTGACCGTCGGCAAGCCCCAGGTCGTGACCCGCACGGTCGACGGCGTGCGGCAGGAGCCGATGGAGCGGATGACCGTCGACGTGCCCGAGGAGTACCTGGGAACGGTCACCCAGCTGATGGCCGCCCGCAAGGGGCGCATGGAGACGATGTCCAACCACGGCACCGGGTGGGTCCGCATGGAGTTCGTGGTGCCCGCCCGGGGCCTCATCGGCTTCCGGACCAGGTTCCTCACCGAGACCCGCGGCACCGGCATCGCCTCTTCGATCGCCGACGGCTTCGCTCCCTGGCAGGGCCCGATCGAGATGCGCTCGACGGGGTCGATGGTCGCCGACCGTGCGGGCGCCGTGACGCCCTACGCGATGATCAACCTCCAGGAGCGCGGCACCTTCTTCGTCGAGCCCGCCTCCGAGGTCTACGAGGGCCAGGTCGTCGGGGAGAACTCGCGCAACGAGGACATGGACGTCAACGTCACGCGTGAGAAGAAGCTGACGAACATGCGCTCCTCCACGGCGGAGACCTTCGAGAACCTCGTGCCCCCGCGCCGGCTCACGCTCGAGGAGTCCCTGGAGATCGCCGCCGAGGACGAGTGCGTGGAGGTCACGCCCGAGGCGGTGCGGATCCGCAAGGTGATCCTGGACTCCACCGAGCGGTTCCGGGCCAACGCCCGCGCCCGGCGCGCCGGGGCCTGACGGGCAAGGTGTGCTTGTGGCGCCGCGTCGCGCGATGATGGAACCGTGACGGACCCGCACGCCATCTCCAAGGCGCCGCTCGCCACGGGCGGCGTCCTCGGCGTCTTCGCGCACCCCGACGACGAGACGCTCGGGGCCGGCGGCCTGCTCGCCTCGGCGGCGGCCGCCGGTGTCCCGGTCGACGTCGTGACCGCGACCCGCGGTGAGGCGGGCGAGGTGATCCCGCCCGACCTCGCCCACCTCACGCAGGACCCGCAGGCGCTCGCCCACACGCGCGAGCACGAGATCGCCCGGGCCGTGGCGGCCCTCGGGGTGAAGGCGCACCGCTTCCTCGACACCGAGCCCGGCCTGGCGGGGCAGCGGCCCGCCCGGTTCACCGACTCCGGCATGGCGTGGATCCGCCCGGGCCTGGCCGGGCCCGCCGAGACGGCGGGACCGGACGCGTTCACGAAGGTCCCGGTGGACGTCGCCGCGCGGCTGCTCGCCGCCATGATCCGCCGCGTGCGGCCCCAGGTGGTCCTCACCGAGGAGCCCGACGGCGGGTACGGGCACCCCGACCACGTCCAGGTGCACCGGGTCACCATGCGGGCCGTGGAGCTCGCCGCCATGGATACGCCGACCGAGGCGGAGGACGACCCGCTGGAGGGCCTGGCGCCATGGTTCGTGCCCGTCGTGGGCTGGATCGTCGAGCCCGCGGACCGCTACCGGGCGGCGCTGCGCTGGCTCGAGGCGATGGTCGAGCACGACCCCCAGTTCGGGCACCGGGGCGACGTCCTCGGCACCACCTCGCCGGAGCACGAGCTGCCGTCCCTCGCGGTGCCACCGGAGCACGTCGACCTGACGATCGATGTCAAGCCCGTCCTGCCTGCCGTGGTCGAGGCGCTCCGCGCGCACCGCACCCAGGTCCAGGCCGTGACGGTGCTGGATCGGGCCCGGCCGGAGAACCGCGGCCTGCCCGTGTGCGGGTGGCACGCCGTCAGCAACGGTGTGCTGCTGCCGCTGCTCGGGACCGCGAGCCTCCGGCTCGCCCCGGATCGGAACCTCGTCGCGGAGCTGACCGACCCGCGCACCGTGGACGGCCTGACCCGCGACCGGCTGGCCGGCACCGAGGGCGTCGACCGCCTCGCGGCCTACCTCGGCGGGACCCTCTCGTGAGCGGGCCGAACCCTGCCTGGCCGTGGGCCACGGACCGGAGCGCACCGGGTCAGGGCGGACCCGGCAGCGAGGAACGCAGCCCGACGGCACCTGCCGGGGCGACCGCCCTCATCTCCGCGGCGATCGTCGGTGCGCTGGTCGCCGTGGCGGGGACGCTGCTGCATCGCTGGTCGCACCAGGGATTCCCCGAGGGCCTCGTGATCGCCTTCCTCGTCGTGCTCGTCGGCAGCGTCTTCGCCCGTGCCGCGGCCGACCGGCTCGGCATCCTGCTGCACGTGCTCGCCGCGCTGCTCATCGCCCTGGGCCTGACGTACCTGGCCCCGAACCAGGACGTGCTCGTCACCGACGACCTCATCAGCCGTATCTGGCTCCTCGGGCTGCCGGTCGCCGCAGCGGTCGCAGCCGTGACGCCGGGCGCCTGGTACGCCGACACCCCGCGCGCCGCGCGCGGGCGGCAGGCCACGCGTTGAGCCCCGTCGAGACGGACCTCGTCGACCGGTTCCGCGCGACGATGGCGCGACTGCCGGGCGGGGTGACGGCGGTCGCGGTCCGGCGAGGCGGCCTGGACCTGGCCATGACGGCCACCACCGTCGTCTCGGTCTCGCTGCGCCCACCGATGCTGCTCTTCTCCGTCCATTCCGACGCGCGCCTGCGCGAGGTCCTCGACGAGGTCGACACGTGGGCCGTGAGCATCCTCGACGGCGACGGGCGCGTCCTCGCCGAACGGCTCGCCGACCCTGGCCGGCCGGCCGTCGGGCAGCTCGTCGGCGTCCGCCACCGCCGCGGCGAGCACAGCGGGGCCGCCCTCCTCGAGCCGGCACAGGCCTGGCTGGAGTGCCGCACGGCATGGATCCGGACGGCCGGCGACCACGACGTCGTCGTCGGCGAGGTGCTGGACGCGTGGACCGGCGCGACGGGCACCGGCGGCCTCGTCCACCACCTGGGCAGACTCCGGCCGCTGACCTGAGGTTGTGCATGCGGCGCCGGCCTGCGTAACGATGTGATGACGGCCGTGCGGCGGGTGCGAAGCCCGCCCGGACCGGCTACTACCATGCACGAAGGTCCGTCCCAGGACCTCGGGGGAAGAGGGAAGTTCCGAGTTGACTGATGACCGCACGCCCGTGTCGGGCCGGGGCACGACGACACCGGCCTCGGGCGCCACGGAGAGCAGCGGGATGTCCGACCTGGACCGCGTGCTGGACCGTCGTCAGCAGGACGGCGAGGACGCGCCGCCCCCGCCGCCGGACGCCGCCCCGCCCCCGCCGCCGGACGCCACGCCCTCCGACGCGGAGGCCCCCGAGGACACCCATCGGTACGAGGACGCCGGACGGCCCGGGCAGGACGTACCGCCAGGGCCGGGCCGCGACGCGCCGCAGGAGGACGGGGCGAGCACCGCGGTCGTCCCCGCCGTCTCCGACACGCCCGGCGGCAACACCACCGACGGTGGCTCACCGCTCGTCGGCTTCGAGGAGGAGCGGCCTCGGCGCGGCCGTCGGCGCGCCCTGACGGCGCTCGTCGTCCTCGTGGTGCTGGCCGCCGCCTACGTCGGCGTCGCGTGGTTTCTCGGGGACCGCGTGCCGAACGGCACGACCGTCGCGGGGGTCCCGATCGGCGGCATGCCCGCGGCCGAGGCCCGCAGCACGCTCGACGAAGAGCTCGGACCGGTGGCACGCGAGCCGATCCCGGTCACGGTCGGGGACGGCGTCTCGAGCATCGATCCCGCCGCCACCGGCATGACCTTCGACGCGGCCGCCACCACGGACGAGCTCGTCGGCTTCACCCTGGACCCCCGCGTCCTGTGGGGCAGGTTGTTCGGCCTCGGGGCCGTGGAGCCCGTCACCACGGTCGACGAGCCGGCGCTGCGCGAGTCGCTGACGTCCGCGGCCACCGAGCTCGACGTCGCCCCGGTCGAGGGCGCGATCGCCTACTCGGGCGTCTCACCGGACGTCACCGAGCCGGAACCGGGCACCGCCGTCGACGTCGACGCGGCCGTCACGGCCGTCGCGGACCGGTGGCTGACCGAGGAGCGGCCCCTGGAGCTGCCCACCGAGGAGGTCCCGCCGACGGTCGGCCAGGACGCCGTCCAGAGCGCCCTGGAGGACCTCGCCGAGCCACTCGTCTCCGGGCCGGTCACCGTCAAGGTCGGCGACCGGATCGCCGAGGTCCCCCCGGAGCAGCTCGCCCGGCACGCCACCTTCGTCGCGGACGGGGACCGCCTGCGGCTCGAGCTCGACGGCGAGAGGCTGGCGGACGCCGTCGTCGACATCAACCCCGACATCGAGGTCGCCGGTGAGGACGCCCGGATCGTCCTCGGCAGTGACGGGCCCGAGATCCAGCCGTCGACGACCGGTCGCGGCTTCGACCCCGAGAGGCTGGCCGACGCCGTCCACGAGGCGGGCACCTCGAGCCGGCGCACGGCCGAGGTGCAGCTGGTGGAGTCCGAGCCGGAGTTCACCACCGAGGACGCCGAGGCGCTCGGGGTGCACGAGGTGATCGCCGAGTTCTCCACGCCGATGCCCTACGACCCCGTACGCACCTCGAACCTCGAGACCGGCGCCGCGAAGGCCTCGGGCACGCTCGTCATGCCCGGCGAGGAGTTCTCGCTGCTCGACGCGATCGGACCGATCAGCGAGGCCAACGGCTACGTCTCCTCCGGCGTCGTCGAGGACGGGTTCGAGTCGACCGCCACCGGCGGCGGCCTGTCCCAGCTCTCGACGACGCTGTACAACGTCGCGTTCCTGGCCGGTATGGACGACGTCGCGCACACGCCCCACAGCCGGTGGTTCGACCGGTACCCGCAGGGCCGCGAGGCCACGCTGTGGGAGCCCTCGACCGACATGGTGTGGCGGAACAACACCGACCACGGCGTTCTCGTCGAGGCCTGGGTCAGCAGCGACCAGGTCCACGCCCGGCTCTGGGGGACCGACGTGTGGGACGTCGAGACCTGGACGTCCGACCCGTACGACGTCGTCGAGCCGCAGACCGTGTACAACCCCTCGCCCGAGTGCATCCCCGAGTCGGGCGGGCAGAGCGGCTTCTCGGTCACCGTGACCCGGCAGCGGTCCCGGGACGGCGGACCGGTCGACGAGCAGACCTGGAACTGGACCTACTCGCCGTGGAACCACGTGGTGTGCGGGTCCCCGCCCTCGGACGAGGAGCGGTCCGGCGGCGGTGACGGCGGCGGACGCAACGGCGGAGGCAACGGCGGCGGCGACTGAGCTGGCTGTCCCGGAGCGTCCCGGCGCCGGCGCGGCGGGGGAGGCGGGACGCGCTTCCCCGCGACCATCGTCTCGGCGGCGACGGACACCTCACCGCGACGTGTGCGCACGACGACCCCGGCCGGACCGACCCGCAGCAGGTCGCCCAGCGCGTCGTGCAGCCCGTCCGGGGCCCGGTAGCGCACCACCACCCGCTCGCCGGGACGCCAGCTGCGCCACGGTGGGGTGTCGGCCGTCGTGCTCACCGTCACATCCTGCACCGCCCACGCGCGTTCGTGCTGGGCGGTGGGCCTGCGCGATACTGGACGGACGGCGCGTACGCCCCACCGCGCTCGCGCCGGCGAGCAGAGGAAAGGAAAGGCTCTCGTGACCTACGTCATCGCCCAACCGTGTGTGGACGTCAAGGACCTGGCGTGCGTCGACGAGTGTCCGGTGGACTGCATCTACGAGGGCAAGCGGATGCTCTACATCCACCCCGACGAGTGCGTCGACTGCGGCGCCTGCGAGCCCGTCTGCCCCGTCGAGGCCATCTACTACGAGGACGACACGCCCACCGTCTGGGCGGACTACTACAAGGCCAACGTCGAGTTCTTCGACGACATCGGCTCCCCGGGTGGAGCCGCGAAGATGGGACTCATCGACAAGGACCACCCGCTCGTCGCCGATCTGCCGCCGCAGGCCTGACGTGCCGCTCCACGGAGCGGCGCTGCCCGACTTCCCCTGGGACTCGCTCGCACCAGCGAAGGCCCGTGCCGCCGCGCACCCGGGCGGGATCGTCGACCTGTCGGTCGGCACTCCGGTGGACCCCACGCCCGACGTCGCGCGCGAGGCCCTCATCGCCGCTGCCGACGCCCCGGGCTACCCCCAGACCATCGGCACGCCCCGGCTGCGCCGGGCGGTCGTGGAGTGGTTCGCGCGTCGCCGCGGCGTGCCGGATCTCGATCCCGACGGCGTGCTCCCGACGATCGGGTCGAAGGAGATGGTCGCGCTCCTGCCCGCGCTGCTGGGGCTCGGCGCCGGGGACGCGGTGCTGCACCCGCGGACCGCCTACCCCACCTACGACGTCGGAGCACGCCTGGCCGGCGCCACGCCCGTGGCCGTGGACCCGGACCCCGCGACCTGGCCCGAGCAGGACGTGCGGCTGGTCTGGCTGAACTCGCCCGGCAACCCGGACGGGCACGTCCTCGGCGTGGAGCAGCTCGCGGCCGTGGTGGCGTGGGCGCGTGACCGGGGCGCCGTCGTCGTCGCCGACGAGTGCTACGCCGAGCTCGGCTGGAGCGAGCCGTGGGACACCGGCGGCGTGCCCAGCCTGCTCGACCCCCGGGTGACCGGCGGCGACGTCCGCGGGCTGCTGGTGCTGTACTCGCTGTCCAAGCAGTCCAACCTCGCCGGCTACCGGGCGGCCCTGGTCGCGGGGGACCCCGCGCTCGTCCGGCCCGTCACGGAGGTGCGGCGGCACGCCGGGATGATCATGCCCGCCCCGGTGCAGGCCGCCATGGCCGCCGTCCTCGAGGACGACGAGCACGTCGCCGCCCAGAAGGAGCGGTACCGCACCCGCCGGACAGCGCTCCTCGGCGCCGTCGACGCCGCCGGTCTGGAGCACGACCCGGAGTCGGTCGCCGGCCTGTACCTGTGGCTGGGTGCCGGCGCCACGGACGGATCGGGCGACGACGCCAGCGGCCGGGACGGCGCGGGAGGTGACTCGTGGCAGGTCGTCGACGCGCTCGCCGGGCGCGGCATCCTCGTCGCCCCGGGCGACTTCTACGGCCCCGCCGGCCGGGGGCGGGTGCGGCTCGCGCTCACGGCCACGGACGAACGCGTCACCGAGGCGGTGCGCCGCCTGACGGAGGGCGGCCCCCTGCTCCTCCCCGGCGGCCGCTGACGGGAGGCGAGTCACGCCGTCGTGCGCGGCAGAACCCCTGATCTGCTGGGTTCTTGTTTGCTCACGCCATGGCTTATGTTGGTATCCGGACCGTGGCCCGGTACCCCCGGGCGCGCACGTGCGACGAGGCGCCAGAAGCGTCGATCGAGGAGGAACAGATGTCACAGACCGAGGTCGGCCAGGTGACGGCCGAGAAGGCTGCCCCGGCCACGTTCGAGGTGGACGGCAAGACCCTCCAGTTCGACCGCGTGCCGGCCGTCGAGGGGAACGACGGGCTCAACATCTCCTCGCTGCTGAAGGAGACGGGCCTGGTCACCCTGGACACGGGCTTCATGAACACGGCGTCCACGACGTCGTCGATCACCTACATCGACGGCGCGGCCGGGATCCTGCGCTACCGCGGGTACCCCATCGACCAGCTCGCCAAGGGGTCCAACTTCCTCGAGACGGCCTACCTGCTCATCTACGGCGAGCTCCCCGACGCCGAGACGCTCGAGGCCGTGGAGCGCCGGATCAAGCGCCACACGATCCTGCACGAGGACTTCAAGGCCTTCTTCACGGCCTTCCCGAGCAACGGTCACCCGATGGCGATCCTGCAGGCGGGCATCGCCGCGCTCGCCACCTACTACCAGCACACGCTCGACCCGCACGACGACTACCAGCGCGAGCTGTCGACCGTGCTGCTCATGGCGAAGGTGCCGACGATGATCGCCGCCATCGCCAAGCGCGCCACCGGGCTGCCGCTGCTGTACCCGGACGCCTCGAAGGGGTACGTCGAGGACTTCATCCGGATGACCTTCGGTCTGCCGTACCAGCGGCACGACATCGACCCGGCCGTCGTCAAGGCCCTCGACATGCTGCTGATCCTGCACGCCGACCACGAGCAGAACTGCTCCACCTCGACCGTGCGCATGGTCGGCTCCGCGCACGCCAACGTCTACGCCTCCGTGGCGGCGGGCGTGGGCGCGCTCTCAGGCCCGCTGCACGGGGGTGCCAACGAGGCCGTCCTGGAGATGCTGAACAAGATCCAGGCCGACGGCGGCGACGCGTCCGAGTTCATGCGCAAGGTGAAGAACAAGGAGGGCGGCGTCCGGCTGATGGGCTTCGGCCACCGGGTCTACAAGAACTACGACCCGCGGGCCGCCATCGTGAAGGAGGCCGCGCACGACGTCCTGGCGAAGCTCGGCAAGAACGACGAGCTGCTCGAGATCGCCATGGGCCTGGAGGAGATCGCCCTCAAGGACGACTACTTCATCGAGCGCAAGCTCTACCCGAACGTCGACTTCTACACCGGCCTCATCTACAAGGCGATGGGCTTCCCCACGCAGATGTTCACGCCGCTGTTCGCGCTCGGCCGGCTGCCCGGCTGGATCGCGCAGTACCGCGAGATGATCGCCGACCCGACAACGAAGATCGGCCGGCCGCGCCAGGTCTACACCGGCGCGCCCGAGCGTCAGTACGTGCCCCTCGACCAGCGCTGAGCCGTCTCGGCCGGCTCAGGCGTAGCTGATCCGGACCGTCCCGTCGCCGGGGAGCTCGACCTCCGCGACGGGACGGGCGCGGAAGGGCGCGAGGTCGTCCACCTGGACGGCGGGCACCTCCAGCGCCACCAGTCCGACGGCGAGCTTCGAGTTGACCTTCTGCGTCACGACGGCGATCGGAGCCGTGCCGATGACGCGGGACAGGTGGAACTGCCCGGACCAGCCCGAGGACCCCTTGGCGCCGGGGATCACGAGCACGCGTCCGGCGAAGGAGGCCCCTCGTTCCGGGTGGGTGATCTCGGTGACCGTGCCCGTCTTCGGGTCGATCCCGCCCCAGCCGGGGATCGGCGCGGTGCAGACCAGGGCGGGCCCGCGCGCGGCGCCGGCCACCAGGGTGCGTCCGGCGAGGCTCAACGCCGGGTCGTGGCTCACGGTCATGGCAGCCTCCCGTCGATCGCGGCGCGGACGCAGTCCGCGGTCGGGGCGAACGCGCCCTCCACCCCCATGATGGCGGGCAGGTAGTGTCCCTGCTTCGCGGAGTCGGTGGCGAAGCGCCGGGTCCCCGGCGGCAGGAACTGCGCGATGGCCGGGCAGGTGTCGGACAGGACGCGCGCCCCGGAGGCCTCGATGCTCGCCATGAGCCCCTCCTCACGGGCACGGTCCCGCAGCGCGCTGGGGGTGAAGATCCACAGCGCGACGTCCGGGCTGACGGTCCGGCCCTCCAGCAGCGCCGCGACCTCCTGGAGCTGGCCGTAGCTGGCGTGCGGGCAGCCGATCATGACGAAGTCCACCTCGTCGCCCCGCCGGGTGACGTTGAGCCGCGCGACGGTCTCGGCGAGCTCGGCCGGCCCGAACACGACCTCGCGGGCCCCGGGCCTCAGGACCTCCTCGACCGACCGGCACTCGGCGGTGACTCCGGGGATGTGGAACAGCTCGACGTCCCCGGAGCTGGCGGCCGCGGCCCCGAGCTGCTTGAGCTGGACCAGGTCGGGCGTGGCGGTGATGCCGTCCAGGACGGGGACGGCGTCGTCGATCACCGAGCCGATCCAGTACCCCAGCACGTTCCACGCGAAGGTGTCCTCGACGGGGGCCTCCACCCGGACCCGGACCTCCGCCTTCCGGTTGCCGTCCAGGTGCAGCCCGGCGTTCGGCGTGAGCCCGGTGAGCATCGAGGCCGCGGCCGACTCCCGGCCCTCGGTGTTCGTGCGCGCACCGATCACCGAGTTGATGAAGACGACCGCGGAGGACTCCATCCACGCGCAGTGGTCACCGAACTCCGGGAGGAACCCGACCTGGTAGGGGGTGCAGGTGTTGAGCAGGCTGACGCCGAGCCCGGCCAGGTAGGACTGGCTGGCCTCGACGCGGTCGACGGCGGACTGCGGCATCCCCTGGACGTCGCCGGCCGCCTCGCGGTCGATCGGGCCGATGAGCTGGCAGGCGTGCACCTTCGCCGCGGGCGCCGTCGGCGCACCGTCGGTGCGCAGCGAGAACCGCCCGAACAGCCGCTCGGGGTCGTCCGAGCCCAGCGGTGCCGAGTGGCGCGGGCCGTAGATGTTGGCCCCGGCGGCGCTGGCGATCTCCACCATGTCCTCGGCGCCCATGATGTCGCCGTACTCGACCAGGATCTGCATGGCGGCCGCGACGGCCTCGCCCTGCTCGCCGTCCGCCATCGCACGTTGCTCAGCCGTCAAGTACATGCGTCACCGCCTCCGATCTCGCGACGTCCTCGAGGGTTAGCAGGGCACCGTCGTCCCGCAACCGGGTCTGCACGTCCGCGGCGTCGACGTCGGCGCACGCCACCTGCTGGTGCACGGCGAGCGCGGCGATGGTGCCGGCGGCCTGCCCCATGGCGAACGCCGGACCGGAGACCCGGGCCGCGGACTGCCCGCCGTGGCTCATGGACGCGCACCGGCCCGCGACCAGCAGGTTCGGTACCTGGTCCTGCACCAGCATGCGCGCCGGCAGCTCGTTGGCCCGGGTGCTCGGGTGGTCCGGGAACCGGATGGCGACGTTGCCCTCGACGTGCTCCTCGACCGGCCAGCCGTTGACACCGACGGCGTCGGGGAAGGTGGCGCGCCCGAGGATGTCCTCCTCCGTGAGCACGTACCGACCGATCATCCGCCGCGTCTCGCGGATCCCGACCTCCGGGCCGATGTCCACCACGTAGGAGTCCTGGAACCCCGGGTGGGACTCCTTGATGAAGGAGAACACCTCGAAGGTCTGCGCACGACCGTCGATCTCACCCGCCGTCAGGTCGGCCACCCGGGTGCCGTCGAGCGCCGAGCCGTCCGGCCGTCGCAGCTGGGTGGTGTTGGCCCGCCACTCCATCGGGTGGCGTTGCGGCCGGATGATCGCACCGAGCCGCGGGAAGCGCCGCCCTCGGGCCGCCTCCTCCTTCATGAGGGCGGGTAGCGTCCGCCACGCCTCGCCGGCCTCCTCGACGTCCACACCGTTGATGCGGAACATCATCGACGGGAACAGCATCCCGGTGGTCCCCGGGTGCTCGTGCCGCACGCCGGCCCAGTACATGAGGTCCCCGTCGCCGCTGGCGTCCACGAAGACACGGCCGCGCACCGCGAGGCGGCCCTCCTTGGTCTCCAGCATGACCGCGTCCACGGACCCGTCGAGCAGGTGCGCGGCGCTGACCCGCGCGTGGAACACCAGGTGCACGCCGGCACCGAGCAGCAGCTCGTCCGCCGCGCGGCGGTAGGCCGGGATGTCGTAGGCCTGCGCGAGCACCATGCCGCGCAGCGAGTAGTGCGGCGCGCGCAGCCCGTCCAGCTGGTCGATCCGGTCGACCAGCTCCTGCGCCAGGCCGCGCACCGCCTGCACGTGGTGGTCCTCCACGTAGGCGTGCAGCCCGCAGAAGGTGCTCAGCCCGCCCGCCGTGCCCGCACCGCCGAGGTAGCCGTTCTTCTCCAGCAGCGCCACGCTGGCGCCGTTCCGGGCCGCCGCCGCGGCGGCCATGAGCCCGGCCGGCCCGCCCCCGACGACCACGACGTCGAACTCGCCGACCACGGGGGTCTCCCGGGCCGGTTCACGGACGACGGCGTCGGACATGCGCATCCCTCTCCTCGCTGCTCGGGCGGCTGACCGTAACAACGGCCCGGGCCGGCCCGGCCGCCGGTTTCCACTCATCGGAAGGAGTCCTTGTGGCCGGACGGCGCGGCGCGGCAGCGTGACGAGCATCCCGGCGACCGTGCCCGGGCCCGGACGACGACGGAGGCACGTGTGACCGAGTCCCAGCTGCGCAGCGTCCTGCCGCGTACGTCGCCGCGCTGGTACACGCGACGGACGCAGTGGCGCCAGCTCGGCCTGCGGGACGCCGACCTGGACAAGCCGAAGATCGCGGTCGTCAACTCCTCCTCGAAGCTCTCGCCGTGCTTCTCCCACCTGGACGACATCGCCGACCGGGCCGTCGCCTCCATCACGGCCGCCGGTGGCGTCGGTTTCGAGATCCGCACCGTCGCGCCGACCGACTTCATCATGAGCGCGGGCCGCGAGGGCGGCTTCGTGCTCGGCTCCCGTGACCTCATCGCGCACGACATCGAGGCCGTCGTCGACGGCGCCCTGCTCGACGGCATGGTCTGCCTCGCGTCCTGCGACAAGACCACCCCCGGCCAGCTCATGGCCGCCGCGCGCACCGACGTGCCCACGCTGATCGTCTCCTGCGGGTTCCAGAGCTGCGGCGTCATGCCCGACGGCGCCGCCGTCGACATCGAGGAGGTCTTCCTGCGAGCGGGGCACCTGGCCCGGGGGCGCATCTCCGCGGACGAGCTGTGCGCCATGAGCGACCGCGCCATCACCGGCCCCGGCGTGTGCACCGGCATGGGTACCGCCAACACCATGCACCTGGCCGCCGAGGCCCTCGGGATGACCGTCCCGGGCCACGCACCGGTCGCCGCGGGCTCGGCGTCGATGCACGCCGCCGTCGAACGGTCCGGCGCCGTGATCCTCGACGCCGTCGCCCAGGGCCGCACGCCCCGCCGCGTCATGACCCCGGCCGCGTTCCGCAACGCAGTCCGCGCGGTCCAGGCGGTCAGCGGCTCGATCAACGCCGTCAAGCACCTCGACGCCGTCGCGCGCGAGTGCGGCGCGGACGTCGACGTCGTCGAGGAGTTCCGCCGCTCCGCCGACATCGTGCGGCCGCTCACGGCCGTCCGGCCCAACGGTCCGTCCTCGATCGAGGACTTCGTGGCCGCGGGCGGCACGCTCGCGGTCCTCGCGGCGCTCGAGGACCTCCTCGACCGTGACGCGCCGCTCGTGGTCGGCGGCACCTGGCGGGACGTGCTGCCCGGCCGCGAACCGGACCCGGGCGGCGCCATCGGCAGCCGCGACCGGCCGCGGGGGACGCGGGCCACGATCCGTCTGCTGCGTGGCAGCCTCGCGCCCGGCCACGCCATCGTGAAGCTCTCGGTCACCGAGGATCGGCCGCTGACCTTCCGCGGTCCGGCCCAGGTCTTCACCTCGGCCCCTGAGGCGCTCGAGGCGATCGCCGCCGGAGGTGTCGAGGCCGGCTCGGTGCTCGTGCTGCGCGGGTACGGCCCGGTCGGCACCCCGGGCATGGGCATGGCCTCCAACGTCGCCTTCGCCCTCGACGGCGCCGGCCTGGCCGGACGGGTGGCGCTGGTCACCGACGGGCAGTTCTCCGGGCTGGTCAACACCGGCATCGTCGTCGGCGAGGTCACCCCGGAGGGCGTCGGGACGGCGCCGCTGGCGCTCGTGACCGACGGCGACGAGATCGCCGTCGACGTCGAGGCCGGCACCGTGGACCTCCTCGTGCCGCAGGCCGAGCTCGCCGCGAGGGCGGCCGCCGTCGTACCGCCCGACGACGGCGGGACCGGCCGCGGCTGGCTGGCCACCTTCGCGGCGGGCTACCAGCGCCGCTACGGCACACCGACGGTCGACGGGTCGAGGGTGGCTCCGTGAGCGGGCCGGGGACCAGGACGGCGGTCCGCACCGCCGAGCAGCCGGAGGAGATCCAGGCGGACGTGTGCGTCGTCGGTGCGGGGATCGCGGGCTTCGCCGCGGCGACCACGCTGGCGGACCTCGGCCGGTCGGTCGTGCTCGTCGACGCCATGCCGGTCGTGGGCGGCCAGTGCGTCAACTCACTCATCGGGCTGTTCTGCGGGGTCTACGGCACCGGCCCGGACTATCCGCTGCTGACCCGCACGGTGTACGAGGACCTGTTCGCCGACCTCGAGCCGTCCGGCGCCCTGTCCTGGCGGTACGGGGAGACCCTGTGCGTGCAGTACGACGAGGTCGCCGTCGGCCGGTGGATGGAGCGGCAGCTCGCCGACCGCGACGTCACGCTGGCGCTCGGCTCCGCCGTGGACGCCGTCGACTCCGAGGACGGGCGCGTGGCGCGCGTGCACCTCGTCTCCCGGCACGGCCGGCTGACCGTCCGGGCCGGCGCCTACGTCGACGCCAGCGGGGACGCCTCGCTGACCTGGCTCGCGGACCTGCCCTGCCACGTCCCGGACGGGCCGATCTACGGCTCGCAGCAGTTCCGCCTCGGCGGCGTCGTCGAGGACGCCGTGCCGTCCAAGGCGGAGGTCTCCGAGGCGCTGCGGCGGCACGGCGAGGAGTACGGCGTGGTGCGCCGGGAGGGCATCCCGTTCGTCTTCCCCGGCACCGGGCGGGCCGTGATCAACATGACGCACGTGGTCACCCCGCTCGGCACGCTCGCCTCCTCCCGTGCCCAGACGGACGGCCGGGACCAGGCCGACCGGGTCGCGCAGTTCCTGCGCGAGGTCTTCCCGGACGCCTTCGGCGACTCCCGTGTGCTGGCGTACGGTGTCCTGGGCCGTCGGCAGACCCGGTGGATATCGGGGCTGCACACCCTCACGGACGAGGACGTCGCCGCCGGGACCCGGTTCGAGGACGCGGTCGCCCGGACCGCGTGGCCGATCGAGCTGCACGACCGGCCGGAGAGGCACCGCTGGGAGGTCTTCGACCCCGGGCACCTGCACTACGTGCCGCTGCGCAGCATGATCCCGGTGGGTGCGCGCAACCTCGTGGCCGCGGGCCGGTGCGTCGACGGCGAGCCGGCCGCCCTGTCCTCGGTCCGCGTGATGGGCCCGTGCGCGGCCATGGGCGCCGGCGCCGCCCACGCCGTCGACCTCGCCGACGGCGGGGACGTCTCCGCCGTCGACCTCACGGCGCTGGCGGACCGGGTGCGGGCGAACGTCCGCTGACGGCCGGGTGGCCAGCGGGTTCCCGCGCGTCCTTCCGCTCAGCGGGAGACCTCCTGGCACGCTGGGGAGCCGTGGTGCGAGCATCCACGGGTACCACTCGCAGCGAAGGAGCTTCGGCATGGTCAACGAACTCTGGTCCCCACCCGGTGCGAACCTCTCGCGCGCCGGCTTCCTCAGAGGGTCCGGCCTGCTCCTGGCGGCGGCCGCCGGCGGTGGCCTGCTGGGCGCGTGCGCCGAGCCCGGGAGCGGTCAGGGCCAGGCCGCGGCCGGCGGCGACGGCGAGGGCACCGACTTCACCTTCCTCAGCTATCTCACGCTCGACACGCTGTCCATGTCGCCCGAGATGCTCGGCCTGGCCGGCGGGTACTTCGCCGACCACGGGCTCAACACCGAGGTGCAGGTGGTGCGCGGCTCGCCGCAGGCGTTGCAGACGCTGCTCTCGGGCGTGGCGCCGCTGACCCGCGTGGGCGCGATCGACCTCATGACGGCGCGCACCGAGCAGGACCAGCCCCTGGTCAACGTCGGGACGATCGTGCGCCGCCCGTCGATCCGGATCATCTACTCCCAGGACCGGCCGCTGGCGGCGCCGGAGGACTTCGTCGGCAAGACCATCGGGGTTCCGTCGGAGGGCGGCACCAGCGAGAAGACGCTCATGCTCATGCTCCAGAACTCGGGCATCGACCCCGAGCAGGTCACCCGCCAGGTGGTGGCGCAGACGCCGGCGTCCTTCGAGATGGTGCGCCGCGGCCAGCTGGACGGGTACATGGGCAGCATCGACATCGCGCTCATGGTCGAGAGCACCCAGGAGGGTGGCGCGATCCTCAACCCGGCGGACATCGCGGCGGTGAAGGCGGACACACAGATCTACGTCACCACCGAGGAGGCGATCGAGCAGCACGGAGACGACCTGCGCAGCTACCTCGCGGCCATCCGGGAGGCGGTCACCTCGATCGTCGAGGACAGCGACCGGTCCCGGACCATCGAGACGCTGCGCGGGGAGTACAGCTTCGCGACGCTCGACGACGACGAGGTCGCACCTCGCGCGCTGGACGAGGGTGTCGCGCTGTGGACCGACGACGGGAACGCGGACGAGCTGCTCGTCACCGACACGGACCTGTGGGTCGAGGCGGTGGCGGAGCTCGAGGAGGCCGGCTTCATCTCCGGCGCCGAGGACCCGGAGTCATGGGTGGACAACTCGTTGCTCGAGCAATGACGGAGGTGAGCCCGGTGACGGAGACAGCGGCCGAGGTCTCCCGGGGCAAGGGCGGGCGGTCCATGGCCCACAGCCCGGTGAAGATCGCGATCGAGCGTGTCTCGAAGGACTTCACGACCCGGAAGGCCACGACGCACGCCCTGCAGGACATCGACCTGCAGGTCCGGTCCGGCGAGCTGGTCTCGCTGATCGGTCGGTCCGGGTGCGGCAAGACGACGCTGCTGCGGATCATGGCGGGGCTCGTGCCGCCGTCGTCCGGGAACGTGGTGGTGGGCGGCAAGCAGCTGTGGAACGGGCCGGCCGTCGAGACCAGCGTCATCCGGCAGCTGGGGGTGGTCTTCCAGGACCCGAACCTCTTCCCGTGGTTCGACGTCGTCGACAACATCGCGCTGCCGCTGAAGCTGCGCGGTGTCGGCAAGAGCGAGCGGCGCCGGCGGGCGACCGAGCTCGCCGAGCTGGTCGGGCTGGGCGGCTTCGGCGGCTCCTACCCGCGGGAGCTCTCCGGCGGGATGCGGCAGCGCGTCGCGATCGCCCGGGCACTCAGCTGCGACCCGGAGCTGCTGCTGATGGACGAGCCGTTCGGTGCGCTCGACGCCCTCACCCGGGAGAGGATGAACCTGGAGCTGCAGCGCATCGCGCTCGCCACCGAGGCCACGGTCGTCTTCGTCACGCACGACATCTCCGAGGCGGTCTTCCTCGGTGACCGGGTGGTGCAGCTGACGCCCCGGCCGGGACGGATCGAGGACATCTCCGAGGTGTCCTTCGCCCGGCCGCGCGACATCGACGTCCAGACGACGGCGGAGTTCGGCGCGATCGTCCGGCACCTGCGGCACGCGCTGGAAGGAGAGATGTGATGCGCCGCGAGAAGCTGCAGCGGATCCTGCCGTGGGTCGCGACCCCGGTCCTCGTGCTCGTGCTGTGCGGTGTGTGGGAGGTCGCCGTGGCGCGGCTCGGCATCTCCACGCTGATCCTGCCGCCGCCGTCGATGATCGGCGCACGGCTCGTGGAGCTCATGCGGGACCCCGTGACGTGGCAGCAGGCGGGGATCACCGCCACCGAGACGGTCCTGGGCTTCGCCCTCGCCGTGCTCGCCGGGGTGGTGATCGGGGTGACGCTGGGCAAGGTGTTCTGGCTGGAGGTCTCGCTTCGGCCGATCATCGTGGCCCTCCAGGTGGTGCCGAAGGTCGCGTTCATCCCGCTGCTGGTCATCTGGTTCGGGTTCGGCATGACCTCGAAGATCGTGATCTCCGCGATGCTGGCGTTCTTCCCGATCATGCTCAACGTGCTGCTCGGGGTGAAGTCCCTCGACCCGGGGCACCGGGACGTCATGAAGTCCCTGAACGCCTCGAAGTGGCAGACGTTCACCAACCTCGAGGTCCGCAGCATCATGCCGTACCTGCTCGCCGGCATGGAGTCGGGGATCATCTTCGCGCTGATCGGCACGATCGTGGGGGAGTACCTCGGCGGTAGCGAGGGGCTCGGGTACATGGTGGTGAGCACGCTCAACCAGCTGGACGCGCCCGGGCTGTTCGGGGTGGTGGTGATGCTCTCCGCGCTGGGTCTGGTGCTGTACTTCTGCGTGTTCGCGCTGAAGCGGTTCCTCATCCCGTGGCACGAGTCGGTGTACGGGCAGGGGGTCACGGCATGAGCGTGACGGCCGCGGGCCGCAGCCACCATGCCGCCCGGTCCGAGCCGCACGGCCGGCGCTCGTCCCTGGAGCGCGTGCACCGGCTGCTGTCCTCCTTCGACTACGAGCACACCCGGCTCAGCCTGTCGGACCTGAGCCGGCGCTCCGGCCTACCGCTGTCGACGACGCACCGGATGGTCTCCGAGCTGCTCGCGCTTGGCATGCTCGAGCGCGACGAGCAGGACAGCCTGTGCATCGGGGTCGACGTGTGGAAGTTCGGGCTCCTGACGCCCAAGGCGTACGGCATCCAGCGGGTCGCGCTGCCGTTCATGCAGGACCTGTACGCGACCACCGGCCTGCCCGTCCACCTCGGCGTCCAGGAGGGCGAGGAGGTGACCTTCGTCGAGTCGCTGCGTCCGCGGGGCGGCGGCCAGGAGCGGCCCCGGCTCGGGTCGCGGTACCCGCTGCACGTCACCGCCGTCGGGGTCGCGATCCTGGCGCACGGGACGCACGGGTTCCAGGAGGACTACCTGGCCGGGCTGGAGCGCGCCGTGCCCGACGGACGTCAGTGCTCCGCCCTCGTGCGGCGCGAGCTGGCCCGGACCCGCTCGACCGGGTACGCCCTCACCGATCGCCAGACGGCGCCGTCGATGGCGATCGGCGCGCCCGTCCTCGACCAGCTCGGCCGCCCCCTGGGGGCGGTGTCGATCATCGTCCCCGAGGGGTCCGCGGAGACCCCGTACGGCCACCTCATCCGGGCGACCGCCCGTGCCGTGCAGCGCACGGCCTGGGAGCAGGGGATGGCCTAGCCCGAGCCGCGGAGTCAGGCGATGACGACCGTGCCGGGGGCGGCGGCCGCGGCGGCCTCGGCGACGGCGGACGGGAGCTCGGCCTCGGCGAGCGGTCGCCACGCAGCCTCGGCGGCGCCGCGGGTCCAGGCCTGCCCGTCGGTGACGACGACGCTCGCCCCGGTGACCCCCGCCGTCGCGACCGCCCACTGCGCGACGGCCCAGCCGCGGCGCGCCGGTGCCGGCTCGAGCCCGGGCGGCAGCGAGGTCGCGTCGACCAGGAGGTGACCGGCCCGCTCCTGGACGGCGACCTCCACGAAGTCCCGGGCGAGCCGGTCACGGACCGCGGTGACGGCGTCGGCGGACGCCTCGGCGGGTTCGAGCTCGCACACCAGGGCCGCCTCGGAGTAGCCCGTCAGCGCCGAGGCGAACGCGCGGCCGCGGTTCTCGTGCTGGGCGTAGGCCTCGGGGAACGCCGAGCGCTGGACGTCCTGCGCGGCGTCGGTGACCTCCGCGTCCTCCCAGCTCTCGATCGTGACGAGCACGTCGTAGAACGCGTTGGTCGAGTAGACCGGATCCATGATCTGCTCCACCGTGCCCCATCCCTGCGAGGGGCGCTGCTGGAACAGGCCGACCGAGTCCCGGTCGCCGTAGTCGATGTTGCGCAGCTGGGACTCCTGCATCGCGGTGGCGACGGCGATGGTCACCGACCGGGCCGGCAGCTCGCGGTGCAGCGCGACCGCGCTCATGAGGGCGGCGTTGTCCGCCTGCTCGGCATCCAGGACCATGTCGTCGCCCTCGATCGGCGCGAGGCACGCGTTCGAGGCAGGGGCCGAGCCGTCGGCGAGCCGCAGCGCCACCACGACGGCGGTGACGAGCAGCCCGAAGCCGAGGACGACGACCAGCAGCCGGCCGAGGCAGCTGCGGGGACGGGTGGACCTAGACATGCAACGCGGCGTTGAGCTCCACACCCGTGCCGCTGCGCGGCAGCGCCTCGACCGCACCGGAGACGGAGTTGCGCCGGAAGAGGAGGTTGTCGACGCCGGAGAGCTCACGTGCGGAGACCACCGGCGGGGCGTCGAGGCGACCGTCCGCCGGGCGGATCCCGGCACCGGCCATGACCGAGACCTTGGTGCCGGCGGTCAGGTACAGCCCGGCCTCGACCACGCAGTCCGCGCCGAGCGAGATGCCCAGGCCGGCGTTCGCCCCGAGCAGCGAGCGCGGGCCCACCACGACGCGGTCCTTCCCCCCGCCGGAGAGCGTGCCCATGATCGAGGCACCGCCGCCGATGTCGGCACCGTCGTGCACGACGACTCCCTGCGAGATGCGCCCCTCGACCATCGACGTGCCGAGGGTGCCGGCGTTGTAGTTCACGAAGCCCTCGTGCATGACCACCGTTCCCGGTGCGAGGTGCGCGCCGAGCCGGACGCGGTCCGCGTCACCGATCCGGACACCGGTGGGCGTCACGTAGTCGACCATGCGCGGGAACTTGTCGATGCCGTGCACGGTGACCGTGCCGTGCCGCGCCCGCAGCCGTGCCCGGACGAGCTCGAACCCCTCGACGGCGCAGGGACCCGCCGACGTCCACACCGCGGTGGTCAGCGTCCCGAAGATCCCGTCGAGGTCGAGCGTGTTCGGCTGCGCCAGGCGGTGCGAGAGGAGGTGGAGGCGCAGGTACGCGTCGGCGGCGGACGCCGGTGCGGCATCGAGATCGATCTCGGTGCGGACCACCTCGGTGCTGACGCCGCGGTCCTCGTCCTGCCCGGTGAGGGCGGCGAGCTCGGTGGGCGGCTCGGCGTCGGCGGGCGGGGCGCCCAGCGCGGGGGAGGGGTACCAGGTGTCGAGCGTCTCGCCGGCGGAGGTCACGGTGGCCAGCCCGAAGGCCCAGGCGGTGCGGTGGTCGGTCATGGCCCCAAGCCTAGGTGGCGCGGCCGGCCGGGAGCGCACGTCGAGACCGCACGCCGCGTGGCCTCGGTGCCGACTCGGTGCCGACTCGGTGCCGGATCTCGGTGCCGGACCTCAGTGCCGGACCAGCCGCGGACCGAGGGTGCGTGCCCCGAGCGCGCGGACCCGCTCGGTCAGGCCACGGTCCGCCGACGTGACCGCGACGTCGTTCGCGGGGTCGGCCACGAGCCGGCGCACCTCGGCGACCACCGCGTCGTCGCCGCTGCCCGCGGCCTCGACGACCGCCACGGCATCGGTGCCCGGGACGCCTCGGGCGGCTCCCTCGGTGACCAGCAGCATCTCCGGGTACCACCGGTCACCCGCGAGGTCGACGTCGGAGCCCGCCAGCCCGGCGTCCGCGATCCTCCCGAGGTGGTCCCGCAGCGCGGTCGTCGCGCCCGCACGGTCGGTCCACCACCCGTCGGGGCGGGAGCCGACGACGTTCGCGGCGTCGACGACGAGCACGAGCCGCCGCAGCATCGTCCGCAGCTCCGGGAGCGCGTCGCCGAACGCCGGGAGCAGCTCGCGGCTCTTCAGGTCGGCGAGAGGCACCCACGCGACGTCGAGACTCTCCGGGTCGCTCACGCTCGGCTCCTGGGGCCCGACGGCCTCGGCGAGCACCGTCGTGTAGCTCCAGTCGCGGTGGACGAGCGAGCGCTGGGCCCGCACCCGGATCCCGCCGGCGTCCAGACCGGCCTCCTCGACCGCCTCCCGCACGGCGCCGGCTCGCGGCCCCTCGGCGTCGGTGATGGCGCCGCCGGGCAGCCCCCAGGTGCCGCCGTGGTGGGACCACAGGGCCCGGTGCTGCAGCACCACCTCCAGGCCGGCTCCGCCGTCGCGCCAGAGCATGAGGCCGGCCGCCCCGTTGAGACCCCAGTGCCGTCCGCCGCAGCCGCAATCGACCCAGCCGTCACCGGGCTGGCGGTGGACCCGGGCGTCAGGCGGACGCTGCGCGGGCGGGTGGTCGGGCACCGCCCCAGAGTCGCACAACGGCACCGGTCCACGCCCGTCACAAAGCCCTCGTCGCGGGCGTATCGTGAACTGGTTCACGAAACATGCAGCCCCGATTCACCCGTCGATAAGGTTCCGCCAGATCGGCGGGCGTCCGCGCGAGCGGCCACGCCCGAACCTCCATCTCGAAAGGGCGACCATGAGCCAGGAACCGCCTGCCGGACCGACCGCGGAGGCCCACGACGGTCCGCCCGAGCCGTCCTCCATCGCCACCCGGGCACCGGAGAAGGCCAAGCTCAACCTCCGCGTCTTCGTCCCCGCCGCGCTCGGCATCGTCGCCGTCACGCTGTGGGCGATGCTCGCCCCCACCCGGGCGTACGAGACCATCGTCGCGATCGTCTCGTGGATCTCGAAGAACCTCGGCTGGTACTACATCCTCACCGCAACCGCGGTGATCGTCTTCGTCATCTTCATCGCCGTGAGCCGGGTCGGGACCACGCGGCTGGGACCGAACCACTCCAAGCCGCAGTACTCCCTCTTCTCGTGGACCGCGATGCTCTTCGCCGCCGGGATCGGCATCGACCTGATGTTCTACTCGGTCGCCGAGCCGGTGACGCAGTACTACGGACCGCCCTCAGGGCCGGGCGAGACGGTCCCCGCCGCCGAGCAGGCCGTCGTGTGGACGTTGTTCCACTACGGCGTCACGGGCTGGGCGATGTACGCCCTGATGGGGATCGCCTTCGCCTACTTCGCGTACCGGTTCAACATGCCGCTCTCGATCCGCTCGGCGCTCTACCCGATCATCGGACGCCGGGTGCACGGCGCCGCCGGTGACGCGGTGGACACCGCGGCCCTGCTCGGCACCATCTTCGGCATCGCGACCTCGCTCGGCATCGGCGTCGTCCAGCTCAACTACGGCCTCCTCCTGCTGTTCGGCGTCCCCGAGGGGATCGGCGCGCAGATCGGCCTCATCGCCCTCGCCGTCATCATGGCGACCGTCTCCGCCGTCGCCGGGATCGACAAGGGCATCCGCCGGATGTCCGAGCTCAACGTGCTCCTCGCGATCGGCATCCTCGTCTACATCACGATCACCGGGCAGACCGCGTTCCTCATGGACGCGCTCGTGCTCAACGTCGGCGACTACCTGTCCGGATTCGCCGACATGACCCTCAACACCTTCGGCTTCGACCGCCCGGACCAGTGGATGATGGACTGGACGCTGTTCTTCTGGGCGTGGTGGATCGCCTGGGCGCCGTTCGTCGGCCTCTTCCTGGCGCGCATCTCCCGTGGCCGCACCATCCGCCAGTTCGTCGCCGGCACGCTCACAGTGCCGTTCCTGTTCATCCTCGTGTGGATCTCCGTCTTCGGGAACAGCGCCCTGCGGCGGGTCCTGGGCGGCAACGACGAGTTCGGGCAGACCGCCATGAACACCCCGGAGCGGGCCTTCTACTCGCTCCTCGAGCAGTACCCCGGTGCGCCGCCGCTCATCGCCGTGGCCACCTTCACCGGTCTGCTCTTCTACGTCACGAGCGCCGACTCGGGGGCGCTGGTGATGTCGACGTTCTCCTCGACCATCGAGGACCCGCGCCGCGACGGGGCCATCCCGATCCGGATCTTCTGGTCGGTCACCACCGGCGCGCTGACGCTCGCGATGCTGCTGGCCGGCGGGATCTTCACGCTGCAGTACGCCACGATCATCATCGGCCTGCCGTTCTCGGTGGTGATGTACCTGATCATGTTCGGCCTCTACCGGTCGCTGCGGTTCGAGGCCGCGCAGGCCGACTCGCTGGGCGTCGCGATGCCCGGGGCCCTGTCCGGCCGCGCCGGCGACGGGCCGCCGCGGGGCTGGCGGCAGCGGCTGGCCCGGGCCATGAGCTACCCGGGTCCGAAGCAGACCCAGCGCTACATGGACACCGTGGCCCTGCCGGCGGCCACCGAGGTCGCGGACGAGCTGCGTGACCAGGGTGCGGACGTCGAGCTGACCGACGGCCCGGTCGACGGCGTCGGCGTCAGCCAGCTGTGCCTGACCGTGCACCTGCCGCACGAGCGGGACTTCCGCTACCAGATCTACCCCGTCGAGCACGCGACGCCGACCTACGCGCCGCGCGCGCAGAGCACCGACGACCGGTACTTCCGGCTCGAGGTCTGCAACCTGACCGGCAGCCACGGGTACGACCTGCTCGGGTACAGCAAGGACCAGATCATCACCGACATCCTCGACCACTACGAGCGCCACCTGGCGTTCCTGCACCTGCAGCGGGAGCTGCCGGGCACCTCGGCCATGGCCAGCGGTGCCGGTGCACCCGCAGACTGGAGCACGGACTTCGTGAGCAGCAAGGAGCACAGCGGATGAGCGAGACCCCCAGCGCCACGCTGTTCGTCGGGGGCCGGTGGGTCCCCGCCCGCAGCGGCGAGACGCGCGAGATCCGGTGCCCGGCGGACGGTGAGCTCGTCGGCGTCGTCGCCGAGGGCGGTGCGGAGGACACCGAGGCCGCCGTCGCGGCCGCCCGCACCGCGTTCGACGACGGGGCCTGGCGTGACACGCCGGCCCCCGCGCGCGGCGACTTCCTGCTGCGCGTGGCGGCCCGGCTGCGCGAGCGCAAGGCCGAGTTCGCCCGTGCCGAGTCCCTCGACACCGGCAAGCGGCTCGTCGAGTCCGAGATCGACATGGACGACATCGCCGCCTGCTTCACCTACTACGGGAAGGTCGCCGCCGAGCAGGCCGGGCGGGTCGTGGACGCCGGCGACCCGGACGTCGTCTCCCGCGTGGTCCACGAGCCGGTCGGAGTCTGCGGGCTCATCACCCCCTGGAACTACCCGCTGCTGCAGGCGGCCTGGAAGATCGCGCCCGCGCTCGCGGCCGGCAACGCGATCGTGCTCAAGCCCAGCGAGCTCACGCCGCACACCGCGATCCTCATGATGCAGGTCCTCGAGGAGCTCGGCCTGCCCGCGGGGGTCGCGAACCTGGTCCTCGGCCCCGGGGCCACCGCCGGTGCCCCGCTGTCCAGCCACGCATCGGTCGACATGGTCTCCTTCACCGGCGGGGTGCACACGGGCCGCACGATCGCCGCCGCGGCCGCGCCGACGGTCAAGCGCGTCGCCCTCGAGCTCGGCGGGAAGAACCCGAACGTGGTCTTCGCCGACGCCGACTTCGACGCCGCCGTCGACAACGCCCTCAACGCGGCGTTCGTGCACTCGGGCCAGGTCTGCTCGGCCGGTGCCCGTCTCCTCGTGCAGGACGAGATCGCGGAGCGGTTCGTCGACGAGCTCGTGCGCCGCGCGCAGCACATCCGGCTCGGCGGGCCGTTCGACCCCGACGCCGAGACCGGGCCGCTCATCTCCGCCGAGCACCGCGACAAGGTCACCGCCTACGTCGAGCGCGGCGTGGCCGAGGGCGCCCGTGTGCGCTGCGGGGGCACCTGGGGCGAGGGCGACCTCGCCGCCGGCTACTACTACCTGCCCACCGTGCTCGACGGCGTCCGTCGCGGCATGTCCGTGGTCCGCGAGGAGGGCTTCGGCCCGGTGGTCACCGTCGAGACCTTCGCCGACGAGGACGAGGCGGTCGCCACCGCCAACGACACCGAGTACGGGCTTGCCGGCGCCGTGTGGACCCAGGACGCCGGCCGGGCCCAGCGGGTCGCCGGCCGGCTGCGGCACGGCACCATCTGGATCAACGACTTCCATCCCTACCTGCCACAGGCCGAGTGGGGTGGCTACGGGCAGTCGGGCACCGGGCGCGAGCTGGGCCCGACCGGCCTCGCCGAGTACCAGGAGGTCAAGCACATCTACCAGAACACCCGTCCCCAGGTGACCGGGTGGTTCCGGGACCACGCGTGAGGGAGACCATGACGACACCGCAGCCCGAGCAGCAGGAGTTCGACTACGTGGTGGTCGGCGGCGGCTCCGCCGGTGCTGCCGTCGCCGCCCGCCTGAGCGAGGGCCCGGGGGTCGAGGTGGCGCTGGTGGAGGCGGGGCCCAGCGACGTCGGGCTCGACGTGGTCCTCCGGCTGGACCGGTGGATGGAGCTGCTCGAGTCGGGCTACGACTGGGACTACCCGATCGAGGAGCAGGCGGCCGGGAACAGCTTCATGCGGCACGCCCGCGCCCGCGTGCTCGGCGGCTGCTCCTCGCACAACTCGTGCATCGCGTTCTGGGCACCCCGGGAGGACCTCGACGCCTGGGAGCGCGAGCACGGCGCCACCGGCTGGGGCGCCGAGCACACGTTCCCGCTGTTCACCGCTCTGGAGACCAACGAGGACGACGGGCCCCTGCACGGCAAGGACGGCCCCGTGCATCTCATGAACGTCCCACCCCAGGACCCGTGCGGTGTCGCGATCCTGGACGCCTGCGAGCAGGCCGGCATCCCGCGGGCCAGGTTCAACACCGGGGAGACGGTGGTCAACGGCGCGAACTTCTTCCAGATCAACCGGCGCGCCGACGGCACCCGCTCCTCCTCCTCGGTCTCCTACCTCCACCCGGTCCTGGAGCGGGAGAACCTCCACCTGCTCACCGAGCGGCAGGCCACCCGTCTGCTGCTGGACGCCGACCGGCGCTGCACCGGCGTCGAGGTGGTCTCGGGGGCGTTCGCGCGCCGCCAACGGCTCTCCGCGCGCCGCGAGGTGATCGTCTCCGCCGGTGCCATCGACACCCCCAAGCTGCTCATGCTCTCGGGCATCGGGCCCGCCGAGCACCTGCGCGAGGTGGGGGTCGACGTCGTCGTGGACGCACCCGGCGTGGGGGAGAACCTCCAGGACCACCCCGAGGGCGTGATCCAGTGGGAGGCGCGCCGGCCCATGCGACAGGCCTCGACCCAGTGGTGGGAGATCGGCATCTTCACCACCACCGAGCCGGGGCTGGACCGGCCGGACCTGATGATGCACTACGGCTCCGTGCCGTTCGACATGCACACCCTGCGGCAGGGATACCCGACGACGGAGAACGGCTTCTGCCTGACCCCGAACGTCACGCACGCCCGGTCCCGGGGCACGGTGCGGCTGCGCAGCCGCGACTTCCGGGACAAGCCGAAGGTGGACCCGCGCTACTTCACGGACGCCGAGGGGCACGACATGCGGGTGATGGTCGCCGGCCTGCGCAAGGCCCGTGAGATCGTCTCCCAGCCCGCCATGGCCGAGTGGGCCGGTCAGGAGCTCTACCCCGGCCCCCAGGCGCAGAGCGACGAGCAGCTCGCGGACTATGTCCGCCGCACCCACAACACCGTCTACCACCCGGTCGGCACGGTGCGGATGGGTGCCGAGGAGGACCCCATGTCCCCGCTCGACCCGCAGCTGCGCGTCAAGGGCGTCACCGGACTGCGGGTGGCGGACGCCTCGGTCATGCCGGAGCACACGACGGTCAACCCGAACATCACGGTCATGATGATCGGCGAGAAGTGCGCCCGGCTGGTGCGCGGGTCGGCGGGCGGCACGGCCTGAGCGCCGAGGACGGGAGGTCCGTCAGGCCTCGACCGGCTCGATCTGGCAGATGACGGCCCCGGTCGCCACGTTCTGGCCGACGGCCGCAGTGATGCCCTGCACCCGTCCGGAGCGGTGCGCCAGCAGCGGCTGCTCCATCTTCATCGCCTCGAGCACGACGACGAGGTCACCGGCCTCGACGACGTCCCCGTCGCCGACGGCCACCTTGACGATCGTGCCCTGCATGGGGGAGGAGAGCGCCGCCCCGTTCCCGCTCGAGGCGGCGGTGGCCGAGCGCGTCTGGCTGCGCCGGACCGGGCGCCGCTGCCCGCCACGCAGACCGCCGCTGATCCCCAGGCCGGCGGGCAGCACGACCTCGAGCCGCTTCCCGCCGACCTCGACGACGACCCGCTCGGTGGCCTCCTGCTCCTGTGCCGGCTCGGGGGACGCGGCCGTGGGCGCGGTCGGCCGGGTGGAGGGCAACGCACGCAGCCGCTCGGCGTAGTCCGTCTCGATCCACGTGGTGTGCACCCGGAAGGAGTCGCCCCCGTCTTCGGCGACGAAGTCGGGCTCCCTCAGCACGGAGGCGTGGAAGGGGAGCACGGTCGGCACGCCCGCCACGGTGGTCTCCCGCAACGCGCGCCGTGCCCGTTCGAGAGCCTGGGTGCGGGTGGCGCCGGTGACGATGAGCTTGGCCAGCATCGAGTCGAACGCCCCGGAGACGGTGTCGCCGGCGACCACGCCGGAGTCGACCCGGACGCCCGGGCCGGAGGGCCAGGTCAGCTCGGTGATGGTGCCGGGCGCGGGCATGAAGCCGGCCGCGGGGTCCTCGCCGTTGATCCGCAGCTCGACGGCGTGGCCGCGCGCCGGCACCGACTCGTAGCCGAGGTCCTCACCCAGGGCGAGGCGGAGCTGCTCGCGGACCAGGTCGATGCCGGTGATCTCCTCCGTGACCGGGTGCTCGACCTGGAGCCGGGTGTTGACCTCGAGGAAGGAGATGGTGCCGTCGGCGCCGACGAGGAACTCACAGGTGCCGGCGCCGATGTAGCCCGCCGCACGCAGGATCGCCTGGGACGAGGAGACCAGGGCGGCCTCCTGCTCCGCCGTGAGGAACGGTGCCGGCGCCTCCTCGACGAGCTTCTGGTGGCGGCGCTGCAGCGAGCAGTCCCGGGTGGAGACCACGACGACGTTGCCCGCCGCGTCCGCCAGGCACTGCGTCTCGACGTGCCGCGGCCGGTCGAGGAACCGCTCGACGAAGCACTCACCGCGTCCGAACGCGGCGGTGGCCTCCCGCACGGCGGACTCGAACAGCTCGGGGATCTCCTCGCGCGTGCGGGCCACCTTGAGCCCGCGGCCGCCACCGCCGTAGGCCGCCTTGATGGCGACGGGCAGGCCGTGCTCGTCGGCGAAGGCCAGGACCTCCTCGGCGTCGGCCACCGGGTCGGGGGTGCCGGGCACCAGCGGGGCCCCGACCTGCTGGGCGATCTGCCGGGCGGTGACCTTGTCGCCGAGCGCGTCGATCGCCGTGGCCGGGGGGCCGATCCACACCAGCCCCGCGTCCACGACGGCGCGGGCGAAGTCGGCGTTCTCGGACAGGAACCCGTACCCGGGGTGCACGGCGTCCGCACCGGATCGGCGCGCGACGTCGAGGATCTTGTCCGGGTCGAGGTAGGTCTCGACCGCTCGGGAGCCGCCCAGCGCGTACGCCTCGTCGCACAGCTTGACGTGCAGGGCGTCGCGGTCGGGGTCGGCGTAGACACCGACCGTCGCGATGCCCTCGTCCGCGCACGCCCGGGCCACGCGGACGGCGATCTCGCCGCGGTTCGCCACGAGCACCTTCGTCAGCCGGTGCGTCGCGGCCGGCGGGACGGAGGTACTGGTCATGTGAGAGGGCTCCCGGGTATCGACGTGCGACGTGCGGCGTGCCGCGCGCGAGGCGCGCGCCGGCGTAGCGCTCGATCGAGCCTAGCCACGCGACCGCCACCGGACACAGTCCGACCCGGCCGGGATCCGCAAGTCTGTTCCACCTGCCAACCCCACTCGACCCTCGTTGTGGGAAGTCCACAACAAGGTCCACGTCATCGCTGGTTACGGAGCCGTAGGTTGTAGCAGTGGCACAAATCACCCCTGGACATCACCCGCCCGGCGAACATGATGGTCGCATGACCAGCCGCGCCCTCGACGGCAGCGCCGAGGCACTGCCCCACCCCGTCACCGGACGGCGGTTCCGCTCGCCGGTCCCACCCGGCACCGGCTGGCCGGGGGACCCCGCCGACGACGCCACCCCCGTCGCGCGGACCGAGCGGGACGTCCTCGAGCTGGCCGCCGGCGCGTCCGACGTCGCGGAGGTGGACGCCCGGGTGTCGGTGTGCCGGGCCTGCCCGCGCCTCGTCTCCTGGCGCGAGTCGGTCGCCGTCTCCGGGCGCCGGGCGAGCTTCGCCGACCAGCCCTACTGGGGCCGGCCGGGCCCGGGGTTCGGCGACCCGCACCCCCGGCTCCTCGTCGTCGGGCTCGCGCCCGCCGCGAACGGCACGAACCGCACCGGCCGGATGTTCACCGGCGACCGCAGCGGGGACTGGATATACGCGGCGCTCCACCGTGCCGGGTACGCGAACCAGCCCACGTCGGTCGCCTCCGGTGACGGTCTGGAGCTGGTCGGCGCGCGGATCGTCGCCGCCGTGCGGTGCGCTCCGCCGGCGAACCGGCCGACGCCGCAGGAACGGTCCACCTGCGGGCACTGGCTGGACCGCGACCTCGGGCTCGTGGCACCGGGTGTGGAGTCGATGCTGGCGCTGGGCGCCATCGGGTGGGACGCCGCGCTCGCCGCGGCCCGGCGCCTCGGCTGGCAGGTCCCGCGGCCGAAGCCGCGTTTCGGGCACGGCGCCGAGGTCGTGCTGCGCACGCCCGAGGGGCGGGACGTCCGCCTACTCGGCAGCTACCACGTGAGCCAGCAGAACACCTTCACCGGCAAGCTCACCGAGGAGATGCTGGACGCCGTCCTGGCGCGCACGAAGGGCGCCTGAGCCGGGCGGCCGGGGTGACGTCGGTCGGTCAGGACCACAGGTCCGGGATCGTGACGCCGAGGCGTCCGAGCAGCTCCCGGAACAGGGGGAGGCTCAGGCCGACGACGCCGTGGTGGTCGCCCTCGATGCCGGTGACGAACGGGCCGCCGAGCCCGTCGATCGTGAAGGCCCCGGCCACCCGTAGCGGCTCGCCGGTGGCGACGTACGCGTCGATCTCCTGCTCGTCGAGGTCCGCGAAGTGCACCTGCGTCGAGGACGTGGCACCCGTGGCCTCGCCGTCGGACCGGATCAGCCAGTGCCCGGTGTGCAGCACGCCCGAGCCGCCGCGCATCGCGCGCCATCGCTCCCGCGCCTCGGCAGCGTCCGCCGGCTTGCCGACGACCATGGGCCCGGCGGGTCCGGCCATCTCGAGCATCGAGTCGCAGCCCAGGACCAGGTCGGCGCCCTCCGCCGCCGGCCCGCCGCGGACGTCCTCGGCCTTGGCGCGCGCGAGCAGCAGCACCTGCTCGGTGGCGGGAACCGGACCGCGGCCGGCGGCCGTGGCCCGGCGTCCGGCATCGGCGAGCAGCGCTGGCTCGTCCACGCCCGAGACGGCGACCGCCGGCTCGATGCCCGCGGAGCGCAGCGTGGCGAGCCGGGCGGGCGAGGCGGAGGCGAGGAGCAGCCTCGCGCTCACGGTGTCCTCTCTTCGCGTGAGCCCTGCGGTGCCTCGCTCCGGCACACGTCGCTCCGGCACACCTCGTTCCTCGGCGTCCCTCCGCGGGGGCTCCTCGCGCTCACGCTGCTCACGCCAGCGCCTCGCGCAACGTGTCCAGTCCCACCGAGCCGATGTCGAGCGCGCGCCGGTGGAACGCCTTGATGTCGAACGTCTCGCCGCGGGACTCGGCCGCCGAGCGGGCGTTGTCCCGGATCTCCTCCCAGAGCCGCTGGCCCACCTTGTACGACGGTGCCTGGCCCGGCCAGCCCAGGTAGCGGTCCAGCTCGAACGCGAGGAAGCCCTCGGCCATGTTGGCGTTCGCCTTGAGGAACGGCCACGCCTTCGCCGCGTCCCAGGTGCCGCCGCCCCACTCCGCGGGCGCCGGCTTGCGGAGGTGGACCCCGATGTCCAGCACCACGCGGGCGGCCCGCAGCCGCTGCCCGTCCAGCATGCCCATCCGGTCACCCGGGTCGTCGAGGAAGCCGAGGTCGGCCATGAGTCGCTCGGCGTACAGCGCCCAGCCCTCGCCGTGCCCGGAGACCCAGGACGCCATGCGGCGCCACAGGTTGAGCAGCTCGGACCGGTAGACGGTCTGGCCGACCTGCAGGTGATGCCCGGGCACGCCCTCGTGGTACACGGTGGTCCGCTCCCGCCACGTGGCGAACTGCGTCACCCCCGCCGGGACCGACCACCACATCCGGCCCGGACGGGAGAAGTCCGCGCTGGGGCCGGTGTAGTAGATGCCGCCCGTCTGCGTGGGCGCGATGAGGCACTCCAGGCGCCGCACCGGCTCGGGGATGTCGAACTGGGACCCGGCGAGGGCGGCCACGGCCTCGTCCGACGTCGCCTGCATCCACTCCCGGAGCGCGTCGGTGCCGGACAGCGATCGTGCCGGGTCGGCGTCGAGCCGCTCCATGGCCTCGGTGATGCCGGTCCCCGGCCCGTAGAGGCCGTCGGCGACCTCCTGCTGCTCGGCGACGATCCGTGCGAGCTCCGCCAGGCCCCACTCGTACGTCTCGTCCAGGTCGACCTCGGCGCCGAGGAAGTACCGGGACCACAGGGCGTACCGGTCGCGTCCGGCCGCGTCCTCCTGCGGGGCGTCCCGGGCGATCTCCTCGCCGAGCACCCGCGCCAGGTCGGCGTACGCCTGGCGCGCGTCCGCCGCTCCGCGGGCCAGGTCCGCCGCCAGTGACGCGGGCGGCGCGGCACCGTCGGGGCGCGCACCGTCCACGAACGCGGTGAAGAACGACGAGTCGGAGTCGGCCAGGTCGTCGGCCTGCTTCAGGCACGCCAGCACCTGCCGCTCGGGCGCGACGTCCCCGGCGGCCCGGGCGGCGCGCAGGGACTGGGTGTACCCCTCCAGGGCGTCCGGGACGGCGGCCAGCCGGCGCGCGATCGTCTCCCAGTCCGCGGTTGTCTGGGTCGGCATGAGGTCGAACGCCTCGCGGACCGCCTGGACCGGGGAGGCGATGACGTTGAGGTCACGCAGCAGCTCGCCGGCCTCGGCGAGCTCCACCAGCAGGCCCAGGCGCTCCCGCATGGCGGCGTGCGTGACGACGTCGATGTCGTCGGCGGGCAGCGTGCCACCGAGGTCGCGGAGCGTGCTGCGGTGCAGCTCGGTCTGTGCCGCGAGCCCGTCGGGGGACAGGTCGGGCATCTCGTGGTCGTGACCCGGCAACCCGAGCGCGGTCGCGGTGAGCGGGTCGAGTGCCGCCAGGCGGTGGACGTAGGCGTCGGCGAGGGCGTCGGTCTGCGTGGTCTCGCGTGGCGTGGGTGTCACATCGCGAGGGTAGCGCCCTGGCCTGCGGTCTCAGGCGGGCTGCGCCCGCCGCGCCGGCGCCGCGGTGCCCGCGCCGTCCGACCCGCGACGCGGTGTCGGCCGCAGCGGCAGGGAGGCGAACGCACCGACCAGGACGAGCACCCCGACGACGAGCAGCACGTTCTGCTGCATGAACAGCGCGACCGACCCGAGGACCGGCACGGTGAGCTGGACCTCGCCGACCTGCCGCACGGTGTACGGCTGCGGGTCCGGCGTGTCGTTCGCGTCACCCCGCAGGGTCAGCAGGGTGGCGCCGCCGGGGCCGGGCTCGGTGCCGACCACCCGGTGCGTCACCAGGCCCGACCCGTCCGGCCGGGGCAGGGTGACGACGTCGCCGACCTCGGCGTCCGCGGCCGGGATGGTCCGGGCGAAGGTCATGCCGCCGACGGGGATCTGCGGCTCCATGGACCCGGAGATCACGATGGCGGGGCGCAGCCCGAGCACGAGGCACGCGACGACGGCGACGACGCTGACCGTGCCGAGGATCGCGGCGAGGTTGAGGACGGTGGACTGGAGGAACCGCAGGGCGCGCATGTCAGGCCTCTCGGGTGCTGGAGGTGGCGTTGATGGTGAGGGTGAGGGCGGTCCGGCCGCCGTTGAGGGCCTCGGTGCCGTCGGCGTCGAGGTAGTGGACGAGGATCCGCAGGTCGGCCCGCGAGCCGTCCGCCCCGGGGACCCAGGGGTCGCCGTCGTCGAGCGGGTCCGCCCCGCGGGCGGCGAGCGTTCCCAGGGCCACGGCGGACAGGTCCTCGGCCCGCACACCGGTCGCCGGGTCGCCCGCGTCCCCGACGACGGCGGTGCCGTCGCCGGCGAGGACGGTGAAGCGCAGGTGGTCGCCGATGTCGGGCGCCCCGGCGACGGCGCTCGCGGCAGGGGTGAGCGTCAGCGCGGCCGGTGCGTCGCCGTTGTTCGCCAGACCCACCTCCACGGTGATCGTGCGTCCCGGGACCAGTGCGTCCTCGCCGTCGACCGGCAGTGCCAGCGGAGCGTCGAGCGGAGCCTGGTGCACGACGCCGTCGCTGCCGACCACCACGATGTCGAAGGCGCCGGAGCCGGCGCTCAGGCTCGCGGTCTCCGCGTCGGTGAACGCGGCGGAGGTGAGTCGGGTGCTCACGAGGAGGGCCGTGACGGCGACCAGCACCACCAGGACCAGGACGGTCCGGGCGCGGTGGTTGCGCCGTGCGGCGTGCCTGCCGGCCATCAGCCCACACCCCCCGGCCACACCATCTCGGTCAGCGGCCGAGCCGGCGACGTGGGCGCGGTGTTCTCGCCGAAGGAGTCCCGCACCGCGAGGCTGGGGTTGTTGTTGGCGTTGGCGTAGCCGCCGCCGACCGAGTAGAACGAGCCGTCGGTCTTCAGCAGTGACGCCGAGTAGCCGTGGGCGCCGATGTCGGCGTTGTCGCTGCCCCAGGCCGTGATGCGGACGGGGTCGATGCGGTTCGTCCGGCTCGGCGCCCCGGTGGCCGGGTCCGGGAACCCGTACTGGGACGCGAACCGCCCGTACATCCACACGCCGCCGCCGGAGTCGAGCATGATGACGATGTCCTCGCTCGGCGCGACCTTGACGATGCTCGCGCCGTCCACGTCGGTGGGCATCGGGGTGTACTGGACGGTGCCGGCGCCCTGGTGGCCGGCGCCCTCCTCGGCGGCGTAGCCCCAGGTCCACACGTCGCCGCTGCGCAGCCGCACCTGGCTGCCGTAGTAGTGGCCGGTCATCTCCTGGATGACGCAGGCGTCCCCGGCCGAGCCGGCCATGACGCCCAGGCTGCGGCAGCCGGAGTCGAACCCGGAGGGGTCGAGGTTGTTGATGAGGTTCGCGAGCCCGGTGAGGGTGGTGACCCCGTAGGACAGCGCGGTCAGCGTCCAGGCCTTGACGGGGGTGGCCTCGTACTCGTTGAGGGGCGCGAGGATCGGGATGCCGACGTTCCCGTCACCCTTCTGACGGCCGCCGTAGACGGCGTCGTTCCGTCCGAAGAAGACCACGCCGGGCAGTCCGTCGCCGTCCTCGCGGACGCCGGCGGCGTTCGTGTTGTACCGGACCGTGGACCAGCTGCCGGTCACGACGGCCCAGCCGTTCCACAGGCCCGCGCTCATCGAGTGCACGCCGGTGAGGATCAGCCGGGGCGTGCTGCCGTAGGTGCCGGCCGCGCCCTGCCCGGTCATCCCCTCGCCCTGCGGGTTGCCCCACGTGTACAGCTCGCCCGCGGAGGTCAGGGCCATGAACACCCCGCCCTGGGAGCGCAGGTCCACGACGGTGCCGGGGATGGCGACCTCGCCGGGGCTCGTGTAGTCCCCGGACCGTCCCATCATCTGCGCGGACGTGCCGCCCCAGGTGTAGACGAGGCCGTCGTCGGAGAGCGCGCCGAACGCGCTGTAGGACGACTCGTAGTAGTTGTCGTTGGTGCCACCGGCGACCTTGACGATGCGGCGGTTGCCCAGGCCGGTGTACCCGTCGTTCGGCAGCACGACGGCGGAGGGGGTGTCCCCGTCCGGGACGGTGCCCACGCCGGTGCCGGACAGCCCGTTGCCGCGGTACCCCCAGACCCAGAGCGTGCCGTCGTCCTGCAGCACGGCCTCGGTCTGGTTGAGGTACAGGCGGCTCGGGCTGAGCGCGATGGGGCCGGTGGTGAGCGCGTCGTCGTCGGTCGAGGTGGTGGCGACGGCGCTGTCGACGTACGCGGCGGTGGTCGTCTCGACGGCGGTGAGGACCGTGGTCGAGACCATGGCCAGGACGCCGGCCAGGGCGAGCGCCGCGTGACGACGCAGGGTGTGCCGGGGGAGCGCGGCGGTGGTGCTCATGACGTGGCTCCGTCCAGGTTGATCGTGAGGAAGAAGTCGCGGGCCGCGTAGTAGGGGTTGCCGAGGCCCGGGCGCAGCGCGAGCTGGACCGTGACGGTCCGCGGAGTGCCGCCCGTCCAGCCCGTCAGGACCGGCGGGTCGGCCTCGAGCTGCTCAGCCGTGCGGTGGTCGGCGACCACCGTGCCGTCGACCGCGACGGTGAAGAGCGCGGCGTCGTAGGGGTCCGCGAAGTAGTCGTACCCGGGGTCGTCCTCGGGAGTGCCGGAGCGTCCGTTGGCGAGGGTGAGCGTGACCGGGCCGGTCGCGGACGTCGTGGTGACGGCGCGTGCGGTCACGGCCGGCTCGGTGCCCATGCCGTAGACCGGCACGGCGCCGACGTCGCCGGTGTCGATGGTCCAGGCTTCGGGGTTGCCCTCGTGGTGGTCACCGGCGGCGTCGACCCACGCGATGTCGTAGGCGCCGCCGAGCGTGCCCTCGCTGCCGACGGCCACGTGCGCGTCGTCGGTGAAGGCGGCCGCGGCGAGCGGCACCGTGAGCAGGACCGCGGCCCCCGCGACCAGCGCGGCGAGCCGGCGGCGGCCCCGGCGGACGATGGGGGCGGAGCCCCGGCCGCCCCCGGAGGGTGCGGACGGCCGGGACGGGTGGGTGGCCAGGTGGCGGGCGGAGCGGCTCATGACGGGACCGACTCGCCGCTCAGCTCGGCCAGGAGGGGGACGCGCTGGCCCTGGAGCTCGTTGCCGACCGTGTCGGGCAGCGCCATGGTCAGGGTGATGGTGACGGTCTCGCCCGCGGCGAGGTTCGGCAGGCGGTAGTTCTCGAGGTCGGCGTACCCGACGGTCTGCGGGCTGCCGCCGTCGGCGGCGACGGTGAGCTCGAGCGCTGCGAGGAGGTCGGCGGCGCCGGCCGTGGCGTCCTGCTCGGGGTCCTGGGTCACGTCCAGCACGAGCGAGGAGGTGTAGACCTCGGAGGCGTTCCGGACGTGGATCTCGGTGGAGACCGGGTCACCGCCCGGTGCCAGGCTGTCGCCGCCGGGGATCGGCACGGTGAGCGGCTCGGTGGGCGAGGTCTGGTCGTGCCAGGTCTCGCCGTCGGTGGAGATCCGCAGGTCGAAGGTGCCGGTCCCGATCCCGTCCTCGCCGAGGGCGGCCCACTCGGCGTCGACGAACCCGGCCATGGTGATGAGGGCGCCGGTGGAGAGCAGGACCCCCCAGGCCAGCGCGGCACGTGTGCGGGGCCGGGGCAGCCGGAGCCGGCGCGGCCGCTGCGCCGGGTCGCGGTGGGTGGTGGCCATCTCGGTGCTCCCTGGTGTCCGTGGTGCTGTCTCGAGGTTCAGTCTTCGCCGCGCGAGGCGCCGGTCGGCTCCTGAGCACGGTTCATGAGTGCTCGGTCCTGCGAGGGTGAGTGGCCCGGCGGGTCTGTTGAGTGGTGCGGTCTGTTGAGTGGTGCGGGCTGTTGGGTGGTGCCGATGGAAGGCCCCGGTCGCCCGGGGGTCAGGGCGACCGGGGCCGGTCGGGACGGACGGGTCGGTCGGACGCTCGGGCCGGTCAGGCGGTCGCGAGGTCGGTCGAGGTGCCGTCCAGCTTGATCTGCAGGTGGGCGACGGTGCCCTCGATGCCCGAGGCGTCGCCGAGGCTGTCGGGCAGCGACGCGGTCACGGTGACCTCACGCGCCTCGCCGACGGCGAGGTCCTCGAGGTCGACGCCCGCGGCGAGCTCGGCGTAGCTGTCCTCGGTGAGGACCTCGTCGCCGACCTGGACGGTGAAGACCAGGGCGTCGCGCAGGGCGGTGTCGGTGGTCTCGCCGGCCACCTGCTCCATCGTCAGGGCGAGGGTCGAGTCGGCGTCGTCGGACGCGTTCTTGACCCAGTAGGTGCCGACGACGGCGGGCTCGGACCCGGGGAAGAGCTGGGTGGCGCCGTCGATCGTGACCTCGAGGCCCGGGGCGGTCTCGTAGTCGCTGTAGGTGGAACCGTCGGCGGACAGCTGCAGGTTGTACTCCCCGACGGCGTAGCCTCCGTCTCCGTTGAGGTTCGCCCACTCGGCGTCGACGAATGCGGCCGAGCTGACGAGCGCGCCGACGGCGGCGACCGAGCCCCACAGCAGCAGGCCGCGGCGGCGGCGCCGGCGCTCCTCCTCCGGCTGGGTGGGGAGCGGTTCGGTGGTGGTCATGGCGTCTTCTCCTTCTCTGCGACGCGACGCATCTCGGGGGATCCGGACGGTCATGGCTCGCGTCTGAGACGAGTCTGCGCGTCCGGGCGTGGCGCGGGCCGCCTGAGCACGGCGCCTGAGTAGGAGGGGCCTGAGTGACTGAGTGACGCCCTTAGGAGAGTGAGTGGTCAGTCGTGCGTCAGCGCCTCGGCGAGGTCGCCGCGGCCGGTCACGCCGAGCTTCTGGAACGCGCGGTGCAGGTGGTTCTCGACCGTCCGCACGCTGACCACGAGACGCCGGGCGATCTCGCCGTTGGCGAGGCCCTGCCCGGCCAGCTCGGCGACCTCGCGCTCGCGGGCGGTGAGGACGGGCCGGGGCATCACCGGTTCCACGAGCGCGCGGTAGGAGCCGCCGAGGCGCTCGGCCACCAGGCGCAGCCGGCGGCCCTCCTCCGCGGCCCGTTCCGGGTCCGTCTGCTCCAGGGCGCGCACGGCCTGGACCTGCAGGGTCAGACCGAATCCGGTGAGGCCCGCCTCGACCAGGTCCGCGCCGGCCGTGAGCCGGGAAGAGGCGTCACCGTCGGAGAGCTCGGCCGCGTAGCGGGCGAGCCACGTGAGCAGGGCCGCGTCCGTGCTTGCGGCGAGCTCGCTGAGCACCCTGGAACGGGCGGGGTCGGGGACCAGCTCGACGGCGCGGGTGCCCGCGACGACGGCGCCCGCCAGGTAGCCACGCTCGCGCAGCCGGTCGGCAAGCTCCCAGAGCCGATCGGCGACACCGTCCGCCCCGGCACCCTCGGCGAGGTCGGCGTGCGCCGCACCCTGGGCCGCGGCCATGAGAGGGAACGGCCCGTACGGCAGGCCCATCTCGGCCGCCTGGTCGGAGAGGGAGCGCGCCGTCAGCGGGCGCCCGCCGCGGGCGGCGAGCCGGGTGGCGAGCACCAGGGTGCCGAGCTGGTGCTGGGAGTACAGCAGCGGCGTGGTCCCGACGGACAGCAGCGGGCCGAGGTGCTCGCGCAGGGCGTCGTCGTCACCACGGAACAGGTGGGCGAGGGCCACGACGTAGCCGTGCCCGATGATGAGGTTCGCGTCGAAGCGGGACCGTCCCGCGTCGTAGCGGCCGCCGGACCACGCCAGCGCGCCCTCGAGATCACCGGCCAGCACCAGGGCGATGCCTCGCGCCACCGAGGCCTGCTCCTCGGTGTCCGGGTCGCCGCCACCGAGGAGCTCGAGCTCCTCGAGCGCGTCGGTGGCGCGGCCGGCCGCGAGCGCCCGCTCGGCACGCAGCAGGTGCTCCTCGTCGGCGACCAACGGGTCGAGGGCCCGTGCGCCGTCGCCGGTGACGTCCTCGCCGCGGTCGGTGACGCCGGTGAGGTAGAGCGTGAGGCGGTCGCGGACCACGCCGACCAGGCGCGCCCACGGGCCCACGTCCGGCGCGGTCTCCGCCAGATGGGCCACCGCGGCGGCCGGGTCACCGCGCCCGTAGGCGAGGTGGACGGCCCGCCACACGGCCAGCAGCGCCCGGCCCCGCTGGTCCTCGGCCGGCACGGCGGTCGCCAGGACCCGTTCCAGCTCCTCGCCGCCGTCCCCGCGGACCATGAGGGTGACGGCGAAGGCCACCGCCGTGGCCGCGTCCGGGTGCTGCTCCCACTCGGCGCGCCGGACGAGGACCTGGGCGGAGCGGCGGTCGTGCACGAGCCGGTTGAGGACGGCGTCGGCGACGACCCGGCTCTCGGTGTCCTCGTCCTCCGGCGCTCGCGGGCGGCGGGCGGCCAGGGTGCGTTCGTCGTCGGCGACGCTCAACGGTCCGGGTGCGAAGGCGGCGCCCTCGCCGTCGAGCTGCTCGGAGATCTCCCCGAGCAGCCGCAGCCGGCGGGCGCCCATGCGCTCCCGGCGCAGGTGGTCCGCGAGCAGCGGAGGGTAGACCCCGACGACGACGTTGCCGGCCGTCGTGACGAAGCTGAGCAGCCCTCGGTCGTCCAGCTCCTCGAGGTGCTCCCAGGGCACCAGCCGCCGGGCGACCCCGACGTCCACGGCGCCGACGTGGGCGAGCTTGATGAGGCCGTCGAGCGCCGGCAGGCTCAGACCCTGGAGGAACGGCTCGACGGCGCGCGCCAGGTGCGCGGTCCAGACCTCGCCCGCGGTGACCCACACGCCGCCGCGCCGGGTGAGCATCCCGTGCCGGTGGGCGTTGTCGGTGATGGCGTGCACCAGTCCGGGCAGGCCGCCGGCGCGGGCCTGGACCACGGCGACCGCCGAGGTGTGGACCGGTCCGCCGCAGATGCCCTGCATGATCTCCTGCGTGTCCTCGTACGCCAGCGGCGGGACGACGAGGCGCACCCCGGGTCGGATCAGCGCCGGCAGCGTCAGCTCGGCGGGGCGTCGCGCGGTCGAGGCCGCCGAGAGCAGCGGCACCCGCCGGGACCCGATCGCGGCCGCGACGGCCCCGATCGAGGCGGCGTCGAGGGCGTCCGAGTCGTCCACGACGACGACGGCCCGGCCCGTCCCGAGGGTGCGGCGCAGCGCGTCGACGGCGGAGGCGACAGCGCCGCGTGGCCGGTTGGCGTTCGGGGTGACGAGATCGGCGACGGCGAGGGCCTCCAGCGGCCGGTCGGCGAGGCCGGGCACGCCCTCGAGCTCGACGAGCGTCCACCCCGTCGCCGCGAGCTCCTGCGCGGCGGCCCGCAAGATCGACGACCGGCCCGAGCCGGGCAGCCCGCGCAGGCTGACCGAGGTGCCGGCACGCAGGTAGGAGAGCGCCTCCTCGCGGAGCTCGTCGTGAGCGGTCACGCCCGGCACGTTACCGCCGGTCCGGCTACTTGATCGCGCCCATGGAGAGTCCGCGCACGAGCTGCTTCTGCGCGATCCAGCCCGCGAGGATCACCGGCAGCGAGGCGAGCAGCGCCGCCGCGCACAGCCGCGCGAGGAAGAGCCCCTCGCTCGTCATCGTCGAGACGATGAAGATCGGCACCGTGGCGGCGCGGGACGCGGTGAGGTTGAGGGCGAAGAAGAACTCGTTCCAGGCGAAGATCACGCAGATGAGCGCGGTGGCCGCGATGCCGGGCGCCACCATGGGCAGCAGCACCGAACGCATGGTGCGCAGCAGGCCGGCCCCGTCGACCGCGGCCGCCTCGAGGACCTCCCCGGGGATCTCCTGGAAGAACGAGCGCATCATCCACACCGCGATGGGCAGGTTCATCGCCGTGTAGAGCACGACGAGGGTCCAGATGTTGTCCAGCACGCGCAGCTGCCCGGCGATGACATAGATCGGCACGATGACCGCGACGACCGGCAGCATCTTGGTGGAGATGAAGAAGAACAGCACGTCGCTGACCTTCCTCACCGGGCGGATGGACAGGGCGTAGGCGGCCGGGATGCCCAGGAGCAGCACCAGGAGGGTCGAGACGCCGGTCGCGATGGCGGAGTTCGCGACGTAGGTGGCCGAGCCGCCCTCGATCACCGCGCGGAACTGGTCGAGCGTCGGGGTGAAGAACCACGTGGGCGGGGACGAGGAGGCCTGGTTCTCCTGCTTGAACGCCGTCAGCGCGAGCCAGGCGACCGGGAAGAAGAAGGCCAGCGCGAGCAGCCACGTCAGCGTGGTCAGCAGCGCGCCGAGGAGGGGGCGCCGGGGTCCGGTGAACGTCGGGTCGGCCACGGTCACTCCTTGACCTCGAAGCTGCGGAAGATCAGCCGCAGCGCCAGCGAGGCGACGATGATCGTCGCGATGACCACGACCACGCCCATCGCGGCCGCCTGACCGATGTCGAAGCCGAGGAACGCGCGCTGGTAGATGTAGAAGGGCAGGTTCGCGCTCTCGGTGCCGGGCCCGCCGGCGGTCATGAGGTAGATCTGGTCGAAGGTGTTGACCACGTAGATGATCCCCAGCAGCACCCCGAGCTCGATGTAGCGGCGCAGCTGCGGCAGGGTGATCGAGCCGAACGTCCGCCACCAGCCGGCGCCGTCCATGGCGGCCGCCTCGAGCACGTCGCGCGGCTGCGCCTGCAGCCCCGCCAGCACCAGCAGCATCATGAACGGCGTCCACTGCCAGACCAGCGCCATGAGGATGGCGACGATGGGGTAGGTCGACGCCCAGTCCACCGCGGTGAGCCCGAGCAGCTCGATCGTCCAGTTCAGCAGGCCGTACGTCGGGTTGAGCATCGCCATGGACCACAGCACCGCGCTGGCCACCGGCATGAGCAGGAACGGCGTGATGAGCATGGTGCGGGCGACGCTCCGGCCCTTGAAGGGGCGGTCCAGCAGCAGGGCCAGGACGATGCCGAGCGCCATCGCGAGCAGCACGCAGCCGAGGGTGATGACGACGGAGTTGAGCGCCGCCTGCCGGAAGGTCGAGTCCTGCGCGATGCGCACGTAGTTGTCGAACCCGACGAAGAGGTCGGAGTCCGGGCGCAGCAGGTTCCGCGAGCGCAGCGAGTACCAGATGGTCACCAGGAACGGCACCTGGGTCACGACGATGGTGAAGATCAGGGCCGGCAGGAGCGGTCCACGGCGGCGCCAGCCCTCGGCCCGCTGCGCCCGTGCCGCCGTCGCCGTCGCGGCGGTCATGACCCGCCTCCCTCGGCCCGCTCCGCTCGGTAGGTCTCGGCGACGGTCTCCGCGTACAGCTGGGACTGGGCCAGCGCGTCGGGCACGCTGCGCTGCCCGGCGATGGCGGCCGACATCTGCTGACCCACGCGGGTGCCGAGGTCCTGGAACTCGGGGATCCCGACGAACTGGATGCCCGGGTAGGGCACCGGCTCGGTCATGGTGTTCTCCTGCGTGGCCTCGTTCATCGCCTGGAGCGTCGCGTCGGCGTAGGCCTCGGAGACCTCGGCGTACTGCGGGATCTCGTACGTGGACAGCCGGCTGCCCGGGGGGACGCGCTCCCAGCCCAGCTCCTCCCCGACGAGCCTGATGTAGTCCGGCGAGGTCATCCAGGAGACGAAGTCCCACGCCGCGTCCGGGTGCTCGGTGGTGCTGGGGATGGCCAGGGACCAGCTGTACAGCCACCCGGCCGAGTCGGTCTCGGCGACCGGGGCGGGCGCGTAGCCGACGTCGCCCGCGACGGTGGAGGCGTTCGGGTCCTCGACCGAGGAGACCATCGACGTCGCGTCGTACCACATGGCGGCCTGGCCCTGGGAGAACCGGGTGAGGCAGTCCCCGAACCCGGACGTCGCGGCGCCGGGCTGGCCGTACTGCTGGACCGTGTCGACGTAGGTCTCGACCGCCTCGCGGGTCTGCGGGGAGTCGAGGCCGGCGTTCCACTGCTCGTCGAACCAGCGCCCGCCGAAGGTGTTGATGACCGTCGACATCGGCGCCATGACCTCGCCCCAGCCGGCGAGGCCCCGCAGGCACACCCCGGAGAAGTCCTGCGCGGGGTCGTGCAGCTCCGCGGCGAGCTCGCGTACGTCGTCCCAGGTGGGCCGCTCCGGCATCTCCAGGCCGGCCTCGGCGAACAGGTCCTGGCGGTAGGCGAGGAAGGAGGACTCGCCGTAGAACGGCACGGAGTACAGGTCGCCCTCGTAGGACAGGGCCTCGCGGACGCTCGGGACGAAGTCCTCGGGTGCGTAGCCCTCGGTCTGCTCGGCGTACGGCTGGAGGTTCTCGATCCAGCCGTTCTGGGCCCACATCTGCGTCTCGTAGTTGGAGATCATCACGACGTCGAACTCCCCGCCGCCCGTGGCGACGGATGCGGTGATCTTGGCGCGGGCCTCGTTCTCGGGCAGGGAGACGAACCGGACGTCGACGTCGGGGTGCTCGGCGCGGAAGTGGTCCTGCAGCGCGATCGCGTCCTGCATCTGCGGGTTGGAGACGATCGCGACGACGATCTGCTCGCCGTCGCCGCTGCTCGGCAGTGCGCCGGCTCCGGCGCAGCCGGCGAGGGCGGTGGCGCCGGCGGCGGCCAGCGCGACGGCGGCACGACGGCGCAGCCGCCCGGCAGATTGCCCGGCACTGCGGGTACGAGGTCGCGACACCGATGTCTCCCTCCACGGTCTCCCCGGCCACCCGGCAGACGCAGGCGGACGCAGCCGGGCGCAGCCACTACGGTGCTCAGATGAGAGGGGAGGGTCCGCTCGTTTGTGAACGGTAGCCGGATCCCTCCTGCGGGGGCAAGGACGTCGGGCGGTGCTTCCCGTCCGGCCGGGAGGTGGGGGAGCCGTGAGCGATCCCGACGAGACGCGGCTGCTGGTCGAGCTCAGCCGGGACCACTACCTGGCCGGGCGGTCGAAGGTCGAGATCGCGCAGGACCGCGGACTGTCGCGGTTCCAGGTGGCCCGGCTCCTGGAGCGGGCCCGGGCGCTCGGCGTCGTGCGCATCGAGGTGGCGGTGCCGCCCCACCTCGACCTGCCCCGGGCGCGGCGCCTGGCGGCACGCCTCGGGGCGGCGGCGGTCGTCGTCGCCGAGTCCGCGGACGATCCGGCCGTGACGCGGGAGAACGTGGCGCGGGAGCTCGCCGGAGTGATCGGCTCGCGGGTGGTGCGGGGCGGGTGCCTCGGTCTCGCCTGGTCCCGGACGGTCGAGGCGGCCGTCGGGCACCTGCCCGCCCTGCCGTCGTGCGACGTCGTGCAGCTCTCCGGCGCGCTGCCCGTGGCGGGCGGCGACCACGGCTACGGCATCCACTACCGCTTCGCGGCCATGCCGGGTGTACGGACCTGGCCGCTGCTCGCACCGCTCGTGGTGGGTGACGCGACGACGGCGGAGGCGCTGCGCGGGGAGCCCGAGATCGCTGCGGCGCTGCGGCGCGCGGGCGATCTGGACGTCGCCGTCGTCGAGGTCTGCCCGTGGTCCGCCCAGGGCGCGGACCTCTACGGCCGTGTGCCCGCCGCGGACCGGGATGCGGCGGCCGCGGCCGGCGCGGTCGCCGAGTGCGCCGGCCGGCTCCTCGACCCGGACGGACGGCCGGTGGCCGCCGCGTTCGACGCGCGCGTGCTCGCCGCCCAGGTCGACCAGCTCGTCCGGACGCCGGAGGTCATCGCGGCCGGCCAAGGCGCGGCGGCGGCGCCGGGGCTGCGGGCCGCGGTCGCCGGCGGCCTCGCCCGGATCCTCGTCATGGACGACAGCGCCGCCGCCGGGCTCGAGCGCCTGCTGGAGGCGTAGCCGGCCCGGCGGTGCTACGCGGGACGGACCAGCGCCTCGACCGTGGCGTGCGCGCCGGCCTCGTGCAGGGAGCGCAGCGCGGCAAGGTACGCGTCGGTGAAGACCGGGTCGTCGACGAGGTCGCCGAAGACCTCCCGGTCACGCAGGAACGCCAGGGGGTCCTCGCGCTGCCGCAGTGCGGCGGCGTGCAGACGCTCCGCCAGCCGGTCGACGATCTCGATCGGCTCACCCTGCTCGTCGGTGCCCTCGTCGTAGCGCGCCCAGCCGGCCACCACGGTGGCGGAGCGGACGATCTGGCCGCCGCTGGCGAGGTTGTGCCGCACCACCGGCAGCAGCCACTTCGGGATCCGGTCCGAGGACTCGGCGCACAGCCGGGCGAGGGTGTCGCGTACGTGCGGGTTCGCGAACCGCTCGATCAGGGTGTGCTTGTAGTCCGTGAGGTCGATGCCCGGCACAGGGTGCAGCGTCGGCGTGGCCTCCTGGTCCATGTAGTCCAGGAGGAACCGGGCGAACACGGGATCCTGCGCGACCTCGTGCGCGTACCGGTAGCCACTGAGATGGCCGAGGTAGCACAGCGCCTGGTGGCTGGCGTTGAGCAGCCGCAGCTTCATCAGCTCGTACGGCTCGACGTCGTCGACCACCTGGACGCCGACCTCCTCGTACGGTGGCCTGCCGGCGGCGAAGCGGTCCTCGAGCACCCACTGGGTGAAGGGCTCGGCAACCACGGGCCACGCGTCGTCGATGCCGAAGCGCTCGGCCACCATGGCGCGGTCCTCGGCGCTCGTGACTGGCGTGATCCGGTCGACCATGGAGTTCGGGAACGGGACGTGCTCGGTGATCCAGTCCGCGAGCTCCGGGTCCTTGAGCCGGGCGAACGCCGTGAAGACCTGGCGGGCCACGTCGCCGTTGCCCTGGATGTTGTCGCAGCTCATGATCGTCACCGGGCCGACGCCGCGGTCGCGCCGGCGGCGCAGCGCCTCGGTGACCAGGCCGAAGGACGTTGCCGGGACCGCGCCGTCGGCGAGGTCCGCGGACACGGCCGGGTTCTCGACGTCGAACTCGCCGGTGACGTGGTGGATGTTGTACCCGCCCTCGGTCACTGTGAGGGAGACGATGCGCACCTGCGGTGACGCCATCTTCTCGATGACCGCCTCCGGGTCGTCCGGGGCGAGGAGGTACTCGGTGATCGAGCCGATCACCCGCGGCTCGAAGGTCCCGTCCGGGTGCTTCAGCACCAGGGTGTACAGCCCGTCCTGGGCCTTGAGGGCGTCACGCATGCGGACGTCGCCGGGCAGGACGCCGACCCCGCAGATCGCCCAGTCGTGCGCCTTGCCCTCGTTCATGAGCCGGTCGAGGTACATCGCCTGGTGGGAGCGGTGGAACCCGCCGACCCCCAGGTGGACGATGCCGGTCGTCAGCCGGCTGCGGTCATAGGTGGGCACGGCGACCGTGCCGTCGCCGGACACCGCGCTCAGGTGCTCGTCGTCGAGTGCAGTCATGGTGGCTCCTGTCTACCAGCGATACGTCTCTACCAGGGGTGCGACGACCACCGCCACGAGCCCACCCCGGGGCTCGGCGGCAGCCGCAGCAGTCGGTCGTGGTCGGTCCATCGGCTGCGCACCCCGGGCGCGTGCTCGTCCGGGATGCCGCCGAGCTCGTCCACGCGTCCGTGTGCCGCCACGATGCCGGCGACCAGCGCCGCGAGCTCCACCTCGTCCGGGCGTCCGTGCACCACCCGGACCGCAGGCGACCCGGCCGCGGTCGCGCCGGGAAGGGCTCCCAGCGCCTCGGCGACCACGTCGTCCTGGCCGCCGCCCGACCACTCGGCGGGCGACGCGGCCGAGGGTGTCTCGGTCGGGGTGCTCACAGCGGGATGTTCCCGTGCTTCTTGGCCGGCAGCGAGGCCCGCTTCGTGCGCAGGGCGCGCAGGGCCTTGACGATCTGCACGCGCGTCTCGGACGGGGCGACCACGCCGTCGACGTAGCCCCGCTCGGCGGCGTCCCACGGGTTGACCAGGGCCTCCTCGTACTCCTTCACCAGGCGGGCGCGCTCGGCCTCGACGTCTCCGCCGTCGTCCGCGACGCGGCGCAGCGCCGCCCGCTGGAGGATGTTCACCGCGCCCGAGGACCCCATGACCGCGATCTGCGCGGTGGGCCACGCGAGGTTGACGTCGGCGCCCAGCTGCTTGGAGCCCATGACGATGTAGGCCCCGCCGTAGGCCTTGCGGGTGATGACGGTGACCAGCGGGACCGTGGCCTCGGCGTAGGCGAAGATCAGCTTCGCGCCGCGCCGGATGATGCCCTGGTGCTCCTGGTCCACGCCCGGGAGGAAGCCCGGGACGTCCACGAAGGTGAGCACGGGCACGTTGAACGCGTCGCAGGTCCGCACGAACCGCGCCGCCTTCTCCGAGGCGGCGATGTCCAACGTGCCCGCCATCTGCAGCGGCTGGTTCGCGATGATGCCGACCGGCCGGCCCTCGACGTGCCCGAACGCCGTGATGATGTTCGGCGCGTACCCGGGCTGGACCTCGAGCATCTCGCCGTCGTCGACCACGTGCTCCACGACCGTGCGCATGTCGTAGGGCTGGTTGTCCGAGTCCGGCACGAGGGAGTCGAGCTCGGCGTCGCTGTCCGTGGTCTCCAGGGGGACCTCGTGCGGCCAGGACGGCGGGTCGGAGAGGTTGTTGGCCGGCAGGTAGGAGAGCAGGGCCCGGACGTAGTCGATGGCGTCGTCCTCGTCGGCCGCCTGGTAGTGCGCGACGCCGGAGCGCTGGTTGTGGGTGGCCGCGCCGCCGAGCTCCTCGAACCCGACCTCCTCGCCGGTCACCGCCTTGATGACGTCCGGTCCGGTGATGAACATGTTCGCGGTGCCCTCGGCCATGACGATGAAGTCCGTCAGGGCGGGGGAGTAGACCGCGCCGCCGGCGCTCGGGCCGAGGATGAGGGAGATCTGCGGGATCACCCCGGACGCGGCCACGTTCCGGCGGAAGATCTCGGCGAACTGGGTCAGTGCCGCGACGCCCTCCTGGATGCGGGCGCCGCCGCCGTCGGAGATCCCGATGAGGGGTACGCCGGTGCGCAGCGCGAGGTCCATGGCCTTGGTGATCTTCCTCCCGTGCGTCTCGCCGAGCGAGCCGCCGAAGACCGTGAAGTCCTGGGAGTAGACGCACACCTGGCGGCCGTCGACGGTGCCGTAGCCGGTGACGACTCCGTCGCCCGGGATGCGTCGCTTCTCGAGCCCGAAGTTGGTGGAGTGGTGGGTGGCGAAGGCGTCCAGCTCGACGAACGAGCCCGGGTCCAGCAGTGCCTCGATGCGCTCCCGCGCGGACTTCTTCCCGCGCTTCCCCTGCTTCTCGACGGCGGCTCGCGCCGGGGCGTCGATGCCCTTCTCGACGCGCGCCTCGAGATCCGCCAGCTTCGCCGCGGTGGTGGAGGTCGGTGCGGCGGTGGTGGCGGCGGCGGCCGCGTCCGCGGTCGGGTCTGCGGGCTGGGTGGGGGCCGGCTGGGCGGCTGTGGGCTGCTCGGCGATGGGGTCAGTCACGCCCGCCAGCGTAGTTGTCGGTTCTCCACGGCTCCCTGCGGGCTTCGGGCGTGTTCCGCCCGGTGGCTTTGTCGGGCTGCGACAAGTGGTGGTCGGCCAGGCGTGACCGGTGGACGGCTGCGTACCGCCGCGTCGTGTCGTCCTACCCGCTGTCGTCCTACCCGCTCGTCCTCACTCACGGCCGGCGGCCGCGCCCGCGGTGGACTCCTCCACCGTGTCGCGGGTGCACCCCGCGATGTCAGTGGTCGTATGTACGTTCGAGACATGGAAGCGGGACAGGACGCGGGCGTCGGGACGGGCACGTCGGTGTGCTGCGTCGACGACGGCCTCGGCGCACTGCCCTGCGAGCACGCCCGCGCGCTCGTCGCCGAGCTCGACCGGTTGGACCGGGAGCACGCCGACCGCGTGCTGGCCGGACAGCTGGCCCGGGTCGCCGAGGCCGGCGGCCCGCCGGCACTCGCCCGGCGCGCGGCGGTCGGCGACGAGGGCGCCGCGTACCTCCTGGATGCGGCGGTCGCCGTGGACGCGGCGCGGAGCGAGCCTGACCAAGACGGGGCCGATCCCGCCGAGGCGCGACCCGAGGCCGCCGACTGGCAGTCCGACCTCTCGCCGTGGGCGCGCGAGCAGGCACGCGTCATGGCACGGGCGGCGGAACAGCTCGGAATGACCGTCGACGCACTCGCCACGCGGCCGGGCGGCCCCGACCTGGCTGCCGCGCTCACCGAGCTGGACCTCAAGGGGATGGAACGGGCCGCGCTGGTCGAGGTCGCGGCGGCCGCGAAGCGGGTCGAGGCCTGGGCCGGGAGCGTCGCCGCGCGGGCGGCGGCCGAGCTGTCGCGGCAGGCGTGGCTCTTCGACCACCCGGACCGCAGTCGTGGCGCGGTCCGCCTCGACCCGAGCAGCGAGGAGCTGTCGATGCGGCTGGCCGTCTCCCGTCGGGAGGCGCAGCAGCTCCTGCGGGTGGGCAGGGGCCTGACACGGACGTTCGAGGACACCGCCGCGGCGCTCGAGGAGGGCGAGATCGACTTCCGGAAGGCCGAGGCCATCGTCACCACGCTCGACACGGCCGCGACGCCGGTCGCCTGGATGGTCGAGCAGGACGTGCTGCCGGAGGCGGCGCGGTGCACGACGCCGCAGCTGCGGGAGAAGTTGCAGCGTCGCCTCGTCGAGGTCGACCCGGAGGACGCCACGGAGCGCCACGCGCGGGCACGCGCCGATCGGCACGTGACCCGCGTGCGCACGCTGGCGGACGGGATGGGGTCGGTCACCGCCGTGCTCGCGGCCGAGGACGCCGCCCTGGTGGACCAGACGCTCACCGCCGCCGCGACGGCTGCCCGTTCCGGCGGGGACTCGCGCACGCACGAGCAGCTGCGGGCCGACGCCCTGGTGGCACTCACCCACGCCGGGATCCTCACGGGCTCGACCGGTCCGCACCCAGCGCCCGAGACCATCCCCGGGCTCCGCGACCTCGAGCCGGAGTGCACAGGCCCGGCCTGCCGGCCAGAGCAGCATGTGAGCCCGCCGGTCACCGACACCGACGTTCACCCTGACTCTGGGGCGCACTCTGGCACCAGTGCGGAACCACCGGGGCCCGTGGCCTCGCGAGACGGCCACGGCCACGGACGGACGCGCCACGGCCTGACCGGCTCCGGCCGCGATCCGGCGGCGCCGCGACCCGCGGCCGAGCAGGAGCCGCTGGACCGGTCCGTAGGCGCACCCTCCGGCCGCCCACCCGAACACGCCTCTGACCCGACCGAGACCCGGCCGTCAGATCTGACCCAAGACCCGACTGTGTCCCTGGCCGCGTCCGTCGGACGAGCGAAGAAGCGGCGCCGGACTGTCCAGGGAACCTTCCCGGAGCTGGGGTCCGGGATTCCCGAGGTCGCGGTCATCACCCCGCTCCTCGCCGCGCTGCTGCGGCGCGGCGGTGAGCGGCTGCACGTCGTCAAGCCGCAGGTCCACGTCACCGTGCCGATCGATCTCCTGCTCAGCGCGCAGGCTCGGGCGCGGCAGCGGGACGGCGTGACCGGCGGGACGTCGCCCGCCGGCGAGACCGGACGAACCGCGCCGGCCGCGTCCCCGGGGACCACTCTGCCCGCCGACGCCGTCGACGACACCGACCAGCCCGCCGCCGTGCTCTCCGGCTACGGCGCGATCACCGCCGAGCAGGCCCTGGACCTCGCCGCCGAGTGCTCGACGCTCCAGCGGCTCGTCAACGACCCGGTCACCGGTGCGGTGCTCGACGTCGGCCGGACCCGATACCGGCCGCCGGCCGCCCTGGCCGAGCACGTCCGACTCCGCGACCGCACGTGCACCCGACCCGGCTGCACCATGCCGGCCGATCGTTGCCAGCTCGACCACACCAGCCCCTGGTCGGCCGACGGCGTCACCGCCGACCACAACCTCGGGACCGAGTGCACCCGCGACCACCTGCTCAAGACCGCCGGGGCCTTCCACGTGACCCAGCCCGAGCCCGGCGTGTTCGTCTGGACCACCACGACCGGCCACACGTATCGGCGCGACCTGGGTGGGCTGATCACCCTCGTCGGCATCGGCCCGCCCCGGCCGGTTCGCCAACCGCGGGCAGGGCACCCGAGCAAGGACCAGGGCCCTCACGCCGACGGGGCCGACGACCCGCCGCCGCCGTTCTGACTCGCCGCCCACCGCTTCTGAGCGGAACCGCCTCCGCCCGGGGACCGGCTGGTCGCGCGGTCCGTGGTTGGCTGGGCGGCGTGGAGTTCTCACCAGTGGTGCGCGTCCCGCGTGCGGGATCGACCAACGCCGACCTCCGGGCGGCCGCGCTCGCGGAGCCGGACGCCTGGCCGCACGGCTCGGTGCTCGTCGCCGACCACCAGGACGCCGGGCGCGGTCGATCCGGACGCAGTTGGGTGACACCACCCGGCACGGCGCTCACCGCCTCGGTCCTCGTCCGTCCCGACGTGCCACCCGACCGGCTCGGCTGGCTGCCGCTGCTGACCGGCCTGGCCGTCCGACGTGCCTGCGCCGACCTGCTGGCCGCCCGACCTGCCACCGCTGTCCCCGAGATCCGTCTGAAGTGGCCCAACGACGTCCTCGCCGTCGGGGCGGGCACCGAGGATGTCGACGCGTGGGGCCGAGACCGCAAGCTCGCCGGCATCCTCGTGGAGGTGCTGGCGGACGTCGGCGCGATCGTCGGCATCGGCGTCAACGTCCGGCAGACCGCGAGCGACCTGCCCGTGCCGTGGGCGACCTCCCTGGCACTGCTCGGCGCCGACATCGAACCGCCCGCGGTGCTGAGCGCCGTCGGGCACGAGCTCCTGCCGCTGTTGGCCCGCTGGGAGGCGGCCGCCGGCGACGCGCGCGCGGCCGGCCTCCACGCGGAGGTCACCGCGGCATGTGCCACCGTCGGTGCCCAGGTCCGTACCGAGGTCCCGGGCGGCGACGGCCCGGCAGGTCGCGCGGTCGGGCTTGACGACGACGGGCGTCTCCTCGTCGTCGCGGGAGTCGGCAGCGAGCCGGTCGCGCTGGCCGCCGGAGACGTCGTTCACGTCCGTCCCGGCACCGGCTACTAGGCTCGATGCTGTGAGCGAGACGCCGAGACCGCGCGCCGACCGCGCTGCGGTGGACGGCCCCGCGCTGCCGGACCGGGACGACATCGGCGAGGCCTCCGGGGCCGTCGAGGAGACCTCCACCGTCCGCGACTCCGTCGAGCAGCTCCTGGGCGGCTCACGCCGGTACACCATCGTCGAGCTCGCGCGGAAGGCCGGCACCAGCGTCGACTTCGCCCGTACCTTCTGGAAGGCCATGGGCTTCCCCAACGTCACCGACGACGCCGTCGTCTTCGGCGACATCGACGTCAACGCCCTGCGCGTCATGGCGCAGCTCATCGACGACGGCCGCATCGACACCACGACCGCCATCTCGCTGCTGCGCGCCCAGTCCCACACCACGGACCGGCTCGTGCTGTGGCAGACCGAGGCGCTGGTGGACGGCGTCGCCCGGATGCACGACCTCGACGACGTCTCCGCCCGGCTCGTGGTGCTCGACAAGCTCCCGCAGATCGTCGACGTGCTGCAGTCCCAGCTGACGTACTCCTGGCGACGTCAGCTCACCGCCCTCATGGTCCGCACCGAGGCCGAGGTCAGCAACAGCGCCCGCCCGGACACGGACCCGTTCCACATGCCGCTGACCCGGGCACTCGGCTTCGTCGACATGGTCGCCTACACCCGCCGGTCCACCGAGCTCGGGTCCCAGGCGCTCGCCGCTCTCGTGCAGAGCTTCGAGTACACCTCGCGTGACGTCATCACCACGCACGGGGCGCGGGTCGTGAAGACCATCGGCGACGCCATCCTCTTCGTCGCCGACGACCTCGCCGTCGGCGCCGAGGTCGCCAGCGAGCTCATCGCCGCCCTGCAGGCGAAGGAGAACATGCTCCCGGTGCGGGCCTCCGTCGTGTGGGGCGGGGTCATCTCCCGGCACGGCGACGTCTTCGGCCCCACGGTCAACCTCGCCTCGCGGCTCGTGGACGTCGCGCCGGCCGGCTCGATCCTCATGGACGCCGCGACGGCGGAGGCGCTCGCCGCGACCCCCGCCGCCCGGCGCTACACGCTCGTGCCCCGGGAGGTCGCCGAGCTGCAGGGCCTCGGCCAGGTCGCCCCGATCGAGCTGCGCCGCCTGCCCGCATGAGGGCCTTGGGGGACGCACGGAGCAATGCCCTCATCCGTGGAGCAGCATGTTTGACCTGTTCTTGAGAATCTGTCCTAGACTCACGGCGTGACCAATGTGCTCCTCGTCGAGGACGATCCCGCCATCGCGGAACCCCTGGCTCGGGCCCTGGGCCGCGAGGGTTACGAGGTGCGTCCGCACGGCACCGGCCGGGCCGCCATCGAGGATCTCTCGAACGGCGTCGACCTGGTCGTGCTCGACCTCGGGCTGCCGGACATGGACGGTCTCGACGTGGCACGGCACATCCGCAGCCAGGGGATGACACTGCCCATCCTCGTGCTGACCGCACGGGCCGACGAGGTCGACCTCGTCGTCGGGCTGGACGCCGGCGCGGACGACTACGTCACCAAGCCGTTCCGGCTCGCCGAGCTGCTCGCACGCGTCCGCGCGCTGCTGCGCCGCGCGGGCGGTGACGTCACGGAGGACGACGAGCTCACCGCCAAGGACGTCCGGGTGGACGTCGCCGCGCACCGGGCGTTCCGCGGCAACCGTGAGATGCACCTGACGGCGAAGGAGTTCGACCTGCTGCGGGTGCTGGTCCGCGACGCCGGGTCCGTGGTCAGCCGCGAGACCCTCATGCGCGAGGTCTGGGGGACCGACCCGACCGGCTCCACCAAGACCCTCGACATGCACGTGTCCTGGCTGCGTCGCAAGCTCGGCGATGACGCCAACGACCCGAGGTACATCACCACCGTGCGTGGGATGGGTTTTCGCTTCGAGACCACCGGATAGACCACCGTGCGCCGTCGCGCCGTCCAGATGATCGTCGTGGCCGTCGCCGTGGCGGTCCTCATCACAGGCGTCCCCATGGCCATCTTCGGTGGCCTGCTGGTCTGGGACGACGAGCAGCGCACCCTCGACCTGCGGGCGGCCGGCCTGGCCCGCGCGGTGGAGCGTCGCATCAACAACGGTGACGAGCTCGACGAGTCCATGCTTCTGCCGTGGGTGGGCGGCGACGTCCAGCACCCGGCGTCGATCCAGGTGCTCGGGCCCGACGGCGCCGAGTACCGGACCGGACCGGACCTGGAGGGGCGCGTCCTGCGGTCCGCTCAGCTCACCCCCTCCGGAGCCACCGTCGTCATGGACGTCGACCTCATGCTCGTGCAGTGGCAGGTCGCGCGGGTCGTGCTGCTCATCGCGGCGGGTGCGGCACTCGCGCTGGCCGTCGGGATCGTGGTCGCCCGACGGCAGGCGCGAAACCTCTCCGCGCCGCTCATCTACCTCGCCGCGTCCGCCGAGCAGCTCGGCTCCGGGCAGGTGCGGCCCCGGATGGAGCCCTCGGGCATCGAGGAGATCGACCTGGTCGCGGCCGAGCTGGTCCGCACGGCCGACCGGATGGCCGGCCGGCTGGCCGCCGAGCGGCAGTTCGCCGCGGACGCCTCGCACCAGCTGCGGACCCCGTTGACGGCGCTGTCCATGCGGCTGGAAGAGATCCTCGCGCTGAGCGAGCAGGAGGACGTCCGGGAAGAGGCGCGCGCGTCGCTCGAGCAGCTCGAGCGGCTCACCGGCGTCGTGGAGGAGCTGTTGAAGACGTCCCGGTCCGCCTCCGGCGGCACCACCGAGGCCGTCCACCTCCACGAGGTCTTCGTGCAGCAGGACACCGAGTGGGCCCCGGCGTTCGCCGAGGCCGGCCGCGCCCTCGTCCTCGACGATCCGGTCGGGGTCCCCGTCCTGGCGACTCCCGGCTCGCTCGCCCAGGTGCTCGCCACGCTCATCGAGAACTCCCTCAAGTACGGCGCCGGCACCACCACGGTGCGTACCCGCACCTCCGGCAAGGGCAAGAACACCGGCGTCTTCATCGACGTGACGGACGAGGGCGAAGGCGTCAGCGACGACGTGGCGCCCGACATCTTCACCAAGCACGTCTCGGGCGGCACGGGGACCGGGATCGGCCTGGCGCTCGCCAAGGACCTCGTCACGGCCGACGGCGGACGGCTGGAGCTCAGCCAGCGTCGCCCGCCGGTGTTCACCATCTTCCTCAACGCGCTGCCCGCGAGCCTCGACCCGGACGTCGTGCTCCCGCAGGGGGGCCTGGTGACCGTCGGACGCAGACGGCGACGCCGGTGAGCGCGGCACGCTCGCGGTGGTGGCGGCTGCCCGGCATCCAGGTCACGCCCATCTGGCACATCTTCGTCGGCGTCGCCGTGGTGCACCTCGCCGCGCAGCTCTTCGGTTGGCAGGCCGTCGCGGACCTCACCCAGGTCCTGCTCATGCCGGCGCTGGCCTTCTCCGTGGTCGCCACCGGCATCCGCTCACCCATCGTCACGTGGGTGCTCGTCGCGCTGACCCTGTCCTGGCTGGGGGACAGCGCGCCGCGGATCGCGGAGGGCGACGTCGCCTTCCTGCTCATGGTCGTGTTCTTCATGCTCGCGCAGGTGGCGTACCTGCGGGCTTTCTTCCCGCTCTGGCGCGCGTGGCAGGCCTCGCGCGCCCTGCGGGTGGCGCCGCTGGTCGCGTACGGCGTGGTCGCCGTCGTCCTGGTGGTCTGGTGCGCTCCCGGTGCCGGCGCGCTGCTGCCGGCCGTGGTGCTCTACGCCGTCGTGCTGTGCGCGATGGCGACGTTGGCGGTCTCGCTCGGCATGCACGGGCTCGTCGGGGGAGCGCTGTTCGTCATCTCCGACGGCCTCATCGCGATCCGGAGCTTCACCGGCTTCACCCCGCCGCTGGACGACTTCGTCGTCATGATCACCTACGTCGCGGCCCAGGCGCTGCTCGTGGAGGGTGCCCTGCGGGTCGTGCTCCGCCAGGACGTCCAGCTCACCGGGCGACGGCCCGGTCCCGAGCGGTGAACACGACGTACCGGTAGCACACGTACCGGAACGCGGTGCCCAGCACCAGCCCGACGCCGTTGGCGGCGATGTTGTCGGCAAGCGGCGAGGTCAGCCCCATCGCGTAGTGGCTGACCGCGAGGCAGCCGACCGCGATGGCCATGCCGCCGACGTTGACGAGGACGAAGAGCGCCAGCTCGTGGTGCCGCTCGTCCCGCCTCGTCCGGGCGAAGGTCCAGTGCCGGTTGCCGAGCCACGCGACGAGCACCGACACCGCCACGGACAGCACCTTGGCCGTCAACGGCTTCTCGCCGAGCAGCTCGCCCGGGCCGAAGCGCAGCAGGTTGAACAGGCCGACGTCCACCACGTAGGCCATGCCGCCGACGGCGCAGAACCGGGCGACCTCGGCCAGCCAGGCGCGCACGGACTGCCCGCGCAGCAGGCGGCGCACGAGCGAGGGGGAGGCGAGGTAGGGGCGGGTGACCGGGTCACTCGCCCCCGTGTCCGGGGTGGCCGTGTCCGAGCGTGACGTGGTCACCGGGCCCACCCTAAGGGGTTAGGCTCGGCGGTCGTGAGTGGACCTGTGATCGCCGTCGTCGGTGGCGGCCAGCTGGCCCGGATGATGCAGCAGCAAGCCGTCGCGCTGGGCGTGCACCTGCGGGTGCTCGTCGAGTCCCCGACGTCTTCGACCGCGCAGGTGGTGCCGGACGCCCCGGTGGGGGCCGCCGCGGACGAGGACGCCGTGCGCAGCCTGGTCGACGGGGCGGAGGTTCTCACCTTCGAGCACGAGCACGTCCCGACGGCGCTGCTGGAGGCCCTCGACGCCGGTGGCGTCCCGGTCCGGCCCGGTCCCGGTGCCCTGGTGCACGCCCAGGACAAGATCGTCATGCGGACCGCGCTGACCGAGCTGGGCGTTCCGTGCCCCGCCTGGGCCGCCGTCGCGGACGAGGCCGCCCTGCAGGCGTTCGGCGACGACGTCGGCTGGCCGGTGGTCGTCAAGACCGCACGCGGCGGCTATGACGGCAAGGGGGTGCGGGTGGTCTCCGCCGCCCTCGAGGCCGCGGACTGGTTCGAGGCGCTCGAGCCGGGCACGAGCCTGCTCGCCGAGGCGAAGGTCCCGTTCACCCGCGAGCTCGCGGTCCTGGTCGCCCGCCGCCCGAGCGGCGAGGTGCGCACCTGGCCGGTGGTCCAGACGATCCAGCAGGACGGCGTCTGCTTCGAGGTCCTCGCGCCCGCACCGGGGCTGGAGGAGGCCACGGCCGCCCGCGCCCGCGAGATCGGCGAGCGGGTCGCGACGGGGCTCGGCGTCACCGGCGTGCTCGCCGTCGAGATGTTCGAGGTCGCCGGCCCCTCGTCGCACCCCGGCGCCGACGGCGGCACGAGCCTGCTCGTCAACGAGCTCGCCATGCGCCCCCACAACTCGGGCCACTGGACCATCGACGGTGCGGTGACGAGCCAGTTCGAGCAGCACCTGCGCGCCGTGCTCGACTGGCCCCTGGGAGACACCGCGGCGACGACGCCGCACGCCGTCATGGTCAACCTGCTGGGGTCCGCGCTGACGGACCCCCGGACCGCGTACCCGCAGGTCATGGCCCGCTACCCGGAGGCCAAGGTGCACCTCTACGGCAAGGAGGTCCGTCCGGGGCGCAAGCTCGGGCACGTGACGGTCGTCGGGACCGACCTCGAGCGGGCCCGGGCGAGGGCGAACGGGGCCGTCGCGCTGCTCCGCGGCGAATCGGTGCCAGACTGACCGCGGGCGCGAGAGGGGAGCAGACATGGGTGCAGCGGTCGGGATCGTCATGGGGTCGGACTCGGACTGGCCGGTGATGAAGGATGCCGCCGACGTCCTCGAGGAGCTCGAGGTGGCCACCGAGGTGGACGTGGTCTCCGCCCACCGGATGCCCGAGGCGATGATCGCCTACGGCCGCGAGGCGACCGACCGGGGCCTGCAGGTCATCATCGCCGGCGCGGGCGGTGCCGCCCACCTGCCGGGCATGCTCGCCTCGGTGACCCCGCTGCCGGTGATCGGCGTGCCGGTCCCGCTGCGTCACCTGGACGGCATGGACTCGCTGCTGTCGATCGTGCAGATGCCCTCGGGGGTGCCCGTGGCCACCGTGTCCGTCGGCGGTGCCCGCAACGCCGGCCTGCTCGCCGCCCGCATCCTCGGCGCCGGCACGGACGAGGTGGCCGCCGCGGTGCGCGCACGCATGGTCGACTTCCAGGAGAACCTGCGCAAGGCCGCCGAGGAGAAGGGTGCCCGGCTGCGCTCCCAGCGCGCCACCAAGCTGGGCTTCGGTTCCTGACTGGAAGACTGCACCGCGTGACTCCCCGATCCGCCGCGTCGCGTCCGGTGCGTGCGCGCGGCCTCGTCGAGTCCCCGCTCCAGCTGCTCAGCGCGGTCGAGGCGCACGCCGCCGGCCTGGGCGGGGCCGCCACGACCGTGCACGTGCGTTCCGACGTGCCGGCCCTCGATGACGCCCGGCGCGAGCTGGAGCAGGTCGGGTTGCCCGACGGACTGGACCTCGTGCTCTCCGCGCGACGCGCGGCACTCGGGTGGCGCGAGCCCGTCGAGCTCGTCGGCGACGCGTTCTCCGGGCTGTACCAGACGGCGGCCCTGCCCTCCGCCGTGCCACCGGCCGCCCGCCTGCGCCGCGCCGAGCGCGTGGTGCTGCTCGACGACGGTCTGGCCACCCTCGAGCTGGTGCGGGTGCTCACCACGGACGGCGCGCCGCTCGTGCGGATCGGCTCCGCGGCCGGCGACGTGCGCCGCACCCTGGGCACGGTCGCGGCCCGTCAGCTCCGTGCGCTCGCGCGCCGGGGAAGCCTGGTGCTGTTCACCGCCATGCCGCTGGACACCGCGACCACGAAGCAGCTCGTCGGCCGGGGTGTCCGGGTGGTCCCGAACAGGTTCACCTGGCTGGCCGGCGTCGACCTGCCGGGCACGCCGGACGAACCCACCGTGGTGGTCGGCTCCGGCATGGTGGCCGACGGCCTCCTCGACCCCGACGGCTACGTCCGGTGGGTGGCGGACCTCGCGGCCTCCGAGCCGCTGCGGTACTTCCCGCACCGGCGCAACGACCCGAGCGTGCTGTCCCGGCTGGCCGCGCTGCCGGGGGTCACGGTGGACGCGCCGGGTGCCCCGGTCGAGCTACGGCTGCAGGGGCTGCGGGCCGGGCAGCGGGTCGTCACGCTGCCCTCGACGTCCTCCGTGCTGCTCACCCGCATGCTCGGACCGCGCGGTGTGCGTGTGGACGCCCGTGACGTGCCGGAGACATGGTGGACGGCCGCCGCCTCCCCGTCGTTGCGGCAGCACCTGCGCAGCGTGCTCGCCCTGGCCGAGGCCGCGCGGGCGCAGGGCGAGCAGGTCTGAGCTGCGGAGATCGTGGAGCGGCGCATGGCGAGATCACCCCGCATCTCCGTGGTCGTGCCCGCGCGGGACGTCCAGGCCTACGTCGCCGACGCGCTGACGAGCCTCACCCGGCAGGTCGAGGATCCGCGCGAGCTCCAGGTGATCGTGGTCGACGACGCCTCCTCGGACGCGACCGGCGAGATCGTCGCGCGCTTCCAGGCACTCCTGCCGGGACTGTCGATCCTGACCAACGCCGCCCCGGTCGGCAGCGCCAGCGCACGCAACCAGGGCCTGGACATGGCGACCGGACGGTACGTGGCGTTCCTGGACGCGGACGACTGGCTGGCGCCCGGGCACCTGTCCGAGGTCGCAGACGCCCTGGAGCATCTTCGCGTCGACCTCGTCCGGGTCGACCACACGACGGTCGAGGGCAGACGTCGCCGGCTCCGCCGCGCCCCGCACGGGCTGCGCGGCGTGCCGCTGGACCCGCGGGGCTCGATCCTCCCGGTCGACGAGCGCACCATGGTCGACTACCCGTACGCGTGGGCGGGCATGTTCGACCGGGCGCTCCTGGAGGACGGGACGCTCCGGTTCCCCGACGGCCTGCGGACCGCGGAGGACCGGCCGTGGATCTGGCACCTCTTCCTGCGGGCCCGTTCCTACGCCGTCGTCGACGCACCCGGGATCTGCTACCGCCGAGGCCTCCCCGGGTCGCTCAGCCGCACGACGGATCTCCGCCAGCTCGACATCCTCCCGGCGTTGCGCCAGACCTTCGACGCCGTCGAGGCGGAGCCCGACCACGAGCCCTACCTCCAGAAGCTCGCCCGCACCGCGATCGACCTGCTCAGCCACCACCTGCGCCGCGCGGGCCGCATGCCGGCCGGCGCCCGCGACGTGCTGCGCGCGGGCGTGCCCGAGCTGCTCGGCCGCATCCCGCCCGACCTCCTCGCGCACGAGACCGCACGTATGCACCCCGGCCGGGCCTGGGTGCTGCACGGCCTGCTGCCGACGGCGGACCCCGGGCTGCGGTACCGACCGCCGGCGCGGTACGTGCGGGCACCCGCGCGCACGGAACCGCTGGTCGCGCCGGCCGCGCCCGCCCACGTGGTCGTGGTGACGGGCCGGGCCGATGTGCCGCTCGTCGCCGCGGCGCTGGACGCCGGGTTCCTCGACGGCGAGCTGGTGCTCCTCCACACGGGTGACGACGTCGCCGAGCCGTTGCGGGACCGGTTCGACCGCTGCGAGGACCTGGCGACGCTGCTCGCGCCCACGGACCCCGCCGCGTGGGACGTCCCCGCCGACGCACAGCCGGCCCACGGGCGCCTGCTGCGCCGCCGATGGGGCCTGGCCGGGCCGACGCACCTCGTGGTGCCCGGCCTCGACGACGCGCCCGGTCGCGTCCTGGCCATGTGCCTGCACGACGCCACGCTCACCGTGTGCTCCACGGCGCGGGACCTCTACACCCCTTCGAGGTCACGACTGCCGCTGACGCTCGCGCAGCGGCTGCGCGAGGTCTGGCACGTGCCGCCCGCCGAGGGCACCGTGCCCTGGCTCGCCGTCGAGCACGGCGTGACCGCACGAACGCTCGCGGCCGAGCGGCCCGTGCTGCGTGCCGTCCCCGGACCTGAGCTGGCCGCCGCCCTCGGGTACGTCGCGCGGCCCGACGACCTCCCGTGGCTGCGCCCCGACGTGGCGGAGCTCCTCGCGCGCTCGTGGTCGGCGCGGGAACGGTTCGACCCGCGACGTCTCGCCGAGCTCGGGCTGATCCCGGGCCGCCGCGGTGCCCTCGCCGAGGGCCGCCGGGTGGCGGCCCGGTTGCTGCGCCACCCGGTGACCGGGTACGTGCTCGACCGGGGCGGGGTGCTCCGTGCTGTCGACGCCGCCCGGTCCCGGCCCTCGTGAGAGACTGCCCGCCGTGGTCTCCGTGCTCGCCGTCGTCGACAGCGACTCGTACCTCAAGTGGGCGTGCACGACCCTCGACCGGCTCCCCGAGGGCGCCGGGCTGACGCGCAGCGTCGCCGTCGTCCGCTCGCCGCTCATGCCGTCCGCGGACCAGGTCGCCGCGGCGGTCGCGGGCACCGCGATCGGCACCCCGGAACCGGTCGGTGTGGCGGGCCTCGGCCGGCTCCTGGCGCGCCGCCGCCCCGACGTCGTGCTCGTCGCCGCCACCGGGCCGGTCGCCGAGATGATCGCCCGGGTCGCCGTGCGGTCCGGGCCGGCGCCCCGGCCGGCGCTCGTCTCCGGCCTGCCGGGCATCGCGCTGCCGGCGAGCGCGACGGCGGTGCGCTACCGCCGGTGGACGGACGCCTTCGTCGTGCACAGCCGGACCGAGGCCGTCGCCTACCGTGACCTCTTCGATGCGCACGGCCCCGGTCCCCGCATCGTGCTGACCCGCCTGCCGTTCCTCGCCGACCCCACGGACGACCCCGGACCCGTGCGGCGGGTGGTGTTCGCACCGCAGTCGCTGGTCCCGTCGGACCGGGCGGACCGGGTGCGGGTGCTCGACGGGCTCGCCCGCGTCGCTGCCGCGGGCTACGAGGTCCTGGTCAAGCTGCGCGCCCGGGCCGGTGAGCGTCAGACGCACAACGAGGCCTACCCGTACGACGCCCTCTGGTCCGACGAGCACCGGGACCTCGGCCATCCGGCCGACGCCGTGACCTTCGTCGACGGACCGATGGGGGAGTGGCTCCGGCCCGGTACCGCGCTGGTGACGGTCAGCTCGACGGCCGCGCTCGAGTCGATGGCGCTCGGGCTGCCCACGGTGCTGCTGGACGACTTCGGGGTGAGCGAGACGCTGCTCAACGAGCCGTTCGCCGGCAGCGGCTGCCTGGCCACCCTGGCCGACGTCCCGGAGCTGCTCGCCCGCGGCGGGAGGAGACCGGACCCGGGGTGGCTCGAGCTCAACTACCTCCACGGCACGCCGTCCGAGCTTCCGGCCGCGATCCAGGACCTTGCCGCGGACCGCACGGCGGGGAGGCTGGAGCCGCGAGAGGTCGCCCCGGTCTCGTGGGTCCGCCTCCTGCGGACAGTGGCGCGCTCCGCGATCCCGGTGGACCTCGCGAGGCGGTTCGCGAGGCGGCCCGCCTAGCGAGCGGCCTGCTCGATCCCACGCAGTGGGCAGGCGCGCCCTCGGGCCTGAGCCGGCCGGGCTCATCGATGCACTAGCGTCCTGGAGTGCCAACGGCTGCCGGTTGTCGCGGCCGGTGAGGACGTCGTACTCCGTCGATCGAGGTGAGCAAGGAACATGGCCGAGCGTGTGGTGCTGCACGTCGGGGCGCCGAAGACCGGCACCACCTTCCTCCAGGCGGTCCTGTTCCAGAACCAGGGGCGGCTCCGGGAGCAGGGCGTCCTGGTCCCCGGCAAGCTCCCGCGCTTCCACGCCCGGGCCGCGACAGGCGTCCGCCTCGGTCCGGACAGTGCCCAGCACCAGGCCTGGCGTGGCGTGCTCGACCAGTCCCGCGAGTGGCCCGGCACGGTGCTGGTCAGCGGCGAATGGTTCTCGATGGCGTCCGAGGCCCGGACCGCGGAGGCGATGCGCGACCTGCACGGGGTCGGCGAGGTACACGTCGTGGCCACGGCACGGGACCTCGTCGACCAGGTGCCGGCCGCATGGCAGGAGACGCTCAAGCTCGGCGACTCCTCGAGCATCGACGCCTTCTCGGCCGGTCTCGACCGGCCGGACGGCCGGTGGCGATGGTCGGTCCTCGACGTCGCGCCCGTCCTGGATCGGTGGGCCGCCACGCTGCCGCCTCGACAGGCCCACGTGGTCACCGTGCCGCCTCGAGGCTCGGCGCCCGAGCTCCTGTGGAACCGGTTCGCCTCCGCCTGCGGGATCGACCCGAGCTGGTGCTCGACGGACGTCTCGTTCGCGCGTGAGTCGCTCGGTGTCGACGCCGCCCGGCTCCTCCAGCTCGCCGGCCCGCGGCTCCGGGCCGCGATCGACGCCGACAACAGCGGTTGGCACGAGCCGTACAGGTGGATCCAGCGGTATCTCTCGCACGGCATGCTCCTGCGTCACCGAGGCGGGCGGATCACCATGTCCTCCGAGCAGGTGGCGTCCGTGCGCGAGCGTTCCGAGCGGTCCGTCGCACAGCTCCGCGAACGGGGTTACGACGTCGTGGGAGACCTCGCCGACCTGACGTCCTCCCGCCTTCCCGACGGCGCCGTCCATCCCGAGTCGATCCCGGACGGTGACGTCCTCGACGTGGCGCTGCACCTCGTCGCCGACATGCTCGCGGAGGCCCGCCGGACTGCTCCCGCCCGGCAGGCCTAGCCTCAGCGTCATCCCGGGCGCGTAGCCGCTGCCGGCGCGACGCTACCGGCTACCCTTGACGTGTGCTCGCCACCGCCCTGCCCCGCGAACCGCTGGCGCTGACCAACACCGTCCAGCCGTACGACTGGGGCGCCACGGACGCGATCCCCGCCCTGCTCGGCGTCGACCCCGACGGAGGGCCGCAGGCGGAGCTGTGGCTGGGCGCGCACACCAGCGCCCCGTCCCGCACGAGCGTCGACGGCGCCGAGGTCCGGCTGGACGAGCTCGTGCGGTCCGCGCCGGAGGCCACGCTCGGCCCCGCCGTCGCCGGCCGGTTCGGTGCACGCCTGCCGTACCTGCTCAAGGTGCTCGCCGCCGGCAAGGCCCTGTCGCTGCAGGTCCACCCGTCGGCCGAGCAGGCGCGGGAGGGCTTCGCGCAGGAGAACGCCGAGGGGATCCCGCCCGGGCCGCAGCGTTCCTTCCACGACGACCAGCACAAGCCGGAGATGCTGGTCGCGCTCACGCAGTTCGAGGGGCTGACGGGCTTCCGCAGCCCGCGCACGATCCTCGACCTCCTGGACGGGCTCCGCGGCCCGCTGGTGGACGAGGTCCGCGAGACCCTCCTGCAGGACCGCGGTCACGACGGCATGCGGGCCGCCTTCCACGCGCTGGTCTCGGCCCGTGGCCGGGCGAGCTGCGCGGAGGACATCGCCGACACCGTGGCCGCCGTCGCCGAGCGGCTGGCGGCGGGCTCGCCCTTCGCGCGGGCGGACCAGACCGTCCTCGATCTCGCCGTCCAGCATCCCGGGGACCCCGGCGCGATCGCCTCGCTCATGCTCAACCGGGTCTCGCTCGAGCCCGGGGAGGCGGTGTTCACCCCGGCGGGGGAGGTGCACGCGTACCTGTCCGGCCTCGGCGTGGAGATCATGGCGAACTCCGACAACGTGCTGCGCGCCGGCCTGACGACCAAGCGGGTCGACGAGCCCGCGCTGCTGCGGTGCGCGTCCTTCGCACCCCGCCGGCCCGAGGGGCCCGTGGTGACCGCGTCGGGCGGCCGCGGCCAGGTGCACACCTACCGCGTGCCGGCGGAGGAGTTCGCGCTGACCGCCGCCGACGTCGACCCGGCCGAGGCGATCACGCTGCCGGCGGCGGGGCCGCGGATCGTCCTGTGCCTCGACGGCCGGCTCGAGCTGGCCGTGGGCGAGGGCGGCTCGACCGTGCTCGGGCAGGGAGCGTCGGTGCTCGTGCCGCACGAGGCGGGTGCGCTCACGGTGGCCGGCTCCGGCCATGCCGTCTGCGCGTGGGTGCCCGGCGCCGACGCGTGACCCGCGCTCAGGTCCGGTGGTCGGTCGCGGCCTCGCCGGAGACCCCGCGGAGGAAGCCCGCGCCCCAGCTCATGTGCATGACCATGAGCACGACCGGCAGCAGCAGCGCGGAACGCCACCCGAGCCGCGGAGACCTGCTGGCGGCGTGCGCGGCCGCTGCGACCTCGCCGAGGACGTAGCCGCCCAGCACCGTTGCGCCGGCCGCCACGGCGACGCCCTGCCCGAGGATCGCGCCGACGACGGTGGCCGCCGCGGCCGCCCCGAGCGCGACGACGACGGCCGGGGGCGCGAGGTACCGCGCGCTGGCCGTCTCGGGGTGCCGTCGGACGATCTCCCGCCGCCACATCCCGGTCCGCCAGAACTGCTTGGCGACCTCGCGCAACCGTCGCCGGGGCCGGTAGGTGACCTCCAGCGAGGGGTCGAACCACAGCAGGGAGCCGTTGCGCCGCATCCGCAGGCACAGCTCCCAGTCCTCGCCGCGGATGATCCCGTGGTCGAAGCCGCCGGCCCGCTCGATCGCGGACCGGCGGAACGCGCCGAGGTAGACGGTCTCCGCCGGCCCGGGCTCGCCCCCCACGTGGAAGGGGGCGGCACCCAGGCCGGCGGGATGACTCATCGCCCGGGCGATCGCCGCCTGGACGGGGGTGTCGCCGAACGGCGACATGATCCCGCCCGCCCCGTCGGCACCCGCGGCGAGCATGACCTCCACCACCCGGCGCACGTAGGTCGGCTCGAAGACGGTGTGGCCGTCGATGCGGACCACGATCTCGTGCGACGGGTCCGCCTGCCTGACCCCCGCGTTCAGGCCCTCCGAGCGAGAGCCGGTGGGGTTCTCGACGACGAGCAGCCGGTCGTCCTGGGCGGCGAGCTCGTCGGCGATCTCACGCGTGCGGTCACGTGACGGTCCGACCGACAGCACCATCCGCAGGTCGCCGGGATAGTCCTGGTCGAGGATCGACCGGACAGCGGCGTCGAGGTACGGCTCCTCGTCGCGCACGGTCGCGATGACCGTGACGCCGGGGAGTGCCCGCCCCTCGGCGGCCGCGGGAAGCGGCGAGGCCGTCGTGTCGCCCGGCACGCCCCCTCCTTGATGCGTCTCGGACTGGATCGACGTCGTCACGGCCGGTTCTGCCTGTGTCAGGCGTCGACGCGGCGCAGACGCGACATCGGCGAGAACTCGCCCGGCATGACCCTCTTGACCCCGTCACCCATGGCCTGCTCGAGGATCCTGATGTCCCGCACCAGGGTCTCCAGGCCCTTCGGCTCCAGCGAGGACGCGTGGTCCGAGCCCCACATCGCGCGGTCGAGCGTGATGTGTCGCTCCACGGCCACCGCTCCGAGCGCGACCGCCGCGACGGAGATCTGCAGACCGACCTCGTGCCCCGAGTACCCGACGGGCACGCCGTAGCGCTCCTGCAGGGTCCCGATCGTGCGGAGGTTCGCCTCCTCGGCGGGCAGCGGGTAGGTGGAGGTCGCGTGCAGGATGACGAGCTTGTCGGTGCCCAGGATCTCGACGGCGGCGTCGATCTGCTCGACGGTCGACATCCCCGTCGAGAGGATGATCGGCTTGCCGGTGTCCTTGAGGGCCTGCAGCAGCTCGTGGTCGGTGACGGAGGCCGAGGCGACCTTGTGGGTCGGGACGTCGAACTTCTCGAGGAACTCCACCGACGGCACGTCCCACGGCGAGGCGAACCACTGCACGCCCTTGTCCTTGGCGTACGCGTCGATCTCGCTGTACTCGGCGTCCTCGAACTCGACCTTGTACTTGTACTCGAGATAGGTCATCTCGCCCCAGGGGGTCTGGCGGATCTTGTCCCGCTGGTCCTTGGGCGTGGAGATCTCGGGCGTGCGCTTCTGGAACTTGACCGCCTGGGCGCCGGCCTCGACCGCGACGTCGATGAGCTTCTTGGCGATCTCGACGTCGCCGTTGTGGTTGATGCCGATCTCGCCGATCACGTACACCGGCTTGTCCGGCCCGACGAGGTTGTCGCCGATCGCCACCGGTGCGGGCTGCGAGGTGGTCGCAGTCATGTTCCACGTCCTTCCGAAAGGGTCTGGCACGGTCTGTGCCGGAGGTCCACCTGTCTCACGTCCTGCTCGTCGTCGCCGTCGTTGGCGCCGCGGTGGAGGGAGCCGCAGCCTTGGTGCGTGCCGTGCGTACACGGTCGCACACCTCGCGGACTGCTCCCTCGCCGCCGCGCCGGGCGAGGACGACACGGGCGATCGCCAGCACCTCGGGGTGCGCGTCGGCCACTGCCACCGGCCAACCCACCGCCGAGAGCGCCGGGAGGTCGTTCACGTCGTTGCCGACGTAGGCCACCCGCGCCGGGTCCAGGCCGCGGTCCGTCATCCACGTCCGCAACGCGTCCGCCTTGTCCTCCACGCCGTGGCGAACCTCGACGTGGAGCTTGGCCGCCCGGGCGGCGACCACGGGGTTCGTCTCCGTGGACAGGATGAGGATCGGCACGCCGGTCCGCCGCAGCAGCTTCACGCCCATGCCGTCGCCGCGGCTCACCCGGACCTGCTCGGCGCCGTCGGTCGCCACGTAGGCGTGGTCGTCGGTGTGCACGCCGTCGAAGTCGGTCACGAGCGCGTCGACGTCGATCGGCCCGTCGTTCGGCGCCGGGGCGTCGGCCGGGTCGCCCGCCCCGACGATCTCGCGCTCGTCCGGCTGGTCGACGAGCTGCCTGGCCAGCCACAGATCGCGGGGCTCGTCGATCTCCATCGACCACTCGGGTGCCAGGGGTTGCAGACCGACGCGGCCGAAGAACCGCACGCGGTGCTCTCGGAAGCCCTCGGTCCGCATGGCGTAGAAGGCACCGGTCTCGCGGAAGTGCGGCGCGCGTTCCTGACGCAGTGGTCGGTAGTCGGTGGTGTGCCCGACCGGCACGGCCTCCTCGCCGTCGAGCCGCCACTGGAAGTCGTGGGTCTCCGCGACGGCGATCACGACGTCCCGCCCGCCGTCGGCCACCTGGCGGACGGCGGCGTCCAGGTCCGCGGTGTCGATGAACGGCGAGGTGGCCTGCAGCAGCACCGTGACCGCCGGGATCGCCTCGCCATCGGCCTCGAGCTGGTCGAGGACGTGCAGCAGCGCGGCCTCGGAGGACGCCGCGGACCCGGCGATCTCGGCCGGGCGCGCGACCACCCGGGCGCCGTGCGCCCGCGCCTCGTCGGCGATCCCGTCGTGGTCCGTCGAGACGATCACGGTCGCGACCGACGGTGCGGCCGTGGCCGCGCGGATGGCTCGGCCGACCAGGGTGACGCCGTCGACCCGCTGCAGGTTCTTCAGCGGGATGCCGACGGAACCGCCCCGAGCGGGGATGATCACGAGCGCCGGGCGCGGTTCGGCCGGGTTGGTCATGCAGGCGGTTCCTGACGGTCGAAGGGCGTGATCGGCATCAGAGTAGTCGACCCCGGACCCGACCATCGGCCTTTTCGCGGGTCGTGCGGATGGCCGTTCGATGACCGTTCGGTGTCCAGCGGATGACGACGGCCCGCAGCAGCTCTGCCCGGCCCGTCTGCGGCCCGGCGCGCCCGGGCACCGGGGCTCTCCTCGTGTGATTAGATGACCGCGATCTGGTACCGGCGAAGACTGTAGGTCCATGAGCACCACCACCACACGTCCTCGCGTCTCCGTCGTCGTTCCCGGCAAGGACGTCGAGAGCTACGTGGCGGACGCCCTGACGAGCCTGACCCGTCAGATGGAGGACCCTCGCCAGCTGGAGGTCGTCGTCGTCGACGACGGCTCTCGTGACAACACCGGCGAGGTCGCGGAGTCGTTCCGTTCTCGTCTGCCCAACCTGACCATCCTCAGGAACGAGTCGCCCGGAGGGGTCGCCAGCGCACGGAACAAGGGACTCGCGGCCACCACCGGCCGGTACGTCGCCTACCTCGACTCCGACGACTGGCTCGCACCGCGGCGCCTCTCCGTGCTCGCCGACGCGATCGAGCACCTCCGGGTCGCCTTCCTGTTCACCGACCACACGACGGTGGCCGGGAGGAAGCGGAACCTCGTGCGTGCCCCGCAGGCGCGCCGCGGAGTGGTGCTGGACCCGCGTGACTCGATCCTGCCGGAGAACCACTCGACCATGGTCGACTACCCGTACTCCTGGGCCGTGCTGTTCGACCGCGAGCTGCTGCACGACGGTTTCATGACCTTTCCCGACGGCCTGCACAGTGCGGAGGACCGCCCCTGGATCTGGAACCTGTTCCTCAACGGGCCCCCGTACGCCGTCGTCGACGCCCCGACGCTCTGCTACCGGCGTGACGTCGAGACCTCGCTCACGGCGACGTACGACCGGCGCCAGCTCGACATCTTCCCGGCGCTCGAGCGGGTCCTGGACCTGGTGCGGGCGGACCGCGAGTCGGAGAAGTACGCACCGAAGATCGCGCGTACCGTCATGGCACTGATGAGTCATCACATGCGTCGCAGCAACCGGATGACGCGTGAGGTCCGGGCGGAGCTGAGGTCACGGGCGAGCCACCTGATCTCCCAGCTGCCCCACGATCTCCTGGTCCGCGAGATCCGGGAGATGAGCCGTGAGCGCGCGCGGTCGCTGCACGGGCTCCTGCCGGCCGGGGTCTCCGACCGGCGCCGGGCCGCGGCGGACGGGGGGGACCGATGACTCAGCTCGTCGTCGCCTCCACGCTCTTCGGCGCCGCCACCGCCGCATCCGCCGTCGACTCCGGGCTCCTGGAGCACACCGGTGGCGAGCGGGTGCTGCTCGTCGTCAACAACGCGCCGGCGCCGGAGCTGACACCGGCACTGGACGAGATCGCGGGGGCGGAGCCGGTCCTGCGCCGGTTCGACCGCGTCGTGCACCTCACGGACCTCCTCGCCCCGGTCCACCCCTCCGACTGGCGACCCGGCATCCGTGAGCTGCCCACCTTCGAGCGACTGCTCCGGAGCTACTGGGGGCTCGGTGACGGGCCGGTCGAGCTGGTCTGCGAGTCGCTCTGGGTCAACCCGGCGCTGGCGCTCGCCCGGGTCTTCCACGCGGCGCCCATCACGGTCTACGCCGAAGGACTCATGAGCTACGGCCCGACGAGGGATCCGCTACCGCTCGAGGTCACGCAGCGCCTGGACGGCCTGGTGCACCTGGACCTGGTCCCGGGCGTGCGCCCGGTGCTGCTGAGCGAGTACGGCGTCGCGCCGACGGTCGTCCCGAGCGAGCGGTTCCGGGCCGTCGTGGACGAGATCACCGCCGAGATCCCCGACGACCGGGACGACGACGGACGGCCGGCCGCCGTCGTCGTCGGGCAGTACCTCGCCGCCCTCGGTCTGGTGACCAGGGACGAGGAGGCCGAGATGCACGCCCGGATGGTGCGGGCCGCCGCGCGTGCCGGGGCGCAGGTCGTCCGGTTCAAGCCGCACCCGTCCGCTCCGCCCGGGATGGTCCGCCCGCTGCGCGACGCGGCGGCGGAGGCCGGGGTCGAGCTCGAGGTGGTCACGGACGCCTACCCGGTCGAGGTCATGCTGGCCAGGGGGAGGCACGTCGCGCTCGTGGGGTGCTTCTCCACCGCCCTGGCCACCGCACGGACCATGTTCGGGGTCCGGACGATCGCCGTGGACACCGAGACGCTGCTGAGCCGGCTCACCCCGTTCCAGAACAGCAACCGTGTCCCGGCCACGGTCATCGACGCCGTGCACCGCGAGGACGGCCGCTACGGCGACGTCCAGCGGCTCCAGGAGCTGGTCGACACGGTCGCGTACTGCATGCAGCCCAAGTCGCTCGCCGACCGCCGGGAGGCAGCGGTCCGGGTCCTCGCGGAGCTGCCCGCGCAGGAGCGCGACCGGTACTTCCTCCCCAACCGGCTGACCGCGCTCGACATGCCGGGCGCACCGAAGCGTCACCCGGTGGTCGCGCTCGGGATGAGCACGGCGCAGCGTGCCCTTCGCCATCCCGCACTGGGCAAACTCGACGAGCGCACGAAGAGGCTGGCGGTCCGCCAGCGTCTGGTCCGGCGCCTGTACGGCTGAGAGAGGTCGGACGAGCACATGACCACCGCACCGCCGGAGCCCTGGCTCGAGGGTTACGAACAGGGCAAGCACGACGGAGCACGGTTCGGCGACGAGCTCGGACCGCTCAGGCCCGGACGGGGAGCACGCCCGCTGCTGCGTGAGGCGCTCGCCGAGCTGATGATCCGGGACGGGCGCGGGGAGTGGGTCACGGACGAGGAACGCGCCGAGCTGCGCCGGCTGGCGGCGGGGAGCCGGCAGCACGACTGGGACGAGATGGCCGTGACCGCCATGGCCTTCCTCGCCGGGCGGTTCGGTGACTCCGGGGCACGCGCCTGGCTCGCGCCGATGCTCGCGCACGCCGGACGGTACGAGGAGGCTGCCGCCACGTCCTTCACCTGGTCGGACGGCAGGCCGGCTGCACCCGACTTCGTCGTCATCGTGAGCGCGCTCGCACTGCTCGGACGCGAGGACGAGGCCCGGGCCCGCATGGCCGGGCTGGAGTCACGCTTCACGAACCTCGGCAAGGACTTCGTCACCCGGTGGCACGAGACGGACCTCGGGCGCCAGTTCGACGCCCTGGCGGCCAAACGACCGTCGGACGGGAAGCTTCCGGTGTTCTTCCACCTGCCGTTCTCCGGCGGCACGAGCATGATCGTCTCGCTCAAGCAGGCCGTGCCGCGTGCCGCGATCCTCGAGATCAACCGGCGCTTCGGGCTGCACCAGATCGAGCGCGCCCTCGACCTGGACGCCGACCGGGTCGCGCGGCTCCGGCTCATCCACCAGCACCACCCGTTCGCGATGCGGCTGCCGGGCCGCGACCTCACGTACTTCACGGTCCTGCGGGATCCGGTCTCCCAGCTCTCCTCCGGCTACCACAAGCGGTTGGCGTCCAAGGGCATCGTCCCCACCCGCGACCGCTCGGCGACGTTCGAGGAGCATGCCGAGCACACGATGACGAACGGCCTCACCAACATGCTGGCCCGTCAGATCGTCACGACGCACCCGGACATGCTGGAGCGCTACGAGCGGCACTTCGACCGGGCCGGCGCGTTCCGCACGATCCGTGTCGAGGAGGACATGTACTGGTTCGAGGCGACGCGCGACCTCGGCCCCGACCGCCTTCTCGAGATGAGCCGCGAGGCGCTGGACCTGCGGTTCCACGTCGTCGGCAGCATGAAGCACCTGGCCGCGAGCCACCTGGCCGGTGCGGCCAGCGTGGGGGTCCCGGTCGCGCGCCGGATCGTGCACCGGGGCAAGTCGGGACGACCTCAGGGCACGGAGTCCGACGTCGAACGGCGGCTCCGGGACGCCAACTGGGTCGATCAGACGCTGTACGAGGAGTACACCGAGCGGTTCGAGCGGGACTACGCCGATCTGGTGAGAACGGTGGACGAGGCGGCTGCTCTGGACGCCGCGACCGGGTGACGGGCTGGGACCGAGGGGCGGGGACATGAGACCGGATCCGACCGTCGCCGGCCGCGTGCTCGGCGAGCGCTCCTTCAAGAAGGGGGCGGCCCTCGCCGGCGAGAAGCGGTGGGAGGAGGCCGCCGACGCGTTCCAGCGCGCCGTCGACCGGTACCCGCACGAGCCGGTGTGGTGGCGCCGGCTCGCCCTTGCCCGGCTGCACCACGGAGACGTCGACGCCGGCCTGGCCGCCCACCGGCGGTCGGTCGAGACCCATCCCGACCCACCGCTGCGCTGGCTGGGCGACCTCGGCAAGGTCGCCACCCGGGCGCGGGACTGGGGCACCGCACGTGCGGCCTACCAGGAGCTGCTGCGCAAGGACCCCGAGACCCGTGATCACGACGCGGTGCTGCTGGAGCGCGGGCTCACACACTTCCTGCCGCGGCGGCGCACATCGCGGTTCATCGCGCAGAACATCGACCGGATCCGCCGGGCGGCCGCTCGTCACGAACCGCTCGAGGACCGGTCCGGCACGGTCTGGACGTACTGGGCTCAGGGCTTCGAGAACGCGCCGGACGTCGTCAGGCTGGCCCACGGGAGCCTCGTGGAGCACATGGGTGACGCGGTCGTCGCCCTGACCGCGACCGACGTCGCCGACCTGGTGACCCTCCCGCCGGACGTCGATGCGCTCGTCGAGAACCATGCGTTCCGGTCGGACCTGCTGCGGCTGGAGCTGCTCACCAGGTTCGGCGGGATCTGGATGGACTCGACCTGCTTCGTGCGTCACGACGTGCGCGCCGAGCTCGAGGAGCTCGCCCGGCCGTCGGGATTCTTCGCGTACGCGAAGGGAGACGTCACGATCGGCAACTGGCTCATGCTGACGCCACCGGGCCACTACGTCCCGGCGATGCTGCTCGAGGCGGAGTACGCGCACTGGCGGGAGTTCCAGCAGAACCTCAGCTACTTCACGTTCCACCACATCTTCGAGGCGCTCGTCGACGCCGACGAGAGGTTCCGGGAGATCTGGCACCGCACGCCCCGCGTGCCGTTCGATGCCGCGCTCCGGTTCCGGCACATGCTCGACGAGCCGTACGACGCCGCCACCTACCGAGAGGTTCTCGACGGCTCGATCGTGCACAAGCTGACCTACAAGTACGACGATGCCGGCCCGGGCACGATGATCGACGCGCTGATGTCGTCCCAGGACGCCACATCGCCCGGCGGACGGGCGGACCAGCTGCCCGGCGACGACTAGGCGAAGGGCGCCGAGCGACCATGCGACGATCTCTTCGCAAGGGCGGTGCCAGCCCCGCGCGGCTGCTCGCCGGCGCCCGCAGGCGAGCCGGGCGGGCCCGGCGCAACCTCCGGGCGCTGAGGGTGCTCCGGCGATCCCTGGAGGGCGCCGCGCCACCGGAGGGGTTGCGGAAGCTGTACGGCCGCGGCGGCCGCCCCCGTGGCGACCTGGTCACCGGGCGCCGGTCCTGGCACGCGTGTCCCGGGGCGGCGGACGCCGCTGCGGACCTGCTTCGCGAGGCCCTCGTGCCGGGCCGCGGGAGCGCGGCGGCCGCGATCGCCGTCGAGCTGGTGCGAGCACGTCCGCGAGACGCGGAGCTCCACCGGCTGGCCGCCCTCGCCGCCGGACTGGTCGAGGACTGGGACCTGGCCGAGGACCGGTGGGCGCGGGCGCTGGAGCTGGAGGGCTCGTCGCCGGAGCGAGCCGCGGGCCTGGTCGCCGATGAGCGGCGGCGCAGCGAGCAGCGCCGGGCCGTCGCCGGACAGCGGGTGCCGAGCAGGCTGGAGGCTCGTCGCCGCGAGCTGCTGGGCCGGTCCGTGTGGGAAGACCCCGACGGCGCGTTCTGGCGCTACGTCGCGCAGGCCGTCGCGTGCGACGCGCTCGAGGGGCTGGAGCCCGTGCTGGACGGCCTGGTCCCGGCGGACAGACCGCTGCCGAACGGGAAGGCACCGCGCGAGATCACCGACGCGATCGCCGCTGCCGATGCCCTGGAGGCCGAGGCCGACTACCCGGGCGCCCTGCGGGAGCTCGATCGGATCGCGCCGACCGAGGGGAAGCCGACCGTTCGCTACCTCATCACGCTCGCCCGGCTGGCGAGCGCGGTCAGCGACTACCGGCGTGCCCGGGTGGCCCTCCGCCTCGCCGGCGCCGCCGACGAGGCCACGAGTCTCGCCGCCGCCCACGATGCGCGGATCGCCTGGGTCGTCCACGACACCGCCGGTGCACGTCGCTCCGCCGAGCTTGCCCTGTCCGGGGGCCAGGACCGGCCTCAGGCCAGGGCGGTGCTCGACCTGCTCGAGCGGCAGCTCCCGCCGCCGGACCCGCCGGCGGGCGGCATCGCCCACGTCGCCTTCTTCGCCGGTCGGGGGTTCAACTTCGGCGACATCCTGCTGCCGCTCGCCGTGCAGGACGCCATCGGGGAGGCCGTCCGGAAGGCCGGTCCGGCGGAGCGACCTGCCGGCGGGCCGACGTGGCTCCCGTTCCACGTCCACCAGCTCTTCGACGAGGACTACGTGCGCCTCGCCAACACCCAGCGCGCGGTCGTCGTCGGCGGGGGTGGCCTGTTCCTGCCCGACACCTCGCCGAACGGTCACAGCGGCTGGCAGTGGAACGTGCCGCGCACCTCCCTGGAGGCACTTCGGGTCCCGCTCTTCCTGTTCGCCGTGGGCTACAACCTGTTCCCCGGGCAGTCGTTCCGGGGGAACCTCTTCCGCGAGAACCTCGTCGCGCTCGCGGAGAAGGCGGAGCTCCTCGGCCTGCGCAACCACGGGTCCATCGACCGCGTCCGGGAGATGCTGCCGGACGAGCTGACCGGCAAGGTCCGCTTCGTCCCGTGCGCCACGACCGTCCTCGAGCGGCTGCGCGACGACCTCCCGCCCGCCGAGACCGGCACCGGCCGCATCCTGCTCAACGCCGCCTTCGACCGCAGCGCCCGGCGGTTCGGCCACCGCTACGACGACGTCCTCGAGCAGGTGCACCGGTTCGTCCTGGCGGCCCGCGACATGGGCGCGGACGTGCGCGTCAGCGCGCACATGAGCGGCGACGAGCGGATCGCCACGGACCTGCGCAGCACGTACGACGTCGACCTGCCGGTCGAGAACCTGCACACCATGGACGTCGGCGACGCGCTTGCGACGTACCGGAACGCCTCGCTGGTGATCGGCATGCGCGGTCACGCCACGATGATCCCGTTCGGCCTCGGCACCCCGGTGCTGAGCATCGTCTCCCACCCCAAGATGCGGTACTTCCTCGACGACGTCGGGCGCGCCGAGTGGGGCGTGGACGTCGGCGACAGCAACCTCGGGGACCGGCTGACGGACCTTGCCAGGGACGTCCTGGCACGCGAGGAGGACTACCGTCGCGACGTACGCGAGCGGCAGCAGGGCCTCTTCGATCACGTCGCCGGCGCCGCCGAGCTGGTCGCCGCCCGGACCACCGGCCCGCCACGCGAGGAGCACACGTGAGAACGTGCGTCCTGAGGCTCCACGAGCCGCTCACCAGGGCCGACCGGGGTGGCCGGTCGAGCGGAGGCCCACAGATAGTGTTGCCGTCATGAGCATCATGGTCATCGGCGGCGCCGGCTACATCGGCGCGCACGTGGTCCGGCTCCTCACGGAGCGTGGTGAGGACGTGGTCGTCGTCGACGACCTCTCGACCGGGGTGGAGGACCGTGTGGGGGGCGCGACCCTCGTCGAGCTCGATGTCGCCGGTACCGACGCTCAGGAGCGTCTCGAGCTGGTCATGCGGCAGCGCGGCGTGGACTCCGTCATCCACTTCGCGGCGAAGAAGCAGGTCGGCGAGTCGGTGGAACGACCGACCTGGTACTACCGGCAGAACGTGGGCGGGCTGGTGAACCTGCTCTCGGCCATGGAGAACACCGGCGTCGTCCGGATGATCTTCTCCTCCTCGGCCGCCGTCTACGGCATGCCCGATGTCGAGCTCGTCACCGAGGAGACCGACCCCCGTCCGATCAACCCCTACGGCCAGACCAAGCTCATCGGCGAGTGGCTCATGGCCGACTGCGGCCAGTCCTGGGGACTGCGCTGGTCAGCGCTGCGGTACTTCAACGTCGCCGGCGCCGGATGGCCGGAGCTCGGCGACCCGGCCGTGCTCAACCTCGTCCCGATGGTGCTCGACCGGCTGGCGAGGGGTGAGCGTCCACGGATCTTCGGGGACGACTACGAGACCCCGGACGGCACCTGCATCCGGGACTACATCCACGTCCTCGACCTGGCCCATGCGCACCTCGCGGCGCTCGACCAGCTCGACGGTGAGGCGAGCGGGCGCATCTTCAACGTCGGTACGGGCACCGGCGCATCGGTACGTGAGGTCATCGACGAGATCGGTCGCGCCAGCGGTCTCGACGTGGCGGCCGACGTCGAGCCGCGACGTCCCGGTGACCCGCCGCGGCTCGTGGCGTCGCCGGAGCGCATCGCCGACGAGCTGGCCTGGAAGGCGGAGCACGGCCTGCCCGAGATCGTCGCCAGCGCGTGGGCGGCGTGGCAGGCCGGACCGCGCCCGGTCAGGGTGGGCTGAGCGTCAGCCCGCGGTCTCGACGTCGGAGGGCCGCAGCTCCCCGTCCCGCAGGCGCTCGAAGAACTCGGGCGTGCGCTCCTCGTCGAGGAGGATGGTCGATCCGATGCCACCCGGCTGGTAGTCGGGGTCCGCGATCGGCGGCGTGCCGGTGATGCCCTCGCTGCCGGAGGCCGAGAGGAACGCCCACGCCATGCGCCCGAGGTCGACGATCCCGGTGTCGTGGTCGGTGGTGACGGCCGCCGTCCCGGCGTCCACCAGCCTGACGTGCGCGACCGGGTTGAACAACGTCCCCGGCCGCGTCACCTCCTCCATGACCGCTCCGATCACCTGCCGCTGCCGCTCGGCGCGGCCGATGTCGCCGCGCGGGTCGGAGTAGCGCATCCGGGCGAACGCGAGGGCCGTCTCCCCGTCCGCGTGGTGGCACCCGGCCTCCCACTGCAGCCGGCTCCGGGAGTCGTCCACGTCGTAGTCCAGGCACAGCTCGACGCCGCCGACGGCGTCGACCACGCCCTGCACACCACCCATGCCGACCTCGACGTAGTGGTCCACGGTGAGGCCGGTCAGCTCCTCGACCGTCGCCGTCAGCAGGGGCGGCCCGCCGGCCGAGTACGACGAGTTGAGCTTGCCCGGACCGTGCCCGGGGATCTCCACGTACGTGTCGCGCGGGAGGGAGATGAGGGACGTCTGTCCGCCCGAGACCTGCAGGAGCATGATCGTGTCCGACCGCTGGCCGGTGGTGCCGTCGTCGTCGATCGCGCCGTCGGCGCGCGAGTCCGAGCCGGCGAGGAGGTACGTCGTTCCGGGGGTGCCCTCCGCGTCCGTCAGGGCATCGGTGTGGCCGATCTTGCCGTTGGCGTAGATCAGCAGCCCCACGGGCCAGGCGAGGAGGAGGACGAGCAGCACGACGAGGAGCGTCACGACGCGCCTCCCGCGACGACGGCGGCGTGGCTTGCGCGGCGGCGACGTCGGCGGAGGTCCGTCCGCCCGGCGGGGTTCGGGCCGCCGGCGTGCCGGCGCGCCCCCACCACCGGGCGTGTACGAGGGAGGCGGCGCGGACCCTGCGGACCCGCTGCGTACCGGCCGACGGGCAGGTGGTTGCGGACGCTGCGGTCGCGGAGCCCGCGACGACCGTTCCTGGGGGCGGTCCGGTGCCACGGCCGCTGCGTCCATCGCCCGGGTGGGTGGCTCGCCGGCGCCTCGGCCGCGCACCGGGCGGGCGGTGCTCGGGTCGGGCCGCTTGCGGCCCGACGCCGGGGTGAAGCTCGGCGGCGGGGACGAGTTCTCGTCGTTCATCGAACCCTCCCGGGAGATCGGCGTTCGCCGCGGTCCCTGGGGTGCAGGCGGACCGTGCACCCGGCGCCACGGCACGGGAAGCCTAACGCGGAGGTCACGCTGCCCGGCGGTACGGGGTGGGCGAGCCGTGGATCACCGGGTGCACTCCGGAGTGGTCTCCTCGGAGGGCTCCTCGGTCGTCGGCTCCTGCGTGGTGGGCTCCTCGCTGGTGGGCTCCTCGGAGGTGGGTTCCTCCGTGGTGGGCTCCTCGCCCGTGCCGGTGATGTCGGCGTCGATCGGCCGGTCCGCGCGCATGTTCTCCCACATGGCCTCGGCATCCGAGGAGGGGACGACCCGCGCGCCGGCCCAGTCGAACGGCATGGTGGCGAACCGGATCTCGTCCGGCTCGATGCCCCGCAGGGACGTGGCGACGCCGGCCATGTTGGGTAGCTGGCCCACCCAGTCGCCGGTGGTGAGCGTCTTGGTGCTGGCGTCCAGGAAGCGGTACAGCGCGGGCACGTTGGTGAGCAGGTGCACGCTGAGCGCCTCGCGGGCGATGGCCGCCACGAGCTGCTGCTGGCGGCTGATGCGGGAGATGTCCGACCCGTCGCCGCTCACGCCGTACCTGACCCGCGCGTAGCCGAGGGCCTCGTGACCGTTCAGCACCTGACAGCCCGCCTCGAGGGAGAGGTCGGCACGCTGGTCGTCGATCGGCTCGGGGATGTACATCGGCACGCCGTCGAGCGCGTCGACCACCGCCTCGAAGCCGGCGAAGTCCACGACGACGAAGTCGTCGATGGGAATCCCGGTCAGTGCCTCGACCGTCTTCCACGTGCACGCCGCACCGTAGGCGACGTCCCCGGTCTGGCCGCCGAGCGCGAAGGCGGAGTTGAACATCGCGTCGTACTGCTCGGCCGTCTCGCCTCCGTCGGGCAGCTGGCAGGAGGGGATGTCGACGAGGGTGTCGCGGGGGATCGAGACCACCTCGACCCGGGACCGGTCGGCGCTGACGTGGGCGATCATCGTCGTGTCGGACCGCATGCCAAGGGTCTCGCCGTAGTCCGGGTCGTCCTCGGTCCGCACGTCGCTGCCCATGACGAGGATGTTGAGCGGTTCGCCCTGCTGGGGGTCGTCGGGCGGTTCCTGCCCGTCGTCCCTGGTGGGGCGGTCATCGCCGAGCAGGTCGTCGACGTCGTGCCGGCCGATGTTCCCCTGGAGGTTCGAGTACGCCATGCCCATCGTGGTGGCCAGGAAGACCACGACCCCGAGGGCGCCGGTGAGGATCCGGCGGCGCATCTCGTGCCGCGCCAGCGACCGGGCGTGCCGGGCCGCGAGCAGCCGACCGCTTGCGGCGTGCGCAAGGCGGGAGAGCGTCACGGCGTGTCGTGGCATGGGGCGATCCTACGTTCGCGGGGGCCGGTGCGGCCTCAGCGCGCGCCGCTCAGCGAGTGCTGCCGCGCGTCCGTCGTCGTGCGCCGGGAGGTGCCTCGGCGCGACCCGGCGCCACGACGCCGGATGACCGTGCGGTAGACGGGCTTGCGCACGGACTCCGGCACCACGCGGTACAGGCCGCGCACGACCACGTTGCGCACGAGGTCGCGCGAGCTGGTGAAGCCGATCCCGTGCAGGCGGCGCTGCAGACGCAGCTCCGACCGCAGCAGCCGCAGACCCCCGCGGCGGGCGTATGCGCCGTCGCCGACGCGGTAGAGGACCAGCGAGCGGGAGACGTTGGCGACCCGCGCCCCGGAGGCGATCATCCGGGCGAAGAGCCAGTAGTCCTCCATGAGGTCCAGGTGGCGGTACCCACCGGCACGCTCGACGGCGCTGCGCCGGTACACGACGGACGGGTGGTTGAACGGGTCACGGAACCGCGCGACGGTGGCGATCTGGCCGGCCTCGGTCGGCAGCCTGCGGGTGAGCCCGGGCGGCTGGTCCTCGTCCTCGAACTCCGTGATGGCCGAGCCGACGAGGTCCAGACCGTCGCGGACCAGGGGCACCTGGATGGAGAACCGCTCGGGCAGGTTGATGTCGTCGGCGTCGGCGCGGGCGACGATGTCGTACCGGCAGGCCGCCAGTCCCGCCTCGAGGCTCTTCGCCAGGCCGCGGTTCTTCGCCTGCCGCACCACGGTGGTGGGGACGGTGCCGGCGCACGAGTCGGGGCCCCCGCGCTCCAGCCCGTCGACGACGGCCGCGAGCGCGGCCGGGACCGGGCCGTCCTGCACCAGCACGAGCTGGTCGGGCGGCAGGACCTGGTCGACCGTCGCCGAACGCACGGCACGGCGGAACTGCTCCGGGTCGTCGCCGCGGTAGACGGACATCAGGACGGCGAACCCCTCGGGGCGCGCGGGCGCCGCCGGTGTCCGGGCCTGGGTGATCGTGTCAGTCACGGTGCACCGCCTCCTGGATCGCGCGGACGTCGTCGCTGACCGCGCCGAGGCCCGCGAGGGCGGTCGTCGTCGGCTCGGGCCGCGAGGTGAGGCCCGCGACGAACCCGCGCCGGCCGGCGCGCAGCAGGAGCGGCCGGTCGGCGGACCGCAGCACGGTCCGTCCCCATCTCCTGAGCGTCGCGGCGCCGTAGAGGGCCAGGTCCAGCGGCCCGAGGGCGCGTGAGGTGCGCAGCATCCAGAGCTTGTTGCGGACCTCGTAGAAGAACCGCTCGCCGGGGTCGGCGTCGGTGGACCCGAACGTCCGGGTCAGGTGCTCGACGACGGACGTCGGCACGAAGAGCCCGGTCCGGCGGCGCAGCAGCCGAGCGGTGAACTCGAAGTCGTCGTTCCAGATGAAGTACGCAGCCTCCGGCAGGCCCTCCTCGCGGACCGCCCGGGCGTCCACCAGCGTCGAGACGAAGGACGCCGACCGGATCGGCACGCCACCCACGGCGGCCGCCCGTCCGGTGAACGGGCGTGCCAGACCGAAACGGCGGCGCGGGGTGTTCATCGGGTGGTCGCGGCCGTCGTGCCAGACGGCGCGGGAGGCGAGCAGCGCCGGACGGCCCGCGTAGCGGCTGCGGGCCCGGAGCAGCTCGGCGAGGGCCGACGGCGTGGGGACGGTGTCGTCGTCCATCAACCACACGAGGTCGGCGCGGTGGCTCCGCACGGCGCGAGCCGTGCCGGCGGCGAAGCCTCCGGCACCGCCGGTGTTCCGGGGCAGCCGTACGACCTCCGGCGCGAGTGGATGGGCGTCGGCCAGGTCCGCGGACCCGTCCGAGGAGGCGTTGTCGACGACGACCACGGCGTCACAGGGGCGGTCCTGGGCGGCCAGGCCGTCGAGAGTCCGGGCGAGCAGGTCACGGCGGTCGTGGGAGACCACGACCGCCACTACCGTTGGGGTAGCGTCGTCGGGCGATGGATCGCTTTGGGCGCGCCCGTGCACCGGTTCAGGCGTGCGTCGCCGAACCGGGGCAGGAGCGTCCGATAACAGTGGCATAACGATCTCAGCCTAGGTGAATTTCTTCCGAACTGCAGTGGGCGGCAATGTGAACTCCGACCTAGTCGTGGTGGGCTCTGGGTTTTTCGGCCTCACCGTCGCCGAGCGATGCGCTCGGGAGCGTGGCATGAAGGTGCTGGTCATCGACCGGCGGCCGCATGTCGGGGGCAACGCGTACTCCGCTGACGAGCCGACCACCGGCATCGAGGTGCACCAGTACGGTGCGCACCTCTTCCACACCTCCGTCGACCGGGTCTGGGAGTACGCGAACAGGTTCACCGATTTCACCAGCTACCAGCACCGCGTGTACACCACGGTTCGCGGTGAGGTGTATCCCATGCCGATCAACCTCGGCACCATCAACCAGTTCTTCCGGGCCGCCTACACCCCCGACGAGGCGCGCGCGCTCATCACCGAGCAGGCCGGTGAGCTGGCCGGCACCGATCCGCAGAATCTCAACGACAAGGGCATCCAGCTCATCGGGCGTCCGCTGTACGAGGCCTTCATCAAGGGGTACACGGCCAAGCAGTGGCAGACCGACCCGAAGGACCTGCCGGCCTCGATCATCACCCGCCTGCCGGTGCGGTACACGTACAACAACCGGTACTTCAACGACACCCACGAGGGGCTCCCGGTCGACGGTTACACCGCCTGGCTGGAGCGGATGGCGGACCATCCGAACATCGAGGTGCGGCTGAGCACCGACTTCTTCGACGTGAGCCAGCCGGTCAACAAGGGGGCGGTCGTCGGCCAGGTCCCGGTCGTCTACACCGGACCCGTCGACCGGTACTTCGACTACGCCGAGGGCGAGCTGGGCTGGCGCACCCTCGACTTCGAGCAGGAGGTCCTCGACGTCGGCGACTTCCAGGGGACGCCGGTGATGAACTACGCCGACGACGACGTGCCGTACACCCGGATCCATGAGTTCCGGCACTTCCACCCCGAGCGTGACTACCCCACGGACCGGACGGTGGTCGTGCGGGAGTACTCCCGATTCGCCGAGCGCGGTGACGAGCCGTACTACCCGGTCAACACGGCGGCGGACCGGGAGGCGCTGCTGCGCTACCGGGAGCGCGTCGAGGCGGAGACGGCCGAGCGTCGCATCGTCTTCGGGGGGCGGCTGGGGACCTACAAGTACCTGGACATGCACATGGCGATCGGCGCGGCCCTGTCCACGTACGACAACACCCTGCCCGACGTGCTGCGCTGACCGGCCGGCGCCCCCGTCCCTCAACGCGCCAGGACGCTCCGTCGCAGCGCTCTCGCGCGCCGCAGGGTCCGCCCGATCACGGGTGCGTCGGCGGGGCGTGCGGCCGCCCGGGACTCCGCCGCACCGACCCGGCCGCGCAGCTCCTTGATGGTCCGGTCTCGCTCGTCGAGCCGCACGGCCAGGCGGGCGACCTGGCCCGTGCGCCAGTCCTCCAGCGCCGCGAACCGGCGGGCCGAGCGGGCACGCAGGACTGCCGGGGACGTGGCGTCCTCGCCGAGCACCGCGTCGACGGCGGCCCGGACGTCGGCGTCGGCCGTGCGCGCCAGATCCTCGCCGACCGTGCCCGCGCGAGCGGCGACGGCGGGGGAGAGGGCCTGTGCCACGGCGTCGTCGAGCGTCTCCGCCGTGACCCCGTACGGCATGTCGGGATCCCAGGTGCGTGCGTACGCGTCGAGCTTGCGCTTCACGAGGCTGAGCCGTGGGACGCCGTACGCCGAGGCGACGATCCGGCCGTGCAGCGACAGGCCGACCCACAGTCGCGCGCTCGCGATCGCGTCGACGAGGTCGAGCGGCCGGCGGGCGGGCAGCACGTCGATGTCCCGGTCGGGGCAGAGCCGCCGCACGTGCGTGACGATCTGCCGGTACGCCTCGGGCGAGTCGTGTCCGCGGGCGGTGCCGGCCAGGAACAGCCGGATCGGGAACGGGGCGAGGTGGCGGCTGCGGGCGAGGGCCTCGGCGAAGGTCGTGAGGCCGGTGAGACGGAGATGGGCCTCCGAGACCTGGACGAGGACGGGGCCCGGTTCGGCCGGCCGCTCGCGCGGCCGCGTGAGCGCCACGGTGTGGACGAGGTCCGGGCCCAGGCGGTGCGGCACGGCGTGCGCCGTCAGCAGGTCGGCGGAGAGCTGGTCGCGCACGCTCACCCGGTCCGCCTCGCGGAGGATCTCCAGCCGCGCGGCCTGGCCGTGCTCCGGCATGCCCGAGATCCCGGCGACGCCGATCGAGTGCAGCACGGACGCCGCGGTCGCGTTCCCGGGGTAGGCGGTCGGCCGCGGCATGTAGGGCGCGTCGATCGGGGTGGCTCCGCACGCCCGGTGGAGCATCTGGCGGCGGACCTCGGGGGAGGCGGCCTCATACGCCCGGTAGACCCCTGGCGGGGTCGACATCCGGTAGGCGCCGTGCAGGCTGGTCGCCCCCACCTCGCCGCCCACCGTCCAGACGACGTCGTACTCCTGCCCCTCGAGCAGCGGGCCGAAGGCGGGGATCGTCCGGTCCAGCAGGGTCCGCATGTCCGCGGCGAACGGGGCGGCGGCGGTCACCTCCGCACCGTCGAGGTACTGCTCCGTCTGCAGCAGGAACAGCAGGTCGCCGAAGTTGTCGCGCTCGTACGCACCCACCAGCAGCACCCGCGGTCGTCCGGTCTCGCTCATCCAGCCCTCTCCTCGGCGGTGATGCCCGGCGACACCGGACATTCGGATAACTCCTATCATAATAGTAGGAAATAGCGTGGGAGGGCGGGGCTCGTGGGGAGACCGGGCATGGTCCGCGCCGCCCACCGGGTGCCACGTCAATTGCCGCCACGAACCGCAAAGGCCACCTAGACTCGCTCTCGGCGTCCGTCCCCACCACCAGCCGATGCGAGGCCCAGTTGACCGCCGCCGCGACCACCGTGCGAGCCGGCCCGCCGGCACCCGTGCGGTCGCGGCGACGCTTCCTCCCGGAGGTCCAGGCGCTGCGCGCGGTGGCCGTGCTCCTCGTGGTCGCGTATCACCTGCGCCCGGACCTGGTGCCGGGCGGGTACATCGGCGTCGACGTCTTCTTCGTGATCTCGGGCTTTCTGATCACCGGGCACATGATCAGGGACGTCCGTACCTCGGGTCGGCTACGACTGGGGCACTTCTGGGCCAACCGTGCCCGGCGCATCCTCCCGGCGAGCCTCGTGGCGATCCTGGCCGTCGTGGCCACGGCGCCGTTCTTCATCCCGCTGGCGGAGCTGCGCAACGTGGGGCGCCAGGCGCTGGGCTCCATCTTCTACGTCCAGAACTGGCTCCTGGCGGCCGACTCCGTCGACTACTCGAACTCCGAGAACGCCCAGACGCCCTTCCAGCACTTCTGGTCGCTCGCCGTGGAGGAGCAGTTCTACCTACTGTGGCCGATCGTCGTGACGGTCGCCGCCCTCGTCTCGGCCCGCATCGCCCGCCGACGCGGTGCGGCGGCCGGGCCACTCTCGGTCTGTCTCGTCGCCGCCTTCCTGCTCGTGATCGTCCCGTCGTTCCTCTGGAGCGTGGCGCTCGTCGGCGAGGGCGACCCGTCCGCCTACTTCGTCACGACCACGCGCCTGTGGGAGCTCGGCCTCGGGGGTCTCCTCGCCGTCGTCCTGCGCTACACCGACGGCCTGCGCCCCGTGCGGGCGGTCCTCGCTCTCGCCGGGCTGGCCGCCATCGCGGTGGGGGCTCTCACGCTGACGGAGGAGTCGCCGTTCCCCGGGACGGCGGCACTGCTGCCCGTCCTCGGCTCGGCCGCGGTGATCGCCGCCGGACGCACCAGCGGGCCGGGGTCGCTCACCCCCCTCGTCGACCTGCGGCCCGTGCAGTGGGTCGGCAACGTCTCGTACTCGCTCTATCTGTGGCACTTCCCGGTCTGCGTGTACTTCGCGGTGCAGGCGGGGCGCCTGCCCACGAAGTTCGAGGTACTGGGCCTCCTCGCGGTGATGCTCGTGCTCTCGGCCGCCTCGTACCGCTGGGTGGAGCAGCCGTTCCGGACGTCGACCTGGGCCCGCAGGAGTGACCGGAGGGCTCTCGTGGCCTCCCTGGTCGGGATGGGGCTCGTCGCCGCGAGCACCGTGGTGTTCTGGATCACTCCGGCGGCCCGGGAGGACGTCTGGGACCAGAGAGCCGGCGAGGTCTCCCGTCTTCGCGACGCCGGTGACGAGCGGTTCGGCGCAGGCTCGGCGCGGGACGGCAGCTTCGCACCATTCATCACCGACGAGCCCGCGCTCCTGCCCAACCCGGCCCTCGAGGGCAAGCCCCTGTGGCTGACCGACAGCGCCCGGTGCAGCATGCCGCACGAAGGCGCGACGGCGATGTGCGAGTACGGCGACCCCGAGGGCGACTTCGTGGTCGCCGTCGTGGGCGACTCCCACGGCCGGATGTTCGCCCAACCCGTCATCGAGGCGGCCGAGGAGAACGGGTGGCGCGTGGTGACGTTCCTGCGCAACTCGTGCCCGTTCTCGCTCACGCCGCGGACGATGCCGAACGGCGAGGAGTGCGTCGGCGCGAACGAGGACGTGCTGGAACGTCTCGGCGAGCTGCAGCCCGACGCCGTCGTGTCCGCCTTCTACGAGAGCTCGAGGTTCCGGGACGACGGATCCTCAGGCGTCCGCGGCACGGTCGGGCTCGCCGCGGCCTACGACGAGCTGGCCGCTACGGGCGCCAGGGTGTTCGCCGTCAAGGACGCCCCGTCGCCCCGCGGCGACGTGTTCGCGTGCGTGAGCGAGAACTACGCCGACCCCGGGGAGTGTGCCGTCCCGCGCGCCGAGGCTCTGGAGGGACGCGGCCTCACCGAGGCGGCCGCCGCCGAGGCGGACGCGGACGTCACGGTCATCGACCTGACCGATCGGTTCTGCACCGAGACGACCTGCCCCGCCGTCATCGGGGGTGCCGTCGTGTACGCGGACGGCAATCACATCTCGGACGTCTACGGGCCGTCCCTGGCGCCGGACTTCGCACGCGAGCTCGCCACCGGGTGACGGGCGAGGGCTCAGCCCTTCTTGCCCTTCTTCCCGCGCCGGGATCGCACGTGCTCGCGATAGGCGTCGGTGACCTCTTCCGGGTCGCCGTCCTGGACGAGCCTGCCCTGGTCCATCCACAGCACCCGGGAGCACATCCGTCGGACCGTCTCGAGCGAGTGGCTCACCAGGAAGATGGTTCCGGCGTGCTCGCGGATCTCCTCGATCTTGGCGTTGCTCCGCTGCTTGAAGTCGGCGTCACCGGTGGCCAGGGCCTCGTCGATCATGAGGATGTCCGGGGTGGCGACCGAGGAGATCGCGAACCGGAGCCGGGCGGCCATCCCGGAGGAGTACGTCTTCATGGGCAGGTACACGAAGTCGCCGATGTCCGCGAAGTCGACGATCTCGTCGAAACGCTCCCTGACCTCCTTCATGCTCAGGCCGAGCGCGAGCCCGCCGATCATGATGTTGCGCTCACCGGTGAGCTGACGCATCAGCACCGCGTTGACGCCGAGCAGCGAGGGCTCGGCGCCGACGTACACGGCGCCCTCCGCCGGTGGGATGAGGCCTGCCGCGGCACGGAGCAGGCTCGACTTGCCCGAGCCGTTGGTGCCCACGATGCCGATGGCCTCGCCCTGGTGCGCCACGAACGAGACGCCTCGGACGGCGTGCACCTCCGACGTCGCCCCGACGTGGCCCTGGGCGCGCCACCGTAGCCGGTTGTAGAGGGACGGCTTGCCGTTCGTGACGGCGCCGGCCTTCTTGGCGCCGAAGACGCGGTACTTGACGTGGACGTTGTCGACGATGAGCGACGGCGGGCCCAGCGGCCCTGAGCCGTGGTGCTTCTCGGGAAGGTCCTCGGGGTCGAACTCGAAGTCGATCTCGGGGTCACTCTCGGCCATACCGCTCCTCCCCGTGCCAGAAGTAGAGGAATCCGCCGACGAGGAACAGCACGCCCCAGCCGAGCATGATCAGCCACTTGGTCGGGTCCAGCGGGATGGTCGGCTCGTCCATGAGGGCCTGGCGGCCGAGGTCGAGGGCGAGGGCGGCCGGCTGGTACTCCATGACGCTGCCGACGACCGCCGGCATCCGCTCGACGTAGTGACCGATCGGGAAGATCACACCCGAGCCGTAGAAGACGAACCGCAGGAGGAACTGGATGACGTTGAGGACGTCCGGGGCGGCCGCGACGATGCGGGCCGAGATGAAGGCGCAGCCCACGTTGAACATGCCGAACAGGCCCACCGCGACGGGCAGCAGGAGCCACTCCCACGTGACCGGAACCATCGGGTAGTCCGGGTGCAGGCCGCTCGCCAGCGTCAGCACGCACATGACCACGAGCGCCGGGAGCAGCGTGCTCAGCTCGGTCAGCACCGCGGAGATGGGCATCACCGCGCGCGGGAAGTGCAGGGAGCGCACCAGGTTGAGCCTGTCCGAGATCGACCTTCCGCCGGCGACGACCGAGCGGTCGAAGAAGCGGAACAGGAAGACGCCGATCACGATGAACGCGACGGCGTTCTCCACACCGCGCGAGGTCCGGAGCACCAGCCCGAAGATGACGACGTAGACCGCGGCGTTCAGGACGGGCGTGAGGATCGCCCAGGCCTGGCCGAGGTAGGAGTTCTGGTTCTGGGCGTAGGCCCGCGACGAGGCGAGGTACCCGGCGAACTGGCGGAAGAACCACAGCTGCCGGAGGTACTCGACCAGTCCCGGACGGATGCCGATCTGCTTCAGTCCGTGCCGCTCCGCGAGAGCGCGAAGATCCCCGGTCTCGTCGTCCCGGGGTGCCGGTGCGCTGACTGCGCCCACTGTGCTCCCAACCACTCGTTCTCCACTGCGCCGCGGACGCGTCGCGACCCGGCCGCCGGGGTGGCTGCTCGAGTCTACAAGTCGCCCGTCCGTCCCTGCCGGACCGCCGGGGCTCACCGGCGTGGGCGTCCCGTCGTGCGTGCCCATGCCTCCGGGGTGGTCAGACCCGGCAGTGCCGAGCGGTACTCCGCGGACAGCTCGGACCACCGTGACGCGAGGCGCCCCGTCAGCAGCAACGAGTCGAGCCACAGTCGCCGGAAGGTCCGCGGGTCCCGCCGGTACCAGTTCACGCCGGTGCGGTCCGCCTTCTCCACCAGCACGGAGTCGTAGGACGGCAGGTGCCACCACGTCGCCTCGCCCTTCGCCAGCAGCCGCTGCGGCTGGGAGGAGCGGCGCGGCACCAGCACGTGCCGAGCGGCCGCGCGCGCGGTGAAGAGCGCGAGCGCCAGCCCCTTCGGCCCCGGCCGGGGCTCGCGGGAGTGATCGGCGGGTGGTGTCACTCCGGGCGGGTTCGGGCGCGTCCGGGTCTCGGGGAAGTCGGCCGCGAGCGCGCGGGCGTCCGGCAGCGCGGTGCGGAGTGCCTCGTGCAGCCCGTCCGGGCCGCGCAGCACGTCGCGGAGCGCCCGGTGCCGGAGGGACACCGCGTAGTACTGCAGGCACAGCAGCTGCTTGAGGTGCAGACGCCGGTACTCGCGCAGCAGCTTCCCGCCCCGCGGCCGCTCGGCGTGCAGCAGCGCGGTGACGAGCCGGTTGCGCTCGTGGAAGTACGCCTGCCAGTCGATGGTGTCGTCCTTGTCGAGCCAGCTCACGTGCCACAGCGCGACCCCGGGCAGCGACACGGTCCGCATCCCGGACTCGGCGGCCCGGAGCCCGAACTCGGCGTCGTCCCACTTGATGAAGAACGGCGCGGCGAGCCCGATCCGCCGCAGCACGTCGGTGGGCAGCAGGCACATCCACCAGCCGTTGTAGTCCGTCCGGCCGGGCCGGTGCATCCACGGGGTGGTCCGCAGCCCCGAGCCGGCGAGGTCGTGCCGCTCCGCGGCCCGGTCGGCGGCCCCCCACATGAAGATCGACTGGTCCACGACCTCCGACCAGGAGTGCAGCACCGTCGGGTGCTGCAGGTCGAGCATGTGACCGCCGACGATCGTCGGCTCGGTGCAGGCCGCCGCGAACCTGACCGCGCGGAGCACCGAGTCCGGCTCTACGTCGACGTCGTCGTCCATGATCAGCACCGAGGAGGAGCCCTCGTCGAGGCCCTCCAGCATCGAGCGGGAGAAGCCGCCCGACCCGCCCAGGTTCTCCTGGTCGACGACGCGCAGGCGCTCACCCAGGGCCGCCGCGACCTCGGCGAAGCCGGGCTCGGCGGCCACCTTGGCCGTGCCCTGGTCCACCACGCACACGCGGTCGACGACGGCGAGGACCTCCGGGTCGTCCGCGAGGGCCCGGAGGGTGCGCAGGCAGAAGTCGGGCTTGTCGAGCGTGGTGATGCCGACGGTCGTGCTCGGGGCCGTCGGGCCGTGCCCGACGGCCTGCTCCGCGGGCACCTCCCAGGCCGCGCCGAGCAGCTCCACGTCGCTGGACGCCTCGAGCGAGAACCAGGCCCAGCCGCCGTCGTCGAAGCCGTCGAGGCTGAGCTCGAGGGTGATCGTGGTGTCTCCGGCATCGGCGGAGAAGGTGTGCTCGGCCGCCACGGAGGCCGCACCGGTGGCGTCCGAGCGGTGCAGCACGAGCCGGCCCTCGCCGGCGAGGCGGGCTCTCAGCGTGACGATGCGCACGCCGGTCGAGCGCCGCCAGAAGGTCGCCGGGAACGCGTTGAAGTAGGTCGCGAAGGACGCCGACGTGCCCGCGCGGACCGCGGCGGCACGGCGCGAGCGGACGATCAGGTCGGCGGAACCCGCATCGGGTGGCGTCTCGACGTAGAGCGGCAGCCGCGCGGTGTCCTGCCGCGGCAGGACGAGGTTCTGCACGATGGTCACGGCCGGCTGATCCTCCTGGCTCCGGGGTGCGACACGGCCCTCGGAGGCGCTGCGTCGTCCGTCAGCACCTCAGTCAACCATCCGGCCCGGCACGGCCGAGCATCGGGTGACGCACCCCACGCGGACCGCCCGGGCACGTCCGGCGGCTCTCCAGACGCCGTGGTTACACTCACGGGATCCATCCGGACCCGAGACCTGAGGAGGGTCGGTGCCCACGCTGTTCGCCACCACGCGGCTGCTGGCGGTGCACCTGCCGGGCAGAGACGTCCCCGACGGGACGCTCGACGTGAACCTCGACGGACACCGCGTGTGGTCCACCCCCGTGCGGTGGGCCGCCGGCCCGATGATCGCCGTCGCCTGGCCCCGTGCCCTGCGCCCCTACCTGCGCGGTCGCACCCACCTCACGGTGACCGACTCCGCCACGGGCGAGGTGATCGCCGAGCAAGACGTCCGCTTCCCGGGCAACGGCCGGGTCGACGTCAGCGACGCCCGGGGCCGGAAGCTCGCGGTCAACAAGTGGGACCGCCTGGGCCCGACCCTCGACAGCGGCGACTCCGGCGTCCAGGACCGCCTGCTGGACAGCGCCGTCGCGCTCGTCGAGCAGCTGCAGGGGTGGGGCTACCCGGTGTACGCCGTCGGCGGGACCCTGCTCGGCGCGAAGCGCAACGGCCAGCTGATGCCGCACGACGACGACATCGACCTCGCCTGGCTGTGCGACGAGACGACCATGGCCGACGTCTCGCTGGCCTCCTACGAGATGGAGCGCCGGCTCACGCAGGCGGGGCACACCGTCGTGCGGCACTCGCTCGCGCACCTGCAGGTGACCTACTTCGACGAGGCCGGGTTCACCGACCACTACATCGACATCTTCACGGGATTCCACACGGAGGACGGGCAGTACAACCAGCCGTTCGCCCTGCGCGGCGAGCTTCCCCGGGAGACGCTGGTGCCGACCTCGACCATCGAGATCGGTGGCCGGACCCTGCCGGCGCCGGCCCGGCCGGAGGCATGGCTCGAGTTCGCCTACGGCCCGAGCTGGCTGGTCCCGGACCCGTCCTTCAAGTTCGTCACCCCGCCCAGCACGCTGCGCCTGTTCGAGACGACCTTCGGCGTCTACAACCGGCAGCGCGTCTGGTGGGAGAAGCACTACGAGCAGCTCGCCGAACGAGAGCCCTCGTCCGGCGCGGACGACGGCGTCGGCGACGTCAGCCGGTTCCTGCAGATGCTGCCCGCCGGTGCTCCGGTGATCGAGCTCGGGTGTGGCGACGGCCGGCTGACCGAGCGCATCGCCGCGGCCGGTCATCCCGTCCGCGCGTTCGACTACAGCCACGAGGCGCTCCGGCTCGCCCGCCAGACCCGGCCGGAGAACGTCACCTACGACTACCTCAACACCAACGACCGCCACGGGGTCCTCCGGCTGGCGCTCGACCTCCTCGAGGAGGGCCAGGACGTGTGGTTCTTCGCGTCCCGGATGCTGCACGACGTGCCCCCGAACGGCCGGGAGAGCATCTACGTGCTGCTGCGGGCCGTGCTGGGCGAGCGCACCAAGGCCTACATGACCTTCTACTCCGACCCGCACCCGCACCGGGACTCCCAGAACCCCGAGACCTGGCACCTGCCGCTGAAGACCCTGTTCACCGAGACCCGACGGTTCGGCCTGTCGTTCCACGCGCTCGGGTCGACCGACGTCTCCACGCCGTACGGCCGGCGGACCAGGCAGACCGTCGTCCTGTGGCGCTGAGTCCAACAGAAGGGGCAAGCATGAAGGAACTCATCGGTCGGATCGCGCGGAGCGTCGCGCCGCGCACCATGACCAACCTCGAGACCATCACCCGGTTCGACGCCGAGTACGAGCAGCACGGCGCCCGCATCCTCATGTACGAGCGCGAGCTGCGCGAGCTGCGCCGCGAGATCGACAGCATGCGGCGTGAGCAGCGCCGAGTCGTCGAGCTGTACGACGCCGTGTTCGAGCACGCCCGCCGCAACGGCGGCGCCGCCGGGCGGGCCGCCGCGCAGGACCGCGCGGCGCAGGATGATTCGGAGGTGACGACGGACCGGTGAGGAAGGTCTCCGTCGTCGTCCCCGCGTACCGGCCGGGGGACGGCATCAACCGGGTCGTGGGCTCGCTGGAGAAGCAGACCATGCCGAGCTCTCAGTTCGAGCTCATCATCGTCGACGACGGCTCGCCCGACGACACGTGGCAGCGGCTGCAGCAGATCCGCGACACGCACGACAACGTGCGGATCGAGCGCATCGAGAACTCCGGCTGGCCGTCCCGGCCGCGCAACGTCGGCATCGACATGGCCGAGGGCGAGTACGTGCTGTTCATGGACCACGACGACGCGCTGTTCCCGGACGGGCTGCGCGCCTCCTACGAGTTCGCCAAGGCCAACGACGCCGACGTGCTCAGCCCCAAGGAGTCCAAGACCTCCGACGTCGGCTGGGGGATCGGCAACTACACCGGGAACATCCCGAACGCGCTGCCGAAGCGCGGCATCAACGCGCTGTTCCCGATGATGCCGCACAAGTTCTACAAGACGTCCTTCCTGCGCGAGCACGGCATCCGCTTCCCGGAGGGCCGCCGCATGCTGTGGGAGGACGTCTACTTCAACATCTCGGCGTACCGGCACGCGAAGGTCGTCTCCATCCTGTCCGAGACGCCGGTGTACCTGTGGGTGGAGACCGCCCAGAACAACTCCGCGACCTATGGCCCTCGGGAGGAGGAGTTCTGGGAGAAGCTCCTCGCGCTGTACGCCTTCATCGACCGCGAGCTGCCGGAGGCCGAGTTCGCCGACGCCCGCGGGTCGATGATGCGCCACCAGTACAACACCCGGATCGTCGGGCGGTTCTGGCGCGAGCTGGGCCGGCCCGGGGACGACTGGCTGCCGATGGCGCTCGGTCACCTGCGGACGGTGCTCGAGCGGTACCTGCCGGCCGAGGTCGACGCCCAGATGCCCCCGTTGACCCGCCCGCGTGCCCACCTGCTGCGCCACGAGCGGATCGACCTGGCCCGGACCCTGCGTACGTACGAGAACGGCCTCGCCGGGACCAGCCGGACGTCCGAGGTGACCTGGGACGGGGACGTCCTGACGGTCCGCGCCACCGCGCGGTGGGCCACCAAGGACGACAAGCCGTTGGTGCTGCTGCGCCGCGGTGACCGACTGGTGCGCGCCGTGCCAGCGGAGGTGGCAGCCGTCGTCCCGGAGGAGTACCTCGACGTCACGGACGAGATCCGGCGGGCCCGGTCCCTGCTGACGATCCGCGACCGACGCAAGAAGGTCACCTGGGAGCTGCCGACCAGCACCGAGCTGAGGGTCGAGCCGATCAACTCCGAGGACGCCTCCGGGACGGCGGCACGCACCGAGGCCGTCACGGTGGCGGTGGACGCGACCGCCACGGTCGACCTGCGCTCCGGCGCCGGGGGCGCGCCGCTGGAGGGGCCGCTGTGGGACTTCCACGCGAAGAACGTGCTGCTCGGCACGAGCATCCACAACGGTCTCGCCACCCGGACGCCGAGCCACGTCGCGCTGCTGCGCGGACGCAGCGCGGTCGCGTACGCCAACCGGGACGGCAAGCTCAGCCTCGACCTCGGGCAGAAGGTCCGCAGCGTGCTCGCCGAGGCCCGCCCCGCCGTGGGCGAGGCCCGGTTCGCCCCGGCGGGTCGCGGCGGCCTGTACCGGTTCGACCTGCCGCTGACGGACGTCACGACGGCGGGGCGCACCGAGATCCGCGGCAGCATCTCCCTCAGCCCTGCGGGCTCGCTGCCCGCCACGGTGGCGCTCAGCGGCCGGCTGCACGGCCTGCCCCGGATCGGTCCGGTGCTGCGTCGCGCCCTGGGGGCCAAGCCGGCCCGGCTCGTCGGCGACGACGACGGCGCACGCGTCGAGGGGATCGTCCGTGCCCTGCCGGGCACCTACCGGGTCGCCTTCCGGTTCCAGGGACGTACCGTCGTCGCACCGCTGCTGCTGCACGTGCCCCTGCTCGGGGACCGCACCCCACGGTTCGACCACGCCCAGACGACCACGGAGGCAGAACGATGACCAGCGCCCTCGTCGGCCACACCGGCTTCGTCGGGTCGAACTTCGCGCTCCAGCACGACTTCGACGCGACGTACAACACCTCGAACATCGCCGACATCGCCGGCAAGCGGTACGACCTCGTGGTCAGCGCCGCGAACCGGGCCGACTCCCACCGCATCAACCACGGCGCGGGCCAGGAGGACCGGGCCGAGATCCAGGACTACGTGGACCTGCTGAGCCGGGCGGAGATCGGCAAGCTCGTCCTCGTCTCCACCGTGTCCCTGTACCCGCCGCTGACCTCGCCGGACGAGGACACCCCGGTGACCGAGGAGGGCCTGCTGCCCTACGGCGCCAACCGCGCGTACCAGGAGCACGTCCTCGCCTCCCGTTTCGACACCCTCATCCTGCGTCTGCCGCAGCTGTACGGCGCGAACCTCAAGAAGGGGATCGTGTACGACCTGCTCAACGACTACCGGGTCGAGCACATCCGGCCGCGGCTCGCCTTCCAGCACTACGACCTCTCCCGGGTGTGGGCGGACACCAGGATCGCCCTGGAGCACGGGCTCGGCTCCCTCAACGTGGCGCCGCCGCCGATCGAGTCCGGGACGGTGGCGCAGCAGGTCTTCGGCCGCGACATCTGGGGCCAGCACGCCGACGTCGAGGAGACGCCGGAGAGCCTCGGGTACACCCGGGACATGCGCACCAAGCACGGCGCGCTGTTCGCGCCGGCGGGCCGGGCCGCGCCCGACGGCTACCTCATGACCGAGGAGCAGGAGCTCGAGGCCATCGCGGCCTTCGTGGCCCGCCAGCGGCGCTGACGGCCGCGGTCCGAGCCGTGCGGCGCCGGCCGTGCGGCCAACGACAGGAGGATGCATGTACAACGGCAGGTCCGTCTCGGCGATCGTCACCTGCGCCGGCAAGGGCACCCGGTTCGGCAGCAACAAGCTGCTGGAGAAGATCGGGGGGATGACGATCCTGGAGAAGACCGTCCGGGAGTTCGTCCACCCGGCGATCGACGAGATCGTCGTGACGATCAGCGCGGAGAACCGTGAGATCTACAGCGAGATCCTCCTGGAGAAGGCCGGGCTCCCGGTGACCCTGGTCGACGGCGGCGCCGAGCGGTTCATCTCGGCCAAGCTCGGGCTGGAGGCGACCACCGGCGAGATGATCATCGTCCACGACGGCGTGCGACCGTTCGTCAACGCCGACCTCATCGACCGGGCGCTCGCCGCCGGCGACGAGCACGGTGCCGCGATGCTCGGCACGCCCACGGTCGTCCAGCTCAAGCTCGTCGACGACGAGGAGTACGTCTCGGGATCGCTCGACCGGTCGCACAGCTGGCTGGGCCAGACCCCGCAGGTGTTCCGGCGCGAGCTCCTGGCGGAGGCCTACACCAAGGCGATCGCCGACCACTACGCGCGCGTCAGCGACGACGCGGACCTGGTCGCGGAGTACACGGGCCACCGCGTGAAGATCGTGCGCGGAGAGGACTGGAACATCAAGATCACGACGCCGACCGACATGGTCGTCGCCGACCAGATCCTCAACCACCAGTCGGACCTGAGCTAGCGACCCGCCGCACGACACGCCAGAGGAGCCACGGTGAAGGTCAGCGTCGTCGTCCCCACCTACCGGCCCGCGCACCTGGACCGGGTGCTCGCCTCGCTCGACGCGCAGACCCTGCCCGCCGCGGAGCACGAGCTGATCCTCGCCGATGACGGCTCCGGCCCGGAGCACGTGACCCGGCTGCGCGAGCTGACCGACGGTCGGCCGAGCACGACGCTGCTCGAGCTGGAGCACACGGGCTGGCCCGGTCACCCGCGCAACGCCGGCCTGGCGGCGGCGCAGGGCGAGTACGTCCTGTTCATGGACCACGACGACGAGCTCTACCCCGAGGCGCTCGCCGCCGGCTACGACTATGCGAGGGCGCACGACGCCGACGTGCTCGCGGGCAAGGAGACGCGTACCGACCAGGCCAAGTGGGGTCTGGACGTCTACGCGGCGAACCGCCCGGACGCAGCGCTGCCAGGGCTCCGCGACCGTCACCCGCTGCTGCCGACGAACCCGCACAAGCTCTACCGCCGCGCGTTCCTGCGCGAGCACGGGATCCGGTTCCCGGAGGGGCGTCGGGTGCTGTGGGAGGACGTCTTCTTCAACATCGACGTCGCCGCGCACCGGCCGAGGGTCGCCGTCCTCGCCGACGTGCCGTTCTACCACTGGGTGCGCGGTGGCCGGACGGCCTCCTCCAGCTACGGCGAGGACCTCGAGGAGTTCTGGGCCTGGCTCGAAGAGATCTTCCGCTACACCGGGGAGCGGCTCGGTCGCGACCCGCAGGACGCGCTCCAGCACGGGCAGATGCGCTGGTACCAGTACCGCCACCGGATGCTGCCCAACCTCGGTGCCGGGTTCTTCGCCGCCCCCGCGCGGCGCCGCCGCGCGGCCCAGGAGATCGCCGCTCGGATCCTCGCCGAGCAGGTCCCGCCGGCGCTCGACGCCGAGCTGCCCGTCCGACTCCGGGCGCGGGCCCACCTCGCGCGTGCCGGCGAGTGGGACCTCCTCTCCGAGCTGGTCGCCCTCGACGCCGAGCTCGCCGGCATCTCCTCGGCGGACGACGTCTCCTGGGACGAGACGGGCGCGCTGCGCGTCGAAGCCACCGCACGGTGGACCGTCCGCGGCGGGCACCGGCCGCCCCTGGTGCTCGACGAGTCCGGCCGGGTCCTCCTCGAGCTCCCGGCCTACCTGAAGGACGTGCTCCCCGCGGAGCTGCAGGACGTCACCGACGACCTCCGTGCCGCCACGTCGTCACTCGCGGTGCGCTCGCGGGACACCGGCGTGGTGTGGGAGCTGCCGACGCGGAGCGAGGTGACGGTCGACGGCACACCCGGCGGACCCGCGGAGGTGACGGTCCGGGCCGTCGGGACGCTCGAGCGGAGCAGCGCCGCGCTCGGCCACGCCCTGGAGGCGGGGGTCTGGGACGTCAGCGCACGGAACGAGCTCTTCGGGGTCCTCAACCAGCGCGGGCTGCGGACCGCCCGTCCGGCACGCGTGGCGCTCGTCGCGGGAGAGACCCGCGTGGCGTACCGCACGGCCAACGGCCTGCTCGCGGTCGACCTCGGGCAGTCCACGCGCAGCCTCGTCGGCTCGGCCGGGCTGCGGCCCGCGCAGGCGTCCACCCGGCACCGCCGGCTCGGCGCGGACACCTTCGAGATCCCGCTCGGTGACCTCACCGCCGTCGGCGCCGGCGAGCTCGAGGGCGGCGTGCTCCTCCAGGAGCTCGACGCCGCACCGGCCACGATCACCGCCGACCCCGGCGGCGGGGCCGTGCTCCGGGGCAGCCTCACGGCCCGCCCCGGCCGGTACCGCATGCTCGCACGGTTCGGCGGCCGACCCGTGGACACGAAGACGATCGTCACGGTCGACGCGCGCGGCCGGCTCAGCTTCGAGCAGGGCTAGCCGCCGCTCCGGAGCCGCCTTTCTCGCCGGGAGGCTGACGCCCTGCCGGGAGGCTGACGCGCTACTGGCCGGTGCGGGCGTACTTCGCCTCGACCTCGGCCTTCTGCGGCCGCCACCACTCCTCGTGCTGCCGGTACCAGGCGATGGTGTCCGCCAGGCCGGAGCGGAAGTCGGAGAACTCCGGCTCCCAGCCGAGTTCCTCCCGCAGCCGCGTGTTGTCGATCGCGTAGCGCAGGTCGTGGCCGGGCCGGTCGGCCACGTGGTCGTAGTCGCCGGGGTCGTGCCCCATGAGCTCCAGGATGAGCTCGACGACGTCCTTGTTGTTCTTCTCACCGTTCGCGCCGATGAGGTAGGTCTCGCCGATCTTGCCCTGCTCGATGACGCGCCACACGGCGGAGTTGTGGTCGCGGACGTGGATCCAGTCCCGCACGTTCTCCCCGGTGCCGTACAGCTTCGGGTGCACGCCGTCGATGAGGTTGGTGATCTGCCGCGGGATGAACTTCTCGACGTGCTGGTACGGGCCGTAGTTGTTCGAGCAGTTGGAGATCGTCGCCTCGACACCGAACGAGCGCACCCACGCGCGTACCAGCAGGTCCGAGCCGGCCTTCGTCGAGGAGTACGGGGAGGACGGGTTGTACGGCGTCGCCTCGGTGAACTTCGCCGGGTCGTCGAGGGCGAGGTCGCCGTAGACCTCGTCCGTGGAGATGTGGTGGTACCGCACCCCGTGCCGGCGCACCGCCTCGAGCAGCGTGAACGTCCCCACCAGATTCGTCGTGACGAACGGGGAGGGGTCGTCGAGGGAGTTGTCGTTGTGCGACTCCGCGGCGAAGTGCACGACGACGTCGGCCTCCCGCACCAACGGGTCCACCACGTCCGCGTCGGCGATGTCGCCACGGACGAGCTCGACGCGGTCCAGCCCGTCGAGGGAGGCCGGGTTGCCCGCGTAGGTGAGCTTGTCCAGGACGGTGACGCTCGCGTCCGGGTACGCCTGATGCGTCTGGTGGACGAAGTTGGCGCCGATGAAGCCGGCGCCGCCGGTGACGAGGACCTTCACGCGTGCTCCTTCCGACCGGCGTGGGCGGCCCGCTTGGCCGCGAGGAACGACTGCACCTCGTCCCACGACGGCAGCAGACCCTGCTCGGCCGCCTCGTGCAGACCCGGGGCGGCGGTGTCCTTCTCCGACAGCAGCAGCTCGAGCGGCGAGCCGTCGCGGGCGGTGGTCGGCCAGGTGATGCCGACCGTCTCGCACGCGGGGTTCACCCCGTGCTCCCGCCCCGGCGCGTAGGGCGCCGAGCAGAGGTAGACGACCGTCGAGTCGTCCTCCAGGGAGCAGAAGGCGTGCCCGAGGCCCTCGGAGACGTAGATGGCGCGACGGTCCACGTCGTCGAGCAGCACGCTGTCCCACTGGCCGAACGTGGGCGAGCCGACGCGGATGTCGACCACGACGTCGAGCACGGCGCCCCGCGGGCACATCACGTACTTCGCCTGCGACGGCGGGACGTCGGCGAAGTGGATGCCCCGGACCACGCCCGCGGCGCTGACGGAGGAGTTCGCCTGCCGCAGGTCCAGCGGGTGTCCGACCGCCTCGACGAACGGTCCCTCCTTGAACGCCTCGAGAAACACCCCGCGGGGATCACCGAACTGCTTCGGCGTGATCTCCCAGGCATCCGGGACCTTCAGCTCGCGGAACTCCACGCGTCCTTCCCCTCGCCACGTTCGCGGCCGCCTGCCGACCGCGGACCCACACTAACCGCTCATCGTTCCGCGTCCGGACGTCGGCGTCGGCGCCGCGCGGGACCCGCGCACCCAGCGGGCACCCGGCCGCGCCGGGCTACACTCGCCGCCAGGTCGCCCCGGGTCGGCGCCGTACCGGCGCCCCGGGGCCGCGGCCGCACCGAACCGGAAGGACACGAACCACCACATGCCGGTGTTCAGCAAGGGTGACAAGGCCGTCCTGTTCGTCCACGTGCCCAAGGCGGGCGGCTCCGCCCTGGAGAACCTCTTCACCGCCAACGGGTGGGAGATGACGTTCCGCGACGGCAAGACGGGCAAGCACTCGCAGAACTGGTTGCGCTACTGCTCACCGCAGCACCTGCACGCCGAGCCGCTGCGCGCGACGTTCCGGCTGGAGCGCTTCGACGCCATCTTCATGACGGTCCGTGAGCCGCTGGCCCGCTTCCGGTCGGAGTACGCGATGCGCAGCGGGCGCCTCGGCCTGGAGCCGGACGCCGCCTCGGTGGACGCCTGGGCCGACCGGGCGCTGCGGAAGTACGCCGCCGACCACTACGTCCTGGACAACCACCTGCGTCCGCAGTCCGAGTTCCTGCTGCCCGGCAGCCACGTCTACCGGCTCGAGGACGGCCTGGACGCCGTACCGCGGAACCTCAACGCCCTGCACGACCTCGGGCTGCCCGAGGAGGTACCCCGGGTGCGGGAGTCGGGGGGCCGGGGCCTGTCCACCCGCGAGGTCCAGCTCTCCGAGGAGCTCACGGCCCGGCTACGCGCCCTCTACGCCCAGGACGCGAGCGCGTTCGGCTACGCCGGGCCGGAGGGCTGAGGATGCGCTGGCTCGTCACCGGCGCCGCCGGGATGCTCGGCACCGACCTCGTCCGCCGCCTGGCCGAGTCCGGTCACGAGGTGCGTGCGGCGGCCCGTGCAGACCTCGACGTCACGGACGCCGCCGCCGTCGAGCTCGCCGTCCGGGACGTCGACGTCGTCGCCAACTGCGCGGCGTGGACCGCGGTCGACGACGCCGAGGCCGAGGAGGCCGCCGCCTTCCGGCTCAACGCGGTGGCTCCGCAGCTGCTGGCCCGGGCGGCACGGCAGGCCGGATCGCGCCTGGTGCACGTCTCCACCGACTACGTCTTCGACGGCGAGGCGTCCGAGCCGTACGCCGAGGACGCGCCCCTGGCGCCCCGCTCGGCCTACGGACGGACGAAGGCGGCGGGGGAGTGGGCCGTGCGCGCCGAGACGGATGACCACCTGATCGTGCGCACCGCCTGGCTCTACGGCGCCGCTGGCGGGTGCTTCCCGAAGACCATGGCGCGGCTCGCGGGCACCCACCCGACCCTCTCCGTGGTCGCCGACCAGGTCGGGCAGCCGACCTGGACCGCGGACCTCGCCGACCTCCTCGTCCGCCTGCTCGAGGCGGACGCCCCGGCCGGGACCTACCACGGCACCTCGTCCGGCCAGGTCTCCTGGCACGGGTTCACCCGCGAGATCGTCGCCGCGTTGGGCAAGGACCCGGCCATGGTGGAGGAGACGACGTCGGACGCCTTCCCGCGGCCCGCGCCGCGGCCGGCGTACTCGGTGCTGGGCCACGAGGCGCTCGGGCGCGCCGGCGTGACGCCGATCGGTGACTGGGCGGAGCGCTGGCGCGCGGCCGCGCCGGCCGTGCTCGCCTGACCAGGAGCTCGCGGGCCGCGACGGGGCGCCGGGCTCAGGCCCGGGCGCGTCCGTGCGCGAGCAGCCCCAGCAGGTACTCGCCGTAGCCGGACTTGCGCAGCGCCTCGGCCCGCTCGCGCAGGCCGTCGTCGGTGAGGAAGCCACGCCGCCAGGCGACCTCCTCGGGGCACCCGATCTTCAGGCCCTGCCGGGCCTCGACCGTGCGCACGAACGAGGTCGCGTCCGCCAGCGAGTCGAACGTGCCGGTGTCCAGCCACGCCGTGCCGCGCGGCAGCACCTCCACCTTGAGCCGGCCCTGCTCGAGGTAGTGCCGGTTGACGTCGGTGATCTCGTACTCGCCGCGCGCCGAGGGCTGCAGGCCCTTGGCGATCTCGACCACGTCGTTGTCGTAGAAGTACAGGCCGGGGACGGCGTAGGAGCTCTTCGGCCGCTCGGGCTTCTCCTCGAGGGAGAGCGCGGTGAAGCTCTCGTCGAACTCCACCACGCCGTACGCCGTCGGGTCCGAGACGTGGTAGGCGAAGACGGCTCCGCCGTCGATCTCGCCGAAGCGGCCCAGGGTCTGGCCCATGCCGGGCCCGTAGAAGATGTTGTCGCCGAGCACCAGGGCGGCGGAGGAGGAGCCGATGAACTCCTCGCCGAGGACGAACGCCTGGGCGAGCCCGTTGGGCACCTCCTGGACCGTGTAGTCGATCGAGATGCCGAACTGGGAGCCGTCGCCGAGCAGCCGGTGGAACGCCGGTGCGTCGTGCGGCGTGGTGATGACCAGGACGTCCCGGATGCCCGCCAGCATGAGCGTGGTCAGCGGGTAGTAGATCATCGGCTTGTCGTAGACGGGCACGAGCTGCTTGCTGATGCCCTGCGTGATGGGGTGCAGCCGGGTGCCGGAGCCGCCGGCCAGGATGATGCCTCGCATGCGTCTACTCTGCCGCATCGACCCGGTGGTCCACCCGTTCGTCGGCGCTGACCCGGTCCAGCAGGCCCCGGTCCGCACCGGGCGGCACGAGCACCACGGACCCGCCGGCGAGCCACACAGCTAGGGCCTGGCGGAGCAGCGTCGTGACGTCCTCGGGGGTCAGCAGCGCCCGGCCGTGGGAGCCGTCGCCGGCCCACGCCCCGAGGGTGTCGAAGGTCACCTCGCCCCACGCGGGGTCCTCGCCGGCGGGCGTGCGGACCGGTCCGAGCACGTCCGCCTGGCCGAGCGTCTCGGCCGCGGCGTCGACGGCTCCCGGCGGTAGCACCGGGCCGTCCCAGGACATGGCCAGGGCGGGCAGCGGCACGGCCAGCAGCAGGTCCGCGTCCGGCGCGGCCTCCGGTGCCGCGGTGACGACCACGTCAGCGGCGTCGTCCGGCACGACGGCGAGGCGTGCCCCGGTCGTCCAGCTCGCCAGCGCCCACACCACGGTGCGCCAGTGCACCGGCAGGTCCAGGACGACGGCGGTCCCGGGTCCGGAGTCGGCCTCGGTCACGAGCAGGTTGGCGGCCTTGGTCACCCAGTTGGCCAGCACCCGCCCGGACAGCTCGACGCGCTCGTCGCCATCGGGCCCGGCGGCGTACCAGGTCAGCCGGGGCAGCGTGCCGGCGGCGGCGAAGGACGCCAGGAGCCGGCCGGGCAGAGTGTCGGGAGGGGCCATGGGGCGAGGGTACGGTGGTCGCAGAGACGACGAACCCCGCGGGACGGCCGCACCGCCGCGGCGCAGCCCCGTATCTCTGCGTATATCACTCCCGGGCTTGACTCCCACGGATGACACGCGTGTAATTCACAGTGGGAGTGACCGAAGGACGAGGGGGATAGACCGTGTGGAACATTCTGGGTGACGGTCCGCTGACCTTCGGGATGCCGGCGGACGAGGAGCAACAGGCTCCGCTCGGCTCGGACGTCCTGCGTCTGCTGGCGCAGGAGGACGCCGACGAGGGTGCCCTGGCGTGGCAGGACCGTGCCCTGTGCGCCCAGACCGACCCCGAGGCCTTCTTCCCGGAGAAGGGTGGCTCGACCCGCGAGGCGAAGCGGGTGTGCACGTCCTGCGAGGTGCGTGCGGAGTGCCTCGAGTACGCCCTGTCCAACGACGAGCGCTTCGGCATCTGGGGCGGGCTGTCCGAGCGCGAGCGACGCAAGCTCAAGCGCCGAGCAGTCTGAGCCGACCGCCCCGTCGATGGCGGCTTCGTCCACCGTGCCCTCGCGACCGACGACGCTCGCCGTCGTGGTCAGCGCAGGTGTCTCCACCTACCTGCCGCGCACGCTGAGGGCGCTGACCGCGCAGACCCATCACCCCGACGTCGTCCTCGTCGTCGACGTCGGCGCCGCCGGCCGCGAGGTGGGTACGGGGGTCCCCGTCCACGAGGCCGTCACGGAGGCCGGGCTCGAGGACGTCACACGGGTCCGGGTCGTCCACGCGCCGGAGGCCACGACGTTCGGCGAGGCGGTCCGTCTGGGGCTCGAGGGCTATCACGCCCTCGTGGAGCGGGCTGCCCGGCGCGCCCGGAAGCGGGAGGCGACGGGTGGCTGGTCGGGCGTCACCGGCGAGCTCAACCCGGTCACCACGGGCGAGATGCGGGCCGTCGGGGTCGGTGGCGCGGTGCCCGAGGCGGGACCGGAGTGGCTCTGGCTGCTGCACGACGACTCCGCGCCCGCACCGGAGGCCCTCGACCGGCTGCTGCACGTCGCGGAGTCGGGACGGTCCGTCGCGATCGCCGGCGCCAAGCAGCGGGACTGGCACCACCCGGACCGGTTGCTCGAGGTCGGCACCCGGGTCACCCGCACCGCCCGTCGCGTCCCGGACATCGAACCCGGCGAGATCGACCAGGGACAGCACGACCACCGAGAGGACGTCCTCGCCGTCGGCATCGCCGGGGCGCTGGTCCGCCACAGCGTGTGGGACGAGCTGGAGGGCACCGACCCGGCGCTCGGCCCGTTCGGCGACGGCCTCGAGCTGAGCCGGCGAGCCCGGCTCGCCGGGCACCGCGTCGTCGTGGTGCCCACCGCGGTCGTCTTCCACGCCCGCGCCTCCTACCTGGGGCTGCGCGGCGGCGGGCCACTGGTCTCCCACGGCCCCGACGACGTGCCGGACCCCCGCCGGTCCTACCTCCAACGGCGCCGGGCGCAGATCCACAACGCACTCCTCGCCGCCGGGGCACCTGCGGTGCCGTTCCTGGCCGTGTGGTTCCTCCTGCTGGGGGCTCTGCGCTCGCTGTGGCGGGTCACGACCAAGGAGCTCGGCCTCGCCGGCGCCGAGCTGGGTGCGCCACTCGCGGTCCTCGCCCAGCCGGGCGAGATCTGGCGCGCGCGACGGCGCGTCGCCCGGACCCGACGCATCCCGGCCCGCGCCCTGACCTCGTTGCACGCCCGCGCCGCCGAGATCCGGAACGCGAAGCGGGACGTCCGCCGCAGCCAGATCGCGGCCCGGAAGGCCGCCTCGGCGCCGAGCGAGCTGGAGATCGCGGAGCGTGCCGCACTCGCCCGCCGACGGCGGATCACCGGCAGCGCCGTGCTGGTCCTGCTCGTCGCCGTCGGGATCCTCGCGTACGCCGACCTGGTCGTCGCCGGGCCGCTGACCGGTGGCGCGCTGCGTCCCCTCGACGTGGGTGCGGGCGAGCTGTGGTCGCTCGCCCGGTCGGACTGGGTGGTGCACGCGGACGGCCGCCCCGGCCCGGTGGACCCCCTGCTGCAGGTGCTCGCCGTCGCCATGCTGCCGCTGGCTCCGTTCGGCGCCTCCGCACACGTGCTGCTCACGACCCTCGTCGTCCTCTCCGTCCCGCTCGCCGGCCTCGGGGCGTGGTTCGCGGCCGGCGCCGCGTCCCGGTCCGTCGGGCTGCGCTCCCTGGCCACCGTGGCCTGGGCGTTCTCCCCGGTCCTGCTGCTGGCGGGAGGGCAGGGACGCGTCGGGCCCCTCCTCGCGCACGCCCTGCTGCCCTTGGTCGCCCTCGGCGTCGCGCGCGCCGTAGCCGTGGACCGCCGCGACGAGATCCTCTCCGGCATGGTCGGGGCGCAGCGCACCGAGCGGGCCAGGGCCGTCGAGGCCGCCCGCCGCGCGGGCACGGCACCGCCCCCGGAGCCGGGCACCGAGCTGAGCCGCCGTACCCGCGCCGGGTCGATCGCCTCGGGTGCCGGCGCCGCCCTCGCGCTCGCCGCGGCGGCCGCGGCAGCACCCGTGATCCTGCCGGCCGCCGTCGTCGTGGTCGTCCTGATGGCGCTCGTGGTGCCCCGCCGGCGGCTGGTGCTCCTCGCCGTGCCGATCCCCGCCGTGGTCCTGCTGGGGCCGCTGCTGGTGGCCGCCAGCCGTGACGTCGAGGGCGGTACCTGGCGGCTCCTCCTCGGCGGCGGGGTGCCGTACGCCGCCGGGGCTCCGGGCGACTCCTGGCTGCCGCTGCTGGGTTGGCCGTCCCGGCCGGTGCCCTTCCCCGTGCCCGACGGCGGGACGGGGGCCGTGGCCCTGCTGGCCCAGTACGGCATGCTCGCCGGCGGAGCGACGCTGCTCCTGGGCGCCTGCCTCGCGCTCCTGCGCGGGACACGGCGTGCGCTCGCGGTCCGTGGTGGCTGGCTGGTCGCCCTCGTCGGGCTGGTCCTGGCGCTGGTCGCGGTGCGCACCGATGTCGGCGTCGGGACAGGCCTGGACGGCATGACCCAGCTCGTGCGGGCCTGGCCGGGGCCGGCCGTCTCGCTCGTCGTGCTCGGCCTGCTGACCGCGGTGGTCGCCGCGGGCGACGGGCTGCGGCACGCGCTGGCGACCCGGAGCTTCGGCTGGCTGCAGGTCGGGACCAGCGTGCTGGCGGCCGTCGTCGCCGCCGGTCCGGTACTCACGGCCGTGGGCTGGGTCGTGGCGCTGCGCACGGCCGAGGAGGGACGGCCGAGCGAGCTGCTCGCCGTCCACGGGCGCGGCGCCCCGCCGGTCCCCGCCGTCGCCGCCGAGATGCAGGGCTCGCCCGACCGCTCGCGGGTGCTGGCGCTCGTCCCGAGCGGCACCGGGGTCCGTGCCGAGATCTGGCGCGACGCCGGACCCCAGCTCAGCGAGCCGAGCGCCACCGGATCCCTGGCCGACCTCGCGGCCCGCGCCGGCGGTGCCGCCGACCCCGCGGAGCGCGAGATCGCCGAGCTCGTCGCGGCGACGGCGGTCGGCGCGGGTGAGGGTGTCGGGCAGGTGCTGGGCGACCACGCGATCGGCGTCGTCCTCGTCCCGCACGAGGCGACGTTCGTCCCCGCCGGCACCGAGCCGACGACGGCGGAGCGGTCCGCGCTCGTCGAGCGCCTGGACAACACGGCGGGGCTGGAGCGGGTCACCGAGAACGAGTCCGGCGCTGTCTGGCGGGTTGCGCGCTCGGGGGCGGACTCCGCGGACTCGGTGGCCCGGGCACGTGTGGTCGACGCCGACGGGGCCTGGCTGCACGACGTCGCGGCCGACGTCGTGGGGACCAGGACAGACGTCTCCGAAGGGCCGGAGGGGCGGCGCCTCGTGCTCGCCGAGCGCGCCGACCCGGGTTGGCGCGCCTGGTACGACGGAGAGGCGCTGCGGGCCACCACCGCCGGGTGGCGCCAGGCGTTCGAGCTGCCGCCGGAGAACGGGACGCTGACGGTCTCCTACACCTCGCCCTCCTCGACGCTGTGGGCCTGGGCGCAGGCCGTGGTGATCGGTCTCACGGTGCTGCTCGCGCTGCCGGTGCGGCGGCGACGGACGGAGGTGGACACGTGACGCGCGACGAGCGGGACGAGGTGCCCGAGCAGCAGCCCGAGCCGAACGACCCGGCCGGCTCACCCACGCCCGAGCCGGACGAGGGCTCTCGCACCGCTGCGGACCCCGGCGACGCGGCCGAGGACACCCGGGACGAGGCCGAGGAGACCCGCGGCGCGGCCGAGGAGACCGACCGCGCCCCCGGGGACACCGACGACGGCGCTCCCGAGCCTGCCGTGGCGCCCGCTGATCCGGACGAGGCGCCGACGGATGGCCCCACCGCGGAGAGCCCGACCGCGGATCGCCCGTCCGGGCGGGTGGGCGTGATGGCCGTCCTGCGTGGCTTCGGCCTGGCCGTCACGGCCGTCGTCGTCCTCGCGGCGGCCGGCGGGATCGTCATCGCGGCGGAGAACGACCCACCACCCGAACCGGAGCAGGTCTCCGCGTCCCCGGTCGACGTGCCGGCCGGGCCCCTCACCCAGGTCTGTGCCGGTCCGGCCGAGCTCACCACCGGCGAGGGGATGGGCGTCGACCCTGCGCTGGACCCGGCGGACGTCGAGCCGCACGGTCTCACCAGGATCCTCACCCTGCCGCGCGCCGACGGGCGCGCGCCCGAGGGCACCTACGTGCCGATCGGCGGCGAGGCCGAGGACCTGGCGCCGGCCGGCCAGGTCGGGCGCCTCGGGATCACGGACCCGGATCGCGGCGGCATCCTGACCGCCGAGCCGGTCGGCGACGTCGCGGCGCTGGCTGCCGGCGCCACGGTGACCCGCACCAACGCCGGCGACCTGCGCGGCCTGGCCGCCGCGGCCTGCCAGACGCCCGCATCGACCACCTGGCTGGTGGGCGGCGGCACCGACCTCGGCCAGAGCAGCCAGCTCGTGCTCACCAACACCGGGCAGACCCCGGCGACGGTGCGCGCGACCATGTGGACGTCCCTGGGTGTCGCGGACGCGCCGCGGCTCAGCGAGATCGCCATCGCTCCCGGGGAGCAGGTCGAGGTCCTGCTCGAGGGGGTCGCGGCCGGGGACCCGTCGCTCGCGTTGCGTGTGGACGCCGCGGGCGGACAGGTCGCCGCCCGGCTGCAGGACCTCCAGCTCGACGGCCTGGTCTCGGCCGGACTCGACCACGTGACGACGGCCGCACCGCCCGGCCTGCGGAGGGTGGTCCCCGGCGTGGTGCTCGGCGAGTCCGACATCGACGACGCCGTCGCCTCCCAGCTCCGTCTGGTCAACCCGGGCGAGGAGGAGGCCACCGCACGGGTGCGGCTCCTCGGCGCGGACGGCCCGGTCGACGTCCCCGGCGCCGAGGAGGTCGTGCTCGACCCGGGAACGACCCTCGACCTGACCCTGGCCGGCATCCCGGCCGGCGCCTACTCGGTCGAGATCACCTCCGACCGGCCGGTGACCGGCGGGGTGGTCCTCACCCGGATCGGGCAGGCCGGCGAGATCGACCCGGACGTCCCGCCGGTCGAGCGGGCCTGGACCGCTGCGGCGGAGCCCGCGGCGGCAGGAATCCTCCAGACGCCGACCTCCGAGGGCGTCGTGGACGGCGCGACGCTCGTGCTGAGCAACCCGGGTGAGGACGACGTCGAGGTGTCGCTGACGCCGGTGACGGAGCAGGGCGAGACCGGTGAGCCCGAGACGGTGACCGTGCCCGCGGGCAGCACGCTCACCCGCGACGCGGCGGCGCTCAACGACGGTGGGCCGGCCGTCGTCGTCCGCAGCGACGGAGGTGGGGTCGTGGCCTCGACGCTGCTCACCGCGGACGGCGCGGACGGGGAGCTGCTCAGCGTGCTGCCGATGACGCCGGACGCCCACGAGTCCCGGTCGGTCCGGGTCGACGTCGGCTGAGCGAGCTCCTCGCCCGCTCAGTCCGCCGGGTAGCCGGGGTCGATGTCCTCGGGGTCGCGGTCGAGCATGCCGGCGACCTGCTCCACGAGCACCATGCGCACCAGCGCCTCCGTCTCGTCCGAGTCCTCGGCGCGGGCCAGCAGCGGCCGGCGGTACACGACGATCCGGTCCGTGAGGCCGGCCGCGCTGTCGCCGGGGAAGTACCGGCCCAGCGCGATCGTGCGGCGCTCCCACGGCGCCGGGTCCGACGGCGGGACTTCCTCGACCGCGAACTCGACGCCGGCGAGCTCGGTGGGAAAGCGCTTCTCGAGATGACGCACCGTGCGCAGCACGACGTCGTCGAAGCGGTCCATCCGGGTCCGCCAGGCCGGAAGGCCAGGCGGGATCAGGGGGCCGCGCAGGCCACGGCCCCGCCGGTCGCGACGCCGTGCGGCACGCCGCGCGGGGACGGCCGGGACGGAGGGCTGCGATCCGGTCATCCGACAGAGCCTAACGAGCCCGGTGCGGTCGGCGGTGCCCGTGGCACGGCGTGGATGTCTGCGTCGTGCCGGTCTCGCGCGGTAGCGTCGGGGCCGTGAGAGCCGTTCGCCAGTGCACGCGGTCCGCGTGCGACCGTGCCGCCGTCGCGACGTTGACGTACGTGTACGCGGACTCCACGGCGGTGCTCGGCCCGCTGTCCTCGTCCGCGGAGCCGCACGCCTACGACCTGTGCGAGGTCCACGCGGAGCGCCTCACCGTCCCGCGTGGCTGGGACGTGGTCCGGCTGGCCACCGAGTTCGTCGCCGCGCCGCCGTCCGACGACGATCTCGTCGCCCTGGCGAACGCGGTCCGCGAGGCCTCCCGCTCCACGCCGCAGGCGAGCCCGCCGGCCCACCGGCCGGGACCGACGGACCCGGCGCCCGTCACGCACCGCCTGCCCGAGCCCTCCGCCGACGGCGAGATCGGTCGCCGTGGCCACCTGCGGGTCCTCCAGGGCGAGAGCGAGTGAGCGCCGTGAGCTCGGCGAGCCGCACGCCCGGGGTCGATCCCTGGGTCCGCCATGTGTTGCGCTGCCCGGTGACCGGCGCCGAGCTGGAGGACGGGACCGGGCCCGACGGCGGACCGGAGCTCGTCTCGACGAGCGAGGTCAACAAGCTCGCCTACCCGGTTCGCGACGGCATCCCGATCCTGCTGGAGTCCGAGGCGCGTCCGGTGCCGTAGCCTGTCCCCGGCACATCGCACGGAGGGGACTGGAATGGCAGCCGGTGGGGGAACACGAGCGATCGTCGCGGCACTCGCGGCGAACATGGGCATCGCCGTCGCAAAGTTCGTCGGCTGGCTCCTGACCGGTTCGAGCTCGATGCTCGCCGAGGGGGTCCACTCGGTGGCGGACTCCTCCAACCAGGCGCTGCTCCTCGTCGCGGGCAGGCGGGCACAGCGCAAGGCCTCGGACGTCCACCAGTTCGGCTACGGCCGCGTCCGGTACGTCGCCGCCTTCATCGTCTCGATCGTCCTGTTCACCCTCGGCGGCCTGTTCGCGCTGTACGAGGCGTGGCACAAGTACTCCGACCCGCATCCCATCACGTCCTGGCAGTGGGTTCCGGTGACGGTCCTCGTCGTCGCCATCGTCTTCGAGTCGCTCGCCATGCGGCAGGCGATCAAGGAGGCGAACCACGTGCGCGGGAAGAACTCGATCTGGCGGTACATCAAGATCAGCCGCTCGCCCGAGATCCCGACGATCCTCCTCGAGGACACCGGCGCCCTCGTCGGACTGATCTTCGGACTGTTCGGCGTCGGCATGACCCTGGCCACCGGCGACGGCCGCTGGGACGCCGTCGGCTCCGCGGCGATCGGCGTGCTGCTCGTGGTCATCGCCGTCTTCCTCGGCCGCGAGATGATCTCGATGCTCATCGGCGAGTCTGCGCTCCCGGAGCATCACCGGGCCATGGAGCAGGCCCTGGCCGGAGAAGGCATCGAGGAGGTCGTCCAGATGCGGACGCTGCACATCGGCCCGGACGAGGTGCTCGTGGCCGCGAAGGTCAAGGTCGCCGCCGATGCGACCGGCGAGCAGGTCTCCAAGGTGATCGACGCGGCCGAGGCCCGGGTGCGGGACGCCGTGCCGCTGACGGTGGTCAGCTACGTCGAGCCCGACCTGCACGACGTCGCACCTGCCTCCGCCTGAGCTGGGCGGACGGAGGCTGGCCGCCCGGGTCGTGCCTTGCCGAGGCGATCCCTCAGCTTCAACCTGAGCGATCGCCGTCGTCCTGGCCGTCGCCGAGGTCACGCTGCGGTACTGGTGGTACCACGTGGCGATCACACCCTGCGAGGTGGCGCGACAGGTCGTCCAGGGGTTGCGCGCCGGCGCCTGGCAGGGCACGCCCCGTGCCTGCGGGCCGACGTGCGCCGTCCGGGACCTCTTCTGACGTCAGGTCTCCCACGGTCGAGGACTTCTCACAGGTTGTGGCTGAGAGATCCACTCGCGAGGTCCGGCCCTCGGCGGGAGCCGGAGCCGGACAGACCGGTGGCCCGCAGCCGCGGGCTGCGGGCCACCGCGTCGGTGCGGGTCGGTGCCGCTGGTCAGTTCTCCAGCGCGGGCACGACGTCGGGATTCTCCTCCAGGAACGCCTGGACGCCGGCGGCCGGGTCACCCTCGTGCTCGACGGCGACCAGCTCCTCGAGCGCACCGTACTGGGTGTCGTCGAGCGTCAGCCCGCCGACCCACTCGGCGACCTCCGGGAACTCCTCGGAGAAGCCGGTGGGGGCCAGGAAGTGCAGGCCCTCCGGCTCGCCCATGGCGCCCTCCGGGTCCTCCAGGTCGCGTACCGGGTACTCGGCGTTCGCCCAGAACGGCCGCCACAGCGTGACGACGATGTCCTCCTCGTTGTCGATGGCCGTCTCGAGCTCGGTGAGCATCGCCGTCGTCGAGGAGGTCTCCAGGGTGAAGCCGGCCTCGTCCAAGCCGTAGGTGGGGATCGCGCTGTCCTCCACCACTCCGGTCAGGCCGGCGCCCGGCTCGATGCCGACGATGCGCCCCTCGAACATGTCGACGTTGTCGGCGAGTTCGGCGATGGAGTCGACCTCGGTGTACTCCGGCACCGCCATGGTCAGCACGGCGCCGTCGTAATAGGTGCCGAGGTCCTCGATGTCGTCGCCGTACTGCTCCATGTACGAGGCGTGGGTCACCTCGGGCCACGCCGACGGATAGATGTCGACGTCGCCCTCCGCCAGGCCGGTGTAGAGCACGCCCGGCTCGTTGATCTCCTGGTGCTCGACGGTGTAGCCGGCCTCGGTGAGGAAGTGGTCGAGGAGGTAGGCGGTGCTCAGCCCGTCGGTCCAGGACGGGATGTAGCCCAGCGTGATGGTCTGGTCTCCATCGCCGTCGCCACCGTCACCGCCACCGCCACCTCCGCCGCCCTCCCCGCCGCCGTTGCCGCAGGCGGCGAGGCTCACGCCGGCCGCCGTGGCGGCGACCATGGCGGCCGCCCGGCGGCGCTTTGTGCTGTGGGTTCTCATCTGGGTTCCCTTCCTTGTCGCAGTTCGTGGGGCGGCCGGCTAACGGGCACCGGCCGGCACCGCCCGACGTGCGCGGCCGTGGTTCTCTGCCCGGCGGCGCAGGACGATGTCGCGCAATGACCGGCCGGTGGGCTGGCCGATGGCGCTGGTGATGCGGTCCAGGAAGATGGCGAGGATCACGACGGCGAGCCCGGCCTCGAAGCCCTGGGCGACGTCGATCCGGGCGATGGACTGCACGACCTCGTCGCCGAGTCCGCCGCCGCCGACGAGGCCGGCGATGACCGCCATCGACAGCGCGAGCATGATGACCTGGTTGACGCCGGCCATGATGGTCGGCATCCCGAGCGGCAGCTGGATGCCGCGCAGGATCTGGCCGGGCGTGCCGCCGAACGCCTCGCCGGCCTCGACGGTCTCCTTGTCCACCTGCCTGATGGCCAGCTCGGTGAGCCGGACGCCGGGCGCCAGCGCGAAGATGATGGTCGCGAAGACGCCCGGCGCCACCCCGATGCCGAAGAAGATGACCACCGGCACCAGGTAGACGAAGCCCGGCATGGTCTGCATGAAGTCCAGGACCGGCCGGACGACGGCGCTGACCGCGTCGTTCCTCGCCGCCAGGATGCCGACCGGGATCCCGATCACAAGCGCGATCACCGTCGCGACGAGCACCAGGGACAGGGTCTCCATCGCCGGCTCCCACATCTCCATACTGCCGATCAGCAGCATGGAGACCAGCGTGACGATCGCGAAGAGCCACGAGCGCAGCACGAACGCGAGCAGCGTGAAGACCGCGACCGTGACCAGCATCGGCAGCAGCAGGAGCAGTCCTGCGAGGCCCTCGACGAGGAAGCTCAGAAACTCCGCGACGGCGTCGAGCGGCCCTTCGAGGTTCTCCTTGACCCAGTCGACGCCGTCCGCGACGACGTCACCGATCGGGATCCGGGGCAGCGGGGTCATCAGCGGGCTCCTGCCGTGTCGAGGGCGGTCTCGCCGTCGGTGCCGGTGCGCGCCGCGCCGTCGGTACCGGGCCGCGCGGCGCCGTCGCTCGGGGGACCGGACAGTGCGCTCAGCAGGGTGACCCGGGGGATGACGCCCTCGAGGCGGCCCTCGTGGTCGGTCACGGCCAGGGGCGCCCGGGTGGCCGCCGCGTGATGGAAGAGGTCGGCGAGCGCGGTGTCCGGGGAGACGGAGACGATCCCGTCCTGGGACAGCGGCAGGCGCTCGGTGCCCCGGCGCACCGCGTCGGCGATGTCCTCCTCCCAGACCACCCCGGCGACCCGGCGGTCACGACCCACCACCAGCAGGGAGGACGTCTGGTGCTCGCGCATGAGCTTGTGCGCGGCGCGGGGGCCGGACTCGGGGCCCACCACGGCCACCGGTCGTTCCATGACGATGCCGGCCGTGAGGACCCGCGTCCGGTCCACGTCCGCGACGAACTGGGCCACGTAGTCGGTGGCGGGCTCGTTGAGGATCTGCTCGGCGGTGCCGATCTGCACGATCCGCCCGTCGCGCATCATGGCGATCCGGTCGCCGAGCCGCATCGCCTCGTTGAGGTCGTGGGTGATGAACAGGATCGTCTTGCCCAGATCGGCCTGGAGCTCCAGCAGCTGGTCCTGCATCTCCTTGCGGATGAGCGGGTCCAGCGCACTGAACGCCTCGTCCATCAGCAGCACGTCCGTCCCGGCCGCCAGCGCGCGCGCGAGCCCGACGCGCTGGCGCATGCCGCCGGAGAGCTCGGACGGCAGGGAGCCGCCCCAGCCTCCGAGCCCGACCATGCCCAGCGCCTCCTCGGCCCGGGTCTCGCGTTCCGCCCGCGCCACGCCGCGCAGCTCGAGCGCGTACGCGGCGTTCTCACCGACGGTGCGGTGCGGCAGCAGCGCGAAGTGCTGGAAGACCATGCTCACCTTGGAGCGCCGGATCTCCCGCAGCCCCGCGGGGGAGAGGTGGGTGACGTCCTGGCCGTCCAGCCGCATGATCCCGTCGGTCGGCTCCAGCAGCCCGTTGACCATCCGGATCAGGGTCGACTTCCCGGACCCGGACAGTCCCATGACCACGAAGGTCTCGCCGGGCTGAACCTCGAAGCTGGCGTCGATGACGGCGGCCGTGCCGAGACCCCTGACCTCGTCGCGGCTCGCGCCGCCCTTGAGACGCCGGACGGCCTCGCCGGACCGCCGTCCGAAGACCTTGTAGACGTGCTCCGCACTGATGGCGCTCACATTCACCTCGACTCATCCACGGCCGCGGCGCCACGTGCTCGAGACGCCCCGGGGGTCTGGACATGCGTCACCTGTCCGATCGGGGAGCGACCGGGTGTGCGGCACGACGCGAGACAGCCCGCGGACCACCCTGACACCTGCGGGGCCGGCGAAGCACCAACCATTGACACATTGTTGAGTGTTGCCGATCCGCATGCTGGTGCGGAAAACTCGCGGTATACCCGGTCCGGATCGTTATCAGTTTGCAATGGCTCATTGATGATTGCTTGACCATAGCAGCGACGGGCGTGCCCCCGAGCCGCCGTCGCCTCCTGTGGAGAACGAGCGGATCTCCTCCGCGCGACGGGCACGTATCCGTCTGCAGACGGAGGTCCCGGCACTCGGTCCTCACTACCCTGGACGTCCATGGCCACCGACGTGACGCCGGGAAAGCTCACCGCCTGGCTGAACGACCCGGCCGAGCCCCACTGGGAGCGCCCGCGCCCGGACGGCGCCGACATGCGCAAGGACGTCCTCGGCACCGCGATCTTCATGCTCGTGGGCCTCGGGATGATCGTCCTCACCAAGAGCATGGGCATGCGCGTCGAGGAGGAAGAGGCCTGGCGGGCCTACGCCGCGACCGCCGCCATGATCGCGCCGCTGGCCCTGCGCCGCCGGTTCCCGATCACCGTGCTGCTCGTCGCGAGCGGGCTGTTCGTCGGCCTGTCCTACCTCAGCGCCGAGGCCAGCGTGCTCATGCCGTTCCAGGTGGCGTACTTCGCGGCCCTCTACGCCGCGGTCGCGTGGGCGCCGGACCGCCGCCTGCTGTGGCTGGCGCTCGGGCTGGTGCTGCTCGCCATGGCCCTCTGGATCATCATGGCGTTCACGACGGCGTCCGCCGCCGACGAGTTCGGGCTCGGACAGGCGGACCAGGCGGAGGGGCCGCTCGGGCAGATCACCGCCGCCGTGCTCTACAACACCGTCATGAACTTCGCGTACTTCGGCGGCGCGATCCTCTTCGGCCGGAACTCGTGGCGCTCGGCACTCCAGCGCTCGCGCCTCGTCGCCCAGACCGACCGGGTGCGGGAGCAGGCCGGCGAGCTGGCCCGTAGGGCGGTCGTGGACGAACGGCTGCGGATCGGCCGCGAGCTGCACGACGTCGTCGCCCACCACATCGCCGTCATCGGCATCCAGGCCGGTGCGGCCCGCCGTGTCCTGGGCAAGGACCCCGCCGCCGCATCACAGGCCCTGCGCACGGTCGAGGGTTCCAGCCGCGACGCGGTGTCCGAGATGCGCTCGCTCCTCGGCGTGCTGCGCAGCGAGACCGACACCCGGGTCGACCGCGCGCCCGAACCCGACCTCCGGGACCTGGCGCGGCTGGAGGTCGAGTACCGCGAGTCCGGCCTCGCGGTCGAGTTCCACCGGGCGGAGGACCGGCCCGGTGACCTCGACGACGTCCCGGCCCCGCTCGCGCTGTCCGTATACCGCACCGTCCAGGAGTCCCTCGCCAACGTCCTGCGTCACTCGACGGCCGGCACCGCGCTCGTCACGCTCCGCACCGGACGCGACGACGCCACGACGGCGGAACGGCCCGGCTGGGTCGAGGTCGAGGTCGTCGACGACGGCCGGCCCCGATCCGGTACGGCCGGCTCGGGCTTCGGGCTGCGCGGCATCCGGGAGCGCGTCGGGCTGCACGGCGGCGAGGCGGAGATCGGCCCGCGCCGCACCGGCGACGGGTGGCGCGTCCGGGCCCGCTTCGCCGTGCGCGTGCGCGAGGCCGCACCCATCGCCTGAGACCGGGAGAACCATGTCTGCACCCGTGCGCGTCCTCATCGTCGACGACCAGTCCCTGGTCCGTTCCGGCTTCGCCATGGTCCTGTCCGTCGAGGACGACATCGAGGTCGTCGGGCAGGCCGCGGACGGCGAGCAGGCGCTGAGCTCGCTGCGGTCCACGCCCGCGGACATCGTCCTCATGGACGTCCAGATGCCCGTCATGGACGGCATCACCGCGACCCGGCAGGTGGTCGCCCAGGACCTGGCCAAGGTCATCATCCTGACCACGTTCGACCGGGAGGACTACCTCTTCGACGCCCTGGCCGCCGGCGCCAGCGGGTTCCTGCTGAAGAACGCCGACCCCGAGGACCTCGTGGAGGCCGTCCGGGCGGTCGCCAACGGGCACGCCCTGCTGGCGCCGGAGGTGACCGTCCGGGTCATCGCCCGGCTGGCCGCTGCCGGCCGGCCCGCCCCGTCGTCCGGTGGCCCGCCGGACGATGCCGCGACCTCGCACACGCCGACGGGCACCGCGCCGTCGCACACGGTGCCTTCGGTCGGCGCCACGACATCTGCCGACGGCCCCGCGGCCGCCGTGCCCGATCCCGGCGCCACCGCCGCCGTCGGCGACCTCACCGCGCGGGAGCGGGAGGTGCTCGCCCTCATGGCGGACGGGCTGTCCAACACCGAGATCGCCCAGCGTCTCTTCCTCGGGGAGTCCACCGTCAAGACGCACGTCTCGCACATCCTCACCAAGACGGACTCGCGGGACCGGGTCCAGGCGGTCGTGCTGGCGCACCGGGCCGGCCTGGCCCGCCAGGACTGACCTCTCCGTCTGCAGGAGGAGGCCGGGGCTGCTGCGCCCGCCAGCAGGTTCACCCTCCAGGCCGATGTGCCCGCCCGGCCGGCCTTCCTAGGCTCGTCGCAGAAGAGGAAGGGAGCGTGGAGATGCTGAGCTCCGCACCGGCGCTGGAGGTCATGGACCTCACCCGCCGTTTCGGCGACAAGACCGCCGTCGACACCGTCTCCTTCGTCGTCGAGCCCGGTCGGATGACCGGGTTCGTCGGGGCGAACGGGGCGGGCAAGACCACCACCATGCGGATGATCATGGGGGTGCTGGCCATCCACCAGGGTGAGGTCCGCTGGGACGGCCGCCCGATCACCAACGCGGACCGGGCCGGGTTCGGCTACATGCCGGAGGAGCGTGGCCTGTACCCCAAGCAGCCGGTGCTCGACCAGCTCGTGTACCTCGGCCAGCTGCGCGGCATGACGCGTCGCGACGCCGCCGCCGAGGCGGCGGAGCTGCTGGAGCGGTTCGGCCTGGGCGAGCGCCTGAAGGACAAGCTCGAGGCGCTCTCGCTCGGCAACCAGCAGCGGGTCCAGGTGGCGGCCTCCCTGCTGCACGACCCGGCCGCGCTGATCCTCGACGAGCCGTTCTCCGGCCTCGACCCGGTCGCGGTGGACTCCATGGTGGACCTGCTGCGGGAGCGGACCCGCAAGGGCGTGCCGGTCCTGTTCTCCTCCCACCAGCTCGACCTGGTCGACCGGCTCTGCGACTCCCTCGTCGTGCTGGCCGGGGGCCGGGTCCGCGCCGCCGGCACCAGCGAGGACCTCCGGGCGCGTGGCCCGCGGCGGTACCGCGTGACCACCGCCGAGGACGCCGGCTGGGTGCGCGGCGCCGCCGGCGTCGAGGTGCTCGACGTCGCCGGCCCGACGGCGATCGTCCAGTTCGCCGACGACGCCGCCCGCGAGCATCTCGTCCGTGCCGCCGCGGAGCGTGGGCTCACCGAGCTCACCGCGATCGTCCCCACCCTGTCCGAGATCTACCGAGAGGCCGTGCGATGACCACCACGACCGAGACCCCAGAGACGACCGTCGAGAGCACCGGCTCCGTCCAGCGGCCGTGGCTCGTCGTCGCCGTGCGCGAGGTCATGGTCAAGCTCCGGGACCGCAACTTCGTGATCTCGACCTTCGTCACGCTCGTCATGATGGCCGGCGCGGTCGCGGTGTCGACGTGGTTCGGCTCGCGCAGCTCGGAGTACACCGTCGCCGTCGTCGACGACGACGCCGCGCGGATCGTCCAGACCGCGGACCAGGCCGCCGGGGCGGCGGGCGACTCGGTCGCCGTCGCGGAGCATCCCGACGCCGGCGCGGCGCGCGCCGCCGTCGAGTCGGAGGACGCGGACGCCGCGCTGCTGCCGGGCGATGACGGCTGGGCCGTCGTCGGCTTCAGCGAGGTCGACACCTCGCTCGAGGGCCTGCTGCGCGACGCCGTCGCCGCGGACGTCCTGGAACGGAACGCCCAGTCGATGGGCACCTCCACGGCGGAGCTGACCGCGGGGTCGGAGGTCACCACACAGCTCCTGGACCCCGACGCCGAGAACCCGGTGCTGAGGTACGTCGTCAGCCTCGCCTTCGCGTTCCTCTTCTACATGGCCGCGATCATGTTCGGCATGACGATCGCGACGTCGGTGCTGGAGGAGAAGCAGAACCGCGTCGTGGAGATCCTGGCCACCGCCATCCCGATCCGGCAGCTGCTCTACGGCAAGGTCATCGGCAACTCGGCGCTGGCCCTCGCCCAGATCGCGCTGTACGCGACCGTCGGCCTCGTCGCGCTCAACTTCACCGACCTCGTCTCCGACATCGGCTTCCTGCTCGGCGCCGCCGGCTGGTTCGTGGTGTTCTTCGTCGTCGGCTTCTTCGCCCTGGCCGCCGTCTGGGGCGTCCTCGGCTCGCTGGCCAGCCGCACGGAGGACCTCAACTCCAACACCGGCCCGGTGATGATGGTGATCATGGTGGCCACGTTCGCCGGGATCTTCGCCACGGGCACATGGCTGACCGTCGCCTCGTTCGTCCCGGTGGTCTCCACCGTGGCGATGCCCGTGCGGATGCTCAGCGGTGGTGTGCCCGTCTGGCAGTCCGTCGTGGCCCTGCTCCTGAACGTCGTCGCGGCCTACCTGCTGGTCCGGCTCGGGGAGCGGATCTACACCCGTGCGGTGCTGCAGGGCGGGACGGCGCTCAGCTGGCGGCAGGCCCTCCGGCTCGAGGCCTGAGCCCGCCCCTCACCAGGCCGGGACGAGCCCGATCCGCTCCCGCCGAAGCACGGCGCGGAACTCGGGGTCGCGCAGCAGCCGCAGCTCCCACGCCCGCTTGCGGCCCTCGGCGGGGTGGAGTAGCCGGCCCGCGGAGGCCGGGGCGGGATGCAGGATCAGCTCGGAGACGCCGTCGGGGATGGCACGCAGCTGGCCCAGCACGTGGGCACGCAGGTGTGCGTAGCTCACCAGCAGCCGGCCGGGGAGCCAGGCGCCGACCAGTGTCTCGGGCAGCCGCAGCCCCAGGTCGTGCGCCGTCGCGACCGCCTGGTCGTACCGGCGGCGCAGCCGCCCGCGCATGCCGGCGCGGGCGAGCCGCGGGAGGCGGCGCGGCAGGCGGAACCCGAGGGAGTGCTCGGCGCAGAACCGCAGGGCCGAGTCCATGCCGCGGCGGCCGTAGAGGCTGCCGGAGTGGGAGTCGAGTGCCTGCGGCCGCAGTCCCTCGGCATGCATCCAGGCGAGCTGCGCCCGCATCTCGGTGCGCAGGTGGTCGGGCTCGGCCGAGCCGTGCACCCGGGCGGGCAGCACGTGGAACGAGCCGCCGGCGTCGGTCAGTGACCCGACGTCGCCGGCGAGGGGGCGCCACGGCGTGAGCTCCCGGGCGCTGGTCAGCGTCACGTGCAGCCGGGGGTCCGGCAGGCTCGCGGCGCGGACGCGGCGGGCGGCGTCCCGGGCGCCGGGGGCGACGGGCATCAGCGTCGTGGAGGTGATCCGCCCCTGGCGGGCCAGATCCACGATGGCCTCGTTCGTGCGTGGACCGAGACCGAGGTCGTCGGCCGTCACCACGAGTCGTCTGCTCATGCCTCGCTCTCCGGGTCGGTGGCCGTGCCACGCTAACCCGTCCCGGTCGCGGCCGGAACGAGAGGTGAGACGGTCCACAGACCTCACGTGAAGCGTCTCACCCGGCCGGCGGTCGCGCACCTGGGCGCCCGCCGGCGGCAGCCCAGGGCTCACCAGCCGGACAGGACGCGCGCGATCGCGGCGTGGAACGCCCGGACGTGCTCCCGCACGGCGTCCGCGGCACGTTCGGCGTCACCGGCTGCGACGGCGGTCAGCACCTCCCGGTGCTCGCCGACCGCCTCCTCGAGGCGGCCCACGCGGTCCAGGCCGAGGAACCACAGCCGGACGCTGAGCACGAGGTACTCCTCGAGCGTGGCCGCGAGGAACCGGTTCGCGGCAGTGTCGTAGAGGAACCGGTGCACCCTCTGGTCCAGGCGGATCAACGGGAGCGGATCCTCCCCGACCTGCGCGACCTCGCCCGCCAGCTCCTCGGCCTGCCGGCGTTGCGGCTCGCCCGCCCGCCCGGCGGCGAGCCGCGCCGCCAGCGGCTCGAGCTCCACGCGGACCTCGGCGATGCCGGCCAGGTCGCGCGCGTCCACCGTGGCCACGGCCATGCCGCGCCGCGGCCAGATGGTCACCAGCCCGTCGTCCGCGAGCCGGCGCAGCGCCTCGCGGACGGGGGTGCGGCCGAGATCGAGCCGCGCCATCAGCTCGGGTTCGTGCAGCGGCGCGCCGGGCGGCAGCTCGAGCGTCACGACCAGATCGCGTATCCGGTAGTAGGCGGCCTCCGCCCGGCTGACCGTCCCACCCCGGGTCGGTCCGAGCACGGTGAGGTCGGCGAGGTCTGCGGCGTCGGCGGCGTCAGGCCGTCCGGACGGCTCGCTCCGGGGCATGGTCACCGCCACCTCCTCTGATATATCGTGAGGATATCAGCGCCCTCACGGACGGAGGCGGACCGATGGAGACCCTCCCCGAGCGTGCCGACGTGGTGGTCGTCGGCGCCGGAATCGTCGGAAGCGCGCTGGTCCGGCACCTCGCGGACCTGGGCTGGCGCGACGTCGTGCTCCTGGAGAAGGGTCACTTGCCGGACCCGGGCGGATCGACGGGCCACGCGTCGAACTTCGTCTTCCCGGTGGACCACTCCAAGGAGATCACCGAGCTCACGCTCGACTCGATGCGGCAGTACGCCGAGCTGGACGTCCTCATCACCTGCGGGGGGATCGAGGTGGCGCGTAGCGCCGAACGTCACCAGGAGCTTCGCCGCCGCGTCTCCTCGGCCCTCGCGTGGGGCGTGGAGGCGGAGCTCGTCGGGCCGGGCCGGATCAAGGAGCTCGTGCCGTGGGTGCGCGAGGACCTGCTGCGCGCCGGGTTCCACACCCCCACCGGCGCCGTCGTCGACCCGTTGCGGGCCGGCGAGCTCATGCGTGGCCGTGCCGCCGACGCCGGGGCGCTCACCGTGCTGGACCGCACCGAGGTGGTCGGCATCGACACCCTGCCCGGTCCGCGCGGACGACCGCGCGTGGTGGGAGTGCGCACCGACCGCGGCCGGATCGAGACGGAGACTGTCGTGGTCGCGTGCGGGGTCTGGAGTCCCGCCGTGGCCGCCCTGGCCGGCGCACGGATCCCGCTGACCCCGGCGGTGCACCAGATGATGGACCTCGGCCCGATCCCGGAGCTGGCCGCCGGCGGTGAGGTCATCAGCTTCCCGCTGGTGCGCGACATGGACCACAAGATGTACGAGCGGCAGCGTGGCGCCGACCTGGAGGTCGGCTCCTACGCGCACCGGCCGATCCTGCACCACCCGGCCGAGATCCCCCCGCTCGGCGCCGGGCCGCAGACCTCACCGACCCGGATGCCGTTCACCGAGGAGGACTTCGTGCCGCAGCTGCAGGCCGCCCGCGAGCTCTTCCCCGCTCTCCTCGACCGCGAGGACGTGCGGCCGAAGGACGCCATCAACGGCCTGCTCTCCCTCACCCCGGACGGCTCGCCGCTGCTGGGTGAGACCCCGGAGGTCCGCGGGCTGTGGTCGGCCGCCGCGGTGTGGATCAAGGAGGCGCCCGGCGCCGCCCGGGCGGTCGCGGAGCTGCTCACCGACGGCGCCAGCGAGGTCGACGTGCACGGCGCGGACATCGCCCGGCTCTACCCGCACCAGCGCACCACCCACCACGTCCGCGCCCGCGCCGCCGAGGGCTTCCCGAAGATCTACGGGATCAGCCACCCGCGCGAGCAGTGGGGCACGAACCGCCCGCTGCGCACCAGCCCGTTCCACCCGCGCGAGGTCGAGCTCGGTGCCGAGCTCTACGAGGCCGCCGGCTGGGAGCGGCCGCAGTGGTACGCCGCCAACGAGCCGCTGCTCTCCGAGTACGGTGCCCGCATCCCCGAGCGGCGTCACGAGTGGGACGCGCGGTGGTGGTCGCCGGTCATCGAGGCGGAGCACCTCGCCATGCGCGAGCGGGCCGGGCTGTTCGACCTGTCCGCGTTCGCCGTCTTCGACGTGACGGGGTCCGGGGCGCTCGACCTCGTCCAGCGTCTCGCGGTGGCGCAGGCCGACCGGCCGGTGGGCCGGGTGATCTACACCCCGCTGCTCGACCCCCGCGGCGGCTTCCGCGCCGACCTGACGATCGTGCGCCTGGGCGAGCAGCACTTCCGCGTCATCACCGGCGCGGCCGACGGCGGCCGGGACCTGGCATGGTTCGCCGCGCACGCCGAGGACACGGTCACGCTGACCGACCTCACCTCGGCGACCTGCGCACTGGGGCTGTGGGGCCCGCGCGCCCGCGACATCGCCTCCGCGCTCCTGGACGACGGGCCGGCCCAGGAGCACCCCGGCAGCGACCTCTCCGACGAGGCGTTCCCGTTCGGCACCGCCCGCGAGGTGGTCCTTGCCGGCGTCCCGGCGCTGCTGCTGCGCATCTCCTACGTCGGCGACCTCGGCTGGGAGATCCACGTGCCCACCGAGCACGGCCTCCCGCTGTGGGACGCCCTGTGGCGGGCGGGTCGGACGCACGGGCTGATCGCTGCCGGAGCCGGCGTGTACGGCACGACCGGCCGGCTGGAGAAGGCCTACCGGCTCATGGGGGCCGAGCTGTCACCGGACTACGACCCCGTCGAGGCCGGGCTGGCGCTCCCGCGGGTGAAGGACGCGGACTTCGTCGGCAAGGCGGCCTACCTCGCCGCCCGGGACCGCACGCCGACCACGACGTTGTGCACGCTCGCGCTGGACGAGGAGGTGGCGCGGTACCCGACCGGGAACGAGCCCGTGCTCATGCCGGACGGTGCACCGCTGCGCGACGGCCGCGGCCGGCGTTCCTACGTCACCAGTGCCGGCCCGGCGCCCTCGCTGGGTCGGTACCTGCTGCTCGCCTACCTGCCGCCGGAGCAGGCGGTCCCCGGCACCAGTCTCGTCGTGGACTACCTGGGCGAGCGGCTGCCGGTCGAGGTGCTCGAGGTGGGCAGGACCCCGCCCTTCGACCCCGAGAACGCCCGGACGAAGGGCTGAGGAAGGGCGGCCTCCGGCGAGCTCAGGCCGCGGGACCGCCCAACCGCCGGGACACCTCCGCCGCACCCGCGACGACGGCGTCCCGCACCCGGGGGAGCTCCTCCTCGGTCAGCCGGTAGCCGGGGCCGGCGGCGCTGAGCGCCGCGACCACCGAGCCGGTGTGGTCGTGGATCGGTGCCGCGACGGCGTGCAGCCCCTCCTCGAACTCCTCGTGCGCGAACGCATGCCCCTGCTCGCGCACCTGCCGCAGCTCCTGCCGCAGCGCGGCGGGCGCGGTGATGGTCCGCGCGGTGAACCGCTCGAGGCGCCGGGTGAGCATCTCCCGCAGCTCCTCCTCGGGGAGGTGGGCGAGGAGGACCTTGCCGTTCGAGGTGGCGTGCGCGGGGGTGCGCTGCCCGATCCAGTTCCGGGTCCCGATCGTGGTCGAGCCCTCGGCCTGGCACACGTTGACGGCCATCCCGCTGGACAGGATCGCCACGTTGCAGGTCTCGTCCAGCTCGGCCGCGAGCCGGTCGCACACCGGTTGCGCCTCGGCCGCCACGCTCAGCCGCCCCGCGGTGGCGCCCGCGAGCCGCAGGCACCCGATGCCGAGGCGGTAGCCGCCCTGACCCTCGGGCGGCTCCACCAGGTCGTGCCCGGACAGGACGTCCACCAGCCGGGAGATCGTCGACTTGTGCACGCCGATCTCCCGAGCCAGCTCGCCCAGGGAGGCCTCCTCCTCCCGTACGAGGATCTCCAGGACGCGCAGCGCGCGGTCGACGGACTGGACCGGTCGGGCGGGGCGGTCGGTGCTGACGCTCATGGCTCGAAGCCTAGGTGAGTCACGCCGTCGGACCGTGGATTTGGCGTTGCGCATCGCGCAACCCATTGCGCTGTGCGCAACCCGATGCTACGAAAGGCGTACCACCCCGGGAGGAGGCGACGATGCCCATCAACACTGACCCTCGAGTCCTGCTCTACCCACGGATCCGCAAGTCCCCGTTCTTCCACGCCTCGCGCCAGCACGGCGTCGCGATGTACAGCGTCTACAACCGCACCTACCACGCTCGTCACTACGGCGATCCCCTCGCGGAGTACTGGTCCCTGCTGACCGGTGTGACGCTGTGGGACGTCGGCGTCGAGCGCCAGGTCGAGATCACCGGGCCGGACGCGTTCGACTTCACCAACTACCTCGTCACCCGCGACCTGAGCCGCTGCGCTGTCGGGCAGTGCAAGTACGTGTTCCTCACCGACTCCGACGGCGGCATCCTCAACGATCCCGTCCTGCTCCGGCTGGACGAGAACCACTTCTGGCTCTCCCTCGCGGACAGCGACATCCTGCTGTGGGCGCGCGGCGTGGCCCACGGGCTGGGCTACGACGTGCAGATCCGTGAGGCCGACGCCGCACCCGTGCAGGTCCAGGGCCCGCGCTCGCCCGACGTCATGCGGGACCTGTTCGGCCCCTCCGTCCTCGACGTCGGCTACTACCGGCTGGCCCGGTACGAGCTCGACGGCATGCAGGTGATCGTCTCCCGCACGGGCTACAGCGGGGAGGCGGGCTTCGAGATCTACGTGCAGAACGCCTCCCGTGACGGGGTGCGGCTGTGGCAGCGGGTCTGGGAGGCCGGCCAGCCGCACGGGCTGGTGCCCATCGGCCCTTGCCACATCCGGCGGATCGAGGCCGGCATGCTCGCGTTCGGCGCGGACATCACGTTCGACACCAACCCGTTCGAGGTCGGCATGGGCTACGACTGGATGGTCAACCTCGACCAGGAGGCCGACTTCATCGGCAAGGCGGCGCTCACCCGGATCAAGGCCGAAGGCGTCAGTCGCCGGCTGGTCGGTCTCGAGATCGGCGGCAACCCGCTCGGCACGTACAACGACGGCAGCATGATCGAGCCGTTCGAGGTCTCCGTGGAGAGCGAGCGGGTCGGCGAGGTGACGTCGGCCTGCTGGTCCCCGCGGCTGGAGAAGAACATCGGGCTGGCCATGGTGCCCGTCGCCCAGAGCGAGATCGGCACGCAGCTCGAGGTGGCGGGGCCCGGCGGCACCGTCGAGGCCGTCGTGGTGCCCAAGCCGTTCGTCGACCCCACCAAGGAGGTGCCGAAGCGCGACCTCGTGGGCGGTGCGGACCGCACGTCGCCCACGGACGGTGCTCCGGTGCTCTCCGGGCCCTAGGCGTCCGACCAGGTCAGGAGTACGGCCCGCTCAGCGCTCGGCCACCTGGTGGGGCAGGCGCGCCAGTCGCGCGGTCTCGGCGTCGTCGCGCTGCTGAGCTCGCAGGCCGGTGGCGTACTCACGGTCCCGGCGGGCGACCAGCACGGCGGCCAGGAACCGCTCCGGATTCGTCCCCCACGGCGGTGGCGGCGAGACGAGCGGCTCGACCCGAGCCGCCAGGGCGCGACCCATGTCGGCGCGTGCGGCCGGGTCCATCGTCCCGGTGCGCCCGAGGAACTGCCGCGCCGCGAGGCCGAGTCCGTCGGGCAGCGCCCGGATGTCGGCCGAGGCGGCCCACTCCGCCAGGTCCGGCGGCATCACCAGGGGCGGCTGGCGGCGTTCGTCGCCGCGGATCCGCACCGCGTAGGTACCCGCGAGCATGTCGCCGAGGCGCTTGCCGCGGCGCGTCAGGATCGCGGCGATGACGGCGATCCCGCCCGCGGTGAGCCACAGCTCGCCGAGGCCCACGAGGGCCCGGACCAGGGTGTGCCGCAACCGGACCGGTCCGCCGTCGTCCCGCACGACGCGCACGCCGGTGGCGAGCTTGCCGAGCGAGCGGCCCCGCGTGAGCGTCTCGACCGTGACGGGCACCAGGAGGGTGACCGTCGCGATGAGCAGCACGGTCAACGCGCCCTGCAGGGCGGCGTTGAGCCGGCCGATCAGGGAGGACGCGGCGGCGGCCAGCGCGACGACCACGAAGAGCGTCGCCGCGGCGTCGAGGGCGCTGCCCAGCGCCCGCACACCGACGGAGGCCGGCCGCGACTCGAGCGCGACAGCCTCGCCGGTGACGATGAGGTCGTCCTGCAGCCGCACGTTCGCCAGGGCGGCTCGGGGTCCGGACGTGGTCACGTGTGGCAGGGTACCGACGTGGACCCGGACGCCTTCGCCGCCGTGCACGAGCCGCAGTGGCGACGGCTCGAGGAGCTCAGCCGGCGGCGGGAGCTCAGCGGCCCCGAGGCCGACGAGCTCGTGCGCCTCTACCAGGCGACCGCGGGCCACCTGTCCGCGCTGCGCAGCTCCGCGCCCGACCCGCAGCTGGTGAGCAGGCTGTCCGTGCTGCTCGGGCACGCCCGCGGGCGTGTGGCGGGCACGCACGAGCTTCGGCTGTCCGACGTCGTGCGCTTCTTCGCGGTCTCACTGCCGGCCGCGTTCTACCGGGTGCGCTGGTGGACGATCGGCGTCGCCCTCGCGTTCGTCGCGCTTGCCGTGGCGACCGGCGTCAACGCCGCCACGAACCCGGCGGTGATGAGTCAGCTCGGGACGCCGACCCAGCTGGAGGAGTACGCGCAGGAGGCGTTCGCCGCCTACTACAACAACTATCCCGCGCCGGACTTCGCCGCCCAGGTGTGGACGAACAACGCCTGGATCGCCGCGCAGTGCATCGGGCTGGGCATCACCGGCGCCTTCCCGGTCTACGTGCTCTACCAGAACGCCGTCGCCATCGGGCAGGCGGGCGCCATCATGGAGGTCTACGGCGACCTGGAGGTCTTCTTCGCGCTCATTCTCCCGCACGGCCTGATGGAGCTGAGCGCGGTCTTCATCGCGGGCGGCACCGGCCTGAAGCTCTTCTGGACCGCGGTCGCGCCGGGACGGCGCAGCCGCGCCCAGGCACTCGCGCAGGAGGGCCGGTCGCTCATCACCGTCGCGGTGGGGCTCGTCGTCGTCCTCGGCGTCTCCGGGCTGGTCGAGGGGTTCGTCACCGGCTCGTTCCTGCCCACCTGGGCCGAGCTGACCATCGGGGCGCTGGTGCTGGCCGCCTACTGGGCGTACGCGCTGCTTCCCGGCCGGTGGGCCGTCCGCTCCGGCGAGGTCGGTGACCTCGAGCGCGATCTCGCCGGGCACGTCCTCGCCGAGGCAGGCTGACCCCTGGCCCCGGCCGCGGCGTGGCACTGGTCCTGCCGCCGCGTGAGCGACGAAAACCTGCTGCTGCGTGCGCGTGAGAACGGTTAGTCTTGACGGTCGGCCCGCCGCGCTCCCGGCGGGCAGCACCAGGAAGGAGGACCGACCATGGCCGGCACCAAGGCACCCGGGGAGAAGAAGCTCACCGCCGCGCAGCGGGCCAAGGCCGAGTCCGACGCGCGCAAGGTGATCGCCCGGAACAAGCGGGCGCGCCACGACTACCACATCGACGAGGTCTTCGAGGCCGGGCTCGCCCTCAGCGGCACCGAGGTCAAGGCGCTCCGGATGGGGCGCGCCTCGCTCGTCGAGGGGTGGATCGAGATCGACAACCGCGGCGAGGCCTGGCTGCACAACGTCCACATCCCCGAGTACTCGCAGGGCTCCTGGACCAACCACGGGCCGCGCCGGAAGCGCAAGCTCCTCCTGCACAAGGACCAGATCGTCAAGCTGGGCACCAAGTCCCGCGAGAAGGGCCACACGATCGTCCCGCTCGAGCTCTACTTCATCAAGGGCCGTGCCAAGGTCGAGATCGCGCTCGCCCGAGGCAAGCAGGAGTGGGACAAGCGCCAGACCCTGCGCGAGAAGCAGGACCTCCGGGAGGCGCAGCGGGCGATGAGCCTGCGGCAGCACCGCTGAGGCCCTGGCGCGGCGTCCCGGCCGGTCGCGCAGCGCTCCTCCTCACGGGGGAGGAGCCCCCTCCTCAGCACGCCTGAAGTCCCTCCCCGGACGGACGAACCGGACGACCTGCGTCGATACGGTGGCCGGGACGAAGGGGGAACGATGCGAGCACCAAGACGCGCGGCCGCCCTGCTGACGCTGCTCGTCGGCGGACTCATGGTGAGCACGCCGGCACAGGCGGACGAGGAGGACGAGGCCGGCACCATCACCCGGATGGACATCACCGCCGACCTCGCGGCCGACCGGGGCACAGCGCGCATCGTCGTCGACCTCGAGCTCGATCTCGGGTCCGACGAGGCGCACGGGCCCTACCTCGCACTGGCCGAGCAGCAGGAGATCGCCGGGGACCCGGACCACTACCGCGTCCTGGACGTCACCGGGATCACCGCCTCGTCCGAGACCGCGCCGGACGACCTGCGCGTCGAGCGCGAGGACGGTGCCGTGCAGCTCTACGTCGGTGACGAGGACACCGAGATCACCGGGCGGCACGAGTACCGCATCGAGTACACCGCGACCGGCCTGGTCAACCCCGACGTCGCCGGGACCGACGAGCTGTACTGGAACGCGGTGGCCCCCGGCGGCTTCGAGATCCCGATCGAGGACGTCACCGTCACCGTTAACGGGCCGGCCGCCGCCACCGGCGGCGCCTGCTACGTCGGACGCACCGGGTCCGAGGAGGAGTGCGGCGACCTGGGCCTCAGCGGCGGCACGGTCCGGGCCCGCCAGGGCGCGCTCGAGCCCGAGACGGGGCTGAGCGTCGTCGTCGGCTGGCCGGCCGGGACCTTCCAGGATGCCGAGCCGGTGCTGACGCACCGGTACACGCCGGCCAACGTCATCCAGCTCACGCCCCTCACCGGTGGGGTGACGGCGCTCGCCGTCCTGGCGGGCACCGGCGCGGTCGCGCTGCACGCCCGCAGGCGCGGCCGGGACCAGGCCTACCTGGGCCTGACCCCCGGGCTCACGCCGGCCCCGGGGCAGTCCGCCCAGACCGGGACGGCGCGGCGGGCACCGGTCGCCGTGCGATTCACCCCGCCCGACGGCGTCCGGCCGGGCGAGGTCGGCACGCTCGCGGACGAGGTGGCGCACGGTCACGACGTCACCGCGACGATCATCGACCTCGCCGTGCGCGGGTACCTGCGCATCGAGGAGGTCGCGCCGGAGGCCGAGGACGGAGCGGGCGCCGAGAGCACGGACGACGGCGAGGACGCCGCACCGGACCCGGAGGACTGGCGCCTGGTGCGCCTGCGGTCCGACAGCGACGGGCTGGAGAGGTACGAGGCCGCGCTCCTGGGACGGATCTTCGCCGAGGGGGAGGAGGTCACGCTCTCCGACCTCGGTACGGACCTGCAGACCACCGTGAGCGCGACGCAGAACGACCTGTACGAGACCGTGACGGAGCGCGGGTGGTTCGCCGGCAACCCCCAGAAGATCCGCAACCGGTGGATCGTCCGAGGGATCGTGGTGCTCGGGGTGGGCGTGCTCGCGATCCCTGTCCTGTGGGTCACCCAGCTCCCGCTCGTGCTCGTGCTCATCCCGCTGCTGCTCGGCGTGGCGCTGCTCGTCGCGTCGACCGCGATGCCGGTGCGCACCGCTGACGGCACGGCGGTGCTCGCCCAGGCGCTCGGGTTCCGGCAGTACCTGGAGACCGCCGAGGCCGAGCAGATCCGCTTCGAGGAGCGGGAGGGCGGTACCGACGTCTTCTCCCGCTACCTGCCGTACGCGATCGTGTTCGAGCTGGCCGACCGGTGGGCCGAGATCGTCGCCGAGGCGGCGCGGGTCCAGGGCCACCCGATGCCCGAGCCGACCTGGTACGTGCCGATCGTGCACATGTCGCTGTGGTCCGACCCCGGCCGGTTCTCCTCGAACGTCGGGAGCTTCGCGACGGCCGCCTCCACGGCCGTGACGGCCGGGTCCACCGGGGCCGGCGGGTCGTCCGGGTTCACCGGATCGGTGGGCGGCGGCGTCGGCGGCATGGGCGGCGGCACCTGGTAGGACCGCGGGACGACCGTGCGGCGATCGGGTACCCGCGTTACGTTGTGGCCGTCCCTCGTCCGATCGGTTGGAGGTTCCTTCCCATGGGTCTGCCCCTCAAGCTCAGCCACATCCCCGCCCGCGCGGCGGCCGGTGCGTTCATCCTCAACTCCGGGCTCGGCAAGCGGGGCCTGCCGGCCGAGCACGCCGCCGGCCTGCAGGAGATGGCGGCCAACGCGTTCCCGCAGCTGAAGGACCTGCCGCCGAAGGAGTTCGGCAAGCTGCTCAGCACCTCGGAGACCGCGCTCGGCGCGGCGCTGCTCCTGCCGTTCGTGCCCAGCTGGCTCGCCGGGCTGGGGCTCACCGGCTTCTCGGCCGCCCTGCTCACCATGTACACCAAGACCCCGGGCCTCACCGAGGAGGGGTCGAGCGTCAAGCCGAGCCAGGACGGCATCGGGATCGCCAAGGACGTCTTCCTGCTCGGCATCGGCCTCACGCTCGTGCTCGACGACCTCGTCTCGCGCCGGAAGTAGTCGCGGCCAGGGCCCCTGGGCACGACATGGAGCTCGGCCTCTACACCTTCGGCGACCTCGACACCCGGCCGAACGCGGAGCGCGTCGACCCGGGCCGGCGACTGCGTGAGGTGGTCGAGCGTGCCGTGCTCGCGGAGCAGGTGGGCCTGGACCACGTCGGGATCGGTGAGCACCACCGGCCCGACTACGCGATCTCGGCGCCGAGCGTCGTCGTCGCCGCGATCCTGGCGAGCACGCAACGGATCACGGTGGGCAGCGCCGTCACGGTGCTGTCCACCGAGGACCCGGTCCGCGTGTACCAGGAGTTCGCGACGATGGACCAGATGTCCGGCGGACGGGTCGAGCTGCTCGCCGGTCGCGGGTCGTTCGTCGAGTCCTTCCCGCTGTTCGGGGCGAGCCTGGAGGACTACGACGCGTTGTTCGCGGAGAAGCTCGACCTCCTGCTGCGGATCGACGCGGGCAACCCGGTCACGTGGTCCGGCCGGTTCCGGCCCGGTCTCACGGACGCCGTCGTGCTTCCCAGGCCGGTGGACAAGCCGGGTCTGGGGGAGCACCTGCGGATCGCCGTCGCGACCGGTGGCTCGCCCGCCTCCTCGCGGCGCACGGGCGCGCTCGGGCTCCCGGTGGAGTATGCGGTGATCGGTGGGCAGCCGCGGCGCTTCGCCCCGCTCGTGGCGCTCTACCGGGAGGCGTATGCCGAGGCCGGCCACCCGCCCGGCGGCGACCGGGTGGGGGTCTCGGGCCAGGGCTTCCTCGCCGAGACGGACGAGGCCGCCCGGGAGCGGTTCTACCCGTACTGGCTCGCATCCGCCGCCACGATCGCCGCGGAACGCGGCTTCGCCATGCCGAACCGCATCTCCTTCGAGGCGCAGGCGCAGGGGCACGGCGCGTTCTTCGTGGGCGCGCCGCAGAGCGTGGCGGAACGCATCGTGCGGCTGCACGGTGAGCTCCGCCACGACCGGCAGAGCTTCCAGATGGACCTCTCCGGCGTCCCGCACGCCGACTCGATGCGGGCGATCGAGCTGCTCGGGCGCGTCAAGGAGCTCGTCGATGCCGAGGTCGACTCTGGGCAGGATGCTGGGCCGTTTCCGGGGCGAGGGCCGGCCGTCGGGGAATGAACGTGCCGCCGGCCTGGTTGACCCCGTAGCATGGACGTGCCGGACCGGCCTCGTGCCGGGACGGTGACAACTCAACAGGGGGATGATCGGTTTCGACGACGGTTGTCGTTCCAGGGGAAGCGGGCCGAGGATGCAGAGTCATCTCGGAAACGCTCTCTGCAAACCAATAGGTGCCGATTCCAAGCGCACCGAGTTCGCCCTCGCCGCCTGAGCGAGCCCCGAACTCCGTCAGCCCGGGATAGCTCTCGACCCGGTTCCTGGCGCCATCTAGAGAGCCACTGCTCGTAGCCCACGTCGCCGGGGCTGCGGGAACACCTAGGTGACTGAGCCCTATCGCGACTTGTCTGCGTGATCGCGAGGGCTGAGAAATCAAGCAGCAGACTGCGCCCGGAGAAGCCCTGTTACCTCACCGTCGGACGCGGGTTCGATTCCCGCCATCTCCACCCAAGCCGGAAGCCCGGACCCCGTGGGTCCGGGCTTCCGTCGTGCCTAGCGCCAGACGTCCGCCGCGATCTCGACGACGGAGCGCACCTTGGCCCACTGCGCCTCCTCGGTCAGGACGTTGCCCTCCTCGGTCGAGGCGAACCCGCACTGCGGGCTGAGGGCGAGCTGGTCGAGCGCGACGAACCCGCTGGCCTCGTCGATGCGGCGCTTGACGTCCGCCGGGTCCTCCAGGTCGCCGCTCTTGGAGGTGATGAGCCCCAGCACCACGGTCTTGTCGCCCTCGGGGAGGAGCCGCAGCGGCTCGAACCCGCCGGCGCGCTCGGTGTCGTACTCCAGGAAGTACCCGTCGTAGGGCGTCTCGGCGAGCAGCTGCTCGGCCACCGGCTCGTAGCCGCCGGACGAGATCCACGTGGAGCGGAAGTTCCCCCGGCACACGTGGGTGGTGACGGTGAGGTCCTCAGGCTTGTCCCGCAGGGCGGCGCTCAGCAGGCCGGCGTAGCGCTCGGCGATGTCCTCGGTCCGGATGCCGCGGGCCTCGGCCTTGCCCAGCTCCTCCTGCGAGCACAGATAGGCCCAGGCGGTGTCGTCGAGCTGGAGGTAGCGGCAGCCGGCGTCGTAGAACGCCGCGACGGCGTCCCGGTAGGCCGCGGCGAGGTCCTCGAGGATGTCGTCACGCTCGCCGTACTCGCCGGTGACCACCGCGTCCTGCTCGAGGCGGAAGTGCAGCACGGTCGGCGCCGGGATGGAGATCTTCGGCGTGACCGTGGTGCGGTCCCGCACGAAGCGGAAGTGCTCGAGCATCGGGTGGTCACCGGGGAAGCCGATCCTCCCGGAGACCTGGACGCCGCGGGGCTGGGTCTCCACGCCGGCGAACTGGATGCCGTGGTCGAGCGTGACGATGTCGACGCCGTCGAGCATCCCGAAGAAGTCGAAGTGCCACCAGGAGCGGCGGAACTCGCCGTCGGTGGCCAGCTGCAGGCCGGCGGCGCGCTGCTTGGCAATCAGGGCCGCGATCTCGGCGTCCTCGACGCGGCGGAGGCCCTCGTCGTCGAGGCGACCGGCCTCGTGGTCGGTCCGGGCCTTCTTGATGGCGGGGGTACGCAGGAAGCTGCCGACGACGTCGGCGCGGTACGGGGGATCGACGCTCACGCCGGCAGCCTACGGCGCCCGGCAGCGCCGGCCCGCGGCGCCCAGCCGTCGCCCAGGATGCGGACGGCACGGCGTTGCGGGCCGGAGGGTACGCTCGGCAACCGACCGTCGTCCCCTCGCCCTGACGGAGGGCAGTGACCGTGTTCCGTGCCCTGCGATCGCGGGCAGCCGTCATCGCACCCGCGGTGGCCGCCCTCGGCTCGCTCGTGTTCACCTACGTGACCAACCCGTTCTCGCGGTTCACGATCGTCGAGCAGACCTATCGGGCGAGGTTCCGCGGCGAGGTGCTGCGCACCGTCGACGAGAACGACCGGCTGGTGATCCGCACCGGGCCGTTCTGGAAGGCGCTGTCGGTCTACGCCACCGGGCTGAACGTGCTCGCCACGCGCTACTGGGCCTCGCCCCGCTCGCACGCGGAGACGGTGGACGGCGTCATCGACGACATCCACGCGCTGCGGTTCGACCCCCAGCGCCTGCTCCTCATCTCCGGCGACCACTTCACCGCGCTGTTCGTGCGCAACCTCGGCGTCTTCTACTACCCGATGCTGGACCGGTCGATACCGGGCAACGCACAGGACTGGCGCGACCGGCAGGCGGTGTACCTCCAGACGCTCGCCTACGCCCTCGGCGTCTTCGACAAGACCGACGAGCTGAGCACCACGATCGTCGCGACCGGCCGCCGGGCCGCCACGTGCGTGAACTTCTACCACTACCCCTCGGACACCCTCTTCGGGATGCTGTACGCGCTGGCCTCCCTCGCCGGGGTCGAGCCGGGCCGCGCGGCACCGTACGCGCAGGACGTGCACGAGCTCGAGACGCGGGAGGCCGCGACGGCGCTCCTCGAGCGCTACGGCGACGCGCTCGCCCGCCACTTCCGCACCTACCGCGCCCGGCTGCTCGACGACGAGACCCTCCTCGTGCGCACCGACCTGCGGGTCTCCGGCGCGAAGGACATCACCGAACGCCGCTCCGCGTTCTACGACAACGTCGTGCTCTGGAAGAGCGCCCAGCTGGCGATGCGGCTCGGCCTCGCCGAGGACGACCCGGAGTTCCTGGACGTCATGAAGGCCACCATCCTCGAGCGGTTCTGGCTCGAGGACGAGGGGCACTTCCTGGAGGACCTCTCCGCCGAGGCGGTCGCCGGACGCTACTACTCCTCGGACTGGCTCATCGTCCTCGCGACCGGGTTCCTCGACCCGTCCGACCCTGCGGAACGGCACTACTTCACCCGGTGCGTCGACTACGTGCGCACCCACGGGATCGCCGACCCGCTGCCGGTGAAGTACCAGGCGGAGCAGCGGGCGCACCGGCAGGTCCCGGTGGTGCGCCTGGCCGTGGCGTCCTACGGCGGGGACGCCATCTGGAGCTTCTGGGGCATGGAGTACGTCAAGACCCTCGTGCTCCTGCACCACGCCACGGGGGAGGGGCACTACCTGGAGGAGGCCGGTCGGCACCTGGAGGCGTACGGCGCGAGCATGGTCGCCAACGGCGGGTTCCCCGAGGTCTACGGGCCTGACGGCCAGATGCTCACGACCCCGTTCTACCGTTCGATCCGCCAGACCGGCTGGGTCATCGGCTTCGAGCAGGCCCGCGAGATGTACCGGGCGGCGCGGGGCTGACGTCACGTCGTGGGACGCAGTTGCGTCCTTCGGCCACAGTTTGGTAACGAACGCCGTCCGCATCTCGTGCGGGCGACCCGTCCCCACCTACCGTCTTCCCGGAGGTCCGGGGGGTTCCGGTCTCACATCCACTCAGCAGACCGGGGGGTCAATGATGTCCAGCTCAACCCTGCCCATCGACGACACGCGTCGTCGCAAGGTTCGCGCCCTGCTCGCCGGAGGCCTCGTTCTCGGCGTCGGCGCCGCCGTCACGCTCGCCGCGTGGAACGACTCCGAGTTCGCCGCGGGCACCTTCGCCGCCGGCTCGTTCAACCTCGAGGGCTCGACGACGAGCGCTGCGGACGGCTACGCCGACCACGCGAGTGCCGACGGCGCGGCGGACCTGGAGTTCGTCCTGGCCGACGTCGCCGCGAACCTCTCGCCCGACGACGTCGTCTACGCGCCGTTCTGGGTCCGTCTCGACGCCGGCACCACCAGCCCGGCGACGATGGTCGGCTCCGCCGTGACCGCCGACGGCGACAACGCGGCCAACCTCTCCTACGAGGTGCTCGCGATCGACGCCGCCGCCACCTGCGACGAGACGGCCACCGGTGAGACGGTCGCCTCCGGTGCCACGCTGACCGACTTCACGGCGGGTTCTGAGGTGGCGCTCCCGATCGGTGACGGCGCCGCCGGCGCCCCGGTCCAGCTGTGCTTCGTGGTCACCGCCGGGGCCGACCTCGTCCAGGGCGGCACCGCGACCGCGACCTGGCAGTTCGACGCAACCTCCGTCGACGAGGCGTAACCGTGGCGGGGCGCTACCGAGCGCCGTCGTCCCGGCTCCGCTTCGCACGGCTGCGTGCCGTGCTCGCCGCCGCGCTCGTGCTGGGCGTCGGCGCCACGGTCACGCTCGCCGCGTGGAACGACTCGGAGCACACGTCCGGGCAGTTCACCGCGGGAACGTTCAGCATCGTGGGTGCCACCGACGGCGTGACCTTCAGCGAGCATCCCACCGCTGGGCAGGCGGCAACCCTGAGCTTCCAGGCGCCGCCGACCGCGATGGCGCCGGGGACGACGACGTACGCACTGTTCAGCGTGCGGACCGCCGACCCGAGCGTGGCCGGGAGCGTGCAGCTGACCGCGCCGGGTGCGAACGGGGCGGGCCTCGGCCAGTACCTGCAGTACGGCGTGCGCACCGTGGCGGGGACGACCTGCGACGCGACGACGTTCGGCGGCGGGACGCCGGTGGTGGCCAACGGCTCCGCGCTGACCACGGGTGCGACCGCAGCCCAGGCGGTGCAGGCGAACGGCGCGAACCAGGTGAACTACTGCTTCGCCGTCACGCTGCCGACCACGGCCCCGAACGCGGCGCAGGGCCTGTCCCTGAACGCCACGTGGGAGCTGGTCGGCACCACCGCGACGAGCTGAGGACATGACCACGACGACCGCGCACCGACCACGGCGCCGCCTCGGCGCCGTGGTCGGCGACGCCCTGCTCACGGTCGCAGCGCTCGGCGGGGTCCTCTGCATCGTGCTCGTGGTCCTCGCGGTCGCGTTCGACATCACGCTGATGATGTTCAAGACCGGCTCGATGGCGCCCACGATCCCGGCCGGATCGGTCGCGGTGGTGCGCGAGGTCGCGGCGAGCGAGGTCGAGGTGGGCGACATCGTCACGGTGGACCGGCCCGGGGCCCTACCGGTGACGCACCGGGTGACGTCCGTCGAGGCGGGGGAGAATGCCGCGGGACGCGTCATCACGATGCGCGGCGACGCCAACGCCACGGACGACCCGTTCCCGTACACCGTCACGACGGTGCGGGTGGTGCTGGCCTCTGCCCCGGGGCTCGCCCACGTGATCGTCTGGTTCTCCAACCCGTACGTGCTCGGCGGCATCACGATGGGCGCGGCGCTGCTCGTGGGCTGGGCGTTCTGGCCGCGCCGGGGCACCGGGTCGCCCTCGTCCCGCCGTCCCAGGCACCTGGCCGCGGCGGGCGCCACCGTCCTGGTGGGCGTGACCGTGCTCGGCCCGGCGCCGCCCGCGCACGCCGCGCCGGTCACCGAGGTGGTGCGCGGGACGCACCTCACGCTCACCTCGACGAACGACCCGGCGCGCATGCGCGACATGCGGCCGGGGGAGACCGTGCGGTGGGACGTCGACGTCGCGGTCGACGCGCCCGACCCGGGCCGCGTGGCGGTCGTGCTGACCGGGGCCGGCACACTCCGGCTGGAGGTCGACGCCCGCTCCTGCGACGGGCCGTGGCGCGACGGGACCTGCCCGGGCACCGAGACCCGGCTCGCGGCGGGCGCCGCGATCCCGCTCGACGGCGCGGACCTGCCCCTGGAGGAGTTCTCCAGCGAGGAGGGCCGGTGGATCCGGTTGGCCGTGACGCTGCCGGCCGGCGCCTCGCCGGACCCGGGCGCGACGACGGACGTGCGGGTACGGGCCGACGGGTCCTCGGGATCGGTCTCGGTCACCCCACCGGGCGACGAGGACGGCGACGGCGTGCCGACCTATCCCGGGGGCGAGCCGGCTCCGGGCGCCGGGGGCGAGTCCGGTCCGGGCGGTGGTCCGGGCGCGCTGCCCACCACGGGGGCCTCCCTGGCGCTGCCGGCGCTGCTCGCCGTCGGAGCCGTGGTGTGCGGACTCCTCGCCGCACGCCTGGCGCGTCGCGGGCCGCGGGAGACGCCGTGAGGAGGTCGGTGCGCGGCGTGAGGAGGGCGGTGCGCCGTCGGCGCTCGCGGCTGCTGCGGCGGTGCGCGGCGATCGCCGTCGTGACCGGCGCGCTGGCGGCCGGGGTCTTCCCGGCGCCGCAGCAGACCGAGGCGGCCTGGAGCGAACCGGAGCATGCGGCGTCCGCGTTCACCTCGCTGCGGCTGGTCCCGCCCCAGGTGCAGAGCGTCGGGACGTGCGCGCGACCCGCGCTGCTGAACCCGACCCAGGTGGTCCTGCAGGTGCGGTGGCGCTGGCCTGCGACGGGGCAGCCGTACGGCTCCTTCACGGCGCAGAACTCGGCCTGGGCGGTCGGTGGCACGGCTGCGCCGAACGTGCAGACGACCGGGCCGGACAGCGCCGGCGTGTACACGACGAGCTTCACCAACGGCCTGCTCGACGGCCTGCTCGGCAGCCTCCTCGGGCAGAGCTACTCGGTCACGGTGCGGAGCCAGCTGACCCCGGCGGGCGGGCAGACATGGACCTCACCCAACGCGTCCACCGTCAACGTCAACGTGCCGGTGCTGATCGGCAGCCCGACCTGCAGCTTCACGAACGGGACCTGAGGACCGCCCACGGTCCGGGACGGTGATCCGACTGGTGGTGCCGGGCGCGGAGAATGGGCGTCATGGTGAGCGGCTTCCTGTCCGACAACGCATCCGGAGTCCACCCGCGCGCCCTGGCGGCGATCGCGGAGGCGAACGACGGCCACGCCCCCTCCTACGGGGCGGACCGGTGGAGCGCCGAGCTGGGTGAGCGCGTCCGCGACCTCTTCGGTCCCGACGCCGCCGTGCTCCCGGTGTTCAACGGCACCGGAGCGAACGTGGTGGCGGTCCAGGCGCTGCTCGCGCGGTGGGACTCGGTCCTCGCGACCACGGAGTCCCACATGGTCAACGACGAGTCGACGGCGCCACAGCTGGTGGGCGGCACCCGGATCGTGACGGTGCCGCACCAGGACGGCAAGGCCACCCCGGAGACGCTTGCGCCGGCGTTCGACGCCTACGACGGCACGGTCCACCACGCCCGGCCGTCGGCGATCACGGTCGCGCAGGCGACGGAGCTGGGCACGACCTACACGCTCGAGGAGCTGGCGGCGCTCACCGGGTTCGCGCGGTCCCGCGGTGCGCGCATCCACGTCGACGGCGCGCGCCTGGCCAACGCGGCCGTGCGGCTCGGCACGGGACTGCGCGAGGCTGCCGGTGATGCGGACGTGCTGTCGTTCGGCGGCACCAAGAACGGGTTGCTGCTCGGGGACGCCGTCATCACCCTGGACCCGGCGCTGGCGGAGCCGGTGGACCGGCTGCGGAAGGCCTCCACGCAGCTGGCCTCGAAGATGCGGTTCGTCTCCGCCCAGATCCTCGCCCTCCTGACGGACGAGCTGTGGCGCGAGAACGCCGAGCGGGCGAACGCCGCCGCCGCCCTGCTGGCCGGCCGGCTGGCGGAGCTCGGTGTCACGCCCCGCCACCCGGTCGAGGCCAACGCGGTCTTCGTCCCGGCACCGGCCGAGGCCGTGCCCCAGATCCTCGCCGAGGCCCCGGTGCTCGCGTGGGACGCCACGACGCTTCGTGCGGTCGCCTCCTTCGACACGACCGAGGAAGATGTGGCCGCTCTCGTCGAGGTGCTGGCCCGGCACCTCGCCCCCTGACCGCCGCTCGGCGCTACGAGACAGCCGACACCGGCGTCGCGAAGAGCTCCACCAGCCGCACGACGGCGGAGCGGTCACCCTCGACGTGCACCCTCCCGTCCCGTTCGGCGTCGTCGAGCGGGACGCCGCCGAGGAGCACGGAGCTCCACGCCGTCGCGGTCGCGGTCACCGTGGCGGCCGGGTCGGTGACCTCGCCCGCGGCGACCTCGAGGGCGCCGTCGTCGGTGGCGCGGGCGGCGTAGCCGCGCACCGGTGCGTCCGGGCGGCGGGCGTCGTTGAGCCACAGCGCGACGGCGGGAACCATGCCCGGGGAGGCCGGGGCCATCGTGCGCATGGCAAGGATCATCGCGTCCGGCGTCATCTCGCCCGTGGTGACGGGGTCCGGTCCGGCGGAGTACCACCGGCCGAGTGCCCGGAGCACGTTCTCGAGCCCGCGGCCCCACGCGGTGGCGACGTAGGCCTGGCCGCCGGCGCCGTCGGGCCGGACCTGTTTGACGATCCCGGCCTCCTGGAGAGAACGCAGCCGCTCGGTCAGGACCGCGGGCGTGATCCCGCGGACCGCGGTCTGCAGCTCGGCGAAACGGCGCGGCCCGAGGATGAGCTCGCGCACGATGACCAGCGTCCACTTCTCGCCCACGAGGTCGAGCGCGTTCGCCGCACGGCACGCGTCGCCGTGCTCCGCGTAGGTCCGCCTGATTGGCACGGTGTGGTTCCCTCCCCAGCTGTTCGAGTCGACCGGGTCTTCCGGTTGATGCAGCACTATGTTATACATAGTGCAGGTGCGGGACCGTGACAAGGAAGCCCGGGAGAGACCATGACGGCGACCAATCTGGCTGAGCTGTACGACGTGCCGACGATGTCCTGGGCTCAGGTGCGTGAACGCCTCGACGCCGGGTTCTCGCAGGTGCCGGACGCGGACGATGCTGGGCCCGGTCCCGGGCGGCACAGCACCTGGCTCACGACCCTCGACGCGGACGGCAGCCCGCACTCGACCGCCCTCGGTGTGCTGTGGCATCGCGACGCCTTCTGGTTCGAGACCGGGCGGAGGACCCGGAAGGGTCGCAACATCGCCCGTGACCCCCGATGCAGCCTCACCCTCTCGGTCCGGGAGTTCGACCTGGCCGTGAACGGCCGTGCCGAGCTCGTGACCGACCGGGTGGTCGTCGCCGAGCTCGCAAGGCTCTGGGCCGCGGAGGGTTGGCCGTGCGAGGTGGACGAGTCCGGCACCGCGCTGACCGCACCGTTCAGCGCCCAGTCGGCGGGCAGGCCACCGTGGCACGTCTACCGCATCGATGCGACGTCCGCGGTCGCCGTGCAGACCGTGGAGCCCGGCGGCGCGACCCGCTGGACATTCTGAGCAGCACGAGGCAGGACCCGAGGAAGGGGCATGGCCATGACCATCACCGAGAACGTCGCCGCACCGCCCGTGGTGGATCCGGAGGTCTGGCAGCGGGAACGTGAGGCGCTGCTGGTGCGGGAGAAGGCCCACACGCGAGAGGGGGACGCGATCGCGGCGGCGCGGCGGCGGCTGCCGATGTACGAGGTGGATGCCGGTGCGGTGCTGGTGGGGGACGGTGGGGAGCGGACGCTGGAGGAGGTGTTCGACGACCGCAGCCAGCTGATCCTCAAGAAGCACATGTTCCACACCGGCAAGCCCCTCGAGCACCAGTGCATGGGCTGCACCTACAACATCTGGAACATCCACGACGCGTCCTACCTGCATGCCGAGGACGTGACGTTCGCGGTCGTGGCGGACGGGCCGTGGAGCGAGGTGGCGCCGTTCCGGGACTTCATGGGGTACCAGGTGCCCTGGTACTCGAGCGAGCGCCTGGACCGGGACGGCCTCGAGCACCTGTTCGGCGGCACCTGGGGCGGCTTCGCGTTCTACCTGCGCCGGGGCGAGAGCGTGTACCTCACCTACGAGACCACGGCGCGCGGCAACGACCGCTTCATGCCGGCGCTCAACCTGCTGGACTCGACCGTGTACGGGCGGCAGGAGGAGTGGGAGGACTCGCCCGAGGGTTGGCCCCAGCGGCCGACGTTCACGCACTGGCGCACGGACGAGCACGGGAACGCGATCGGCGCGCGAGGTCACGGCCGTCCGACTCCGCAGTGGACCCGGCCCGGAGCGACGCCGGTCGGCGGGACGCACCGGGCGCCCGACTGGCCCGGGCTTGAGTGACGGAGCGCCGGCAGGAGGGCTCGGAAGGAAGGAGAACGGTGACATGACGGTCACCACGGAGAATCAGGCCGCGTCTGCCCCGCCGGTCGTGGACCGGAAGGCGTGGCAGCGGGAGCGTGCGGCGCTGCTCGTTCGGGAGAAGGCCCACACCCGGGAGGGGGACGCGATCGCGGCGGCGCGGCGGCGGCTGCCGATGTACGAGGTGGACGCCGGTGCGGTCCTGGTGGGGGACGGTGCGGAGCGGACGCTGCTGGAGGCGTTCGACGACCGCAGCCAGCTGATCCTCAAGAAGCACATGTTCCACACCGGCAAGCCGTTCGAGCACCAGTGTGAGGGGTGCACGTACGACGCGTGGAACATCCAGGACGCCTCGTACCTGCACGCCGAGGACGTGACGTTCGCGGTGCTGGCGGACGGGCCGTGGAGCGAGGTGGCGCCGTTCCGGGACTTCATGGGCTACACGATCCCGTGGTACTCGGCGGAGCGTCTCGAGGAGTCCACGCTCGGGCTGCTGCTCGGGGGCACCTGGGGCGGGTACGCGTTCTACTTGCGGCGCGGTGAGCACGTGTACCTCACGTACGAGACCACCGGCCGTGGCACCGAGCGGTTCGGTGCCTTCAGCAACCTGCTGGACTCGACCGTCTACGGGCGGCAGGAGGAGTGGGAGGACTCGCCCGAGGGTTGGCCCCAGCGGCCGACCTTCTCGCACTGGCGCACGGACGAGAACCTCAACCCGGTCGGCTTCAGCCGCGGCCGGACCGGGAGCCGCCCGACGCCGCAGTGGACGCGCCCCGGAGCGACCGCGCTCGGTGGTTGAGGCTGCGGCGCCAACAGCAGCGTGATCGACCTCGCTGGCCGGTAGCTCTGACAGGGATCTCAGTGGGAAGGAACGACATGGCTACACCGGACGTGCGGCCAGTAGGTGACCTGCCGAACGAGCTGGGCAAGACCGCACCTCGGGAGCTGCAGTCCGCGGGCGTCGACTCGTTGGTGAAGGTCAGCAAGCACACCGAGCAGGAGCTGCTGGCCATCCACGGGGTCGGCCCGAAGGCCATTCGCATCCTGGCCGAGGCGCTTGCCGAGAAGGGACTTTCGTTCCGGACCAGCAGCTGAGGTTGCACGAGCCCCCGCATGATCCCGGCGCCGTGAAGGGCCCGGCCCGTGAAGCCCGCGCCGTCAGAAGGGTGGGTCGCTGTAGGTCTCGTCGGCCGTGGTGCCGAGTTCGGCGCGCTCGCGTCTGCGGTCCTTGGCGTCGTGCCCGGTGTCCCGTCGGTCGCCGTCGCGCTTGGCGTCGGTGGCCGGTGTGGGTGGGCCGATGTGTAGGAGGGTGATGGTGCCGGCTGGGTCGCGTTGGTAGGTGTGTCCGGAGGGTGTGACCCATTCGAAGAGGCCGGGGGTGGGTTGGGTGACGTGCATGGCGCCGACGGTCTTCAATGCGTGGTCTCGTCCGCACAGGGGTCCGAGGTTGCCGGCGGCGGTGGGGCCGTGGGCGGTGCGGGCGATGGTGTGGTCCAGCTCGCAGTGCTCGGCGTCGGTGGTGCAGCCGGGCCGGTGGCAGGTCCGGTCCCGCAGCCGCACATGCTCGGCGAGTCCGGCGGGGGGCCGGTAGCGGGTCCGGCCCACGTCCAGGATTGTGCCGGTGGCCGGGTCGGTCAGCAGCCGCCGCCACGTCCCACCCGCCGCCGCGGCCAGCGCCAGGGTCTGGGCGGGGTTGAGCGCGCCGTACCCGCCCAGGGTCCCGACCGGGCCGGCAGCATCCTCGAACGGCAGACCCGCATCCGAGCCACCGGCAGCAGCGGCGGTCGTGTCGGTCTCGGCGGGCAGAGTGGTCCCCTCCTCGCCGGGCAGAGTCGTCCCCTGACCGCCGGGCGGGGGTGTCCCCGTGCGTGTGGGCAGACTGCTGCCTTGGCCGTCGGGCAGGGTCTCGTCGTTCAGGGCGGCGTGGGCAAGCAGGTCGATGGGGACGGTGACGTTGATGCGCGGGCGGGCCACTGGCAGGTCCTCGACCCTCTCGTGGCGCAGCAGTGCGGCCAGCAGCGGGGAGATCACCGCGACCTCCGGCACCCGCCCCTTGGGCAGGTCCGGGAAACGGGCCTGGATGGTCTGCCGCTTCCGCCGACCCCACCGACCCACGCCCCCGGTGTCGACATCGACACTGCGCAGCCCGTCCTTCGCGCCGGAACTCTCCGCCGAGCCCGCGTCCGCGCCGTTCGGCTCGCGGGCCGCGCCGGGACCGGGCGCGGTGCTCGGAGTCTTTGCGTCGTCCGTGGAGTCGGGATGATCTGCTTCGGGGCGGGTGTCCAGGCCCGGCAGCACACCCTGCACGGACAGCACCTGGCTGGTGTCTCGGAGGGTGGGGATGGTGCCCGGGTCGGTGTGCGGGCCGGTGGCCCCGGTGAGGATCCCCGCGCGGGTCAACGCGACCAGCGCGTCCGCCCGCAACTGATCCACACTCCGGCCATCCCCGCCGTTACGGGCCGCGGCGGCCACTGTGGTCAGGGTCTGGTCGACCAGGACGCAGTCCTCGGCCGGGAGCACCGCGGTCACCGAGCCCATGCCGTCCGGCAGCACCCTGGTGTGGGTCACGTGCCGGCCGGCCCGGGCCCGGGCGTGGCGGGCCGCGGCCTCCACCGGATCCACCTGCACGACCCGGTCCGCCACCCGCCGGGTGATCTCCGCGGCCGGCAACCCAGGAGCCTGGGGCAGCACGTCCTGCTCGACCATCCAGGCGACCTCGGTCGGTGAACCATCCAGGCCGGTCACGATCGCGGCCGCCTTCCGAAAATCCACCAGCCCACTGTCGAGGGCGTCGGCGGTGTCGGTGAACGACCCGGCCAGTCCCCGACCCACCCGCACCAACATGCCCGCCTCGGTACGGGAGACCGCCAGCCGCATCGCGACCTCCTCCACCGTCGGATTCACGACCCGGCCGGCGACCCGGGCGACCTGTTCCGGGTGGGTGAACAGCTGCGAGCCTCGCGACAGTGCTCCGGCGGTGGCGGCGGCCTTGCCCGCAGCCCAGGCCTCCAACCGCTTCGCCGCCGCCAACACCTCCACCTGCCCCGCCCGACTCAACCCGGCGACATCGACACCAGCCAGCACCGCTGCGAGCTCCGGACCCGGCTCCATCACCGACAGCTCCGTCACCGTCAACCCCAACCGCACCGCATCACCATCGACATCACCATCGACGTCGAAGCCGGCCCCGTCCGGCGCGGCCGCCTCGGCGGACGAGACGCGCCCGGTGTCGGCGTCCTGCGTGGTCTCGGCGTCCTCGCCGGACAGGCCCCCCGCGTCCCCGCCGAACAGGCCCTCGGCGTCGGAGTCGAGCAGGCACCGGATCTCCGCCTCGCAGACCTCCCGGTCCAACTCCGCCACCAGCGCCCGAGCATGCACACACACCCCGCCGGCGGACTCGACCGCGCAGCAGTACCCGCTGTCCGCGACCACCACCACCGCCGTCGTCCGATCCATGACTCAAACATATGTGCGACCACTGACATCCGCCCCAGGCCACCACCACCCTGTGGACAGACGGGCATGACGCCAGCAACGCCCAGATCCTGCGCACAATCACCGCCACCGCCACCACGCTCGGTGACCGTCACGGCCCGGGCACGCGAGCAACCACGAGCCACGCCACCGGCCGGCCCACATGACAAGGGGCGCGCTACCCCCTGACAGGCCGGACCACCCCTGACCCAGCAGACCGACTACTACTGCCGGCCCAGCACCCGCGCGACACCCGACGCCACCCAGCACGAGCGCACACGCACGCGAGCACGCAGGCGGCCGGCGCGCGCAGGCTCCCGCGGGCGCGCACGAGCGCAAGCGGGCCCGAGAGCGCCCCATGCGGACGGCGCACCCGTGGTCGAGCGACCCGCCCGCGACCTGCCCGCCGTCGCGCCGCTCCGGCTCCGCCTGTCACTCCAGGCCGTCAGCCTCGCGCCGCACGACCCGCACCACCCGCGGGGCCGCCGCCCGCCCCAGTGCCATCCGCGCCCGTTGCCGTAGCGACTCCGGGTCGCAGTGGCCTCCCGCGACCTCGGCGACGAGCACCTCGCCGAGCGAGTCGTGCGGCACCGCCCGCACGACGGCGGAGCTGACCTCGGGCTGATCGAGGAGCCACCGCCGCACGACCCCGATTCGCACGTTGTGCCCGCCGACCACCACGACGTCGTCCGCGCGTCCGGCCAGGAAGAGCCGCCCGGCGGCGTCCAGGTACCCGCGGTCACCCGTCAGCAACCGTCCACCGGCGAGTCCCTGCCCACCCTCGAGCACACGCCCAGCTCCCTCATCGCCGGCACGCCACGGAGATCGCACGACCACCCGACCTTCCGTGCCGGGCGTGACGCGTGCGCCGTCGTCGTCGACGATCTCGATTCTCACGCCGTTGACCGGGCGCCCAACGCTGCCGGGGGCCTCGCGGAGGTCGACCGCTGTGGCGACCGTGGCCGTTCCTGTCTCGGAGGTTCCGAAGAAGTCGACCAGGACGTCTCCGAAACATTCCTCAGTACGCGCAGCGAGCCCGGACGGCAGCGGTGCGGATCCGGTCGCGATGCGTCGCAGCACGGGAAAGTCCTCCCTGACGTCCCCGGCCGCGTCGAGGAAGCGGGCGAGCTGCGCGGGTACCGCCACGAGTGCCCCGACCCGGTGCTCCCGCGCAAGCGCGGCGAGGTCCACGCCGCCGTTGGCCGGTCCGCGGGATGCCAGCACCGCCGGTGCCCCCACAAGGAACGCCGCCGCGAGCGCGCTGAGGCCGTGTCCGTGCGCGAGCGGCGGTGCGATGAGCACGGGCTCGCCCCGGCGCAGCCCCAGTGCCGCGAGGAGACTGACGGCCGTCACCGCCGCGTGCGGACCCACCCGGCCCCTCGCCGTCGCGCGGGCCGGCCCGGTGGTGCCGGAGGTGAGCAGCAGGAGGCGACCCGGACGGGCCGGCCGCGGCCAGCGGGCGGCCCGGCGGCCCGCCGGCCGCGGCCGGACGGTGAGCGCGTCGAGCCGCGGCCCGGCGAGACCGGCGGCCGCCACCAGGTCCGCGGTGGTGGCGTCGTGCACCACGACGTCCGGCCTGGCCCGGCGCGCCGAGGCGCGCAGGCTCTCGATGCCCGCGGCCGGCGAGACGAGCGTCGCCGTGGCGCCGAGCACCCCGGCGGCGAGTGTCGCGACCACCAGGCCACGATGGTCGCCCGCGCACACGAGCACCCGCCCCGCGCCGTCACGGCCGCCGTGCCGCGCGAGCGCCGGGACCATGCCGTCCACCGCCCGCACCAGGCCTGCGCCGTCGAGTGGCCCGAGGTGATCGACCAGCACCGGCGCGGACGGGCTACGACGAGCCGCCACCAGTCCCGCACCGGCGAACGTCGTCGAGTACCGCAGCAGCGAGGCGAGGGCCGGCAGGTCCGACGGCCGCGGCCGCGCAGCCCGCAGCACGGCGAACGCCTCCGTCAGCAGTCGCGGGACCCTCAGGGCAGCCATGGCTCCGCGACCTGGAAGGCTCGGTCGGCCAGCCGCGGCGCGGCCGCGCTGAGCACGCCGCCGAGGCGTGCCCACCACGGCGAGATCAGCCGCGGCCGCTCCGTGATCGCGCGGCACAGCAGGCTCGCCGCCTCGTCCGCCGTCATTCCGGGCGCGTGCGCGTACGCGCGTGTGGGCGCGCTCATCGCGGTGTGCACGAGCGGAAGGTGCACCGAGGTGACGGCGACCCCGTGGGCCGCGAGCTCGGGCGCCACCGCCCGCAGCCACGCCTCGAACGCCGCCTTGCTCGCCGAGTATGCCGAGAAGCCCGGGCTCGGCACATCGACCCCCGCCGACGCCACGGAGACCAGGTGACCCGAGCCCGCCGCGGTCATCTCGCGCAGCAACGGCAGCGCCAGCGCGATGGGGCCGAGCGCGTTCACGCCCATGAGCCGCCGCACGTCGTGGAACCGGTCCACGTACTCCGGCAGCCGTCGCCGGATGCTGTGCCCCGCGTTGGAGACCACGACGTCGGGGGTGCCGTGCGCCGCGAGGATCGCCTCTGCAGCGGCCCGGGCGGCGGCCACGTCCCGCAGGTCCACCGGGAAGGTCGTCGCGAGCCCACCCCGTGCGGAGATCCGGGCGGCCACCACCTCGAGCGCCTCGGCGTCACGCGCGAGCAGGGCAACCCGCGCCCCCACGGATCCCAGTCGGATCGCCAGTCGCTCGCCGATGCCGCGTGACGCTCCGGTCACGACCACCAGCCGACCCGCGACCGCCCGCCGCACCGCGTCCGGGCCGGGTCCGTAGCCGGCCATGCCGAGCAGCGCCCGTGCCCCCCGTGGCCAACCCATGGATCCGAAGGTTACGCGGCCCTCCGCGTGGGATCCTCGAGCGGTGGAGGACGAGCCGGTCGAGGTGACCGGGCCGCGCCGTTGGTGGGCCGGCCCGCTCGACGTGGAGGGTCTGGCGCTCGACGCCGTGACCGCGTGCGCGTCCGCCGGGGCCCGGCTCGCCCGGGCCCGCGGCCGCCCGGTGCGCCTCGGTGTCGACGCCGGCGACGTCGCCGCCGCCTACGACTCCTTCCGGCACCTGCGTGTCGACGGCCGCGCGATCACCGGCTTCGCGCCGCTCTCGTCCTTCGTCCCGGCGGCCGACGGCTGGGTGCGCTTCCACGCGAACTACCCGCACCACCGTCGTGCGCTGCTCACCGCCCTCGAGATCGACCCCGACCTCGACGACGAGACCGCCGCCCCCAGGGTCCGCGACGCCGCCCGCGGGACGAGCGCCGTCGTCCTGGAGGACCTGGTCCGGCGGGCCGGCGGGATCGCGGCCGCGCTACGCGACCCGGGGGAGTGGCTCGAGCACGACCAGGGCCGGGCCGTGGCCGCCGCGCCGCTCGTCGAGGTCCGGCAGTCCCACCGTCCAGGCCGCGCGCTGCCTGCCGCGACCGGCCTGCCGACGAGCGGCCTGCGGGTGCTCGACCTCACCCGGGTCATCGCCGGTCCCACGGCCACCCGGGTGCTCGGCGCGCTGGGCGCCGACGTGCTGCGGCTCGACCCACCGCACCGACCCGAGCTCCTCGACCAGCACCTCGACACCGGCTTCGCCAAGCGCAGCGCCGTCGCGGACCTGACCGATCCGGCCGTGCGCGACCGCGTCGAGCGTCTGCTCGGCTCCGCGGACGCGCTGGTCACCGGCTACCGGCCCGGTGCGCTGCGCACCCACGGCCTCGACGCCGAAGAGGTCCTGGGCCGCCACCCGCACCTCGTGGTCGCGGAGCTGTCCGCCTGGGGCTTCGACGGCCCGTGGTCCACGCAGCGCGGCTTCGACTCCATCGTCCAGGTCGCCACGGGCATCGCGCACCGCTACGCCACCGACGCCGCACCCGGCGCGCTGCCCGTCCAGGCGCTGGACCACACCGCGGGCTACCTCCTCGCCGGCGCAGTCATGCAGGCGCTGGCCACCCGCGACGACGGCGGAGCCCGGGTCCGCGTCAGCCTCGCCCGCGTCGCGCACGAGCTGCAGTCCCGCACGGCCGTCGACGCCGAGCCCGCACCTGCGCCGCCGGTGCGGACACGCACCGTCGACTCCGCGTACGGCCCGCTCGTGCACGTGCCGCCGCCGCTACGCGTCGACGGCTCACCGCTGACCTACCCGGCGCCGCCGCGCCCGTACGGCCAGGACGAGCTGCGCTGGGCGGCCTGACCTACCAGCGGTCGTGCACCTGCGCCCGGATCCGCTCGTCGTAGAGCGCCTCGACAGCGGAGAGCAGCTCCTCCGAGAGCGGCTCCAACGCCGCCGCCGCGGCGTTGGCACGCGCCTGCTCGACGTTCCGGGCGCCGGGGATCACGCTCGTGACGCCGTCGGCCTGGATCACCCAGCGGAGCGCGACCTGTGCGGGTGTCGCGCCGTCGGGGCCGAGCTCGGCGGCCAGGCGGGAGAACTCGGATGCCGCCTCGACACCGGTCTCGAAGTCGACGCCCGCGAACGTCTCGCCGACGTCGAAGGCCTCGCCGTGCCGGTTGAACGTGCGGTGGTCGCCGGCCGCGAACGTCGTGTCCTTCGTGTACCGGCCCGAGAGCAGACCGGAGGCGAGCGGGACACGGGCGATGATGCCGACCCCGGCCTCCGCCGCACGCGGCAGCACCTGCTCGAGGGGCTTGCGGCGGAACGCGTTGAGGATGATCTGCACGGACGCCGGCGCGAGGGTGTCGATCGCGTCGAGCGCCTGCTGGGACGTCTCCACGCTGACCGCGTACGCCGCGATGCGGTCCTCCGCCACGAGCGTCTCGAGGGCGTCGCGGGTCTCGGTGGAGGTGAGGACCGCCGTCGGCGGGCAGTGCAGCTGGACCAGATCCAGCCGGTCGACCCCAAGGTTCCGTCGCGACCGGTCCGTCCACTCCCGGAAGGCCTGCAGGGTGTAGTTCTCGGGCACCTGCTCCGCACGCCGGCCCATCTTGGTCGCGACGAAGACGTCCAGTGACGGGTTCTCGGCGAGGAAGGTGCCGATGAGCCGCTCGCTGCGGCCGTCGCCGTACACGTCGGCGGTGTCGAAGAACGTCACCCCGTCCTCGACCGAGGTGCCGAGCACCTCGAGCGCCTCGGACTCGCCGACGTCGCCCCAGTCGGACCCCAGCTGCCAGGTCCCCAGGCCCACGACCGAGACCTCACGACCGGTGCTCCCCAGTGTCCGCTGCTCCATGTCTCGTGCGCCTCCCGTGCGTGGTCCGAACCGTGTGCCCCCTGACCGTAGCCCGCGCCGGTACGCGGGCCCCAACTCCCGGGCATCCCGGTCGTCGTGACACATGTGACAGACGGGGCGGGCGTGTCCGCAGTGGCAGGAGAGTGCCCGTCGCGCCCCTGATGAGGCCCGGAATCGCCCGGAAAGAGCCGGACACGCGGAGAAATCGGCGCGTGATGCGACATCCGCGGCAGCGTGTGCGTAGTGTCGGCGCATGCGGCACCAGCACGGGTGCCGAACCGAACGATGAGAGGGATTTCATGTCCGTCAACCGCACCGAGCTCGTTGCAGCAGTCGCCGAGAAGTCCTCGCTGACCAAGACCCAGGCCGACGCTGCCCTGTCCGCGCTGCAGGAGGTCCTCGTCGACTCCCTGGGCAAGGGCGAGGCCGTCAAGGTCACCGGTCTGCTCAGCGTCGAGCGGGTGGAGCGTGCGGCCCGTACCGGTCGCAACCCGCGCACGGGCGAGGAGATCCAGATCCCGGCCGGCTACGGCGTCAAGATCTCCGCCGGCTCGGCTCTGAAGAAGGCCGTCGCCAAGTGACGACGCACTGACGCGCCGCACGGCGCACACGGAGCGGGCAGGACCGAGGCTGGTCCTGCCCGCTCCGTCGTACCGGGCGGACGGGTAGGTTGACCCGGGGCCCCGACCGGGGCGGGAGCGTCGTCGCAGAGGGGTGCCACGTGGAGGTCGTCATCCAGCCCGGGAGCGCGCAGATCGCCTCCCTCGTCGCCGACGCCGTCGAGCGGCTGCTGACCGAGACCCCGGACGCGGTCCTCGGCCTGGCGACCGGATCCAGCCCGCTCGCCGTCTACGACGAGCTCGTCCGCCGGCACGAGGCCGGCCGGATCTCCTTCGCCCGGGCGCGGGCGTTCCTCCTCGACGAGTACGTCGGCCTGCCGGCGGACCACCCGGAGCGGTACCGCAACGTCATCGAGAAGGCCTTCACCGGCCGCGTCGACCTCCCGTCCGAGCACGTGCAGGGCCCCGACGGCTCGGCGCAGGACGTCCCCGCCGCCTGCGCCGCCTACGAGGAGGCCATCGCCGCGGCCGGTGGCGTCGACCTGCAGCTGCTCGGCATCGGCAGCGACGGGCACATCGCGTTCAACGAGCCGGGATCCTCTCTCGCCTCCCGCACCCGCATCAAGACGCTCACCCGGCAGACCCGGCAGGACAACGCCCGGTTCTTCGGCGGCGACGTGGACGCCGTCCCGCACCACTGCCTCACCCAGGGCCTGGCCACGATCATGTCCGCGCGGCACCTCGTCCTTCTCGCCACCGGGTCGGCGAAGGCGGAGGCCGTCCACCAGCTCGTCGAGGGCCCGGTCAGCGCCATGTGGCCGGCCACCGTGATGCAGCACCACCCGCACGCCACGGTGCTGCTCGACGGCGCCGCCGCCTCCCGCCTGCAGCTGGCGGACTACTACCGTGAGGTGTTCGAGTCCAAGCCCGGATGGCAGGGGTTGTGACGCGCCGGAGCCGCGCACCCACCGCCGGATCCACCGGCCTACACTTGCTCCCATGAGCTCGACGACCCCGCCCAGTTCACCGGAGTCGGCGCCGCCGGCCGCGCCAGACCGACCGGCCGGCAGCACCGGCGTCCTCGAGCGCGAAGAGGTGCGCGAGCAGGCCTCACCGGGCGACGACGAGCGCTACGCCCACTACGTCCGCAAGGACAAGATCACCGCCGCCGCGGTCTCCGGTCAGCCGGTCGTCGCCCTGTGCGGCAAGGTGTGGACCCCCGGGCGCGACCCGAAGAAGTACCCCGTCTGCCCCACGTGCAAGGCCATCTACGAAGGCATGCACGGCGACGGCGACGACTCCGGCGCCGGCAAGGGCCGCGGCCGCGGGTGGCCGTTCGGCCGCCGCGGCGGCTCGGCGGAGTGACGGGCCCGACCGACCGCCGATCCCCCCACGCTCCCGCCGGCGTCTCCACGACGGCGGCCGAGCAGCTGCCGCCCGCCTACCCGGCGCGCGCGGCGTGGGGGACGGCGTCCCGACTGCGCGCCTGGCAGGCCGAGGCGCTCACGCGCTACCAGGAGACCCAGCCCCGGGACTTCCTCGCCGTCGCCACCCCCGGCGCCGGCAAGACGACCTTCGCGCTGCGGATCGCCACCGAGCTGCTGGCCTCCGGCGTCGTGCGGCGCGTGACGGTCGTCTGCCCGACCGAGCACCTCAAGACGCAGTGGGCCGACGCGGCCGGGCGGGTGGGGCTGCAGCTCGACCCGCACTTCCGCAACAGCCAGGGCCGCCACGGCGCCGCCTTCGACGGCGTCGCGGTCACCTACGCCCAGGTCGCCGCGAACGCGGCCCTGCACCGCGCCCGCACGGCGGCGGAGCCGACCCTGGTCATCCTCGACGAGGTCCACCACGGCGGCGACGCGCTGAGCTGGGGCGACGCCGTCCGGGAGGCGTTCGAGCCGGCTCGCCGCCGGCTCGCGCTGACCGGGACGCCGTTCCGCTCCGACACCGCCGCGATCCCGTTCGTCGACTACGTCCCGGATGCCTACGGCGTGCGCCGCTCGCGTGCGGACTACTCCTACACGTACGGCGACGCGCTGCGCGACGGCGTCGTCCGGCCGGTCATCTTCCTCTCCTACTCCGGCCAGATGCGGTGGCGCACCAAGGCCGGCGACGAGGTCGCCGCCGAGCTCGCCGAGCCGATGACCAAGGACATGGCCGCCCAGGCCTGGCGCACCGCCCTGGACCCCGAGGGCGAGTGGATCCCCGCTGTGCTGCAGGCCGCCGACGTGCGCCTGTCCGAGATGCGCCGCTCCGTGCCCGACGCCGGCGGGCTCGTCATCGCCACCGACCAGGCCGCGGCCCGCGCCTACGCGCGGATCCTGCACCGCATCACCGGTGAGGAGGCCGTCGTCGTGCTCTCCGACGACGCCGGTGCCTCCGCCCGCATCGAGGAGTTCGCCGGCGGCGAGCAGCGCTGGCTCGTGGCGGTCCGCATGGTCTCCGAGGGCGTCGACGTGCCCCGCCTCGCGGTCGGCGTCTACGCCACCGCGACCTCCACGCCGTTGTTCTTCGCCCAGGCCGTCGGCCGGTTCGTCCGCGCCCGGCGCCGCGGCGAGACCGCCTCGATCTTCCTGCCGTCCGTGCCGCACCTCCTCGGCCTCGCCTCCGAGCTGGAGGTCGAACGTGACCACGCCCTGGACCGGGTGCTCACGGCCGAGGAGAAGGGGGACGTCGACTTCACCCCCGAGGACGCCCTCGTCGCCGCCGCGAACCGGACCGAGCAGGCCTCGGACGGTCTGCTGCCGGGTTTCGAGGCGCTCGAGGCGCAGGCGTCCTTCGACAAGGTGCTCTTCGACGGCGGCGAGTTCGGGACCGGCGCCGCGGTCGGGTCCGTCGAGGAGCAGGAGTACCTCGGCATCCCCGGGCTGCTCGAGCCGGACCAGGTGGCCCATCTGCTCCGGGCCCGCCAGGCCGAGCAGATCAAGACCCAGCAGCGGCAGGCCAAGGCGGACAAGGCTCGGCGTGAGAACGCCGGCGTCGACGACCACCGGCGCCGGCAGGCGGCCCGCAAGGAGCTCTCGAGCCTGGTCTCCGCCTGGTCGCGGCGCTCCGGTCAGCCGCACGGCGTCGTGCACACCGAGCTGCGCCGCCGGTGCGGGGGCCCGGAGGTGGCGCTCGCCCGGACCGAGGAGATCGAGGCTCGCATCGCCCTTGTCAGGAAATGGTTCGTGGGTCGGACCTAGACTGGCCAGGTGAACTTCTGGCTGGTCCTCCTCATCGTCGCGGTGGTCATGCTGGTGCTCGGGATCGCGATCCGGGCCGCCACCGCGCTGGTGTGGATCGGCGCCATCGTGCTCGTCGTCTCACTCGTCATGAGCGCCCTGTACCGCGGGAAGGCCAACCGCTGACCCCTGCCCACCGGGCGCACCCACTGCAGCGGTCGGTGCCTCAGACCGCCTCGTGGCGGGTGGGGACGCCCGGCTCGCCCTCGCTGAGCCGCCACGCCGCGTAGGGCAGCTCGTCGCGCGCCGCCAGGTGACGTTCCTGGGCACGCTCCAGCGCGCCGTCGCCGCGGTGCTCCTCCACGATCTGCCCGCCCTCGCGGACCAGCTCCACCTGCAGGTGGCGCGCGCCCGCCCGGTCCAGCTCGGCACGGCCCGCCGCCACCGTCCCGCACGAGACCACCAGCTCCTCGACCGCGCGGCCGTCCTCGACCACGCGCCCGCCGACCTTCAGCCCGCCGACCGACTCCTTCGACGCCGATGTCTTCGCCACCTCGCGCATCCGGCCGTCCGCGCCCTCGCGCGCGACCAGCTTGTAGACGAGCTCCGCCGTCGGGTGGCCCGAACCGGTCACCAGCCGGGTCCCGACCCCGTAGGCGTCCACCGGCGCCGCGTTCAACGCCGCGATGGCGTACTCGTCCAGGTCGGAGGTGACGGTGATCTTCGTCGACGTCGCGCCGAGGGAGTCCAGCTGCTCCCGCACCGTGAACGCCTGCGCCACCAGGTCCCCGGAGTCCAGCCGCACCGCCCCCAGCTCTCCGCCCGCCGCTCGCGCCGCGGCCACCGCGCGCTCGACCCCGCGCGTGACGTCGTAGGTGTCGACGAGCAGTGTCGTGCCCGGCCCGAACGCCTCGACCTGGGCGGCGAACGCGGCCTCCTCGTCGTCGTGCACCAGGGTGAAGGAGTGCGCGGCCGTGCCGATCGTGCGGATGCCGTACGAGCGGCCCGCCTCGAGCACGGAGGACCCGGCGAACCCGCCGACGACGGCGGCCCGCGCGGCCGCGACGGCGGACGCCTCGTGCGTACGCCGCGCCCCCATCTCCAGGCACGGGCGGCCGTGCGCGGCGGTCGTCATCCGGGAGGCTGCGGACGCCACGGCGCTGTCATGGTTCAGGATCGACAGCACGACGGTCTCCAGGATCACCGCCTCCGCGAACGTGCCTCGCACGGTGAGCACCGGAGAGCCCGGGAAGAAGCACTCGCCCTCCGGGTAGCCGAGGATCGAGCCGCGGAAGGTGTACTCGCGGAGGAAGTCGAGCGTCTGCTCGCCCACGATGCCCGCACCGGCGAGGTAGTCGATCTCGGCGCCGGTGAACCGGAACGCCTCGACGGCGTCGAGGATCCGTGCCGTCCCGGCCACGACGCCGTAGCGGCGCCGGGGCGGCAGACGTCGGGCGAAGACCTCGAACACGCTCTGCCGGGACGCGGCCGACGAGCGCAGCGCCGCGTCGATCATCGTCAGCTCGTACATGTCGGTCAGCAGGGCCGTGCTGCTCGTGACGCGCATGTGGCTCACGGTAGCGACCTGTGGGCCGCGGGCGGCCGGTGTGCTCGTAACCTGGGTGGCATGCGTGCGAGCAGGTCCAGGACGGGTGGTGCGGCGTGAGCGCCGCGGCGTCCCCGCTGCCGGTGGAGGAGCAGCGCGCCACGCCCGAGCCGGTGGTCGTGCCGGACCGGCCGTGGCGCACCGTCGTCTGGGACGACCCGGTCAACCTCATGACCTACGTGACGTACGTGTTCCAGACCTACTTCGGCTACGACGAGCGGACAGCGCACCGGCTCATGATGACCGTCCACACCGAGGGCCGCGCGGTCGTCTCCACGGGCCCGCGGGAGAAGATGGAGGTCGACGTCCAGGCGATGCACGGGTACGGGCTGTGGGCGACCCTCGAGCAGGAGGAAGGCGAGTAGTGCACGCGTTCGTCCCCGCCCACGGAGGACTCACCTCGCGGCTCGAGACGGTCGAGCGCCGCATCATCGCGCGACTGGTCGCCGACACGGCGGAGCTGCTCGGCACCCGGATCGAGGGCCGCGACGCCCGCGGCGCCGACGTGGAGGATGTGCTGGCCGCTCTCGACTTCGAGCCGTCCGACGGCGCGCCCGGGACCCCGACAGACGCCGCGCTCGCCCGGCTGCTGCCGCCGATGAGCGAGGACGAGGACCTGGCGGGCGAGCTGCGGTCCCTCACCGAGGACTCGCTCCGTGCCGGGAAGGTCGAGCGGCTGGAGACCGTCTGGCGGGCCCTGACCGCGCCCGGCGAGGCGGTCGTCGTGGCGGCCGGCACCGAGGGCCGGTGGCTCGCCGCCCTCACCGACGTCCGACTCGTCCTGGCCGCCCGCCTCGGGATCGAGGACGAGTCCGACGCCGAGGCCGTCTACCGGCGTGCCGAGCGCCCCGCGTCCGAGCAGCAGGGCGGCCGCGCCGACGACGTCGAGGAGGCGATGGCGACCATGTACGCGGCCCTCACGTGGTGGCAGGAGTCACTCCTCCAAGCCATGTCTCGGCGGGGGCGCGGCCGGTAGCCTCGAAGGTCGTGGACGAGGCACCCATCGGCATCTTCGACTCCGGCGTGGGCGGGCTGACCGTGGCGCGCGCGGTGCTCGACCAGCTCCCCGGCGAGTCGGTCCTCTACCTCGGCGACACGGCCCACACGCCGTACGGTCCCAAGCCCATCGCCCAGGTCCGCGAGCTCGCCCTGGAGTCGCTCGACCGGCTGGTGCTCGCCGGCGTGAAGATGCTCGTCATCGCCTGCAACTCCGCCTCCGCGGCCGTCCTGCGCGACGCGCGCGAGCGGTACGCGATCGACGCCGGCGTGCCCGTCGTCGAGGTGATCTTCCCCGCGGTGCGTCGCGCCGTCGCCGCGACCCGCAGCGGACGCGTCGGCGTCATCGGGACCCGCGCGACCATCGAGTCCGGCGCCTATGCGGACGCGTTCGCCGCCGCGCCGCACCTGAGTCTGACGACGGCGGCCGCACCCCGGTTCGTCGAGCTCGTCGAGCGCGGGGTCACCTCGGGGCCCGAGGTGCTCGACGCCGCCCGCGAGTACCTGGCACCCGTCCGCGCCGCCGAGGTCGACACGCTCGTCCTCGGCTGCACCCACTACCCCCTGCTCACCGGTGCCATCTCCTACGTCATGGGGGAGGGCGTCACGCTCGTCTCCTCCGCAGAGGAGACGGCCAAGGACGTCTACCGCACGCTCGTCGCCCACGACCTGCTCCGTGACCCGGCGGCAGAGCCGCGGCCCAGCCGTTACCTCGCCACCGGCGACCCCGAGGCCTTCGCGACGCACGCCAAGCGGTTCCTCGGTCCCGAGGTGACCGCCGTCAGCCCCGCCGAGACGCTCGCGGGGATCCGATGAGGCTGACCGTCATCGGGTGCTCGGGCTCGATGTCGGGCCCCGGCTCGCCCGCGTCGTGCTACCTCGTCCAGGCCGACGGGACCGACGAGCACGGCGAGCCGCGCACCTACTCCGTGCTCCTCGACCTCGGTCCGGGCGCCATGGGGGCGCTGCTGAACCACGTGGACCCGGCGGCCCTGGACCTGCTCAGCGTCTCCCACCTGCACGCCGACCACGTCGCTGACCTCGTCGGCATGCAGGTCTACCGACGCTGGCACCCGGGCGGGCCGCTGCCGGCGCTGTCCGTGGTCGGCCCGGAGGGCACGCTCGAGCGGCTCCGAGGCATCGACGGCAGCGAGGCCTCGGAGTGCTACGAGCGCGAGTTCCGCATCACCGCGCACGACACGAACGTGCCCGTGCACGTCGGGCCGCTCACGCTCCAGGCGTTCCGGGTGAACCACCCGGTCCCCGCGTTCGGCGTCCGCCTGACCGGGCCGAGCTCCAGGGCCGGCGGCCCCGAGCGGGTGAGCCTCGCCTACACCGGCGACACCGACTGGTGCGACGGGCTCGTCCCCCTGGCCCAGGACGTCGACCTGCTGCTCAGCGAGGCCGCGTTCCAGGAGGGCCGCGACACCGTCCGCGGCGTGCACCTGACCGGCCGCCGTGCCGGGCAGCTCGCCGCCGCGGGTGAGGTGCGCCGCCTTGTGCTCACGCACCTGCAGCCGTGGACCGACCCCGACGTCGTCCGTCAGGAGGCGCACGACGTCTACCGGGGGCCGGTCGACCTCGCCGAGCCGGGCGCGGTCTGGACCCTCTGACGGCTGTCCCTGACCCGTCCGGGGCCTCGGTAGCCTGGCGGGTATGACCCAGGAGTCCGTCACCAGCCCCACCCCGCCGGCTCCGGACGGTCCGCACACGCGTGCGGCCGCGACCCACGAGATCCCCGAGGCCATGCGCTCCGACGTGCGCCTGCTCGTCGGGATGCTGGGCCAGGTGCTCACCGAGTACGGCAGCGAGGACCTGCTCGACGACGTCGAGGCGCTGCGCGAGCTGGCCATCGCCGCGCACGACGACCCCGCCGACGAGACGCTCGCCGCGGCCGAGACGCTCGTCGCGCGCCTCTCGCCCGAGCGTGCCGAGGAGGTGGCTCGCGCGTTCACCTGCTACTTCCACCTCACCAACCTCGCCGAGGAGCAGCACCGAGTCCGGACCCTCCGTGCCCGCGACGGGCAGGTGCCGGTGGCCGAGCAGCGGCCCTCGGACTCCGTGGCGGCGGCCTTCACGCACCTCGTGGCCGAGGTCGGGCAGGACGAGGCCGAGCGCCGGCTCGCCGAGCTGCGGTTCCACCCGGTGCTCACCGCGCACCCGACGGAGGCCCGGCGCAACGCCATCGCCGCGTCGGTCCGCCGCCTCGGCACCCTGCTGGACCGCCGGGACGACCCGCGCCTGGGGCCGGCCGCCCTCGAGCAGCACGACCGCGACATGCTCGAGGAGATCGACAACATGTGGCGCACCGCGCAGCTGCGGGTCTCCAGCCCGTCGCCCTTGGACGAGGTCCGCACCGCGCTCGCCGTCTTCGACACCTCCTTCTCCTCGGTCTTCGCCGCCTCCTACCGGCGCCTGGACGACTGGATCCAGGGGGAGCATCGGGGCGCCCGGGCTCCGCAGGCGCCGGCGTTCATCCGGCTCGGGTCGTGGATCGGCGGGGACCGGGACGGCAACCCCAACGTGACGGCGTCGGTGACCCGCCAGGCCGCCGCGCAGGCCGCCGACCGGGTCCTGACCGCGCTCGAGGCGGAGGCCCGGCGGGTCGGCCTCGCGCTCACCCTCGACGACCGGTACACGGCCCCGAGCACGGCGCTGGATGGCCTGTGGGCCCGGCAGCGCCAGCTCTCCGAAGAGCTCACCGCGCAGGCGGTCGCCCACTCGCCGGGTGAGCGGCACCGCCAGGTCATGCTCGTCGTCGCGGCGCGCATCGGTGCCACTCGCGCCCGGGACGCCGACCTCGGGTACACCGGACCGCAAGACCTGCTCGCCGACCTGCGGACCGTCCAGGGCTCGCTCGCCGCCGCGGGGGCCGCGCGGGCCGCGTACGGGGACCTGCAGGACCTCGTCTGGCAGGTCGAGACCTTCGGGTTCCACCTGGCCGAGCTCGAGATCCGGCAGCACTCCAAGGTCCACACCCAGACGCTGCGCTGGCTCGAGGACCCAGCGTCGGTGCCCGACCCCGCCGTGCCCGGTGAGGAGGTCGTCGAGACGTTCCGGGCGATCGCCGCCGTCCAGCACCGCCACGGCGTCGAGGCGTGCCGCCGGTACATCGTCTCCTTCACGCAGTCGGCCCAGAACCTCGCCGATGTCTACACCCTTGCCGAGCGTGCGCTGGGCTCCGCCGACGCGGCGCCGGTGCTCGACGTCATCCCGCTCTTCGAGACCTTCGACGACCTGCAGAACGCGCCGCGGATCCTCGAGGAGATGCTGCAGATCCCCGCCGTGCAGCGGCGCCTGGAGCAGACCGGGCGGCGGCTTGAGGTCATGCTGGGCTACTCCGACTCGGCGAAGGACGTCGGGCCCGTCGCCGCCACCCTCGCCCTGTACGAGGCGCAGGCCCGGATCGCCGAGTGGGCCGCCCGCCACGAGATCGTGCTCACCCAGTTCCACGGCCGCGGGGGAGCGCTCGGCCGCGGCGGCGGCCCCGCCAACCGCGCGATCCTCGCCCAGCCGCCGCACTCGGTGGACCTGCGGTTCAAGGTCACCGAGCAGGGGGAGGTCATCTCCGCCCGGTACGGCAACCCCGACATCGCGCTGCGTCACATCGAGCAGGTCGCGGCCGCCGCCCTCATGGCGTCCGCGCCGTCGACCGAGCGGCGCAACGCCGAGGCGGCCGAGCGGTACCACGAGCTGGCCGGGCGTTTGGACGTCGTCTCCCGGGAGCGGTTCTTCGACCTCATCAAGGCCGAGGGATTCGCGCCCTGGTTCGCGCAGGTCACGCCCCAGGAGGAGATCGGGCTGCTCGCCATCGGCTCCCGTCCGGCCCGCCGCGGCCTGTCCGTGGAGTCCCTCGAGGACCTGCGGGCCATCCCGTGGAACTTCGCGTGGGGGCAGGCGCGCATCAACCTGACCGGCTGGTACGGGCTCGGCTCGGCGCTGGAGGCCGTCGGCGACCTGGACCTCCTTCGCGCGGCGTACACCGAGTGGCCGCTGTTCGCCGCCCTCATCGACAACGTCGAGATGTCCCTGGCGAAGACCGACCGCCGCATCGCCGAGCGCTACCTTGCGCTCGGGGATCGCGACGACCTCGCCGGCCGCGTCCTGGACGAGCTGGACCTGACCACGCGGTGGGTCCTGTCGATCACCGGGCACACCCGTCTGCTCGAGGGGCACCGGGTGCTCGGCCGCGCGGTCCAGCTGCGCAACCCGTACGTCGACGCGCTCTCCCTGCTGCAGCTGCGGGCGTTGCGGACCCTGCGGTCACCGGACGCCGACGAGACCTCGGTGGAGGAGAGCCGCAACCTGCTGCTGCTCACGCTCAAGGGTGTGGCCGCGGGCCTGCAGAACACCGGCTGACCTACTCCGGCCGCCGCACGCGTACAGCCGAGACTGACGACCGTTGACACGTGACCAAATGGTCACATATGTTGAGGTCGTGCAGGAGGACCTCGTCTTCAAGGCGCTCGCGGATCCGACGCGACGCCTGCTGCTCGACGCGCTCTTCGAGCGGGACGGCCGCTCGCTCGGTGAGCTGGAGGCGATCGTCAATCGAAGCACCGAGATGTCGCGGTTCGGCGTGGCCAAGCACCTGAGACTGCTCGAGGGCGCGGATCTCGTGATCGTCCAGAAGTCGGGTCGGGAGCGACTGCACTACCTGAACCCGGTCCCGATCCGCCAGATCCACGACCGGTGGATCGACAAGTACACCGAGCACCACGTGCGTGCTCTGACCGACCTCAAACGACTCGCGGAGGAAGACCATGACTGAGACAGCGGCACGGGCGGCGACCACCCAGGTCCACCGCATCTACATCGACGCGCCGGCCGAGAAGGTCTGGGAGGCGCTGACCAGCGCCGAGTACGCCGCCAGGTACGGCTACGGCGGCGGGCTCGACATCGATCCCCGCCCGGGCGGCGTCTACCGCAACCTGACCAGCGACGAGATGAAGCAGATGGGCATGGGCGACGTGGCCACCAGCTCGACCATCGTCGAGATCGACCCGCCCCGGAGGCTCGTGCTCGACTGGAGCGCGGTCTGGCATGACGAGCCGGCCTCCCGGCTGACCTGGGAGATCACCCAAGGACCCTCGGGCCTGACCCGGGTGACGCTCACCCACGAGCTTCCTCAGTCCCCGCGCACCGCGCAGGACGTCGCCGGCAACGGCAATGCCGAGGACGGTGGCGGTGGCTGGCCGTGGGTGCTCTCCAGCCTCAAGACGGTGCTGGAGACCGGAAAGGTGATGACCACCGCCGGCAGCTGACGCGGTCCCTGCGCACGCCGCGCCGCTTGCACCGTCGCCAGGGGCGTCTGCTCCGCCGGGTAGCCTCGAGGTCATGACCTCACCTTCGACCGAGACGACCGTGCGCGCCGACGGGCGCCGCCCCGACGAGCTGCGCGAGGTGCGCCTCAGCCGCGGCTGGCTGGATGCGGCCGAGGGCAGTGTCCTCGTGGAGTTCGGGCGGACGCGGGTGCTGTGCGCGGCGTCCTTCACCGAGGGCGTCCCGCGCTGGCGGCAGGGCTCGGGCGAGGGCTGGGTGACCGCCGAGTACGCGATGCTGCCCCGCTCCACCTCCAGCCGCAGCCAGCGCGAGTCGGTCAAGGGCCGCATCGGTGGGCGCACGCACGAGATCTCCCGCCTCATCGGGCGGTCGCTGCGCGCGATCATCGACGTCGCCGCGCTCGGGGAGAACACGATCGTCCTGGACTGCGACGTCCTGCAGGCCGACGGCGGCACCCGCACCGCCGCTATCACCGGCGCCTACGTCGCGCTCGCCGATGCCGTCGCGTGGGGCACCGAGGCCGGTCACATCCGGCCGAAGGCCGGCCGGCCCGTGCTGACCGACTCCGTCGCCGCCGTCTCGGTCGGGATCGTCGACGGCCGGCCCGTGCTCGACCTGCCCTACGTCGAGGACGTCGCGGCCGAGACCGACATGAACGTCGTCGTCACCGGCTCGGGCAGCTTCGTGGAGGTCCAGGGGACCGCCGAGGGGGCGCCGTTCGACCGCGCCGAGCTCGACGCCCTGCTGGACCTGGCGGTCGCCGGCACCGCCACGCTCCGCGACCTCCAGGCCCAGGCGCTCGCCGAGCCGCTGGAGCGCCGTCCGTGACGGATCTCCCGCCCGGGGCGCGCCTGGCCCTCGCCACGCACAACCGGCACAAGGTGACCGAGCTCCGCGAGATCCTCGCCCCGCTCCTGCCGGACCTGCCTGCGGAGGCCGTCGTCGGCGCCGCCGACGTCGGGGCCGCCGAGCCCGTCGAGGACGGCGTGACGTTCGCGCAGAACGCGCTCATCAAGGCCCGCGCCCTCGTGGCCGTGACCGGCCTTCCCGCGGTGGCGGACGACTCCGGGCTGTGCGTCGACGTGCTCGGCGGCGCCCCGGGCGTGTTCTCCGCCCGCTGGTCCGGACGGCACGGCGAGGACCGGGCGAACCTGGAGCTCCTGCTCGCTCAGCTGGCCGACGTCCCGGAGGCCCACCGCGGCGCCCACTTCGCGTGCGCGGCCGCCCTCGTGACGCCGTCGGGGGAGGAGGTCGTCGAGGAGGGCACCATGCCGGGCACGCTGCTGACCGCGCCGCGTGGGAGTGGCGGATTCGGCTACGACCCGATCCTGCTGCCCGCCGGCGAGAGCCGGTCCGCCGCCGAGCTGAGCCCCGCCGAGAAGCACGCGATCAGCCACCGCGGCAAGGCCTTCCGTGCCCTCGCGCCGCACGTCGTGCGGGCGCTCACGGGGAGCTGACCCGCGCCTGCCGGTCGTGGCGGCGGCGCTGCACCCACGGCAACGCCCGCCACCCGATCAGCAGCACCGCGAGCACGAGCGCGGTGATCACCGGGAACGCGCCGGTGACCCCGCCGCCGGTCAGACCACGCAGGGCGAGGCCGACGATCGTCGTCGACGCCCACACGACGACGCCGGTCGGCCAGATCAGCAGCGGCATCGCCCGCACGGCGGGGATCGCCCAGGCCAGCGCGAGGCCGACGACGAAGGGCCAGATCACGACGATCACGTCACCGGCCGGGGTCCCGTGCATGACCATCCCGAGCACGGTGAACACGACCACCGCGAGGAGGTCGACGCCGAACCACCGCAACGGCCGGCCGGCGGCCGGTGGGACGGCGGGAGCCTGCGGGTCCTCGGTCATCAGCGGATCGTCCCCGTGGCGGCGAGCGCCTGCTTGACGAGCACGGCGTGGCCGTCACCGAGGTCATCCAGGATCTCCGGTGTCATCGCCTCGGCGGGCGTCAGCCAGGTCATCTCGAGGGTGTCGTTGCGCGGCTGGCAGTCACCCGCCACGGGCACCACGTAGGCGAGGGAGACGGCATGCTGGCGCGGGTCGTGGAACGGGCTCCCCGGGGTGGGGAAGTACTCGCCGACGGCGAAGGGCACCAGCGAGGTCGGCAGCTGCGGCAGCGCCATCGGCCCCAGGTCCTTCTCCAGGTGACGCTCGAGCGCCTCACGGATCGTCTCGTGGTAGAGCACCCGGCCGGAGACCAGCGCGCGGGAGATCCGGCCCTCCGCCGTCGCTCGGAGCAGCAGGCCGATCGTCTCGAGCTCCCCGCGCTCCCCGAGCCGCACGGGCAGGGCGTCGATGTACAGGATGGGCACCTTCCGGCGCACGAGATCCAGGTCTTCGGGCGAGAGCCACGGCCCGAGGTCGCCGCTCGCGATGTCACTCACCCTACGTTTGTATCGTGCCGCGCCGCGGCGCGCGAGAAGGCTGGCCGTGCGGGTGGCCCACGGTCGCCGTCGTGCGGCGGTGGGGCGGTGCGCGAGGCGGGACTCGAACCCGCACGCCCGAAGGCACCAGGACCTAAACCTGGCGCGGCTGCCAGTTACGCCACTCGCGCTCGCGGGCCAGCCTAACGAGCGGCCGGACCTCGGGGACGACGCCCTCAGGCGACGGCCAGCTGCTTCCGCAGGCGCGCGACGTGCCCGGTGGCCTTGACGTTGTACTGCGCGAGGGAGACCGTCCCGTCCGGGTCCACCACGACCGTGGAGCGGATCACCCCGACGTAGGTCCGCCCGTAGTTCTTCCGCTCGCCCCACGCACCGTAGGCCTCGAGGACCGCGTGGTCGGGGTCGGAGGCGAGCGGGAAGGTCAGGGACTCCGCGGCGGCGAACGTCGCGAGCTTGTCCACCGGGTCGGGGGAGATCCCGACGACCGCGTAGCCGGCGCCGCGGAGGGCCGCGAGGGAGTCGCGGAAGTCGCAGGCCTCCGTGGTGCACCCGGGGGTGCTCGCCGCGGGGTAGAAGTAGACGACGACGCCCTTTGCGGCGTCGGCACGCAGGTCTGCGAGCGAGACCTGGCCACCGTCGGCGGTGGGCAGGGTGAAGTCCGGGGCGTTCTCGCCCGGTTGGAGTCGTGGCATGGGCTCATCCTCCCAGACCGTCACATGCCGCGGCACCGCCAGGCGGCGTAGAGCCGCTCCGCGTCCAGGAAGCAGGGCCGGGAGAGGATCGCCAGCGGGTGCGCGGCGCCGATGAGGGGGACACCGTCGGCGGTGCGGCCGGCGATCTCGCCCGCGATCAGCCAACCGGTCCCGGTCTCGCGGCGCAGGTAGGAGTGGCTGGTGAGCTGTCGGGCCACCCAGGTCGGCGTGCTGTCCAGCCACCAGGGCTCCGGGACGAGCCGGTACGCCGGAGCGCCGGGAAGCCGGTAGCCGCTCTCGAGGTCCCGCGGGCCGGCGGGGTCGATCGGCTCGGACCCGACGCGGAGGAACAGCTCGCCCGTGGTCTGCAGCATCCGGACGATCTCGCCGACGGACTCGAGGGCGGGTAGCCCGGACGCTCCGTCGCCGTGCGGGACATGAGGGGTGCCGGGCGTGCCGGCGGGACGGGTGTCGGGCATCTGAGCTCCAGAGGTGGCGGAAGGCGCACGGAGGCGTACCGCCAGGGTCTGGAGCGGTGAGGCCCGTCGGGTCCGGGACGGGCAGCGGCAACGGTAACCCGCAGGTGGACGACGGAACAAGACTCAGAGGCGTAGGCCCATGTGGACGATCGCGTCGGCCAGGTCACGGACCCGGACCTGGTGGTTCCGTGCGTGCCGGCGGATGAGCTCGAAGGCCTGGTCCACGCTCAGGCTGCGGGCCTCCGCGATGATGCCCTTCGCCTGCTCGATCACCACGCGCGACTCCAGGGCGTGGCTGAGCTGCTGGTTCAGCTCCGCCTGCTGGTTGTGGGTGGAGGCGTTGATGAGGTACCCGGTGGCCATGTCCGCCAGGAGCCCGGCGGCCGCCACGTCCTCCTCCGGCCAGTCGCGTCGTTCCGCGTAGAGCGTCAGCGTGCCGAAAGCCTCGTCCTCCAGGGCCAGCGGGAGGCACGCCAGAGATCGTGTCCCGCTCGTCAGCGCCGCGTCCACGTACTCGGGCCACAGGTCGCGGCCCTGCTCCAGGTCGGGCACCAGCGCTCGCCGGGACTCGCGGAACGCGTCCACGCAGGGCCCGGTCTGGTTCTCCTCCTGGTACTTCTCGAGGGCCATGAGGTGCGGTGGGATCGCCGTGATCATGCGTAGCCGGCCGTCGTGGCTCAGCGAGACGCCGGCGCCCGAGACGTGCAGCACCTTCGCGACCCGCAGCGCAAGGTCGTTGAGCACGGAATCGATGTCGTACGGCCGCACCAGCGTGCGGACGAAGTCGGACAGCGTCTGGACGAACAGGTGATGGTCGTACACATCTCCTCCGCTTCGGGACACTGCGACCCTAGGCGCGTGCCGGTGCGCTCGCAGGTCGATCGGCCACCTCGGTACGCCACGTCTCGCGGAGCGCGGCGAGGCCGCCAGGGGTGATCACGAGGCCGCGGCCGGACCGACGACGCCGCACCCAGCCTCGATCGAGGAAGAGCGCGGCGACGGCGGCACCGACCGCGCCGGCGAGGTGGTCCTGACGCTCGGTCCAGTCCAGGCACGTGCGGGTGAGGGGGCGGCGTCGGCCACGCAGCGCGAGGACGTCGATGCCCTGGCCGTCCAGGCCTTCGGCGCCCCGGTCGGTCAGGGTGAGCTCGTCCGTGAGCCACCCGCGCCGCCGCATGCCGGCCGTCAGCGCGACGCCGAGGCGCCCCGCGAGATGGTCGTAGCACAGGCGCGCCTCGGCCAGCTCCGCCGCCTCCCGGCTCCGGCGGTGCACCCGGGTCGGCAGGTCCGGGCACAGGCCGCCCAGGTGCTCCAGGGCTGTGGCGACCGAGGCGTCCCGGAGACGGTAGAAGCGGTGCCGGCCCCGCGTCCGGGCCTCCACCAGCCCGGCGTCGACCAGGACGCCCAGGTGCTCGCTCGCCGTCGAGGCGCCGATGCCGGCGGCACCCGCCAGCTCGCCCGCAGGACGGGAGGAGCCGTCCATGAGGGCGTCCAGCATCGCGGCACGCGCCGGCGCGGCCATCGCCCGGCCCACCACGGAGTAGTCACGGCCCATGCCGTGACGATACCGCCGGAACGCTTCGGGCTACGCCGAAAGGTCTGCGGCCTACGGTGCGGTGCATGGACCACGAGTACCGCACGAACCTGACCTGGACCGGGAGCACGGGGACCGGTTACCGCTCCTACCCGCGGACCCACCGGGTAGTCGCTCCGCCGTCCCCGCCGTTCACGCTGAGTGCCGACCCGGCCTTCCAGGGCGACCCGGAGCACCCCAATCCCGAGCAGCTGCTCGTCATGGCCGCGAGCTCGTGCCAGCTGCTGTCCTTCCTCGGCCGTGCCGCCCGGGCCGGCGTCGACGTCGTCGGCTACGTCGACCACGCCGTCGGCGTGATGCCCGAGGGCGACCTGCCTGTGCGGATCACGCGGATCGACCTGGCCCCGGAGATCCGGGTCCGGCCGGGCACCGACCATGACCTCGTCCGTGCGTTGGTCGAGAAGGCGCACGAGGGCTGCTACATCGCGAGCTCCCTGACCACCGACGTCGTCGTGACACCGCGTGTGGTCGACGGCGCGGTGACCCGCGAGGAAGGATCTGCGCACCCGTGAGTCCCTGGTGCACCGCGGACGTTTCCGGCGGGGCACGATTTGGTCTCGGTTGTGACGCGGCGCACAGAAGTCCTTGACGGGCGCACCTCCTGAGAATACGTTTCGGGCACTTTGTAGGTGGTCTGAGAGGCATTTTCAGATGGCGGGAGCGCTCGACGCCGTGGACGGCACCCTCCGGGTGGCCGAGCGCATCCACGCCAACCTGCCGGCGATGTCCTCGGCCCAGGTCAAGATCGCCGAGCTGCTGCTGGAGGACCCGACGGCGCCGCTCGACCTGTCGATCACCGAGCTGGCGGACCGGGCCGGCACCTCGCCGGCCACCGTCACGCGGTTCTGCCGCCAGATCGGGTTTCCCGGCTACGTGCAGTTCCGGGTCGGGGTGGCCACCGATGCCGCCCGCGGCGCCGTCGACGACGACGCCTGGCGCGCCGACATCCATCGCACCCTGGAGCCGGACGACACCCCCGCGGACGTCCTGCGGACCGTGCTGAGCGCCCACATCAGGTCACTGCGCGCGACCGCGAGCGTCCTGGACACGGCGCAGTCCCGGCTCGTCGCGGAACGGATCGCGAGCGCCCGGCACGTCGACATCTACGGCATCGGCGGCAGCGCGGCGCTCGCCGCCGAGATGCAGTCCCGGCTGTACCGGATCGGGGTCAACGCCCATGCCTGGGGCGAGGTGCATGCCGGTCTTGCCAGTGCCTCCCTGCAGGACGAGGGGACCACCGCCATCGGCATCTCGAACAGTGGCCGGACGAAGGAGACCATCGAGATGCTGGCCGGCGCCAAGTCCGCCGGTGCCCTCACCGTCGCCATCACCTCTCGCAGCGCCTCGCCCCTCGCCCAGCTCGCCGACGTCTGCCTGCTCGCGCCCGTGCCCGAGCAGTACCTCCACCCCGCCGACCTCTCCGCGAAGCACTCCCAGCTCTTCGTGCTGGACGTGCTCTACCTGCTCGTCGCCCAGCGCGACTTCACCGCCACCGCGTCGCGCATCGCGGCGTCGGCCGAGGCCGTCGCCGGGCACCGGCGCGCCGACTGACCTCGACCACCAGGACACCACCAAGAAAGGCCCGATCACCATGACCGAGAGCACTCACAGCCGCCGCGTGTTCCTGCGCAGTGCGCTGGTCACGGCGGGAAGCCTCCCGCTCGGCCTCACCCTCGCGTCCTGCGCCACCGGCGGCGGAGGAGGCGGGGAGGAGCAGACGACAGCACCCGCCGGGGAGGTCTCGGAGGACAACCCGTTCGGCCTCGAGGCGGGCTCGAGCATCGAGGCGGTCATCTTCGACGGCGGCTATCAGACCGACTACGTCGACTTCGCGGCTGGCGTCCTGGAGGAGACCCACGACGGCGTCACCGTCGAGGTGGCTCCGACGACCAACATCGCGCCCGAGCTGCAGCCGCGTTTCGTCGGCGGTACCCCGCCGGACCTCATCGACAACTCCGGTGCGCAGCAGATCGGGTTCAACACGATCCTCCCGCAGCTCGAGGATCTCACCGACGTCATCGATGCCCCGAACCTCGAGGGCACCACCATCCGCGACACTCTCTACGAGGGTGCGCTCGCACCGGGAACGTTCGGCGACAAGTTCGCGGCGATCAACTACGTGCTGAGCATCTACGGTCTGTGGTTCTCCCAGAGCCTGTTCGACGAGCACGGCTGGACCCCGCCGACCACGTGGGAGGAGATCCGCGAGCTCGGTGGCGCGGCGCAGGAGGCCGGCAAGTTCCTGTTCCTGTGGGGCACCGAGGCGGCCACGTACTACCAGACCCTCGCCATCGAGTCCGCGATCAAGGAGGGCGGCGACGAGGTCCGGCTGACGCTGGAGAACCTCGAGCCGAACTGCTGGTCGCACGACGCCGTGCAGGGTGTCTTCGAGATCATGAAGGAGATCATCGACCTCGGCTACTTCAAGCCCGGCGGCTCGGGAACCCAGTTCACCGCGGCGCAGACACAGTGGAGCCTTGACCAGGAAGCCCTGCTGTACCCGACAGGCTCGTGGATCGCCAACGAGCAGAAGGACTCGATGGCGGAGAACTTCCAGCTCACCGGCATCCCCAGCCCAAGCCTGACCGGCAGTCCGGCGATGGCGCCCCACGCGATCCACCTGACGGCCGGCGAGCCCTTCATCGTCCCGAGCGACGCAGCCAATGTCGCGGGAGGCAAGGAACTGCTGCGAGTCATGCTCTCGGCGGACGCCGTCGCCAACTTCGCCCGGGAGAAGCAGGCCCTGACGGTCGTGGAGGGGGCGCTGCCCGAGGACCCCTCGACGGCGGTTCAGTCTCAGGTCGAGATGATCGACCGTGCGGGCCCGGAGGACCGGTTCACGTTCAACTTCGTGTCCACCTACGGCATGAACCAGGAGCAGCTGCCGATCTGGAACTCGTTCCTCGACGGCAACAAGCCGGTCGACCAGCTGACGGCCGAGCTCCAGGCCATCACCGACCGGATCCGTGAGGACGACGCCATCGAGAAGATCGAGGTCGTATGACGACGGTCGTCCCCGCGCCCGGCGGGGGAGCGCCGTCGCCGAGCGCGTCCCCCGCCGGCCGGCGCGTCAAGTCGACGGCGGGTCGCCGGCGCAAGCTCTCGTTCGACTACGTCAGCTTCATGCTGGTGTTCCTCGGGCTGCCGCTGGCGATCTTCCTGGTGTTCGTGATCTGGCCGTTCCTCCAAGCCGGGTTCTACTCCCTGACGGACTGGTCGGGGTTCACCGCCGAGTTCAACATCGTCGGCCTCGACAACTTCGTGTGGCTGATGAATGACCCCCGGTGGATCAACGCGGTCGGCAACAGCGTGACGATCGCCCTCGTCGTCCCGACCGTGACAATCGTCATCGCGTTGATCTTCGCCAGCCTCATCACAGTGGGGGGCTCGCAGAGGGGGCAGGTGCGCGGCCTTGCGGGCTCGTCCTTCTACCGCGTGGTCTCCTTCTTCCCGTACGTGATCCCGGCGATCGCGGTCGCCATCATGTGGCGGCTGATCTTCGACCCGAGTGGTGGGCTGGTCAACGGCATGCTCACCGGGCTCGGTCTCGAGCAGTTCCGGGCCTTCGCGTGGCTCGGCAATGTCGGCACGGCGATGCCGGTGACGATGTTCGTGATCATCTGGGGGATGGTCGGCTTCTACATGCTGCTGTTCATCGCGGCGATCAAGGGCGTCCCGGGAGAGATCTACGAGGCCGCCCGGATCGACGGGGCGAGCCGGTTCCGCATCGCCTGGTCGATCACCATCCCGCTGATCCGCGACAACGTGCAGACCGCGTGGATCTACCTCGGGATCATGGCGCTCGACGCCTTCGTCTTCGTCCAGGCGCTGAACCCGCAAGGCGGGCCGGACAACAGCACGCTCGTGATGGCGCAGCAGCTGTTCCGTACGGCGTTCATCGACGGCCAGTTCGGCCGGTCGAGCGCGATGGGGGTGGCGATGGCGGTGGTCACGCTGGTGTTCGCCGCGCTGGTCTTCACGGTGAACCGCCTCACCGGCGGCCGCGACGAGAGGGGGCGCGCATGAGCACCGAGACGACGACGCCGACGTACGACGCGGCACCGGGGTCCGACAATCCCGTTCCTGCTCGCCGCGCCGGGGATGACCGGTTCGTCCCGACGGTGGCGCACGCGGTACTGGTGCTCTGGTGCGTGCTCGTCGTCGCGCCGATGCTGTGGACCGTCCTCAGCTCGTTCAAGACGAATCCGGAGATCTTCGGCGAGCCGTTCGGGCTCCCGGCGTCGTGGAGCTTCGCCAACTACGCCGATGCGTGGACCGAGGCCGAGATCGGGCGGGCGTTCTTCAACACGGTGGTCGTGGTCGGCAGCGCGCTCGTCCTGGTCATGCTGCTCGGCGCGATGTGCGCCTACGTCCTGGGGCGTTTCGAGTTCCCGGGACGACGGGCGATCTACTACCTCATGCTCGCCGGCCTGACGTTCCCGGTGTTCCTGGCCATCGTGCCGCTGTTCTTCGTCCTGGAGAACGTCGGCCTCCGGGGCACGTTGCCCGGCCTGATCCTCACCTACGTCGCCTTCGCACTACCGTTCACGGTCTTCTTCCTCTACTCGTTCTTCCGCGGCCTGCCGGACGAGATCTCGGAGGCCGCCGCGATCGACGGGGCGGGCGAGTGGCGGACGTTCTTCCAGGTCATGCTGCCGATGGCGCGGCCGGGCATGGCGTCGGTGGCCATCTTCAACTTCCTGGGCCTGTGGAACCAGTTCCTGCTGCCCGTGGCGTTGAACACCAACGAGGAGAACTGGGTGCTCTCCCAACGTCTGGCGTCGTTCGTCTCCGCGGCCGGGTACCGCTCGGAGTTCGACCAGATGTTCGCGGCGGTCGTCATCACCATCGTCCCGGTGCTGATCGTGTACATCATCTTCCAGCGCCAGCTGCAGGGCTCGGTGAGCCAGGGGACGATGAAGTAGGTCCGGCGCAGACACGAGGAAGCCCCGCCGGTCCGGGCCGGCGGGGCGATCGGTGGGCTCCGAAGTACACCGCCTGGGACTCGAACCCAGAACCCACTGATTAAGAGTCAGTTGCTCTGCCAATTGAGCTAGCGGTGCGCGCTGCGACGGTTGACTCTACTGCACCGTCTCCGGGCCCTCCAAGCGAGATGGGGCGCGGGCAGCGGTGATGTCCGGCACACGGCCGGACGGGTCACGACCCGTCCGGCCGAGGGGGTCGTGAGGCGGGCTACTTCTTGCGCCGGACGCTGCTGCGCTTGCCTCCCCGGCCACGGCCACCACCGCTGGAGCGCCGGAACCGGCCGCCGCCGGAGCCGCGCCGGCCCGAGGAGCCGAAACGGCCGCCTCCACCGCCGAAGCCGCCCGAACCGGAGCGGCGCTTGCTGCGCGAACCGCCGCCGAACAGCCCGCCGCCCGAGCTGCGTCGGTAGCCGCTCCCGTAGCGGCGGCCACGGCGGTAGCCGTCGTCGTAGCCGCGGTCGTAGTGACCGTCGTCGTAGTAGCCGTCGTCGTAGTAGCCGTCGTGGTGGCCGCCGGACATGCGCCGGAGCCAGCTGACGATGCTGATGATGAGGAGGGCGATGAGCAGGACCCAGACCCAGCCGTCCATCAGGGACTCCCTTCTGGCACGCCGGACCCGCCCGGCGGCTCGTTGCCGGACATCTTGCGCCATCGCCGCGCGAAGCGGAATGGGGAGCGCTCCCCGTGACGTCTCCGGGTCAGGAGGTGCCGAGCGTCGAATCGCGCGCCACGAGCCGGGGCCGGATCAGCTCCGTGCCGTGGAACGGCTCGCCGGCGAGCGCCGCGAGCAGCAGCTCGGCCGCCCGCTGCCCGAGCGTCTCGAGGCGCATGTCCACCGTGGTCAGCGGGGGCCGGCTGGCCAGGGACATGACCTGCCAGTCGTCGTAGCCGGTCACGGCCACGTCCTCCGGCACGCGCAGCCCGCGCTCGCGCAGCCGGTCGGCGCCCCCGCGGGCGAGCTGGTCGGAGGCGAAGACGATCCCGTCGACCGGGTCGGCGGCGTCGGGGCCGAGCAGCCCGTCCCCGACGAGCATGTCGACGGCGTGCCGCCCCCACCGCTCGCTCCACTCGCCGAACCGAGGCTCGCCCGCGAGCGTCATCGCGCGCGCCTCGGCCGCCGCAGCGGCGGCCTCGTGCCGCACGTGTGAGGCGCGGTGGTCGCCGCGGCCGCCGACGAAGGCCAGCCGCCGGTGCCCGAGCGAGCGCAGGTGCTCGACCACCTGGTGCATCCCGTCGGCGTCGTCGGGCACCACCGAGGCGTCCTGCGGGTCGGTGGACGGCGCGAACGCGTAGACCACCGGGCCCGGCGCCGCGACCGGCTCGCGTGGCTCCGTGGTCCGGCCGGTCACGATGATCCCGTCCACGCGCCTGCTCACCAGGGAGCGGATGTGGTGCTGCTCGCGCACCGGATCGTGCCGGGCCGTGGCGAGCAGGGCCGAGATCTGGCCCGCCAGGAGCGCGTTCTCGGCCCCGAGCACCACCGGCAGCGAGAACCGCCCGGCGTTGTCGGTGCTGAGCAACCCGACGGTGTACGTACGCCCGGTGTGCAGGGATCGGGCACCCGCGTGCGGAACGAAGCCGAGCTTCTCGGCGGCCTCACGGACGCGCTCACGGGTGCTGTCCCGGAGCATGCCGTTGTTGTTCAGGGCCTTGGACACGGTGCTCGGGGAGACCCCTGCCAGCGCGGCGACGTCGACGATGCGCACCGGCTCGCCGCGACGTCGTGGCTCCGTCACGACTCCCCCCTCCAGCAGTTTCGCTCGTTTCCGAACGGCTCGCGCGGCCCGGTCAGGAGAGTGTAGGCCACAAGCGTTCCCGACGGCGGAAACTCGCCTTAGGACGTCATTACACGAGATGGCGCCAGCGCCGTTGACAGCGCCGCCAGATCGGTCCTAGCGTTCGGAAAACGTGTTCTGAACGTTCCTGGATCGCCCCACCACCTCTCGACGAGGAGACGTATGACCACCGAGACCTCGACCGGCGTCACGGCCGGCCCCGCCGCACCGACGAGCTCCGCGCAGGTGGCGCTCCGTCCCGTCGCGCCGGGCGCCGCGACCATCACGGGCGGTGTGTGGCACGCCCGGGCCGAGGCGAACCGGACGAGGACGATCCCGGCCGGTGCCGAGCTCCTGCGGACCGCCCACAACCTCGTGAACCTCGAGATCGCCGCCGGAACGGCCGAGGGTGAGGCCGTCGGGCCGATCTTCGCCGACTCGGACGTCTACAAGTGGCTCGAGGCCGCCGCCTGGGAGTACGGCCGCAGCGGGGGAGAGGACCTGCTCGCCACCCAGCACGAGATCGCCGAGCTGCTCACCCGCGCCCAGGCCGAGGACGGCTACCTCAACTCCGTGGTCCAGCTGCGTGAGCACGAGCGGTACCGCAACCTCCCGTGGAGCCACGAGCACTACTGCGCGGGCCACCTCATCCAGGCCGCAGTCGCGCACGCACGGACCACGGGAGGCCGCGAGCTGCTCGACGTCGCCACCAAGGTCGCCGACCACCTCGTCGCCACCTTCGGGCCGGGCAAGACGGAGGACGTCGACGGGCACCCCGTCATCGAGATGGCCCTCGTCGAGCTCTACCGGGAGACCGGCACCCGCGCCTATCTCGACCTGGCCCGCTGGTTCGTCGACGCCCGTGGCCACGGCATCATCGAGGGGCACGGCCACGCACCCACGTACTTCTCGGACCGCGTGCCGGTCCGCGAGGCCACCACGGTCGAGGGGCATGCGGTCCGGGCGGTCTACCTCGCCGCCGGTGCGGCCGACGTCGCCGCCGAGACGGGCGACACCGAGCTCCTCGCCGCCCTGCAGCGGCAGTACGACTCGATGGAGCGCACGAAGCAGTACCTCACCGGCGGCCTCGGGGCGCGTTGGGAGGGCGAGTCCTTCGGCGACCCGTACGAGCTGCCCAACGACCGCGCCTACGCCGAGACGTGTGCCGCCATCGGCGGTGTGCAGTGGGCGTGGCGCATGCTCCTGGCCACCGGCGAGGCGCGGTACGCCGACCAGATCGAGCGCATGCTGCTCAACGGCGTCCTGTCCGGCATCTCCTTGGACGGGACGGAGTTCTTCTACGTCAACCCCCTCCAGCTGCGCAGCGACGCCCACCCGGAGGGCGACCGCAGCCCCGCACACGGTCGCCGCGGCTGGTTCGAGTGCGCCTGCTGCCCGCCCAACGTCATGCGCACCCTCTCCAGCCTCGCCGGCTACCTCGCCACCACGGGGCAGGACACGTCCGGCAACCCCGCCGTGCAGATCCACCAGTACGCGCCCGGCTCCGTCTCCGGCGCCGGTCTCGACCTGGACGTCGAGACCGCGTACCCGTGGGACGGCGGCGTGCGGGTCACGGTCCGCCGGGCGCCGGAGGGACCGGTCACGCTCGCCCTGCGCGTCCCCGGGTGGGCGGAGGGCGCCACGCTGCACGGCGAACCGGTCCCGGCGGGGCAGTACGCGTCGGTGACCCGCACCTGGAGCACCGGGGACGCCGTCACGCTCGACCTGCCGATGTCCCCACGTTTCACCGTCGCGGACGACCGCGTCGACGCCGCGCGCGGCTGTGTGGCCCTCGAGCGAGGCCCGTTGGTGTACGCCCTCGAGGCGGCCGACCAGCCCGACGGCGTCGTGGTCGACGACGTGCGCGTCGATCCCGGCAGTGCCGTCACCGCCGAGCACCGCGAGGACCTGCTGGGCGGGGTCACCGTGCTCCGGCTGCGCGGGCACCAGGGCAGCGCCCCGCCGTCGGACGCCCGCAGCCCGTACGCCACCGCCGGCACCCGGGAGCACGCGACCCGGGGCGAGGCGGTGACGCTCACGGCCATCCCGTACCACGTGTGGGCCAACCGAGGTCCACAACCGATGCGGGTGTGGCTCCCCGTCGTCGAACACTGAGGAAGACCCGTCCTTGCGAGGAGGAGCGATGACGCTCTCACGCCGAGGGTTTCTCGGGCTTGCCGGTCTCGGCAGCGTTGCTGCGCTGCCCGCGCTCGCGGGCTGCGGCGGCACGCTGCCTCCGACGGACGTGACGGTCGCCGGGTTCGGTGAGAACGCCGAGGGCGTGCTCAACGTGTGGTGCCGCTCGGACACCCTCACCGGCAACCAGGTGATGGTCGACGCGTTCCACGCCGCGCAGGACCGGCTGCGCATCGAGCTGACCCCCATCCCGAACAGCCAGTACGTGACCAAGCTCGCCACCGCCATCCGCGGCGGCCGGCCTCCGGACCTGGTGGACATCGACGACATCTACTCGGCCCTGTTCATCTTCCGGGACGCGTTCGCGGACCTCACCCCCGTCATCGAGGAGCTGCCCTACGCCGACCGGCTCAGCCCCGGCCACCTCGGCCTGGCCACCATGGACGACCGCTACTACGGGGTGCCGTTCCTGGCGGACAACTCGGTGCTGTGGTGCAACCTCGAGCTCTTCGACCGGGCCGGGATCAGCGTCGACGAGGCGACCTCCTCCTTCGAGGGCTATCTCGAGGCCGCCCGGGCGCTGGCCGGCCTCGGCGAGGACACCTACGGCTGGTGGACACCGGGGAACGCCTCGGGAACCCTCGGCTTCATCGTGCAGCCGCACATCTGGGCCACCGACACGGACATGATCGCCGGGGAGGTCGGCGAGCAGTACGGCAACGTCGTCGGCAACGAGCCGCTGCGCCGCACGCTCGAGCTCATGCGGACCTTCTGGGAGGAAGAGCTCGTCGCGCCGGGCTCCTTCGCCGACGACGGCTCGCGCGGTCCGGCCGACTTCCTCGCCGGCCGGGCAGGCATGACCGCCTATTCCTACGGCTCCATCGTCCCCGACGCCGACCCCGCGTTCCTCGACCAGATCGAGGTCCGCCTCCTCTCCGGTCCCGACGGCGGGGAGTGCTTCTTCGACGGCGGCGACAACTTCGCTATCCCCAACGGCGCCCGCAACCCGTCCGGTGCGTGGGAGTACGTGCGGTTCTGCCTGGACCTCGAGCAGCAGTCGATCCTCCCCGACGGGGGCTACATGCCGGTCCGCTCCGACGTCCTCACCGACGCCTTCCGGGAGCGGTACCCGCACGCCGTCGCACCGTTGGAGAACCTCGACGCCGGTTACGCCCCGCTGTCGCTCTCCTACAACCGCATCTACAACCAGCCCGACGGGCCGTGGCTGGAGATGTTCCGGCGGGCGGTGTTCGGCGGCGAGATCGAGGAGGCCATGGCTGCCGCCCAGTCCCGGTACGACCTGCTCCTGCGACAGGGGGACGCATGAGCGTGCAGACGCGCCGCGGGTCGCTCACCCACCCGCCCCGCACGGGACTGCTGCTCGTGGCGCCCGCGGTGGCTTTCGTCGTCGTGTTCGTCTTCGTGCCGTTGCTCGTCGCGGTCTACATCTCGCTGACGAACTTCCCCCTGATCGGTGGTTACGAGTTCGTCGGCCTGGAGAACTACGCGCTGGCGTTCTCCGACCCGGTGTTCGGCCGGTCGATCCTCTACACCTTCATCTACACGGCGATCGTGACCGGGCCGATCCTCGCGCTCGGCTACGCGCTCGCCGTCGTCGTGCGGGCCAACCGTCGCGGCTCGACGCTGCTGCGCACGATCTTCTTCCTGCCCTTCGTGGTCGGCCTCACCACGATCAGCTTCATCATGCTGCTCGAGGCCCAGCCGAACAGTGGTGCGGTCAACCTCGTGCTGCGTGCGCTCGGGATCACGGACGGCTCGACCGCGTGGCTCGTGAACGGACCGCTCGCGACGGGGCTGATCTGCGTCCTCGTCATCTGGGGCGTGTCCGGCCTGACGATGATCCTGCTCATGTCCGCCATGCAGGGCATCCCCCGCGAGATCTACGAGTCGGCCGAGCTGGACGGCGCGTCGTGGTGGCAGACCGAACGCCAGGTCACCATCCCGATGATCCGCCGCGCCATCGCCATGAGCGTCATCATCTCGGTCATCGGGTCCTTCCTGGCGTTCACGCAGTTCTTCATCCTCACGCAGGGCGGGCCCGGCTCGGAGACCACCACGGTGGTCATGTCGATCTTCCGCCGCGCCTTCGTCGACCTGCAACTGGGCGCGGCCACCGCGATGTCCCTGCTGCTCGTGCTGCTGACCGGCCTGGTCACCGGCGTCCAGTTCTGGCTGCTCCGCGAACGAGACTGAGGTGAACCCATGACGGCGACCGCCACCCGGCAGCGTTCTGCACCGGCGCCGCGCACCCGCGAGGAGGGCGCGGGCCGGCCCGACCGAGGGACCCGCGAGACGGCGACCAAGCGGATGCTCTACGTGACGGGCGGGACGCTGGCCGCGCTCGTCTTCCTGGTGCCCCTTGCGTTCGCGCTGATCCGGTCGGTCCAGCCCAACGACGTCATCGTCAACGCGCCCGAGCCCGCGACCTTCTTCGACTTCTCGCTGGTGAACTTCCGCGGCCTGAGCACCCAGAGCGCGCTCGGCAGCTCGGTGATCAACAGCCTCATCGTCTCCATCTCGACGGCGGTGCTCACCGCGCTGCTGGCCACGCTGGCGGGGTACGGGTTCGCCAAGTTCCGCTTCCGTCTGCGGCCGTGGCTGTTCGGGCTCGTGCTGCTGACGATGATGGTGCCGTTCCAGGCGATCCTCACGCCGCTCTACCTGCAGATGAACACCATGCGGCTGACGGACTCGCTGCTGGGACTGGTGCTCTTCTACACGACCGTGAACCTGCCGTTCTGCGTCTTCGTCATGCGCAACGCGTTCGAGTCGGTGCCCGAGGAGCTCGAGGCCGCGGCACACGTCGACGGCGCGGGGACCGTGCGCATGCTCGTCTCGGTCCTGCGGCCGCTGATCGTGCCCGGTGCGGCCACCTCGGCGCTGTACGCCTTCCTCGCCTCGTGGACCGAGTTCCTCGGCGCGCTGACCTTCCTGACCGACCAGGATCTCTACACGCTGCCGGTCAGCATGGTGAACCTGCAGCAGGGCGCGTACGGGGAGGTGAACTTCGGTCTGATCGCCGCGGGTGCCGTCGTCGCGATGGTGCCGTGCGTGATCCTCTACGTCGCGCTGCAGCGCTTCTACGTGGCCGGCCTCGCGAGCGGCTCGATCAAGGGGTGAGCCGGCACGGTGAGCTGCCGGAGTGCCGGGCTCACGGCCGGTAGCGGTCCGAGACGACGTGGGCCGCCGCGGCGTGCGCGGCGGTCACCGCGAGCACCGACGGCCAGGCACCGACCTTCTTCGCCAGCGGGTGCGACAGGCCGAACGCGGCCACGTACCCGGCGGTCAGCCCGGCCGCGGCCGCGATGCCGTCGCGTGCCACCCAGGTCCGGGCCGCCATGGCGCCCGCGGCCGCCAGGACCAGGCCGCCGAGCGGACGGCGGCCGGTGATCCGGGCTGCTGCGTAGCCGCCGATCAGGCCGATCGCCGAGACGGGGGCGGTGCGGACGTCGAACGGGTCGGGCAGCTGCATGTCGCCCACGATACGACGCCGACGGCGGACCGGGCGTCGCGGCGGGGACCTGCGGGGCCAACCCCCGACCGTGAGCCAGGGCTGCCGGAGCCCGTTCCGGGCGCGGGGCGCCGTCGAGGTACGTTGACCTCGTGTCCAAGCCGATCGTGATCCTCGCGACCTCCGCCGAGCTGCCCAACCTGGACGAGGACGACGCGCCGCTGCCCGATGCGCTCGCCGAGCGCGGACTGGAGCCGCGGGTCGCCGTCTGGGACGACCCCGACGTCGACTGGTCCAGCGGCATGGTCGTGGTCCGGTCCGTCCACGACTACGCGGCCCGCCGGGAGGAGTTCCTCTCCTGGGCGGAGTCCGTGCCCCGCATCGTCAACCATGCCGACGTGCTGCGCTGGAACACCGACAAGCACTACCTCCTCGAGCTGGAGAAGCGCGGGATGCCGATCATCCCGACCACCTGGCTGGAGCCGGACCAGAACCTCACCAAGCACCAGGTCCACACGCGGTTCCCGGCGAGCGGTGACTTCGTGGTCAAGCCGGCCGTCTCCTCGCTCGGGCACGACACCGGCCGCTACACCGCGGTCGACGCCTCCTCCCGGCAGCGGGCCATCTCGCACGCCATGGAGCTCCTCGCCGACGGACGCTCGGTCATGGTGCAGCGGTACCTGGAGTCCGTCGACACCCGGGGCGAGACGGCGCTGATCTTCATGAACGGCCTGGTCTCGCACGCCGTCGAGAAGGAGGCGATGCTGCACGGTCCGTACCAGCCCGAGGACGACCCGCAGGAGGTCGTCCACGCCCGGCAGGCCAACGATGCCGAGTGGCGGCTGGGTGAGGTCGCGCGGCACGCGATCCACTCCTACATCAAGGACCGGATGGGCCGGGACGAGCAGCTGATCTTCTGCCGCGTCGACGTCGTCGAGGGCGAGGGCGACCAGATGCACGTCATGGAGGTGGCCCTCGTGGACGCCTCGCTCTACCTGTCCACCGCCCCGAACGGCGTGGACAACTTCGCCGACGCGATCTCCGTGCGCGCCTTCTGGTGATCCTGCCAGCGTCCAGGCTTTCCGTGGGGTGAAAGGGGCGCTCACCTGCGCCGTCGCGCCGTCCTAGGGTCACGAGCGTCGACCCTCGACGGCGAGGAGGACTTGTGAGGACGCAGGCCGCGGTGCTCTGGGAGTACGGGCAGGACTGGCAGCTCGAGGAGCTCGAGCTGGACGACCCCCGGGCGGGCGAGGTGATGGTGCGCCTTGCCGGGTCGGGGCTGTGCCACTCCGACGAGCACGTGCGCGTGGGGGATCTGCCGATGGAGGCGTTGCCGACGATCGGCGGGCACGAGGGCGCCGGCGTGGCGGAGAAGGTCGGGCCCGAGGTGACGAGCGTGCAGGAGGGCGACCACGTCGTCCTCAGCTGGATCCCCGCGTGCGGGCGGTGCCGGTCCTGCGCCAGCGGGAACCAGAACCTCTGTGACGAGGGAGCCGGGCTGAACGCCGGGCTGCAGCGGGACGGCACGGCCCGCCACCACGTGCGCGGCCGGGACGCCCGGCTGATGTGCATGCTCGGGACGTTCGCGCCGGTGACCGTCTGCCGGGAGTCCTCGGTGGTCAAGATCAGGGACGACGTCCCGCTGGAGAAGGCCACCCTGGTGGGGTGCGGCGTCACGACCGGCTGGGGCACGGCGGTCTACGGCGCCGAGGTCGGCGCGGGGGACACGGTCGTCGTGCTCGGGATCGGCGGCGTCGGCGCCAACGCCGTGCAGGGCGCGCGAATGGCCGGAGCCAGCCAGATCATCGCCGTCGACCCCTCCGAGTTCAACCGGGAGCAGGCGAAGCGCTTCGGTGCGACGCACACCTTCGCCGACGCGGCCGAGGCGCGCGAGGCCCTGCCGGACATGACGTGGGGGCGAATGGCGGACTCGGCCCTCATCACCGTCGACCTGGCCGACGGGCAGGTCATCGGGGACGCCGTCTCGCTGGTCGGCAAGCTGGGCACGGTCGCACTCACGTCACTGTCGAACGTCACCGACCACCAGGTCGTCATGCCGATGTTCGAGATGGTGACCTACCGCAAGAAGATCGTCGGCACCCTCTTCGGCAACGCCAACCCGCGGTACGACATCCCCCGGCTGCTCGACCTGTACATGGAGGGCGAGCTCCTCCTCGACGAGCTGGTCACGCGCGAGTACCGGCTCGAGGACATCAATGACGGCTACGAGGACATGCGCACGCACCGCAACGTCCGCGGGATGGTGCGCTACGCCTGAGCACGGCGGGCGCACGGGCTCGGAGACACGAACCAGGAGGTTCCATGACGACCGACGGTCAGCTCTACATCAGCGGCGAGTGGACGGCGGGGTCCGCCGGTGCCACCTTCGAGACCATCGACCCGGCCACCGGCGAGGTGCTCGGGACGGCGATCGAGGCCACCGAGGACGACGTCGACGCCGCCGTCGAGGCCGCCCGCCGCGCGTTCGCCGACCCGGCCTGGCACGGCATGACGCCCTCCGCCCGGGGCCGGCTGCTGTGGAAGATCGCCGACCTCGTCGAGGCGCACGCTGACGAGCTCGCCGAGCTCGAGAGCAAGGACCAAGGGCAGTCGGTCGGCTTCGCCCGCGGCACCATGGCCGGCGCCGCCGACATGCTGCGCTACTTCGCCGGCTGGTGCACCAAGATCACCGGCACCGTCAGCCCGGTCTCGATCCCGGGCATGCTGCACTACACCCGCCGGGAGCCGGTCGGCGTGTGCGCCCTCATCACGCCCTGGAACTTCCCGCTCGCCATCGCCGTGTGGAAGCTCGCGCCCGCGCTCGCGGCCGGAAACACGGTGGTCCTCAAGCCGGCCGAGCAGACGCCGCTGACCACCACCCGCCTCGTGCAGCTGTGCGAGGAGGCCGGCGTGCCGGCGGGCGTGGTCAACCTCGTCACCGGCGGGCCCCAGGTCGGCCGGCGGCTGGTCGAGCACGACGGCGTGGACAAGGTCTCGTTCACCGGCTCCACCGAGGTGGGGCGTGAGATCGTCCGCGCCTCAGCGGGAAACCTCAAGCGGGTCAGCCTCGAGCTGGGCGGCAAGGCCCCCAGCATCGTCATGAAGGACGCCGACCTCGACGACGCGGTGATGGGGAACCTGATCGGCGGGCTGATCAACAGCGGCCAGGCGTGCGCGGCGTACAGCCGCTTCTACGTCGACGCCTCGCGCGCGGACGAGTTCACCGAGAAGCTTGCCGGCGCCATGTCCGGGATGACGGTGGGGCCGGGCACCTCGCCGGAGAGCCAGGTCGGCCCGATGGTCTCGGCCGAGCACCTGGAGAAGGTCTCCGGGTACGTGAGCCGGGGTGTCGACGAGGGCGCGGAGATCGTGGCCGGCGGCCGGCGTGCGGAGGGCGACCTCGCCTCCGGGTTCTTCTTCGAGCCCACCCTCTTCCGCGGTGTCACTCACGAGATGACCATCGCGCGGGAGGAGATCTTCGGCCCCGTGCTGCCGGTCATCTCCTACGACGACCCGGAGGAGCTGGTGACGCGCGCCAACGACACCCCGTACGGGCTCGTGGCGTGCGTGTGGACCTCGGACGTCGCCAAGGGGCACCGCCTGGCGCACCAGATCCGGGCCGGCGAGGTCTACGTCAACACCCTGCCGATGCTCGACCCGGCCGCTCCGTGGGGCGGGTTCAAGGCCAGCGGGTGGGGGCGGGAGATGGCCGCCGACGCGCTCGACGCCTACACCGAGACCAAGGGGGTCTGGGTGAACCTGGGCGGCTGAGGCACTGTCAGGCACCGAGGCACGGTCAGGCGATCTCCACCTCGATGACGAGGTTCTCGCAGCTCGCGGCGAGGTCGTTCATCGCTGCCTGCTCGGTCGAGTCGACGGACAGGCCCCAGCGGATCTTCACCGCCACGTACTCGCGCAGGTAGCGGCACTGCTGCTGCTCCGGGAGCCACTCGGCGACGTCCTGGTCGCTCTTGGACTGGTTCACCGAGTCCGTCACGCCGACCAGCGTCCGGTAGTCGTCCAGATCGTTCGCGAAGGCCTCCCGCCGGGTGGAGTCCCACACGTGTGCGCCGGAGTCCCATGCCTCGGCCAGCGGGACCATGTGGTCGATGTCGATGTCGGAGGTGTCGTACTGCGAGACGCCCTCGTAGTAGGAGTACCAGCGGCCGCCGCTGAGCGAGCAGCCGTCCCCGACCGTCGGCGCGTCCTCGGCCTCGGCGATGAGGACCTCGTACCGCGCGTCGCAGCCGTCGCCGTCGGCGTCGACCCAGTGCTCGAACAGGTCGCGGTCGTACCCGTCGCGCTGCTCGGTCGCGACCGGCAGGTCCTCGATCGCGGTCTGCAGCGGCGCGGAGTAGCTTGCCGCGGCGGCGGGTGCCGGTATCCCGGCTACCAGCGCGACGGCGGCGCCGAGCGTCACGGCCGCGGCGCGGATCGGGGCGGGGCGAGGTTCGGTACGCGGGTTCGGTGTCGTCGTCGTCACGGCTGGTCCTCTCGGCTCACGTCGTGTCCGGGCACAACCGAGCCAAGCCCACGAGCCTTCACGGGGCAACGACGCGAGCGTGACGTGTCGTCGACGCCGCGGTGAACGGGCCGGCGCGGCCGCCTCGAACCGCACGCAAGACGATCCCGAACCCAGAGAGGGTTCGGGATCGTCTCGTGCGACCAGGTCACATGGGGTGAGTGACGGGACTTGAACCCGCGACATCCGCGACCACAACGCGGCGCTCTACCAGCTGAGCTACACCCACCATCGCCGCCGTGCCGAGCTGGTGCTCACGCGTCGGCAGCAGTGAACGAGCATAGCCGACCACCGCCCCGCGGCCCCAGCGCGGGGCGCGTGGTCTGGCTCACCTTGCGCCGGCCTGGCCCGCGGAGAGCCGCTCGACGACGGCGGAGGTCGGCTCGGCGAGCACCGCCTCGGACGCGGCCTTCACGGTCGGCGAGTCCGGGCCCTGGCCGTCGGGGAAGAGCGCCGCGCGGTAGTACCGCAGCTCGTCGATGGACTCGAGAATGTCCGCCAGCGCCCGGTGCCCGCCGGCCTTGGCGGGGGAGTGGAAGTAGGCGCGCGGGTACCACCGGCGGGCGAGCTCCTTGATCGAGGAGACGTCCACGATCCGGTAGTGCAGGTGCTCGACGACCTCGGGCATGTCCCTCGCGAGGAACGTGCGGTCCGTCCCGACGGAGTTGCCCGCCAGCGGCGCCTTGCGGGGCTCCGGCACCCATCGCCGGATGTACTCCAGCACCGCGGCCTCGGCCTCTGCCATGTCCATGCCGGTCTCGAGGGCGTCCAGCAGACCCGAGGTGGTGTGCATGGTGCGCACCACCTCCGTCATCTGCTCCACCGCGCCCGGGGTGGGGCGGATCGTCAGGTCGATCCCCGCGTCCACGGGGACGAGCTCGGAGTCCGTGACGATGACGGCCACCTCGATGAGGGCGTCCTTCTCCAGGTCCAGACCCGTCATCTCGCAGTCGATCCAGACGATCGGGTCCTTCAGTGCTTGAGGGCTCACGCGCACAGGGTACGTCCCGTCACAGACGTCGCCCCTGCGCCGTCGGTGGGGCATGACACTCAACGACCCACGCAAAGACCCACGCACCGACCCCCTGCAGATCCTCGTCCTCGGTGCGGGCTACGCCGGCGTCCTCACCGCCCAGCGCCTCGCCAAGCGCCTCCACGCCGAGGAGGTCGTCGTGACCGTGGTGAGCGCGTTCGAGGAGTTCGTCGAACGACCGCGCCTGCACCAGATCGCCGCCTGGCAGCGGGTTCCGCGCCTCGCGCTCGCGGACCTGTTCGCCGGCCTGCCCGTGCGGCGGCGCACCGCCCTCGTCGCGGCGATCGACACCGCGCACCGGCGGGTCGTGCTCGCCGACGGGACGCACCTGGCGTACGACACGCTCGTCGTCGGGCTCGGCAGCCAGATCGACGCCGCGCGGACCCCCGGTGCGGCGGAGCACGCCGTCGTGCTGACCGACGCGGCGGCAGCGGAGGGGGCCGCCGCGCGCACGGCGGCGCTCGCGAAGGCGCGCGGGACGGTCGTGGTCTGCGGCGGCGGGCTGACCGGCATCGAGATCGCCGCGGAGCTCGCGGAGACCTGGCCGGACCTCACCGTGCGGCTGGTGAGCAGCGCGGAGGCCGGTGGCTGGCTCTCGGCCCGGGGCCGGGCCTACCTGGGCACGACGCTGGACCGGCTCGGCGTCGAGCGGGTCCGCGGCCGCGTCGCCCGGGTCGAGGCGGGCGTCGTCCACCTCGAGGACGGCACCGCGCTCACGTGCGACGAGGTCTACTGGGCGGGCGGGTTCCGGGCGAGCCCGCTGGTGGCCGAGGCGGGACTGGCGGTGGACCGCGCGGGGCGTGCCGTCGTGGACCGGACGCTGCGCTCCGTCTCGCACCCCGAGGTGTTCGTGGTCGGCGACGCCGCCGCCGTCCCGGGGCCGTGGGGCGACGCCCTCGCCATGGGCTGCCGCACCGGAACGTTCACCGGGCCGACGGCGGCCGAACGGATCGTCGCGGACCTCACCGGGCGGGAGTCGAGGCCGCTGCGGTTCCGGTACCTCCACGAGTGCCTCTCCCTCGGGCGCCGGCAGGGGCTCGTGCAGCTCCTGGACGCCGAGGGCCGGCCGCACGAGCGGATCCTCACCGGACGGCTGGCCATGGCCTACAAGGACGCCACCCTGAACGGGGCGAAGGTGCTGTTCCGTCATCCGGCGCCGGTGCTCCGAAAGAGGGCGACGGCACGCACGGCACGGACGAGACTGGCCGCATGAGTGCAGGGAGCACGGGCATCGACGCCGAGGCCCTCGCCAGGCTCCGGCCGCTCGCCTTCTCGGTGGCCTACCGGATGCTCGGGTCCGTCGCGGAGGCCGAGGACGTCGCCCAGGACGCGCTGGTCCGGATGTTCGGCGCCGAGGGCGTGGCGAACCCGAAGGCCTACGTCACCACCGTCGCCACCAGGCTGAGCCTCGACGTGCTGCGTTCGGCCCGGGTCCGGCGGGAGAGCTACGTCGGGGACTGGCTCCCGGAGCCGCTCCTGACGGAGCCCGGACCCGCCCGGGTGAGCCCCACGCTCGCTCCTGGCGCCCACGTCGAGCTCGCCGACGACCTCTCGACCGCGTTCCTCGTGCTGCTGGAGACCCTGACGCCAACCGAGCGGGCCGCGTTTCTCCTGCACGACGTCCTCGGCTTCTCCCACCACGAGACGGCCGAGGTCGTCGAACGCTCGGAGGTGGCGACCCGGCAGCTCGTCTCGCGCGCCCGGGCCCGCATCGCCGAGCGGCGGCCACGCTTCGAGGACTCTCCGGCCCGCCGTGCCGAGCTGGTCGAGCGGTTCCTCGCGGCGTGCCTGGAGGGCCGGGTGGAGGAGTTCGTGGACCTGCTCGCCGAGGACGTGGTGTTCACCGGCGACGGCGGCGGGAACGTCCCGCCCGGCTTCGCCATCACCAGGCCGGTCCGGGGCCGGGAGGCGGTCGGCCGCCTCCTCACGGGGTTCGTCCGGCGCGGCCTCGGGCTGATCACGGTGGAGACGTGCGCCGTGGGCGGGGTGCCCGGCGCCGTGTGGCGATCGGCCCTGGACGGCGGCGTCCTCGCGGTGCTCAGCATCGACGTCGTGGACGGCCGGATCACCGCCCTCGGCAACGTCCTCAACCCCGACAAGCTCCGGCATGTCGGGCCGCTCGCCGACCTCGACGCCCTGGCCCGGGCCATGCAGGGCTGAGCTAGGCCCGTACGGCCCCGGCCCGCGCGGTCAGCCTCGGGCCCGGGTCCGGGCGCGGTGGCGGCGCACCGCCGCGCGGTTGGCGCAGCGGACCGAGCAGTACCGCTGCCTGCCGTTGCGCGTGACGTCCACGACGACGGCGGAGCACGGGTCCCCGGGCGAGTCTCCAGCGGCGCAGCGGCGGAGGCGGTGCATGCCCCGCGTGGTGAGGTGCAGCGCCGTGCCCACGCTGATGACGGCCGCGAGCACCTCGGGGAGGGCCTGGCCGTCGTCGCGGTAGTGCAGGTGCCAGCCCTCGCCGTCGTGGTCGGTGAGTCGCGGGTACGCCGTGACGGCGGCCATCTGGGCGTTGAGGATCGTGGCGCGCCGGCGGGGGTCGTCGGCGTCGACGACGGCCAGCCAGTCCTCGACGACCTGCCCGGTCCGTGGGTGGTCGTCCGGGGCGGTGGGGAAGTCCATCGTCATCCCGAACGCGCGGGTTCGCGCGACGATCCCGGCCCGGTCGTCGGGCCAGTCGTTCGCCAGCGACGCAGCCAGGCGTACCGCGTAGTCACCGTAAGGGTTGAGGTGCATAAGACCATTACAGCAGGGTGACGGTCATGACGCGCACCACCGATCTCGGGCAGTCACTGACACCTGCGGCCCGCCCCGCCGCAACCCACGAGCACGCCTGGCTCGTCGACTCGTCGCATCCCACGTCCGAGGGCGTGGTGCTCTACGTCCGGTGCGCCGGGTGCCGAGCCCTGCGGGTGGACGTCCAGGATCGGCCGGGCGGTCCGCCGTCGGCGCTCAGCAAGGTCGTGCGCCCATCCTGCTGACCCAGGCCAGGAGGCGGCGCCGCTCCGCATCTCCGACGTTCCGGTCGGCCGCGCGGCGCCCGGCCAGGTGTGGCAGTGCCGCCATCGCGGCCGCACGGTCGAGGCCTGCCTCGTAGCCGGCGAGGATCCGTCGGCGCAGCAGCGCGACGCCCAGGCGGATCGGCAACGGCCCGTCGACCGTCGAGGTCGCGAGGATGAGCCATGTCATCGCGAGGTCCGCCCCCGGCGGGCCGCGACGGGCGTTCGCCCAGTCGATCAGGACCGGACCGTCCGGCCCCAGCAGGACGTTCATCGGGTGCAGGTCGAGGTGGAGCAACGCCGACCCGGGCAGGCCGACGTCCGGGAGAGCGTCCGGCGCCCGGACCGCGTGCACCGCCTCGTGCAGCGCGTGCAGCACGCCGGCGGCCGTCCTGCTGCGCCACGGACGCCGCAGGAGCTCCACCTGCAGCGTCGGACCGGAGACCCTGTCCATGACGACCGCCCCGTCCGCGGTGACCTCGTGCACCCGCGGGACCGGGACGCCGCCCGCGTGCGCGGCCGCCATCACCGCGGCCTCGGCGGACAGGCTCCGCCCGTCCCGGGCGCGCCGCAGGACGAGGCCGTCACCGAGGTCGAAGACGTCCGCGTCGCGTCCGCGGGCGAGGAGCGGTCCGACGTCGGGGGTCATCAGGCAATCTTGCGCCGGTAGACGACCATGGCGAAGGCGTAGGCGACGACGAGGATGCCGACGCACCAGACGAGGGCGACCCAGATGTCCGTGCCGACCGGCTGCTGCGCGAACAGGGAGCGGAGCGCGTCGACGATCGCGGTGACCGGCTGGTTCTCGGCGAACCACCGCACCGGGCCCGGCATGGTCTCCGTGGGCGCGAACGCCGAGCTGATGAACGGCAGGAAGATGAGCGGGTACGAGAAGGCGGTCGCGCCGTCCATCGTCTTGGCCGTGAGGCCGGGAATGACCGCCAGCCAGGTCAGGGCCAGGGTGAACAGCATGAGGATGCCGACGACAGCCAGCCATGCCAGCGGGTCCGCGCCCGAGCGGAAGCCCATCAGCAGCCCGACGCCCATCACGAGGGCGAGCGAGATGAGGTTGGCGACCATCGAGGTCAGCACGTGCCCCCACAGGACGCCGGAGCGTGCGATCGGCATGGACTGGAACCGCTCGAAGATTCCGCCCTGCATGTCCTGGAAGAGCCGGAAGGCGGTGTAGGAGATGCCCGAGGCGATCGTGATGAGCAGGATGCCGGGCAGCAGGTAGTCGACGTAGGAGTCGGACCCGGTCTCGATCGCCCCGCCGAACACCCAGACGAACATCAGCATGATGGCGATCGGCGTGACCGCCGTCGTGATGATGGTGTCGGGGCTGCGCGTGATGTGGCGCAGGGACCGTCCCAGCAGCGTGGCGGTGTCTCCGAAGAAGTGCGTGGTCATCGTTCCTCGCTCGTGTGTGCCGGTTCGGCGTCGTCATGGGACTCGGTGTCGCCGACTAGGGCGAGGAAGACCTCCTCGAGTGTCGGCTGCTTCTCGACGTACTCGACCGTGGCGGGCGGGAGCATCCTCTTGAGCTCCTCGAGCGTGTCGTTCACGATGATCCGGCCGCCGTGGAGGATCGCGATCCGGTGGGCGAGCTGCTCCGCCTCGTCGAGATACTGGGTGGTCAGCAGCACCGTGGTACCACTCGCGGCGAGCTCGCGCACGGTCTGCCAGACCTCGATGCGCGCCTGCGGGTCGAGACCCGTGGTCGGCTCGTCGAGGAAGATGATCTGCGGACTCCCGACGAGGCTCATCGCGATGTCGAGCCGACGGCGCATGCCGCCCGAGTACGTGCCGACCTTCCGGCCGCCGGCCTCGGTGAGCGAGAACCGTCGCAGCAGGTCGTCCGCGACGGCTCCCGGGTTCTCGAGGTGCCGCAGCCGCGCGACGAGCACGAGGTTCTCACGCCCGGTGAGGATCTCGTCGACCGCCGCGAACTGCCCGGTCAGGCTGATCGACTCGCGGACCTTCTCGGCCTGGGTCCTCACGTCGAAGCCGCCCACGCGGGCTGTGCCGTCGTCCTGTCGGAGCAGCGTGCTGAGGATCTTCACCACGGTCGTCTTGCCGGCTCCGTTGGAGCCGAGCAGGGCGAAGATGCTCCCGCGAGCCACCTCGAAGTCGACGCCCTTCAGGACGTGGAGCTTCTGGTAAGACTTCTGCAGCCCGTGCACCTCGATTGCTGGTGCCGGTGCCGTCCGGGTGGTCATGAGCGGCTGTCTCCCTCGGTCTGGTGCTCGGCGCGGTCGATGGCGTCTGCCAGTCGTGCCCGCTCCTTGTTGATCCACTGCCCGTCGGCGTAGTTCGCGAGGAACGTCTCGGCGAACTCGACCGGGTCGTCCCCGACGACGTCGCGGACCGGCGTCCTGTCGGCCGCGGCCTGCTCGAAGAGGTCGGCGAGGTCGTCGGTCATCTGCAGGAAGACGTCGCTCTTCTCGATGGCGCCCGCGTACATGACGTACCGCTCGAGCGCCTCGGCGGCGGTGCGGTAGCCCTCGGGGAGCGCCTTGAGGCGCGCCTTGGCGGCCCTGTAGCGCTTCTTGTCCTCGAGCGAACCGGTGAGCATCTCGATCCACCGTGCGGCCATGTGTCCTAGCCCTCTTCCCGGAGCTGTTCGAGTCGTCCTGAGAGGAAGCTCCAGGTCCTCCAGAACTCGTTGAGGTACTGCTGTCCGCTCGCGTTGAGCGAGTAGACCTTGCGCGGCGGTCCCTTCTCCGACGGGACCTTCTCCACGTCGACGAGGCCGCGCTTCTCGATCCGGACCAGCAGGGCGTAGACGGTGCCCTCCGCGATGTCGGCGAAGCCCTGCTCGCGCAGCCAGCCGGTGATCTCGTAGCCGTATGCGGGGCGGGCGGACAGGATTGCCAGGACGAGGCCTTCCAGGACGCCTTTGAGCATCTCGGTCATCTGCTTCCCCATCGCCACCCCACTACTCAGTGCCACTGACTACTGGTACACCGTAACACTAAGTAGTGCCGGTGTCACCCAGTGCGGGTGTCACCCAGCAGCGCCCGTGCAAGCCCGCCGAGCCGTCCCCTGGTCACTCGCCCGCCCGTGTCGCCACCGTGGCCCCCTCCGCCGCGCCCCACGGACGACGTCAACGGGGCGCGACGGGGCGCCCGCGGGCCGCCCGCCCGGGTGGTCGTGCGGCATACTTGACGGCGGTCGCGAGGCCCGCGGCGGGGTGTGTCCGCCGGCCGGGCTCGCCCGCCGGCCATCCTTGCCCCCGTAGCTCAACGGATAGAGCAACGAGCTTCTAACTCGTAGGTTGCAGGTTCGAGTCCTGCCGGGGGCGCAGACGGCAGATCCCCCGAGCGGCGGCCGCCGACCGCGGCGGGCCCGGACGGAGCCGGGCCACGCCGGGGCTCGGGCAACCTCGTGCGCCCTGCTGCCGCACACTCACGATCACGGTCGAACGGCCGATCCGGGGCCCGGGCCTGGGGCCGGGCGCCGCCGCGCTCGGGGGGAGAGTTCCCACGTCAGGGCACTCTCCGGTCACAATGGGGCGCGTGACCACCTCCGCCCACGTCGCGCCGGCGGCAGCCCCGCGCCACCCGCGGCTCGCCGTCGTCAACGACCTCGCGGGCACCGTCGAGGGGGTCGGGCTCCCGCTCGAGCTGCCCGGCACGAACGATCTGCGCGCGCTGCGGGAGCGCGTCCTGACGCAGATCCGCATGCGGCTGCTGCCGCGGCTGAAGGAGGAGGAGGCGCCTGCCGTCGTGGTGTTCGGTGGTTCCACCGGCGTCGGCAAGTCCACCCTCGTCAACTCCCTGCTCCAGGCGGACGTCACCGAGGCGGGCGTGCTGCGCCCCACCACCCGGACACCGGTCGCGGCCGTGCACCCGGAGGACGTCCCGCTCATGACCGGCCGCCCCGTCACCGAGGTGGCCGACGTCGCGACGAGCGAGGCGGTCCCCACCGGTCTTGCCCTGCTCGATGCGCCGGACCTCAACTCGGTCGACGCGCGCAACCGCTCGCTCGCCGGCCAGCTCCTCGAGGCGGCGGACCTGTGGGTCTTCGTCACCACGGCCTCCCGGTACGGCGACGCCCTGCCGTGGCGGCTGCTGTCGGAGGCCCATGAGCGCGGCCTGACCACCGCCGTCGTCCTCAACCGGGTCCCGGGCAACGTCCTCGCCGCGGTTCGCCGGGACCTCCTGCAACGGCTGGACAGCCTCGGCCTCGGTTCGGCGCCGCTCTTCGTCGTCCCGGACGCCGGCCCGCGCGAGGCGCGTCTGGAGCCGGCGAGCGTGGCAGAGCTCGCCGCCTGGTTGCGGCTCGTCGCCGGGCGGCACGGAGCCGCGGGCGTCGTGCGCCGCACGGACCGCGGCGTGTGGGCGGGCCTGCGTGACCAGGTGCTCGCCCTCGCCGACGCCGCCGACGCGCAGACGGAGGCCGCGGCCACCCTGCGAGAACTGGCGGAGCGAGCTGCGGACGCACCCGCCGCGGCCGTCCGCGAGGCGGTCACCGAGGGCCGTGCGGGCAGCGGCGCCCCCACCACCCGCTGGCTCGCGCTGGCCTCCAGCGGCGCGCCCCTCGCTCCCCTGGTGCGCGGGCGCCGGATCGGGCGCGGCTTCCGCGGACGTGCCCTCGCGGCCCGCGACGCCGCGGCCGCGGGCCTGGCGGACGAGACGGCGGCGGCCCTGCGGCTGGTGATCGCGGACGCGCTACGACGCACCTCGGCCGGGGTCCGAGACGCCTGGTCCGCCGCGGTCGACCTCGGCGGTCCCGCGCTGCTGGAGAGCACCCCCACCGACGGCGCCGAGGCCGCCGCCGACGTCGTGGCGGCCTGGCGGGAGGCCGTCCGGGAACGGGTTCCCGACGGCGGCACCGCGCTGGGCCGCGACGGCCTGGCGGCTCTGGTGCAGACCGGTGCGGCGGGCGTCGCCGGCGCGGCCGACGCCGCCGAGCGGCTCGCGCCCGGCACCGTGGCGCCCGTCCGGGAGGACCTGCTGGCGCGAGCCGAGGCGGCCGTGCGGGCCGCCGTGACCCCGTACCTGGAGCCGCTCGAGGCGCTGCCCGTGCAACCGGGCACGGCGCTGCGGCTGCGCGCGTCGGAGCTGAAGGAGCACGCATGACGACCACTGCCGCGACGGACGCGACGGCGCTCGCCGAGCGGGCGGACGGGCTGGTGGTCGCCCTGGACCACGCTGATGGCCTCGTCGACGCCGAGGTCGCCGACCGGGCCCGCCGCGACCTCGACGCCGTCGCCGCACGGCTCGAGCGGGGCGGGGACCGGACCGTGGTCGCCCTGGTGGGCGGCACCGGCTCGGGCAAGTCCTCGTTGTTCAACGCGATCTCCGGGCTGCAGTTCGCCGACGTCGGTGCCCTGCGTCCGACGACGGAGGTCGCCGCCGCCTGCGTCTGGGGCGAGGACGCGACCGCCCTGCTGGACTTCCTGGAGGTAGGACCCGAGCGCCGCATCCAGCGAGAGTCGCTGCTCGACGGCGACGCCGAGCGGCCGCTGCACGGCATGGTGCTCCTCGACCTGCCCGACCACGACTCGATCGCGGTCCACCATGCCCGGCTGGTGGACCGGCTGCTGCCGCTCGTGGACCTGCTGGTGTGGGTGGTGGACCCACAGAAGTACGCGGACGAGGCGCTGCACGAGCGGTACCTTCGGGCGCTCGCCGGCCGTCGGGACGCCATGCTCGTGCTGGTGAACCAGGCGGACACGCTCCCGCGGGGCGCGGTCGAGCGCGTGATGGCCGACGTCGGCGCGCTGCTCGCCGAGGACGGGCTCGACGGCGTCCGCATCGTCGCGACCTCCGCCGTCGACGGCACCGGGATCGCCGAGGTGCGCCGGATCCTCGCGGAGACGGTGGCGCGGCCGTCCGTGACCGTGCAGACCGCGCAGGCGGAGGTCTCCGCGGTGGCGCGGCGCCTGGCCCCCGCCGTCGGTCACGCCGAGGCGGCGTTGGACGACACCTCCGCGGAGGCCGACGCGCTGGCACGTGCCGCCGGTGTGGAGTCCGTCGTCGCGTCGCTCCGGGGCGCCGGCCGCGGAACCGGTGGTGGGGCCGTCGCCCGTCCCGAGCCGCCGGCGGAGAGCACGGTCGCCGCCGTGCGGGACGGCTGGGTCGCGGCCGTCGCGCACGAGCTGCCGCCGCGCTGGGCGGGTGCCGTCGAGGAGGCCGTGACGCCCGCGGAGGAGATCCGCCGGGTGGTGGGCGAGGAGGTGCAGGCGGTGCCGGTACCCCTCACCGGGTCCCGCCGCGCGGCGTCCCTCGCTCTCGGCGGGGCGCTCGCGGGCGTGCTCGCGGCGGTCTACGTGGTCGTCGCTCTCGTGCTCGACCTGCCGCTAGCCGGCGCCCTGGTGCCCGCGCTGGCGCTCGTGCTCGTGGCGGGGGTGCTGCTGGGCCTGTTCACCAGCACGAGACGCCGGCACGCCGAGGCCGCGGCCGAGCGGTACCGCGAACGTGTCCTGGGACGGGTCGAGACGGCCGTCCGGACGCTCATGGTCGAACCGGTCCGCCCGGTGCTGCACAAGCACCGCGAGTTGCGCGAGGCGCTCCAGGACTGACCGCGCAGGCGCCGCGTCGTCCACAGCGGCACCGGCTCGGGCCCTCCCGTCCACATCCGCGGCGCCCCGCGCGGCGCCGGGGTGGTGACCCGCGCGACCGTGCTGGTGGCCGGCACCGTGCCGGCCCTCGACAGGAGCACGGAGAACAGCATGATCAACGACATCGCGGTCAGCGTCGCCGGGTGGATCGGCACCAAGCCGGAACGGCAGATCGTCTCGAACGGCAACAGCTACGCCCGCTTCCGCGTGGCCTCGACGCCGCGGCATCCCAACGGCAACGACGGGTGGAGCGACGGCACCACCACCTGGCTCACCGTCAAGGCCTGGGGCGAGCTCGGCGAGAACGTCCTCACCAGTCTCGGCAAGGGCGATCCGGTGGTGATCCGCGGTGACCTCAAGACCGAGACCTGGACCACCGAGGACGGCGAGCGCAGCTCCCTGCACATCAAGGCCGAGACGGTCGGGCCGGACCTGCGGACCGGCACGGCGCGGTTCACCCGGACGGTGCGCAGCACCGCGGACTCCGGTGGCCACACCGCGGAGGACGGCACAGCGCCGGACGACGTCGACGGCCTGACCGGGCCGGACGGCGCGCGGTACGAGGTGTCCGAGCTGGCGGAGGGCGCCGCGGAGGAGACCGAGGCCGCCACGGTGTGAGGATCCTCGCGGGCGGCCGGCAGCCTGCGCCGTCGTCCCCGTTCCCCCGCACCGGCTCGCGCTGACTACGCTGGGACGCGACGTGGCCGCCCGCCGGGCGGCCGATCGACGTACGCGATGCGGAGAGCAGTGGCTGAGTACATCTACTCCATGGTCCGGGCGCGGAAGGCCCACGGCGACAAGGTCATCCTCGATGACGTCACCATGGCGTTCCTCCCGGGCGCGAAGATCGGCATGGTGGGCCCGAACGGCGCCGGGAAGTCCACGATCCTGAAGATCATGGCCGGCCTGGACACGGCGTCGAACGGCGAGGCCCGGCTGAGCCCCGGCTACAGCGTGGGCATCCTCCAGCAGGAGCCGCCGCTCAACGAGGACAAGACCGTCCTGGGCAACGTCCAGGAGGGCGTGGGCGAGATCCTCGCCAAGGTGCAGCGGTTCAACGAGATCGGCGAGCTCATGGCGGAGCCGGACGCCGACTTCGACGCGCTCATGGAGGAGATGGGCAAGCTGCAGGGCGAGATCGACGCCGCCAATGCGTGGGACCTCGACTCCCAGCTCGTCCAGGCGATGGACGCGCTGCGCTGCCCGCCGCCGGACGCCGACGTCAAGGTGCTCTCCGGCGGCGAGCGGCGCCGCGTGGCGCTGTGCAAGCTGCTGCTCGAGCAGCCGGACCTGCTGCTGCTGGACGAGCCGACCAACCACCTCGACGCCGAGTCCGTGCTCTGGCTGGAGCAGCATCTCGCGAAGTACCCGGGCGCCGTCATCGCCGTGACGCACGACCGGTACTTCCTCGACCACGTCGCGGAGTGGATCGCGGAGGTCGACCGTGGCCGGCTCTACCCGTACGAGGGCAACTACTCCACGTACCTGGAGAAGAAGGCCGCCCGCCTGGAGATCCAGGGCAAGAAGGACGCCAAGCTGCAGAAGCGGCTCAAGGAGGAGCTGGACTGGGTCCGTTCGTCGGCCCGGGGCCGGCAGGCCAAGTCCAAGGCCCGCCTGCAGCGGTACGAGGAGATGGCGGCGGAGGCCGAGCGGACCCGCAAGCTCGACTTCGAGGAGATCCAGATCCCGCCGGGCCCGCGCCTGGGCTCGGTGGTCATCGAGGCCAGCGACCTGCGCAAGGGGTTCGGCGACCGCCTGCTCATCGACGACCTGTCCTTCTCGCTGCCGCCGAACGGCATCGTCGGTGTCATCGGGCCCAACGGCGTCGGCAAGACGACGCTGTTCAAGACGATCGTCGGTCTCGAGTCGCTGGACGCCGGGGACCTCAAGATCGGCGAGACGGTGAAGATCTCCTACGTCGACCAGTCCCGTGGCGGCATCGACCCGGACAAGACCCTCTGGGAGGTCGTCTCCGACGGTCTCGACTTCATCCAGGTCGGCAACGTCGAGATGCCGTCCCGCGCGTACGTCTCCGCGTTCGGTTTCAAGGGACCGGACCAGCAGAAGCCCGCGGGCGTGCTCTCCGGCGGCGAGCGGAACCGGCTGAACCTGGCGCTGACCCTCAAGCAGGGCGGGAACCTGCTGCTGCTCGACGAGCCCACCAACGACCTCGACGTCGAGACCCTCGGGTCGCTGGAGAACGCGTTGCTGGACTTCCCCGGCTGCGCCGTCGTGGTCAGCCACGACCGGTGGTTCCTGGACCGGGTCGCCACGCACATCCTCGCGTGGGAGGGCGACGCCGAGAACCCGGCGAAGTGGTACTGGTTCGAGGGGAACTTCGAGTCCTACGAGAAGAACAAGGTCGAACGGCTGGGGCAGGAGGCGGCGCGTCCGCACGCGGTCACCTACCGCAAGCTCACCCGCGACTGATGGCTCGCCTGGTCATCCCTCTCCACCTGCGGTGGAGCGACATCGACGGCTACCAGCACGTCAACAACGCGAAGATGTTCACCCTCCTCGAGGAGGCGCGTATCGCGGCGTTCTGGGCCTCCACACCCGGCGACGCCAGGTACGGCGCGGCCGGCGCCTCGGGTGACGTGAGCCCTGCCGACCAGGCCGACGCCCCGGCCACCAAGATCCTCGCCACGGGGCCCGGCTCGGGCACGAACACGTTCATCGCGCGGCAGGAGATCGAGTACCTCGCGCCGTTGCCCTACACGCTGCGGCCGATCGACGTCGAGCTGTGGATCTCCCACCTCGGCGGAGCCAGCATCGACGTCTGCTACGAGGTCCCGGGACCGGACGGGCCGGCGGTCCGAGCGATGACGACGCTCGTGCTCATCGACGAGACCACCGGCCGGCCGCGTCGTATGACCATGCAGGAGCGGGCAGCCTGGCAGGAGTACCTCGACGACCCCGTGCCGTTCCGCCGGCGCGCGCAGACGCCCTCCTGAGCCCGCTCGCTACTCGTCCAGCAGGTCGAGCACGGCCCGCTCGACGGAGCCGTGCGTCTCGGGCGGCTCCGGCTCGTCGGGGGTGGCGGCGCGGCGGGCCAGCGTGGTGTCGATGAACCGGCCACGCTCCGCCAGGTCGAGAACGCGGGAGTCGATGTAGGAGGACCGGGCGACGGCGGCCGTGTTGCCCAGATGCTCGGCAACGGCCGCGACGGCCTCCCGTTCCGCCCGCTTGTGCGCCGTCCGGCTGGTCGCCTCGGGTGCCCGCAGCGCCAGCTCCAGGGCCGCCAGGACCGTGCCGTGCCAGGTCCGGAAGTCCTTGGCGGTCGCGTCCGGACCCAGCCGGTCCTTGACGTAGTCGTTGACGTCGACGCTGGTGAGGTTCCGCCACGCGCCCGACGTGCCCCCGGACCGGAACGCCAGCAGGTCATCGCCGGTGCGGCGGCGGCGCAGCGTGGTCAGCGGCTCCACGAGCGCCGGGTCCTCCAGCACGAGGTGACGGGACTGGCCGGACTTCGCCTCGTAGGTGAAGCGCATCTCGCCGTCGCGGGAGATGCGCAGGTGCCGCTTCCGCAGCGTCGCCAGCCCGAAGCTGCCGTTGTGCTGCGCGTAGGACTCCCCGCCGACGCGGAAGAAGCCCAGGTCCAGCAACCGGAACGCGACGGCCTGGGCCCGGCGCCTCGGCATGCCGGGCAGGCCGAGGTCGCGGGTGACCTGGGCGCGCGCGGCCGGCAGCCGGCGAGCGAGGTCCAGCACGCGCTCGTGCTTCTGCGCGTCGCGGGTCTCCCGCCAGGCCGGGTGGTACAGGTACTGGCGGCGGCCTGCGTCGTCCGTGCCGACCGCCTGGATGTGCCCGTTCTCGAGCGGGCAGATCCAGACGTCGCGCCACGCCGGCGGGATGACCAGCGACCGGCACCGGGCCACGACCTCGGGATCCTCGATGCGGAGCCCGTCCTCGTCGAGGTAGACGAATCCGCGGCCCGCCCGCCGCCTGGTCAGGCCCCGGCCGGACGGGCTGACTCGCCGCAGTCTCATCGCGTTCCTCGCACGGGCACAGTGTGCGCCGGCGGGACGCGCCGTGCCTCCCGGCCGGGTGCTCAGCGGCGGGCGAGCAGCAGCTCCGCCACCGCCAGGAGGCTCACGGCGGCCGCGGACCGGGCCCCGACGTAGCGGCCGGCGGCCAGGTGCGCGTCCGCGGTCGTCCCGGTGCCGACGACGACAGCGTCGTGTCGATGCGCTCGGACGGTGTCGAGCAGGTCGCGCTGGGCGGGATCGCGGTGCGCGTCGCGCACGACGAGCACGAGCGGACGGGACCGGGCGGCCTCCAGAGCGGCGGTGAGGGCCGGGCCCCCGGAGACGAGCCGGGCCCCGTCGACGGCGGGGTCGAGGGCCTGCATGGCGTGCAGCAGGCTCGCCGCGCTCGGCTCGACGCCGGCGCGCGGCGGGACCGCCTCGATCACGTAGGGCAGACCCGCCGGCAGGCCGTCGGCGAGGTCGACGTGCAGGGTCCGGCGGCCGAGCTCGCCGGTGAACTCCACCGGAGGGCCGGCCGCCTCCGTCACCGGGCGCGGCCGGGCCAGGGCCCGGACCCGGGACGCGGCCTCCCGGACCCGTTCCACCGGCAGGCGGCCGTCCCGGACGGCCGCGACCACATGGTCACGGGCGGCGAGCTGCTGCGCGAGCGGGGAGTTCATGCACAGCAGGTCCGCCCCGGCCGCCAGGGCACGCACGCACCCCTCCGCCAGCCCGACCCGGCCGGCGACCGCGGCCATCGTCAACGAGTCCGTGACGACGGCGCCACGGAACCCGAGCTCCCCGCGCAGCAGGTCCGTGAGGATCCGCCGGCTGAGGCTCGCCGGCTCCTCGTCGAGCGCCGGGTAGCTGATGTGGGCGCACATGACGGCGTCGACCCCGGCGTCCACGACGGCACGGAACGGCACGAGATGGGGCTCGAGGTCGCCGTCGACCACCGGCAGGTCGAGGTGGGAGTCCACCGTGGTGTCGCCGTGCCCAGGGAAGTGCTTCGCGCACGCGGCCACACCGGCGGCCTGCATGCCCTCGAGGTAGGCGACGCCGTGCCGGGCCACGAGCTGCGGGTCCGCACCGAACGAGCGCGTGCCGATCACGGGGTTCTCGGCCCGGGTGGTCACATCCACCGCGGGGGCGAGGTCCAGGGTGATGCCGGTCGCGCGCAGCTCGGCCCCGATGGAGCGCGCGGTGGAGCGGGTGAGGGCGACGTCGTCGAGGGCACCGAGGGCGAGGTTGCCGGGCGTCGGCGAGCCGTCGCGGGCGTGCAGGCGCGTGACGTCCCCGCCCTCCTCGTCGACCGCGAGGACGACGTCGTCGCCGATCTCGCGCAGCTCGGAGCAGAGCCGGGCCAGCTGTTGCGAGTCCTCGACGTTCTCGCCGAAGAGGACGACACCGCCCAGCCCGGCGGCGAGCCAGTCGCGGAACGCCGCCGGGGTGGCCTCCGCCGTCGTGCCCGGGACCCCGACCAGGAAGCACCGGTCGACGAGGGCGGTCACGGGCTCCTCCGCCGCGGTCATACCCGGATCCTCGCAGGTGGTCGCGCCGGACGAGGGCCGGGCGCCGGGGTTCTCAGGGCCTCGGCAGCCGGGTGCCGAGCACCAGACCCCACGGCGTGTGCTCGAGCACCCGGAGACCGATGTGCAGGTAGAAGCCGATCGCGTTGAGGTTCCGGCCGCCCACGCCCAGGTGGACGCCGGGCGCCCCGGCCGCGGTGAGCCCGTCGAGCACGGAGCCGATGAGTGCCCGGCCGTTCCCGCCGCCCTGTCCCTCCGGGAAGATGTCGATGTGCAGGTGCGCCGGATGGTCGGCGAGCCACGGCTTGTCCGTGTGCTGCCCGCTGTGGATGGTGCGGATGAGCGCGGCGTCCGGGGAGGCGTCCTCCTCGGACGGCCTGGGGTAGCGCTCGCGCAGGGGCGGCCACCACTCGCGCTCGCACCACTCCTCGAATTCGTGGGTGCTCAGCGTCGCGACCGAGTACCCCACCGGCGCGCCGTCACCACGGCGCAGCACCCGAGCCAGCTCCGGCTCCCGTGCGAGGTAGGCGCCGAGGAAGACGTGGCCGGGCAGGGCGCCGTCGCGGTACATGGCCGTGGCGTCCCCGCCCGAGTCACCGGTCTCGAGGCAGACCCGGTAGAGGGTCTCGAGGTCCTCGGGCCGGTACCCGTCCACGACGAACCCGGTGGGCAGCGGGATCGGCAGCGGGCCGGGGGCGCCGGTGCTCTCGTCGTCGTGCTGCCCGCCCGTCCCGGCCGGCCCGTGCCGGTCGGTGGCGGCGGCGACCTGCGCCGCCACCTCGGCCAGGGGCGGCATCGTCCAGCCGGCACGCTCGGCCGCCAGCCGCAGCGCCCCGACCACCGGCTCCGCGGCGGTGACGGCACGGTCCCCGAGTGCGCGCCGCACCCCGGCGCGTACCGGCCCGTCCGCCGTGAGGACGGAGCCGGCCATGACCACGCGCCCGGTCGCGCCGTCGACCACGGACAGGCTGTGCAGCAGCCCGGCGACCGCACGGTCGACGATGTCGAGCGCCACCCCGTCACCCGCCGCGGCGCACCGGGTCACCGCAGGGGCCAGCTCGCCCAGCTCGGCGGGGGAGCGGGCGTCCACGAGGCGCACCAGGTCCTGCCGCGGGTCGCCGGTGCCGCCCGCCTCGCCCACCAGCCTCCCGGCCTCGGCGGTCAGCGCGGTGGCCGGTCCACGGCCGTCGAGGTCCGCGGCGGCCGCGCGCAGGCCCTCCAGCGAGAGCCAGATGCCGGACCCGACATCCCCCAGCACCCAGCCGAGCCCGTCGCAGCGCCGCTCCTCGCGGAAGCCGGCGAACCGACAGGCAACGGCACCGGTCCCGGACAGCAGCAGGGTCCCGTCGGGGGAGTCCGAGCCGGCGGCGAACGCGACGACGAGATCGGTGACCACCTCGACGACCGGTGGCCGCGGCCCGGCCACCGCCAGTGCGGCGTCGACCATGGCCACGACTCGGTCCCGTCCCGCCGGCCCGGCGCCGGAGACCCCGGCGACGCACGCGGACACGGTCACCTCGCCGGCGGCCGCGTCGCGTGCCCGCGCGAGCGCGCGGCCCAGGAGGTCGGCCAGCAGCGCGCCGAGCTCGCCCCGAGAGGAGCGAAGGTTCGCCCCTGGGCCGGTCGAGACGGCCAGCACGTCCCCGGACGCGGCGAGGACCGCCACCCGGGAGGACGTCCCGCCCACGTCGATGCCGAGGACCACCGAACCGGTCACGTCGCACTCCCGCATGCTGTGGTGATAACTTCCGACGCCGAGGCTAGCCGGGACGCTCGGCTCCACGACCTCGGGACCGATGCGTGGGAGGCGCGATGGCCGACGACTGGCGAGAGGCGCTGGCCCTGAGCTCGCCCACGGAGGAACGCAACCCCCGCACCGCCGAGATCGACCGGCTGCCCGCGGACGAGCTGGTTCGGCTCGTCCTCGCCGAGGACCGTGGCGTCGTCGCCGCCGTCGAGGCCGCGGCCGACGCCCTTGCCGCGCTCGTGGACCACGCGGTCGAGGCACTCACGGCGGGCCGGCGCATCCACTACGTCGGGTCCGGGACCTCGGGCCGCCTCGGTGTGCTGGACGCCGCCGAGCTGCTGCCGACCTACGGGGTGGGCGAGGAGTCCGTCGTGGCGCACCTCGCCGGGGGACCGGGCGCGATGCTGCACGCCGTCGAGGGTGCCGAGGACGACGACGCGGCCGGGTACCGCCTGGGCGGCGCCTTCGCGGCGGGCGACGTCGTCGTCGGGCTGGCCGCCAGCGGCCGCACCCCGTACGTGGGCGGTGCGCTGCGCGCAGGCCGCGACCGCGGGGCCGTCACGGCCCTCGTCTCGACCAATCCGTCCGCGCCGCTGGCCGCCGAGGTGGACGTGGCGGTTCTGCTGGACACCGGGCCCGAGGTGATCACCGGGTCGACCCGGATGCGGTCCGCGACGGCGCAGAAGATCGCGCTGAACGCCTTCTCCACCGCGCTGATGGTTCGGATGGGGCGGACCTACTCCAACGTCATGATCGAGGTGCAGGCGACGAACGCGAAGCTGCGGGCGCGCGCGGTCCGGATGCTCGTCCAGGTGACCGGTCAGGGGCCCGAGCGGTGTGCCGAGGTGCTCGCGGACGCCGACGGCGAGATCCGCACCGCGCTCGTCGCGCTGCTGGCCGGCCGGGACGTGGTGCGTGCCCGGGAGGCACTGCGGGACACCCCGGCCGACCCGGCCCGGGTGGCCGACCCGGGGGGCGTGCGCTCCGCCGTCGCGGCGCTCGCGGGGGACGGGAGCGACACGGCGAGTCCGGCGTGACCTCTCGGCCTGGTGCGCATTCTCTACTAGGGTCAGCGGTCGTAGGCCTGTCAGCAGCGAGAATGGAGCCCGACGTGTCGAGTCAACCTCCCGTTCCTCCGAGCCAGGGTGGCGGTCCGCCGCCGTGGCAGTCGCAGGGCCAGCAGCCAGGTCAGCAGCCGGGTCAGCGGCCCCCGCAGGGCCCGCCGCCCGGGTACCGCCCCGGCGGTCCGGGTGGCCCCGGCCAGGGTGGGCCGGGCGGACCCGGGGGTCCGGGCGGGCCGTACCAGGGTGGTCCCGGCGGTCAGGGGCAGCCGTGGGGTCAGCAGCAGGAGAGTTCCGGCGGCTTCTTCAAGTCCCTCTTCGACTTCTCCTTCAACAGCTACATCACGCTGACGTTCGTCAAGATCATCTACATCCTGCTGATCATCCTGGCCGTGCTCATGTGGCTCGGCTGGGTGATCATGGGCTTCATCGCCGGTGCCAGCATGGGTATGGTGCCGGGCAGCGACGGGTCACCGATCCTCGGGATCATGGCCCTGCTGTTCGGGTGGATCCCGGCGTTCATCATGATCGTCTTCTACCGCGTGGGGCTCGAGTGCGTCGTCGCGCTCATCCGCACCGCGCAGAACACCAGCGAGCTCGTGAAGCAGGGCAAGAAGTAGGGCTCGCCCCGCGCCAACCGACACTGACGCCCCTCGCCGCCGCGGTGAGGGGCGTCGTCCTTGGATCAGGGCGCGACGTCGACCCGGGCATCGGCGTCCTCGGGCACCCTGACCATGCCCTCCTGCGCGATCGTGGCCACGTGCGCGCCGGCGCGGTCGAAGACGCGCGCCAGTCCGAGCCCGCGGCCGCCGCGGGCGCTCGGCGACTCCTGGACGTACAGCAGCCAGTCACCGACGTCGACCGGCCGGTGCCACCACATGGCGTGGTCGAGGCTGGCCACCGAGAGCCCCTCGCTGCGCCAGCTGAGCGCATGCCTACGGAGCACCGGCTCGAGCAGCACCTGGTCGCAGGCGTAGGCGAGCAGCGCACGGTGCTGGAGCTGGCTGAGGCCATCCGGGAGCGGCGAGCGCGTCCGCATCCACAGCATCTGCCGGTCGGTCGGATCCTGCGCCGGCCGCAGGTAGATGTCCGGCTCGACGTGCCGCACGTCGAAGGCGGCGGTCGAGCTCAGGAACTTCGCCACCGGGTGGTCCATCCCGCCGAACATCTCCAGCGCGCTCGGCAGCCCGTCCGGGTCGGGGGCAGACGGCGCGGCGGAGGCGTGCTCCCGGCCGGGCTGGTCCTCCTGGTAGGAGCTGATCAGTGACAGGATCGGCCTGCCCTGCTGCAGCGCGTGGGTCCGGCGCGTGGAGAACGACCGCCCGTCGTGCAGCCGCTCGACGGCGAAGCCGATCGGCTCCTCGACCTTGCCCGGTCGCAGGAAGTACCCGTGCACGGAGTGCAGCGCCCGGGCCGCGCCAGCAGGCAGGGTCTCGGCCGCGGCCAGGATCGCCTGCGCGAGGACCTGTCCGCCGTAGATCCGACCGGTCAGCTGGGGCAGCGCGGTGCCGGTGAACTCGTCCCCGCCCACCGGGGTGAGGCGCAGCGCGCGCAGCACGCTGCCGAGCGGCTCCTCGTCCTGGCGCGCGGCCCGCTCCTCGGCCGGTGTCACAGCAGCGACCTGCGGCCGGTATCGGCCGTGTTGACCATGGCGTGCGCGGCGCGCTCGAGGTAGTCCCACAGCATCGCGTCGAGCTCCGGCGGCAGGCCCATGTCGTCGACGCCGGCACGCATGTGGTGCAACCAGCGGTCGCGCGCGTCGGTGTCGACCGGGAAGGGCATGTGCCGCATGCGCAGCCGCGGGTGACCGCGCTCCTCGGAGTACGTCGTCGGGCCGCCCCAGTACTGCTCGAGGAACATGGTCAGCCGTCGCTCGGCGCCCTCCCAGTCGTCCTGCGGGTACAGCGGGGCGAGCACCTCGTCCTGGCGCACACCCGCGTAGAACCGGTGCACCAGGCGGGCGAAGGCCTCGTGCCCGCCCATGGCGTCGTAGAGGCTGCGCTGCTCGCCCGAGCGGCCGGCAGGTGGTGTCGTCGTCACGCCACCATCATGACCTACAGGCCGAGGTCGGCGAGGACCGGCAGCTTCTCGCGCACGACGGCCCGCGCGTCGGCCGCAGACTCCGCGTCGACGGCGAGCCGCGACACCGACCGGCAGGTCGCCAGGTCAGTCGCGGCCAGTACGGCGGCGACGTCCCCGAGCGCGCGCGGGGTCATCGACAGGGACGTCACTCCCAGGCCCACGAGCACGACGGCGAGGGCCGGGTCGGCCGCCGCCTCGCCGCACACCCCGACGGGGCGCGACTGCTGGGCGCCGCCCAGGCACGTCGCCTCCACCAGCCGCAGCACCGCGGGCTGCCACGGGTCGGAGAGCTCGGCGAGCGAGCCCAGCACCCGGTCGGCGGCCATGGCGTACTGGGTGAGGTCGTTCGTGCCGATGGAGGCGAAGTCCGCGCGGGCCAGGATCGGCCCGGCCAGCAGCGCCGCGCTCGGCACCTCGACCATGACGCCGGCCGTTCCCAGGCCGTGCCGGCCGCATGCCGCGACGAACTCCTCCGTCTCGGCGACGGTCGCCACCATGGGAGCCATGACCCAGACCTCCGCACCGGCCTCGCCTGCGGCGCGGGCGATGGCCGAGAGCTGGTTCTCCAGCACCTCCGGGGCGCGCCGGGCGGTGCGCAGCCCGCGCACACCCAGGGCCGGGTTGGCCTCCTCGGCATCGGTGACGAACGGCAGCGGCTTGTCGGCCCCGGCGTCGAGCGTCCGCACCACGACCTTCTTGCCCGGGAACTGCTCCAGGACGCTGCGGTAGGCGGCGGCCTGCTCCTCGACCGAGGGCTCCTCCGTGCGGTCCAGGAAGCAGAACTCGGTGCGGAACAGGCCCACCCCCTGGGCGCCGGACTCGGCGGCGACGCGGGCGCCGGCCGGATCACCGACATTGGCCAGCAGCTCGATCTCCTGCCCGTCGGCCGTGCGGCCGTGGCCGTCGAACGTCCGCGACGCGGCGGCGGAGGTACGGGCCGCGGCGACCGCCTCGGGGCTCGGGTCGGTCTCGACGGTGCCCGCTCCGCCGTCGACCAGGACCTCGGTGCCGTCGGTGAGCCTGGTGGTGGCGCCCTCGACGCCGACCACAGCGGGGATGCCGAGGGAGCGGGCGAGGATCGCCGTGTGGGAGGTGGGACCGCCCTCGACCGTGACGATCGCGCGGACCCGACCGGGGTCCAGCAACGCGGTGTCCGCGGGCGCCAGGTCCACCGCGACCAGGACGTACGGGTCGCGGCGCTGCGGGACTCCCGGCATGGGTGCGCCGGTGAGCTGCGCGATGAGCCGGTTGCGCACGTCGGCGACGTCGCGGGCACGCTCGGCCATGTAGCCACCGAGGTCGGCAAGCTGCTCGGCGACCGCGCCGGCGGCCTGCCACACGGCGCGGGGGCCGGGCAGTCGCTCGCCACGCACCAGCTCCACGGCCCCGCCCACGAGCGTGGGGTCGGCGGCCATCTGCGCCGTCGTCTCCAGCAGCTCGCGCCGTTCGCCCTCGACGGTGCCGGCGGCGTCCTCGAGGGCGGCGGCGACCGCCTCGGCGGCGGCGGTGACGCGGGCGGCCTCGTCCTCGACCTGGTCCTGCGGGACCAGCGGGTAGGACGGCGGCTCACCCGCCGGGGGCCGGACCTGCGCGACCGGGCCGGCGGCCCGTCCAGGGCTCACCCCGACGCCGCGCAGGAGCTCCTCGGACGATGCGGCGCTGCTGCTCATAGGTCTCCTCCTCCCGGTGGCTGCCTGCATCATGCCGTGCCGTCACCGCTGCGCACAGACAGATCCACCTCCGCGCGGCGGCCGTGTCCGTGCAGGTGGGCGCACCCGGACGCGGGTAGGCTCGTGCCAGGCCGTGCGTCGCGGGTCCCGCGGTGCCCGGCGGATCCTGACGTGCCGATGGAGGAGTCACATGAGCAAGGCCGAAGACATCCTGTCCGCCCTGGGAGGCGCGCCCAACGTCGTGGTCGTCGAGCCGTGCATCACCCGGTTGCGGGTGGAGGTCAAGGACCCGGCCGTGGTCGGGGAGAACGACCTCAAGGCCAACGGTGCGTTCGGCGTGGTCCGCACCGGCCACGTCGTGCAGATCGTCGTGGGCCCCGAGGCGGACGACCTCGCCGAGGAGATCTCCACGCTGCTGTGAGCACGCCGCCGACCGCGGGCGACGCGACGCTCCCGCCCGAGCTGTGCCGCCTCGCGGACATCCATGGCGTCGCGACCGAGTTCTGGGACTGGTCGGGCCGGCGGCGTGAGGTGTCCGTCGCCACGATCCGGGCGGTCCTGTCCGCGCTCGGGGTGCCGGCGGACGACGACGAGGAGGTCGCGGCCGGGCTCGAGGACGCGGAGGTCGCGCCGTGGCGGCGCGTCCTGCCGGCCTGCGTCGTCGTGCGGGAAGGGAGCTCGCGGGAGGTCGCCGCGCACGTGCCGGACGGCTCCGCCGTCGCCGTGGCCGTCGAGCTCGAGGACGGCGGGACGGTGGAGCTGGAGCAGCGTGAGGACCTCACCCCGCCGCTCGAGGTCGACGGCGTGCGCACCGGCCGTGCCACGTTCGTCCTGCCTGCGGACCTGCCTGTCGGCTGGCACGAGCTGGTCGCTCGGGTGCACGGCGCGGACGACGAGTCGCAGGTCCGGGCGCCGCTCGCGGTGACGCCGGAGCGGCTGCCGGAGCCGCGCCTGGGCACCGCCCGCGGCTGGGGCGTGATGGCCCAGCTGTACTCGGTGCGGTCGGCGGCGTCGTGGGGGATCGGCGACCTCGCGGACCTCACCGAGCTCACCGGACTGTTCGGCGACCTGGGGGCCGACTTCCTCCTGGTGAACCCGCTGCACGCGGCGGAGCCGGTCGGCCACATGACCCCCTCGCCCTACCTGCCGGCGACCCGTCGGTTCGTCAACCCGATCTACGTCCGGCCCGAGGAGATCCGCGAGGCGGCGTACCTCACCGGGCCGCAGCGTGCGCTGGTGGACTGGGCGGCCGAGGAGGTGCGTGCCGCCAACACCGTCAACGCGCCGATCGACCGCGACGCCGTCTGGGCGGCGAAGCGCGAGGCGCTCGGCGTCATCCACGCCGCGCCTCGGAGCCGGTCCCGGCAGCGGGCGCTGGAGCGCTTCCGCGCCGAGGAGGGCCAGGGGCTGGAGGACTTCGCGCTCTGGTGTGCGCTGAAGGAGCGGTACGCCGACCGGCCCTGGCCCCGCGAGCTCCAGGACATCCGCTCGCCGCACATCGCCCGTGCCCGGCGCGAGCTGGCGGAGCGGATCGACTTCTACGTGTGGCTGCAGTGGGTCGCCGACTCCCAGCTCGCCGAGGCGCAGCGGCAGGCGAAGACCTCGGGCATGGGCCTGGGCGTCATGCACGACCTCGCCGTCGGCGTCCACCCGGACAGTGCCGACACGTGGACCGCGCCGGAGGCCTTCGCGCACGGCATCGGCGTCGGCGCACCGCCGGACATGTACAACCAGCAGGGCCAGAACTGGAGCCAGCCGCCCTGGCGCCCGGCCGCCCTGGAGTCCTCCGCGTACGCGCCGCTGCGGGAGATGGTCCGCACCGTGCTGCGGCACGCCGGCGCGGTCCGTATCGACCACATCATGGGGCTGTTCCGGCTCTGGTGGATCCCCGCGGGCATGGGCGCGGACGAAGGCACCTACGTGCGCTACGACCACGAGGCGATGGTCGGCGTCCTGCTGCTCGAGGCCGCGCGGGCAGGTGCGACCGTCATCGGCGAGGACCTCGGCACGGTCGAGCCCTGGGTGCGGGAGTACCTGGCCGAGCGCGGGGTGCTCGGCACCTCGGTGCTGTGGTTCGAGAAGGACGACGACGGATGGCCCCGACGACCGGAGGACCTCCGTCACGACGTGCTCGCCACGGTCGGCACGCACGACCTGCCGCCGGCGGCCGGCTACCTGGCGGAGGAGCACGTGGACCTGCGACGCCGGCTCGGGCTGCTGTCCCAGCCGGTCGAGGAGGTCCGCGCGGAGGCACGGCTGGAGCGGGAACGGCTGGTGGCCCGGCTCCGGGAGGCTGGGCTCCTCCCGGAGGACCACACCGAGCGAGAGCTCGTCGAGGCCCTGCACGCCTATGTGGTGGGCAGCCCGGCGGTCCTGGTCGGTGTCTCGCTGACCGACGGCGTCGGGGAGCGCCGCGCGCAGAACCAGCCGGGCACGGACACCGAGTACCCGAACTGGAAGCTCCCGCTCGCCGACGGCGCCGAGCAGGTCGTGATGGTGGAGGACCTGCCGGGCTCGGTTCGGCTCGACTCGCTCGTCACGGCCGTACGCCGGGCGCTGGGCGCGGACGACCGGCTGGCGTCCTGAACGCGGAGGAGGCGTCCATGACGACCGCCGAGCAGAGCCTCGTGGTCCTGGCTCCGGTGGCCGGCACGGTCAGGGCCCTGGCCGACGTGCCGGACCCGGTCTTCGCGGAGGCGATGGTGGGGCCCGGGATCGCCGTCGACCCGGGGACGGTGGAGCGCGCCGAGGTCCGTGCGCCGGTGAGCGGGGTGCTCGTGAAGATGCATCCGCACGCCTTCGCGCTCGTGGGCGCGGGAGGTCGTGGCGTCTTGGTCCACCTCGGAATCGACACGGTCCAGCTCGCCGGCGCGGGGTTCACGCTGCACGCCGCCGAGAAGGACGCGGTGGAGGCCGGGCAGCTGCTCGTGACCTTCTCCCCGGCGCAGGTCGCCGCCGGCGGCCGCTCGCCGATCACACCCGTGATCGCGCTCGACACCGTTGCCGACTCACTGACGCTCGCCGTCGAGACCGGGCAGGAGGTGCTCCCCGGCGAGGAGCTGTTCTCATGGACGTGACGGACCGCGTGACGGCGGCCCTCGGCGCCCCGGGTTCCGGGGTGCTGCTGGATCTCGACGGGACCTTGGTGGACTCCGAGCCGACCCACCGTGCCGCCTTCGACACGTACTTCTCCCGGCGCGGCTGGGAGATGACCGACGAGCTCTACCTGCGGTTCGTCGGGCGCCGCGGCCTGGAGGTGCTGGCCGAGCTGGACGGTCCGTGGCGGGAGGAGGACCCGCAGACGGTGCTGCGGGGTCTCGTCGAGTGCGTGGACCGCGAGGCCGTCCCGCCGCTGCCCGTGCCGGGGGCCGCCGCGGCGATCGCGGCGTGGCGCGACGCCGGGGTGCCGGTCGCCGTCGTCACCTCGGCCTGGCGGGACTGGGCCGTCGAGGCGCTCGGCCTGCTCGGCGTCGCCGAGCTCGGGCTGCCCATGGTGACGTGGGAGACGGTGACCACCGGCAAGCCGGCGCCGGAGCCGTACCGGCGGGGCGCCGAGCTGCTGGGCCTGGACCCTGCCGGTTGCGTCGCGTTCGAGGACAGCCCGGCCGGCCTCACGGCGGCCGTGGCGGCGGGGGTGGGCCTCGCCGTCGGCGTGACGACGACGCACCCCGCCGAGGCCCTGCTCGCCGCCGGTGCGGACGGCACCCTGCCGGATCTGACGTCGCTGGTGGGCGGCCCGGGGCTGCGTAGTGGCGAACGACGCACCTCCGGGCCCTGACCCGGCGAGCCGGGCGCGCCTACCATGGGCCGGTGCCTCCCCAGACTCCTGCCACCGGCCCGACCTCTGCCGCCGACACGCGGCCGCAGGTCCGGCCCGCCACCGAGGGCTGGGAGCAGAAGGTCGGCTCGGACGGACGCCCGCTGCTGCAGTTCGCCTCGCCGCGGCGCGGCAGACCGCCCGTGCACTGGGCCGACCTGAGGGTCGAGGACCGGGCCCCCAAGGTCGTGGAGCTCGGGCTGCCGCGGTTCCGGGCCGCGCAGCTGAGCACCCACTACTTCGTGCATCACACCGCGGAGCCGGCCGAGATGACCGATCTGCCGGCCGCCGGGCGTGAGGAGCTCGTGAGGGCGCTGATGCCGCCGCTGCTGACCGAGGTGCGCCGCCTGACCACCGACGACGGTGCCACCATCAAGTTCCTCTGGAAGCTGCACGACGGGGCTCTCGTGGAGTCCGTGCTCATGCGGTACCCCGGTCGGGTGACGCTGTGCGTGTCCTCGCAGGCCGGCTGCGGCATGAACTGCCCGTTCTGCGCCACCGGCCAGAACGGGCTGACGCGCAACATGTCGACGGCTGAGATCGTCGACCAGGTGGTGGCGGCCAACCGCGCGCTCGCACGCGGCGAGCTGGGCGGGAAGTCGCGTGATGACAGCACGCCGGACCGGGTCTCCAACATCGTCTTCATGGGGATGGGCGAGCCGCTCGCCAACTACAAGCGGGTGATCGAGTCCGTCCGGTCCATGGTGGCGGAGCGGCCGCACGGACTGGGCATGTCGGCACGCGGCATCACGGTCTCGACGGTCGGGCTCGTGCCTGCGATCGACAAGCTCGCGGCCGAGGGCATCCCCGTGACGTTCGCGCTCTCCCTGCACGCGCCCGACGACGAGCTGCGGGACGAGCTCATCCCGGTCAACTCGCGCTGGAAGGTGGATGAGGCGCTCGACTCGGCGCGGCGCTACTTCGAGGCGACCGGCCGACGGGTCTCGATCGAGTACGCCCTCATCAAGGACATGAACGACCACGCGTGGCGTGCGGACCTGCTGGCGAGCAAGCTCAACGCGCGGGGTCGCGGCTGGGTGCACGTCAACCCGATCCCGCTGAACCCGACGCCCGGCTCGATCTGGACGGCGTCGGAGCCGGACGTGACGCGCGAGTTCGTGCGGCGCCTCAACGACGCCGGGGTCCCGACGACGCTCCGGGACACGCGCGGTAAGGAGATCGACGGCGCCTGCGGGCAGCTCGCCGCTGCGGACTGAGGGCGGCGGCTGGGTACTGCGGCCCGGAGGACTCGACCTCGCCCGCGCCGTCCTCGATGGCTCGGGGGAGTCGTCGCCCACGCTGCGGTCGCTTGCTGCGCTTGCCGCGCTTGGTCGTGCAGGCGTGACAACCGCCGGCTCTCGCCCGCTGGGACGCTGGTGCGGTGTCGTCGGACGGTGGCTCGGACGGTGGCGTCTCCCCAGGTGAGGGTGGGGTGACGGCATGTCCACAGGGGCGGGGGGTCGGATCGTGATGTCGGTGCCGGCTTCTAGTGTTGGACGTATGTTCGAAGAGTTTGCGGAGTGGCTGCCGGAGGGTGGGGGTGCGGCGGCGGGGCCGCATGGGCCGGTCGGGCCCGCGGCTGGCGCGTCCTCAGCGATCGGCTCTGCGGCGACTGGCGCTGCGCCGGCCGGCTCTGTAGCTGGCTCGGTGGCGGCTGGGTCTGCTGCGGCGGGGCCCGGCGGTGCCGATGAGGATGCCGCCACTACCGCGCCGAGCGACGTCAGGGCTGGCGAGGTCACGGACCCGGCGGTGGGGTTCTGCTCGCGGTTCGGGCTCACGGACGCCACAGCGTTGCGGTTGGAGGCGTTGCCCGGGGGCGCGGACCTGGCGGGGGTGCTGTTCGGTCTTCAGGTGGCCGAGTTGAGCGAGGCGGCGCTGGTGGAGGCGGTCGCGGGGTTCGAACGGCTCGCCTCGGCCGCCGCGGCGGGGCAGGCCCGCTGTGTCGGTGAGCTGATCGCGCGGCGCGGGGCGGGCTCGCGGGCCGCGGATGGGGTGGTCGATGAGGTCCGGGCCCGGCTGGGGCAGACCGGGGTGGCCGCGCAGGCCAAGGTCGACCTGGCCGAGTCGCTGCAGGACTACCCCGAGGTCGCCGACGCCCTGGCGGCCGGGACGGTGGATGCCCGCAAGGCCGGGGTGCTGGTGGACCGCCAGCCCGGCATCAGCCAGGCCGAGCACCGGGACTTGACGAAGGAGCTGCTGGCCGAGGCGGGTGAGAAGACCCCGACGTGGATCCGGGACCGGATCCGGCGGCACGCGTTGGCCACCGACCCCGACGCGGGTCGGCTGCGCCGCGAGCAGCAGTACGCCCGCAGGTGCGTGACGGTCGAGCCGTTGCCGGATGCGATGGCGAGGGTCTGTGCGTACCTGCGCGGGGATGACGCGCAGCGGGTCAAGACCACCCTGGACGCCCTCGCCGATACCGCCCGCGCCCCCGGCGACACCCGCACCATGGACCAACGCCGCGCCGACACCTTCGTCGACCTCTTCACCGGTCCCGGCAACCATGACCGGCCCGGCGGACAGTCGCCCGTTCTCGGCGACACTGTCGCCGGCACTGCGGCCGCAGCGACGGCCGACGCCGTGACCAGCACGACGCGGTCGACGGCTGGTGATCCCGCGGCTCGTGCCGATGACGCGAGCCGGCAGCGCGGTGGCGGGTCTGGTGCCCAGGTGTACGTCACGATCGGGGCCGGGACACTGCTGGGACTGGACGATGAGCCCGGCAAGCTGGCCGGGCACGGCCCGATCCCGGCCGAGCTGGCCCGACGGCTCGCGGCCGACGCGACCTGGCGGGGGCTGTTCACGGACGCGACCGGTCAGTTCACCGCCCTGGGGACCCGGGCCTACCGGCCCGGCCTGGTCCTGGAACGGGCCGTGAAGGCCCGGCACGTGCGCTGCACCTTCCCCGGCTGCCGCCAGGCCGCGACCTATGCCGACCTGGACCACATCGACCCCTACGACCCCACCCGCGCACGAGACCAGCAGAGCGAACCACAGACCACCGAGACCAACCTCCACCCGCTGTGCCGGCGACACCACAACCTCAAGACCACCGGACACTGGACGGTCCACAGCGACGACGGCCCGGCGACCAAACCCGGCCGCACCGGCGACACCGGCCGCACAAGCAAGACCGACGGCGGCCCCGGCACCAGCACCAGCACCAGCAACAGCGCGACCGGCGGCGCCGGTGCGTTGACCTGGCGCGCACCCACCGGCCACACCTACCGACATCGACCCGAACCCCCGCCCGGGACCGGACGAGCCAGCCCTCCAGACGAGCGCGACCTGCCCGACGAGCCGCGACTGGAACTCGACCCCGACAACCCACCCTTCTGACACTTGCACGGCCGCGCGCCAGGCCGGGCCAGCGCGGGTGGCCGGCGCGGTGCGGCGCGCGCCGGCGCGGCGGGGCAGTCGGCGCATCCTTCGATGGGCGCGGCCGGCTGAGTTCCGGGCCCTTGCGGATGGCTGCCTCGGTCTGCTGTGCGTCGTGTGCCGACGTTGCGACGCCTGACCGAGCGAGAGCGGCGCGTGTCCGCCTACAGGCGTCGCTCGCCGCCGCTCGTCGATCTACCGGCCCGCTGCCGCTCGGTCCGCCTCCTGCGCACGCACAGCCCGCTCGGCCTGGTCGAGGTTCTCCACCACGAGCCGCCGCAGGGCCGCGGGCGCCTCCGGGTGGTCGTCGAGCCAGCGGCGCGTCGACGCGACCACGTCCACGCCGAGCTGGTCCGCCAGCCCTGCCAGCCGGCCGGGGTACAGGCCGAGCACGATGTTCTGCGCCATCTCGTTCGTCCGCTCTTCCCACGTGGGCTCGAGCGCGTCGAAGTACCGGTCGACGAACGGGGCCAGCAGGGCGCGGTCGTGCGCGTGCGCGAAACCTGCGATGACATTCTGCTGCACCGCGTTGGGCAAGGTGTCGCACTCCACGACGTCGGACCAGGCCTGCTGCTTGTTCGCCGGCGTCGGCACCATGGCCCGTGTCCGTGCGGCCTGCTGCTGGCCTGTGGCGGTCCCGTCGCGTTCCAGCTCCGCGGCGATCTGCTCCTCACCCGCACCACCGCCGGCCACCATTCCCTGCAGGAGCGTCCAGCGCAGGTCGGTGTCCACGGCGAGTCCGTCGAGTTCAACCACCTCTGGCGTCCCGTCGAGCAAGGTGGCCAGGACGCCCAGGTGTTCGTCGGCCGTCGCGTGACCGGCGAACGTCCGCACGAGCTGCAGCTGCGTGTCGGAACCCGCCTCCGCCTCGCGCGCCAGCTCGAGCAGCCGCGCCACGACCGTCGACCGAACCTCTTCCCGGGCCTCCGGAGCCACGTACTGCCCCAGCGCCGCGGTGAGCTGGCGCAGCAGCACCATCACGACGGTCGAGTCGGACTCGGTGGCCACGGCACCGAGGACCAGGTCGAGGTACTGCCGGGCCGACCACTCGCCGTCGCGCGTCATGTCCCACGCCGCCGCCAGCACGAGCGACCGGGAGAGCGAGTCCGGGAAGCCGGCCGCCCGGCCGATGTGCTCCCTGGCCGTCGCGAGCGACACCTCGTCCAGGCGGATCTTGGCGTACGCGAGGTCCTCGTCGTTGATGAGGATCAGGTCGGGCCGGGCGACGCCGGAGAGCTCGGGAACCTCTGTCCGCTCGCCGCGCACGTCGAGCTCGACGCGCGTGGTCCGCTCGAGCCGGCCGTCCACCACGTCGTACCCACCGACCACCAGTCGGTGCGGCCGGAGGACGGGATGCTCGGCCGGGGCCTCCTGCAGCACGGCGAAGGAGGTGAGCACCTCCCGGCCGTCCACCACCTCGGTCCGCAGCTCCGGCCGCAGGAGCGTCACGCCCGCCTGCTCGAGCCAGACGTCGGACCAGGCCGCCAGGTCGCGTCCGGACGTCTCCTCGAGCTCGACCAGCAGATCCCGCAGCTCCGTGTTGCCGTGGGCATGCTTGGCGAAGTACCGCTGCACGCCGGTGAGGAACGCCTCCCGGCCCACCCAGGCGACCAGCTGCTTGAGCACCGAGGCACCCTTGGCGTAGGTGATGCCGTCGAAGTTCACCTCGACGTCCTCGAGGTCGTTGATCTCCGCCACCACCGGGTGCGTGGAGGGCAGCTGGTCCTGGGTGTACGCCCACGTCTTCTCGAGCGAGGAGAACGTGGTCCAGGCGCTGCGCCACCTGGTGGCCTCGGCCGTCGCCAGGTGCGAGGCGTACTCGGCGAACGACTCGTTCAGCCACAGGTCGTTCCACCAGCGCATCGTGACGAGGTCGCCGAACCACATGTGCGCCAGCTCGTGCAGGATCGTGACGGCGCGCCGCTCGACCGTCGCCTCCGGTACCCGGGAGCGGAACACGTAGTTCTCGAGGAACGTCACCGCGCCGGCGTTCTCCATGGCACCCGCGTTGAACTCCGGCACGAAGAGCTGGTCGTACTTGGTGAACGGGTACGGCCGGTCGAACGCCTCCTCGTAGAACGCGAAGCCGGCCCTCGTGATCGCCATGATCTCCTCGGCGTCGAGGTGCTCCGCGAGCGAGGCCCGGCAGTACACGCCCAGCGGGATCGTGCGCCCGTCCCGCGAGGTGAGCTCGCCGGTGACCCCGTGGTAAGGCCCGGCGATGACGGCGGTGAGGTAGGAGGAGATCACCTCGGTCGGCTCGAAGCGCCACGTCCGGGATCCGCCCGCGGGGTCGCTCACCGCCTCGGTGGGAGAGTTCGACACCACGGTCCAGTGCGCAGGCGCGGTGATCGTGAAGCGGAAGGACGCCTTGAGGTCGGGCTGCTCGAAGACCGCGAAGACGCGACGGGAGTCGGCGACCTCGAACTGGGAGTACAGGTAGACCTCGTCGTCGACCGGGTCGACGAACCGGTGCAGGCCCTCGCCGGTGCGCATGTAGCGGCAGGTCGCCTCCACGACGAGCTCGTTCTCGGCGGCCAGACCCTCCAGGGCGATCCGTGCGCCGTCGAACGCGCCGCCACCGATCTCCCGCCCGTTGAGCACGACGCGCTCGACGGACTCCGCGAGCAGGTCGACGAACGTCGCCGCGCCGTCGGTGGCCGTGAACCGGATCGTCGTCGTCGAGGAGAAGACCTCCTCGCCCCGCGTCAGGTCGAGGACGACGTCGTAGGACGACGTCGAGACGGTGGCGGCGCGCTCCGTCGCCTCGGCGCGGGTGAGGTTCTCTCCGGGCATTGCTCTCCTCGGGTCACGGGTGGATCGCGCGACGGCGCATCACCAGATCGTGCCACCCGCCCGGCCCTCCGAACGAACGGAATCCGCTCGTCGGATTGCGGGCCCCGGCGGACGGCGGAAGGCTGGGGCGACGCAATGGATGGGAGGGTCATGTCCGAGACGAGCGGCAGCAGCGCACGGGACCTGGCGGACGAGGCGAAGGAGCAGGCCGAGCGTGCCGCCCAGAACCTGGCCGAGACGCGGCTCGACGACGAGGAGGTCGCCGCGGAGGACGTCGAGGAGGCCGACCCCGACGCCCAGGAGGGCATCACCGGCCGGCGTGATCGTGAGGACGGCGCCGCGACGTGAGCCTTTGTCCGCCCGCCCCACGGCGCGGTTGGATGGGGTCATGACTGACACGACGACCACCACGACGGCCGATTTCTGGTTCGACCCGACCTGCCCCTGGGCATGGATGACCTCCCGCTGGATGACCGAGGTCGAGAAGGTCCGCGACGTCACGGTCCGCTGGAACGTGATGAGCCTGTCCGTGCTCAACGAGGGTCGCGACCTGCCCGAGGACTACGCGAGGAGCATGGAGCGGGCCTGGGCGCCGGTCCGGGTGGTCAACGCCGCGCGGGAGCAGCACGGCCAAGAGGTCGTCAAGCCCCTGTACGACGCCCTCGGCACTCGCATCCACCCGGGCGGCAACAAGGACTTCCCGGCCGTCATCGACGAGGCCCTCGCCGAGGTCGGGCTCCCGGGTGAGCTGGCCCGCTACGCGACCACCGACGAGCTCGACGAGAGCCTGCGCGCCTCGCACCAGCGGGCGATGGACCTCGTCGGTGAGGACGTCGGCACGCCCGTGGTCGCGGTCGACGGCGTCGGATTCTTCGGCCCCGTCGTCACGCCCGCCCCCACGGGTGAGGCGGCCGGTCGTCTGTGGGACGGCGCAGTGCTGGTCGCCGGCACCCCGGGCTTCTACGAGATCAAGCGCACCCGGACCCAGGGGCCGATCTTCAGCTGACGCGCGCCGCCGCCCGGCAGCGACCTCACCAGATGGTGACGCGCTCCTCCGGCGGCAGGTACAGCGCGTCGCCCTTCGCCACGTCGAACGCCTCGTGGAAGGCGTCCATGTTGCGGACCACGCCGTTGCAGCGGAACTCGGCCGGCGCGTGCGGGTCGATGGTCAGGAGCCGGATCGCGTCCGCGTCCCGCGCCTTCTGCCGCCAGATGCGGCCCCAGCTGTGGAACACCCGCTGCAGCCCGGTCAGCCCGTCGATCACGGGTGCCGCGGCCAGGCCGCCGGCGTCCCGCAGCGCGATGTCATAGGCCTTGACGGCGATCGACAGCCCGCCGAGGTCGCCGATGTTCTCCCCGACGGTCAGCGCCCCGTTCACCCGGTGGCTGTCATCGAGCTGGGCGGGGGAGTAGGCGTCGTACTGGTCGATGAGCGCCTTCGTGCGTCGTTCGAACTCCTCCCGGTCCTCCGCGGTCCACCAGTCGGCCAGGCGCCCGGTGCCGTCGTACTTCGAACCCTGGTCGTCGAACCCGTGTCCGATCTCGTGGCCGATCACGGCACCGATCCCGCCGTAGTTCCATGCGTCGTCGGCATCCGGGTCGAAGAACGGCGGCTGCAGGATGGCGGCGGGGAAGACGATCTCGTTCCAGGTGGGGTTGTAGTAGGCGTTGACCGTCTGCGGCGGCATGTACCACTCGGTGCGGTCCATCGGCCGGCCCAGCTTGGCCAGGTCGCGGCGCTCCTCGAACAGGCTGGCCGCTCGGACGTTGCCGAGCAGGTCGTCCGGGGCGATCTCCAGCGCGGAGTAGTCCCGCCAGACGTCCGGGTAACCGATCTTCGGCGTGAACGCCTCCAGCTTGGCCAAGGCGCGTTCCTTGGTCACCTCGCTCATCCAGTCCAGCCCGGTGATCGACTCCCGGTAGGCCGCGACCAGGTTGTCCACGAGGCGCTGCATGGCCGCCTTGTGCTCCGGCGGGAAGTGCTGGGCGACGTACAGCTCACCCACCGCCTCACCCATCGCCCGCTCGACGACCTCGACGCCCCGCTTCCAGCGCTCCCGCAGCTCCTGTGCCCCCGTGAGCGTCCGGCCGTAGAAGTCGAAGTTCTCCTCCACGAACGCGGCCGGCAGGTACGGCGCCCGCGCGTGGACCACGTGCCAGGTCAGCCACAACCGCAGCGAGTCGGTCTCCAGCGAGGACCAGGCTGCCGCGAAGTGGGTGAGGTAGGACGGCATGGCCACGATCAGCCGGTCGAAGGCGCCCTCCGGCACACCGAGCGCGGTGCGCCACAGCTCCCAGTCGAAACCGGGTGCCGACGCCGTCGCCTCCTCCCACGTCATCGGGTTGTTGATCTGGTCGGCCTCGCGGGACCGGACCCGGTCCCAGTGCCCGCCCGCGAGGGTCGTCTCGACCTTCATGACCCGCTCGGCCGCACCCATCGCCTCGTCCTCGGTGACCAGACCGCTCAGCGCCAGCATCGCGGCGACGTGCCCCACGTACGCGGTGCGGGTCTGCTCGTGGGTGTCCTCGCGGTAGTAGGACTCGTCCGGCAGGCCGAGGCCGGACTGCCAGAGGAAGACGACGTAGCGGTCCGGGTCGTTGAGGTCGGCGTCCACGCCGTACCCGACGCCGCCGGTGACGCCCGTGGGCTGCAGCGCGCCCATGGCACGCACCAGGGCGTCCTTGTCCAACGCCGCGGTCAGCATGTCGAGGTCGGTGCGCAGGGGAGCGCTGCCCAGCGCCTCGATCCGCTCGGTGGCCATGAACGAGCCGTACAGGTCGCCGATCTTCCGTGCGTTCGCCTCGGCCCGCTCACCCGTCGCGGCCGCCTCCTCGACGATCCGCCGCACCCGCTCCTCGCTGAGGTCGCGCAGGCGGTGGAACGACCCGTCCCGGGAGCGGTCCGCCGGGATGACGTGCCGCTCGAGCCACGTGCCGTTGACGTGCCGGTAGAGGTCGTCCTGGATGCGGACGCCGTGGTCCATCGCCTCGGCGTCCGACAGGTCGTCCGTGGGGGTCTCGCGCACGTTCGTGGTGGTCATCCTCCGACCTTAGGCCAGGCCGCGGATGCCTCGCCGCCCACCAGGCAGGGCAGACTTGGCCCATGCGCATCCACCTCGCCGCCGACCATGCCGGGTTCGAGCTCAAGACCGTCCTGGCGGCCCACCTCGCCCGCGCCGGGCACGACGTCATCGACCACGGTGCCGACACCTACGACCCCGACGACGACTATCCCGCCGTGTGCCTCGCCGCCGCGGAGGCCGTGGTCTCCGACGCCGGGTCGCTCGGCGTCGTCATCGGCGGCTCGGGCAACGGCGAGCAGATCGCCGCGAACAAGGTGCGTGGCGTGCGCGCCGCGCTCGCATGGTCACCGGCGACGGCGACCCTCGCCCGGCAGCACAACGACGCGAACGTCGTCGCGATCGGGGCGCGCCAGCACGCCGAGGCCGAGGCCGTCGCGCTCGTCGAGGCCTTCCTCGCCGAGCCGTTCTCCGGCGACGAGCGTCACCAGCGGCGCATCGAGCAGGTGGCGGCGTACGAGAACCCGGCGACGTGACGGCTGCCGCGCCGGAGCGCTAGAACCCCCAGCTGTTCGCCGGCGCGACGGGCCAGCCGAACGCCGTCGCCGCGGCGGCGAGGTGACCGGGTACCAGCTCCTGCACGCGGCCGGCACCGGCCAGGGCCGCCAGCGAGAAGGTGCCGAGGTAGACCGAGGCCAGGTCGGCCACGTCGATCGCCAGGTGGGCGGGCTCGTCGGTCCGGGTGATCTCGGCCGAGCCCGTGCCCCGCAGGTGCCAGCGACCGGCGTTCGCCGGCACCACCGCGTCGGTGACCTCGAGCACCACATCGACTGGGGCGGCGTACGTGCGCGTGGCCAGCACCGCGGGAAGGTCGAGGATCCGGATCCATACCCCGTCGTGCACGCGGGCGTTGGTCCCGCGCAGGTCCCCGAGCAGATGGACCAACGGGTCGTCCAGGGCGAGGTCCCCGGTCTCGACGGTGCCCATGAGGTCGAGGTCGGTCAGGGTCCCCCACAGCGCCCGCGCCGCGGCGGGATCCAGCGCGGCGGACTCGTGGACCGTCACGCGGCCGTCGGGCAGGCCGGTCTGCGACCACCTGTTCGCACGCCGGAAGACGGCGTAGCCGCGCGGCTCGCCGTCCACCGTGCGCACGACCGCGACCCGGAGTCGTTCCGCGTCCCGCCGGGCGCTCGGACGGTCCGTGAGGTGGCTTGTCCGCAGGGCATCCGTGTCGCGGGTGATCCAGCCGGGCCGCTGCACGGCGCGGTGCACGCGGTCGAGGTCGGCGCCGTGCCGCCCGGCGTCCGCCGTGTCGAGCTCGACGAGCAGGTCCTCGCTCCCCGCAACGGTGTGCAGTCGCCTGCCACGAGGGACCTGGAGCCTGGTGAACTGCGTGGCGATCCCGTATCCGTACCGGCCGTAGATGGCGGCTTCCGCCGCGTAGAGGGCGGAGAGCACCTCGCCGCGCGCGACCGAGCGGGCCAGGTGGGCGGTGACCATGGCGCGGGCGAGGCCGCGGCGACGGTGACCGGGATGGACGGCGACCCAGGTCAGCCCGGACGTGGGCAGTCGCCGGCCGCCGGGTACGGGGAGCTGGAACGCGTAGGAGGAGTGCACGGCGGCCAGCCGTGCCTCGGTGCCGCGTTCGTCCCACACCCCGACGCTCCGGCCGGGCTCGAGGGTCCACACCTCGCGCTCCGCGTCGTTCGGGTCCGGCTCGAACGCGAAGCCCCACCGGTCGACGTCCTGGATCAGCCGTCGGTCCCGGGTGTCGTCGAGCTCGGCCAGCCGGTACCCGGGTGGTGGAGGAACGACGTCGACGCCTCGGACGTCCCGGTGTGGTGCGCTGGTCATGGCGTCAGCCTGGCAGGGCCGTCCCGTGGCGGCGAGCACTTATCGGCGCGCCGCCGACCCCGTCGCCGACCAGGCTGCGAGCAGCACCCCGAGCGGCACCAGCACCACGACGGCGGCCGGGACGGCTCCGAGCAGCGCCACGGCCGCGCCCACCAAAAGGCCCTGCACGAGCCAGCGCCGGATCGCGCCGGGCTCCGGCCGGCCCCGCCGCGAGACGGCGGCGGCGCGGGCCTGCTCGCCCCGCTCGCCCGGACTCAGCAGCAGCGCACGCCAGGCCCGGGCCTGGAACGCCGATGCGGACGCGCCGGCGGCGAGCCAGGTGGCGCCACCGACCAGGCCGGCCGTCCAGCCGTCGGCGAGCAGCGACGTCGCGAGGGCGGCCACGGGCGTCAGCCCGGCTCCGGTGAGCGCACCGACGAGGACGGCGCGAGTGGCGTCGAGCCTGATCCGCGTCGTCACGACCAGTGCGACACCCGTCACGACAAGCCAGCCGGCCGCCGTTACCGCGAGCGCGGTGAGCGCGGTGGCAGGCCCGTCGAGCAGGGCGGCCGCGAGCAGCGCCGCGACCAGCACCGCACCCGCGGTGACGGTCATCAGCACGGCGCGTCGGCGGGCGTGCGTGCGTGCCGCCTCGATCAGGCCGCGCACGTCGAGGTGCTCGTGCGGCACCGAGTCGTCGCAGTGCTCGCACGCCGAGCCGTGGACGGACGGAGCTGCCGTGCCCCCGGCGGGCAGGGCGTCGGCGGAGCGGGTGGGGCTCGAGCTCATGGTCCTGCGATCATAGGCGTTGGCGGCGGGGGCGAAGTGCCGTCGCCCGGGGCCACGAGACACGAGCGAGACCGGGGCGAAGTGCGAGAAGATCGAGCGGTGGACCGGGAGATCGACGAGCACGGGTGGGCCTGGCCTGCCCCGTTTCGTCCGGGTGGGGCGGACTGCGAGGAGATCGAGCGATGGACCCGCTGAACGCGGAGCGGACGGAGCTCGCCGAGCTCGTCCTCGACGTCGCCGACCAGGTTCCGTCCGGCATGGTGACGACGTACGGGCTCGTCGCGGAGGCGGTCCGCGCCGCGACCGGCCACGGCCACCCCCGGCACGTCGGCACCGTCATGGCGACCTACGGCGGCGAGGTGCCGTGGTGGCGCGTCGTGCGCGCGGACGGGACGCTGCCGCGTCAGCTCCGGGCACGGGCCCTGGAGCACTATCGCGCCGAGGGAACACCCCTCTCGCCCCTGGTGCCGGTGCGCGTCGACCTCGAGCGCGCGCTGTGGGACGCCCCGGCGGAGTGGCAGGTCCCCCTGGCGGGCCCGCGTGCCTGAGGGGCACACCGTCCACCGCCTGGCCCACGCGTTCGAGGAGCTCTTCGGCGGGCAGCCGCTCGCCGTCTCGTCGCCACAGGGCCGGTTCGCCGACGGCGCGGCGCTGCTGGACGGTCTGCGGCTCGTCAGCACGGAGGCGTACGGCAAGCACCTGTTCCTGGGCTTCTCGCCGGCACCGGGCGGATCGGACGAGGACCTCCGCTGGCTGCGCACCCACCTCGGCCTGTACGGGTCGTGGACGTTCGCGGGCGACGCGACGTTCTCGGCGCCGCACGCGATCGGGGCACCGCGGCGCCGGGTGGGTGAGGAGGAGGTCGCGGGCGACGGCGCGGGCGCCGCCGCTCCCGCCGAGTGGCGGGTGCCGGAGCCGCGCGGCGCGGTGCGGGCCCGGCTTCTCGGCGAGCACGGGGTGGCCGACCTCACCGGCCCGGCCGCGTGCGAGGTGATCACGGCCGCGGAGAAGGTCGCCGTCCAGGAGCGGCTCGGCCCCGACCCGCTGCGGCCCGACGGCGACGGTGAGGCGTTCGTCCGCAACGTCCGTGCGCGCCGGCGTGCCATCGGGGAGCTGCTCATGGACCAGGAGATCGTCTCCGGCGTCGGCAACATCTACCGGGCCGAGTCGCTCTACCGCGCCCGCATCCACCCGCGTCGGCTCGGCCGCGACGTGCCGGCCGCCCGGCTGAGCCGCCTCTGGGCGGACCTCGTGGAGGTCATGGCCGACGGCGTGGCGACCGGTCGCATCGTCACCACGCGCCCGGAGGACCGCACCCCGCCCGGCGAGGTGCGCGATCCCGAGGGCGAGCCGGTCGAGGGTGAGCCGGCCGAGGGCGAGCGCTGGTACGTCTACCGGCGCACCGGGCTGCCGTGCCTGGTCTGCGGCGCGAAGGTCGCCGAGGCCGTCCTGCAGGCACGGCGGCTCTTCTGGTGCCCGCGCTGCCAGCGGGCGCCCCGACGGCGGGTCTGACCCGGCCCGACGCGCCGGTCTCCACGCGAGTGACCGGCCCATGGTGACGGCGCCGGCACCGGCGCGCGGCCCGGCCGTCCCCGCCCCTCAGATGTAGACGGCCGGGTCCACCCACTCGTCCAGGCTCGCGAGCGGTGCCCGCCGCGGCTTCGCCGGCACGCCCACGGCGACCGACCCGTCCGGGACGTCCTTCACGACCACCGCGTTGGCCCCGACCTTCGCGTCGGAGCCCACCGTGACCGGACCGAGAACCTTCGCGCCCGCGCCGATCATGACCCGGTCGCCGATCGTCGGGTGCCGCTTGCCCTTGCTCATCGACACGCCGCCGAGCGTCGCGCCGTGGAACAGCACGACGTCGTCGCCCACCTCGGATGTCTCACCGATGACCACGCCCATGCCGTGGTCGATGAAGAGACGCCGTCCCAGCACCGCGCCCGGGTGGATCTCGATGCCCGTGAGACCTCTGACCACCTGGGAGAGCAACCGCGCGGGCAGTCGCAGGAGCGGTCCGGACCGCCACATCCGGTGGGTGAGCCGGTGCGCCCAGACGGCGTGAACTCCCGGGTAGACCAGCGCGATCTCCACCAGGCCACGCGCCGCGGGGTCGCGGCGCTGCGCCGTCCGCAGGTCCTCCACGAGCAGCGCCCGCAGCGACTGCGTGGCGGGTTTCATCAGTCGACCAGGCCCTCGAACAGCGCCGTGGAGAGATACCGCTCGCCGAAGGACGGGATGATGACGACGATCGTCTTGCCGGCCATGTCCTCGCGCTGCGCGACGTTGACGGCGGCCGCCAGCGCGGCGCCCGAGGACAGGCCGACGAGCAGCCCCTCCTCGGTGGCGGCGCGCCGCGCCCACTGGACGGCGGTCTCGGCGTCGACGTCGAGCACCTCGTCGTAGATCGACGTGTCGAGGATCTCCGGCACGAAGTTCGCACCGATGCCCTGGATCTTGTGCGGGCCGGGGTCGCCGCCGTTGAGGATGGGAGACTCGGCCGGTTCGACGGCGAACATCTTCACCTCGGGCTTGCGCTCCTTGAGCACCTGGCCCACCCCGGTGATGGTGCCGCCGGTGCCGATGCCCGACACGACGGCGTCGACCGCCCCGTCGGTGTCCGTCCAGATCTCCTCGGCCGTGGTCTCCCGGTGGATCTTCGGGTTCGCCTCGTTCGCGAACTGGCGGGCCAGCACAGCCCCCTCACGCTCGGCGGCGATCTCGTCCGCCTTCTGCACGGCGCCCTTCATGCCGAGCGCCGGGTCGGTCAGGACGAGCTCCGCGCCGAACGCGCGCAGGAGGGTCCGGCGCTCCTTCGACATGGACGACGGCATGGTCAGCACCACGGAGTAGCCGCGGGCCGCACCGACCATCGCCAGCGCGATGCCGGTGTTGCCGGACGTCGCCTCCACGATCGTGCCGCCGGGGGGCAGCTCGCCCGAGGCCTCGGCGGCGTCCACGATGGAGACGCCGATCCGGTCCTTGACCGAGCTGGCCGGGTTGTAGAACTCGAGCTTCGCGAGGACCGTCGCACCCGCCCCGTCGGTGATCTTGTTCAGGCGCACCAGGGGGGTGCGGCCGATGAGCTGGGTGACGTCGTCGTAGATCGTGGCCATGTGTCCCGTCCTCGAGAGTTTCTTGAAGCGTCAACAAACAACCCAAGCCTACCGCGCCGACGGGCGCATCGCACCAGGCCGGGGCCCTCGTCTCACGCCGTGTCCGGCCTGGCGCGTGATCGCTCGGCGAAGGTGTTCAGCAGGGCCGCCCCGGTGGCGGCGTCGTCGACGGTGACGACGAGCCGTCGTCCGCCCGTCCGCTCGACGGCGATCGCCTCGCCGGAGCGGATGACGACGCCGACCGTGCCGTCCACCGCGGTCCGCAGGCCCCAGCCGCCGAACTCCCGGAACGGGGAGACCGTCGCCGTCCTCGCCTCGACGACCTCCCGGGCGGGCACGTGCTGACGGGGCCAGCCGAGGGTGCCGCGTGCGGTCAGGCCGGAGGCGTCCACGCGCACCTCCCAGACGAGCATCGTCATCGGGAGGGTCGCGGCCGCCCCCATGATCACCAGCACGAACCAGCCGCCCGAGATCAGCGCGAACCACAGGCTGAGGCCGAGGTACACCGCGGCGAGGACGCCGCCCCAGCGCAGGAACGGACCTGAGGGTGCGACGCGCCGCAGCCACACGGCGCGCTCCTCGTCCTCCAGGTGGGCCCGGGGTGCGGTCGCCGGCAGGGGGCCGGTGGCCGGCCGGTCCGGATCGCGGCCGGCCAGGGCGCCGGCGAGGATGCCGGCCAGGACGGCCACGACGACGCTCAGCGTGAAGCCGCCGTTCGGCACCGGCGTGGCCGCCGGGTCGGTGACGTCGAGCTGGGCGGCGACCAGCGTGACGTGCAGGCCCGCGAAGAAGGACGCCGACCCGGCGGCGAGCCCCAGCAGCATGCGGCGGGTGAACGAGGTCCGGCCGAGGAGCACCGAGCAGAGCCCGAGCACCACCAGGCTGACGCCGCCCATGACGCCGCTCGTCACGAGCATCTCGTGGACGCTGCCGAGGCGGTCGACACGCCCGTCGGCGCCCCAGTGGAGTGCGACCTCCTCGGGCAGGCGCGGGATCCACCGGGCGGTGAGCCCCCACGCCGCGCCGGTGACGAGCACGGGAAGCGCCACCCCGAGCAGCCAGGCGCGGCCGCGATGCGGCGCTCGCCCGTGGGGCTGGCCGGTCGGTGCCGACAGGTTCCGGGTCATCGAGGGCCGTCCTTCTCTGGTCGGTCGATCATGGTCGCGACGGCGGACAGCGGGAGTCCGAGGCGCCTGGCCTCCCTGCGCACCTGCTCGACGGCCCGGCCGAGCGGCTCGTACCGCTCCGCGGCGTGGGCGGTCACGACGGCGCCACGTCCGCGGCGCAGCTCGACCAGGCCTTCGTCGCGCAGCAGCTGGTAGGCGTGCAGCACCGTGTGCTGGTTGATGTCGAGCGAGCGGGCGAGGTCCCGCGCGGAGGGGAGGCGCTCGCCGCGCCGGAGCTCACCGGAGACGACGGCGAGTCGCACCTGAGCCGCCAGCTGCTCGAACAGCGGCCGGGCGGACGACGCGTCGATCCTGAGCAGCACACAGCCATCCTAATTGTTCTAGTGGAATTAGAGCAATGCTGCGTCCGGCGGCGGGTGCCGGGTGCCCGGCTACCCTTGGCCTCAGGATCCGACCGGACCTCCGGACGAGGTGCGCCGTACCCGGCCAGCGACAAGACGGCGCGGGAGGGCTGTGCCATGTCCTGGTTCGTTCTCGTCGTCTCCGGCGTGCTCGAGGCCGTCTGGGCCACCGCGCTCGGCCGGTCCGAGGGCTTCACCCGTGTGGTGCCGAGCGTCGTCTTCGCCGTCGCGCTGCTGCTCAGCATGGGCGGACTGGCCCTCGCCATGCGCGAGCTCCCCACCGGAACGTGCTACGCCGTCTGGGTCGGCATCGGCGCGGCGCTCACGGTGGGGTACGCGATGGTCACCGGTGAGGAGCCCGCATCGGTGCTCAAGGTGCTCCTGGTCCTCGGCATCGTCGGCTGCGTGGTCGGGCTCGAGCTGCTGGACTGAGGGCCGGGCGTGGCGGGCGTCACGTGGGGGTCGGGCGCGGGCAATGTCACACCGCGAGTACACTGCACAGGTTGGCCAGACGGGCCTCCCGCATGGGAAGGTGTACGTCGGCACAGATTCCCACGACGTTACGGAAGGAGCGGCAGGGCATGGCAGTTCCCAAGCGCAAGATGTCCCGCAGCAACACCCGCTCTCGCCGGTCCCAGTGGAAGGCCGAGCTCACCGAGCTCGTCACCGTCCGCGCCCAGGGCCGCGAGGTGAAGGTGCCGCGGCGGCTCGCCAAGGCTTACAAGAAGGGTCTGATCGTCGCCGACTGAGCGACGTCCTCTCGTCAGGAGCCCCTCGCCGTCGGGTGAGGGGCTCCGGCGTCGCAGGGCCGGTGTTCCTCGACCGATAGGATCGACTCGGCACTGCCGCTGCGGGTGTAGCTCAATGGTAGAGCCTCTGCCTTCCAAGCAGATGGTGCGGGTTCGATTCCCGTCACCCGCTCGACACGGACGCCCCGTCCCGCCGAGGACGGGGCGTCCCGCCGTGCAGGGCCTGGCCCGCCGCCGGTCCGCTCGCCCGTAGAATCGACCACTGCGTCGGCGGGTCCGGCGCCGACGGGATGTGGCGCAGCTTGGTAGCGCGTCCGCTTTGGGAGCGGAAGGCCGCGGGTTCAAGTCCCGCCATCCCGACCAGCTCATCCCGTGACCGACCGGCTCACGGCTCGGTGCGCGCGGTCACGGGCCACCGCCGCGCAACCGTGCACGCGACGGCGACCCGCGTCCTCGGACGTCCCGACCCGGCCGGCCCCGGGACCCGGCTCGTGAGTCACACGTGCCGCAACGATCCCGAGCGGTCCGTCCGGCTACGCGGGGTCTGCCGCGGTTCTACCGTGGTGCGGTGAGCACGTGGGACGCGGTGCCCGGCGTCGTCGAGCTGCCGGACGGACGGCGCGTCCGGGGTACCGGCCGTCGGCAGCCGCGCGGCGAGGCGGAACCTCCCGAGTACGCGGTCTACCTCCTCGGCCGCGATCCCGGGCCGCAGCCCTGGCCGCACCGCTGGGTGCGATGGCGGGACTTCGGCCTGCCGGCCTGCGGCGAGGACGCCCTCGCGGCGCTCCGCGAGGCGTACGAGCGGTCCGCCGTCGAACGCGTCGAGATCGCCTGCGACGGCGGAACCGGCAGGACCGGCACGGCGCTCGCCGTGCTCGCGACGATGGGCGGCGTGCCGCCGGGGGAGGCGGTCGCATGGGTGCGTGCGCGCTACCGTCCGCGCGCCGTCGAGACGCCGGCGCAACGGCGCTGGATCCGCCGCGTCGCGGCGCATCACTGACCGCGCCTCGGCGACCGGCCGGCCCTGGTGCGTGGCCGCCCCGAGCCGCGCGTGACGATCGGCGTCCGTTCTCGTTGACCGCTTGCTTACATCGATGTACATTTCGGCGCCAAGGGCCGCTGGAAGCGGCTCCGGTCACGACGACGAAGGGGTCGACATGGACCTGTCAGGCGGACACGGATCTCGCCTCACCCCCGGTGCCCGCGGGGCGCCACCAGGCGTCTCGAGACGCAACTTCCTCCTCGGCGCCGGTGCGCTCGGCGGGACTGCCGCACTCGGTCTGGCCGGCTGTTCGGGGCAGGCCACCGCGGCCTCCGGCACGACCATCGACTTCTGGCACCTGCTCACCGGTCCGGACGGCGCGATCCTGACCGGGATGCTCGACGAGTACATGGCCGACAACCCCGACGTCTCGGTCAACCAGACGGTCCTGGCGTGGGGTGCGCCGTACTACACCAAGCTCTCGATGGCGTCCGTCGGCGGCCGCGCTCCCGACGTCGCCGTCATGCACGTGGCCCGGATGCCCGGCTACGCACCCGGCGGGCTCATGGACAGCTGGGACCTCGACCTCCTCGAGGAGCTCGGCGTGGGGCCGGACACGTTCCCCGAGGCGGTCTGGCAGAAGGGGGTCTACGACGGCGAGGTCAAGGCGATCTCCCTCGACATGCACCCCTTCGTCCTCTTCTACAACACCGACATCGCCGAGCAGGCCGGTGCTCTCGGGTCCGACGGCCTGCTGGAGGGCATCGACACCGAGGAGGGCTTCCGCGACGTCGCGCTCCGCATGGCCGAGGTGACCGGGGGGCACGGCCTCGCCTGGGGCTTCCTGGACGACAACGTCAACCAGTGGCGGATGTTCAACACCTGGTACAGCCAGATGGGTGCCACGATCAACCTGCCCGAGGGCGGGCCGATGGAGATCGACACGGACGCCGCCGTCCGGTCCCTGGAGTGGATCCGTTCCCTCCTCGACGACCAGGTGGCCTCCAGCAGCAACCTGGGCAGTACCGCCATCGCCGAGTTCGGCACCCAGCGGGCGGGAATGTACATGGGCGGTGTCTGGGAGATCGCCAGCTACCGCGACTCCGGGGTGCCGTTCGGGATGCAGATGGTTCCGCCGATCTTCGGCAGGCCGGCCGCCTACTGCGACTCGCACTCCTTCGTGCTGCCGCACCAGTCGAATCCCGATCCCGGCAGACGCCGGGCCGTGCACGAGATGGTGGCCGCAATCCTCAAGGCCTCGGTGCAGTGGGCCGACGCCGGCCACCTTCCGGTCTACCTGCCCGTGCTCGAGAGCCCGGAGTACGCCGCGCTCGACCCGCAGGCGAACTACGCCGAGGCGGCCGACTACGCCGTCTACGACCCGCCGGCCTACTTCACCGGGTCGGGTGCCGACTTCAGCGAGTTCTTCGGCGAGGAGATGCTCCGCGTGCTGACCGGCGCCATCCCGCCGGAGCAGGGCCTGGAGCGCTTCACGAACCGCATCAACCAACTGCTCGCCAAGCCGAGCCCGCTGTGAGGCGGAAGGGATTGCGATGACCACGACAACCGAGCCGCGGGAGCCGGTCGCCAAGGGCGGCACCGTCACCGCGCCTCCGCAGAATCCGAGCCGTCGACCGGACGCCGTGCGCGGCTGGCTCTACATGGCCCCGTTCGCGATCGCGTTCGTCCTGTTCCTCATCTGGCCCACCGTGTACGGGCTGTGGATGAGCTTCACCGGTCGCAGTCTGACGGGAGCGAACGCCGACCCGATCGGCTTCGCGAACTACAGCGAGGCGTTCGCGGACCCGCAGGTCTGGAGCTCGCTGTGGAACACGATCTGGTTCACGATCCTCAGCACGGTCCCGCTGGTGATCCTCCCGCTGCTCTTCGCGGTCCTGGTCAACAGCGGGGTCCGGGGACAGTGGCTGTGGCGGCTGTCCATCTTCATGCCGTACCTGCTGGCCTCCACCGTCATCTCGCAGATCTGGATCTGGCTCTACAACCCGGAGCTGGGCCTCGTCAACGAGGTGCTCCGTTGGTTCGGCGTCGGGTCGATCGCCTGGCTGCAGGACCCGAACACGGCCATGCTCGCCATCGTCATCGCCACGGTGTGGTGGACGATCGGCTTCAACTTCCTGCTGTACCTGTCCGCCCTGCAGGCGATCCCGGACCAGCTGTACGAGGCGGCCGCGCTCGACGGCGCCGGCACGTTCCGGCAGTTCTGGTCCATCACCGTCCCACAGCTGGGACCGACCACCGTGCTGGTGGTCATCCTGCAGATCCTGGCGTCGCTGAAGGTCTTCGACCAGATCTACCAGATGGCCGGCGGCGGTCCGGGCGGCGCCACCCGCCCGATCCTGCAGTACGTCTACGAGGTGGGCTTCACGGGCTACCGGCTCGGCTACGCCTCCGCGATCTCCTACCTGTTCTTCTTCCTCATCATCCTCGTCTCGATCGTCTACATGGTGATCAACAGCCGTAGAGGAGTCCGCTCATGACCACGGCAGCCCCCACCACCGCGATGACGTCCGGGGCGTCGGCCGACCTGCTCGCCGACCGGCGCGTGCCGCAGAACAGGCGGAAGCTCCGGCCGGTCACGGTCGCGGCTTACGTGCTCCTCACGATCATCGCGATCACCTGGCTGATGCCGATCATCTGGGCGGTCATCACCTCGTTCAAGCCGGAGACCGAGGCGGCCGCGTACCCGATCACCATCGTGCCGGAGTCCGGGTTCACCGCCGAGGCCTACCGGGACGTCCTCGTGGCCGGCCTGCTGCCGCGCTGGGCGTTCAACAGCCTGCTCACGTCCGCCGCGATCACCGCGATCACGGTCGTCATCAGCGCGCTCGCCGGCTACGCCCTCTCACGGATGGACTTCCCCGGCCGGCGGATCTCCCTCGCGGTGATCGTCGCCTCGATCCTCATCCCGGCGCAGATCCTCATTGTCCCGCTGTTCCAGCAGATGCTCGACTTCAACCTCGTCGACACCTACTGGGCGATCATCCTCCCGCAGGTGGTCGCGGCACCGATGGTCTTCATCCTCAAGCGGTTCTTCGACGCGATCCCGCACGAGCTGGAGGAGGCGGCGATGATCGACGGCGCGAGCCGGATGCGGATCTTCCTGCAGATCGTCCTGCCGCTGTCCCGTCCGATCCTCGGGGCGGTGTCGATCTTCGTGTTCATCGGCGCCTGGAACAACTTCCTCTGGCCGTTCATCGCGACGAACGACGCGAACATCATGACCCTGCCGGTCGGGCTCCAGACGGTGCTGACCTTCTACGGCATCCAGTACGCCCACGTCATGGCGCAGGCCGTGCTGGCAGCCGTGCCGCTGATCATCGCCTTCCTGTTCTTCCAGCGGCAGATCATCAAGGGCATCGCCACCTCCGGCATCACCGGCACCTGACCGCGCACCACCACCTCCCACCGGTACCCCACGAAGGAGAACCATGCTCACTGCCTCAGCCGTCCTCGACCGCGCCTTCGTCGTGGGCCCGGTACGGCCCCGCACGTTCGGCACGTTCGTCGAGCACCTGGGCCGGTGCGTCTACCAGGGTGTCTACGAACCGACGCACCCGACGGCGGACGAGGCGGGGTTCCGCACCGACGTGCTCGAGCTCGTCCGCGAGCTCGGCACCTCCACGGTGCGCTACCCCGGTGGCAACTTCGTCTCCGGGTACCGGTGGGAGGACGGTGTCGGGCCGGTGGGGCAGCGTCCCGCCCGCCTCGACCTCGCCTGGCACTCGACCGACCCGAACACCTTCGGCGTCGACGAGTTCATGGCGTGGGCGAAGAAGGCGGGCGTCGAGCCGATGATGGCCATCAACCTCGGCACCCGGGGGGTCCAGGAGGCGCTCGACCTGCTCGAGTACTGCAACGTGCCGGGCGGGTCGCACTTCGCGGACATGCGCCGGGCGAACGGCGCCGAGGACCCGTACCGCATCAAGATGTGGTGCCTCGGCAACGAGATGGACGGGCCGTGGCAGATCGGCCACAAGACCGCCCACGAGTACGGGCGGCTCGCCGCCGAGACCGCACGGGCCATGCGCATGATCGACCCCGACCTGGAGCTCGTCGCGTGCGGCTCGTCCAACGCCCACATGCCGACCTTCGGCGAGTGGGAGGCGACCGTGCTGCGGGAGGCCTACGAGCACGTCGACTACATCAGCGCCCACGCCTACTACTACGAGGACGACGGCGACCTGGCCAGCTTCCTGGCCTCCGCCGTCGACATGGACTACTTCGTGGACTCCGTGGCCGCGACGGCGGACTACGTGCGGGCCGCCCGCAAGCAGTCCAAGCGGGTCCACATCTCCTTCGACGAGTGGAACGTCTGGTACCAGCGTCGCGCCGAGTCCCGCCCGCCGACCGGTGACGACTGGCCGGTGGCGCCGGTGCTGCTGGAGGACCGGTACAACGTGGCCGACGCGGTGGTGGTGGGCAACCTCCTGATCTCCCTGCTGCGGCACACCGACCGGGTGCACGCGGCGAGCCTCGCCCAGCTGGTCAACGTCATCGCGCCGATCATGACGGAGAGCTCCGCGGGCACGGCCGGGCGCGCCTGGCGGCAGACCACCTTCCACCCGTTCTCGCTGACCGCGCGCCACGCGACCGGCGAGGTGCTGCAGCCCGCCGTCACCGCACCCCCGGTCTCCACGGCCCGGTTCGGTGACGTCCCCGCCGTCGACCTCGTCGCCACGCGCGAGCCGGAGACCGGCGAGGCGGCGCTCTTCGTCGTCAACCGCTCGACCACCGAGCCGGTCGGGCTGGAGGTCGACGTGCGGTCCCTCGGGTCCGCACGCCTCGTGGAGGCGCTGACGCTCTCGAACCTGGACCACACCTGGCAGGCCAGCGCCGACGACGCCACGTCCGTGCTGCCGCGGCCCAACGGGACGGCCGCGCTGGCCGACGGCGGCCTGAGCGTCGAGCTGCCGCCCGTCTCCTGGACCGTGGTGCGCCTGGCATCCTGACCTGAGCGCGGGCCCCGCCCGGGGGCACGGGGCCCGCACCGGCGAACGCTGGCCCCGGTGAGGAGCATGGTCCCGTGGCCACCACGATGCAGGACGTCGCCCGGCTCGCGGGCGTCTCCGTGAAGACCGTCTCCAACGTGGTCAACGACTACCCGTACGTGCGCCGGGAGACCCGCGAGCGGGTCATGGCGGCGATCAACGAGCTCGGCTACCAGATCAACGCCTCGGCGCGGAACCTGCGCCGCGGCCGGACCGGCATGATCGGGCTCGCCCTGCCGATGCTGTCGCTGCCGTACTTCGCCGAGCTCGCCGAGTCGGTCATCGCCGCCGCCGAGGAGCGCGGTCTCGTCGTCGTCATCGAGCAGACGGGCGCGGACCGGGCGCGGGAGCTCGACGCGCTGCACGGGTCCCGCCGCACGATGACCGACGGGCTGATCTACTCGCCGCTCGCGCTCGGCCCGGAGGACGAGGAGCGGCTGCCGGACAGCCCGCCGCTGGTGCTGCTCGGCGAACGGATCTTCTCCGACCGGGTCGACCACGTGACGATGCGGAACGTCGAGGCGGCGCGGGCCGCGACCGCGTACCTGCTGGGCCTCGGCCGGCGCCGCATCGCCGTGGTCGGGGTGCACCCGGGGGAGCGGGTCGGGTCGGCCGCCCTGCGGGTCCAGGGGTACGAGCAGGCCCTGCAGGATGCCGGCCTGCCGCTGGACCGTGCGCTGTACGGGGAGGTCGGGCCGTGGGGCCGGGCGGCCGGCGCACAGGCCATCGGCAGGCTGCTGGACTCCTCACCCGACGGGCTGCCCGACGCCGTGTTCGGCCTCAACGACACCCTGGCGATCGGTGCCATGCACGAGCTGCAGGTGCGCGGCATCCGCGTCCCGGAGGACGTCGTCGTGATCGGGTTCGACGACATCGAGGAGGCGCAGTACTCCCGGCCGACCCTCACCTCCGTCCACTTCGACCGGGACGAGATCGCCCAGGGCGCGGTCGAGCTGCTCGAGGCGAGGGTCACCGGCCGGGCGCGGGCTCCGCGCCGCGTCGAGGCCGCGTTCCGGATCGCCGAGCGGTCCTCGACCGGCGGGTGAGGAAGATCGCGGCCCTTCCGGCCAGGACCGGCGTGCCCGTGGGCGCCGCCGTGGCCTACGATTGATCGGTCTGTGCGCGCCGCTTCACGGCTGCGCCCCCCTGACCTATGGAGAGCACCACAGTGAAGAGCGCCGTCGAGAACCTCGAGCCGACCCGGGTCAAGCTGACCGTGGAGGTGGGGTACGACGAGCTGAAGCCCAACCTCGACCACGCCTACCAGCACATCGGTGAGCAGGTGAACGTCCCGGGCTTCCGCAAGGGGAAGGTGCCGCCGCGCGTGCTCGAGCAGCGTGTCGGGCGCGCCGCCATCATCGAGCACGCGGTGAACGACGCCGTCCCCGGGCTGTACAGCCGGGCCGTGACCGAGGAGTCGCTGCGGCCGATGGGGCAGCCCGAGATCAACGTGACCGAGCTGCCGAACCTCACCGGCACGGCCGGCGGCCAGCTGGTGTTCACCGCCGAGGTGGATGTCCGGCCGGAGATCGAGCTGCCGGACCTGTCCGGTCTGTCGCTCAGCGTCGACGGCGCGGAGGTCACCGACGCCGACGTGGACGCCAAGCTCGACGAGCTGCGCGAGCGCTTCGGCACCCTCGCCGGCGTCGAGCGCGCGGCGCGGGACGGGGACTTCGTCGTCATCGACCTCAAGGCCACCATCGGCGAGGACGAGGTCGACTCGGTCTCGGGGATCTCCTACCAGGTCGGTGCGGGCACGATGCTCGACGGCCTCGACGAGGCGCTCACCGGGCTCTCCGCGGGGGAGACCACGACCTTCACCGCCCCGCTGGCCGGCGGCGAGCGCGCCGGCGAGGAGGCCGAGGTCACCGTCACCCCGACCGCGGTCAAGGAGCGCGAGCTGCCCGAGGCGGACGACGACTTCGCGCAGATGGCGTCCGAGTTCGACACCATCGAGGAGCTGAAGGACGACCTGCGCGCCCAGGCCGCCAAGGACAAGGGCGCCGACCAGGCCGTCGCGGCCCGCGACGCGCTCCTGGAGAAGTTCCGCACGGACCTGGACATCTCGGTTCCGTCGGGCGTCGTCGACGCGGAGATCGCGCGGCACCTCGAGGCCGAGGGCAAGGAGGCGGACGACGCGCACGGCGAGGAGATCCGCGAGGAGATCACCGGCCTCGTCCGCGACCAGATCCTCCTCGACACGCTCTCCGAGAAGCTCGAGGTCCAGGTCACCCAGAACGAGCTGCTCGAGTACCTCGTGCAGTCGGCCCAGCAGTACGGCATGGAGCCCAACCAGTTCATCCAGGCGGCGTCCCAGACCGGGCAGATCCAGGCGTTCATGGGGGAGATCGCCCGGAACAAGGCGCTCGCCGTCGCGCTGCGCCAGGTGACGGTGACCGACGCCGCGGGCAACGAGCTCGACCTCACCGAGTACATCGGCTCGGACGAGGCGGACCAGGAGGCGGCCGAGGGCGCCGGTGCCGAGGCCGCCGAGGCCGGGTCTGCCGACTCGGGCGAGTCGGCGGACAGCCCGGAGAGCCCGGACAGCCCGGACAGCCCGGACAGCCCTGACTCGCCGGAGTCTGCCGACAGCGCCGACGAGGCCGACGAGAGCGACGAGGACGAGACGGACGCCGAGAAGAAGTAGGCGCCGCACACCCGAGGGCCCGGAACTGTCACGGTTCCGGGCCCTCGTGCGTCCGGGCTCCCGCCACGGCCCGGATCCGCTCTGCTGGTACCTCTGTCGGTACCGGTGCCGCATCGGTCGTGCCGGGGAGAGGGCAGGGGCGCGGTGGCCGACCACGCGCGTCACTCGGGCCGGTCCCGCGCCGCGCTCCGCCCGGGGCAGTGCGCCGTGAGCGAAAAGGGCAGGGTCGGGGGAAGGTCGTGCCGCGCGCGGCGTTAGTGTCGGCAGGACGCACCATCATCAGCCGTGACGGCCGAGGACGCGGGGCCCGGCCACGTAAGGAGCACCAGTGAGCGAAATGCCGCAGGCGAGGACCGAGACCGCCGGCATGAACCTGAACGAGAGCATCTACAACCGGCTGCTGCGCGAGCGGATCATCTGGCTCGGCTCCGAGGTGCGGGACGAGAACTCCAACGCCATCTGCGCCCAGATGATGCTGCTGGCCGCGGAGGACCCGGACAAGGACATCTTCCTGTACATCAACTCCCCGGGCGGCTCCATCACCGCGGGCATGGCGATCTACGACACCATGCAGTTCGTCCAGCCCGACGTCGCGACGGTCGCGATGGGCATGGCGGCCTCGATGGGCCAGTTCCTGCTCTCGTCCGGGGCCAAGGGCAAGCGCTACGCGACGCCGCACGCGCGGGTCATGATGCACCAGCCCTCCGGCGGGATCGGCGGCACGGCGACGGACATCCGCATCAACGCCGAGCTCATCCTGCACATGAAGCGCGTGCTCGCCGAGCTCACGGCCGAGCAGACCGGCAAGACCGTCGAGCAGATCAACCGGGACGCGGACCGCGACCGGTGGTTCACCGCCCCCGAGGCGCTCGAGTACGGCTTCGTCGACCACGTGGTCGAGCACGCCGCCTCGGTGCCCGGCGGCGCCGGGACCACGAGCGACGACAACGACACCAAGTGACCCAGCCGGCCCGAGACCATTCCAGGAGAGCACCGATGAGCACCAACTTCCTCGCCCAGGCCGGTCAGCTGCCGGGCGGCGTGGCGCCCGCCTCGCCGTCGTCCCGCTACGTGCTGCCGCAGTTCGAGGAGCGCACGGCCTACGGCTACAAGCGTCAGGACCCCTACACCAAGCTCTTCGAGGACCGCATCATCTTCCTCGGCGTGCAGGTGGACGACGCCTCGGCCGACGACATCATGGCCCAGCTCCTCGTGCTGGAGAGCCAGGACCCCGACGGCCTGATCACCATGTACATCAACTCGCCCGGCGGCTCCTTCACGGCCATGACGGCGATCTACGACACGATGCAGTACATCAAGCCGCAGATCCAGACCGTGTGCCTCGGCCAGGCCGCGTCCGCCGCGGCCGTGCTGCTCGCGGCCGGCTCGCCGGGCAAGCGGCTCGCGCTGCCGAACGCCCGCGTCATGATCCACCAGCCGTCCATCGAGGGTGGCGGCTACGCGCAGGCCTCGGACATCGAGATCTACGCCGACGAGATGCTGCGGATGCGCTCCTGGCTCGAGGAGACCATCTCCAAGCACTCCGACACGCCGGTGGAGCAGGTCCGTGAGGACATCGAGCGTGACAAGATGCTGACCGCCGAGCAGGCGCAGGAGTACGGGCTTGTGGACCAGGTTCTGGAGTCGCGGAAGGCCCCGGTCCTCACCCAGGCCTGACTCGCCGTCAACAAGAAGCAGGACAGGACCACGCCTCGTGGTGTGGAATGGGAACTGGCCGTCGGAACGTCCGGCGGCTCGCCTAGCGAACGAGACGGTGGTGGAGCGTGGCACGTGGTGAGGGAGCAGACCTGCTCAAGTGCTCGTTCTGCGGCAAGAGCCAGAAGCAGGTCAAGAAGCTCATCGCCGGTCCCGGCGTGTACATCTGCGACGAGTGCATCGACCTGTGCAACGAGATCATCGACGAGGAGCTGGCCGAGGCCAGCGAGCTCGGTCTGGTCGACCTGCCCAAGCCACGCGAGATCTTCGAGTTCCTCGAGGACTACATCGTCGGCCAGGAGCGGGCCAAGCGTGCGCTGGCCGTCGCGGTCTACAACCACTACAAGCGGGTCCAGGCCGCCGAGTCGGGCGAGCGTGACGAGTCGACCGTCGAGATCGCGAAGTCGAACATCCTGCTGATCGGCCCCACCGGCACCGGCAAGACCTATCTCGCCCAGACGCTGGCGAAGATGCTCAACGTGCCCTTCGCCATCGCGGACGCGACCGCGCTGACCGAGGCCGGCTACGTGGGCGAGGATGTCGAGAACATCCTCCTCAAGCTCATCCAGGCCGCCGACTTCGACGTCAAGAAGGCCGAGAAGGGCATCATCTACATCGACGAGATCGACAAGATCGCCCGCAAGAGCGAGAACCCGTCGATCACCCGGGACGTCTCCGGCGAGGGTGTGCAGCAGGCGCTGCTGAAGATCATCGAGGGCACGCAGGCGTCGGTGCCGCCGCAGGGCGGGCGGAAGCACCCGCACCAGGAGTTCCTGCAGATCGACACCACGAACGTGCTGTTCATCGTCGCCGGGGCGTTCGCCGGGCTCGAGGAGATCATCTCCGCGCGCGTCGGCCGCCGCGGCATCGGTTTCGGCGCGCCGCTGCGCTCCGCCGACGACGAGGTGGACCTGTTCTCCGAGGTCCGGCCCGAGGACCTGCACAAGTTCGGCCTCATCCCGGAGTTCGTCGGCCGGCTGCCGGTGGTCGCGACGGTGCCCAAGCTCGACCAGGAGGCGCTGGTCCGGATCCTCACCGAGCCCAAGAACGCCTTCGTCAAGCAGTACGAGCGCATGTTCGAGATCGACGGCGTCGAGCTGGAGTTCACGGACGACGCGCTCGAGGCGATCGCCGACCAGGCCCTGCTGCGCGGCACGGGTGCCCGCGGCCTGCGGGCGATCATGGAGGAGGTGCTCCGCGACGTGATGTTCGAGGTGCCCTCCCGGGACGACGTCGCCCGCGTGGTGGTCAACCGCGAGGTCGTGCTCGAGAACGTCAACCCGACCCTGGTGCCGCGGTCGAAGGCCAAGCGGCGCACCCCTCGCGAGAAGTCCGCCTGACCCCTCGCGTCCCACACCTCCTCGGAGCCTGTCCGTGCCCTGCCTGGCGCGGCGCCCTCGTGCGGTGCACAGTGGACGGACGACGCAGTCCGACCGCAACCCCACGCGAGGTGACCGATGCGACTGGACCGGATCACAGCGGATCTGCCCACCGACGTCCCCGTGACCACCGTCGTGCTGGACGCGACGCGCGAGTCCGAGTCCGGGGTCCAGGCGGTGCTGACGCGGTGGAAGGACGTCCGCCGCGGCCTGGAGGGCCGGATCGACGCGGAGACGCTCGAGGCCGTCGACGAGCAGGTCCGCACGATCAGCAACGCCGCCGGCAAGCACGGACGGGTGATCGTCGCGGGCGGCGGGGCGGTGCTGCTCGACTGCGTGCTGCGTGACCCGCCGCCCGGCGACGAGGCGATCGTCGGCCTCAACGCCCTGGTGCTGGCTCGCGCTGCCGACGAGCACGTGCGCTACCTGCTGGCCGCCGTGGACCGGTCCGGGACCGACGTGACCTTCCACATCTCCCCGACGGCGGCCGTCTCCGACGGCGGAGCGAGCATCGAGGGTGGGCACGACGAGCTGAGCAAGGCCCACGCCGGGGGCCTGTCCCAGCGCCGCTACGAGGCCCGGGCCGAGGACTCCTGGGAGCGCAACGCCGAGGCGGTCGCCGCCGAGCTCGACCGGCTGGTGGCCGAGCACCGCCCGGAGCTGCTCGTCCTCGCCGGGGACGTGCGCGCCCGGGCGCTCGTCGCGGACGAGCTGGGGCATGCGAGCCGGGAGATCCTGGTGACGCTCGAAGGTGGCTCGCGTTCCTCGGGCGCGAAGCAGTCGGCGTTCGCGACGCACCTCGCCGAGACGCTCGCCCAGTACCGTCTCCGGCGACGCGAGCAGGTCCTGGACACCTTCCGCGAGCGGCACGGCCAGGACGGCGACGCGGTGACCGGACGCGACGGGGTCCTGGACGTGCTGCGCCGCGGCCAGGTGGAGGAGCTGGTGGTCACCGAGTCGGTGACCGGCCCGCCGTCCTCCCTGGCCCGGGAGCGTGTGTGGGCCGGCGACCACCCGCTGCAGCTGGGCTCCCACGCCGACGTGGTCGAGATGGGGGCGAGCGCGCCGCACGAGGAACGCCTCGACCTGGCGCTCGGCCGGGCCGCGCTCGCCCAGGGCGCCGGCATCACGGTCGTCGACGACGCCGCGGCCCGGATGGTCGACGGCGTCGGTGCGCTGCTGCGCTGGTCCGACCCGGCGACGCCGGACGAGCAGGTCTTCGCGCTCAGCTCGGACACCCGCCGGCAGAGGCCCTGAGCCGACGCGGTGGGTCTCAGCTGAACCGCTCGATGAGCCGGTCGAACGCCTCGTCGAGGTCGCCGTCCACCCGTCGGCGCGCCGGCTCCGCGAGGTACCAGGCGGCGACCTCGCGGGCCCCGTCGACGAACGGTGTGGTCGCCACCCAACCAGGCACGAGCTGCTTGATCCGGGTGTTGTCGAAGAGCACGGAGTGCGCCTTGTCCCCGACGAGCCCGTCGCCCAGCTGCGGGATCTCGCGGGCGATCACGTCCGACGCCACGTGCACGATCTCGGGCTCGCGGCCGAGCGCCGATCCGAGGAGCCGGGCGATCTGGTCCCAGGTGAGCGACTCGTCGCTGGTGATGTGCACCGCCTGCCCGAGGGCGTGCGGGTTGCCGAGCAGCCCGACGAACGCCGCGGCGAAGTCCCGCGAGTGGGTGAGCGTCCACCAGCTGGTCCCGTCGCCGTGGACGACGATCGGCCGCCCTTCGAGAATGCGCTGGAGCGTCGTCCAACCTCCCTCGAGCGGGATCAGCGACGGTCCGTAGGTGTGGCTCGGCCGCACGATCGTGACCGGGAAGCCCGAGTCGCGGTACGCGGCGACGAGCAGGTCCTCACTGGCGATCTTGTCGCGCGAGTACTGCCAGAACGGGTTGCGCAGCGGGGTCGACTCGACGATCGGGAGCTGCGCGATCGGCTTCTGGTACGCGGACGCGCTGGAGACGTAGAGGTACTGGGCGGTGCGCCCGGCGAAGATCCGGACGTCGTCGGCCGCCTGCCTCGGGGAGAAGCTGCGGAAGTTGGCGACGGCGTCGAACGTCTCGTCGCCGATCGCGGCCTCGATCGATGCCGCGTCCCCGGCGTCGCCGACGAGCCCACGGACGCCGTCGGGCAGGGTGCTACGGCCCCGATTGAGCACCGTCACCTCATGGCCACGTTCGACGGCGAGTGCCGTGACGTAGGAGCTGATGTTGCCGGTGCCGCCGATGAGGAGGATGCGCATGACGTCACGCTAACCGGTCACGCCACACCGTCAGGACGGAGCGCCTCGGTCGTGTCGATCGAGGCCGCCCACGCGGCCAGCCGCTCCCGGATCGTCTCGTGGCAGCTTCCGCAGCCTGTGCCCGCCCGGGTCGCGCCGCCGGCCGAGCTCTCGAAGTGGTCCTCGAGCGCTTCGGCGCCCGAGGCGCCCGTAGGATCGGGGACCATGAGCAGTCCCGGCGCCCACCGCAGCGACGAGCCGGTCGACGTGCCCGACCAGCTCCGCGCCGCACGGCAGACCATCGACAACATCGACGCCGCGCTTGTGCACATGCTCGCCGAGCGGTTCCGATGCACCCAGCAGGTCGGCCACCTCAAGGCCGACCTCGGGCTTCCGCCGTCGGACCCGGAGCGCGAGCAGCGACAGGTGGCGAGGCTGCGGACCCTCGCGCAGGAGGCCGGCCTGGACCCGGTGTTCGCCGAGAAGTTCCTCGGGTTCATCGTCGAGGAGGTCATCCGGCACCACGAGGACATCGCGGCGCGGCGCCCGGGGACGGCCGCCTCGCGCTAGCTGCCCGACGGGGTCTGGCCCCGTGCCTCGCGCCGAAGCGCGCGCTTCGCCTCGACGTAGGTGCGCACCGAGGTCGAGGACAGCGCCAGCAGAGCGAGGATCGCGAGCGACCACAGCCCGAGCAGCGCCGGTTCCTCCCGGATGCCGCTCACGCCCATGACGAGGATGAGGGCCGTGAGCACGAACAGCATCACCGTCCGTGTCCACACCACCCCGAGCGCCGTCGCCAGCGCCAGCGCCGTCAGCGTCAGGACCGTGACCACGATGAGCGCGATGAGGACCGCAGGCCGGGACATGGCGGTCACGAGCGCGGGGCCCTGCTCGGCCTCGACCACCGGCTCGGCGTCCAGGCTGGCCACGATGCCCACGACCGCCGGCCCGATGCTCATCAGCAGGATGAGGGCGCAGCCGAGGATCAGCGAGCTGGGTCGACGTGGCGGCCCGTCGCTCAGATGGGGCTGCGGATCGTTCTGCACGGCGGCCGAGACGTCGACGATGGGCAGGTCACCGTCGGTCTTGATCTGGTCCCCGCCGCCGTTGCGGTGGTGATAGCCGGTGGAGAACTTCTCGATGACCTCGACCGGCACCTCGGGGTGGTGGTGCTCGATCGTGGAGACGATGTAGTTGCGCTCGATGTCGATGTCCGCGTCGATGCGGTGGGTCACCTGCAGAGTGAAGAGCGACAGGCCGACCGACCGGTCGTAGGTGCCGGCGGCCAGCCAGTCGGCCTGGTGACCGCCCGGGAGCAACCATCCCTCCGGCGTACGCCAGAAGCGCACGTGGTGCCGCTGGTGGGGGTTGCCGTCCACCTCCTGCTGGTAGGCGAAGTCGTGGCGGCGCCCGAACAGGTGCAGCGGGCTCACCGGTGCGGTCGGGTAGGACCGCCTCAGCAGGGAGGACACGACCATGCGCCAGGCGCTCCGCGGTGTGATCTCCTCTGCCAGCGACCAGCCCGAGTCCCGCATGACCTGGTGGATGTCCTCCTCGGTGCCCCGGAACCCGAGGTTCACCGGGTCGCCGAGCAGGCCGTCGGACGTGCGCGCCCGGCCGATGAAGTAGTCCGGCACGTAGATCCAGGTGAGGATCCGGTGGACGCGGGGGAGAGCGATGTAGGTGAGCACGACCCAGAACGGGATCCAGTACCACAGACGGCTCAGGCTGAACCCGTCCGCCGCCAGCAGCCACGTGAGCCACACCGAGGCGAGCGAGCCGAAGACGAAGAAGCCGACGTCGAGCATCGTCGAGAGGTAGCGCGGGCGAACCGTGTCCGCGTGCACCTTCGCCGGCGGGTGGTCGTAGACCGGCATGGGCTTGTGCGGCGGCGCCTTCGGCGCGGGCTGGGACGGCGACATCGTTCACATCATGACGGATCGCGGCACACGGGCGTGGCCTCCTGGCCCACCCGTGAGCGTCCGTGCGCCCGGGCGCGGCGCGGGACCGTCAGGCGTCCGGGCCGTCAGGCGCCCGGGTCGTCGGCCAGCAGCAGGTTCTGCGCCAGGGCGTCCCGGTCGATCGTGACACCGTCCTTGAGCACGGCGACGATCGAGCGGTAGCTCTCCGGCGCGGCCAGCGGGTCCGCACCGAGGACCACGAGGTCTGCGGCCTTGCCGGGCGTGACGGTCCCGTACCGGTCGGCCTTCCCGTAGGCCTCGGCGATGTGGGCCGAGGAGGAGCGGAGGATCTCCATGGGGTCCATGCCGCGCTCCCACGCCGCCTGGATCCACAGGAAGTGCCCGCGGCCGATCTGGGTGGGCATGTCCGGGACGTCGTCGGTGAGGAGCCCGGGCCGGAACCCTGCGTGGTTCTTGACCCGCTGGCCGTAGGCGAAGGCGTCCGTGGTGTTCAGGACGCGGGCGCCGCGCTCGACGAAGGCCCGGTTGTTCCGGTCCGCGACCCGGCGGACCGCGGCCTGCTGCGGCTTGTGCTCGTCGAGCCACTCGAGGTACCGCTCCGTCACCATCAGGGACATGCAGGGCAGCTGCCGGTCGACGATCGCCTCGAGCAGCGCCTCGGGGATCGGCGTGGGCCCGGTGATGTCCGGGTGCTGGAGCAGGTCCGCCCCCGCCTGCACCTCCATCCGCAGTGACTCCACGGTGGTGGTGTGCGCCTGGACCAGGAGGCCCTTGTCGTGGCACACCTCGACGATCCTGCGCTGGGCGGCCTCGGAGAAGAGCAGGAACCCTTCTGCACGGTGGTCGGAGGCGGCGTACTTGATGAAGTCGACGCCGGTGGAGTCGATGTAGCGCCCGACGGCCTCGCCGATCTGGTCGACGGTCATCGAGATGAGGTCCGTGCCGCAGCCGACCTCCCAGATCGCGTTGATCCGGTCCTTCGTCTCCGGCTCGAACGTCAGCCCGGTCTTGAAGAAGTCCTCGGACATCGGCCCCTCGAGGCCCAGGATGTTGCCGGCGCAGAAGAAGCGGGCGCCCACACGCTCGCCGGAGTCGATCTTCTCGCGGGCCGCGAGCAGCGGTGCGGCCGGGCCCCAGGTGTCGAAGACCGTGGTCAGGCCGTACTTCAGGGCGATCTCGGCGGCCTCGAGGGCGAGCTCGTCGTAGCGACCCTCGAACTCCAGCAGCGTGTCCGGTGTGCGTGCCGAGACCAGGTGGATGTTCGCGTCCATCAGCCCCGGGATGACCCACGTTCCGCTCAGGTCCCGCACCTCGGCGTCGGCCGGCACCTCGACGGAGGCGCTCGGACCGGCCGCGGCGATCCGGCCGTCCTCGATGAGGACCGTCGCGTCCGGGACCGGGTCGGCCCCGGTGCCGTCGAGAAGGGTCGTGCGGGTCAGAGCCGTGACGGTCGGCATGGGGTCTCCATCTGTGGACGCGGGTGATGTGTCACACAGTCAACACCACGTGCCCGACCGGCGGGTGCGCCCCATCCGCGGCTCAAGACACCACCGTGTCCCGAATGCACCACCGGATCCGGTGGTGCATTCGGGACACCGTGGTGCCCTTGCCGGGCCGGACGCCAGGTACAGCCCGGTCGGGCCCTACCGCCGGGGCTGCGGCTCGTCCAGCTCGCTGTCCACCACCGCGGCGGGCTCCGCGTCACCGGCCGGCACGATCTCCAGATCGCCGCGGATGCGGCCCGCGGCCCGCAGGTCGCCCAACGCCTGCTGCACCTGCGCGACGGACGAGGACGGCAGCGAGAGCCGGACCCGCGCGAACGTGGTCCGCTGGGAGACCTTGGACTCCGACTTGACCTTGCGGAGCGCGGCCAGCGCCGCACCGGTCGCGTGGATCAGCTCGACGTCGCCGTCGCGATCGCCGCCGGCCGGACGCAGCGGCTCCGCCGTCGGCCACGCCGCGCGGTGGACCGAGCCGGTGCGGTACCAGCTCCAGACCTCCTCGGTGGCGAACGGCAGGTACGGGGCGAAGAGCCGTAGGAACGTGTCGACGGCGATGGCCAGCGCGGCACGCGCCGAGGCGGCGTCGGCCTCGGGGACCGTCCCGTCGCGGTTGTAGGCGCGGTCCTTGACGAGCTCGAGGTAGTCGTCGCAGAACGTCCAGAAGTACGTCTCGGTGGTCTCCAGGGCGCGGGTGTGGTCGTACCGCTCGAGGGCCGCCGTGGCGGTCTCGACGACGTCCGCGAGCCCGGCCAGCATCGCCCGGTCGATGGGCGCGGTGACCAGCTCCGGGTCGAGGACCAGGTCGGCGTCGCCGCCCATGGTGAGGGCGAACTTCGAGGCGTTGAGGACCTTGATGGCGAGCCGGCGCCCGATCTTCATCTGGCCGACCTCGAAGGCCGCGTCAGTCCCCAGGCGCGCCGAGGCTGCCCAGTACCGGACAGCGTCGGAGCCGTGCTCCTCCAGCAGCGCCATCGGGGTGACGACGTTGCCCTTCGACTTCGACATCTTCTTGCGGTCCGGGTCGAGGATCCAGCCCGAGATCGCGGCGTGCTTCCAGGGCAGGGCGCCGAACTCGAGGTGCGCGCGAAGCACGGTGGAGAACAGCCAGGTGCGGATGATGTCCTGGGCCTGCGGACGCAGGTCCATCGGGTAGACGCGCTCGAAGAGGTCCTGGTCCCGCAGCCAGCCGCCGGCGATCTGCGGCGAGAGCGACGAGGTGGCCCAGGTGTCCATGATGTCGGCCTCGCCCACGAAGCCGCCGGGCCGGCCGCGCTGGTCCTCGGTGTAGCCGGCGGGGACGTCGATGCTGGGGTCGACCGGCAGCGCGGCCTCGTCCGGGACGATGACGTCGCCGTAGTCGGGCTCCTCGCCGCCCTCCGGGATGCGGTACCAGACCGGGATCGGGACGCCGAAGAACCGCTGCCGGGAGATCAGCCAGTCGCTGTTCAGGCCGTTCACCCAGTTCTCGTAGCGGACCCGCATGAAGTCCGGGTGGAAGTCGAGCTCCTGGCCGCGGGCGATGAGGTTCTCCCGCAGCTCGTTGCCGTTGGCCTCGACATGCGGGCGGCCGCCGTTGCGGATGTACCACTGTCGCGAGGTGACGATCTCCAGCGGCTTGTCGCCCTTCTCGTAGAAGTTCGCCTTGCGCTGGGTGGGCTTCGGCTCGCCGAGCAGGTCCCCGGACTCGGTGAGCCTCTCGACGACGGCGGCGCGCGCCGAGAACGTCGTCTTGCCGGCCATCTCGGCGTACGTGAGCCGTCCGGTGTCCGTGGTGATCCAGTCCGGGACCTCGCGCAGCAGCCGGCCGTCCTTGCCGACGACGGGACGGGTCGGCAGGTCCAGCTCGCGCCACCACACCACGTCCGTGAGGTCACCGAACGTGCAGCACATCGCGATGCCGGCGCCCTTGTCCATCTCGGCGGCCGGGTGCGCGAGGACCGGGAGCTCGACGCCGAAGAGCGGCGAGGTGACGGTCGTGCCGAAGAGCGGCTGGTACCGCTCGTCGTCGGGGTGGGCGATGAGGGCGACGCAGGCGGGCAGCAGCTCCGGGCGCGTCGTCTCGATCGTCACGGTGCCGCCGTCGGGCTTGTGGAACGTGACCTCGTGGAAGTGGCCCGGGTAGTCCCGCGCCTCGAGCTCGGCCTGCGCGACGGCGGTCTGGAAGGTGACGTCCCACAGGCCCGGCGCGGCGGCCTGGTAGGCCTCGCCGCGGGCCAGGTTCCGCAGGAACGCCGTCTGCGCAACGGCCTGGGCGTCCCGCCCGATCGTCTGGTAGTGGTGCGTCCAGTCCACCGACAGGCCCAGGTGGCGCCACAGCGCCTCGAACTGCTGCTCGTCCTCGCGGGTCAGCCGCTCGCACAGCTCGATGAAGTTGCGCCGGCTGACCGGGACCTGGTCGGCCGGCTTGACGGACTTTCCCTCGGTGCCGTCGTGCGGCGGGGTGAAGTCGGGGTCGTAGGGCAGCGACGGGTCGCAGCGGACACCGAAGTAGTTCTGGACGCGCCGCTCGGTGGGCAGGCCGTTGTCGTCCCAGCCCATCGGGTAGAAGACGTGCTTCCCCCGCATGCGCTGGAATCGGGCGACGACGTCGGTGTGGGTGTAGGAGAAGACGTGCCCGACGTGCAGCGACCCGGAGACCGTGGGGGGCGGGGTGTCGATCGAGTAGACCTGCTCGCGGGATGCCGAGCGGTCGAACGCGTAGGTGCGCTCCTGCGTCCACCGCTCCTGCCAACGGTCCTCTAGGCCGTCCAGGCTGACCTTGTCCGGTACCGACGGCGAGGAGAGGGTCTCGGCGTTCGGTGTCCGGGTCTCGATCAGCTGGGTGTCGTCCATGGTCGCCGATTGTTCCAGACACGCCGCACGCCTGGCGTCGGCAATCCGCCGTCGCGGACCGGTGTGGCCGGTGCCACGTCGGGGCGCCCGCCGGCGGGCGCGGACGCACCGGCGTGAGGGCTCACGCGGTGAGGTACGCCCGCACCGTGTGCCGCAGCTGACCGAGGCGAACGCTGGTGTCGCCGTCCTCCTGGAGGGCTCCGTCGAGGTAGACGGCCCCGACCAACGTCGACAGCCATGCCGCCGTATCGGCCGGGTCGAGGTCGGCGCGGGCCTCGCCGGCGTCGACCGCCCGCCGTACCAACGCGGCCATGCCGTCACGTTCGGCGGCGTCGGCCTCCTCGAGGACGACGGCGATCTCGGGGTCCCGGTGCGCCTGGAGCAGGGCCTCGAGCACCAGCTTCGGAACGGCGGGGTGCGCCGCGGCGGGTGCGGCGAGATGGTCGACGAACTCCGTCAGCGCCTCGAGCGGCCGGTCGCTGCGGAGCAGATGCTCGAGGAGGTCGGCCGTCTCGGCGTCGTCGTCGGTCAGCACCGCGACGAAGACCTGCTTCTTGCTGGCGAAGTAGTGGTAGAGGTTGCCCGGGCTGATGCCCGCCGCGCGGCAGATCTGCGCCGTGGTCGTCCGGTCGTAGCCGTGCTCGGCGAAGAGCGCGGCGGCGCTGTCCTGGATGTGCCGGCGCCGGGCGGCGTGCCGTGCGGGGTCGAGCGTCCGGGCCATGATCCTCCTGCCTCGCGCACCTCGCGCCGCCCGTTCGACGAGCTCGAGCATTAATAGATTGAGCGCTCGGTCTTAGGATACGCTGACGTAGAATCGCCCGTCGCAGAAGGGTCGGAGGCCGTGCCCGAGAGCAGCATCACGGTGACGCTGGACAAGCGGCTGGCCCCGGTCTTCGCCGCGGTCGGCGCGGCGCTCGGGCTCGCCTGCTCGCTCGCCGTCGGTCCGGTGGTCGGTTGGCTCCTGCGCACCGTGGACGGCGCCCCCGCCCCGCTGCGGCTGATCGACCAGCTCCCGCTCGTCTGGGCGATGCCGCTGCTGACGGTGGTCGGGCTCGTGGGTGGCTGGATCGTGTTCGGCATCTGGGGCGAGGAGGTCGGCCAGGTGACGGTCGATGCCCAGGACGTGGTGCTGACGAGCGGCAAGCGCCGCGCGACCTATGCGCGCGCGGAGATCGCCGGGATCTTCCTGGACAAGGACGAGCTCGTCCTGCTCGATCACCAGTCGCACGAGCTGTCCCGCACACGTTCGGACAGCGGCCTCGCCGGCCGGCTCGAGAGGGCTTTCGGACAGTTCGGCTACCCGTGGATGGGTACGACCGACCCGCACGACGCCCGGTTCACCACGTGGGTGGACCGCAGCCGGGACCTCGAGCCCCGTGCGCACGAGCTGCTGCGCGGACGGGCGCGGGCCCTGGCGGACAAGCGGCCGGGCGCCGCGGAGGAGGCCCGTGAGGAGCTCATGCGGATGGGCGTCGTCGTCCGGGACCGCGGCGAGGAGCAGGAGTACCGACGGGTCGAGCCGGGCTGAGACGTCGGCAGCACCGTCTCACCGGCCACGCCTAGGTCCGCACGGTGGGCGCTGGGCCCGCCCCTCCGGGGTCGACGTCGGAGAACCGGGCGATCGTGGCGTCCGCCCGGCGCACCCGGGCGAGCGGGTGGCCGGGGATCGCGTCGTCGAGGAACTCGTACCGGTCCGCCGTCTCGCGGGCCGACCGTTCGCCCGTCTGGGCCGCCGCGACCGTGGCGTTCCACCAGTCCGCGATGTCGCCCCAGCCCGGCGCCGCGAGGGAGCCGCCGAAGTGGCGCACGGCCAGGGCCGAGCACAGCACCGCGAACCGTAGGCGCCGCTGCAGGTCCCAGTTGTTCAGCGTGCCGGTGACCAGGGCGGCCGCGAAGACGTCGCCGGCGCCGGTGGCGTCCAGCGCCTGGACGTGCAGAGGGTCCACCCGGACCTCCTCGCCGGAGCCCGAGTCGACCGCGAGGGCGCCCTCGCCGCCCATGGTGACCACGGCGAGCGGGACGTGGCCCGCCAGCACGCGGGCGGCGTCGGAGGCGGTGTCCGTGCGGGTGTAGGCCATCGCCTCGGCGGCGTTCGGCGTGAAGGCGTGGCACCCGTCGAGCAGGGTCAGCCGCGCGGGGTCCCAGCGCTCCGCGGGATCCCAGCCGGCGTCGGCGAAGACGAGGGACCCGGTCTCGCTCACGCGGCGCCACCACGGGTCGGTACCCGGCCCGGTGAGCTCGGCGACGACGGCGCGGGCCGGGCGCGCGGCGTCGACCAGGGTGCCGACCGGCTCCGGGTCGGCGTGCCCGTGACTGACCATGGCGCGGTCGCCGTCCAGGGCGAGGGAGACCGTCACGGAGGTGTGCCAGTGCCGGTACCGCCGGGAGGCGGTGAGGTCCACGCCCTCCTGCTGGCCCAGCACGGACCACAGCCAGTCGGCGTAGGCGTCGTCCCCGAACGCGGCGGCCAGCCCGGTGCTCAGCCCGAGCCGGGACGCCGCGACCGCCAGGTTGGCGATGCCACCCGGTGCGGAGCCCATGCCGTCCGCCCAGACCTCGGTGCCGGCCACGGGACCGTGGTCCAGGCCGGTGAAGACGAGGTCGAAGAAGACAGGTCCGGTGACGAGGAGGTCGAGCTCGGCCGGTGCGTTCGCAGGCACGGTCATGATGGCCACGATCCTGCCATCCGCCAGTACCGTGCTGAAGGTGATTCTGACGATTCTCGGTGGCGGCGGTTTCCGCGTCCCGCTCGTGCACCAGGCAGTCCTCGCGGCGTCGGACCGGGTCGCGGTGGACGAGGTGGTCCTGCACGACGAGGATCCCGGACGCCTCGAGGTGATGACGCACGTCCTGCGCGGGCTCGGCGAGGGCGGGCCGGTGGTGCGGGCGACGACGGACCTGGACGACGCGGTCGCCGGCGCCCACGTGGTGTTCTCCGCGATCCGGGTCGGCGGGACGGCCGGCCGCACGCGCGACGAGCGGGTGGCGCTTGGGGAGGGCGTGCTCGGGCAGGAGACCGTCGGCCCGGGCGGGCTGGCGTACGCGCTGCGCACCGTGCCGGTGGTCGACCACGTGGCCGACCGGATCGCCACGCTCGCGCCGCAGGCCTGGACGATCAGCTTCACGAACCCGGCCTCGATCGTGACCGAGGCGATGCGGGACCGGCTGGGCGAACGGGTGGTCGGAATCTGCGACACGCCCATCTCGCTCGTGCGGCGCGTGCTGCGCGCACTCCGGCGGGACCCGCGGGCCTTCGACTCCGGGCTGGTCGAGGTGGACTACGCGGGCCTGAACCACCTGGGGTGGCTGATGGGTCTGCGCGCCGAGGGTTCCGACCTGCTCGCGGACCTCCTCCGCGACGACGCCGCGCTCGGAAGCCTCGAGGAGGTCCGGCTCATGGGGGCGGACTGGGTGCGCACGCTCGGGGCGGTACCGAACGAGTACCTGTACTACTACGACTTCGCCCGGGAGGCGCTCGCCGGTATCGCCGCCGGCGGACGGACCCGGGGGGAGTTCCTCGACGCGCAGCAGAGCGCCTTCTACACGCGTGCGGCGGCCGAGCCGGGGCGGGCACTGGACCTGTGGCGCGAGACGCTCGCCGAGCGGGAGGCCACGTACATGGCCACCGAGCGGGACACGCAGGACGCGGGGGAGCGGGCGGAGGAGGACCTCGGCGGCGGCTACCACGAGGTCGCCGTGGACCTCATGGCGGCCCTCCTCGGCGGCGAGCAGCACCGGATGATCCTCGACGTGGCGAACACCGGTCCGGACGGCGAGCCGCTGATCGACGGGCTGCCGGGGGACGCGGTCGTCGAGGTGCCGGTGCTCGCCGACGGCGGCGGGATCCGTCCGCTGCCTCCGGCCCGCCCGCTGGCACCGGTGATGCTGGCCCGGGTCCAGGCGGTCAAGGCCTGCGAGCGGCTGCTGATCGAGGCGGCCCGCACCGGCGACCGGGACACGGCATGGCGTGCCTTCGCGGCGCACCCGCTGGTGGACAGCACCGCCGTGGCCCGGCGGCTGGTGGACGCCTACCGCGGGTGCACGCCCGCCTGACGTGCGAGAAGGTGGCCCCAGCAGGTTCCGACGAGGAGGAGCAGATGAGCATCCATCACTGGTCGCCCGACGACGCGAGGGCGACGTCCGACTACCGGCGCGTGCTGTGGACCGGCGAGCACAGCCAGGTGGTCGTCATGACGATCGCCCCGGGTGACGACATCGGTGAGGAGACCCACCCGGACAACGACCAGATCCTCAGCTTCGTCTCCGGCTCCGGCAAGGCCGTGGTCGACGGTGAGGAGCAGTTCGTCGCGGCCGGCGACATCGTGGCCGTCGCCGCGGGGCAGCGGCACAACTTCATCAACGTCGGCAAGAGCCCGCTCGTGCTCTACACGGTCTACGGTCCGGCTCATCACGCCGACGGCGCCGTCCACCCCACCAAGGAGGCGGCCGAGGAGGCCGAGGAGTCCGGCGAGGACGAGCCGCCGGCGTACGCCCGGTGACGTTGCCGGGACTGCCGGCACCGCCCGTGTCGTCAGCCGCCGGACCTGAAAGGATGGCGTCATGACACTGACGATCGGTTATGCCGCCGCCCTCGAGCAGTTCTCCCCGACCGAGGCCGTCGAGTACTCCGCGCTCGCGGAGGAGCACGGGTTCTCGGGCGTGATGGCGGCGGACCACTTCCAGCCGTGGACGCCGACCCAGGGGCAGGCGGCGTTCGTGTGGAACGTGCTGACCGCCGTCGGGGAGCGCACCCGCGGTGACCTCGGGCCGGGAGTCACGGCGCCGACGTTCCGGTGGCACCCGGCCATGGTGGCCCAGGCCTCGGCGACCCTCGCGGCCATGTACCCCGGCCGGCACTGGCTCGGTCTGGGCTCGGGCGAGGCACTCAACGAGCACATCGTCGCCGGGTACTGGCCGGAGGCGCCGGAGCGCATCAACCGGATGTTCGAGGCGATCGACATCATTCGGAAGCTGTTCACGAACTCCCTGGCCGGCAAGGACACGAAGCACGCCGGGCAGTACTACAAGCTGGAGTCGACGCGGCTGTGGACCATGCCCGAGGAGGCTCCGCCGATCCTCGTGGCGACCGGCGGCCCGGTCACCGCTCGCCGGGCCGGCAAGCACGCGGACGGTCTCATCACGGTCGGCGCGCCGCTGGAGAAGATCTCCGGCCTGTTCGAGAAGTTCGCCGACGGGGCCCGTGAGGCGGGCAAGGACCCGGAGGCGATGCCCAAGGTGCTCCAGCTGCACATGTCGTGGGCGCCCACGGACGAGGAGGCCCTGGCGAACGCCATGGACCAGTGGCCCAACGGCGGGATGAAGTTCCCGAAGGCGGACATCCGCTCGCCGTTCGACTTCGCGGCGATGGCCAAGCTGGTCCGCGAGGAGGACTTCGCCGGCCGCATGGTGATCTCCGCCGACCCGGACGAGCACCGCGCGGAGATCCAGCGGTACGTCGACCTCGGGTTCGACCGGATCTACCTGCACAACGTCGGCCGCAACCAGGCGGAGTGGGCCGAGGTCTTCGGTCGCGACGTCCTGTCGAAGCTCAGTCGGTGAGCGGGGACGCAGACGCGGCGGTCGGCACGTCCCTCACCGCCGTCGCACCCGACGGCGTGCCCGTGGTGACGAAGGGTGACGACCTCGCCGCCGTCCTCACCCCGGCGCTCGAGGGCGTCGTGTGGCCGGACGGCACGCGCGGGCTGGCCGAGGGGGACGTCGTGGTGGTCTCCTCCAAGATCGTCTCGAAGGCCGAGGGGCGCCTCGTGGCGGCGCGCGACGAGGCCGAGCGCGAGCGGGTGATCGCGGACGAGACGGTGCGGGTGGTCGCGCAGCGGCCGAAGCCCGACGGCGGGATGCTGCGGATCGTGGAGAACCGGCTCGGCCTGGTCATGGCCGCTGCCGGCGTCGACACCTCGGACGTGCCCGCCGGCACGGCACTGCTGCTGCCGGAGGACCCGGACGCCTCCGCCCGCCGGATCCGCCGTGGCCTGCACGCCCGGACCGGGGTGCGGCCCGGCGTCATCGTCACGGACACCGCCGGCCGGCCCTGGCGCCGTGGTGTGGTGGACATGGCGATCGGGGCCGCCGGGGTGCGCGTGCTGTCCGACATGCGTGGGGCCCGCGACCGGTACGGCCGTGCGCTGCAGACGACCGTCATCGGCGTGGCCGACGAGATCGCGGCGGCTGCGGAGCTCGTCAAGGGCAAGGTCTCCGGCCGTCCGGTGGCGGTGGTACGGGGTATGGGCCACGCCGTCACCGAGGACGACGGCGAGGGTGCCGCGTCGCTGGTCCGCCCGCCTGAGGAGGACATGTTCCGCAAGGGCGTGGACGAGCCGTGACGCCACCGGTCGAGCACATCCCCGGCCCGCGCTAGCGGCCCGCCCGGACCTCCCGGTCCGTCCGGGCCGGAGTCACCGGCATCGCGGCCCCCGGCTCCCGGTCCATGACCAGCAGCTCGTGGTCGCCCGCACTGACACGCCGCGCACGCACCCGGTAGACCTCGCTCACCAGCTCGCCGGTGAGCACCTGCTCCGGCGGTCCCGCGGCCACGGCGCGGCCGGCCGACAGGACGACGACGTGGTCGGCGTAGCGCAGCGCGTGGTTGAGGTCGTGCAGTGCCGCCAGCACGGTGACGCCGTCGTGCCGCAGGTCCCGGGCGAGCGCGAGCACGTCGAGCTGGGCCGCCACGTCGAGATGGTTCGTCGGCTCGTCGAGCAGCAGCAGCCGCGGCTCCTGCGCCAGCGCCCGTGCCAGGTGCACGCGCTGGCGCTCGCCGCCGGACAGCGTCGCGAAGTCCCGGTCCCGCAGCCATGCCGCCCCGGCTCGCTCCAGCGCGGCGTCGACGATCGCCAGGTCGTCCGCGGAGTCGGCGCCCCAACGCGGCCGGTGCGGCGTGCGGCCCAGCAGCACCACGTCGAGCACGCGGCGGGACACGGCGGCCGGCGCGTCCTGCTCCACGAGCGAGATCTGGCGGGCGCGACTCCGGCGCGTCATCCGGACGAGGTCCTCCCCGTCGAGCAGCAGCGCACCGTCCAGGGGCACCGCACCGACGATCGCCCGCAGCACCGTGGACTTGCCCGCCCCGTTCGGCCCGACGAGCGCCGTCACCGACCCGGCCGGTACCTCGGCGTCGACCCCGTCCAGCACCCGCACGCCGCCGAGCCGGACCGCGAGCCCGGCGATCCGCAGCTCGGCCCCGCCCCTCATGCGGCACCTGCCCGACGCCGCAGCAGCAACGCGAAGACCGGCGCACCGACCGCGGCCGTCATGATCCCCACCGGCAGCTCACGGGTCTCGAACAGGCTCCGCGCCCCGGTGTCCGCCAGCAGCAGGAACGACGCCCCGGCCAGCGCGGCCACCGGGAGCAGCCGGTGATGGCGTTCACCGACGACCAGCCGGACCGCGTGCGGCACCACGAGGCCGACGAAGCCGATGGCGCCGGCGACCGACACCAGCACGCCCGTGAGCAGCGCCGACGCCCCCAGCAGCAGCCACCGCGTCCGGGTCACCGCGACGCCGAGCGCCGCGGCCGCGACGTCACCGAACGTGAACGCGTCCAGCGTCCTGGCCTGGAGCAGCAGGAAACCCCCGACGGCCGCGCATGCGGCCAGTGCCACGAACGCCTCGCTCCACACCGCCCCGCCGAGCGAGCCCATGAGCCACGTGAGGATCTCCCGGTAGGAGTCGCCGGTCGAGGACCAGAACAGCACGAAGCTCACGACCGCGGACGCTGCCTGCGCCACGGCCACGCCCGCCAGCACCGTCCGGACCGGGCTCAGCCCGCCGCCGCGCCCGCTGGCGAGTGCGAGGGTGAGCACCAGCGCGCCTAGGCCGCCGAGGAAGGCGGCCAGGGGCAGCGCGGTGCCCAGCCCGAGCACCAGGACGAGCACCGCGCCGACCGACGCGCCCGAGGAGACGCCGAGCAGGTAGGGGTCGGCGAGCGGGTTGCGGGTCAGCGCCTGCATGACCGCCCCGCACAGCGCGAGCCCGGCGCCCACCGCGGCGGCCCCCACCACGCGCGGGGCCCGGCCCTGCCAGACGATCGCGTCGTCGATCCGGCCGAGCGGGTTCGCCGGACACGTCTCGAAGACGGCCCCGCAGACGTGGTGCCAGGCCGAGGTCCACACGCCCAGCACGCCGATGTCCGCCTGCCCGAGCGTGAGGGCCCACCCGGCGAGCAGCACCAACAGGGCGACGAGCATCACCAGGGTGAACCCCAGCGCTGCGGTCGACCGGACGATCCTCACTGCGGCACCTCGGCCAGCTGCGCCGAGAGGTCCGCCGCGGCCGGCACGTTCCGCACGCCGGCCTCGGTCGCCGGGAACGGGATCACCACGTAGCGGCCGTCCTGGACCGCCGAGAGGCGCCGGGTCACCGGGTTCGACTCGAGCATCTCGATCTTGGACTCCGCCGTGTTCCAGGCGGAGTCCACCAGGACGATGACGTCGGGGTCCGCGGACGCGACGGCCTCCCAGCCCATCGACGTCCACGTGTCCGGCACGTCCTCGGCGACGTTCTGCAGCCCGACAGCGTCCATGATCATCTGCGGCGCCCCGATCCCGGCGCCGACGTACGGCACGTCGTTGCCGGAGGAGTACCACAGGGCCGTGCGCCCCTCACCCGTCGGCCGGACGTCCTCGAGCGTCGCCCGCTGCTCCGCGACGAGCCGCTCCGCCGCGTCCACGGAGTCCCCGCCGAGGATCCGGCCCACCTCGGTGATCTCCTCGAAGACGAGGTCGAAGGTCAGCCGTTCCGGCTGGTGATCAGCCTCGCGGCAGGCCGACGGCGAGACGTAGGTCGCGATCCCCAGGTCGTCGAACATCGACCGCTCGCCGGCTCCGTCGCTGCTGAGGTTCGACTCCCACCCGGCGTAGACCAGGTCCGGCTCGAGCTCGAGCACCGCCTCGGCGGAGGGGTTCTGCTCGGCCAGCACCGGAACGTCCTCGGCCTGGCCGGCGAGATCCTCGGGCAGCGGCCCGTCCGAGAACGCCGTGCCCACCAGCCGGTCGCCCGCGCCGAGCGCCAGCACCATCTCGGTGGCGGAGGACTTGATCGTCACGACGCGCTCCGGCGGGGTCTCCAGCGTCGTCTCGACCCCGCACGAGCTCACGGTCTGCGAGTCCTCGCCCGACGGCGCGGCGGACCCCTCCGGCGTCGAGGACGCGGTGCTCGAGGTGCCCGGCCCGTCGACGGCGGTCGCGCCGCACCCGGCCAGCAGGACGGCGGTGAGGAGCGCGAGCGGGGCGGTCCGACGGCAGGGCACGGGTGAACTCCGAGGTCGACAACTGGTGCTGTCGCCGCAGTCACTGCGCTGCAGCCGGGACCGGCAGGTCCAGGTCGGGACCTGCGCACCGGAGACCTCCGGGGCCGAGAGGCAGTCTACGAGGCCGTCGCCGAGCCCGCAGCCGGCGTCAGCGCAGGCCCGGCACGAGCACGTCGACCCAGACCGAACGGTGGTCCGAGGTCGGGAACGGTTGCTCGCCCGTCAGCTCCGACCCCGGCTCGTCGGCCGCCGGCCAGTACACGCCGGAGTCGCGGACCGGCAGGTTCTTCGACGGCAGCACGTAGTCCACCCGCAGGTTGCCCGGTGCCTGGTCGTCGAAGTCGGCCGTGTCCAGGGCCGCCGCGCCGTCGTGCTGGGCGTTCGCGCCACCCTGCAGCTCGGCCGCCTCCACGGCGCCGCTGGAGACCGGTTCCGGGTCACGGACCCGTGGATGGTCGAGCAGCTGGGTGATGGCCTCGTCCACCGAGTCCCCGTCGACGGGGTCGGCGTTGTAGTCGCCGGCGATCACGAAGCGGCTGCCGGGGCGCAGCCCCCCGCGCTCGCCGTCGTCGTCGTAGATGTAGGAGCTCTGGCGTGGTGAGCCGACGTAGTCCGCCCAGAAGCGGATCTCGTCGTGGTTCCGACGCCCGTTGCGGTCCTCGGCGCCGTCGAAGCTCGGGGGGGTCGGGTGTGCGGCGAGGACATGGACGGTCGTGGAGCCGACGCGCACGGGCACGTCCCAGTGGGACTTGCTCGACAGGGGCAGCGCGCCCAGCTCCTCCTCGCTGTACCAGTCACCCGCGGCGGCTGTGGCCGGGTCGTCCGGCAGGAGGGCGCCCGGCATGTCCTGCCAGCGGAAGTCCTGGAAGGTCCGGACCTGCTCCGTGGCGATCGGGTGCCGGGAGAGCACGACCATGCCGTACTGGCCGGGGAACTCGCCGAAGCCGAGGGCGTCGTCCGCCGTCCCGGTCTGGCCGTCGTTGTTGAGGTCGAGGCCCGAGTCCACGCCGGTGTTGACCGGGGCGGAGTACGCGTAGGGGTACTCGATCGGCTCCTCGCCGTGCTGGCTGACCTCGAGGTAGTCGGACCGGAAGAGGTCCACCGCCTGGCCCTCGTCGTCGTGGTCGAACTCGTTCAGGAGCACCACGTCCGGCCGGGTCGTCTGCAGCACCTGGGCGATGTTCGCGGCCTGCTCGTCGTCCGAGCGCAGGTCGCTGACGAGCTGGCCGGGCTGCGCACGGTTGAGCGACACGTTGTACGTCGCGACCCGCAGCGGCGTGCGCCCGCCGTCGCCCGCGGGCGCCGCGGCGGCCGGTGACGCGACGGCGATCGCAGCCGCCCACGCACCCGCAACGGCCACAGCAAGGCCCACGAGACGTCCCATACGCATGTCTCAACCGTAACAACGGCGCGTGACACCAGGAAGGGGATGCGCGTCCGAAACGCGCGGAACGGGCCTCAGGCGAGCTCGCGGTCCCGGTCGATCGCCGCCTGCACGCACCGCGCCACGGCCGCCGAGAAGCCTGCGTCCTCCAGCGCGACGGTGCCCGCGATGGTGGTCCCGCCGGGCGAGGAGACCATGTCCGCGAGCTGGGTCGGGGCCGTGTCCGTCTCCAGCAGGGTCCGGGCGGTGCCGAGAAGCATCTGCGCGGCGATCGAGACCGCCTGCGCCTTCGGCATGCCGTTCTTCACGGCCGCGCGCGCGAGGGCCTCGACGAACAGCGCCGACCACGCCGGCGCCGACCCGGCCACCGCCGCGTAGGCCGGGAAGAGGCGCTCCGGCAGCACCGTGGCGGCACCGACCGACTCGAACAGCGCGACGACGGACCGGACCTGGTCCTCGGTGGTCGCCGCGTTGCCACACACCGCGGCCATCCCCGCCCCGACCAGCGCGTTGACGTTCGGCATCACCCGCACGACCGCCTGGCCGTCCGGCAGCAGCGACTCGAGCGTCGGCAGCGTCAGGCCCGCCGCGAGCGAGGCCACCAGACTGCCCTGCGCGGCGAGCGCGTCGCGCAGCGGCGGGACGACCTCCGCCACCAGGTGCGGCTTGACGGCGAGCACCACGAGCCCGCCCGGGCCCACCCGCTCGACGACCTCGAGGTTGTCGGACGCCGCGGCGACGCCCGTCTCCGCGGCCAGCGCCTGCGCGCTGCGTCCGTGCAGGGAGGAGACGACCACGTCCTGGGGAGCGACGGCCTTCCCCGCCGCGCCCCGCACGATCGCGCCGGCCATGTTGCCCGCCCCGATGAACCCGACCTTCATCTGTCCGCTCCTTGACGTCGACGTGCGGACGATCGTGTCACGAGGTCCACGCACACGGCATGATCGACCCATGGCCGAGACGACACCGCAGAACCCAGCACCACGTGCCCTCGTCACCGGCGCCTCCAGCGGCATCGGCGCCGCCACGGTCCGGCGCCTGCGGCGGGAGGGGTGGGAGGTGCTCGCCACGGCCCGGCGGGCGGACCGGCTGGCCGCCCTCGCCGAGGAGACCGGCTGCGAGACGTATACCGCCGACCTCACCGACGAGAGCGACGTCCAGGGCCTCGTCGAGCGGGTCCGCAGCACCGGTCCGCTGCGGTCCCTGGTCAACAACGCCGGAGGCGCGCTCGGCACCGACCCGGTCGAGACCGGGGACGTGGACGAATGGCGGCGGATGTACGAGATCAACGTCGTCGCCACGCTGCGGCTCACCCAGGGGCTGCTGCCCGTGCTTCGGGCCGACGGCGGGGGCGACGTCCTCGTGGTGACCTCGACCGCGGCACACGGCACCTACCCGGGAGGAGGCGGGTACACGGCCGCCAAGCACGCCGAGCGGATGATCGCGGACACCCTGCGCCTCGAGCTCGTCGGGGAGCCGGTCCGGATCCTCGAGGTCGCGCCGGGGATGGTGAAGACCGAGGAGTTCTCCCTCAACCGGCTGCACGGCGACGCCGCGGCCGCGGAGGACGTCTACGCCGGTGTCGCCGAGCCGCTGGTGGCCGAGGACGTCGCGGACGTGATCGTGTTCGCCCTGACCCGCCCGGCGCACGTCAACCTGGACCGGATCATCATGCGGCCGCGGGCCCAGGCCAGCAACACGGTCGTGCACCGCGAGCGCTGAGCCGCCAGGGCCGCGCGGCGACGTCCGTCACGGCAGCAGCAGGGCGGCCACGAGCGGGATCGTCAGCATCGCGGCGAGGGTGCTGGCGGCGATGGTGGCCGCCGCGGTGCGGCCGTCGCCGCCGTACTCCCGTGCCAGCACGAACGCCGTCGTCGAGGTCGGCATCGCGGCCATGAGCACGAGCGTGCCGGTCCAGGTCGCGTCCAGCCTCGGGGCGAGCAGCGCGAGCGCACCCCACGTGGCGACCGGCAGGAGCAGCAGCTTCGTCGTGACGGCCGCGCCGACGTCGAGCACCCGCACGCCACCGGAGGTCAGGGCACGCAGCGACGGACCGAGCGTCAGCCCGACCGCGACCAGAGCGCCCGGCACCGCGGCCCCGGCGAGCAGGTCGATGCTCGCGGTCAGCGCGTGCGGCGGCCGGATCCCGAGATGGGCGACGAGCAGCCCGGCCGCGACGCTGATCGTCACCGGGTTGAGCAGGATCGCCCGCCGCGTCGTCTCCCACAGTGCGGGCCCGAGCCCTTCGCCGCGACCGCGGCGGGCGATCGCGAGCACCGGGTAGCCGACCATGAAGACGACGTTGTGCGCCAGCTGCGCGAGGCCCGCGGCCAGCCCGGCGCCCTCGCCGAGCAGCCCGACGGCGACCGGGATTCCGAGGTAGCCCACGTTCGCGTACCCGGCGGCCAGGGCGACCTCGCTGCCGGCGCCGCGGCGTCGCCCCCGCCCGAGCGGCAGCGCGAGGGCGGTGGCCACCAGCGCGGCGACCGCCACCGCCACGGCCAGCATCCCGACCGGGACGCCCGACCCTGCCGGGTCGGTCCCGGCGAGCGTGTCGAAGAGGAAGCAGGGGAGCGCGACGTAGAAGACGAACGCCGTGAGGATCGGCTCGGCGTCGCGGAACCGCGCGAACCGGCCCAGCACCAGCCCCACGCCGAGGAGGACGAAGAACGGCAGCAGCGCGCCGACCGCGGCCCTCACCCGCGCCTCCTGTCAGCACGGTGGGCCCGGTGGGCCCGCACACGCTCACGGCCCTGGCATCGCACCGAGCAGAAGCGCCGGTTCTGCGCCGGGGAGCCGTCGAGGTAGACGTCGGCGCAGTCGGCGGCCGCGCAGACGCCGAGGCGGTGCCCGGCGTCCACGGCGCGCACGAGGGTCGCGACCATCGCACCGACGAGCATCTCGGTGCGCCGGCCCGTGCTCCAGCCGCGGGCGGAGGGCAGCAGCAGCGGCTGCAGGTCGACCCGCTCGACCAGGCCGTTCAGCAGGTTCCGGCGCTCCTCGACGCCGGCGGCGAACACCGGGTGGACGGCGTCGGAGGCCCGGGCGATCTCGGCGTCACCCGGCGCGGCGTCCGGCCATGCGGCCTCCAGCGCGCGCCGCCACGGGGCGGTCGGCTCCGGGAAGCCGGTCCAGGGCCGGCTCGAGACCCGGGCCGGCACGGTGCCCCACTCGTTGACGAGATCGGTGACCAGGCTCGCGGGCAGGTCGGGCAGCGGGTGCCTCACGCCGTGCCCCGGGCGGAGCGCTCGCGGGGCAGCTGCGAGGCGAAGATCGTCTCGTGGACCGGGGTGTCGACGCCGAGCAGGCGGCCGTGCGCCACGACCGCGCCGTTCTGGTCCGCCAGCTCGGACGGCCGGCCCTCGGCCAGGTCACGCTGCATGGATGCGGTGGTCTCCGGCGCGAAGCCGTCGTAGACCGCGAGGACGTCGGCGAGGTCGTCGTCGGTGAGCGGGACCTCGTGGGCGCGGGCGACGGCGAGGACCTCCTGCACCGCCCGCTCGACGAGGGCGCGGGCCTCGGGGACCGCGCGGGTCTCGCCGACCGTGGCGCCGGACAGGGCGCCGACACCTCCGTAGGACGCGACGAGCGCGAGCTTCTTCCACAACGCCACGTCGACCCGGGCGGTCCACGAGGCCGAGATCCCGGCGGCCGCGAGGCCCTCGAGGACGACGGCGGCACCCTCGTCGACGTCGCGGTGGTCCAGGTAGCCCAGCGTGATCGAGGCGTCCGCGCCCACGAGCTCGACCGCCGACGGCGCGAGGCGCCGCGCGATGACCACCACCGTGCCGGCCAGCGTGGCCGCCGTCCCTGCCACGCCCCGGACGTGCTCGGGCGCGTCGACGCCGTTCTGGACCGTGAGGATGCGGCCAGGGCCCGGCCGCAGCACCGGGACGATCTCCCGGGCCGCGTCCGTCACCTGCCACGCCTTCGTCGCCACGATCGCCCAGTCGAACGGACCATGGCCCGCGAGGTCGTCGACGATCCGGACGTCTCCGACCTCCTCGTGGCGTTCCCCGCGGACCAGCGTCAGCGGGTCGGCGGAGGCGGACCGTGCCTTGAGGGTGACGGGGACGCCCCCGCGCGCCAGAGCCGCGGCCGTGTAGAGGCCGACGGCGCCCGCACCGTAGACGAGGCAGTGCATGGCGACCTTCCCGGAAGACGACGATGCCGTAACGCACAGGCGGCGTCCTGTGCGTTACGGCATCCTGTCGTCAGCCTGGCGCCGGGTCAAACCGGCCGTGCTCAGTCGTCGCGGTCGTCGTCCCGGTCGTTGTCCCGGTCGTCCCGGTCGTCGTCCCGGTCGTCCCGGTCGTCGTCCCGGTCGTTGTCCCGGTCGTTGTCGCGGTCGTCGTCCCGGTCACGCGTCAGCTCGCCGGAGGCCGGGTCGACCCGGTACTCGACGTCCTGACGGTCCTGGGTGTCCACCGTCACGGACCAGAAGTAGCGGTTGTTGTCCTCGTCCAGCTCGGCGTCGTCGATCGCGCCACCGGCGTCGGCCACGGCGAGCTCGATCGCCTGCCCGAGGCCGGTCGAGGCGTTCTGCAGTGCCCGCCGGTCGTCGTTGTCCAGGTCGTCGTTCTCGCTCCGAAGGACCTCGGTCCCGTCGGCGCTGACCTCGACCTCGACCGAGCGGTTCCCGGCAGCGACGTCGACCTCCCACGTGCCGTCGTCGTCGGAGTCGTCGAGGGCGTAGGCCGTACCGCCCGCGTCCTCCTCGGCGGTGGTGATCGCCTGCAGGGCCGCGGCGGTCGTGTCGTCCGGGGCGCTCCCACCGCCGCTCTCACCGGTGGGCGAGGACTCGTCGGCGCCGTCGTCCGTGGCGCCGTCATCGGTCGTGTCGTCGGCCGAGTCGTCGGTCGTCTCCTCGGTGGTGGGCTCCTCCGCGGGCGGTGCCTCGCCACCGGTGTCCTCGCCGCCGGAGCCCCCGCCACAGGCGGCGAGGGTGACGGCGAGGGCAGCGGCCAGGGCGGGAACGGCGGTGCGTCGTGTCGTTGTGCGCATGACTCCAGCATGCGGTGCTCGGATGAGATTCGCATGAGCGGCCGATGAATGTTCTCTCACCTTCCGGACGCGGGAGCACCTCGTCACGGCCGCCGCCCGGCGCGCTAGACTGCGGCGCACAGGCGTCGACCCGGCCATCACCGGTGAGCCTCCGGAAGAACGGGGCCGGACCTCCCGCGCGAGGCCCTCAGTAGAACCGGACGGGGAGGGCCCGTCACAGCCCGCTCGAGTGGTCACGTCCCCCGCCAACGGTGGGGTACGGGGCAAGCGAGGTGGTACCGAGGTCGCGCAGACCGACGGCCCGTCAGGGGACGGGTCCGGCGTGCGCGGTCTCCCTCGCAGCAGTTGCCGACGACCCGAGGAGCGACGTTGACCGGCGAGCCCACGCCCTACCCCCTGCACCGTCCGGGCACTCAGGTGCCCGCCTCCCCGCGCTTCCCCGACATCGAGCGCGAGGTGCTCGAGCACTGGGAGCGGGACGGCACGTTCGCCGCCTCGGTCGCGGGCCGTCCGGCCGGGCAGGACGGGCAGAACGAGTTCGTCTTCTACGACGGTCCGCCCTTCGCCAACGGCCTGCCGCACTACGGCCACCTGCTCACCGGGTACGTCAAGGACGTCGTGCCCCGCTTCCAGACCATGCGCGGCAAGCACGTCGAGCGCCGGTTCGGCTGGGACACCCACGGCCTGCCCGCCGAGCTGGAGGCGATGAGCCAGCTCGGCATCAAGACCAAGGAGGAGATCCTCGAGCTGGGGATCGAGACCTTCAACGCCGCCTGCCGCCGGTCGGTCCTGAAGTACACGGACGAGTGGCGGGACTATGTCACCCGCCAGGCCCGCTGGGTGGACTTCGACCACGACTACAAGACGCTCAACCCCGACTACATGGAGTCGGTGATCTGGGCGTTCAAGTCGCTCTACGACAAGGGCCTGGTCTACGAGGGCTTCCGCGTCCTGCCGTACTGCTGGAACGACCAGACGCCGCTGTCGAACCACGAGCTGCGGATGGACGACGACGTCTACCAGATGCGTCAGGACCCGGCCGTCACGGTCGGCTTCCGCCTCGCCCCGGCCGACGACCAGGGCGCCGCCGACCCGCTCGCCGGCGCGCTCGCGCTGATCTGGACCACGACGCCGTGGACCCTGCCGTCCAACCTCCTCATCGTCGTCGGGGAGGACATCGACTACGTCGTCGTCGAGGCGCCCCACCCGGGCGAGGCGGGACGGACCGAGCGGTACGTCCTGGCCGAGGCGCGCCTGGAGGCCTACGCCCGCGAGCTGGCCGGCGGCGACGCCGAGGAGCTGCGCTCCCGCGTGGTCGCCCGGCTGACCGGCGCCGACCTCGTCGGCCGGAGCTACACCCCGCCGTTCTCCTACTACGCGGGGCACCCCGGCGCGCACCGCATCGTCGCCGACGACTACGTCACGACGACGGACGGCACCGGGCTCGTGCACTCCGCCGGCGCCTTCGGTGAGGACGACAAGGCGACGAGCGACCGGGAGGGCATCGAGTCGGTCATGCCGGTGGGTGCGGACGGCTGCTTCACCGTCCCGGTGGCCGACTACGAGGGCCTGCAGGTCTTCGACGCGAACCCGCTGATCATCGACCACCTCAAGGCCCGCACCCGCCGGGAGGGCGCCGTCGGCTCGGTCACCGAGGGCACCGTGCTGCTGCGCCGGGAGACCTACGACCACTCCTACCCGCACTGCTGGCGCTGCCGGCAGCCGCTGATCTACCGCGGGGTGAGCTCGTGGTTCGTCGAGGTCACCGCCTTCAAGGACCGGATGGTCGAGCTCAACCAGCAGATCCACTGGGTGCCGGAGCACATCAAGGACGGGCAGTTCGGCAGGTGGCTGGAGAACGCCCGCGACTGGTCCATCACCCGGAACCGGTTCTGGGGCAGCCCGGTGCCGGTGTGGCGCTCGGACGACCCGGCCTACCCGCGCATCGACGTCTACGGCTCCCTGGCCGAGCTCGAGCGGGACTTCGGTGAGCTGCCCCGGAACGCCGACGGCGAGGTGGACCTGCACCGGCCGTACATCGACCGGCTCACCCGGCCCAACCCCGACGACCCCACCGGCCGGTCCACGATGCGGCGCGTCGAGGACGTGCTGGACGTGTGGTTCGACTCCGGGTCGATGTCCTACGCCCAGGTGCACTACCCGTTCGAGAACGCGGACTGGTTCGAGCACCACTTCCCGGGTGACTTCATCGTCGAGTACATCGGGCAGACCCGCGGCTGGTTCTACACCCTGCACGTCCTGGCCTCGGCCCTCTTCGACCGGCCGGCCTTCTCCGCGTGCGTGTCCCACGGCATCGTGCTCGGCTCCGACGGGCAGAAGATGAGCAAGTCGCTGCGCAACTACCCGGACGTGCGCGAGGTCTTCGACCGCGACGGTGCCGACGCGATGCGCTGGTTCCTCATGGCCAGCCCCATCCTGCGCGGAGGCAACCTGGTCGTCACCGAGCAGGGCATCCGGGACGCCGTGCGGCAGATCCTGCTGCCGCTGTGGAACACGTGGTACTTCTTCGCGCTCTACTCCGGCACGGTCGATCAGGGCCGGGGCTACCGGTACACCCCGCTCGACCTGACCGACCGGGCGCGCCTGGCGGACCTGCACGTCATGGACCGCTACCTGCTTGCCCACACCCGTGACCTCGCACGCACCGTCGCCGAGCAGCTCGAGGCCTACGACATCGCGGCCGCCTGCCAGTCGGTGCGTGAGTACCTCGACCTGCTCACCAACTGGTACGTGCGCACCTCCCGCGACCGGTTCTGGGAGGAGGACCGGGGCGCCTTCGACACCCTCGGCACCGCCCTGGAGGTCCTGTGCCGCGTCATGGCGCCCCTCGCGCCGCTGGTCACCGAGGAGGTCTGGCGCGGCCTGACCGGCGGGCGCAGCGTCCACCTCACCGACTGGCCCGAGCTGCCGGACACGGTCGCCGACCCCGGGCTGGTCGCCGCCATGGACGCCGCGCGGGACGTCGTGTCGGTCACCCACGGGCTGCGCAAGGCCGCCAAGGTGCGGGTCCGTCAGCCGCTGCGGACGCTGACGGTGGTCCTCACCGACCCGGCGGGCGTCAGCCAGTTCGCCGACCTGGTGGCCAGCGAGGTCAACGTCAAGGACGTCCAGGTGCGCGGCCTGGACGACGGCGCCGCCGCCGAGTACGGCATCGTCACCCGGCTGACGGTCAACGCCCGCGCCGCCGGGCCACGCCTCGGCAAGGACGTCCAGCGGGCCATCCGGGCCGCCCGGGAAGGTCGGTGGGAGCAGGCTGGGCCCGACAGGGACGGCGTGGTGGTCGACGGCATCGCGCTGCAGGACGGCGAGTACGACCTCGTCACCGAGGTGGACGCCGCCGTGGTCGGCGCCGAGAGCCGGGCCGCGCTGCTGCCCGGCGGCGGTTTCGTGGTCCTCGACCTCACCGTGGACGAGGAGCTCGCGGCCGAGGGGTACGCCCGCGACCTGGTCCGGCAGGTCCAGGACGAGCGCAAGGCGGCCGGGTTGTACGTGGCCGACCGGATCCGGCTCGAGCTGCGGGTGCCCGCCGAGAAGGTGGCCTGGGTCGAGGCGCACCGCGACCTCATCGCCCACGAGACCCTGGCCCTCGAGCTCGACGTCTCGGCCGGCGCGGACGGCACCGCCGAGGTCTCGGTCGCGAAGGTGGCCACCCCGTGAGCGCCGGGCACGGCGGTGGCGCGCAGGACGAGGGCGCCGTCGAGCGGGAGGTCCGCCGCATCTACCAGGAGGTGCTCGCGCGCGCTCCCGAGCACGAGGTCCAGCCCAGCCTGGACCGGGTCCGCGACGTGCTGGAGCTGCTCGGCGACCCGCAGCGGGCCTACCAGGTCATCCACCTCACCGGCACCAACGGCAAGACCTCCACGGCCCGCATGATCGAGGCGCTGCTGCGCGAGTCCGGGCTGCGCACCGGGCGGTTCACCTCACCGCACCTGCACACCGTGCGCGAACGCATCGCCCTGGACGGTGAGCCGATCTCGCCCGAGCGGTTCGTCGAGACCTGGGAGGACGTGGCCCCCTACATCGCCATGGTCGACGAGCGCAGCCAGGCGGCCGGCGGCCCGCCGCTGAGCTTCTTCGAGGTGTACACGGTCATGGCCTACGCCGCCTTCGCGGACACCCCGGTGGACGTGGCTGTCGTCGAGGTCGGCATGGGCGGCCGGTGGGACGCCACGAACGTCGCGGACGGCACGGTCGAGGTCATCACCCGCGTCGAACGCGACCACGAACGGTGGCTCGGGTACGGCCTCACCCAGATCGCCTCCGAGAAGGTCGGCATCATCACCGACGGTTCCGCCGTCGTCTCCGACGCCCAGCACGAGGAGGTCGAGGGCGTGCTGCTCTCCGCCGCCGCGCAGCACGGCGCGCGTCTGGTGCGGGCGGGGGAGGAGCTCGAGGTCCTGGAGCGTCAGGTCGCCGTCGGCGGGCAGATGCTCACCCTGCGGACCCCGGCCGCGGTCTACGCGGAGGTGTTCCTGCCGCTGCACGGCGCGCACCAGGCCACGAACGCGCTGCTCGCGCTCGCCGCCGTGGAGGAGCTCTTCGGCGGTCGCGCGCTCGCCGGGGACGTCGTGGAGCAGGCCTTCGCGGGCGTGAGCTCTCCGGGCCGCCTCGAGCTGGTGCGCTCCAGCCCCACCGTGCTGGTCGACGCCGCGCACAACCCGGCCGGGGTGGTCGCGCTGCACGCGGCACTGGAGGAGGCCTTCGCGTTCTCCCGCCTCGTCGGCGTCGTCGGCGTCATGGGGGACAAGGACGCCGAGGGCATCCTGGCCGAGCTCGAGCCGATGCTGGACGAGGTCGTCGTGACGCGTGCGCGCAACGAGCGCGCCATGCCGGTCGAGGACCTCGCCGAGGTCGCGCGGGAGGTGTTCGGCGAGGACCGGGTGCATCTCGCGGAACGGCTCGACGACGCGCTCGACCGGGCGGTGACGCTCGCGGAGGCCGGCGGCGAGGAGGCCATGACCAGCACGGGAGTCCTCGTGGTCGGCTCCGTGCTGCTGGCCGCCGACGTCCGGGCGCTGTTGAAGCCCACCGAGCGGAGCGCGTAGCTGCCAACGGCGACCTATCGTCGGCGTATCGAGAACCACATACGACGCGGCAACACCGCACTGCCTTGGCTGGCAGGCATGACCCCTGGCGAAGCATCACGCACTCTCGTCCGGCCCCGGCCCCTCGCACCTCCTGCCGGCACCGGCATCACGGTCTACTCGTGCGAGCCGGACGAGGCGGCGGCGTTCCGGCAGATCGCGCCCCGCCTCGGCATCGCGGCGACCTTGACCGACCAGGCCGTCTCGTCATCGAGCGCCTGGCTGGCATCGGGGACGCGGTGCATCAGCATCGGGCACAAGACCGCGGTCTCCGGTCGCGCGCTCCGCGACCTCGCTCGCGCCGGCGTGGAGTACATCTCCACGCGGAGCATCGGGTGCGACCACGTCGACGTCGACGTCGCGGCGAACGTCGGCATCACGGTCGAGAACGTCCTCTACCCACCGGACGGCGTGGCCGACTACACGCTCATGCTCATGCTCATGGCGGTCCGGCACGCGCGGTCCATCATCACTCGGACGGACGCCCACGACTACCGGCTCCACGACGGCCGCGGGAGAGACCTGCGCGACCTGACGGTGGGGGTCATCGGGACCGGGCGCATCGGCACAGCCGTCATCGACCGGCTCCGGGGATTCGGCTGCCGCGTCCTCGCGCACGACAGGCGACTCCTCGCCGCCGGCGGTGCCGGCCTCGACGAGCTGCTACAGCGCAGCGACGTCGTGACACTCCATGCTCCGCTCACGGCCGAGACGCACCACATCTTGAACCGGCGACGTCTCGCCCGGATGAGACCCGGAGCGATCGTCGTCAACACCGCGCGCGGAGGATTGGTCGACACCGAGGCGCTCGTCCAGGCGCTGGAGAGCGGACGGCTGGGCGGTGCCGCCCTCGACGTGATCGAGGGCGAGGAAGGAGTCTTCTACGCCGACCGGAGAGACGGTCCGATCGCATGCCCGTCGCTCGATCGCCTGCAGCAACTCCCGAACGTGCTCATCTCTCCGCACACCGCCTACCACACGGAGCGCGCCCTGCACGAGACCGTCGAAGGCTCCCTGGTCAACTGCCTGAGGTTCGAGGGCGAGCGCCATGGATAGATTGCGAGTCGGGATACTGTTCGGCGGGCGCTCGGAGGAGCATCGGGTCTCGGTCAAGTCGGCACGGGAGGTCGCGAAGCACCTCGACGCACGGAGATACGAACCGTTCTACGTCGGAATCACCCAAGACGGTGCGTGGCGGCTGTGTCGCGGTCCGCACGTGGGCTGGGAGCACGACGGCGCCCGTCCGGCCGTCCTCTCACCGGACCGGAGCGTGCACGGGTTGGAGGTCCAGGACCGCCACGGACGTGTCGCGACGGTCCACCTCGACGTGGTGCTGCCGGTACTGCACGGCAGGCAAGGCGAGGACGGGGCGATCCAGGGCCTGCTGGACCTGTCCGGCATCCCCTACGCGGGCTGCGACATCCAGAGCTCGGCGCTGTGCATGGACAAGTCCCTCGCCTACACCGTCGTTGGCAGTGCGGGAGTCGCGACGCCGGTCTTCCGGACCGTCACGAGGGATGAGCTTCTCGATCCCGGCCTGTTCGCCTACCCCGTCTTCGTCAAGCCGGCGCGCTCCGGATCGTCCTTCGGTGTCGGCCGTGTCGATCGGGAGGGCGACCTTTCGGCCGCCGTCGAAGCGGCCCGCCGTTACGACTCGAAGGTCCTGATCGAGGAGGCGGTCGTCGGCAGCGAGGTGGGCTGCGCGATCCTGGGGTACAGCAGCGACCTCGTCGTCGGTGAGGTCGATCAGGTCCGGCTGTCGCACGGCTTCTTCAGGATCCACCAGGAGTCCGAGCCCGAGCACGGCTCCGAGAACTCCACCGTCGTCGTCCCCGCGGACATCTCCCGGCGGGCGCGTGCCCGTGTTCGGCAGACGGCGCTGGCCGTGTACCGCGCTCTCGGGTGCCGGGGACTCGCACGGGTCGACATGTTCCTCACGAGCGACGGCGGCGTCGTGCTCAACGAGGTGAACACGCTGCCGGGCCTGACCTCGTACAGCCGCTTTCCGCGGATGATGGCGGCCGCGGGCCTGACGCTCGGCGACCTGATCGACCGGGTGGTGTCGGACGCGCTCGACGGAGCGGGTCGATGAACGACGGCTTCGCCTTCGTGGACGACATGGTCCCCGGCATCAGGTGGGACGCCAAGTACGCCACGTGGGACAACTTCACCGGCAGGCCGGTGGACGGCTACCTGGTGAACCGGGTCGTCGGCACGATGGTGCTGTGCACGGCCCTGGCGAACGCACGTGACGAAGCCGCCTCACGTGGCTTCGGTCTCCTGCTCTGGGACGGTTACCGCCCCCAGCACGCCGTGGACTCCTTCGTGCGCTGGTCGACGCAGCCGGAGGATGGCCGGACGAAGCCGCGCCACTATCCGCGCATCGACAGGTCGGAGATGTTCGATCTCGGGTACGTGGCAGTGAGATCAGGTCACAGCCGGGGAAGCACGGTCGACCTGACCCTCTATCACCTCGACACCGGTGAGCTCGCTCAGATGGGCGGTGGGTACGACCTCATGGACCCGGTCTCGCACCACGGGTCGGCGGTCGGTCGCGTCGAGTCGCGAAACCGGCGGCAGCTCCGATCCGTCATGGAGGTCTGCGGGTTTCGCTCCTACGAGCTCGAGTGGTGGCACTACACAATGGAAGACGAGCCATATCCGGACACCTACTTCGACTTCCCGATCGTCTGAACGCGGGAAGGCAGCGACGGGATCCGCCCAAAGGGAGTCGGGGATGATCCAGATCCGCCCGATCCGTGCCACGGACGCCCGGCAAGTCACCGGGCTGCTCGCACAGCTCGGGTACCCGACCGAGTTCGATGAGGTGACCAGCAGGCTCTCGGGGATCCTGGGGTCGCCCTGGCAACACGTCCTGGTCGCGGTGGCTGCCGACGGCTCGCGCCTCGACGGCTACGTCAGCGTCGAACGGCGGTTGTCACTGTCAGGGGGAGAGCGCGTCGAGATCACGGACTTGGTGGTCGACTCGCAGGTGCGCCGATCCGGGCTCGGCCGCGCGCTCGTTGCCGCCGCCGAACGATGGGCGTTGCAGGAGGGGCTCCATACGGTCCTTGTTCGTTCGAACGTCGCGCGCGGAGAGTCCCACCCGTTCTACGCGGGCATCGGGTACCAGCGGACGAAGACCTCGCACACGTACCGCAAGGAGATCTGAGCCGTCGGGTCACCTGTCGGTGAGCGGGTGCGCCGCTGGAAGTCTCACGGTGACGACAAGCCCGCCGCCGGCACGAGGATTGAGCCCGAGCGAACCGTCGTGCGCCGCCGCGATGCTCTTGACGATCGCCAGGCCGAGACCGACGCCCGCGTGGTCGGTGCGGATCCGCCGAGTGCCGCGCTGGAACGGCTCGGCGAGTGTCGAGACCAGCCGCTCGGGGAGCTTCTCGCCGCTGTTCTCCACGGTGAGGACGACGTGCTCGTCGTCGCCGGCGACGGAGATCTGCACCATGCCGTGGGTGCGGAGATTGTGGACGATCGCGTTGTGCACGAGGTTCGCCGTCATCTGGAGCAGGAGCGCGTGCGACCCAACGGTGGGCGTCACGTCCCCGGCGGTCTCGATGGTGACACCGTGCTTCTCGGCGAGCGGAAGCAGAGTCTCCGCGGCCTCCTCGACAACGAGGGACAGATCGACCGGCTCTCGGGTGAAGGATCGCTGGTCGGCCCGGCTGAGCACCAGCAGCGCCTCGGTGAGATCGATCGCGCGATCATTGACGAGCCGGAGGCGGTCGATGAGCTCGCGCGGGTCACGGTCCGCATCGTTCCGGGCGACGTCGAGCATGGTCTGCGTGACCGCCAACGGGGTCCGCAGCTCGTGGGAGGCGTTCGCGGCGAACCGCTGCTGCTCCGCGACGTTCGCCTCGATCCGCGCCAGCATCGCGTCGAAGGCGTCGGCGAGCTCACGGAACTCGTCCTTCCGGCCCTCGAGGTGGATCCGGTGGGAGAGGGAGCCGTCCGCGACTCTGCGAGTGCCAGCGGTGATGCGTGTCAACGGCGCGAGCATCCGGCCCGCCAGCACCCACCCGCCCACGAGACCGAACACGAGCAGGACGCCCAGCACCATGACTGCCGCCGGGACGAAGACGGACGGACCAAAATTGGTGGGGTTGAGGGCGCGCAGGAAGTCGGACAGATCGGGGACGCGTAGACCGTCCGACCTTCCGCGCAGCAGGAACACCCACACGACCGCGAGCAGCAGAGCTCCCGCGACCATGAGGAAACCCGCATAGCTGAGGGTGAGCTTGATCCGGACGCTCAGGCCGGGAGCCCGCTCCGGCGCGGGCTCACTCATGTCCGGCACCGGGGCCCGTGTCGATCCGGTAGCCGACGCCCGGCACGGTCGCGATGACCCACGGCTCGCCGAGCCGCTTGCGCAGGGCGGAGACCGTGATGCGGACGGCGTTGGTGAACGGGTCGGCGTTCTCGTCCCAGGCCCGTTCCAACAGCTCCTCGGCGCTGACGACGCCGCCCTCGGCGTCGACGAGCACCTCGAGCACCGCGAACTGTTTCCGGGTGAGCGCCACGTACCGACCGTCCCGGTAGACCTCGCGGCGGAACGGGTCCAGCCGCAGCCCAGCGATCTCCCGCACCGGCGGCCGGCTGCGGGCGCGCCGGCGGTCCAGTGCGCGCAACCTGAGCACGAGCTCCCGGAGCTCGAAGGGCTTCGTGAGGTAGTCGTCCGCGCCCAGCTCGAAGCCGGAGGCCTTGTCGTCGAGCCGGTCGGCCGCCGTGAGCATGAGGATCGGCATGCCGCTGCCGGACGCCACGATGCCTTGGGCGATCTCGTCACCGGAGGGCCCGGGGATGTCGCGGTCGAGGACGGCGATGTCGTAGCTGTTGACGCTCAGCAGCTCCAGCGCGGTGTCGCCGTCGCCGGCGATGTCGGCCGCGATCGCCTGCAGGCGCAGGCCGTCGCGGATGGCCTCCGCCATGTAGGGCTCGTCCTCGACGACCAGGACACGCATGGCTCGATGCTACGAGCGGCGCATATCGTCGGCGTATCGCCTGCGGCATACGGCCCGGCAACATCGCCGCGCCTTGACTGGCGGCATGACTCGGACCACAGCAGCAGGCAGAACGCACCGCGGGACCCTCTCGCCGCTCGCGGCCGGCCTCGTGGTCGTCGCGATCCTCGGCGGTCTCGTCCTGCAGTCCGTGACGGCATCGTCGTCCGGCGACGCCCGCGTCGATCCGACGTCCGACGGCACCGTCACCGAGGCGGACGGGGTCCTCCCCGACGGCGCGACGGCCTTCGACGAGCAGTACCCCGGCGTCGCCAACCTCGGTGCCGATCTGCTGAGGGCCCTGCAGGACGCGTCGACCGACGCCGCGGACGAGGGCGTCGTGATCGTCGCCAACAGCGGCTGGCGCTCGGCGGAGTACCAGGACCAGCTCCTCCGGGAGACGGTCTCGGCGTACGGCTCGGAAGCCGAGGCGGCCCGCTGGGTCGCCACTGCCGAGACGTCGTCCCACGTGTCCGGTGACGCCGTCGACGTGGGAGGCCAGGCGGCCACCGTGTGGCTGGCGGAGCACGGGGCCGCGTACGGGCTCTGCCCGGTCTACGCCAACGAGCCCTGGCACTACGAGCTGCGCCCCGAGGCCGTGGGGCGCCGGTGCCCGCCGACGTACGCCGACCCGACGGACGACCCGCGGATGCAGCAGTGACCCCTGCCCCGGGCGCGGGGACCTGCGCTCGCGGCCGGGCCGGGGAGACAATCCGTCAGCGGATCGCCCTGTGACGTAGCAGACTGTGGCTGCGGCCGCTCCGGCCGGTCCGACTACCCGAAGGAGCACGTCGGTGAAGAAGCTCATCAACGACCCGCACGACGTCGTCATCGAGTCCGTCCGGGGCTTCGGCCTGGCCCACCCGGACGTCGTCACGGTCCACGAGGACCCGCTCTACGTCGGCCGGGCCGGGGGCGCGGTCGCCGGGAAGGTCGGCCTCGTCTCCGGCGGCGGAAGCGGCCACGAGCCCCTGCACGCCGGCTACGTCGGCCACGGCATGCTCGACGCGGCCGTGCCCGGCGCCATGTTCACATCGCCGACGCCCGAGCCGATCCTCGAGGCCACCAAGGCCGCCGACGGCGGGGCCGGCGTGCTGCACATCGTGAAGAACTACACCGGCGACGTGCTCAACTTCGAGACGGCCGCAGAGCTCGCCGAGGCCGAGGACATCACCGTGCGCTCCGTCGTCGTCAACGACGACGTCGCCGTCGAGGACTCGCTGTACACCGCGGGCCGGCGTGGCGTCGCCGGCACCGTTCTGGTGGAGAAGATCGCGGGCGCGGCTGCCGAGCGGGGCGACGACCTCGAGTCGGTCGCCGCCGTCGCCGAGCAGGTCATCGAGAACGTCCGGTCGATGGGCGTCGCGCTGAGCGCCTGCACCGTCCCGCACGCCGGCAAGCCGTCGTTCGACCTGGGCGAGGACGAGATCGAGATCGGCATCGGCATCCACGGCGAGCCCGGCCGCCGGCGCATCCCGATGGCGTCCGCGAACGAGATCACCGACCTGCTCCTGAACCCGGTGCTGGAGGACCTGGGGCTGTCCTCGGGCGAGCGGGTGCTGCTCTTCGTCAACGGCATGGGCGGCACGCCGCTGTCCGAGCTGTACCTCGTGTACGACCACGCCCGGCAGGTGCTGGAGTCCCGAGGCGCGCAGGTCACCCGCTCGTTGGTCGGGAACTACATCACGTCCCTGGAGATGCAAGGCGCCTCGATCACGGTGCTGCGGCTCGACGACGCGCTGACCGACCTGTGGGACGCCCCGGTGAGCACCGTCGCGCTGCGGCGCGGCATGTGAGCAGCAGCTGATCGGCCGAGAGCGAGGAGAATGGACGGGATGAACCCCGCTTGCGACGAGCGCGGGCGAAGGACGAGCGGAGAGCGAGGAGACTGCGCATGAGCACCACCGGACTCGGGGCCAGCTGGGCCGTGGACTGGATGCAGCGGGCCCAGGCGGTGGTCTCGGCCAACCGGGTGGACCTCATCGACCTGGACCGCGCCATCGGGGACGGGGACCACGGGGAGAACATGGACCGTGGCTTCACCGCGGTGAGCGGCAAGCTCGCCACCCTGGCGCCGCAGACGCCCGCCGAGGTGCTCAAGACGGTCGCCACGACCCTGATGTCGACCGTCGGCGGGGCCGCCGGCCCGCTCTACGGCACGGCGTTCCTCCGCGCCTCCAAGGCCGCCGACGGCGAGCTGGACGGCGCGGGGGTGGCCGCGGCCCTCGAGGCCGCCGTCGAGGGCATCCAGGCGCGTGGCAAGGCAGAGCCGGGGGAGAAGACCATGGTCGACGCGTGGTTGCCTGCGGCCCGGGCTGCCCGCGCCGCGGCGTCCGACGGCGCCGCCCCCGCGGCCGTGCTGAGGGCCGCCGCCGACGCCGCGGCGTCCGGTGCGCAGGCCACCGAGCCGATGGTGGCGACGAAGGGTCGTGCGAGCTATCTCGGGCAGCGGTCGGCAGGGCACCGCGACCCGGGGGCGCAGTCCAGCGCCTTGCTGCTCGCAGCCGCGGCCGAGGCCGCCGAGGCGCCGTGATGGCCGCGAGCGGGCAGGTGCGCACCGGCCTGGTCCTCGTCTCGCACTCCGCACGCCTCGCCGACGGCGTGGTCGAGGTCGCGGCCCAGATGGCGCCGGACGTGCGGATCGTCGCCGCCGGCGGGCTCGAGGACGGCGCGATCGGCACCAGCTACGCGCTGGTGGAGACGGCCATCTCGGACCTGCTCGGCACCGACGGCCTCGACGGCGTCGTGCTCCTGACCGACCTCGGCTCCGCCACCATGACGGCCGAGTCCGTCCTCGAGGCGCTCGAGGGCGACAGCGGCGTCGTGCTCGCCGACGGCCCGCTCGTCGAGGGCGCCGTCGCGGCCGCGGTGGCGGCCCAGGGCGGCGCGGGTGCCGCGGACGTGGCACGGGCGGTGCGTGACGCCGGAGCCGCCTTCGGTGGTGCGGCGGACCTGTCCGCGGAGGCTGGCGACACCGGCAGCGGCACCGCCGGGGCGCCCGCGACCGGCGACGATGTCCTGACCAAGGACTTCGTCCTGGTCAACGAGGTCGGCCTGCACGCCCGGCCGGCCGCCACACTGGCGCGCCTGGTCTCCGGGTACGACGCGACGGTCACGGTGAACGGCGTGGACGCCACCAGCGTGCTGGCCCTCATGGCCCTCGGCCTGCGCAAGGGCGACGAGATCCACGTCGCGGCCTCGGGCACGCAGGCCGCGGAGGCGCTGGACGGCGTCGCCGGGAGCGTGGCCGACGGCTTCGGGGAGGGCGCGGCCGCCGGATAGCACCGCGGGAGGGGGCGGCGCCGCACGGCACACACCTGTCCCGCGAGGACCGCCGTATCCGTGGGTGCGTTCGGGAGAGCTGTGTGTCTCCTCGGTGGTCGCGGGACCTAGCATTGACCGGTGAGCACCGGCAGCGCTGAGCCCCCACCGCCCAGGAAGCCCGGCTCGGCCCGGGCGATGTTCGCCGTCTCGGTGCTCGCCTCGGAGTTCCTCGTGGTGCTGTTCGCGACGCTGGTCGCGCACGGCCTGCAGCTGGCCGACCGCCCGCTGGTGTGGACCGCAGGTGGTGCGGTCATGCTGCTGTGCCTGCTCGGCTGCGGGCTCGTGCGCCGCGGCAGGGCCGGTGTCGTGGTCGGGTACGTGGTGCAGGTGCTGCTCCTGGCGGCCGGCGTCGTGCTGCCCGCCATGCTCGTCGTCGGGGCGCTCTTCGGCGTGCTGTGGGTGGTCTCCCTGCGGGTCGGCGCGCGTATCGACCGCGAGCGTCAGGAGCGCTACCAGGCGGAGCTGGAGCACCGTGCGCAGCAGGCAGGGACCGACGCCGCAGACCGGTAGGCTGCCTGCACGTGACTACTTCCCTCGAACGCACCCTGGTCATCGTCAAGCCCGACGGCGTCGCCCGCCGGCTCACCGGCGAGGTGCTCCGCCGCGTCGAGGCCAAGGGCTACACGATCGTCGCTCTCGAGCAGCGCACCGTGTCCCGGGAGCTGCTCACCGAGCACTACGCCGAGCACCAGGGCAAGCCCTTCTTCGAGCCGCTGCTGGAGTTCATGACGTCCGGTCCCGTCGTCGCCGCCGTCGTCGAGGGCCACGGCGTCATCGAGGGCTTCCGGTCGCTCGCCGGCGCCACCAACCCGACCTCCGCCGCCCCGGGAACCATCCGTGGCGACCTCGGGCGCGAGTGGGGCACCACCGTGGTGCAGAACCTCGTCCACGGCTCCGACAGCCCCGAGTCCGCGGCACGGGAGATCGGGCTCTGGTTCCCGATCCTCTGACGGCCCGGCCGTCCACAACTCCGGCCCACCTCACGGATCGGCGGCACCTGAGGCCTTAGGCTGCCTCGCGTGCACCTGAAGACGCTGACGCTGCGAGGGTTCAAGTCCTTCGCGTCCGCGACGACGCTGCACCTGGAGCCGGGCATCACCTGCGTCGTCGGTCCGAACGGCTCGGGCAAGTCCAACGTCGTCGACGCCCTGTCCTGGGTCATGGGTGAGCAGGGCGCCAAGACGCTGCGCGGCGGCGCGATGGCGGACGTCATCTTCGCCGGCACCGCGAACCGGGCACCGCTCGGGCGGGCCGAGGTCTCCCTCACGATCGACAACACCGACGGCGTGCTGCCGATCGAGTACACCGAGGTGACCATCTCCCGGACCCTGTTCCGCTCCGGCGGCTCGGAGTACGCCATCAACGGCGAGGCGTGCCGGCTGCTGGACATCCAGGAGCTGCTCTCCGACACCGGCATGGGCCGGGAGATGCACGTCATCGTCGGCCAGGGCCGGCTGGACTCGGTGCTCCAGGCCACCCCGGAGGACCGGCGTGGCTTCATCGAGGAGGCCGCGGGGGTCCTCAAGCACCGGCGCCGCAAGGAGAAGGCGCTCCGCAAGCTCGAGGCGATGTCCGCCAACGTCGCGCGCGTGACCGACCTGACCACCGAGATCCGCCGCCAGCTGGGTCCGCTCGCCCGCCAGGCCGACGTCGCCCGCCGCGCGCAGGTGGTCCAGGCGGACCTGCGCGACGCGAAGGCCCGCCTCCTCGCGGACGACCTCGTCCAGCTCAGCTCCACGCTCGCCCAGGACGAGGCGGACGAGACCGCCCTCAAGCAGCGCCGCGCCGCGGTCGAGGCGGCCCAGGAGGACGCCCGGGCACGGCTGACCGCTCTGGAGCAGGCGGCCGCGGCCGCCGCACCCCGGCTCGGGCGTGCCACGGACACCTGGTACAAGCTCTCGGGGTTGCGCGAGCGGCTCCGGACCCTGGAGCACGTCGCCGCCGAGCGGGTGCGTCTCCTCGGCACGACGACGAGCGAGGAGCCGGCGAGCAGTAACGAGCCCGACGAGCTGGAGGCCCAGGCCGCGGAGGTCCGCGAGCAGGAGGCCGCGCTCGGCGCCGACGTGGACGCCGCACGCAGCGCGCTCGAGGAGGCGGTCGCCGCTCGGGGTGAGGCCGAGGACGCCGAGCGGGAGGCCGAGCGAGCGCTGGCCGCGGTCCACCGCGGCGTCGCCGACCGTCGGGAAGGGCTCGCCCGCCTCACCGGCCAGGTGGGCGCCCGGCGCGAGCGCCTCGAGGCCGCCGAGGCCGAGATCGGGCGGCTGCGGGAGGCCCTCGCCGCGGCGGAGGAGCGGGCCCGCACGGCACAGTCGGAGTTCACCAAGCTCGAGCAGCAGGTCGCCGGCGTCGAGGAGGGCGAGGAGGGCCTCGACGAGGCCCACGAGCAGGCCACGGCCGAGCTCGAGGAGGCCGAGCGCACCGTCGCGCAGCTCGTCGAGGACGAGCGGTCCGCCCAGGCGGACCGGACCACCTGGACGACGCGACGCGACACGCTGGAGATGTCGCTGCGCCGCAAGGACGGCACCGGCGCCCTGCTCGAGACCGGCATGGCCGGTCTGCTCGGGCCGGTCGCGGACCACCTCACCGTCGAGCCGGGTTGGGAGAACGCCGTCGCCGCCGCGCTCGGCGAGTCCGCCGACGCGGCGCTGGTCGAGTCGGTCGACGTCGCCGTGGACGCCGTGCGGCGCGCCCGCGACGACGACAGCGGACAGGTGCGGCTGCTCGTCGCGGGCGACGGTGCCGACCCGGACCGCGGGGACGCACCGACGGGAGTCTGGGCCCTCGACGTCGTGCGGGCCGCAGACGCCGTCGGTGCTGCGCTGGCCCGCCTGCTGGCGGACGTCGTGCTCGTCGACGGGCTCGCCGAGGCGCGGTCCGTCGTCGCCGGGGATGCGAGCCTGACCGCGGTGACCCGCGACGGCGACCTGCTCTCCGCCGTCGCGGCGCACGGGGGGACGACCGGCGCACCGAGCGTCCTCGAGCTGCACGCCGCGCACGAGGAGGCGACCCGCGAGATCGAGGCGGCGACGGCCCGGCAGGAGCAGGCGCGGTTCGCGCTCGGCCCGGCACAGGACCGGGTCAAGGCCGCGCAGTCCCGGGTCGCGGAGACCCTGGACGCCTTGCACGCCTCCGATGCCCGGCACGCCGCGGTGGCCGAGCAGCTGGGCCGTCACGCGTCCGCGCTGCGCGGCGCCGAGGCCGAGGCCGAGCGCGCCCGGCCCGCGATCGAGCGCGCCGAGGCGGAGATCGCGGAGCACACGGCCGAGCTCGAGACCCTCGCCGAGCGGCTGGAGATCGCGCAGCGGGAGCCGGAGCGGACCGAGGAGGACCTCACCGGCGCCACCGAGTCTCGCGACGCCGCCGCGGCGGCGGCCCGGGAGGCACGCGGCAAGGAGACCGAGGCCCGGCTCGCGCTGCGCACGCTCGAGGAGCGCGCCGGCGCCCTGGCGGGTCGCGCCTCGTCCCTGGAGGCGGCCGCGCAGGAGGAGCGCGCCGCACGACGCCGCGCGGCCGAGCTCGCCGCGCGTCGCGCCGCCCAGGCCGACGTGGCGGCGGAGGTGCGCGCCGGTGCCGCACGGGCGGCCGCCGCCGTCGAGGCGTCGGTCGCGGCGGCGGCCGACGAGCGTGAGCAGGCCGAGACCGAGCGCAGCGAGCGGGAGCAGCAGCTCACCGAGGTCCGGGCGGAGCTGGACGAGCTGAGCGCCCAGGTGTCCGCGCTCACCGACGCGGCGCACCGGGACGAGGTGGCACGCGCCGAGCAGCGGCTGCGCGTCACCCAGCTCGAGGAGCGCGCGGTCGCCGAGCTCGGACTGGACCCGGCCGTGCTCGTCGACGAGTACGGGCCGGACACGATGGTGCGGGTCGCCCCCACCGAGGACGAGCCGGAGCCCGAGCCGCGACCCTACGTGCGCGAGGAGCAGGAGAAGCGCCTGAAGCGTGCGGAGCGTGACCTGGCGCGGCTCGGCACCGTCAACCCGCTCGCCCTCGAGGAACACGCCGCCCTGGCCGAGCGCCACAAGTTCCTCACCGAGCAGCTCGCCGACCTGGAGAAGTCCCGCAAGGACCTGCTGGAGATCGTCCGGGAGATCGACGAGCGCGTCCAGCGCGTCTTCGCGGACGCGTTCGAGGACACCGCCCGGGAGTTCGAGGGAGTCTTCTCCCGGCTCTTCCCCGGCGGCGAGGGGCGGCTCGTGCTGACCGACCCCGAGGACATGCTCACCACCGGCATCGAGATCGAGGCGCGCCCCGCCGGGAAGAAGGTCAAGCGGCTCTCGCTGCTGTCCGGGGGCGAACGGTCGCTGACCGCCGTCGCGCTCCTGGTGGCGATCTTCAAGGCCCGGCCCAGCCCGTTCTACGTCCTGGACGAGGTCGAGGCCGCCCTCGACGACGTCAACCTCGGCCGCCTGCTGGAGATCTTCCGCGAGCTGCGCGACTCCTCCCAGCTCATCGTCATCACCCACCAGAAGCGCACCATGGAGGTTGCCGACGCCCTCTACGGCGTGACGATGCGCGGCGACGGCGTCACCACCGTCATCTCCCAGCGGCTGGAGCGCGAGGTCGAACCGGTGTGAACGCGCCTCGAAGGGGGCGCCGTCGTGCTCTCCCGGTGGCGGGTCCGCGAGGAAGACGTCGAGCACCTGCGGAGTCGGATCGGGGCCGCGCGGGCGGCCGGGTGAGCGACGTCACCGACCGCTCGCCACGCAGACATCCCGTGTAACCAGCGAATTCACAGTTTCGGGGTGATACTGAGTCACATGACCGGAGCGATCGTCTACGGGTTCGTCGCGGTGCTGTGCGCCGTGGCGATCTTCGCCGCGCTGCTCTCCGGGCGCCGGCCGGAGAAGGGCTTCGTGGCCTGGGTCCAGGACTCCTTCGCCGCGTGGCGGGCCGATGAGCTGAAGAAGGACAAGCTGCCGCAGACGAAGGTGCAGGACGCGGACCTCGAGGACCTGTTCTCCCTCGGCGTGCCGGACGACCGACCCGCGTACACCCGGCCCGAGGAGATCGTCGCCCGCTGGGACGACGTGCGCGAACGGGCCCGCCAGCTCACCAAGCACTGATCGCCGGCCACCGAGGCCGCCGGCACGCACGATTGCCCGAGGCTCGCCCCGGTAGGTCAAACTGGGCGTCGTGACCGAACAGATCGCCCTCCTCCTCGCCGTCGTCGTCGTCCTCCTCATTGCCGTCGGGATCGGCGCGACCGCACTCCTGCGGCGTCGCCGTGGCGGTCCGCCGCCCACGCCGGACCCGGACCAGGCCGAGGTGCTCGACCCGGACGTCGAGGCGGCCGCCGCGACCGCTCCGGCGGCTGCTCCCGCGCCGACGCTGGAACGCCCGGAGCCCGTCGCCACGCGCATGCAGCGCCTGCGTGCGCGCCTCGCCCGCTCCGGCTCCGTCGGGCAGGCCCTGCTGTCCGTCCTCTCCCGCGGCGACCTCTCCGAGAGCGACTGGGAGGAGATCGAGGACACGCTCCTGCTCGCGGACGTCGGCGTCGGCCCCACGACCGAGCTGATGGACACGCTGCGGACCCGGACCAAGGTCATGGGCACCACGGAGCCCGAGGCCGTCCGCGCCATGCTGCGGGAGGAGCTCCTCGCCCTCGTCGGCACCACGGCCGACCGGCGCCTGGCCGCGACGCCCGTGCTCGGTGACGACGGCGAGCCCCACCCGGCGACCGTCCTCGTCGTCGGCGTCAACGGCACCGGCAAGACCACCACGGTGGCCAAGCTCGCGCGGGTGCTCGTCGCCGAGGACAAGGACGTCGTGCTCGGCGCCGCGGACACCTTCCGGGCCGCCGCCGCGGACCAGCTCGGCACCTGGGGCGCGCGAGTCGGCGTCGAGGTGGTCCGCTCCGACCGCGAGGGCGCGGACCCCGCCTCCGTCGCCTTCGACGCCGTGCGCCAGGGGCGCGAGAGCGGCGCCGACGTCGTGCTCGTGGACACCGCCGGCCGACTGCAGAACAAGCAGGGCCTCATGGACGAGCTCGGCAAGATCAAGCGCGTCATGTCCCGGCAGGCGCCGGTCGGCGAGGTGCTGCTCGTCCTGGACGCCACGACCGGTCAGAACGGGATGCGCCAGGCGCAGGTCTTCGCCGAGGCCGTCGACATCACCGGCATCGTCCTGACCAAGCTGGACGGCACGGCCAAGGGCGGGATCGTCGTCGCCGTGCAGCGCGAGCTCGGCGTCCCGGTGAAGTTCGTGGGCCTCGGCGAAGGCCCGGACGACCTCGCCCCGTTCGTGCCCGAGGAGTTCGTGGAGGCCCTGCTCTCCTGAGCGCGGGCTGAGCACGGGCGCACCGAGGACGGCCTGCGCATCTCGCATGGCGGGACGGCGCGGCGTCGGCAACAGGATCGTCATCCGGCCGCCCCACTTGTCACATCCAGGAAACACCGGTGTTCGCGGGGCGAAACGCGGACCCAGGACCGTGGTGCCTGGCCAGCCGTACGCGCTGGCGAGGGAGGAACCATGGAGCTCGACACCGGAGCCACCGCGTGGATGCTGATATCCGCGTCGCTGGTGCTCCTCATGACCCCCGGGCTGGCGCTCTTCTACGGCGGCATGACCCGGTCCAAGTCCGTGCTGAACATGATGATGATGTGCTTCGGCGCGATGGCCGTCGTCGCCGTCATCTACGTGCTGTGGGGCTGGTCGATGTCCTACGGCTCCTCCATCGGGGGGATCGTGGGCAACCCGTTCGACCAGTTCGGCCTCGCCGGGGCCGTCTACGACGAGGCCGGTGAGTTCCTGCTCGACGATTACGGCGTCCCCGGCATCGTCGGGGTCGGCTTCCAGTCGACGTTCGCCATCATCACCGTCGCCCTCATCGCCGGCTCGATCGCGGACCGCGTGAAGTTCGGCACGTGGCTCGCCTTCACGGCGCTGTGGGCCACGCTCGCCTACTTCCCGATGGCCCACATGGTCTGGGGCGGCGGCCTGCTCAGCGGCGACGGCCCGTTCGCCTCGATCGCGGCACCGATCGACTTCGCGGGCGGCACGGTCGTGCACATCAACGCCGGTGCCGCCGGCCTGGTGCTCGCGCTGGTCATCGGCAGGCGCCGTGGTTTCGGGACGGTCCCGATGAAGCCGCACAGCCTGCCGCTGACCATGCTGGGTGCCGCCCTGCTGTGGTTCGGCTGGTTCGGGTTCAACGCCGGCTCCGCCTTCACGGCGGACGGGTTCGCCGGCCTGGCCTGGGTCAACACGACCTCGGCGACGGCCGCCGCCATCATCGGCTGGCTCATCACCGAGAAGATCCGTGACGGCGCCGCCACGTCCCTGGGCGCGGCCTCCGGCGTCGTCGCCGGCCTCGTCGCCATCACACCCGCTGCGGGTGCGCTGCACCCGCTCGGGTCGGTCGTGCTCGGCCTGGTCGCCGGGGTGCTGTGCGCGCTCGCCGTCGGCCTGAAGTACCGGTGGGGCTACGACGACTCCCTCGACGTCGTCGGCGTCCACCTGGTCGCCGGTCTGTGGGGAACCGTCGGCATCGGGTTCCTCGCCACCGACACCGGGCTGTTCTACGGAGGCGGTGCCAGCCAGCTCGCGGTCCAGGTCATCATCGCGGTCGTCGCCGTCGCCTTCTCGCTCGTGGTCACCGCGGTCATCGCGCTCGTGCTCAAGGTCGTGACGGGCTGGCGCGTGAGCGAGGATGTGGAGGTCACCGGCATCGACCAGACGGTCCACGGTGAGTCGGCGTACGAAGGCATCGGGGCCGGGCGGTTCACGACTCAGGAGGCAAGGGCATGAAGCTCGTCACCGCGATCGTCCAGCCGCACCGGCTCGACGACGTCAAGAAGGCCCTCGAGGCCGCGGGCATCCACGGCATGACCGTGTCCGAGGCCAACGGGTACGGCCGGCAGCACGGCCATACCGAGGTCTACCGGGGCGCCGAGTACACCATCGAGCTCGTGCCCAAGGTCCGCCTCGAGATCGTCGTCGGGGACCAGGACGCCGACGCGGTGGTGGACGCGGTCGTCGGCGCGGCCCACTCCGGGCGCATCGGCGACGGCAAGGTCTGGACGGTGCCCGTCGAGGACGTCGTCCGGGTGCGCACCGGAGAGCGAGGCCCCGACGCGCTGTGACCCGGGGTGACCTGGGGTCGGCCAACGGGACCCCGGCGGGCCCGGCGCGCCTCCCCCTGCTCGGGGAGCTGCGCCGGGCCCGTCTCGTCCTGCCGCCGCCCGCGCCGGGCGAGTCGGGTGCCACCTACCGGCGCTCCCTCGCCGACCTCACGGACGCGGCGCTCGCGGAGCTGTGGGAGCACGCCCTCGCCACCACGGGGCTCGACGGCGGGTCCGGCGTCGCACTGACGGCGGTCGGGAGCCTGGGACGCCGTGACGGCGGACCGGTCTCGGACCTGGACCTGCTGCTCGTCCACGACGACCGGCTCGACGACACAGAGCTCACGGCGCTCGCCGAGGCGCTGTGGTACCCGGTCTGGGACGCCGGGATCCGGCTGGACCACGCGGTCCGCACCCTCGAGCAGTGCCGGACGGTCGCCTCGGCGGACCTGCCGGCCGCCGTCGGGCTGCTCCACCTGCGCACGGTCGCCGGCGATCAGGACCTGGGGGAGCGGGCGGCACGCGCGGTGCTCGCCGACTGGCGGTCGGGGGCCCGGCGCCGCCTGGAGGACCTGGTGGCCTCCGTGGCCGAGCGTGCCGAGCGGTTCGGCGAGGTGGCCTACCTGCTCGAGCCCGACCTCAAGGAGGCCCGCGGGGGGCTCCGCGACGCCGTCGTCGTCGAGGCGCTCGTCGCGTCCTGGCTCACCGACCGTCCGCACCGGCGCAGCGAGCTCGACCGGGCGTACGCCCACCTGCTCGACGTGCGCGACGCCCTCGCCGCCACCACCCACCGGGCGACCACCACCCTGCGCCTGGCGGACCAGGACGAGGTCGCGGGCCGCCTGGGGTTCCTCGCCGCGGGCGGTGTCGTGGGCACCACCTCGCGCGGGACGTCCGTCTCGGACGCCGCGGACGACCTGCTCGCGTCGATCGCCGGGGCCGCCCGGGTGATCAGCCACGCCCTGGACGAGACGGTGCGGCGCGCGCGAGGGCACAACCGGTCGCGCAGCGCCGTGCCACCGCGGCCCAGGCTGGTCCGCGGCCGCGTGCTCCCGCCCCGGCTCCCCGAGCTCGCTCCGGGGCTGCTCGAGCACGAGGGGGAGATCGTCCTCGCCGGCGGAGTCGACCCGGCTCACGAGCCGCTGCTGACGTTGCACGCCGCTGCCGTGGCGTGCCGGACGGGCCTGCCGCTCTCGCCGGCCATGCTCGACTCCCTCGGCCGGGCGGCGCCGCTGCCGGAGCCGTGGCCGGCGCCCGCGCTCGACCTGCTCCTGGAGATCCTCGCTTCCGGCCCGGCCCAGGTGCCCGTCTGGGAGGCGCTGGACCTCGCAGGCGTCGTGACCACCTGGCTGCCCGAGTGGGCGGCGGTGCGCAACCGGCCGCAACGGAATCCGCTGCACCGCTTCACGGTCGACCGGCACCTGATCGAGACCGCTGCCGGGGTCCCGCATACCGGAGCTGTCGACGGCCGCGATCGCGCCGACCGCCAGCTCCTCCTGGCCGCCTTCCTCCACGACATCGGCAAGCTGCCCGGGCGCGGCCCGCACGCCGAGGTCGGCGCCGAGATCGCCGGCCCGCTCCTCGACCGGATCGGCGTGGACCCGGCGAGCCGCGAGGTCGTCGTCCTCCTCGTGCGGGAGCACCTGCTGCTCCCCGCCGTCGCGACCAGCCGCGACCTGGAGGACCCCGAGGTGGTCGAGGAGGTGGCGGCCGGCGTGGAGCACCGGCCCGAGGTGCTCACGATGCTGCGCCGCCTCACCGAGGCCGACGCCCGCGCCGCGGGCCCGCAGGCCTGGACCTCCTGGCGCGCACGCCTGGTGGACGTCCTCACCGACCGGGTGCGGGCCGCGATCGCGTTACCCTGAGAGGCCTGATCTGCCCGTCCTCCAGTGAGGTCTCCCGACGTGTTCGCCAACCTGTCCGACCGGCTCACCGCCTCCTTCAAGCAGCTCCGTGGCAAGGGGCGGCTCTCCGAGGCCGACATCGACGCCACCGTCTCGGAGATCCGGCGCGCGCTGCTCGAGGCGGACGTGGCGCTCCCAGTGGTGCGCGAGTTCACTGCGAACGTCCGCGAGCGCGCCAAGGGCGCCGAGGTCTCCCAGGCCCTCAACCCCGCTCAGCAGGTCATCAAGATCGTCAACGCCGAGCTGGTGGAGATCCTCGGCGGCGAGTCCCGTGACCTGCACATCGCGAAGCACCCGCCGACCGTCATCATGCTCGCCGGCCTCCAGGGCGCCGGTAAGACGACCCTCGCCGGCAAGCTCGGCATCTGGCTGCGGGAGCAGGGGCACACGCCGCTGCTCGTGGCCTCCGACCTCCAGCGACCCAACGCCGTGACCCAGCTCCAGGTGGTCGGCGAGCGGGCGGGGGTGGCCGTCTGGGCGCCCGAGCCCGGCAACGGCGTCGGCGACCCGGTCGCCGTCGCGCGGTCCGGCGTGCAGCACGCCCGCGACAAGATGTACTCGGTCGTCGTGGTCGACACCGCCGGCCGCCTCGGCGTGGATGCCGAGATGATGCAGCAGGCGATCGACGTGCGCGACGCCACGGACCCGGACGAGATTCTCTTCGTCCTCGACGCGATGATCGGCCAGGACGCGGTCTCCACCGCGCAGGCCTTCGCCGACGGCGTGGGCTTCACCGGCGTGGTGCTGTCCAAGCTCGACGGCGACGCCCGCGGCGGCGCCGCCCTGTCGGTGCGCGGCGTCACCGGCAAGCCCGTCCTGTTCGCCTCGGTAGGGGAGAAGCTCACCGACTTCGAGCGCTTCCACCCCGACCGGATGGCCTCGCGCATCCTCGACATGGGGGACCTGCTCACCCTCATCGAGCAGGCCGAGCGGACCTTCGACGCCGCCCAGGCCGAGGAGATGGCCGCCAAGATCGCCGGCGACGGCGACTTCACGCTCCAGGACTTCCTCGGCCAGCTCGCCCAGCTGAAGAAGATGGGCTCGATGAAGAAGATGCTCGGCATGCTGCCGGGCATGGGCCAGATGCGCGAGCAGCTGGAGAACTTCGACGAGCGCGAGATCAACCGCATCGAGGCGATCGTCCAGTCGATGACGCCGGCCGAGCGGGCCGACCCGAAGATCCTCAACGGGTCCCGGCGCCAGCGCATCGCCCGCGGCTCCGGCACCACGGTGTCCGAGATCAACTCGCTCATGGAGCGCTTCGACCAGGCCAAGACGATGATGCGTCAGATGGCCCGCTCCGGCGGCAAGGGCATGCCCGGGATGGGCGGGGTGCCCGGCATGGGGGCGCTGCCCGGCGGCGGGAAGAAGTCCAAGGGCCGGATGGCCCCGCCGCCCAAGAGCAAGAAGCAGAAGGGCAAGAAGGGCAGGTCCGGGAACCCGGCGAAGCGCGCGCGGCAGGAGCAGGAGGCCGCGCAGCGTGCTGCCCAGCCGCAGGGCTCCTCCTTCGGCGTCGGCCAGTCCTCCGGGCAGCAGGAGCCGGACCTCGAGGAGCTCGCGAAGTTCCTGCGGTGAGCGTGCTGCGGCTGTCCGGTGCCGTGCTCGTCGACGACGAGACGGTGCTCGAGGAGGTCTGGGCGGCCGACGGGAAGCTCAGCCGCACGCGGCCCCCGCGTGCCGACGCCGCCACCGAGCTGACCGGCTGGGTGGTGCCCGGCCTCGTGGACGTCCACTGCCACATCGGTCTGGGCCCCGACGGCGCCGTCACCGTCGAGGACGCGGTGGCGCAGGCCAGGGCCGACCGGGACGCCGGCACGCTGCTGGTGCGCGACGCCGGCTCACCGATGGACAACAGCTGGGTCCACGACCGCGCCGACCTGCCCCGGCTCATCCGCGCCGGACACCACCTCGCCCGGCCCAAGCGGTACCTGAGGAACTACGCCCGCGAGCTCGACGACGTCGCCGAGCTGCCCGCGGCGTGCGCCGAGGAGGCTCGGCGGGGCGACGGCTGGGTGAAGCTCGTCGCCGACTGGATCGACCGCTCTGCGGGCGCCGACGCCGACCTGACGCCCCTCTGGCCGCCCGAGGTGCTGCGTGACGCCGTCGCCGCCGCGCACGAGGCCGGCGCCCGGGTCACCGCGCACACCTTCTCCCACGAGGCGATCGGGCCGTTGCTGGACGCCGGGATCGACGGCATCGAGCACGGCACCGGCATGGACCCCGACCAGATCGCCGAGGCCGCACGCCGCGGCATCCCGGTGACGCCCACCCTGCTGCAGGTGGGCCGGTTCGCCGAGATCGCGGCGCAGGCCGACCCGAAGTACCCCGTCTACGCCGCCCGCATGCGCCGCATGCACACCTGCCGGTACGAGCATGTCGCCCACCTGCACGACGCCGGTGTCCCGCTGCTCATGGGCTCCGACGCGGGCGGCACCATCGGTCACGGCTCGCTCCCGGCAGAGCTGGCCGAGGTGGTCCGCGCCGGGGTGCCGGCCGGGGACGTGCTGGCCGCAGCGTCGTGGCGGGCGCGGGCGTTCCTCGGCGCCCCCGGCATCGACGAGGGAGCCGGCGCCGATGTCGTCGTCTACGACGCCGACCCCCGCCAGGACATCTCGGTCCTGGTGAAACCGACCGCCGTCATCCTCCGCGGCCAGCGCTTCTGACGAAGATCCGGCATGGCGCTTCCGGTGGTCACCTGAGACCGGCACGGAAGGTGACCCGACGGGCCACGGTGACGAGGCGCCTCCGGAAGGCGTGACACGAAGGCACTTGCGCACGGCCACGTTCTATGGTTCATTAGTCGAGTAATGAACCCCTGAAGCAATGAACCTGGCGAGGAGGCAACGTGTTCGAGGGCCCCGAGCCGATCTACCTGCAGATCGCCGAGCAGCTGCGCCGCCAGGTGCTCGACGGCACGTTGGCGCCGGGCGACCAGGTCATGTCGACGACGCAGTACGCCACCACCTACCGGATCAACCCCGCCACGGCCGCCAAGGCCTTCGCGCTGCTGGTGGACGAGGGCGTGCTCTACAAGCAACGAGGACTGGGCATGTACGTCTCCGAAGGCGCCCGGGAGCAGCTGCGCGAGCGGCGTCGGGCCGACTTCTTCACCGAACGCATCGACACCGCCCTCGCCGAGGCCCGCGCGCTGGGCATCACCGAGGACGACGTCGTTCGCTACATCACGAAGGGAGCCCGGCGATGACCGCGGCAACGACCACCGGCCTGGACGTCCGGGCCGAGGGCCTGACCGTCCGGTTCGGCGACACCACGGCGCTGGACGGCGTCGCGCTGAGCGTGCCTGCCGGGTCCATCACCGGCCTGCTCGGCCGCAACGGCTCCGGGAAGACCACCCTGCTGTCCGCGATCGCCTCGTTCCGCCGCCCGACCGAGGGGCGCGTCCTGGTCGACGGTGAGGATCCCTTCGAGAACGAGCGGCTCATGGAGCAGATCTGCCTGGTCCGGGAGAGCGGGGACGTCCTCCACGACGAGCGCCTGACCACGAACCTGGAGTACTTCGCCACGACCCGTCCCACGTGGGACGACGCCCTCGCGGAACGCCTGCTGGAGACCTTCCAGCTCGACGCCGCCAAGAAGGTGAGCCAGCTCTCCCGCGGTCAGCGCTCGGCGTTCGGCATCACCATGGGGCTCGCGTCCCGCGCGCCCCTGACCATGCTCGACGAGGTCCACCTCGGCATGGACGCACCGTCGCGGTACGCCTTCTACGACGCCCTGCTGGAGGACTACGTCGCCCACCCGCGCACGATCGTCCTCTCGAGCCACCTCATCAGTGAGCTCGACCGGCTGCTCGAGCACGTCGTGGTCCTCGACCGGGGCAGCGTGCTGCTCACCTCCGACGCGGACGACCTGCGCGCCCGGGGCGCGACGATCACCGGCCGCACCGAAGACGTCGACGCGACCGTGCGCACCCTGGACGACGTCACGGTGCTGTCCGAGCACACCCTCGGCAGCACCAAGCAGGTCGCCGTCATGGGACAGGGTGCCCGGCTCACCCCCGCCACCACCTCAGCCGTCCGCGACGCGGGGCTGGAGCTCGGTCAGGTCGAGCTGCAGGACCTCGTCGTCCACCTCACCGGGAGGAAGTCGTGAGCACGTCCAACACGTACGAGGCCGCCACGTCGACAGCGGGCACGCTGCGGGGGGCCCGACGGGTGGCGACCACGCGGCCGCAGTGGCGCCGCACCCTCTCCTGGATGCTGCAGATGCAGCTGGCGATGGGGCGCTGGTTCTGGCTCGCCGTCGTCCTGCTGTGGGTGGCCGCCCTGGTCGTCGTCAGCCTGACACCCGCGGGCATCGAGCTGTCCATGCTCCAGTTCGCCGCGCACGGCGCCCTGTGGTTCCCGTTCGCGATGATGATCACCGTGGCGGTCGCCATGATCACCCCGCACGTCGCGGGCGGCATGACCCGTCGCTCCTTCAGCATCGCGAGCCTGGTCTCCGTCGGCTGCGTCGCGGCGGGCAACGGCCTGCTGCTGGCCGTGGGGCTCGAGCTGGAGGGGGTCCTGTACGGCGCCCTCGGCTGGGACCACAGCCACGTCGCCAACGCCACCGACAGCGCCGGCGTCTGGGAGCCGTGGAACGAGGGCTTCGGGGTCTCCTGGCTCTCCTACACCAGCCGCACCGCCGGCGGGGCCGTCTCCGGGCTGCTCGTCGGTGCGACGTACTACCGCTACGGCGGGCTGCGCGGCACGTTCGCGCTCCCGCTCACCGTGGCCCCGGCCATCCTCGGGCAGGACTATCTCGCAGGAGTCGTCGGAGACGCGTTCGACGTCTCCCTCCTCGGCCTGTCCCTCGCCGCGCTCGCGCTGCCCGTGCTGGCGGGCGTGGCCTTCCACCGCATGATCCGCACCGTCCCGGTCCGCTAGCTCTGGAGCCGAACATGTCCGTCATCGAGATCACCAACCTGCGCAAGACCTACGGCGAGAAGGTCGCCGTCGCCGATGTCAGCCTCGCCGTCGAGCGAGGGGAGATCTTCGGCATCCTCGGCCCCAACGGAGCCGGGAAGACCACGACCGTCGAGCTGCTCGCGGGACTTCGCCACGCCGACGGCGGCACCGTCCGGGTGCTCGGCGCCGACCCACAGTCCGAGCCGGCCGCGATCCGGGACCGCCTCGGCATCCAGCTGCAGGAGTCCCGGCTCCCGGCGAAGATCCGTGCCCGGGAGGCGCTCGAGCTGTACGCCTCGTTCTACCCGGACCCGGCCGACCCGAACGAGCTCCTCGAGCTGCTCGGGCTCACCGAGAAGGCCGGCACCCTGTTCAAGGACCTCTCCGGCGGCCAGCAGCAACGGCTGTCGATCGCCCTGGCGCTCGTCGGCAACCCCGAGATCGCGGTCCTCGACGAGCTCACCACCGGCCTGGACCCGCAGGCGCGCCGGGACACCTGGGCGCTGATCGAGCGGGTCCGCGACTCTGGCGTCACGATCGTCCTCGTCACCCACTTCATGGACGAGGCCGAGCGACTCGCCGACCGGCTCGCCATCATCGACTCCGGTCGCGTCGTCGCCGAGGGTACGCCGGCCGAGCTCATCGCCGCCGGCACCGACCGGCGCACCTTCCGGATGCGGCTGCCCGCGGACGCGCCAGAGGACGTCCTCGACGTCGTAGCAGCCCTCCCGGAGGTCGACGCCGTGACCCGGGTCGCCGCCGAGCACGAGGTGACCGGCGGGCCGCGCGTGCTGCCGGACGTGGTCCTCGCACTCGCCCGTCGCGACGTCGTCCCGGACGAGATCCGCACCGTCACCCGGAACCTCGAGGACGTCTTCGTCGAGGTCACCGGCTCCCGTCCCGAGACCCAGGAGGCCCTGGTATGACCACCGCAACCGCTCCACGCGTGTCCCGACCGTCGTTCATGGGTCGCGGGCTGGGCAAGCTCGTCGGCACCGAGACCCGGATGTTCCTCCGGGAGCCCGGGGCGATGTTCTTCTCGCTCGCCTTCCCGTCCGTGCTGCTGCTCGGTGTCGGATTCCTCATCCCAGGGCTGCGCGACCCGATCACGGAGCCCGGCCCCATGCAGGGCATGCAGGGTGTCGTCTACATGCTCCCGTCGGTGCTCGCCGCGGCGATCGCCGCGCCCGCCCTGACGACCCTGCCCGTCTCGATCGCCGGCTACCGGGAGCAGGGGGTCCTCAAGCGGCTCTCCACCACGCCCATGCGCCCCCAGGGGCTGCTCGTCGCCCACGTGGTCCTCGGCGTCGCGTGCTTCCTGGTCGCTGCCGCCGTCGCGGTCGCGCTGGCGATGCTCGCGTTCGACGTCCCGGCACCGCGACAGCTCGGAACCGTCCTGCTGGGCGCCGTGCTCGCCGCTGCCGCCACCTTCGGGGTCGGCCTGGTGATCGCCGCCGTCGCACCGCGCGGCAACGCGGCACAGGGGATGGGGATGCTGCTGTACTTCCCGATGCTCTTCCTCGCCGGGCTGTGGACCCCGGGTCCGGTCATGCCGGACGTGGTCGAGTCGATCGCCACCTGGACACCGCTCGGTGCGGCCAGCCAGGCGTTCGAGGACGGATGGTTCACCGGCGACTTCCCGGTCGTCCAGCTGCTCGTGATGGCCGCGTACGTCGCAGTTCTCTACCCGATCGCGGCCAAGCTCTTCCGCTGGAGCTGACCGCACCGAGGTCCGGCGGGAGCGCGGCGGAGGGGACGTGTCCAACGGCACGTGCCCTTCGCCGCCGGCGGTGTTGGGGCCGGGCGCGGGATCTGGCAGAATGGCGCGCTGTACTCGGCCCGGCTGGTCCCTCTCACCGCCGCGGCCGCGTCCTGCGACACTCCGGCGGAGCCGACGCCCCCACGCGGCTCCCGGTGAGGTCCACCCGAACGAACTCAGGAGTACCACTTCAGTGGCAGTCAAGATCCGACTCAAGCGCATGGGCAAGATCCACGCGCCGTACTACCGCGTCGTCGTCATGGACTCGCGCAAGAAGCGCGACGGCAAGGCGATCGAGGAGATCGGGAAGTACCACCCGACCGAGGAGCCCTCGTTCATCGAGATCGACTCGGACCGCGCGCAGTACTGGCTCTCCGTGGGCGCCCAGCCCACCGAGCAGGTCGCCGCGCTGCTCAAGGTCACCGGCGACTGGCAGAAGTTCAAGGGCCTGCCGGGCGCCGAGGGCACCCTGCGCACGAAGGACACGGCCGCGGCCTCCGACCAGCGTGCCGCCGCTGTGAAGGCCGCCGAGGACGAGGCCGAGCAGGCCAAGGCCCGCGCCTCCGAGGCCAAGGCCGCCGAGCCCGAGGCCGCCGAGCCCGAGACCTCCGCCGAGGAGGAGACCAGCGCCACCGAGGCGGACGAGCCGGCGGACGCCAAGCCCGCCGAGGGCGCCTGAGGTGCTGGCCGACGCGCTCGAGCATCTCGTCCGTGGCATCGTCGACCACCCGGACGACGTGCAGGTGAGCGCCAGGTCGCTGCGGCGCGGCGAGCTGCTCGAGGTGCGCGTGCACCCCGACGACCTCGGCCGGGTCATCGGCCGGTCGGGGCGCACCGCCCGGGCGCTGCGCACCGTGATCGGCGCCCTGTCGACGTCCGGACCGGTCCGGGTCGACGTCGTGGACACCGACCGCCGCTGACGTGCTCCTGACCGTCGCCGTCGTGGGCGCCCCGCACGGGCTGCGCGGCGAGGTGCGCCTGGACGTGCGCACCGACGACCCGGCGCGCCGGCTCGCGGTCGGGAACAGCCTCGAGGCCGACCCCGCCGACGCCGGTCCGCTGACGGTCGCCCGCACCCGTGTGGCACCCGACGGCGCGACGTACGCGACCTTCGCCGAGGCGCCCGACCGCACGGCGGCCGAGGCGCTGCGCGGCGTGCGGCTCGTGGTGGAGACCGACGAGGAAGACCCGGCGGACGTCTCCGACCCGGCCGACGAGGGCTGGTACGCCCACGAGCTCGTCGGCCTGCGTGCCGTGCACGCCGACGGCCGCGAGCTCGGCGAGGTGACCGGCCTGGAGCACCTGCCCGCGCAGGACGTGCTGGTGGTGACCGAGCCGGGCGGGGGAGAGGTCCGCGTGCCGTTCGTCGCCGAGCTCGTCCCGGAGGTCGATGACGACGGCGGCACGGTCACCCTCGACCCGCCGCGCGGCCTGTTCACCGGTGACCCGGCGGACTGGGATGACGACGACGGCGACGACGGCGACCACAGTGGCAAGTACGTGGCCGAGCCCGGGCGGGGCTGACGTGCGCATCGACGTCGTCACGATCTTCCCGGCGTACCTCGACGCGCTGGAGCTGTCCCTGGTCGGCAAGGCCCGTCGCGACGGCGTGCTGGACCTGCGCGTGCACGACCTGCGCGACTGGGCGCAGGACCGGCACCGCACGGTCGACGACACACCCTTCGGCGGCGGCGCGGGCATGGTCATGCGCCCCGACGTGTGGGGCCGGGCCCTCGACGACGTCCTCGCCGACGAGGTCCACGGACGTCGCGTGCTGCTGGTGCCCACCCCGTCCGGCGAGCGTCTCACCCAGCGGCTCGTCGAGGACCTGGCGGGGGCCGACCACCTGGTCGTCGCCTGCGGCCGCTACGAGGGCATCGACGCCCGGGTCGCCGAGCACTACTCGGTCGGGCCGTCGCTCGAGGTCCGCGAGGTCTCCCTCGGCGACTACGTGCTCAACGGCGGCGAGGTCGCCGCGCTGGTGGTCGTCGAGGCCGTGGCCCGGCTGCTCCCCGGCGTCGTCGGCAACCCCGAGTCGCTCGTGGAGGAGTCGCACGCCACCGGGCCGCAGGGCGGCCTGCTCGAGTACCCCGTGTACACCAAGCCCGCCGAGTGGGCCGGCCGCGCCGTGCCCGACGTCCTGCTCTCCGGGCACCATGCCCGCGTCGCCAGGTGGCGACGGGACCAGGCGCTGGAACGGACCGTCCGCCGTCGTGCCGACCTCGTGCGGGCGCTGGACCCGGACGGCCTGGACCGCGACGACCGTTCCGTGCTCGCCCGGCACGGCTGGTTCGTCCCGCCGGGCGAGCCCCCCGTACCGGTCACCGTCCGTGCCGGCCGCCCGCCGGACTCCGAGGCACTCGCCCGGCTCGCGGCGGCCACCTTCCCGCTCGCCTGCCCGCCGCACCTGTCGCAGGCGGACGTCCAGGAGTTCATCGCCACCCACCTCTCGCCCGAGCGGTTCGCGGAGTACCTCGCCGACCCGGACCGGTACCGGGTGCAGGTCGCCGAGACCGCGCAGGGTCTCGTCGGCTACACCCTCGTCGTCCTGCCGCGGACCGCGCAGGAGGCGCCGTACGCCGCCGACGTCGCCGCCCTGGTCCACGCCCGGCCCGCCGCGGAGCTCAGCAAGATCTACCTGCTGCCGAGGTTCCACGGCAGCGGTGTGGCGCGTGCCCTGCTGGAGGCCGCCCGCGCGGAGGTCGCCGACGTCGTGGTCGACGGGCGGCCCGTCGGCGTGCTGTGGCTCGGCACCAACGCCACGAACCGCCGTGCCCAGGCGAGCTACCGCAAGGCCGGCTTCGCTCCTGTCGGGCGACGTCGGTTCCAGGTCGGCGGGAGCCTCGAGGACGACGTCGTCATGGCGGTCGACCTCACGGGCGGCACCGCCGGCCACGGCCGCTGACGTGCCGCAGACCACAGCGGAGCCGGGCCTCGCGCGGTAGGCGGCGCCGGTGCCGCTGTGGCAGACTGGTGCGGCGCCGCGTCCCGGCACGCGCCGTCGGACCTGCCGCAGGGGGTCCACCGGCCCGCGGACGCCGCGATCACGAACCACGACCGGCGGCACCGGCTGCCCTGAGAATCGCGCGTGACCTGTGGCACGGGCGGGAAGAGATCACCATGCAGACCCTGGACACCGTCGACGCCGCCTCGATGCGCGACGACATCCCGGCGTTCCGTCCCGGCGACACCCTGAAGGTCAACGTCAAGGTCGTCGAGGGCAACCGCTCCCGCGTCCAGGTCTTCCAGGGCGTGGTGATCGCCCGCTCCGGCGCCGGGGTGCGTGAGACCTTCAAGATCCGCAAGGTCAGCTTCGGCGTCGGCGTCGAGCGCACCTTCCCCGTCCACTCGCCGTCCATCGACTCGATCGAGCTCGTCGCGCGCGGCGACGTGCGGCGCGCCAAGCTGTACTACCTCCGTCAGCTGCGCGGCAAGAAGGCGAAGATCCGCGAGAAGCGCGAGACCACGGCCGGCTGAGACCGGCAAGGCGCGTGCCCGGTGCCGTCACGGCGCCGGGCACACGTGTTCCGACCGCCGGTACCGGCCGGTCTTGTTAAGGTGCGTCCAGGTCTGTCGGAGCGCGCGGGCCGCCTGGTATGACGTGTGCCCGAGGAGGATCGCTTGACCACCGACAGCACCGAACGCGGTGATCGCCCCGCGGGCGAGTCGATGCCGCCGAGCTTCCCGCCGCCGCAGCGGCGTCCGGCCGCGAAACCGGCCCGGAAGGGCGGCTGGTTCCGCGAGACGCTCACCGTGATGGTCTCGGCGCTGGTGCTGTCCATCGTCATCAAGACCTTCCTCGCGCAGGCCTTCTACATCCCGTCCGGATCGATGGAGAACACCCTCGAGCTCGGCGACCGGGTCATGGTCAGCAAGCTCGCTCCTGGACCGTTCGACCTCGAACGCGGCGACGTCGTCGTGTTCGTCGACCCCGGCGGCTGGCTGGCCGAGCTGCCCGAGGACCGCCGGCCCGGCTGGCAGCGGACGCTGACCGAAGCCCTCACTTGGATCGGGCTGCTACCCCAGGACGCGGGCCACCATCTCATCAAGCGCGTCATCGGGCTGCCGGGGGACCAGGTCGCCTGCTGCGACGACCAGGGACGCCTCACGGTCAACGGCGAAACGGTGGACGAGCCCTACCTGTACCCCGGCGCGGCGCCGAGTGAGATGCCCTTCGAGGTCACCGTGCCTGAGGGCCGGGTCTGGGTCATGGGGGACAACCGCGGGAACTCGGCCGACTCCCGCGCCCACATGGGCGACCCGGGCGGGGGCACCGTCCCGATCGAGAATGTGGTGGGCCGTGCGTTCGTCTTGCTCTGGCCGGCCGACCGGATGACACTCCTGCACAACCCCGAGGAGACGTTCGCCGACGTGCCGGAGAGACCGTGACCACCAGCGCCACCAGACGCCCGACCCGAGGACGCCGTCGGCCCAAGCCGTCGCGTAGCGTCGAGAACGCGCTGCTGGCCGAGCTGGGCCACGGTGGCTGCGTCGTCGGCATGGACGAGGTGGGGCGCGGCGCGCTCGCCGGGCCGGTCAGCGTCGGGGTGGCGGTCGTGAACGCCGGGACCTCCCGCCGTATGCCGCGGGGCCTGGCCGACTCCAAGCTGCTGACCGCCGGCGCCCGGGAGGCGCTCGTGGCGCCCGTGCGTACCTGGTGCGTGGCCGCGGCCGTCGGTCATGCCGAGCCGGCGGAGATCGACGCCTACGGGATCATGGCCGGCCTGCGCCTGGCCGGGCGCCGTGCCCTCGCCCAGGTCGTCGCGCTCGGGGTCGAGCCGGGGTTGGTGCTGCTCGACGGCAACCACGACTGGCTGGCGTCCCCCGTACAGGCCGACCTGTTCGCGGCGGAGCCGCCGCCCGTCCACGTCCCCGGCACGACGACGGAGGTCGCCGTCCCGCCGGTGCGGACCCAGATCAAGGCCGACGCGACGTGCGCCGTGGTCGCCGCGGCGAGCGTGGTCGCCAAGGTCGAGAGGGACGCGCGGATGGTCGAGCTGGACCCGACCTACCCCCGGTACGGCTGGGCCGGCAACAAGGGTTACTCGGCCCCGGAGCACCTCGCGGCCCTCCGCGAGCACGGCCCCTGCGAGCTGCACCGCCGATCCTGGAACCTCCCCAGCCAGGGCCAGGATCCGTACGGCGCGGCACTCGATGAGTTCGCGGGCGACCCCGATGACCTGGCGGAGGTCGCCGAGGCGCAGGAGCTCGCGGACGCCGAGGAGCTGCCGGTCCTGCTCGACCGCGCCTGAGCGGTCCAGGTCTCGCTCGGCGCCCTCCACGGGGCATGATGGGGGTGTGAGTGCGGAGGACCTGGAGAACTACGAGACCGAGCTCGAGCTCGACCTGTACCGCGAGTACCGCGACGTGGTGGGCCTCTTCGCGTACGTGGTCGAGACGGAGCGACGCTTCTACCTCGCCAACAACGTCGACGTGCAGGTACGCCAGGCGGGCGGCGAGGTCTTCTTCGAGCTGACCCTGACGGACGCATGGGTGTGGGACGTCTACCGCTCCGCCCGGTTCGTGAAGTCGGTGCGCGTCGTGACGTTCAAGGACGTCAACATCGAGGAGCTCGCCAAGCGCGAGCTCGACCTGCCGTAGCAGTCCACCACTGCCGCGCCGTCCACCGCGGCGCTCCGGTGACGTGATGTCCACAGCACCGCCGCGTCTTCCCCGGCGGCCGGGCCACGGGCCACGTCGCGCACCCGGCTCCGGGGAGGGTGAGCCCGGAGGTGGTGGCCCGTGCGGGCGAAGGACGCGGTCGGCAGGTACGGCGAGCGGGTGGTGGCGCAACGGTTGACCCGGCGCGGCTGGAAGGTCCTGGACCGGAACTGGCGCTGCGTGCACGGCGAGCTGGACCTCGTCTGCCGTGACGCCGCAGGCGCCCTGGTGTTCGTCGAGGTCAAGACGCGCCGGTCGACCGTCTTCGGCGACCCCGCCGAGGCGGTCACGCGGCAGAAGCTGGGCCGGCTGCGCCGGCTCGCCGCGGCATGGCTGTCCGACCATTCCGACGTGCGCGCCCCGAGCATCCGCATCGACGTGGTCGCCGTGCTCGTGCCGCGGTCGGGAGCAGCCGAGATCCGCCACGTCGAGGCGGTGGGCTGAGTGAGTCTCGGACGCACCTGGACGGTCAGCCTCCTCGGGCTGAGCGGGCACCTCGTCGAGGTCGAGGCCCAGATGAACCAGGGCCTGCCCGCCTTCGCACTGGTCGGCCTGCCGGACACCGCCGTGAACGAGGCACGCGAGCGCGTCCGCGCCGCGGTGACGAGCTCCTCGGTCACGTGGCCCCAGCAGCGGATGACGGTCAACCTCTCGCCGGCCTCGCTGCCGAAGACCGGGACGGGGCTCGACCTCGCGATGGCGGTGGCCGTCCTCGTCGCCGCCGGGCTCCCCGCACGCGAGCGCGCGGCCCGCACGGTGCACCTCGGGGAGCTCGGCCTGGACGGCCGGCTGCACCCTGTGCGCGGCATCCTCCCCGCCGTCTCGGCGGCCGTCACCGCCGGCCGCCCGGAGGTCGTGGTCCCCACCGGTAACGCGGACGAGGCCCGGCTCGTCCCGGGCGCCGAGGTGCGGGCCGTGGACCATCTCGCGGAGCTGATCGTCGACTACGGCGGCGAGGCGACCCGCCCGGACGGGGCGGCGCCGGAGCCACCCGTCGACCCCCGCCCACCCGCACCGCTCGTGGTGCCGGACCTGCGCGACGTGCGGGGACAGGAGGAGGCGCGCTTCGCCCTCGAGGTCGCCGCCGCCGGCGGTCATCACCTGTTCCTCCTCGGAGCGCCGGGGACGGGCAAGTCCATGCTCGCCGCGCGGCTGCCCGGGATCCTGCCGGACCTTGCCGAACCGGACGCCGTGGAGGTCTCGGCCGTGCACAGCATCTCCGGCACCCTCGACGCCGCCGCGGGGCTGCTGCGCAGACCGCCGTTCGAGGATCCGCACCACACCGCGACCGCCGCCGCGGTGGTGGGTGGCGGGAGCGGCTTCCCCCGACCCGGGGCGGCGAGCCGCGCGCACCGCGGCGTCCTGCTGCTGGACGAGGCGCCGGAGTTCGCGCCACGAGTGCTGCAGACCCTGCGGCAGCCGCTGGAGCACGGTGAGCTCGTGCTGCAGCGCGCCACGGGCTCCGCGCGGTACCCGGCACGGTTCCAGCTCGTCCTCGCGGCCAACCCGTGCCCGTGCGGCAAGGCGACCGGCAAGGGGCTGGACTGCCGCTGCACGCCGCTCGAGCGGCGCCGCTACGTCGGACGGCTCAGTGGCCCGTTGCTGGACCGGATCGACATCCAGGTGGATGTGCCCGCGGTGACGCGGGCGTCGCTGGCGATCGCCGGACCGTCCGAGCCTTCCGCCGCCGTCGCAGCCCGCGTGGCCGCGGCCCGGGATCGGCAGCGTGAGCGGTTGGCGGGGACCGGGTGGCGCACCAACGCCGAGGTGCCCGGATCCTGGCTCCGCGGCGACGACGGCGGACTTCCGCCCGACGTCCGACTCGCCCTCGAGCGGGCCCTCGACCGGGGAGCGCTGAGCATGCGGGGCCTGGACCGGGTGCTGCGCCTCGCCTGGACGCTCGCAGACCTCGCCGAGCAGGATCGCCCGACCGTCCAGGACGTCGGAACCGCCCTGGCCCTGCGGCACCGCGGGGGCGGAGATGGCTGACCTGCCCTTCGACCTCGCCGACGTCCGCCTCGCCGCCGCGGCGTGGAGCCGGATCGTCGAGAGCCCCGACCCGGCGGCCGGTGCGCTCGTGGCCGAGCTCGGACCCGGCGCGGCCCTGGACTGGTTGTGCACCGTCGCGGACGGGCGCCACGACGCCGGCGACCCTCGGTGGCGCCAGGCGGTGGAGCGCTGGGCGCCGCGGCTGCACCGGCTGGACGTGCGTCGCGAGCTGGACGTGCTCGACCGGCTCGGCGGGACGCTCGTGGTGCCCGGCGACGAGCGGTGGCCCGGCGGCCTGGACGACCTCGGCGCGGAGCGGCCGTTCGCCCTGTGGATCCGCGGAGACCCGGCCGTCCTGCGCCGGCGTGGCGTCGCCGTCGTGGGCGCGCGGGCCGCGACGAGCTACGGCCAGCACGTGGCCGCCGAGCTCGCGGGCGGGATCGCCGAGGCCGGCCTGAGCGTCGTCTCCGGCGGGGCGTACGGGATCGACGCATCCGCGCACCGCGGGGCCCTGGCGGTCGACGGCACCACCACGGCGTTCCTCGCCGGTGGGATCGACCGGCTCTACCCGGCTGGGAACGCGGCGCTGCTGGAGAGCGTGGCGAAGGCCGGTGCGGTCGCCTCCGAGGTCCCACCGGGCTCGGTCCCGACGCGGAACCGCTTCCTGGCGCGCAACCGCCTCATCGCGGCGATCTCGGCCTCGACCGTCGTGGTCGAGGCCGCCTGGCGGTCCGGCGCGCTGAGCACCGCCGGGCATGCCGCCGCGCTGTCCCGGCCGGTCGGCGCCGTCCCCGGTCCGGTGACCTCGATGGCCTCGGCCGGGTGCCACCGGCTCATGCGCGAGCAGTCCGCCGTCTGCGTCACGGACGCGCAGGAGGCGCTCGAGCTCGCCGGGGGAGCGGGGGAGCACCTGCCCGACGGGCGCGCGGCGCCCCTGGGCCTGCTGGACGGCCTGGACCAGGTGGCGTCCCGGGTGCTGGACGCGCTGCCGGCCCGCGGGTCGGCTCCGGTCGCCAACGTGGCGCGTGCGGCCGGCCTGTCGGTGGCGGAGGTCCGGTCCGCGCTCGGGCGCCTGGACCTCGACGGCCGGGTGGGCCGCGACGGCAGCCGGTGGCGGCGACGTCGCGGGCAGTCGTGACGGCCGGGCCGGGCGCAGGAAGCCGTTCCGGTCCCGGCGCACGACCCGTAGGGTGCAGTGGTCAGCGGACCCGTGACACCAGCACTCGAGGAGGAGCTGACGCATGACCGTACGACACCTCCGTACGGCCGCGACGATCGCCGCGGCGGCGCTCGCGACCGCGACGCTCGCGGCACCGTCGGCCGCCGAGGACCTGCCCGACATCATCGGGCACCGCGGGAGCGCCGGTACGGCACCGGAGAACACGGTGCCTTCGATGCGTGACGCCCGGACCGCGGGGTCGGAGCTGTTCGAGATCGACCTCCAGCTCAGCAGCGACGGCGTGCCGTTCCTCTTCCACGACGCCACACCCGGCCGGACCACCGACGTCGAGGACGTCTTTCCGGAGCGGGCGGACGACCACATCACGTCCTTCACCTGGGACGAGCTCTCGCGGCTCGACGCCGGCTCGTACTTCGGCACGCCCTTCGACGGGACGCGGATCCCGCACCTCGATGCGGCGGCACGTCAGGCTCGGGGATCCACCGGCGTCAACATCGAGGTCAAGGAGCCGGCGGCCTCCCCAGGGGTGGAGCAGGTCCTCGCCGAGTCGCTCGCGACGGACCCCGACTGGCAGCGGCTGCTGCGGCAGGACAAGCTCGTCGTGAGCTCCTTCGACGTCGGTTCGCTGGAGGCCTTCCACGAGCTGGCGCCGCACGTCCCGGTGCTGCCGATCGTCAGCGAGCTGCCCGACGACGAGACGCTCGCGTCCTGGGCGGAGTACGCCGGCGGTGTGGTGACCGACTACCGCAACCTGGAGGCCGCCGACGTCGACCGGGTGCATGCTCTCGGGCTCGACCTCGCCACGTACACGGTCAACGACCCGGAGTCGATGCAGCACCTCACCGACCTCGGTGTCGACCGCATCATCACCGACTTCCCGCGGGTCCTCGCGCGCATGCAGGCCGGCCAGGACCCGGTGCCCGCGGCCAACGGCATCGAGGTGGCCGACGTCGTCGCGGACGTCCCGGGCGCGGACCTGCAGCCCGAGACCGGAGAGCACGTCGTGCTCACCAACACCTCGGACGAGCCCGTCGACGTCAGCGGCTACCTGCTGCAGGACGCAGCGATCAACCGTCTCACCGTCGGTGAGGGGTACGTGCTCCGGCCCGGCGCGGAGCTGCGGGTCTACACCGGACCAGGGACGAACGCGGAGGACGCCTACTACAACGACCTCGACGCCAACGTGCTGAACAATGCCGGCGACTCGATCGCCGTCCTCAGCCCAGACCCCGCGCGCGTGCTGCTGGACCTCTACGGGTACTGAGCGGCGGCGACGCGCGTAGGCGGGCGTGGCTCGGCGGCGGGGGACCTGCACCGGCGTACCGTGGCCGTGTGAGCAGGGACGACGCCGCTGAGCTCGGACCCCGGAGCGGACTCGGGGACGAGGCCGACGAGCACGTCCTCGACGCCTTCGCGCGTCATCTCGCCCTGCAGCGCAACCTCAGCGAGCACACGGTCCGGGCCTACCTCGGGGATGTCGGGTCGCTCGTCGCGCACCTGCAGGAGTCCGGCGCCCGGCTCGCCGAGCTCGACCTCACCCGGCTGCGCGCCTGGCTGGTGGGCCAGCAGCGCCGCGGCATGGCCCGTGCGACCCTGGCCCGGCGGGTGGCCGCGGTCCGGACCTTCTGCACCTGGGCGGCGCGCGCCGGCCACCTCCCGGTCGACGTGGGCGCACGGCTGCGCAGCCCACGCCCCGACCGGCATCTGCCGGCCGTCCTGGACGTCGCGGGCGCGGCGGCCCTGCTGGAGTACGCGCAGGTCCGCGCGGCCGACGACGAGCCGGAGCACCTGCGCGACTGGGCCGCGCTGGAGCTGCTCTACGCCAGCGGTGTGCGCGTCAGCGAGCTGGTCGGCACCGACGTCGGGGACCTCGACCTCGGCGAGCGCACCGTGCGGGTGACCGGCAAGGGCGACAAGGAGCGCGTCGTGCCGTTCGGCATCCCCGCGGCCCGGGCCCTGGACCGGTGGGTCGAGCGCGGCCGGCCGCAGCTCGTCGAGCCGCGGACCGGGTCCGCCCTCTTCCTGGGCGTGCGCGGCGGGCGGCTCGACCCGCGCACGCTGCGGGGCGTCCTGCACCGGCTCGCCGCCCAGGCCGGGGTGCAGGACCTGGCCCCGCACGGGCTGCGCCACTCGGCCGCCACCCACCTGCTCGCGGGCGGGTCGGACCTGCGCACCGTCCAGGAGGTCCTCGGGCACGCGTCCCTCGCGACCACGCAGCGCTACACGCACGTCACACCCGAGCGGCTGCGTGCGGCCTACACCCAGGCGCATCCGCGCGCCTGAGCTCGCCTACCCCTCGGCGGCCGCCGCCGCAGCGGCGGCCGCCCGCTCCAGCCAGGCGGGTCGTCGGCCCCACCGCGCCGGCGGGATGGGCCGGCCCTGGGCGGACTCCTGGACCACCGTCGCCATGCGCCGGTCCCGGGTCGCCTCCTGCTTGGCGCTCGCCACCCACCGCACGCAGGTGCGGCGGTACGACGGCGAGGCGGCCTCCCAGAACGCCGTGGCGGCGGGCGAGGCCGCGAGCAGCTCCGCGTGCTCAGGCCGCAGCAGGATCTCGTCGCCCTGCTCGTAGGAGTAGACGGCGGTGCGCTCGGGGTCGCGCGCCTCGAAGGCGGCGAGCCCGGCCGGACGCATCCGGCCCTCGGCGATGAGGCGCTCGACCGCCTCCACGTTGATGCGGCTCCAGGAGCTGCCACGCCGGCGCGGGGTCCAGCGCTGCCGTCTGCGGTCGGCGTCGACCGGCTGGGAGAGCGAGTCGATCCAGCCGAAGCAGAGCGCCTCGGGCACCGCCTCGACCCACGTCAGCCCACGCTCCGGCACATGCTTCTTCCGCAGCTCCATCCAGAGCTCGTCGGCGGTGTCGTGGTTCTCCTCGAGCCAGGCCCGGAACTCCTCGGGCCCGCGGAAGAACACCGCGGGTCGATCGGCGCTGCCGCCCGGTGTACCAGCCACGGGTCCGAGCGTGCCACGCACTCCTTCCCGGTGGCTACGGGCCGCGCGGCCCGAACGGCAGCAGCCGGATCACGACGTCGGCTCCCAGCAGGGTCAACGGGTCGATGTAGCTGTCCGCGCCCGTCCGTGCTCCCAGATGCAAGCACGCCGGAGAGCGCGGTGCGCAGTGGCCGGCCTCGAGGTGACCGAGCACGTCGCCGGCCGAGACGCGGTCGCCGGCCGAGACCGTCGGCGCGACGGGCTCGTACGTGGTGCGGATGCCGTCGGCGTGCTGGACCGAGACGACGGGCCGGTCGACGACCGTGCCCGCGAACACCACCACCCCGTCCGCCGCGGCCAGCACCACAGCGCCCACGCTCGCCTGGAGGTCCACGCCGCGGTGGCCCGCTCCCCACACCACGAGCGGTGCGTCGAACTCTCGCAGGACCGGGACCTCCCCGCCCGTCGGCCACCGGTAGCGTCCGGTTGGCGTCGCGCGGGCCGGGCCGAGGCCGGTGCCCGCTGGTGGCTCCGCCCGGCCCACCGGCCAGGGCCCCGGCGGCCCGGGTGCGGCCGCAGTCGGTCCGGGGTCGGGCACCCGCACCGTCGTCGCGCCTGCCGGGAGGGCGGACGCCGCGGCGCAGAGCATCGCGCACGCGAGTCCGAGCGCGCGCAGGGGGGACGGGACGTGTGCCGGCCTTCCGGTCGCGTCATTCGGTGGGCGGGCTCGTCGTCGCGCTGTCATGGCGGCAGCATGCGACGGCCGGGGGACGAGGCGCTCGGTGCGTGACGGCGCCTGTGGACGGCGTGGCATCGGACGTGACCGGTCCCGCAGGAAATGCCCGCCGACCAGCGCGCCGCATCGGCTAGCATGGGTCCCGCAGCCGGCGGAAGTCGGCTGACATCGCGTGCCCGCACATCGCCGCACCAGCCCGTCCACCGTGTCGGGACCCAGGTCGGCGAGGCGAGAAGCAGCGGTCCCGGGGCCACGCCCCGGGTGCTCGCTCGTCGCAGGCACCAGGGCTCGACACGAGCAGACAACCGGAAACCGGGCCACGACGGGCGGGCGAGAGCACGCCCCGGCCCCCTCTGCGCGGGCGACCGCGCCGGAAAGGACAGCCCCATGGCCGTCGTCACCATGCGCCAGCTCCTCGAGAGCGGCGTGCACTTCGGGCACCAGACCCGCCGTTGGAACCCGAAGATGAAGCGGTTCATCTTCACCGAGCGCAACGGCATCTACATCATCGACCTGCAGCAGTCGCTGAAGGACATCGACCGCGCCTACGAGTTCGTCAAGGAGACCGTCGCGCACGGCGGCACCATCCTGTTCGTCGGCACGAAGAAGCAGGCGCAGGAGGTCATCGCCGAGCAGGCCCAGCGGGTCGGCATGCCGTACGTCAACCAGCGTTGGCTCGGCGGCATGCTCACCAACTTCGGCACCGTCCACAAGCGTCTGCAGCGCCTCAAGGAGCTCGAGCAGGTCGACTTCGACGACGTCGCCGCCTCCGGCTACACCAAGAAGGAGCTGCTCATGCAGCGCCGCGAGAAGGAGAAGCTGGAGCGCACCCTCGGCGGCATCCGGGACATGAACAAGGTCCCGTCCGCCGTGTGGATCGTCGACACCAAGAAGGAGCACCTCGCCGTCTCCGAGGCGCGCAAGCTCAACATCCCGGTCGTGGCCATCCTGGACACCAACTGCGACCCCGACGAGGTCGACTACCGCATCCCGGGCAACGACGACGCCATCCGCGCCGTCTCGCTGCTCACCCGCGTCATCGCGGACGGCGCCGCCGAGGGTCTGGTGACCCGGCACGGCGGTGGCGGCAGCACCGAGACCGACGAGGAGCCGCTGGCCGAGTGGGAGCGTGAGCTCCTCGAGGCCCAGGGCGAGCAGCAGCAGACCACGTCGGCCCCGGCCGCCGCCGAGGCGACGGACACCACCGCGCAGGCCGCGGCGGCCGCCGAGCAGACCGCCGGCAGCACCCACGACGCGGCCGAGGTGGCAGACGCCGCCGAGGCTGCCGAGGAGACCCCCGGCGCGGCGAGCACGGTCGAGGAGTCCACCGCGGACGCCGACACGACGCAGGTCGCCGACAACGCGCCTGCGGCGCAGGACGCCGCGGAGGCCGCCCAGCCGGAGGCCGCCCAGCCCGAGGCCGCGCAGCCCGAGGCCGACGCCGACGCCGAGCAGCAGTCCTGACCCACCACCGCTGATCTGGAGAGGATCGTTCATGGCGAACTACACCGCCGCCGACATCAAGACCCTGCGTGAGAAGACCGGCGCGGGCATGCTCGACGTCAAGAAGGCCCTCGACGAGGCCGACGGCGATCAGGACAAGGCGCTGGAGATCATCCGGGTCAAGGGCCTGAAGGGCGTCGCCAAGCGCGAGGGCCGCACCGTCGCCGAGGGCCTGGTGGCGGCCGAGGTCGTCGCCGAGGGCGACGGTGAGTCGGGCGTCATCGTCGAGGTCAACTCGGAGACGGACTTCGTCGCGAAGAACCAGACGTTCATCGACTTCGCCAACAGCGTGCTCGCGGCGGCCGTGTCCTCCGGCGCGGCCGACGTCGACGCCCTGCTGGCCGCCGAGGTCGACGGCGAGACCGTGCAGTCGAAGCTCGACAACATCGCCGCCACGCTCGGCGAGAAGATCGTCGTCCGCCGGGTCGCCCGCGTCAGCGGCGAGAAGGTGGCGCTGTACCTGCACCGCACCGCGAAGGACCTCCCGCCGTCGGTGGGCGTGCTCGTCGCCTCCGACGCGGCCGGTGCCGCCGTCGCGCGCGACGTCGCCATGCACGTCGCGGCCTACTCGCCGAACTACCTCACCCGCGAGGACGTCCCGGCGGACCTGGTGGAGAACGAGCGGCGCATCGCCGAGGAGACCGCCCGCAACGAGGGCAAGCCGGAGCAGGCGCTGCCGAAGATCATCGAGGGGCGCCTGGGCGGGTTCTTCAAGGAGAACGTGCTCCTGGACCAGGCGTACGCGAAGGAGCCGAAGAAGAGCGTCGGCTCGATCGTGGCCGAGGTCGGTGGCACGATCAGCGGTTACGTCCGCTTCCGCGTCGGTTCCTGACGCATCCGGGTGGCCCCGGTCCGGCGACGGGCCGGGGCCACCGCCGCACCCGGGCACGCCGCGATGGCTCGGCCCAGCCGTCCAGCAGGAGGTAGAAGATGACCGACGGAGTCACCGACCGCCCCGGTTCCCGGCGCGTGCTGCTCAAGCTCTCCGGGGAGGTGTTCGGCGGCGGTGCCGTCGGCCTCGACCCGGACGTCGTCGCCGGCATCGCCCGGCAGATCGCCGTCGCGGCGGCGGACGGCGTCCAGGTGGCCGTCGTGGTCGGGGGCGGCAACTTCTTCCGCGGCGCCGAGCTCTCCCGCCGCGGCCTCGACCGGTCCCGCGCCGACTACATGGGCATGCTCGGCACGGTCATGAACGCCCTCGCCCTCCAGGACTTCCTCGAGCAGGCCGGCGTGCGCACCCGCGTGCAGACCGCCATCACCATGGGCCAGGTCGCCGAGCCGTACATCCCGCTGCGCGCCATCCGGCACCTCGAGAAGGGCCGGGTGGTCGTCTTCGCCGCCGGCGCCGGCATGCCGTTCTTCACCACCGACACCGTCGCCGCCCAGCGCGCGCTGGAGACGCACTGCCAGGAGGTGCTGGTCGGCAAGAAGGGCGTCGACGGGGTCTACACCGCGGACCCGAAGGTCGACCCCACCGCGACCCGCATCGACCACATCACCTACGCCGACGCCCTCAGTCGAGGCCTGCGCGTGGCCGACGCCGCCGCCTTCAGCCTGTGCATGGACAACGGCTTGGCGATGCGCGTGTTCGGCATGGAGGGGGACGGCAACGTCACGCGGGCGCTGCGCGGTGAGAGGATCGGAACGCTCGTGACCACCGAACCGCAGATGCAGACCACCGAGGAGCGACCGTGATCGATGACGCCATGCTCGAGGCCGAGGACAAGATGGACAAGGCGGTGGAGGTGGCGCGCGAGGAGCTCGGACACATTCGGTCCGGACGCGCCAACGCCGGGATGTTCGCCCCGATCCTCGTGGACTACTACGGCTCCCCGACACCCCTGCAGCAGCTGGGCTCGGTGACCATCCCCGAGGCCCGCACCGTCCTCATCAGCCCGTACGACCGCACCGCGTCCGACGCGATCGTGCGCGCCCTGCGTGACTCCGACCTCGGCGTGAACCCCACCGACGACGGGAACGTCATCCGCGTCGTGCTGCCCACCCTCACCGAGGAGCGGCGCCGCGACTACGTCAAGCTCGCCCGCTCCAAGGGGGAGGACGCCCGGATCGCGATCCGGGCGGTGCGCCGCAAGGCCAAGGAGGAGCTCGACCGGATCAAGAAGGACGGCGAGGCCGGGCAGGACGAGGTGGAGCGCGCCGAGAAGGAGCTCGAGGCGCTCACCAAGAAGCACGTGGACGTCGTCGACGCGCTCCTGGAGGGCAAGGAGAAGGAGCTGCTCGAGGTCTGAGCAGGCGGATCGATGGACAGTCCCACCGACCCGATCACCGGTGCGATCCGGCGACTGAACGACGCGCGCCGGCGTGCCACGACGGCGCTCGTCGAGCCGGCCCCGCCGCGGCCGGCACCGCTCGCCCCGACCGGTCGCGCAGGACGCAACCTGCCGGCCGCCATCGGCGTCGGGGTGGGACTCCTGGCGCTCGTCGGGGCGTCCTTGTTCATCCGCCGCGAGGCGTTCGTCGTGCTCGCCACGCTCGCGGTGTGCGCGGCGCTGTGGGAGCTCGCCGGCGCGGTCTCCCAGCGGCGTGTGCGCATCCCTGTGCTGCCGCTGTGGGTCGGTGCGGTCGGGATGCTCGTCTCCGCCTGGGTCGCCGGCGAGGAGGCCCTCTTCGTGGCCTTCACCCTCACGGCCGGCGGCGTGTTCGTCTGGCGGGTCATCGACGGCGGGGGCATGGACGCCGTCCGGGACGCCGCGGCGGGCATCTTCGCGGCCGCGTACGTCCCGCTGCTCGGCGCCTTCACCGTCCTCCTGCTGCGCCTCGAGGACGGTCCGTGGCTGGTGCTCGCCGTCCTCCTCGTCGCGGTGGCCAACGACACCGGCGGGTACGTCGCCGGCGTGTTCTTCGGCCGCACCCCGATGGCACCGTCGATCAGCCCGAAGAAGTCCTGGGAGGGCGCGGCCGGTTCACTCGTGCTCGCCTGCGCGGTCGGGATCGCCGTCGTCGCCCTCACCCTCGACGGGCCGTGGTGGGCCGGCGCGGTGCTCGGCGCCGCCGCCGTGCTGTCCGCGACCACCGGCGACCTCGCCGAGTCGCTGCTCAAGCGTGACCTCGGCCTGAAGGACATGGGGTCCCTCCTGCCGGGACACGGCGGAGTGATGGACCGCCTCGACTCGATCCTCGTCTGCGCGCCCGTGTGCTACGCGGTGCTGCGGCTGCTGGTCGTCTGACGGCGTGGCGCCTGGCCCGACCCGGGCCGGCGCGGTGAGAGGATGGGCCCGCAGCCGCAGAGGGTGCGCCATACTCGCAGCGACGGACACGGAAGGAGCTGGGATGACGCCGATGTTCCCGACGGCGGGTCGCTGGCGCACGGGGTACGACCGTGAGCAGGTGGAGGAGTTCTTCGCCCGTGCGCGGGCCTCCTACGAGGCCGACGACGCCGACGGAGCAGCCGGGCCGGAGGGGGCGCCACCGCCGCCGGCACCGCCCGAGGGCGAGGACGACGAAGCGCAGGCAGCGCCCGCGCCGACGGGCCCCATCGACGAGCACGACGTGCGCGGTGCCGCCTTCGACCTCGTGCGTGACGGGTACGCCACCGCCGCCGTCGACGCCGCGCTCGACCGGCTGGAGGCCGCGTTCGTCCAGCGCCGCCGCGCCGCCTTCATCGCGGAGCAGGGGGAGTCCGCGTGGATGGACCGCGTCGCGGACCTCGCGACCACGCTCTACCCGCGACTGCTGCGGCCGGCGGGGCGCCGGTTCCGCGCTCCGGAGAAGGGGCGGGGGTACGACCGCGAGTCCGTCGACCAGCTGATGGACCGGCTCATCGCGTACTTCGACGAGGGCGGCGAGATGACCTCGGCCGAGCTGCGCTCGACGACGTTCCCGTCCGTGCCCGCGCGGCGCGCGTACCACGAGGGCACGGTCGACGCGTACCTCGCGCGCGCCGTCGAGGTCCTCGTCGCCGTCGAGTGAGCCGGCGCGGCCCGATCTCGTGACCACGGATCTCGTCCTCCTCGGCTCCACGGGGTCGATCGGCACCCAGGCCCTCGACGTCGTCTCCGCCCACCCCGGCCGCTACCGGGTCCGGGCGCTTGCGGCGGGTGGAGGGAACCCCGAGCTGCTGGCCCGGCAGGCCGCCACGCACCGGCCGGACGTCGTCGCGGTCGCCGACGCCGAGGCCGCGTCCGCGGTGCGTGAGGCGCTGGCCGCACACGGCGTCCCGGCGGAGCTGCTCGCCGGCCCCGGCGCCCAGGCCGACGTCGCCGGCATGCTGGACGAGTCCGGCGTCGTGCTCAACGGCATCACAGGCTCGGTCGGGCTCGCGCCGACCCTCGGTGCACTGCGCTCCGGTGCCACGCTCGCGCTCGCGAACAAGGAGTCCCTCGTCGTCGGTGGCGCGCTGGTCCGGGCGGAGCAGGTCCGGCCCGGACAGGTCGTGCCGGTGGACTCCGAGCACAGCGCCATGGCCCAGTCCCTGCGGTCCGGCCGGCACGAGAAGGGCATGACCAGCCCGGTCGTGAGCGGCCGCAGCGAGGTCCGCCGCCTGGTGCTGACCGCGTCGGGCGGGCCCTTCCGCGGCCGGCGCCGCGAGGAGCTCACCGACGTCACCCCGGAGCAGGCGCTCGCGCACCCGACCTGGGCGATGGGGCCCGTGGTGACGATCAACTCCTCGACCCTGGTCAACAAGGGCCTGGAGCTCATCGAGGCGCACCTGCTGTTCGACGTTGCGGCCGAGGACATCGTGGTCGTCGTGCACCCGCAGTCGGTCATCCACTCGATGGTCGAGTTCCACGACGGCTCCACGATCGCGCAGGCGTCTCCGCCGGACATGCGGCTGCCGATCGCGCTCGGGCTGAGCTGGCCGGAGCGCCTCTGGGACGTGACCACCCCGTGCCGGTGGGACGAGCCGGCGTCATGGACCTTCGAGCCGCTGGACGAGTCGGTCTTCCCCGCGGTCGCCCTGTGCAGGTCCGCCGCCGCGGCCTCCGCCACGCACCCGGCAGTCCTCAACGCCGCCAACGAGCAGTGCGTGGCCGCGTTCCTCGCCGGGCGGCTCCCGTACCTGGCCATCGTCGACGTGGTCGCGCAGGTGCTCGGCGAGCACGACGGCGTCCGTGAACCCGTCCTCGACGCCGTCCTCGACGCCGAACGGTGGGCCCGGCGGCGGGCCGACGAGCTGGTGCGGTCCACCCACTGACGGACACGTCGGGGCAGGCGTGCGGGGAACCGACGGGCGCGGTCCCGCGTTGAGCCTCACCGGCGGGCATGATGGAGGCCGTGGCCCGGCCGGCCGCTCGGAGATGAAGGAGATCGTGTGGACTTCGCTGTGGGCGTCCTCATCCTCGTGGTGGGGCTGATCGTCTCGATCGCCCTGCACGAGATCGGACACCTGGTGCCTGCGAAGCGGTTCGGGGTCAAGGTCCCGCAGTACATGGTCGGCTTCGGGCCCACCCTGTGGTCCAGGACCGTGAACGGGACCGAGTACGGCGTCAAGCTGCTACCCCTGGGCGGGTACGTGCGGCTGGTCGGGATGTTCCCGCCGGCGCGCGCGGGTGCGCGGGTCCGGACCCGGCGCGACGGGCGCCCGACGATGGTCGAGGAGGCCCGTGCGGCCGCCCTGGAGGAGATCGGGCCGGGGGAGGAGCACCGCGCGTTCTACCGGCTGAGCGTGCCGAAGAAGCTCGTCGTCATGTTCGGCGGACCGCTGATGAACCTGGTCATCTCGGCGGTGCTGCTCGCCGTGGTCGCCGTCGGCCTCGGTGTCGGTGCCTACACGACCACGCTGGCCAACGTGCAGCAGTGCGTTCCCGAGGACCCGCAGGCGACCGAGTGCGCGGCGTCCGACCCCGCGGCACCCGGGGCGGAGTCCGGTCTGCAGCCCGGCGACCAGGTGCTGTCCTGGGGCGGGACACCCGTCGAGACGTGGGAGGAGGTCTCGGCGGCGATCGAGGGCGGCGGGACCGGACCCACGCAGGTCGAGGTGCGCCGCGACGGTGAGGTGGAGACCCTGACCGTGACGCCCACGCTGGCCGAGCGGCCGGTGGTGGACGACGACGGTCAGCCGCGCGTGGACGCCGCCGGCGACCCGGTGACCGAGGAACGCCCGTACGTGGGGATCGGCCCCACCTTCGAGCTCGTCCGGCAGCCCGTCACCGAGGTCCCGGGGATGGTCTGGGACCTGTTCGTGCGGACCGGGGAGATCGTGCTGACGCTTCCGCAGCGGCTGGTCGACGTCGCGCAGGCTGCGTTCGGCACGGGTGAGCGGGACGGGTCCGTGGTCGGCCTCGTGGGTGTCGGCCGGTTCGCGGGCGAGATCGCCTCGCTCGAGGGGCAGGGCTACGGCCTGGCCGAGCGGACCGCCGACATGACGAGCCTGCTGATCTCGCTGAACATGGCGCTCTTCGTCTTCAACCTCATCCCGCTGCTGCCGCTCGACGGCGGGCACATCGCCGGTGCGCTGTGGGAGGGCACCCGCCGTCGGTTCGCCCGGTGGCGCAGCGCGCCCGACCCCGGCCCGGTGGACACCGCCAAGCTGCTGCCCGTCACGTACGGCGTGGTCGCGGTCATGCTCGGCATGAGCCTGCTGCTGGCGTACGCGGACATCGTGCGTCCGGTGAGCCTGGGCGGTTGAGGCCCTCGGACTCCGGGGGAACGGGGGTGCCGGAGACGTCCGGTCGCGGGCCTGCCGGTCCGCGTGGCGGTCCTCACGTCGTCGGCCCTCGTCGCGGGGACCGGCCTACACTGGCCGGGTGAGCAGCCCCATCTCTCTCGGCATGCCGACCGTCAAGGAGGCGCCCCCGGTTCTCGCGCCGCGCCGGAAGACGCGGAAGATCCGGGTCGGCGCCGTCGAGGTCGGTGGCGACGCGCCCGTCTCGGTGCAGTCGATGACCACCACCAAGACCCACGACATCAACGCGACGCTGCAGCAGATCGCCGAGCTCACGGCCTCGGGCTGCGACATCGTCCGGGTGGCGTGCCCGACGGACAAGGACGCCGAGGCGCTGCCGATCATCGCCAAGAAGTCCCAGATCCCGGTGATCGCCGACATCCACTTCCAGCCGCGGTACGTCTTCGCGGCCATCGAGGCGGGCTGCGGCGGTGTCCGGGTGAACCCGGGCAACATCCGGAAGTTCGACGACCAGGTCGGAGAGATCGCCAAGGCGGCCTCCGACGCGGGTGTGTCGCTGCGGATCGGCGTCAACGCCGGGTCGCTGGACAAGCGGCTGCTGGAGAAGTACGGCAAGCCCACCGCCGAGGCGCTCGTCGAGTCGGCCGTCTGGGAGGCCTCCCTCTTCGAGGAGCACGACTTCCACGACTTCAAGATCTCGGTCAAGCACCACGACCCGGTCGTCATGGTGCAGGCGTACGAGCTGCTCAGCGAGCGGGGCGACTGGCCCCTGCACCTCGGAGTCACCGAGGCGGGGCCGGCGTTCCAGGGCACCATCAAGTCGGCGACCGCGTTCGGGGCGCTGCTCAGCAAGGGCATCGGCGACACCATCCGGGTCTCGCTCTCCGCCCCGCCGGCCGAGGAGGTCAAGGTCGGCGCCCAGATCCTGGAGTCCCTGAACCTGCGCCCGCGCAAGCTGGAGATCGTCTCCTGCCCCTCGTGCGGACGCGCGCAGGTCGACGTGTACGAGCTCGCGGACTCCGTGACGGCGGGACTGGAGGGCATGACCGTGCCGCTGCGGGTCGCCGTCATGGGCTGCGTGGTCAACGGACCGGGTGAGGCGCGCGAGGCCGACCTCGGAGTCGCCTCCGGCAACGGCAAGGGGCAGATCTTCGTCAAGGGCGAGGTCATCAAGACCGTCCCCGAGGACCAGATCGTCGAGACCCTGATCGAGGAGGCCAACCGGATCGCCGCCGAGATGGACCTCGATGGTGAGGGAGACGGTGCCGGCGCCTCCTCGAGCCCCGTCGTCACCGTCGGCTGAGAGTCCCCGTGGCGTTGTGGCGCCGGTCCTCGGCAGCGGTCCGTCCGCTGGACGGTCGTGACCGCGACGCGGCGCTCGCGGTGTGCGCGCTCGACCCGGTCGGTTCGGTCGTGGCGGCCGTGCAGGCGGAGCGGCTCGGGGAGCGGGGCGCCGGCGGCACCGAGATGCTGGGCATCTACGGCACCGACGCCGCCCGGCCGGAGGCGCTGTGCTGGGCCGGCGCGAACCTCGTCCCCGTGCAGGTCCGGGAGCGGCACCTGGACCACCTTGTCGACCACGTGCGCAAGCGCGGTCGGCGGTGCTCCTCGATCGTCGGACCTGCCGAACAGGTGCTGCCGCTGTGGAACCGGCTCTCCCCGGTGTGGTCACGCCCGCGCGAGGTCCGGGCCGACCAGCCGTCGATGGTGATCGACCACGGTCCGGCGAGTGCGACCGACCCCCGCGTGCGGCTCGCCACCGTCGAGGACGTCGAGATCGTCGTGCCGGCCTCGGTCGCCATGTTCACCGAGGAGGTCGGCTACGACCCGACGACGGTCGGGGGCGCCTACGCCGCGCGCGTCGCCGAGCTCGCGGTGGCGGGGCGCACGTACGTGCGCGTCGAGGACACCGGCGACGGTCCCGAGGTGATCTTCAAGGCCGACGTCGGAGCGCTGGCGCTCGGGGTCGCCCAGATCCAGGGCGTGTGGGTCCACCCGGAGCACCGCGGCCGGGGCCTGGGCAGCAGCGGCATGGCCGCCGTCGTCGAGGACGTGCGGGCCCGGCTCGCGCCCACCGTCTCGCTGTACGTCAACAGCTACAACACCGCCGCCATGGCCACCTACCGCCGGGTGGGCTTCCACCGCGTCGGCACGTACGCGACAGTTCTCTTCTGAGTCCGTAGCGTCAGCGCAGGAGCTTCGACATGCGCCGGTCGGCCAGGATCTTGCCCTCGGTCTGGCACGTCGGGCAGTACTGCAGCGAGGAGTCGGCGAACGACACCTCCCGCACGATGTCACCGCAGACCGGGCAGGGCTCGCCGGTGCGGCCGTGCACCTTCATGCTGCGACGCTTCGAGTCCTTCAGCTCCTTGGCCGGCTTCCCGGCCGCCTCGTCGACGGCGGCGGACAGCACGGCGCCGATCGCCTCGAGGAGGCGCTCGGTCGCCGCGGCGTCGAACGACCTGGTGAGCGCGAAGGGGCTCATCCGGGCGGCGTGCAGGATCTCGTCGGAGTAGGCGTTCCCGATCCCCGCGATCACGGACTGGTCGCGCAGCAGGCCCTTGATTTGCTGGTTCTTCGCCGTCAGCAGCTCACCCAGCTTCTGCGCCGTCAGCTCCTCGGGCTCGATGCCGAGCGTCTCGATCGCCCGGACCTCCTCGGGCCGGGTCACGACGTGCACGGCGAGGCGCTTCCTGGTTCCGGCCTCCGTCAGGTCGAAGCCGCTGTCGTCGTCCAGCCGGACGCGTAGCGCGATCGGGCTCTTGCCGGGCCGGAGCATCGCCGCCGGGACGGCGTCGTACCAGCGCAGCCAACCCGCCTTGGCGAGATGGAAGACCAGGTGGGGCCCGTCGTCGCCGGTCGCGAGGTCGAGCCACTTGCCGTGCCGCGCGACAGCCGCCACGGCGCGGCCCACCAGGTCCGTCGGGGCAGGGGAGAAGGTCTTCAACGCGCTGATCGCGCCGACCTCGACGCCGGTGAGGGCGCGGCCGACCGCGCGCTCGCGCAGGAACTGCGCGAGTCCCTCGACCTCGGGCATCTCGGGCACAGGCTCATGCTGCCACGCACCGAGGGGATGGGGAGTTCTTCCCGCCGGCGGACGGAACGCCCGGCGCGCCGGTGCGTTGAAGGCGACATGAGCCACGACTCGCGTCCCGGCGTCCGTCATGTCCTCCCGCTGCTCGCTGTCCTGATCGGACTCGCCGCCTGTTCGGCCGAGCCCGAGCCCGACCCCGTCGAGGTCAGCGTCGAAGTGCGTGACTGGACCGGTTGGAGCAGGGAGCAGCCCGAGCCCGAGCACACAACGGTGGAGCTCTCCGACGGCGCCACGTTCCAGGTGGAGACCGTCTCCGGCACGGTCACCTTCACCGCCACCGACGTCTCGGTGGAGGACATCGAGCTGGAGACCGACCAGGACCTGGTGGTGCCGAACCCGGGCGGCGGCATCGACCTCGACGGCGGCGAGAGCCGGTTCACCCTCACCCCGGACCCGCCGCTCGAGCTCGTGACGCCGACCATGGACGCCGGCACCCGGGTCATTCTCACCGTTCGCCGGTAGCCGCCTCGGTGCGCCGTCAGGCCCCGGACCTGGCACGCCCGCCTGGCCGGGCGCGCTACCATCCGCCACGAGTGGAAGGCTCGGCCCGCTGCTCGGCGGGCGGCGAGGGGGACGAATGCCGGACGGTCTCGAGGACCTGGGGCGTGCACTCGCAGCCCCGGACCCGGACTCGGCTCGGCGCCTCGTCCGAGAGGCGCCCGCCGGGGACGCCGACGACGTCCTGGGTCGCCTCGCCTCCGACGCGGCCCGGGGATCAGCACTGGCGACCGAGCTTCTTCTCGAGCAGCTCGACTCCTCGGGGGTGGTCAAGCGGTTCGTGCGCGGCGCCCTCCTCGACGAGGCCGCGGTCGACGACGTCGCGCAGGATGCCCTCATCTCCGTCGCCGGGTCGATCGGGTCGTTTCGCGGCGGGTCCAAGGTGACCACGTGGGTGCACCGGATCGTGCGCAACCGCGTCGTCGACCACCTGCGGCGTCAGCGCGCCACCGCACCCCTGCCGGCCGACGACCTGGGGCCGTCCGAGCGGATCAGCTCGATGATCGCGACGCGGGCCACCGTGCGGGAGGCGGTCGCCTCACTGCCCGACCTGTACCGCGAGCCGGTCACGCTGCGTGACCTGGAGGGCCTGCCCTACGCCGACGTCGCGGAGCGTCTGGGCCGCAGTCTCGGCACCGTGAAGTCCCAGGTGGCGCGCGGGCGTGCCCTGCTCGCCGCGGCGATCGGCGGGACCGGCGCCGGCGTGGCGGGCGAGGAGTGGCGGTGACGCGCCTGGGCCGCTACCGCCTCGAGGACGTCATCGGGGTGGGCTCGTTCGCCACCGTGCACCGCGCCGTCGACGAACGGCTCGACGGCACCGTGGTGGTGAAGGTGCTCGCCGAGAACCACAGCCTGAACCCGGAGATCCGGGAACGGTTCATCGCCGAGGGCCGGAGCCTGCGCCGGGTCCGGAGCCCGCACGTCATCACGGTGCACGACCTCGGCGAGACGGACCGGCAGCAGCCGTTCCTGGTTCTCGAGCACGCCGACCGGGGCACGCTCGCCGACCGCGTCTCGGCCCTCCGCTCCCGGGGCTGGACCGCCACCCCCGGTGACGTGCTCGTCGTCGCGCGGGCCCTGGCCGCGGCCCTCGAGGCCGTCCACGACGCCCGGATCGTGCACCGGGACCTGAGCCCCGGCAACGTCCTGCTCACCACCGTGGCGGCGGGTGAGGCCGACGGACTCTCGACCGAGGGCTCCGCCGTCGTGCGGGCGGGCGAGCGGCTCGTGGTCGCCGACCTGGGCATGTGCAAGGACCTGGCCCTCAGCTCGGGTCTCACCGTCGCCGGCGGCACGTCCGGTTTCCGTCCGCCGGAGCAGAGCGGTGGCCCGGCGGTGGTGGACACCCGGGCCGACCTGTGGTCGCTGTCCACGCTGGTGCTCTGGATGTGCGAGGGCGCCGATCTGCCGCCGTCGCTCATGGCCGCGCTGCGCCGGAGCACGGCCGAGGACCCGGCGGACAGACATCGCGACGTGCGTGCCTGGCTCGCCGACGTCGAGGCGTCCCTGGAGCCGTACCCGCCGGGGAGGCTGCCCGGCCGCAGGGCGGGCCGGCCACCCCGGAGGGGCGCCATCGCGCTCACGGCGCTCCTCGCCCTCGTGCTGGGAGCACTGGGCGGCTATCTCGCGACGACGTGGCTGGACCGGCCGGTGGCCCGGAGCGGCGACGCCTCGATCGCGATCGAGGGGCCGGCGCGGACAGCGGTGGGCGAGGAGGCCGTCTTCCGGGCGACTGTCGCCGGGCCGGAGTCATGGGTGTGGACCCTGCCGACCGGGGAGCACGTCGTCGACTCCGACGAGGTCGCGTTGACGGCGCGGAGCGCCGGGCAGGCGGAGGTCGTGCTGCGTGCCCGGGCCCCGGACGGCACCGAGCTGGAGACGGTGCACCGGTTCGTCGTGACCGACTAGGTCCAGCACGGACGCACCCGGGCGGCACCCGATGTCGACGTACCGGTCACCGTGGTGACGAGGCGGTGCAACTTCTGCGTGACGGCGACCGACTCACGAGTGACGAATCATGAGAACAGGCGAAATGGGGGAATCGTGGTATCTGTGGTCCGGCGCCTTCTGGCGCCCGTGATAGTGGCCCTGGTCCTCGTCGTGTCGGCATGCGGGAGCGAGGCAGACGATCCTCCGGCCGAGTTCGAGAGCCAGGATCCGAGCCCGACGACGGAGCTGAGCCACGGTGGTGGAGGTGACGCGGAGCTGGAGAGGCTCCGCAGTGATTGCGCAGGGGGCAGCGGGGAGGCGTGCGAGCGTCTCTACTGGGAGGCCGACCCGCACACCGAGGACGAGACCTTCGGGCTCACGTGCGGCGATCGCTTCGAGCCCGAAGAGGGCCACGTCCGCGTCCCGTGCATCGTCCGGATGGGCGGACCGAGCTCGTACGGCGACGAGGCATCGCTCGATGCCATGTGGGACGCGTGCGACGACGGCGTCGGCGAGGCCTGCGACAGCCTGGCCGAGGAGGCCGCGTGGACATCCGAGTACGCGGCCTTCGCGATGAGTTGTGGTGACCGAGTCACCGACCGGACGGCCGCGTCGTGCGCCGTCGAGCTGGGCCAGGAGACCTCGAACGAGCTGTACACCTACGGCGACGACGCCGTCCTCGATACTCTCTGGGACGACTGCGAGGCCGGTGACCCGATGGCCTGCGACCGGCTCTTCCAGGCGGCGCCCGAGGACTCCGCCTACCAGTCCTACGGCTACTACTGCGGCGGCCGGGCGCCCGTGGGTGGCAAGGTCGACGTCTGCACGCACCATGCCGCCGCGGAGCCGTCGGACCGGTGGACCGTGGGCATCACCGCGCCGGAGGATCTCTAGGCCGGCCCGCTCCGGAGCGGCCAGCAGCTGCGGACCAACTACTCTTGCCCGCGTGCTCATGAAGATGTCGTCCCTGTTCGTCCGTACCCTCCGCGAGGACCCCGTCGACGCCGAGGTGGCCAGCCACCGCCTCCTCGTGCGGGCGGGTTACATCCGCCGCGCCGCGCCGGGCATCTACACGTGGCTGCCGCTGGGGCTGAAGGTGCTCGGCAAGGTCGAGCAGATCGTGCGCGAGGAGATGGACGCGATCGGTGCGCAGGAGGTGCACTTCCCGGCGCTGCTGCCCAAGGAGCCCTACGAGATCTCCGGCCGCTGGACGGAGTACGGCGACGGGATCTTCCGCCTCACGGACCGCAAGAAGGACGACTACCTCCTCGCCCCGACCCACGAGGAGATGTTCACCCTCCTGGTGAAGGACCTGTACTCCTCGTACAAGGACCTGCCGCTCGCGCTCTACCAGATCCAGACCAAGTACCGCGACGAGGCGCGGCCGCGCGCCGGCCTGCTCCGTGGCCGCGAGTTCATCATGAAGGACGCCTACTCCTTCGACGTCGACGACGAGGGCCTCGACGCCAGCTACGCCAGGCAGCGCGGTGCGTACCAGCGCATCTTCGACCGGCTCGGCTTCGAGTACGTCATCGTCTCCGCCCACTCCGGCGCCATGGGCGGGTCGAAGTCCGAGGAGTTCCTCGCCAAGTCACCCATCGGCGAGGACACCTACGTCGAGTGCAAGGCATGCGGCTACACGGCCAACGTCGAGGCCGCCCGGGCCTTCGTCCCGCCCCCCGTCCCCTACGACGACGCACCAGCCGCACACGCGGAGGACACGCCGGGGACGCCCACGATCGAGACGCTCGTCGAGCACCTCAACGCGCGCTTCCCCCGCGCGGAGGGGTCCTGGACGGCGAGTGACACCCTCAAGAACGTCCTGTTCGTGCTCACCCATCCCGACGGCACCCGCGAGCCCGTCGCGGTCGGCGTCCCGGGTGACCGTGAGGTGGACGCCAAGCGAATGGAGGCGGCCTTCTACCCGGCCACCTTCGCCCCGTTCACGGACGAGGACTTCGCCGCGCACCCGGGCCTGGCCAAGGGGTACATCGGCCCCGGCGCGCTCGGGGAGGACAAGCCCGCGAAGATCAGGTACCTGCTCGACCCGCGGGTCGTCGAGGGAACCCGATGGGTGACCGGTGCGGACGAGCCGGGCAGGCACGTCCTCGACCTCGTCGCCGGCCGGGACTTCACCGGGGACGGCACGACCGAGGTGGCCGAGGTCTGGCCCGGCGACCCGTGCCCCAACGGCGACGGCGTGCTCGAGACCGCTCGCGGCATCGAGATGGGCCACGTCTTCGCGCTCGGGCGGAAGTTCGCCGAGGCGCTCGACCTGCGTGTGCTCGACGAGAACGGCAAGTCCGTCGTCGTCACGATGGGCTCCTACGGCATCGGCATCACGCGCGCGGTCGCGGCCATCGCCGAGTACAACAACGACGACAAGGGCCTGAGCTGGCCGATGAACGTCGCCCCGGCCCATGTGCACATCATGGCCGCGGGGAAGGGCGAGGAGATCTTCGCCACCGCCGAGCGGCTGGCCCGCGAGCTCGAGGCGGCCGGCGTCGAGGTGCTGCTCGACGACCGCGCCCGGGTCAGCGCCGGGGTGAAGTTCGCGGACGCGGAGCTCATCGGCGTCCCGCTCGGCCTGGTCGTCGGCCGCGGCCTGGCCGACGGCGTCGTCGAGATCCGCACGAGGCGCACAGGGGAGCGCGAGGAGATCGCGCCCGACCTGGCCGTGGACCGAGTCCGCGAGCTCGTCGACGCGGCTCTGGAGGGCTGACGAGCGCGAGCGGACGGTGGGGCGAGGGACGAGGCGCGCCGGGAGCGGAGTGCGAGGAGGCCCGACCATCAGGCTGGAGGGCTGACGAGCGCGAGCGGACGGTGGGGCGAGGGACGAGGCGCGCCGGGAGCGGAGTGCGAGGAGGCCCGACCATCAGGCTGGAGGGGTGACGAGCGCGAGCGGACGGTGGGGCGAGGGACGAGGCGCGCCGGGAGCCGGCTCAACCCTCCGGCAGGCCCGGAAGGGCCGGGGGCGAGCCGCCCCAGGCGCGCACCCGTGCCGCGGAGTCGGCGGCCGCGTCGAGCAACGCACCACGCACCTCGGCGTCGGCGCGGCCCAGGCTGAAGAGCCAGTGCTCGAGGAGCCGCGTCTCCGCATCGACGACGGCGGACTGCTGGGCGCTCAGCCCCGCCTCCTCGTCCGCGCCGGGCAGCCCGTACACCCCGGCGCGCTCGTCCGGTGCGCCCGCACCGATCGCGGTGTCGACGAGCGCCTGGAGCTGGGCGACACGACTCTCCGCCGATTCCCGGCTGCTCCCGTCGGTCCGGGCGGCGACCGTCTCGTAGGCGTAGCGCGCCTGGTCCAGCACACGGACGGTCGGCCCATCGACGCCGCGCTCGAGCAGCGTCTCCGGTGACATCGGCGCCGCGGGCGGTTCGGCGGGAGGGGCGTCCAGCGCCGCCGCAAGGTCCGCGGCCGCCCGGGCACGTGCCAGGGAGATCGACCCCAGCAGCGCGGCAAGATCCTCGTCCGGTGCGGCCAGCGCGGCCTCACGTGCCTGCGTCGCCCCGGTGGTGAGGAGCTCGAGCACGTCACCCGGGGCGGCGTCGGCCACCGGCGCGGTCGCTGCCGGCTCCGGTGGCGTCGCGCCCTCCGGGGCGCCGTCGGGCCACGCCTCCCACACCCCGCCGAGCGCGTCGAGGTGCGCCTCGGCCTCCGCCGCGACCCGCTCCAGCGCCGGGCCGCCGTCCTGCGGTTCCGAGCGTTCCGTCAGCGCGGCCACCGTCGCGGCGAGCCGCGCGCTGCTCGCCGCGGTCTCCTGGCGCAGCTCCTCGGCCGGTCCGGGCGTCGGAGCCTCCGGCGGAGGCGTGTCGAGACGCAGCCCGCATCCGGCCAGCACCAGGACGCACAGGACCGTGGCGACGAGGCACCGCACCGCGGGACGACGAGGGACGGCGCGACCGGGCGTCGGCCTACCTCCGGCCGGCGGTGTCGGGTGGGCGATCATCGACGACGATCCTGCCACGGCGGCACGCCAGGTCGGCGTGCCCGACGGGTCGGCCGGATCGGTAGAGTCAGCCTCTGACCATGCGAAGGAGTGACGCCACCATGACCCGGCCCCGCCCCACCGAGCTGCACGACCGCCTCCGTGGCGCCGTCGGTCCGGTCGTCGACGCCGCCGGCCTGCTCCTGGAGGACGTCACCGTCGCCGCGGCCGGCCGCCGGAAGGTCGTGCGTGCCGTCGTCGACCTGCCGGACGGGCCCGGCGGGGTGGACTCGGACCGCCTCGCCGAGGTCTCGCGCGACATCTCCCGCGTCCTCGACGACGTCGACCTCGTCGAGGGTGCCTACACCCTCGAGGTCTCCACCCCAGGCGCCGACCGGCCGCTCAGCGAGCCCAGGCACTTCCGCCGCGCCGTCGGACGGCTCCTGCGGCTGCGCACGACGGACGGCAAGGACGTCACGGGCCGCCTGCGAGAGGCGGACGAGTCGGGCCTCGTGCTCGACGTCGACGGCACCCGCCGGGAGCTGACCTACGACACCGTCTCGAGCGCCCGCGTCGAGATCGAGCTGTCCCGACCCGAGGAGGCATGAGAGGGCCCATGGACATCGACATGACGGCTCTCCGTCTGATCGAGAGCGAGCGGGGCATCAGCCTCGAGGTGCTGGTCCGCGCGATCGAGGAGGCCCTCCTCCTCGCCTACCACCGCACCCCCGGCGCGGTGGAGCAGGCCCGCGTCGAGGTCGACCAGCGCACCGGCCGCGTCACCGTCTACGCCACCGAGGTCGACGAGGAGGGCAACGCCGTCGGCGAGTTCGACGACACGCCGTCCGGTTTCGGCCGCATCGCCACCGCCACCGCCCGCTCGGTCATCGTCCAGCGCCTGCGCGACGCCGAGGACGAGCAGGTCATGGGCAACTACCGGGACAAGGCCGGGGAGATCCTCTCCGGCATCGTCCAGCAGGGCCGGGACCCGCGAGTCGTCCTGGTGGACGTCGGCGACATGGAGGCCGTGCTCCCCTCGCACGAGCAGGTGCCGACCGAGACCTACGCCCACGGCGACCGGCTGCGCGCCTACGTGGTGGACGTCAGCCGCGGCTCGAAGGGCCCCTCGGTCACTCTCTCGCGGACCCATCCCAACCTCGTCAAGAAGCTCTTCGCGCTCGAGGTTCCCGAGGTCGCGGACGGCTCCGTGGAGATCGTCGCGCTGGCCCGGGAGGCCGGGCACCGCACCAAGATGGCGGTGCGTGCCACGGTCCCGGGTCTCAACGCCAAGGGCGCGTGCATCGGACCGATGGGGCAGCGGGTGCGGGCCGTGATGGCCGAGCTGGACGGCGAGAAGATCGACATCGTCGACCACTCCGAGGATCCGGCCACGTTCGTGGCCAACGCCCTGTCCCCGGCCAAGGTCTCCAGCGTGGAGGTGATCGATGCCGAGGCGCACGCGGCCCGGGTCGTCGTCCCGGACTTCCAGCTCTCCCTCGCCATCGGCAAGGAGGGACAGAACGCCCGGCTGGCGGCACGGCTGACGGGGTGGCGGATCGACATCCATGCCGACACCGAGGGCCCCGCGTCCCAGATCACAGGCTCCGAGGCGGAGCCGGGTGAGCGTACGGCAGGCGCGCCGGGGTAGAGTGTCCGGTGGGCACGCGCCCGGAATCCATGACACCACGCAGCGATCCACCCACGCCCACGGGCCCGGTGAGGACCTGCACCGGATGCCGGAGGCGCGCTCCGAGGTCCGTCCTGGTCCGACTGGTCCTGGTCGATGCCACGTCCCGCGTGGAGGTCGACCCGGGCAAACGGGCACCGGGACGAGGCGCCTGGCTCCACCCGAGCCGGGAGTGCCTGGACCTCGCCCTACGACGCCGAGCGATCGGCCGGGCGCTGCGAGCAGCGCGCCCGGTGGACACCGACGCCGTGGCGGCGTGGTTCGACGGGCAAATATCTGTAAAGTCTCCGGACGTCATGCACGCCCGTGTGACATCGACCGAGAAGGCGGGTTGGAAGCCGATGGGCACCCGATGAGTACCCAGCGATGAGCTGCCAGCACTAGCACGGTCTGTCCCTGTCTCGGGATGGGCCGAGACAGGAGAGTTGTGGCAAAGGTCCGCGTCCACGAGCTCGCGAAAGAGCTCGGCGTCGACAGCAAGACGGTGCTCGCCAAGCTGCGCGAGCAGGGTGAGTTCGTGAAGTCGGCGTCGTCGACCATCGAGGCCCCCGTCATCCGACGGCTGCGCGAAGCGTTCCCCGCCGCGCCCGCGGAGGACACCACCAAGAAGAAGAGCAAGGCAACCGGCGCCAAGCCCGCGGCGAAGGCGGCTCCCAAGGCGGAGCCGGCTCCCGAGGTGGAGGCCCCGTCACCCGCCGAGCCGACCGCGCCGGTCGAGCAGGCCGCTCCGGCGGAGGCTGCTGCCCAGCCGGACGAGCAGGCGAAGCCCGCCGCTCCCGAGCAGGCCGCGCCGGCAGCAGAGGAGGCCGAGCCGTCGGCTCCCGCGGCGGCCTCGACCGATGCCCGGCCGAGCCCGCGCCCGAAGCCTGCGCAGCCCGGCCGGCCCGGCCCGGCTTCCGACCGTCCGGGTCCGAAGCCCGGGGCGCCGCGTCCGGGGAACAACCCGTTCGCGACGTCGCAGGGCATGCCGCGTCCGGGCGGCTCCGGTGGCCCGCGCCCGGGCGCGCCGCGTCCGGGGAACAACCCGTTCGCGACGTCGCAGGGCATGCCGCGTCCGGGCGGTGGCCAGCGTGGCGGCGGCCAGGGTGGCGGTCAGCGCACGGGTGCCGGCCCGCGTCCCGGACCGCGTCCGGGCGGGCAGCGCCCGAACCCGAACATGATGCCCGGCCAGAGCGCGGTCGGCCGTCCCGGCGCCCCGGCGCGCGGCGAGCGGCGCGGTCGTCCCGGCGGCGGTCCCGGCGGCCCGGGTGGTCCCGGCGGCGGCTTCGGTGGCCGTCCGGGCGGCGGCGGTCGCGGTCGCGGAGGCCGCGGCGGCACGCAGGGCGCGTTCGGCCGTCCCGGTGGCAAGCCGGCGCGCGGGCGGAAGTCGAAGCGCGCGAAGCGGCAGGAGTTCGAGCAGCAGTCGGCGCCGAGCCTGGGCGGTGTGCAGGTCCCGCGTGGTGACGGCAGCACCGAGGTGCGCATCCGTGCCGGTGCCTCGCTGGCCGACTTCGCCGAGCGGATCGACGCGAACCCGGCGGCACTCGTGACCGTCCTGTTCCACCTGGGTGAGATGGCCACGGCGACCCAGTCGCTCGACGAGGACACCTTCCAGGCCCTCGGCGCCGAGCTGGGCTACGTCGTGAAGATCGTGTCCCCGGAGGACGAGGACCGCGAGCTCCTGGAGAGCTTCGACATCGACCTCGCGGCCGAGGAGGCCGCGGAGTCGGACGAGGAGCTCGCCCCGCGCCCGCCGGTCGTCACCGTCATGGGTCACGTCGACCACGGAAAGACGAAGCTGCTGGACGCGATCCGGTCCACGGACGTGGTCGCCGGCGAGCACGGCGGCATCACCCAGCACATCGGTGCGTACCAGGTCTCCGCCGAGCACGACGGTGCCGAGCGGAAGATCACCTTCATCGACACCCCGGGCCACGAGGCGTTCACCGCCATGCGTGCCCGTGGTGCCGACGTCACGGACATCGCGATCCTCGTGGTGGCCGCGGACGACGGTGTCATGCCGCAGACGATCGAGGCGCTGAACCACGCGCAGGCCGCCAACGTGCCGATCGTGGTCGCCGTCAACAAGGTGGACAAGGAGGGGGCCAACCCCGCCAAGATCCGCCAGCAGCTGACCGAGTACAACCTGGTGGCCGAGGAGTACGGCGGCGACACCCTGTTCGTCGACGTCTCGGCGCTGCAGCGGATGGGCATGGACGACCTGCTCGAGGCCGTCCTGCTCACCGCCGACGCCGCCCTCGAGCTGCGGGCGAACCCCGACAAGGACGCCCGTGGTGTGGCCATCGAGGCGAACCTCGACAAGGGCCGCGGCGCCGTCGCGACCGTGCTGGTCCAGTCCGGCACGCTGCACGTCGGTGACGCCATCGTCGCGGGCACCGCCCACGGCCGTGTGCGCGCGATGTTCGACGAGCACGGCGCGACGATCGACGAGGCGGGCCCGGCGCGTCCGGTGCAGGTCCTCGGTCTGCAGTCGGTCCCGCGGGCGGGTGACACCTTCCTCGCGGCGCCCGACGACCGCACGGCTCGGCAGATCGCCGACAAGCGGGAGGCCGCCGAGCGTGCCGCCACGCTGGCCAAGCGCCGCAAGCGCGTCAGCCTCGAGGACTTCACCCAGGCCCTGGAGGAGGGCAAGGTCGAGAACCTCAACCTCATCCTCAAGGGTGACGTCTCCGGTGCCGTCGAGGCGCTCGAGGACGCCCTGCTCAAGATCGACGTGGGCGCCGAGGTCGCGCTGCGGATCATCCACCGCGGTGTCGGTGCGATCACGCAGAACGACGTCAACCTCGCCACCGTCGACAACGCGGTGATCATCGGCTTCAACGTGCGCCCCGCCGAGCGGGTCGCCGAGATGGCCGACCGCGAGGGCGTGGACCTGAAGTTCTACTCGGTGATCTACGACGCGATCGACGACGTGGAGAACGCCCTGAAGGGCATGCTCAAGCCGGAGTTCGAGGAGGTCCAGCTGGGCTCCGCGGAGATCCGCCAGATCTTCCGCTCCTCGAAGGTCGGCAACATCGCCGGCTCGATCGTGCGGTCCGGGATCATCCGCCGGAACGCCCAGGCCCGCCTGGTGCGCGACGGCGTCGTGGTCGAGGACAACATCACGATCACCTCGCTGCGGCGCGAGAAGGACGACGTCACCGAGGTCCGCGAGGGCTTCGAGTGCGGCATCGGCCTCGGCAAGGGCATCGACATCGCCGAGGGCGACACGATCGAGACCTTCGAGATGCGGGAGAAGCCGCGCGAGTGATCCTCGGTCCCGTAAGGGAGGTCCCTGTCGGGCGTCGCCAGGCTGGTTGGGTCTGGCGACACTCCGGCAGGGACCTCCTGGGACCCGCCGATCGCATCGCCATCGAGCCCAAGGGGCCGGACGCCTGGCGGCGCCTCGCCGCCGCCCGCGACGACCTCGGTAACGAGTAGGGAGAGACGAATGGCTGACGCACCCCGGGCTCGGAGGTTGGCCGAGCGCATCCAGCAGGTCGTGGCGCGCATGCTCGACACGCGGATCAAGGACCCGCGGCTCGGGTTCGTCACGGTCACCGACGTGCGCGTGACGGGCGACCTGCAGCACGCCACGGTCTTCTACACGGTCTACGGCAGCGACGAGGAGCGGGCCGGGTCCGCCGCGGCGCTGGAGTCCGCCAGGGGACTCATCCGGTCCGAGGTCGGCAAGCAGACCGGCGTCCGCCTGACCCCGACGCTCGAGTTCGTCCCCGACGCGCTGCCGGAGACCGCCGCGAGCCTGGAGGAGGCGCTGCGCACGGCGCGCGAGCGGGACGCCGAGCTCGCGGCGCTGGGTGCCGGCGCGAGCTACGCGGGTGACGTCGACCCGTACAAGCGGCCCGCCGAGGACGAGCCTGACGAACTCGCCGACGAGCCGGCCGACGGCGAGGCGACCCAGGAGCGGTGAACGTCCCGCGCGGCGCCGTCACGGCCGCCGACGGCCTCGTCGTCGTCGACAAGCCCCAGGGCTGGACCAGCCACGACGTCGTCGCGCGCACCCGGCGACTCGCGGCCACCAAGAAGGTCGGGCACGCCGGGACGCTGGACCCGATGGCCACCGGCGTCCTCGTGCTCGGGGTCGGACGTGCGACCCGGTTGCTGACCTACCTGGTCGGTGCCGACAAGGAGTACACCGCCACGGTGCGGCTCGGCCAGCGGACGGTCACGGACGACGCCGACGGCGAGGTCACCGAGGCTGCCGGCGCCGACGGCCTGCTGGGGGAGACGGGCAGCGCCCAGAAGGACCGGCTCGAGGAGGCGATGGCCGCGCTGCGGGGCCCGATCGAGCAGGTGCCCAGCGCCGTCTCGGCGATCAAGATCGACGGCAGGCGCTCCTACGCGCGGGTCCGCGCCGGCGAGGACGTCGCGCTCGCCGCGCGGCCCGTCACCGTCCGCCGCTTCGAGACGACCGCCGACCCGGTGGTCCGCGCGGTGGACGGCACCACCGTGGTGGACCTCGACGTCGTCGTCGGGTGCTCCTCGGGCACCTACGTCCGGGCGCTCGCGCGCGATCTCGGTGCGTCACTCGGCACCGGCGGGCACCTCATCGCCCTGCGACGCACCCGGGTGGGCCCCTTCGGGCTCGAGGACGCACGGACCTTGGACACCCTCGTCGCCGCCGTCGAGGCCGACGCCGCTGCCGCAGAGCCTCGGGGCCTGCCGGTGACGTCGCTGACCGACGCGTCCCGGGCGGCGTTTCCCGTGCGTCACCTCGACGCGGACGAGACGGCCGCCATCCGCGTCGGCAAACCGCTCCGGCCGACCGGGGGCGAGCAGCGGACGGTGGCCGCGCTCGCTCCCGACGGGCACGTGGTGGCGTTGCTGACGGACGACCGCGGCCGCGCGCGCCCCGCCGTCGTCCTCGACCCGGCCTGAGCAGGCAGACCGACTCGGGCACTATCCAGGTTCTGTCCGCTGAGGCTAATATCTGACCATGCGGTCAGATTCCGGGTCGACCGGTCAGCGGCGTCGGCCCGAGGCACATCGAAGCTTCATCGAGCAGGCGCGGCGGGCACAGCTCATCGAGTGCGCGATCGAGGTGGTCTGCGAGCTGGGCTACGGCGGAGCGTCGCTGAGCCGGATCGCCGAACGTGCGGGTGTGAGCAAGGGGGTCGTCTCCTACCACTTCGTGGGCAAGGCGGAGCTGATCGAAGAGGTCGTGCACGACGTCCTTGCACGCGGCGAGGCGTATGCCGCGCGCGAGTGGTTCGACAGGCTGCCGGACGACGCCGGTGCCTGGGACCTGCTGAGCACCTACCTGCGGAGCAACCTGACCTACATCGCTGCGCACCCGCGCGCTTTGCAGGCTCTCGTCCAGATCATCGGCAACCATCGCGACGGCGAGGGCCGTCGCATCTTCGGCCCCGCGTGGTCGGCGAAGCTGCGCGCGCCGATCGAGTCGATCTGTCGAGGCGGGCAGGAGGCCGGCGAGTTCCGCGGCTTCGACGTGCACGTGATGGCGATCGCGGTGCGGCGCGTGATCGACGGGTTCGTCTTCGAGCTCCTCGACCACCCGGACCTCGACGCCGCCGCCTTCATCGAGGAGGTGGTCGATATGTTCGACCATGCGACCCGGGCTGAGCGGGCGCGATGAGCGCCGCCTCGGTCGCAGCGCCGGTCACGACGCGCCTCCACTTCGTCGACAACCTTCGCGTCTACCTGACCTTCCTCGTAGTGGTGCACCACGTGGTCTTCGCGTACGGCGACATCGGCGGGTGGCCGAACGGGCCGCAGCAGCCCGAGCCGGACGGCTTCACGTCACTGCTGGACCTGGTGGCGATGCTGAACCAGACGTTCTTCATGGGGCTCTTCTTCCTGCTGTCCGGGTACGTCAGCCCACGCTCGCTGGACCGCAAAGGACGGGCGCGCTTCGCGGCGGACCGCACGTTGCGGCTCGGTGCCCCGTTCGTGATCTCGTACGTGCTGCTCCGCCCGCTGTTCACCTTGCCGATCTACCTGGGCATCCCGGCGGCGGACCGGCCGCCGTACTGGCGCTTCTACGTCACCGAGCTCGATCCCGGGATCGCCTGGTTCCTCGCGCTGCTGCTGGTCTTCGCGCTCGCGTACGCGGCGATCGGCGCACGACCGGCCACGGACCGGCAAGCGGCCGGGCGACCAGTGCATCCCCTGCTGGTGCCGGCGTTCGCCGTCGGGCTGGGTGTCGTCACCTGGCTGTGGCGCATGGTGGTGCCCTACGGCGAGGAGGTGCTCGAGCTGCCGAGCCTGTTCTACCTTCCCCAGTACCTCACCCTGTTCGTGGTCGGCATCTGCGCCTTCCGCCAGGGGTGGATCGCATGCCTCGGCCCGCGGACCGGGCTGCTCGGCTGGTTGCTGGTGGCGGTCTCCCTGGTGCCCATGGTGCTCGGCGGGCACGAGGTGCTCAGCGAGTCGATGCCACCGCCGGCGGCCCTCTCCCAGCTCGGCTTCGCCCTCTGGGACGCCCTCTTCGCCACCGGGGTGATCCTCGTCCTCCTGCGGTTCTTCCAGCGGTTCGTCGACGTCACCGGACCGTTGGCGAGATTCCTGTCCGCCAACGCGCTGGCCGTGTACATCCTGCACGCGCCGATCATCGTCGGTGTGGTGGCCGCACTGGAGGGTCTGGGCGCGACGCCGGCCGCGAAGTTCGCCATCGCGCTGCCCGTCAGCATCATGCTCAGCTGGGCCGCCGCGGCACTGGTCCGCGCGATACCGGGCGTGCGCCGCCTGCTCTAGGACGTCGTCGGGTGCGACGGGACCGATCGGTCGGGGCCGGCCTCGTTCGCCCGTCCACGGTCCGCTGTGCCAGGCTGCACGGTGCGGCACCGCCCGAACGACCGAGGGGGAGACGTGCTCGACGTGCTGTGGGGGATGGGCGGGATGGCCCTCGTCCTCGTCATCGCCTGGTTGCTGTCCGTGGACCGCCGCCGGATCAGCGTGCGCACCGTGGCCCTCGCGCTGCTCATCCAGGTCCTGTTCGGCGTGCTCGTGCTCTACGTGCCTGCCGGCCGGCGCGTGCTCACCGCCGTGTCCGCCGGCGTGCAGGGCGTCATCGACGCCTCGGCCGCCGGCATCGACTTCCTCTTCGGCGGCATCCTGCCCGAGGACGGCTCCGTCTTCGCCTTCCAGGTGCTGCCCGTCATCGTCTTCTTCGCCTCGTTGACCGCAGTCCTGTACTACCTCGGCGTGCTGCAGGCTGTCACCCGGTGGATCGGCGGCGGGCTCGCCAAGGCGCTCGGCACCACCAGCCCCGAGTCCATGAACGCGGCCGCGAACATCTTCGTCGGGCAGACCGAGGCGCCACTGGTCATCCGGCCCTACATCAAGCACATGAGCCCGTCGGAGATCTTCGCCGTCATGTGCGGCGGGCTCACGACCGTGGCGGGCTCCGTGCTGGCCGGCTACTCCCAGATGGGGGCGAGCCTGGAGTACCTCATCGCGGCGAGCTTCATGGCGGCGCCGGCCGGGCTCCTCATGGCCAAGATGATCGTCCCGGCCGGGGCGCTCGCCGACCTGCGCGGCGGCGAGCCGGACCCGGCAGCCCCGGGAGGGGGCGACGTCGCGCGGTCCGACGGCGATGCGCCGGCGGGGGAGCAGCGCGACGGCGAGGCGCCGGCCGGGGAGCAGCGCGACGGTTCCGAGGGGCGGGGGAGTCTCGGGCGGCGGGCGGCCGCCGTGCTCCGCCGCGGCGCGCGGCGCGGCAACACCCAGGCCGCGCGCGACGAGCTGGTCCGCCGTGCCGAGCTCGGCACGGATCGTGGCGAGCCGGAGCCCGCCGACCGCCCGCCGTCGCGCGCCGACGAGGACGACGAGGCCGCGGAGGACGACGGCCCGGTCAACGTCATCGACGCCGCGTCCAGGGGTGCTTCGGACGGGCTGGCCCTCGCCCTGAACGTCGGCGCCATGCTGCTCGCCTTCGTCTCCCTCATCGCGCTCGCCAACCTCGCACTCGGTGCCGTCGGTGGCCTCTTCGGGCAGCCGGAGCTGTCCGTCGAGCAGATCATCGGCTACGTCTTCGCGCCGATCATGTCGGCGGTCGGGGTGCCCTGGCACGAGGCGGTCCAGGCCGGCAGCTTCCTGGGCCAGAAGGTCATCCTCAACGAGTTCGTCGCCTTCGCGGACTTCGCCCCGCAGGCCGCGGAGTTCACCGCCAAGACCCAGGCCGTCGTGACCTTCGCCCTCACCGGGTTCGCCAACCTCGGCTCGCTCGCCATCCTCCTCGGGGGCCTCGGCGGGATCGCCCCGAGCCAACGCGGCGTCATCGCCAAGCTCGGGATCCGGGCGGTGGCCGCGGGCACGCTCGGCAATCTCATGTCCGCCGCGATCGCGGGCGTCCTCATCGGCTGAGCAGAGGTAGTGTCGAGGACGGTCGCGCGGACCGCCGAGACGTCAGAAGGGAGCCATCGGGTGCAGGTGTGGAACGGCGCCGGCGATGTCCCGGAGAACCCCGGTCCGTCGGTCGCGACGCTCGGCATCTTCGACGGCGTGCACCGCGGTCACCAGGTGGTCCTCGCAGCGACCGTGGCCGAGGCCGAGAACGCGGGGCTGAGCTCCGTGGCCGTGACGTTCGACCCCCACCCGGCGACGGTGCACCGGCCGGAGCAGGACCTCGCCCTGATCGCTTCCCTGACCGACCGGCTGGAGCGGCTGGAGGCCACCGGGCTCGACGCCGTGCTGGTGGTCCCGTACACCCTCACCTTCGCCCGGGCCAAGCCCGAGGAGTTCGTCCGCGAGTACCTCGTCGAGCTGCTGCAGGCCCGGACCGTCGTCGTGGGAGAGGACGTGCGGTTCGGGCGGGACAACACCGGGGACCGGGCCACCATGGTCGAGCTCGGCCGGCAGCTGGGCTTCTCCGTCGAGATCGTCCGCGACATCACCTCGGACACCGGGCGTCGCTGGTCCTCGACCTGGGTCCGCGAGCTCCTCGCCGCCGGTGACGTGGCCGGGGCGGCGCACGTGCTGGGCCGGGCCCACCGGGTCCGCGGCGTCGTCGTGCACGGTGCCCGGCGCGGACGCGAGCTCGGATACCCGACGGCGAACCTGCGTGCCGACGACCTCGGCGTCGTGCCGGCGGACGGCGTGTACGCCGGGTGGCTCATCCGGCCGGACCTCGAGCGGCAGCCGCACGACGCCAGCGTCTCCAAGCGCCTGCCTGCGGCCATCTCCGTGGGCACCAACCCCACTTTTCACGGCGTGGAGCGCACCGTGGAGGCGCATGTGCTCGGGCGGACCGACCTCGACCTCTACGACGAGGAGGTCGTCGTCGAGCTCGTGGAGCGGCTGCGACCACAGGTCGCGTTCGACGGCGTGCCCGCCCTGCTGGACCAGATGGCCGACGACGTCGCCAAGGTCGCCGGCATCCTCGAGGTCCCGGCACCGGCGCGCCCCACCGTCCCCGCGCACCCTGGCGCGGCGTCCTGAGGCGGGTGCGGGTGTGGCGAACGCCGCTCCCCGCCTTGCCGACGCGTCTCGCTGCTGCGGCTCCGTGACTGATAGTCTGAGCGCTGCCGTTCAAGCCGGCCACGGATGAGTCATGCCCGGGAGAACATGCCCCGGCGCTCCGTGCAACGACCTCAGGAGAACCCGTATGGCCCTCGCTGCCGACGTCAAGCAGTCCATCATCGCTGAGTACGCCACCCACGAGGGTGACACCGGTTCGCCGGAGGTCCAGGTGGCGCTGCTCACGCAGCGGATCAAGGACCTCACCGAGCACTTCAAGACCCACAAGCAGGACCACCACTCCCGCCGTGGTCTGATGCTGCTCATCGGCCAGCGCAAGCGTCTGCTCGCGCACCTCGCCGACGAGGACATCGAGCGCTACCGCAGCCTCATCTCGCGGCTCGGCCTGCGCCGCTGAACCACCGACCGGCCCGGACCTGAAGTCCGGGCCGGTCGTGCGTGACGGGCGCGGGTGGTACGCCACCCGGCCCGGCACGAACCCATAACCGAACACCATGCCAACTCCGCCCCGGTGCGTCCGGTCCTCGGTAGTGGCCTCCGGAACACCCTGGGTGTCCGTGGGCCTCGATCGAAGGCCGTCGGCCGTCGGGCGGACCGACACGAAGGAGGGCACCCGTGGAGGGTCCCGAGATCACGTCCGCCGAGGCCGTCATCGACAACGGCCGCTTCGGCACCCGTACCGTCCGCTTCGAGACCGGCCGGCTGGCCCGCCAGGCCGCCGGGTCCGCCGTCGCCTACCTCGACGAGGAGACGATGGTGCTGTCCGCCACCTCGGTGGGCAAGCACCCCCGGGAGGGCTTCGACTTCTTCCCGCTGACCGTCGACGTCGAGGAGCGGCAGTACGCCGCCGGCAAGATCCCCGGCTCGTTCTTCCGTCGCGAGGGCCGGCCGTCCACCGAGGCGATCCTCGCCTGCCGGCTCATCGACCGCCCGCTGCGCCCGTCCTTCGTCAAGGGCCTGCGCAACGAGGTCCAGCTGGTCGAGACGATCCTGTCGATCCACCCGGACGACAGCTACGACGTGCTGGCGATCAACGCCGCGTCCATGTCCACCCAGATCTCCGGCCTGCCGTTCTCCGGCCCGATCGGCGGCACCCGCGTGGCGCTGATCGACGGGCACTGGGTCGCCTTCCCGCGGTACAGCGAGCTGGAGAAGGCCGTCTTCTCGATGGTCGTCGCGGGCCGCGTCGTCGGTGACGACGTCGCGATCATGATGGTCGAGGCCGAGGCCACCGACAACGCCTGGGACCTCATCAAGAACCACGGCGCGACGGCGCCCACCGAGGAGGTCGTCGCCGAGGGCCTGGAGGCCGCCAAGCCCCACCTGCGCATCCTGTGCGAGGCGCAGTCCGAGCTGGCCGCCGCCACCGCCAAGCCGACCGCCGAGTTCCCGCGCTTCCTCGACTACGAGGAGGACGTGTACGCGGCCGTGCAGGAGCACGTGCAGACGGACCTCTCGACGGCGATCGCCATCGCAGACAAGCAGGAGCGCGAGACCAAGCTCGAGGAGATCCGCCACGCCATGCTCGAGGCGCTCGCCGAGCGTTTCCCCGAGCGGGACAAGGAGCTCTCCGCGGCCTACCGGTCCGTGACGAAGGCCGCCGTGCGCCAGCGCGTCCTCAAGGACGGCGTCCGCATGGACGGCCGCGGCCTGAAGGACATCCGGACCCTCTCGGCCGAGGTCGAGGTGCTCCCGCGAGTGCACGGCTCCGCGCTGTTCGAGCGCGGCGAGACCCAGATCCTGGGCGTGACCACGCTGAACATGCTGCGCATGGAGCAGCAGCTGGACACCCTCAGCCCGGTGACCCGCAAGCGCTACATGCACAACTACAACTTCCCGCCGTACTCGACCGGTGAGACCGGCCGTGTCGGCTCGCCGAAGCGCCGCGAGATCGGCCACGGCGCGCTCGCCGAGCGGGCGCTCGTGCCGGTCCTCCCCACGCGCGAGGAGTTCCCGTACGCGATCCGGCAGGTCTCCGAGGCCCTCGGGTCCAACGGGTCCACCTCGATGGGCTCGGTCTGCGCGTCCACCCTGTCGCTGCTCAACGCCGGTGTGCCCCTGCGCGCCCCGGTCGCGGGCATCGCGATGGGTCTCATGAGCGACGAGGTGGAGGGCGAGACCCGCTACGCGGCGCTCACCGACATCCTCGGTGCCGAGGACGCCTTCGGCGACATGGACTTCAAGGTCGCCGGCACGCGTGAGTTCGTCACCGCCATCCAGCTCGACACCAAGCTCGACGGCATCCCCGCCTCGGTGCTGGCCGCCGCGCTGACCCAGGCCCGTGACGCGCGCCTGTACATCCTCGACGTGATGAACGAGGCGATCGACGCCCCGGACGAGATGGCCCCGACCGCCCCGCGGGTCATCACCGTCCAGGTGCCCGTCGACAAGATCGGCGAGGTCATCGGCCCCAAGGGCAAGATGATCAACCAGATCCAGGAGGACACCGGCGCCGACATCTCCATCGAGGACGACGGCACGGTCTTCATCGGCGCCACGGACGGCCCGTCCGCCGAGGCGGCCCGTCAGGCGATCAACGCCATCGCGAACCCGCAGATGCCCGAGGTGGGCGAGCGGTTCGTCGGCACGGTCGTGAAGACCACCTCCTTCGGCGCCTTCGTCTCGCTGACCCCGGGCAAGGACGGGCTGCTGCACATCTCGCAGATCCGTCGGCTCGTGGGCGGCAAGCGGGTCGAGGCCGTCGAGGACGTCCTGGGGGTCGGTGACAAGGTGCAGGTCGAGCTCGCCGAGATCGACCAGCGCGGCAAGCTGTCGCTGCACGCCGTGGTCGACGACGAGGACGAGGGCGCGGCGGCCGACTCCGGCGCCGACTCCGGCGACGGCGAGGCCGGTGCCCGTGAGGACCAGCCGCGCCGCGAGGGTGGCCGGCGTCGCCAGCGCACCCGCACCCGGCGGGGTGGCTCGGACGACGACGCCGCGGTCGGTGAGACCTCCGGTGGCGGCGACGCCTGAGGGATGCCGCATCCGCTGACCCTGGGCCCGGCCGGCACGCCGGGCACGGAGCTGCGCGCCGAGCAGGACGGCAGCGTCGTACGACGCTCCGTCCTGCCCGGCGGCATCCGGGTGCTGACCGAGGCCATGCCCGGTCAGCGCTCGACCGCCGTCGGGGCGTGGGTGGCGGTCGGCTCGCGTGACGAGACCGACGGCCACCACGGCTCCACCCACTTCCTCGAGCACCTGCTCTTCAAGGGCACGCCGAACCGGTCCGCGCTGGACATCGCCGAGGCGTTCGACGCCGTCGGCGGGGAGGCCAACGCGGCCACCGGCAAGGAGCACACGGCCTACTACGCACGCGTGCTCGACGACGACCTGCCGATGGCCACCGAGGTCATCCTGGACATGGTCACCTCGGCACTCCTGGACCCCGCCGAGCTCGAGACCGAGCGCGGCGTGATCCTCGAGGAGCTCGCCATGAACGACGACGACCCGACGGACGTCGCCCACGAGCGGTTCGCGCTCGCCGTGCTCGGGGACCATCCGCTCGGTCGCCCGATCGGCGGAACCCCGGAGACCATCCGCGCCGTGCCGCGGGACGCCGTCCTCGAGCACTACCGGCGGACCTACGTCCCCTCCGAGCTGGTCGTCACGGCAGCGGGCAGCGTCGACCACGAGAGGCTCTGCGCCCAGGTCCTCGACGCCGTCCGGCAGGGCGGGTGGGAGCTCGACCCGCAGGCCGCGCCGGTGCCGCGCCGCCTCGGCGCCGCCGACGCGCACGCCCGCGGCGTGGACGTGCCCGGGTCCGGTGCCGTGGTGCTGCCGGGGCCGGAGTCGGTGCTGTTGCCGACGACCGGTTCCGCGGTCACCGTGCACCGGCCCATCGAGCAGGCCAACGTGCTGCTGGGCGGGCCGGGTCTGGCGGCCGGCGACGAGCGGCGCTACGTGCTCTCCGTGCTGACGACCGTGCTCGGCGGCGGGATGAGCTCCCGGCTGTTCCAGGAGGTTCGCGAGAAGCGCGGCCTGGCGTACGCCACCTATGCGTTCGCGTCCTCCTACGCCGAGGCCGGCACCTTCGGCCTGTACGCCGGCTGCGCGCCGGACAAGGTCGAGGAGGTCACCACCTTGCTCGGCACCGAGTGGCAACGCCTCGCCGAGGAGGGGATCTCCGAGGAGGAGCTGCGCCGGGGGATCGGTCAGCTCCGGGGCAACATCGTCCTCGGGCTCGAGGACAACGGGTCGCGCATGTCCCGGCTCGGCCGCGCCGAGATCGTGCACGGCGAGCTCGTCGGGCTCGACGAGCTGATCGCACGCATCTCCGCCGTCACCGCGGACCAGGTGCGCGAGCTCGCGGCAGAGCTGGCCGCCACGCCGCGCTCGCTCGTCATCGTGGGGCCGTACGAGGAGGACGTCGCCGCTCGGCTGCTGGGCTGAGACGCGGCGGCGTCGGTCGGGTCGGGGAACCTCGTCGCACCTCTTGCCGTCCGGCTGATCCTTTCGGGGTGTCAGCCGGCCCGGCCGACCACCGTGGGCAACCACGCCTCGATGGTCGCGCGGATGCGCGCCATGTCCTTCTTCAGCGAGTGGTCCCCGTCCACCACGACCACCTGGCGTCCCGGTGCCTCGGGCGGCATCCCGAAGGTGTCCCTCTCGCCCTGGACCACGAGAGTAGGCACCCCGGCGCCGTCGAGCTCCTCCAGCCTGGACGGCTTCGGTTGTCCGTCCTTCGTCCGGCCCGGGGGACGCAGCGGGAACGCCAGGCAGAGCACGGCGACGGCGCCGACACCGATCGCCGTGCGGCAGGCGACGCGAGCGCCGGACGAACGCCCGCCGGTGACGATGTCGAGGCCCTTCATCGGTCCCGCCCGAAGCTGCTCGACGACGGCGTGCCAGGCGGCGTCGAGCTGCTTGGCGGGGGCGGGGGAGCGGCGACCCGCCACGCGGTAGGGCTGCTCCACCAGGGCGACCACCAGCCCCAGACCGGTCGCGACCTTGGCGGCGGCCTGGAGGTCGGGCGCCGTGACCCCGCCACCGGCGCCGTGGCCGAGCACAAGAGCACCGATCGGCTCGTCCACGGTGGTCAGGTGCACCCGGGCCGGTCCGTGCGGGGTTTCGACGGTCTCCTCCTCCATGGTTCGGAGCCTACTGGCGGGGCGGCACCGACCTGCCTCTGCTGGGAGGCCATGTGCCTGAGCGTCGCGTGCTCGGTGAGCACCCAGGTGCCACGGTGTCCACAGGCCAGAGGCGCTCGCCCGTCCGTGTCAGGCCCTCGGTCTAGAGTCGTACGCATGTTCGACACCGAGGGTCGGGGTTCCGATGGCGGGCACGCGCGCCGTGCCCGACCTGCCGGTGAGCAGGCCGGGAGCTTCGGACTGGTGGACGCCACCGCACGGCACCTGGAGAGCCTGCCGGGCGGACCCGAGCTGGCGAACCAGCTGTTCGCGGTGGAGCTGTCGGAGGTCTCGGACCAGGCTTTGATCGAGGTGGTGGCGGGGTTCGAGCGGGTGGCCTCGGCCGCGCAGGCCGGCCAGGGCCGCGCGATCTCGGAGTTGCTGGCGCGGCGGGGCTCGTCCAGCTGGGCGTTCGACGATGTGGTCGACGAGCTGAGGGCCCGGCTGGCGATCACCGGGCGGGCCGCGGAGGCCAAGGTCGGGCTCGCCGCGGCGTGCGAGTCCTACCCGGAGGTCGCCGACGCGTTGGCGGTGGGCAGGATCGACGTGCGCAAGGCCACCGTGCTGAGCCAGCGTCAGCCCGGGGTGAGCGAGGCCCAGCACCGGGACCTGACCCGAGAGCTGCTCGCCATCCCCACGAGCACCGGTGTTCCTGGCGGAGACGACGGCGACGCTGCTGCAGCCGACGCTGGGGATGCGGTCACGGATGGTCAACCGGACACGGCTGGCGCGGACGACGATCCCGCTGCCGGTGCGGATGCGGGCGAGGCCGGCCCGGCGGCCGGTGCTGTCGGTGTCGGTGAGGTGGAGCGGACCGCGCCGCAGCTCAAGGCGGACGTGCGGCGGCACGCGTTGCAGGTGGATCCCGAGGCCGGTGCGCTGCGACGGGAGGCTGAGTACGGCGAGCGGCACGTGCGCTTCGAACCGTTGGCTGACGCGATGGCCAGGGTCACGGCGTATCTGCGGGCGGACGACGCCCGCACGGTGGCCTCGTGCCTGGACGTGCTGGTCGACGGGACGCGGACCCCGACTGACCGGCGCACCATCGACCAGCGACGCGCGGACGCGTTCGTGGATCTGTTCGCCACCACCTTGGACGGCAGCCGGACCACCGCAGCCGCCGCGGCCGCTCCGGCCCGGACGACCGGCACTCACCGACCGCGCGACGGCGCCGAGGTGCCCGGCTCGACCGGGGGCGCCGCGGGCGGCGACACGCACGCCGCGGGCGGCGGCGCGCACGGTGCGGGCTCGACGCGTCGGCGGGCCCGGGCCCAGGTGCACGTGACGGTCGCGGCGGGAACCCTGCTCGGCCTCGACGACGAGCCCGCCGAGATGGCCGGATACGGGCCGATCCCGGCCGAGCTCGCGCGCCGGATCGCCCAGGACGCGACCTGGAGGGGCCTGTTCACCGACGCCCGCGGGGAGTTCGTCGCGCTGGGCACCAAGGCCTACCGGCCCGGAGCGGTCCTGTCGCGTGCCGTACGTGCCCGGGACGTCCGGTGCACCTTTCCGGGTTGCCGCCAACCCGCGGTCTACTGCGACCTGGACCATCTCGACGCCTACGACCCGGCCCTGGCGGACCGGGCCCAGCAGACCACCGAGTCGAACCTGCATCCGCTGTGCCGGCGCCACCACAACCTCAAGACCAACGGCACCTGGGCCGTGCGCCGCCAGGACGGTGGAGGCCGGGTCTGGATCGCGCCGACCAATCACACCTACACGCGGCGCCCCGAGCCGCCGACCGGTGCACCGCGGAGGCGCTCCGGCGGCAGCATCAGCCGCGGCAGCGCCCCACCATCGAGTCCGAACCGCAGAGCAAAACGGGGGAGCGGAGATCCTGGGCCACGCCCGAGCCCCACGGCCGGTGACGACGACCAACCCTCCTGACCCAGATCCAGCGAGGTGCCAGCGAGCACACCCCCGCCCGCACCAGGCACCGGACCGGCAGATCTCGCCCGCACCAGGCACGGGAGGGGCCGATCTCGCCCGCACCAGGCACCGGGGTCGCGGATCCCACGCGCCCGGCAGCTACCGGTGCCGACAGCCCTCCCTCCGTCGTCCGCCGCGGGACGCACCGGTCCGTCGGTACAGTGCCCGTCGTGAGTGCGATCGGCGTTGCGGTGATCGGTGCCTTCGGGCGCATGGGGCGGACGGTGTGCGAGGCGGTCGATGCGGCCGAGGACCTCGAGCTCGTCGCGCGGGTCGGCGAGGAGGACGACGTCGAGGCGCTCGCCAGCACCGGTGCGCGGGTCGGCGTCGACTTCACGGTGCCGGCGGTGACCGAGGCGAACGTCCATGCCCTGCTCGACGCCGGACTGCACGCCGTCGTCGGGACCACGGGCTGGACCGAGGAGTCGCTCGGTCGCGTCCGGGAGCACCTCGAGCAGGTCAACGCCCACCGCAGCGAGCCGCTCGGCGTCGTCGTCGCGCCCAACTTCGCCCTCTCCGCAGTGCTCGCGATGCACTTCGCCGCGCAGGCCGCGCGCTACTTCACCTCCGCCGAGGTGATCGAGATGCACCACCCCGACAAGGTCGACGCCCCGTCCGGCACCGCCCTGGCCACGGCGCGCCATATCGCCGCCGCACGCCAGGAGGCGGGCCTCGGGCCGGTGCCTGACGCGACCGAGACCCAGGTCGACGGTGCACGGGGCGCCGTCGTCGACGGCGTCCACGTGCACGCGGTGCGGCTGCGAGGACTCGTCGCGCACGAGGAGATCCTCCTCGGCAACCCCGGCGAGCAGCTGACCATCCGGACCGACTCCTTCCAGCGAGACAGCTTCATGCCGGGCGTGCTGCTCGCGGTCCGGCAGGTGCTCGGCCGCCCGGGGCTGACGATCGGGCTCGAGCACCTGCTCGACCTGTAACCGCCGTCACCCGGCTCCGGATGCACCCGGTCAGGTCGGCTGGTTAGGCTCGCCCGCGTCCCACCGCCGTCCATGGGGGAAACGCGTGAGCCTGCTCAACCGCGTGCACGACCGGCTCGGTCTGCGCACCAGCCCGACGATCTTCTTCGGGGCCGCCGCGGTCATCGTCCTCTTCGTCGTCCTGACCATCACGTTCACCGAGGCGGTGGACGCCGCCTTCAAGGTGGCGTCGGGCTGGGTGCTGGCCAACCTGGGCTGGTTCTACATCGCCGGCGTGACGATCTTCCTCATCTTCCTAGTCGCCCTGGCCACCAGCCGGTTCGGCAGGGTCCGGCTCGGCCCGGAGGACGAGGCGCCCGAGCACTCGGGCGCCTCGTGGTTCGGGATGCTCTTCGCCGCCGGCATCGGGACGATCCTCATGTTCTGGGGTGTCGCAGAGCCGGTCAACCACTTCGCGAACCCGCCGATGCAGGACGTCGAGCCCCGCAGTGCCGCGGCCTTCCAGGAGGCGATGGCGTTCACCTTCTACCACTTCGGCCTGCACACCTGGACCATCTTCAGCCTGCCCGCCCTGGCGTTCGCGTACTTCATGTACAAGCGCAACCTGCCGCCGAGGGTCAGCTCCGTCTTCCACCCCATCCTCGGTGACCGCATCCACGGGCGGCTGGGGGCGACCATCGACACCGTCGCCGTCGTCGGGACGATGTTCGGCGTCGCCGTGTCCGTCGGGCTCGGCACGCTCCAGATCAACGGAGGCCTCACGCGGCTGTGGGGGATCGAGGCCTCGCGCGGCGTTCAGGTGCTGCTCATCGCGGTCGTCACGTGCGTCGCCCTGGTCTCCGTCATCGTCGGCCTCGACCGTGGCATCAAGCGGCTCTCGAACCTCAACATCCTGGTCGCCGTCGGCCTGCTCGTCTTCATCCTGGTCACCGGCCCCACGCTGCTGCTCCTCAAGGGCACCATCGAGTCCGTCGGGCACTACGTGTCGGCCCTGCCCGAGCTGGCGTTCTGGAACGACACGATCAACGACAGCGGCTGGCAGAGCACCTGGACCGTCTTCTACTGGGCGTGGACGATCTCCTGGTCGCCGTTCGTCGGCATCTTCATCGCCCGGATCTCCCGCGGTCGCTCGATCCGGCAGTTCGTCATCGGCGTGCTGGCCATCCCGGTGAGCTTCTCCGTGATCTGGTTCGGGGTCTTCGGCTGGGCGTCGTTCGACATCGAGCGGAACGCCCCGGGGACGCTGGTCGATCCCGTCGTCGAGCAGGAGGACGTACCCGGAGCGCTCTTCGTCTTCCTCGAGAGCTTCCCCCTCAGCAGCATCGTGTCCGTCGTCGCGATCCTGCTCGTCGTCATCTTCTTCACCACCTCGGTGGACTCCAGCGCCCTGGTGATGGACATGATCAGCAACGGCCACGAGGAGCAGGCGCCGACGCGGCAACGCGTGTTCTGGGGCCTCGGCGTCGGCGTGGTGGCGGCGACCCTCCTCGGGGCGACCGGCGAGGGCGGGCTCACGGCGCTCCAGGAGGTCATCATCGTCGTCGGCCTGCCGTTCTTCGTCCTCGGGTACTTCATGATGTTCAGCCTGCTGCGGGCGCTGAAGGAGGACGCCGGCGAGCGTCCGCCGGTCCGCACAAGACGCTGGAAGAAGGTCCTGCCGCCCGAGGAGGCGCAACGGCGCGTGGAGGAGGCCGGCGGCACCCCGGAGCAGGCGGCCCTGCTCACGAAGACCGGCACCGTCCCGATGTCGCAGCCCTCACCCCAGCGCGGCTCGCTCGTGGGCCCGCCGACGGCGGAACCAGGGCGGACGGAACCGGGTGCGGACCCGTTGACGGGCGGCGATCCGGTGACCGGTGAGCCCACCGCGGCCGAACCGCACGCGGGCGAGGACGGCGATCGGCGCTGAGAGCTCGGCCGGCGGGTTCGGCGGGCCGCTCGCACGGCGGCCGGCTGCCGGATGGCTACAGGTCGGCGTACCAGCAGACCTCGGCGACCTCCTCGCCCGCCACATCGAGCGTGCGGCGCAGCCCGGCCGGGGCGAACCCGGCCTGGGCGAGGAAGCGGGTCCGTGCCTCGTCCGCCTGGACGACCCAGGCCTGCACGCGTCCGGTGCCCTGCTGGCGCAGCAGGTCGGCGCAGGCTGCGAGCAGGCGTGACCCGTGGCCCCGGCGCCCCTCCGCCGCCGGGACCTCGAGGGCGAGGATCTCGGCGACGTCGCCCGGTTCCGGCTCTCGTGACGCATCCGCGCCGCCGCCGGGTCCCTCGCCGCCGTCCCCACGGACGTCCACGGGCACCTCGGCCGGGGCGAACGCGGCGAAGCCGACCACCCGGGCCCCGTCCAACGCCGTCAGCACCCGATGACGAGGGGACGGCGGTGCGGTGATCGCCGCACTCCACTGCTCGGCGAGGGCCACCGCGTCGATCGCCCGCGCGACCGCGTCCCCGAGGTCGTGGCCCACCCCGGCGGCGAGCGTGGCGCGCAGGGTGCGGGCGTGGACGTCCCCGAGCGTGGCCGCGTCCTCCGGGAGCGCCGGTCGCACCGAGACGTCTGGCCGGTCATGGGCATGCCCGGTGCCCGGGTACGCGGAGCTCACCGCCCCAGGCTAACGGCGCACGCGACCGCGACACGGGCCCGCGGAACGCGGATGCAGTGCACCGGAGGCCTGTCCGGGGCTACCGTCTGGGCATGAGTACCAGCCCGCGCCTCCCGTCGCGCACCTTCGGCTCGGTCGCCGTCGCCATGGTGACCCCGTTCCGCGAGGACAGGACAGTCGACGTCGACGCCGGCGTCGCGGTCGCCGTCAAGCTGGTCGAGGACGGCTGCGACGCGCTGGTCATCCATGGCACCACCGGGGAGTCCTCCACCACGCACCAGCCCGAGAAGGACGAGCTGATGCGCGCCGTCGTCGACGCGGTGGGCGACAAGGCGATGATCATCGGCGGCGCGGGCTCCAACGACACCGCCCACGCGGTTCGCATCGCGCAGGGTGCCCAGCGGTGCGGTGCCCAGGGCCTACTCGTCGTCTCCCCGTACTACAACCGGCCCTCGCAGGAGGGCGTCTACCAGCACGTCCGAGCTGTCACCGACGCCGTCGACCTGCCTGTCATGCTGTACGACATCCCCGGCCGCACCGGGGTCGCCTTCGGTGACGAGACCCTCGACCGGCTGGCGCAGCACCCACGGATCCTCGCCGTCAAGGACGCCACCGGCGACGTGCCCACCGGCTTCGAGCGGATCGCCCGCACCGGTCTCGAGTACTACTCGGGCGACGACGCGCTCAACTTCGACTGGCTCGCCCACGGGGCTTCCGGCGTGGTCTCGGTGGTCGGGCACGTCACGGCGGCCGACTACGTCGAGATGGTCCGGGCGGTCGACGACGGTGACCTGCCCGGCGCCCGTGACGTCGCCGCCCGGCTGCGCCCGGTGGTGGCCGCGCTCATGGGCACCGGCCAAGGGGCCGTGATGGCCAAGCACGCGCTCCACCTCCAGGGCGTCATCCCGACGCCGGCCGTCCGCCTCCCGCTCGTCACGGCCCCGGAGGCGGACGTCGCCGAGCTGGCGGCCGCCCTGCGCGAGCACGGCTACCTCGAGCGCGCGCCGCTGCCCGCCTGAGGACTTCACCGGCGTCGGGGCCTGGCAGGATGGGGGCGTGAGTCACCCGCATCCCGATCTGTCCGTGCCCGGTCCCGTCCCGCAGGGAGGGCTGCGCGTCGTCCCGCTCGGCGGTCTCGGCGAGGTCGGCCGGAACATGACCGTCTTCGAGCACGCGGGCAAGCTCCTCATCGTCGACTGCGGCGTGCTCTTCCCGGAGGACCACCAGCCCGGCGTCGACCTGATCCTGCCGGACTTCGACTACATCGAGGACCGCCTCGACGACGTCGTCGCCCTGGTGCTCACCCACGGCCACGAGGACCACATCGGCGGCGTCCCCTACCTGCTCCGCCGGCGCCCCGACATCCCGCTCCTCGGCTCCCAGCTCACCCTTGCGTTCATCGAGGCGAAGCTCAAGGAGCACCGCATCACACCGACCTCCGTCGCCGTCCGCGAGGGGCAGACCGAGCAATACGGCCCGTTCGGGCTCGAGTTCGTCGCGGTCAACCACTCGATCCCGGACGCCCTGGCCGTGATGATCCGCACCGGTGCCGGCAACATCCTGCACACGGGTGACTTCAAGATGGACCAGCTTCCGCTGGACCACCGCATCACCGACCTGCGGGCCTTCGGAAAGCTGGGCGAGGAGGGCGTCGACCTGGCTCTCGTCGACTCGACCAACGCCGAGGTGCCGGGCTTCACCGCGCACGAGCGGGACATCGGTCCGGTGCTCGACAACGTCTTCGCCCAGGCCGACGGTCAGATCGTCGTGGCGTCCTTCGCCTCGCACGTCCACCGTGTCCAACAGGTGCTCGACGCCGCGGCGCTGCACGAGCGCAAGGTCGCTCTCGTGGGCCGGTCGATGATCCGCAACATGGGCATCGCGGCCGACCTCGGCTACCTCAAGGTGCCCCCGGGCACGCTGATCGACGTCAAGTCGATCGACGAGTTCCCGCCGTCGCGGACGGTCCTCATGGCGACCGGCTCGCAGGGCGAGCCCATGGCGGCCCTGAGCCGCATCGCCAACCGGGACCACCGGGTCTCCGTCGGCCCCGGCGACACCGTGATCTTCGCGAGCTCGCTGATCCCGGGCAACGAGAACTCGGTCTTCCGCGTGATCAACGGCCTCATGCGCCTCGGCGCCAAGGTCGTCCACCAGGGCAACGCCCGCGTCCACGTCTCGGGACACGCGTCGGCCGGTGAGCTGCTGTACGTCTACAACATCCTCCGGCCCCGCAACGTCATGCCGGTGCACGGCGAGATCCGGCACCTGGTGGCGAACGGCGCGCTCGCCGTCCAGACCGGGGTGCCCGCCGAGCGGGTCGTGCTGGCCGAGGACGGTGTGGTGGTCGACCTGGTCGACGGGCGGGCGCGTATCGCCGGCGCCGTGCCGTGCGGCTACGTCTACGTGGACGGCTCGTCCGTCGGCGAGATCACCGACGCCGAGCTGAAGGACCGGCGCATCCTCGGTGAGGAGGGCTTCATCGCCATCTTCGCGGCGGTCGACGCCTCGTCCGGCAAGGTCATCACGGGCCCGCACATCCAGGCGCGTGGCATGGCCGAGGACGACTCGGTGTTCGACGACATCCTCCCGGACGTCACGGCTGCGCTGAACGAGGTCGTCGCGCGCGGCAACGCGGACACCCACCAGATGCAGCAGGCCATGCGCCGCGTGGTCGGCCGATGGGCCGCCAAGCGGCTGCGTCGCAGCCCGATGATCATCCCTACGGTTGTGGAGGCCTGACGACGGCGCTGCCGAGCCGGGGTCGACCGGCGGGCGGGGCCGAGCGGAGGCGGGCCGAGGGCCCGCGTCAGGCGCGCGGGCGGTGCGTCTGCGCGGCGCGCGGGCGGATCTCCGGCTCCCCGCGCAGCGCCCGGACGTACGCCTCCTCGCGCTGCTCCGCCGGCCCGGGCAGCAGCCCGGCCAGCTCGAGGCTGACCAGGCCGTGGGCGAGTGCCCACAACCGCACGGCCACCGCGGTCGCCTCCTCGTCCCCGCCCCCGGTGGCGCGCACGACCGCCTCGCGAAGGACGCCGAACGTCGGGTTCCGCACACCCCGGTCGCCGTCACCGACGGCCCGGTCGGGCTGGAACAGCACACGGTAGAAGTGCGGGTTCTCGACGGCGTTCCGCCGGTACGCGAGTCCGAGCGCCAGGAGGTCCGCGAGCGGCTCGTCGGTGCGCGGCGCGGCAGCGAGGTGGGCGGCGAAGCGCCGGAAGCCCTCGGCGACGACGGCGTCGACCAACCCCTTGCGACCACCGAACAGGGTGTAGACCGCCGCGGTCGTGGTGCCGGCGGCGGTGGCCACGGCCCGCAGGGACAGCCCGCCGCCCCCGCCCTCGGCCAGGGCGGTGGACGCCGCCTCGAGGAGGCGTTGCCGCAGGGCGTCGTCGTAGCTGCGCGGACGGGGCATCCGGTCATCGTAAGGCCTTGTGGCGCGTTCGCTGACGGTGTTAGATAACACTGTTAGGAAACTGGTCGGAGCGAGCGCCCCGGCCGACGCCGGACGGAGACCACCCATGCTCGAGCTCTCGGAGGCCGCCCGCACCACCGCGGGCCTCGTCGTCCTCGCCGCGATCACCGTGACCACCGGCGGGCACTTCCTCACCCGTGTGGTGCGCGGCGCCGTCCCCGCCACGGACTTCCAGATGTCCTTCTTCCGGGCCGGTCACGCGCACGCCGGCGTCCTCATCGTCTTCGGCCTGGTCTGCCTCCTGCTCACCGAGTCCACCGCGCTCACCGGACCGTGGCAGTGGCTCGCCCGCACCGGCGTGCTCATCGCCGCGATCCTCATGCCGGCCGTGTTCTTCCTCTCGGCGCTGGGCCGCGACCGGACACGCCCGAACGGGCTCGTGGCGCTGCTGTGGGTGGGCGCCGGCTTCCTCGTCGCGGGCCTGGCCACCCTGGGCGTGGGCCTGCTCACCGCCTGAGCGCGCGCCTCCCGGCGGCGCGCCGGGCCCGCCGTCCGCGCGGATCCGCCCGTCCGCCGCTAGGTTGGGTGTGACATGGCTACCCGTACGACTTCCCCCGGACGGTCGGCCTCGACGGCACGTGGCTCCCGGAACAGCAAGCGCAGCAACCTCCGGACACGTGGCGGCGGGCGGTCGGCGGCATCCGCGCGCCCGAAGCAGGCGAAGCGATCTCCGCTCCCGGTGCGCGTGGTCAGAAGCATCTGGATGACAGGAGCGCACCTGGTGGGCGGCACCGCACGCAGCGTCGGCAAGAACACCCGGGACGCGGCGAAGGACATGGATCCGGCGCTGCGTCGGGACGGGGTCGCCTTCCTGCTGCTCGGCCTCGCCATCGTCATCGCCCTTCGCGAGTGGTTCGGCCTGTCCGGCGTGGCCGGTGCCGTCATCCACCACGTCGCGGCCGGCGTGGTCGGCGTGCTCGGCGTGCTGCTCCCGGTGGTCCTCGTCGTCATGGCCGTCCGGATGATGCGCCATCCCGAGCGTGTCCAGGCCGACGTCCGCGTCTTCGTCGGCGGCACCGCGGTCATCGCGGCGGTCTGCGGCCTCATCCACATCGCCTCGGCGTTGCCGGACCCGACCGCCGACTTCGCCGCAGTCGAGCGTGCGGGCGGCCTCCTCGGCTGGCTCTTCGGCACCCCGCTGACGATCCTGCTCAGCGCGTGGGGGGCCGTCCCGATCCTCGTGCTCTTCGGCCTCTTCGGCGTCCTCGTCGTGACCGCGACGCCGGTCGCCGCCGTCCCGCAGCGCCTGCGCGCCGGCGCCGACTGGCTGCTCGGCCGCTCCGGCGGCGAGGACGAGCCCACCGAGGAGCTCGTCGCGGCCGACGGCACCCAGCGTCCCCCGGCGCCACGTCGTCGCCGGAAGAAGCGCGACGAGTCCGCGGAGGCCGTCGTGCCCGGCGAGTACACGGGTGACGAGGCGTTCGCGCGCGCCGCCGAACGGGCGCCCGCGGACGAACCTGGCGCGAAGCCGGGGCGCAAGAAGGGCAAGGGCACCGCGGCCACCGCCGCGTCGGCGGACTCGGCGGCGGAGGAGAAGCAGGAGAAGTCGGAGGCGCAGCTCACCGCCCCGCCGACCCAGCCGCTGCCCGCCCGAGCCGAGCAGCTCGAGCTGGCCCCCGACGTCGTCTACACCCTGCCGTCGGACGACGTCCTCGTGAAGGGTGCTCCGCACAAGGTCCGGTCCGCGACCAACGACCGCGTCGTCGAGGCGCTCACGCAGGTCCTCACCGACTTCTCCGTGAACGCCACCGTGACCGGCTTCTCCCGCGGACCGACGGTCACCCGCTACGAGCTCGAGCTGGGCGCCGGCGTGAAGGTCGAGCGCATCACGGCGCTGAGCAAGAACATCGCGTACGCCGTCGCCAGCGCCGACGTGCGCATCCTCTCGCCGATCCCGGGCAAGTCGGCGATCGGCGTGGAGATCCCGAACGCGGACCGCGAGACGGTGGTGCTCGGGGACGTCCTGCGCTCCTCCGTGGCACGCCGCACCGAGCACCCGCTCGTCGTGGGCGTCGGGAAGGACGTCGAGGGCGGGTACGTCGTCGCGAACCTCGCGAAGATGCCGCACCTGCTGGTGGCCGGCGCCACGGGCGCCGGTAAGTCCAGCTTCGTGAACTCGATGATCACCTCGGTCATGATGCGCTCCACCCCCGAAGAGGTGCGCATGGTGCTCGTCGACCCCAAACGGGTCGAGCTGTCGATCTACGAGGGCATCCCGCACCTCATCACGCCGATCATCACGAACCCGAAGAAGGCTGCCGAGGCGCTGGAGTGGGTCGTGCGCGAGATGGATGCCCGCTACGACGACCTGTCGACCTTCGGCTTCAAGCACATCGACGACTTCAACACCGCCGTGCGCGCCGGGAAGGTCAAGCCGCCGCCCGGCAGCGAGCGGAAGATCGCGGCCTACCCGTACCTGCTGGTGATCGTCGACGAGCTGGCCGACCTCATGATGGTCGCCCCGCGCGACGTCGAGGCATCCATCCAGCGCATCACCCAGCTGGCCCGCGCGGCCGGGATCCACCTGGTGCTCGCCACCCAGCGGCCGTCCGTGGACGTCGTCACCGGGCTCATCAAGGCCAACGTGCCCTCGCGGCTGGCGTTCGCGACGTCCTCGCTGGCCGACTCCCGCGTCGTGCTCGACCAGCCGGGGGCGGAGAAGCTCATCGGGCAGGGTGACGCGCTGTTCCTGCCCATGGGCGCGGCCAAGCCGATGCGTGTCCAGGGCGCCTGGGTCACCGAGTCGGAGATCCACGCCGTCGTCAGCCACGTCAAGGACCAGCTGCAGCCGGTCTACCGCGAGGACGTCATCGCGCCGACGCAGAAGAAGCAGATCGACGAGGACATCGGCGACGACCTGGACCTCCTGCTGCAGGCCGCCGAGCTCGTCGTCACGACCCAGTTCGGCTCGACCTCCATGCTGCAGCGCAAGCTGCGGGTCGGCTTCGCCAAGGCCGGACGGCTGATGGACCTGCTGGAGTCTCGTGAGGTGGTGGGTCCGTCCGAGGGCTCGAAGGCCCGCGACGTGCTCGTGCAGCCGGACGACCTCGCCGCGACGCTCGCCCGTATCCGCGGCGACGACCCGCCTCCGGCCGACGGCGACGACGTCCCGTACGACGGCGAGGCGGAGGAGGACCGCTACGCCGACGGGATCGAGGGGCACCTTCCCGCCGCGGCCGAGTCGTACGACGACGAGGACGGCGGCGAGGTCGACGACGGCGAGGACGCCTGGCAGCTCACCGGCCGCTGACCCGCTCCCCGGACGCGGTCACCGCTCACGCGGCACGACCGTCGGCTCCGGTCCCGTCGGTCGCGGCGGCCCCTGGCGCTCCCGCCCGGTGCCCATCACCTCGGTCACCCGGGCGCGGCGCTCGGCGAGCGTGGCGTCGTCGAGCGTGAGCCCCTCCGGACGGTTCCCGCCGAGCAGGTCCTCGAGCGGCCAGATGCGCTGACCGCCCGCCCGGTCCACGGTGACCGGGGCCCAGTCCAGCCCCGTGACCCGGGCAGGGGCGCCGGCCGGTGCCGCGACGGTCGCGTTCACCATGACGCCGGTGCCGGTCTCCATCGTGCAGCACTGGTCGTCCTGGTTCGAGAGGAAGTTGCCCATGGACCAGGCCACCCACATCCCCGTGCCCGCCGGCCCGCCGTCGAGCCGCTCGAGCGGCTGCGGCGTGTGCGAGTGGTTGCCGAAGATCACGTCGATCTGGCCGCCCTCGGCCAGGGCGTCGGCGATCTCGAGCTGCTCCTCGATCGGCTCGTGCACGTACTCGGTGCCCCAGTGGATGGAGGCCACCACGATGTCGGCGCCGGCCTCCCGCGCGGCGCGCGCCTGCCGGTTCAGGGCCTCGGGGTCCGCTGCCGTCACCGCCCACGGTGTCGCGGCGGGCGGCGGCAGGCCGTTGTCCACCGTCGTCGCGGCGAGGTGAGCCACGGTCAGCTCGCGACCGCCGCGCTGAAGCGTGTACAGCTGGGGCTGGGCGGACTCCCGCTGCGTGCGGGCCGTGCCCACGTGCCCCATGCCCGCCTCGTCGAGCACGTCGAGGGTGTGCTCGAGACCGGCCACCCCACGATCCATCGAGTGGTTGGTCGCCAGGTTGCAGCCGTCCCACCCGAGCTCGCCCAGACCGGCCACGAGCTCCTCGGGGGCTCCGAAGACCGGGTACGCGCTGATCTCCTCGCCCGGTGGGGCGAGCGGCACCTCGAGGCTGCACAGCGCCAGGTCGGCACCGGCGGTCCACTCCTCGACACCGGACATCAACGGCACGAAGTCCCACCCGCCACCGGGTAGCTCGGCCGCCCGGTTGACCGACTCGTGCGGCAGGACGTCGCCCGCGGAGAGGATCGTGAAGGTCGCGTCGCTCACCGTCGGGGTCGGACGAGGCGTCGGGCTGCCCCCGCCCGCCGTGCCCGACGGACCGGTCGGCTCGGTGGGGGCGGGCGTGGGGTCCGGGTCGAAGGGCTCAGCACCGAGCGCGAGCCCACCGACGACGGCGCCGACGGTCAGCGCGGCACCACCGAGTGCCAGGGCGGCCCTGCGGCGTGAGCGTCGTGCTCGCAGCTCGCGCCGGGTGGTCATGGGAGCAGGGTACGGCGCGCGTGCGCGCAGGCCCGGTCCCGTCCGGCCTCTATGGTGGTGCCGTGACGACCGAGACGACGCGGGACGCCGCCGGACCCTCACCGGTGCCGCTGTGGAACATCGCCAACGTCCTGACGATGATCCGTATCGTCCTCGTGCCGGTCTTCATCGTGCTGTTCCTCCAGGACACGACGGCGATGCGGGTCGCGGCCGCGGTGGTCTTCGCCGTCGCCGCGGCGACGGACAAGCTCGACGGCACACTCGCGCGGCGCCGCGGCCTGGTGACCAACTTCGGCAAGCTCACGGACCCGATCGCGGACAAGGCCCTCGTCATCTCGGCGCTCGTCCTGCTCTCCGCGGACGGTCTCCTGCCCTGGTGGGCGACCATCGTCATCATCGTGCGTGAGCTCGGCATCACGCTGCTGCGGTTCCTCATGGTCCGGCGCGCCGTCATGGCGGCGAGCCGGGGCGGGAAGCTCAAGACCGTCCTGCAGATCATCTTCATCCTCATGCTGCTCCTGCCCTGGCAGGGGTTCCTCCCGAACGCCGTCGTGGACGCGATCCTCCTGGTCGCGTTCCTCGTCGTCCTGCTCGCCGTCGCCGTGACCGTGGTGACGGGCCTCGACTACGTCGTCAAGGCTCTGCGCATCGTCCGGGGCCAGGGCCGGGAGCGGGACGGCGCAGCCTGAGCACGCCAGGTGCGCCGCACGCCCCCGCGCCGCAGGCCGGCGCGGAGGGGGCTGTCGCAGCCCTGGCGGCGCGCGGCGGGACCCTCGCCGTCGCGGAGTCCCTCTCCGGCGGTGCCCTCACCGCGGCCCTCGTCGCCGTGCCGGGGGTCAGCGCCGTGCTGCGCGGAGGTCTCGTCGCCTACGCCACCGAGCTGAAGCGGGAGCTGCTCGGCGTGGACGCGGACCTGCTGGCCCGGCACGGCCCGGTCCACCCCGAGGTGGCGCGTCAGATGGCCGCCGGCGCCGCCCGGCTGCTCGGCGCCGACCACGCCCTCGCCACCACCGGCGTCGCCGGGCCCGGGCCGGCGGACGGGCACCCCGCCGGCACCGCGCACGTCGCCGCCCTCGGGCCGCGCGGCGTCGTCGTCCGGTCCCTCCTGCTGGCCGGTACCCGGCCGGCCGTACGGTCGGCGACGGTCGACGTCGCCCTGGCGCTGCTGATCCAGGTTCTCGACGACCCGGCGTGAAGCCACGCACACGGGGAACAACCCCGGCGACGGCGGCGTTGACCGAAGTGATGATGACGACCAGGTACATCGACAGCGGCGGGGAGCGCAGCCTGCGCCGCCCGCACGGACGTCCCACCCTTCGGTCCGCGACCCCGTCCGTGGGGCGCCCGACCCCTCGGCCGGGGTACGGTAGGACGACATCGCCCAGCAGGGCAGGGGAGGAGGGCAGCACGATGATCCTGCTTCGCCGCGAGATCGGTGACGTTCTTCGCGAGGCGCGCCAGCGTCAGGGCCGCACCCTGCGCGAGGTCTCGTCCGCCGCCCGTGTCTCCCTCGGCTACCTCAGCGAGGTCGAGCGCGGCCAGAAGGAAGCCTCCTCCGAGCTGCTCGCCTCCATCTGCGAGGCCCTCAACGTGCCGCTCAGCTTCGTGCTGCGCGCCGTCTCCGAACGCATCGCCGTCGCGGAGGGCGTGCACGTCCCGGACACCGTCCCGGACGAGCTGCTCCACCGCGAGCAGGAGCTGCTCTCTCCGGTCGGCTGAACGGATCGACCACCTGCCGAGCCCCGGACCTGCGTCCGGGGCTCGCGCACGTCATCCGGGCGGCTGGCAGGCCGGGCAGAAGAACATCTGCCGCTCGCGGGTGCCCGACGCTGCCGTGCCGCGCTCGACGGGTGTGCCGCAGCGCGGGCAGGGCCGGTGCTCCCGGCCGTGCACGTTGCTCGTGCGGCGCAGGTCACCGGTCGCGGTCGGTGTCCGGGCCCGGGCGGAGCGCAGCATGAGGTGCCGCGCCGTGCGCACCAGCTCGGGCGCGAGACCGCCGAGCGCGGACGCCGGCGTCCACGGCCAGGTCCGGTGCGCCCACAGCGTCTCCGCGGTGTAGATCGTCCCGAGACCGGCCACCACCGTCTGGTCCAGGAGCACCTCGGCCACCGGCCGGTCGCGCTGGGCCAGGATCCGCGCGGCGGCATCCGCCACGTCGAGGTCCTCGGCGAGGACGTCCGGGCCCAGGTGCCCGATCACCCGGTGCTCCTCGGCCGTGGCGACCAGGTCCACCATGCCCAGGTCGCGGCCCAGCGCCGTCCAGGACGGGGTCGCGAGCACGACCCGCACCTGCGGGGCGCGGTCGGCACGAGTCCGGCCGGCGCGCAGCTCGGCCGTCCGCACCAGGCGCCACGTGCCTTCCATCCGCAGGTGCGTGTGCATGGTCCGCCCGTCCTCCAGACGGGTCAGCAGGTGCTTGCCGTACGTGGCGTTCTCCGTGACGAGGCAGCCCGCCAGGTCCACGCCGCCCAGGTCGCCCCAGCGCAGCTCGCCCCGGGTGAGCCGGCGCCCGGCGAACGCCGCGTCCAGACGGCGGGCCACCCGCAGCAGGATGTCCCCCTCGGGCACCTCAGCCCCCGGCCGGGCCCGTGACCCGGGCGACGGCGTCCAGGACGGCCCGCAGGTCGGCGAGGTCCGGCTGCCCCGGGGCCGAGGCCCGGCCGGCCGTCGCGAACGTCGCGACCGACCCGAAGAGGTGACCGACGAGCCGTGTGACGACACCGAGCCGCCCCATCGCCATGGTGATCGCGGGCGGGCCGGGTTCTGCCGCGAAGGTGGCCGTCGCCTCCAGCAGCGCGACGACGTCGGCCGTGCGGTGCGGGGTGACGGCGAGCTTGACGACGTCGCCGCCCGCCGCACGCATGGCACGCAGCAGGTCTGTCATCGCCTCGGCCGAGGGTGTGCCGACGACGTCGTGCGCGCTGAGGACCACGGGCAGGCCCGAGGCGCGCGCCGCCGCGATCGCCTCCCCGGCGGACGCCCGGCCGTGCTCGACGTCCAGCAGGTCGGCCGCACCGGACCGGGCCAGCGCGGAGATCACGGTGCCGTACTCGGTGTCCGTCAGCTCGGCCGCCCCGCCCTCGACGGCGGTCCGGACCGTGGCGAGCAGCGGGCGCCCGGTCAGCCGGTCCACGTCCGCGCGGACGGCGGCCAGGTCGGCGACGACGTCGCGCAGGTCGGCGAGGTGGTCGACGCGCCACTCGAGCAGATCCACCGGGAGGCCGGCGACGCCCGCGACCTGCCCACGCACCTCGGCCGTCGTGCGCCCCAGGACGGGCACGATCACGGCCGGTGACGCCGGCGGAGGACCGAGGACGAGCTCCTTGACGGTGACGGGGCGCGTGCTGCTCACCTCGGCAGGGTAGAGCAGCGCTGCAGCCGAGCGGACGGGTTAGGTGAACCTAAGCGAAATACACTAAGGTGCGCTTGACTAAATCGATCATCGGGTCGGTACCCGCTCCCGCCGCCCGGTCACGAGAGGAAGACGCCCGTGCGTTCACGACTCCTCGCCACCGCGCTCGCGGCAGCCGCGGCACTGCTGCTCACCGCCTGCGGCGCCGAGCCCGACGCGGGGGCCACGCCCCCGCCCGCGACCGGGGGTTCCGCCCCGGACGGTGACTTCCCGCTGACGATCGAGCACGCGCTCGGCACCACCACCATCGAGGCCCGGCCCGAGCGGGTGGCGACCGTGAACTGGGCCAACCACGAGGTCCCGCTGGCCCTCGGCGTGGTGCCGGTGGGCATGGCCGCAGCGAACTTCGGCGACGACGACGGCGACGGTGTGCTGCCGTGGGTCCAGGAGCGGCTCGACGAGCTCGGCGCCGAGACGCCGGTGCTCTTCGACGAGACCGACGGCATCGACTTCGAGGCCGTCTCCGACACCGCTCCGGACGTCATCCTGGCCGCCTACTCCGGCCTGACCCAGGAGGACTACGACACCCTCAGCCAGATCGCGCCGGTCGTGCCGTACGAGACGTCGCCCTGGGCGACGCCGTGGCGCGAGATGATCCGCCTCAACAGCGAGGCGATGGGCATGGCCGAGGAGGGCGAGGAGCTGATCGGCGACATCGAGGGGCAGATCGAGGCGGTGGTCGGGCAGCACCCGCAGCTCGAGGGCCGCGCCACCATGTTCCTCACCCACGTGGACCCGACCGACCTGAGCCAGGTCAGCTTCTACACCGCGAACGACACGCGCTCGATGTTCTTCGAGGACCTCGGCCTGACGACGCCGGGCAGCATCGCGGAGGCCTCCGAGCCGGGCCAGTTCTCCGGGACCATCAGCGCCGAACGCGTCGACACCTTCGACGACGTCGAGATCATCGTCACCTACGGCGGTGAGGAGCTCGTCGACGTCCTGGGGTCGGACCCACGGCTGTCGCAGATGCCCGCGGTGGCCGACGGCGCCATCGTCTCCCTCCCCGACAGCCCGCTCGGGACCGCCGCCAACCCGACCCCGCTGGCGATCCCGTGGGTGCTCGAGGACTACGTCGGCATGCTCGCCGAGGCGGCCGACGCGGCACGGTGACCACGCTCGAGGCGCCGGCGGGAGCCGCCGTCCTGCGCCGTCCGAGACGGCTCCGCGCCGTCTGGCTGGTGCTGGTGCTGGCCGCCTTGGTCGGCCTCATGGCGCTGTCGGTCGGGACCGGGTCCCGCGAGGTCGGGTGGACCGACGTCCAGGCCCTGCTGGGCGGTCCGGTCGAGAACCTCGACGAGGCGGCCGTCGTCACCCGCCTGCCGCGGACGCTGCTGGCCGTCGCCGTGGGCGCCGCGCTCGGGCTGGCCGGCGCCGTCATGCAGGGGGTGACCCGCAACCCGCTGGCCGACCCCGGCATCCTCGGCGTGAACATGGGTGCCTCGCTCGCCGTCGTCGCCGGGATGGCGTTCTTCGGGCTGCGCTCGGCGACCGGCTTCATCTGGACGGCGATCGCCGGGGCCGCCGTGGCAGCCGTGTTCGTCTACGCCGTCGGGTCCCTGGGTCGAGGCGGCGCCACCCCGCTGAAGCTCGCGCTCGCCGGCGCCGCCACGTCGGCCGCGCTGTCCTGCTTCGTCACCGCGATCGTGCTGCCCCGCAACGACATCGCCGGCGGCGCGCGGTCCTGGCAGGTCGGTGGCGTGGGCGGGGGAACCTACGCCTCGCTCGGACACCTCCTGCCGTTCCTCGCGGTCGGGCTCGTCGTCTGCCTGCTCTCGGCCCGTGGCCTCAACTCGCTGGCCCTCGGCGACGAGGTCGCGGCCGGCCTCGGCGAGCGCGTCGCGCTGACGCGCGCGGTGGCCGCCCTGGGCGCGGTCCTGCTGTGCGGGGCCTCGACCGCGGTGGCCGGCCCCGTCGGCTTCGTCGGGCTCGTCGTGCCACACGTGTGCCGGCTCCTCGTGGGCGTCGACCACCGGTGGCTCCTGCCGTTCTCCGCGCTCACCGGGGCGTGCCTGCTGACCGGATCGGACGTCGTCGGCCGGGTGGTGGCGCGGCCGGCCGAGCTCGAGGTCGGGATCGTGACCGCGCTGATCGGTGCGCCCTTCTTCATCGTCATCGTCCGCCGCCAGAAGGTGCGGGCACTGTGAGCGTCGCGACCCTGGCGGCCGTCAGCGAGGCTCGCCACCGCCGGGCGGGGCACCGCAGACTCGTCATCGCGGTGCTCTCGGTCGCGACCGTCGTGACCTTCGTGACCACGCTCATGGTCGGTCAGACCTTCTACCCGCCCGGTGACGTGGTCCGCGTGATCCTCGGCCAGGAGGTGCCGGGGGCGTCCTTCACGGTCGGCACCCTTCGGCTGCCGCGGGCGGCGCTCGCCGTCGTGGCGGGAGTGTGCTTCGGGCTCGGCGGCACGACGTTCCAGACGATGCTGCGCAACCCGCTGGCGAGTCCCGACGTCATCGGGATCAGCTCGGGCGCCAGCGCCGCGGCCGCCCTGTCGATCGTGCTGATCTCCCTGGACGGGCCCCAGGTCTCCGCGGTCGCGATCGCCGCGAGCCTCGCCGTCGCGATGCTGATCTACACGCTGTCCTTCCGTGACGGCGTGGTCGGCACCCGCTTGATCCTCATCGGGATCGGGATCGCGGCCATGCTGGAGAGCGTCACCGCCTACGCGCTGAGCCGGGCGCCGGAGTGGGAGCTGCAGGACGCGATGCGATGGCTCACCGGCAGCCTCAACGGCACCCGGTGGGGCGACGTGGTGCCGGTGGTGCTGGCACTCGTCGTCCTGGGGCCGGTGCTGCTGAGCCAGGCGCGCAACCTGTCGGTGATGCAGCTGGGCGACGACGCCGCCGCGGCCCTCGGCGTCCGCCTGGAGCGCACCCGCCGGTCCGTCATCGTGGTCGCCGTCTGTCTCATCGCGTTCGCGACGGCGGCCTCCGGACCGATCGCGTTCGTCGCATTCCTCGCCGGCCCGCTCGCCGCGCGGCTGGTCGGCCCGCGGGGCTCGCTCCTCGTCCCGGCTGCGCTCGTCGGGGCCCTGCTGGTCCTCGTCGCCGACCTTGCCGCCCAGTTCGCCTTCGGCTCCCGCTACCCGGTCGGCGTCGTGACCGGGGTGCTCGGTGCGCCGTACCTCGTCTACCTCATCGTCCGCACGAACCGCGCGGGAGCCTCCCTATGACCAGCTCGCAGACCGGCCCGCACACGCTCACCACCGAGGACCTCGCCCTCGGCTACGGCGACCGGGAGGTGTTCGCCGCGCTCGACCTCGATGTCCCGAGCGGCCGGATCACCGCGATCGTCGGGGCCAACGCGTGTGGCAAGTCCACCCTGCTGCGATCGATGTCGCGCCTGCTCACCCCGCGCCGGGGGCACGTGCTGCTCGACGGGAGGCAGGTGCACCGCATGCCGGCGAAGGCGCTCGCCCGCACGCTGGGCCTGCTGCCGCAGTCCCCGATCGCGCCGGAGGGCATCACGGTGGCCGACCTGGTCGGACGCGGGCGCCACCCGCACCAGCGGCTGCTGTCGCGGTGGAGCAAGGAGGACGACGTCGCGGTCGCGGCCGCCCTGGACGCCACGGCGACGGCGGACCTCGCCGACCGGCCGGTCGACGAGCTGTCCGGCGGGCAGCGCCAGCGGGTGTGGATCGCCATGGCGCTCGCCCAGCAGACCGACGTGCTGCTGCTGGACGAGCCCACCACGTTCCTCGACGTGAGCCACCAGATCGAGGTGCTCGACCTGCTGACCGACCTCAACCGGCAGCGCGGCACCACCATCGTCATGGTGCTGCACGACCTCAACCTCGCCGCCCGGTACGCGGACCATCTGGTGGCGCTCGCCGGCGGCGGCCTGCACGCGGCGGGGGCCCCTGGTGAGGTGCTCACCGCCGAGTGCGTCCGCGCGGTGTTCGGTCTGGACAGCGAGATCATCGTCGACCCGGTTTCGGGACGTCCGCTGATGCTGCCGCTCGGCCGCCATCACACCCTCGACGACGCCCGGGAGCGGCACAGGACCTGACGCCGGACCGGCTCGAAGCGGTCCGGCTCGGTCATGAGGTAGCCCTCGCCGCGCGTCAGCCCGGGCAACCGGGTCTGCAGCTCGGTGATGCTGCGGGCCGGGAGGTCCCCGGTGACGACCGCGATCGCACGGTCCACCCGCGTCTGCAGTGGCACGCCGCCGAGCGTGACGACGGCGCCCGACACCGGTCCCAGGCTGTCCTCCGGCACCTCGAGCGTGAAGGTGTGGATCGGCTCGCACACCGCCGTCCCGGCCTCCGCCAGCGCGGTGGCCAGGACACGTGGGGTGAGCCCTCGGAAGTCCGCGCCGGTGGAGGACATCGCCTTGTTGAACTTCTGGTGCCGGTGGCTCTGGCGTGGCGAGTAGCCCGAGTGGGTCATGGTCACCACGACGTCCGGGACCGGCCAGCCGTGCGGCCCGCGCCCCAGGGAGCGGCGGACGGTGTCCTCGACCGCGACGAAGAAGGCGCGCGGCATGGCCCCTGGCTCGACCTCCAGCGCGAAGGTCACCCCCGCACCGGCCGGCGCAGGCTCGACACGGAGCCCCACGGTGGCCAGGAACTCGTTCGGGGCGACCTTGTTGAACTCGACGGCGTGCCCGGTGCCGGTGAGCCGTTCGACATGTGCCGTGGTCACCGGCGCGAAGGCCACCTCGAGGTCGTACTCCCGGCGGAGGGTCTCCTCGAGCACCTCGCGCTGCACGTCCCCGTACAGGGCGACCGTGACGGCCGGCGGGTCGTCATCGCGTGGCTCGACGACGTGCACCGCGATGAGGGGATCCTGCTCGGCGAGCTCGGTCAGCGCGGCGTAGACGGCGCCGCGCCGCTCCGGCGCCGAGTCGACGACCGACGTGAACGGCGGGTGGGGGAGGTGCGAGGTCGGCCGGGCGGGGTCGTCCTCGGCACCGACGACGTCGCCGACACGGACCGAGTCGAGCCCGCGGAGCTGCGCGATCTGCCCCGCGGCGACCGACCGTGCCGGAGTCGTGCCGCCGCCGGCGAAGGTCCGGATGCCGGTGACCCGTTCGGGCGCGCCGCGCACGTCGACCCGGTCCCGCACCCGCAGCGTCCCGCGGCGCATCCGCACGTACGCGAGGCGGCGGCGGCCGTCGTCGCGCTCCACCTTGAAGATCACGCCCGACGGCGGGCCCGTCTCGACCCCGGGAGCCGGAGGCAGGTGCGTCGTCAGCGCCGCCATGAGCTGGGGCACGCCGGCGCCGGTCACTGCGGAGCCCAGATGGACCGGGTGCACGGTCCCGGCTCGCGCGCCCTCGACGACGTACGCCTCGAGGTCGGCGTCGCCCGGCGGCTGGCGCACCACGGCGGCGTCACGACCACCCTCGCGCTCCACTCTCGCCATCGGGACGGCGTCGGGCGTGAGGCGCCGGGTGATCTCCTCGACGACCTCCGCGGAGCGGGCACCCCGCCGGTCCACCTTGTTCACGAAGATCAGGGTCGGCATGGCCAGCCGCTGCAGTGCCCGCATGAGCACCAGCGTCTGGGCCTGCACGCCCTCGACCGCCGAGACCACGAGCACCACGCCATCGAGCACGGCCAAGGCCCGGTCCACCTCCGCGATGAAGTCGGGGTGGCCGGGGGTGTCGATCAGGTTGATCGTCCGGTCCCCGACGTCGAAGGAGACGACGGCGGAGCGGATGGTGATGCCGCGTTCACGCTCCAGCTCGAGCGTGTCGGTGACGGTGGTACCGGCGTCGACCGCGCCGGCACGGTCGAGGGCGCCCGACTCGACGAGGAGCCGCTCCGTCAGGCTGGTCTTACCGGCGTCGACGTGCGCGACGATTCCGAGATTGAGATACGACACGATTCCTCACGTCCATGGGCTGGTTCAGGGCACAGGTGGGCGTGGGGTTGCGCCGCATCTCGGTTCCTCCTCTCGGCTGCTCGCGCGGTCGGTCCGCCGAAGTCAACCGCACGTCCCCGTGCCGGGCGAACGAATTTCTGCCCGACCGGATGACCTGTCGATCGTGCTGTTCCCCGGCCGTCATCCAGGTGCCACACTCTGACCACCCCGGCGCAAGGAGATGCCATGTCCGACACGACCAGTGCGCAGCCACCCGTCAACACCGTGACCTGGTGGGAGATCCCGGTGCGCGACATCGCTGCCGGCAAGACGTTCTACTCCGCCGTCTTCGGCTGGACGTACGCCAGCTTCGGCGACGACGCCGCCTACACCGGCATCGTCAACGACGGCGGTCTGATCGGCGGCCTGTACCGCGCCGAGCCGGACACGCCGACCCAGGCCTCCGTCCGCGTCTACGTCAACGTGGACGACCTCGAAGCGGCGCTCGACGCCGCGGTGGAGGCCGGCGGCGCGGTGGCAGTGGGACGGACCGAGATCGGTGGCGACATGGGCTGGTGGGCGGAGATCACCGACCCGGACGGACGCTGGCTCGGCCTGTGCACCGGGAACCCGCCGCCGGCCGCCTGACCGGCCCGTCGCCTACCGCCGTGCCGGCGGGGTGCGCAGCCGCAGGCCCTGCGGCACCGGTCCGAAGCCGGCGTCACGCAGGGCGGAGGCGAGCGCACCCTCGTGCCGCAGGGCCTCCTCGCCGTCGAGCCGTCGCAGGGTGAGCGGGCCGAGCCGGCCCGCGGCGCCGGCCTCCGCGAGGGCGGCGGCAGCGGCCGCCAGCACCACCGGGGAGTCCTCGAAGGACAGCAACGTCCGCCCGCCGCGCTCCACGTACAGCACGAGCGCGCCGTCCACCAGCACGACGACGGACCCCGCCTTGCGGCCGGGACGGTGCCCCTCACCCTCGCGCGCCGGCGGCCAGGTGAGCGCCGCGCCGTACGGGTTCGCCGGATCCGTGGCCGCGAGCAGGTGGACCCGTGGCTCGCCACCGGCCTCGCGGCGCGCTGCCAGCGCCGCCGCGTCGGACCGCAGCCGGTCGACGACCTCGGGCAGTGCGAACTGCGCGGCCCCGAGCCCTTCGACGAGGTAGCCGCGCCGGACCTGACCGGACTCCTCGAGCCGCCGGAGGACCTGGTAGGCCGCGCCGAAGCCGACGTCCTCCAGCCCGGCCGCGCCGCGCACGAGCAGGCCGTGCCGCTCCAGGAGCGCCGCCGTCGCCGCGGCCACCCGATGGGTGCGCGTCTCGGGCGTGCCCGCACCGTCCGCGGCCGCTACCGGCAGGTCGGGCACGGGAAGCAGCGACCACCGGCCCGCCGCGGCCGGCGGCGTGACCGACGACGGACGCACCCCGGTCGTGAGTCCCGCCCGCGTCAGCGCACCGCGGCGCAGGCCCGATCGCACTGACCGGGGCCGCGCGGACGGCGTGCGCGAGGCATGCGTGGGACGGCCGGCTCCCAGCCGCGCCCGTGCCGGGGCCAGGGTGTCGTTGGTGACGAGGCCCGCCCACACGAGATCCCACAGCGCCTCGAGGACCTCCTCCGGCCGGGTGCGGTCCGGGCGGCCCTCGGAGGTCACCTGATCGGGCGGCAGCAGGTCACGGAAGAACCGGCCACCGCCGGAGCGCAGGGCGGCGAGCAGGTGCTGGTGGAGCGGGGTGTCCGGTGCGTCGGTCACCGGCGGGGCGAGATCGGGCACGGCGTCGGCGGGCAGCAGCGTCACCAGTCCGTCGACGCCCGGCAGGGCCCCGCCGCCGGCCCACACGACCTCGCCGGCCGCGGTGAGCTCGTCGAGCATCTCGGGCCGGTAGTCACGCACCCGCGCCGGCAGCACCAGTGACTCCAGCGCCGAGGCGGGCAGCAGGGCGCCCGCGAGCTGATCGACGACGGTCAGCAGGCCGTCGGACCCGCGCAGCTCCGGTGCCGAGCCTGCCGCGGCCACGTGCTGCCAGCGCGGCGCGAACACCCCGAGCGTGGCGGGTGGCACCGGCTCCACCTCGCTGCGCAGCCGGGAGAGGGACCGACGGCGGATGCGGCGCATGACCTCGGCGTCGCAGTACTCGACGCCCTCACCGCTGCCGGCCGGGTCGAGGCGCCCCTCCACCAGCAGGCCGGTCCGGACGAGCTCGGCGAGCGGCGCGTGGACGGCCCCGACCCCCACGCCGAACCGGTCGGCCACCTGCTGGGCCGTGAACGGCCCGTTCGTGCGGGCGTGCCGTCGCAGCAGGTCTCCGAGCGGGTCCGGGACGGGCTCCAGCACCGCCTCCGGGAGGCCGGGAGGCAGCGCCGTGCCCAGCGCGTCCCGCAGCCGTGCGGCGTCCTCCAGCACCGCCCACTGCTCGTGCCCGGCCACCCGCACGGGGAGGATCCGCCGGCGGGCGGTGAGGTCGTCGAGCCAGGCCGGCACCTGCTGCGGCTCGGTGCACCGTTCGGCGAGCTCCGCCGTCGGGAGGGGACCGAGGCGCCGCACGAGGTCCACGACGCCCTCGTCGTCACTCACCCGGGACGCCTCGGTGCGCAGCCCGACGCTCGCGGCGACCTCGGTCACCGCCTCGGGGTCGAGGAGGTCCGCCAGGTCACCCAGGTCGGAGCCGACCAGCTCGGCGAGCAGGGCGGGGTCCAGCGCCAGGGCGGCGGCGCGCCGTTCGGCGAGCGGAGCGTCGTCGTCGTACAGGAACTGGGCCATGTAGCCCATCAGCAGCGTGCGGGCGTAGGGCGACGGCGCGTTGGTCGTCACCTCCACGAGCCGGATCTCGCGACGGCCGATCGCCGTCATGAGGTCCGTCAGGGCCGGCACGTCGAAGTCGTCCTGCAGGCACTCGCGCACCGCCTCGAGCACCACGGGGAAGTCGGGGTGGGCGGAGGCGACCGAAAGCAGCTGGGCGCTGCGGTGCCGCTGCTGCCACAGCGGCTGACGCCGGTCGGGGCGGCGGCGGGGCAGGAGCAGGGCCCGGGCCGCGGCCTCGCGGAACCGGGCGGCGAAGTGTGCTGAGCCGGCCAGTGCCTCGACCACCAGGCCGGAGACCTCGCTCGGCTCGAGGACCAGCGCGGCGGGGTCGAGCGGGCCGGAGTCCTCCCCGGTGTCCGGCATCCGCAGCACGATGCCGTCGTCGCTCGGTGCGGCCTGCACGTCCATACCGGTCTGCTCACGCAGCCGGGCGGCGAGCACCATCGCCCACGGGGCATGGACCGGGGCGCCGAACGGGGAGTGGAGCACCACGCGCCAGTCGCCCAGCTCGTCCCGGAACCGTTCGAGCACGATGGTGCGATCGTCCGGGAGACGGCCCGTGGCCTCGCGCTGCGACGCGAGGTACCCGAGCAGGTTGGCCGTGGCCCAGTCGTCCAGGCCGGCGTCGCGCAGTGCCGCGGCCGCGCCGGAGGGTGCACCGTCTTCCCGCGCCGCCTCTTCGTCTCCCGCGCCGTCGCCCCGCCCGTCTTCGGGCAGCCTCGCGAGAAGCTCGCGCGTCGTCGCCCCGAGCGCCCGGCCCAGCTCGACCGGCCGCCCGGGTGCGTCCCCCTTCCAGAACGGCAGCCGTCCCGGTTGGCCGGGGGCGGGACTGACGAGCACCCGGTCCGGGGTGATCTCCTCGATGCGCCACGTCGAGGTGCCCAGCGTGAAGGTGTCCCCGACCCGCGACTCGTAGACCATCTCCTCGTCGAGCTCACCCACCCGACGTCCGCCACGGCCGCGGGAGGCGGCCGTGACCGCGCCCGTGCGCGCCGCGGCGAGCCCGTCCCGGTCTCCATCGGACGTGACCGGGCCACCGGCCAGGAAGACCCCGTACATGCCGCGGTCCGGGATCGTGCCACCGGACGTCGTGGCCAGGCGCAGGGCACCGGGCCGTGCGCTGAGCCGGTCGGTACTGCGGTCCCACACGATGCGCGGCCGTAGCTCGGCGAAGTCCTCGCTCGGATAGCGGCCCGCCAGCATGTCCAGCACCGCGGTCAGGGACCGCTCGCCGAGCGAGACGTACGGCGCGGCCCGCCGGACCCGTGCGGAGAGCTCCGCGACCGTCAGGTCCTCCACGGCGAGCATCGCCACGACCTGCTGGGCGAGGACGTCGAGCGGGTTGGCCGGGATGCGGACCTCCTCGATGAGGCCCTCCCTGGCACGCACCGCGGCGACGGCGGAGGGCAGCAGGTCGCCCCGGTGCGTCGGCAGGACCACGCCGTGGCTCACCGCGCCCACCTGGTGGCCCGCCCGCCCGATGCGCTGCAGTGCGGCGGCGACCGACGGCGGGGACCCGACCTGGACCACGAGGTCGACGGCGCCCATGTCGATGCCGAGCTCGAGCGAGGACGTGGCGATCACGGCACGCAGGCCTCCGGTCTTCAGAGCCGACTCGGTGCGGACGCGCTCCTCCCGGCTCATGGAGCCGTGGTGGGCGCGTGCCACGGCGGCGTCGTCGACACCCAGCCCGGTGCCGGACTGGCCGGGGATCGCGGCCGCCCAGGCCGAGCCCGCCGCGTCCAGGACCGCGGCTGCGGAGGTCTCGGCGGAGCGCGCCTGCCACTCCTCGTTGATGCGGGAGGTGAGCCGCTCGGCGGTGCGCCGTCCGTTGGTGAAGACGATCGTCGAGCGATGCTGCTCGATGAGGTCGACGAGGCGCTCGGTCAGGTGCGGCCACACCGAGGGCTGGCGGTGCCCCTCGTCGTCGGCCAGAGCGCCGGCGGCGTCCCCGGAGAGGTCGGGCCCCTCGTCCGCGGCGGGGCGTTCGCGGCCGACGGCGCGCAGCGGCGTCGCGGACGGGTCGGCGAGGTCCTCGACGGGCACGACGACGTCGACCCGCAGCTCCTTGCTGGAGGGCGGCTGCACCACGCGGACGTGCCGTCCGCCGTCGGCCGGTGGGCGGTGGCCGGCAAGGAACGTGGCGACCGTCGGGACGGGGCGGACGGTGGCCGAGAGCCCGACCCGCTGCGCCGGCCGGGGGAGCTGGGCGTCCAGCCGTTCGAGGCTGACCGCGAGGTGCGCGCCGCGCTTGGTGCCGGCCACCGCGTGCACCTCGTCGACGATGACGGTGGTGACGCCACGCAGCCCCTCCCGGGCGGCCGACGTCAGCACCAGGTAGAGCGACTCGGGGGTGGTGATGAGGATGTCGGGCGGGTGGGTCGCCATGCGGCGCCGCTCGCTCGCGGGAGTGTCCCCGGTGCGGACCCCCACCCGGACGTCGTTGACCGCCGCGCCGAGCCGTCCGGCGGCCTGCGTGATGCCGACCAGCGGGGAGCGCAGGTTCCGTTCGACGTCGGCGGCGAGGGCCTTGAGCGGGGAGACGTAGACCACCCGGCAGCGCTCCTCGGGCTGTGGGACCTCGCCGGTGAGCATCTGGTCCACCGCCCACAGGAAGGCGGCGAGGGTCTTGCCGGACCCCGTCGGGGCGACGACGAGGGCGTGCTCACCCGAGGCGACCGCGTCCCAGGCACCCGCCTGGGCGGCCGTCGGCTCGGCGAAGGCGTTCTGAAACCACGCCGTGGTCGCCTCGGAGAACGGGAGCACCCGGCCATTGTGCCGTCGGGGGCCGACATGGTGACGTCTCGGCAGTCTCGGCCGGGCCCGGCCGGCTCGTCAGGGCCCGACCGGGACCTCCACCTGCCAGGTCGCGGTGACCGATCCGGGCTCACCGCTGTCCGGGCGCTGGACGGGCAGGTCGTACTGCAGCTCCGCATGCGGCCGTTCCGCGTCCTCGGGGATCGGGACGACGATGACCCACTCGGACGACCAGGGATCGGCCTGCATGCCCCAGTCCTGCGCCGTGGCGGTGGCGAACACGGTCGCGTCCTCGCCGCCGGTCCGTGCCCGCACCTCGCCCGACTCGTCGTCCACGATCTCCCACTGCACCGAGCGGTCGTCGGCGTCGACGAGCTGGTCGTCGGCGATGTCGAGACGCAGCCCCATCGTCAGCCACCTGCTGCCCTCGGGCGCCCAGCCGAGGCCGGCCACCCACGGTTCGGTGTCGATGCCGTTGAGGAAGCAGTTGCCGAGCCCGCGGTCGTACGGGCTGCCGTAGAAGAAGACCCCGGAGTCCTCGGGGATGTACGTGACGAGACCGTCGAGCGGCTGCTCACCCCTCTCGCAGCCGGACGAGCGAGGCTCCACGGACGGATCGATCGTCTCGAAGCGACCCGCCTCGAGCGTGCCGTCGGCACGGAGGGTCTGGCTCTCGCCGTCGAAGGTCACGGTCACGGTGGCGTCCGAGCCCGGCCCGTCCACAGCAAGGTAGACGCCGAGGACCGGCAGGATCGGGACGAGCAGCCCGGTGGAGCGTGCCGGCAGCACCCGTGCGACCTGCGACGACAGGTCGAAGCGCTGCCCGCCGGACTCGATCACGACCTCCGGCAGCACCTGCTCGGCTCCGGGCATCCATGCCGAGGGGACCATGCTCTCGGTGCCGATCACGACGGGCAGGTAGGCACCGCCCTCCGGGGCCAGGAGCGGCCCGGCGTCCTCCGACGCCCCCGCCGCGTCCGCCGGCAGCTGCTGGACGGGTTCGCCGAGGTGGATCCCGAGCTGCGCCGTGGGCAGCGTGACGATCTCGGCGTCCCCCGGGACCTGCGTGGTGTAGACCTGGAAGACCTGCCCGGCCTCCGCCCTCGGTTCGGGTGTGACCGCCTCGACGATGTCCTCGCGCCACACCAGCGCCGCCACCAGGGCCACCGCCACGAGTGCAACGGCGAGCGACCAGTACCGCCTCCGGGGCGAGGTCGTCGTGCCGGTCGGGGTCACGCTCTGCGTCATCGCGTCTCCAGGTCGAGGGTCCAGGTCGCCGGGACGTCGAGGCTCGGGTCGGCGAACGGGGTGGGGTAGGTCACGGACAGCTCGGGCATCGGCGCGTCCTCGCGCACCAGGTGGACGGCCCGCCACGGGTCGTCCACGTGCCGGATCGTATGGGTGCCGGCGGCGTCGTTGAGACGGTGCACGTTCGTCGCCTCCGTGCCGCCTACGGTGACCGTCGGCGGCGGTTCGTCCTCGGCGCCGATCTGCGGGTGCAGCTCGACGCCGCCGGGTCCCCGCAGCCGCCACGCCGGCTCCAGCACCAGGCTGAGGACCAGCCAGGTGCTGCCCTCGGGCGCCCAGCCGAGCCCGCCGACCCAGGGCAGGGTGGCCGGGGTGCTCACCCGGCACGTGTACCGCCCGTCCGGGGGCAGGCTCGGGTCGACGTGAACGCCGTCCGGCAGGGTGGGCGGCCCGCAGTCGTGCTGCCGTGCCGGCGCCGGTTCGCCCAGAACCGCGAAGCGGCCGTCCTCGAGCGTGCCGTCGGGACGAAGCGTCTGAGACTCGCCGTCGAAGGACACGGTGATCGCCGCGCCGTCCGGCTCGTCGTCGACCGCGAGGTAGAAGCCGCGCTCCTCGAGGACGAGCGTGCCGTCGGCGCCGAAGGACCGCTCGAGCTCGTCGGTGAGGTCGAAGCGGGTGCCGGCGGCCTCGACGACGAGGCCCGGTTCCACCTGGTCCGCGCCCGGCAGGAGGGTGGCGTGGAGCGTCTGAGGCATGAACGTCTCGATGCTCACCGGCAGGTAGGACCCGCCGCGGGGTGGGGGCGGCGGACGGTCCTCGGCGTCGCCGTCGCCGATCCAGTGGTCCGGTGCCACGGTGACGGGATCCCCGACGACGACCCGGAGCCCGGCGAGCGGCAGCAGCAGCTCGGTGGGCTCGCCGGTGACCAGGTTCGCCGGCACGGCGACGACGTCACCAGCGTCCGCGAGCTCCTCCCACGGCCGCATCCAGGCCAGTACGCCCGCCACGACGACGACCGCGACGACACCGGTGAGAACGGCAGGTCTCATCGCAGCACCTCCAGGGGCACTGTCCAGGAGGCGTGCTCGTGCTCGTCGAAGTCGTCGACCGGGAAGGGACCACGGGGTTCTTCCACCGGGAAGCCGTAGGTGATCTCGGCGTCCGGAAGTGGCTCGTCCGCGTCGACCGCGGCGACGAAGCGCCAGGGGTTGCCGGCCGAGGTGAGCGGGTCACCGAGGGTGTCGTCGGCCGGGAACACCGTCTGCGCCTCCGTCCGGCCCAGGTGGACGATGGGAGGCGGAGTGTCGTTCGCGTCCAACCGGTCGCGTGCGATCTGCACCGCCGCCTCCCACGTGACCGGCGCCAGGGGGCCGGCGGAGGTCACCTCGCGGAAGTAGAAGCTTCCCCGCACGGTGGGGTCGACGTCGCCGACCAACCAGGCCTGACCGGCGGGTGCCCAGCCCAGCCCGTGCACCCACGGTGAGAGGCGCGCGGCGAGCACGGTGCAGTCGAAGGGTGGCGGCTCGACGACGTCCGGGGCGCCGCCCCGGACGCTCTCGGCCACCCGCGCGTCCCCGCACTCGAACGTGCGTTCCTCGAGCGTCCCCTCCAGCGCGTTGCCGACGTCGGCGAACCGGCGCGCGTCGACCTCGGTGCCGTCCGCACCGACGGTCAGCGTCTGGGACTCGCCGTCGAACCTGACCGTGATCGTGACGTCGCTCGACCGGTCGCCGGTCACCAGGTAGTAGGCGCCGTCGTCCGAGCCCGACAGGGTGAACCGCGAGCCACCGGCCGAGACGCCGACGCGGGCCGCCGGTACCTCGCCCGCCCCCGGCACCGAGAGCACGGCTCGGGCCGACGCCGAGATGGACACCGGGACGAAGGACCCACCCAGCGGCGGGAGGGCCCCGTCGTCGGGGAGACGGTTCCGGGGCTGCCCGACCCGGATCTCGATCTCCCCGGTGGGGAGGGTGAGCGTGGTGCCGCGTCCGTCCACGTCCGAAGGATCGCCCCGCAGCACCTCCCCGGTGGCTGCCCGGTTCCAGGGCTGCCACCACGCGAGGCCCCCGACGACGGTGACGAGGAGCACGGCGACGGCGACGACGGCCGTGGTGCGCCCACGGCGCGGTCGTCGGGGCGACTCGGCCGTCATCGCATGTCCTCCAGCGGTTCGGTCCAGGTGGCCCGCAGGTACCCGTCCCGGTCGCCGCCGGCGCCCATGATGGGGAAGCCGTAGGTGATCTCGGCCTCGGGCAAGGGCTGCGCGGCGTCGACCGCGGCGACGAAGCGCCACGGCAGGTCGGAGTCGGCGTTCAGCTCGTCGTCCCGGGTCGCGAAGGCGGCGGCGTCGGCGCCGGCGACGCGGACCTCGGGCGGCGGGGTGTCGGTGCCCTCCACCGCGTCCCAGTCGAGGGTCACCGCCTCCGTCCTCGCGCCGTTCCGCCGCTCGAGCTGCGCGCTGAGGGCGTGGAAGTCCACGTGCCCGACCGCCCACACCTGCCCGTCCGGTGCCCAACCGAGCCGGTTGACCCACGGCGTCCGGTACACCTCGGCCAGGCGGCAGGCGAGGACGGCCGGACCGCCGTCCTCGACGCGGTGGTAGGTGCCGTCCAGCTCGGGCTCGCCGCAGTCGTGGTCGAGGTCGTCCTCCCACGCCTCGAGCTCGACGTCGGGTGTCACCTCGGCGAACCTCCCGGCGTCGACGCTCACCCTGCCCGCGCCGTCCCAGATGGCCGTCTGGGACTCACCGTCGAACGTGACTGTGACGCTGGCTCCGCCCGAGGCACCCGCGACCGCCACGTAGTACAGCTGACCGTCCCGGGGGACCGGGACCGGGACGTCACCTGCCGTCACCCGCACCTCGAGCGACGGCGTGCCGCCGTCCGGCACGTCGAGCTGCCCGGTGGTGAGGTGTGGTTCGAGGGGAAGGCCCACACTGATCGGGAGGAAAGAACCGCCGCGGGGCGGCGCCTCGTCCCCGGCATGTTCCGGAAGGCGTTCCTGCCGCCGGCCGACCTCGGCGTCGACGGTCGCGCCGCTGGGAAGGACGAGCTCCACGCGGTCTCCGAGCGCCTCGCTGACCTCGGCCGACCCGGACGCGACGTCGAACACCTGGCCCGGCTCGGCCCGCTCCACCCACGGCTGCCACCAGGCCAGCGCGGCCACCAGCGGCACCAGGACCACGAGCACGACCACGGTGGTCGTGCGTCCTCGTGAGGTCCCGGTGCGGCTCATGGTCGAGGAGAGTAAGGAGCGGCGACGGCGCGGGGTAGGGGCAGAGCTCCCCATCCGGACGCCGTCCGCCACCAGGTGGCAGGCTGGGCACGTGAGGCACTCGGAGTTCTGGCAGGTGGTCGACGAGGTGCTGGGCGAGACCTACGGGCGGTCGGTGGCGCAGGACCTCGTGCTCCCGGGTGCCGGAGGCCGGACGGCGGTCGAGGCGCTCGACGCCGGTGTCCCGCCACGCCGCGTGTGGGACGCGGTGTGCGACGAGCTGGAGCTCGGCGAGACCGCGCGGTGGCACCACCGCATCGATCCGCGGCGACGTCGCTGAGTCTCTTCACCCGACCGACGTTCTCGATCGCGGCGTGTCGCACCCGTGATCGAACATCCGTTCGTCGTAGTGTCGTCCACAGGTGACGACGTCGGCACCTCCTCGTCCACAGCGGCGAGAGAGTGCCCGGCGGATGTCTGTGGTCGGGCATAGCGTCACCTGCAGGTAGCCGTCCGGAGAGGGCGGGCCCTGCCAAGAGACCAGCCCTGTCCGTCCGAAGGGCCGCGCGGCGGCCCAGGGAGAAGATGATCCACATGTCCGTTGCCGCGTCTCAGACCGCCGACCGCAGCAAGGCCCTCGAGGCCGCCCTCACCCAGATCGACCGTCAGTTCGGCAAGGGGTCGATCATGCGCCTGGGGGACGACTCCGCCCGTCCCAAGGTCCAGGTGATCCCCACCGGCGCCGTCGCGCTCGACGCCGCCCTCGGCATCGGCGGCCTGCCGCGCGGCCGGGTCGTCGAGATCTACGGGCCGGAGTCCTCCGGCAAGACCACCGTGGCGCTGCACGCCGTCGCCAACGCGCAGAAGGCGGGCGGCATCGCCGCATTCATCGACGCCGAGCACGCGCTGGACCCGGAGTACGCCAAGAAGCTGGGCGTGGACATCGATGCGCTGCTCGTGTCCCAGCCGGACACCGGTGAGCAGGCGCTGGAGATCATGGACATGCTGATCCGCTCCGGCGCGCTGGACATCGTCGTCATCGACTCCGTCGCCGCACTCGTGCCGAAGGCCGAGATCGAGGGCGAGATGGGCGACTCGCACGTCGGCCTGCAGGCCCGGCTGATGTCCCAGGCGCTGCGCAAGATCACCGGTGCGCTCTCCGCGGCCGGCACCACCGCGATCTTTATCAACCAGCTGCGCGAGAAGGTGGGCGTGTTCTTCGGATCCCCGGAGACCACCTCCGGCGGCAAGGCCCTGAAGTTCTACGCCTCCGTCCGGCTCGACGTCCGCCGGATCGAGACCCTCAAGGAGGGGGCCGACTCCGTCGGCAACCGGACCCGCGTCAAGGTCGTCAAGAACAAGATGGCCCCGCCGTTCAAGCAGGCGGAGTTCGACATCCTCTACGGCCAGGGCATCTCCCGCGAGGGTGGCCTCATCGACCTCGGCGTCGAGAACGGCATCGTGCGCAAGTCCGGTGCCTGGTACACCTACGAGGGCGACCAGCTCGGCCAGGGCAAGGAGAAGGCCCGGCAGTTCCTCAAGGACAACCCGGAGCTGGCCGAGGAGATCGAGCGGAAGCTCCTCACCCGCCTCGGTGTGCTCCAGGACCCCGCGGAGGAGCCGGCCGACGTCACGGTGCCCGACGAGGTCCCGGTCGACTTCTGACATGACCACCCGAGGACCCGGGCGGCGGCGCAGCGGGCGCCGCCGCCCGGACCTGGAGCCACCGGAGGCGGGCGCCGCTGCGGAGGACGAGGAGCCCGACCACGAGCAGGTCGCCCGGACGATCGCGCTGAACCAGCTGAACGCGGCGCCCCGCAGCCGCGCCCAGCTCGAGGAGGCCCTCGCCCGGCGGGACGTCCCCGACGACGTCGCCGCCGAGGTGCTCGACCGCTTCACCGAGGTCGGGCTGGTCGACGACCAGGCCTACGCGGACATGCTCGTGCGCACCCGGCACGGCGAGCGCGGGCTCGCCCGGCGTGCGCTAGCGGTGGAGCTGCGCCGGAAGGGCATCGCCCCCGAGGTCGCCGAGGTCGCCCTGGAGCAGGTCGACGGCGACGACGAGCGGGACGCCGCGCGGCGGCTCGTGGAGAAGAAGGCCCGCTCGACGCGCGGGCTCGCCCCGCAGGTCCGGCGCCGTCGCATGGCCGGCATGCTCGCCCGCAAGGGCTTCGGCGCGGGTGTCGCCATGCGCGTCATCGACGAGGTGCTCGCCGAGGACGGCGTCGACCCGGCTGCCGAACCGGGGGAGTGGGACGCGCTCGACTGAGCTCGCGTTACGGTCGCGCGGCCTCGGGTCCGGCACTGCCGCCCAGACCGGCGGCCGCCGTCCCGACCGCGGCCGGACGAGTCGTCCCCGCCGTGCGGCGGTCCAGGCGCCGGGCCAGCCGTCCGGCGAACGACGTCAGCCCGAAGTTGATGACGATGTAGATCAGCGCCGCCACGATGAAGGCCGGGATGACGTTGCTGAAGGCCGTCGAGGCGATCTGGGTGGACCGGAGCAGCTCGCTGTAGCTGATAATCTGGCCCAGAGCGGTGTCCTTGAGGATGACGACGAGCTGGCTCACCAGCGAGGGCATCATGGCGATGAGGGCCTGCGGCAGCTCGACGATCCGCCGGCTGCGGGCGGGGGTCAGCCCGATCGCGAGCCCCGCCTCGCGCTGGCCCTTCGGGAGGTTGTGGACACCGGAGCGCACGAGCTCGGCGATCACGGAGCCGTTGTAGAGGGTCAGGCCGAGCACGACGGCGACGAACGGCGCCTGCGCGGGCTCCACGATGTCGAGGCCGGCCAGGAACCCGTAGAAGAAGATCATCATGACGAGGACCGGGATCGAGCGGAAGAACTCGACGACGACCCCGCAGAGCCAGCGCACCGGCGCCAGGTGCGTGAGCCGTCCCAGCCCGAAGACGAGGCCGAAGACGAGCGAGGTGACGACGGAGATCGCCGCAGCCCGGACGGTGTTCCACAGGCCGAGGGCGAGGTAGTCGAGCCAGATCGACGTCTCGAGGAACGGCTGCCACCGCTGCGGGGTGAACTGGCCCTGCCGTGCCAGCCCCGCGACGACCCATGCGAGGACGCCGAGGACCACGAGGGCGCCGACGAGGTTGACGAGCCGGATCCGCCGTCGCGCCCGCGGACCGGGCGCGTCGAAGAGCACGCTGCTCATCGGGCCACCCCCAGCCGGCGCGAGAGGTAGGTCGTGAGCATCCCGATCGGCAGCACGACGATGACGAACCCGAGTCCGATCACGAGGAAGATCGCGATGCCGGTGTCCGGCCTGATCTCGATCATCTGGCGCATCACCGAGGCGCTCTGCACCACGCCCGCGGCCGTCGCGACCGTGCTGTTCTTCGTCAACGCGATGAGCGTGTTCCCCAGCGGGGTGATCGCGCCGCGGAGGGCCTGCGGAAGGATGATCAGGCCGATCGACTGTCCGAACCCGAGTCCGATGGCCCGTGCGGCCTCGGCCTGACCGACGGGCACCGTGTTGACGCCCGAGCGCAGTGCCTCGCACACGAAGGCCGCGGTGTAGGCGGACAGGCCGATCACCGCGAGCCAGAAGCCGTTCTGCTCGATCGACACCCGCCCGGCCTCGTTGCGGACGAGGATGATGCCCAGCTGTCCCCACAGGACGATCGAGCAGGCGAGGATGATCAGGGTCAGCGGCGTGTTGCGGAAGACGTTGACGTAGGCGGCGCCGGCCCAGCGCAGGCTCGGCGCGGGCGAGACGCGCATGACGGCGAGCACGAGTCCGACGACGAACGACACCACGGCCGCCCAGAACGTCAGCTGGATGTTGACCCAGAACGCGCCGATGACGTCGAACTGCCCCAGGAGGTCGCCTATGTCGGCGAGGTAGCCCACTCGGATCTCCTTCGGTGTGCGGGAGGGACGCGGTCCGCTTTGCGGGCGCGCGGGCGCGCGCGGCCGGGCCCGGCCCGGGGCCGGGTCTCGGCCCCGGGCACTCAGGTCAGGCGCAGGCCTCGGGCGTCGGCGGGTTGAGGTCGGGGTTCGGGGTGTAGTTCTCCCCGAAGTTGTCCGCGACCATCTGCTCCCACGTCCCGTCCTCGATCATCTGCTCGATCGCGGCCGTGATGTCCTCGCACATGTCCGACTCGGGCGGGAGACCGACGCCGTAGTTCTCCTCGGAGAACGGGTTGCCGATCAGCTTGAACTGGCCCGCGTAGGTCTCCTGCGCGGCGTAGCCCGCGAGGATCGCGTCGTCCGTGGTGACGGCGTCGACGGTGCCGGCGGCGAGCAGCTCGACGCACTCGGAGTAGCCGGATGCGGGGTACAGCTCGACGCCCTCGGAGTACTCGTCGCGGATGCGCTCCGCGGACGTGGACCCCTCGGCCGAGCACAGGACCTTCCCGTCCAGCGCGTCCGGGCCGGTGATCTCGTTGTCGTCGGCAGCGACGAGCAGGTCCTGTCCGGCCACGAGGTACGGTCCCGCGAACGTGACGAGCTCGGCCCGCTCCGGGGTGATCGAGTAGCTCGCGACGATCATGTCGACCGTCTCGTTCTGCAGCATCGTCTCCCGCTGGGCGGAGACCGCCTCGACGAACTCGATCTGGTCCGCGGAGTAACCGAGGTGCTCGGCGATGTAGGTCGCGACGTCGACGTCCATGCCGGTGAACTCCGAGCCCTCCTGGAGCCCGACACCCGGCTGGTCGTACTTGATCCCGACGGTCAGGCCTTCGCCGCCTCCGCCGCCGCCGTCACCGCCGCCACCGTCGCCGCCGGCTCCCGGCTCGCCTGCCGAGCAGGCCGTCAGCGCCAGCGCCGCCGCCAGCGTCAGGGCGGCACCTGCTGTACGTGTGCGTCGCATGTCGTTCTCCTTCGAGTGGTCCCCCATGCCGGGAGTGTTGAAAGGTTTCTCAGTGCGTGAGCAGCTTGGACAGGAAGTCCTTCGCGCGGTCCGAGCGAGGTGCCCCGAAGAACTCCTCCGGAGCGTTCTCCTCGACGACCTGCCCCGCATCCATGAAGACGACGCGGTTCGCGGCGCGCCTCGCGAAGCCCATCTCGTGGGTCACGACGATCATGGTCATGCCCTCGCGGGCCAGGGAGGTCATCACGTCGAGGACCTCGTTGATCATCTCCGGGTCCAGCGCCGAGGTCGGCTCGTCGAAGAGCATGACCTTCGGCTGCATCGCCAGCGCACGGGCGATCGCCACGCGCTGCTGCTGTCCGCCGGAGAGCTGGGCAGGGTACTTCTCCGCCTGGTTCGCGACGCCTACCCGCTCGAGCAGCGCCATCGCCTGCTCCTTCGCCTCGGCCGGCCGGACGCCCTTGACCTTGATCGGCCCCAGCGTGACGTTCTCGAGGATCGACTTGTGGGCGAAGAGGTTGAACTGCTGGAACACCATGCCGACCTCGGCCCGCAGCTGCGCCAGCGCCTTGCCCTCCTCGGGCAACTCCTTGCCGTCCACGGTGATCGAGCCGGAGTCGATCGGCTCCAGGCGGTTGATCGCCCGGCACAGGGTCGACTTGCCCGACCCGGACGGGCCGATGACCACGACGACCTCACCGCGCGCGACGGTCAGGTCGATGTCCTGCAGCACGTGCAGCGAGCCGAAGTGCTTGTTGACACGCTCGAGCACCACGAGCGGAGATCCGGGTGCGGCCGTGGCGTAGGCGGCAGCCGGCCCTGACGCCGGTCCGACGGTCTCGTCCGTTTCTGTCATGGAGGTCAACCTAACGTGCTCATGATTTCCGGGTCGCCCACGTCGGTAACAGTGTGGACACAGAGCCGGGTCGGAATCCGCACGGTTCCGGCTGCGGAGGAACGTAGAATTCCGGGCGATGTCCACCACCACGACCGCCGCGTCGGCCGCCCGGGCCGCGGACGGCGCGCACCGCACCTACCTCGTGCGGACCCTCGGGTGCCAGATGAACGTGCACGACTCCGAGCGCCTCGCCGGGCTGCTCGAGGAGCGCGGCTACCGACCGGTCTCCGAGGTCCCCGAGGCGGCCGCACGGGCCACCGACGCCGGTGACGGGGGAGCCGACGTCGTCATCATCAACACCTGCTCGGTGCGGGAGAACGCGGCCACTCGGTTGTTCGGCAACCTCGGTCAGCTCGCCGCGGTGAAGCGAGATCGGCCCGGCATGCAGATCGCCGTCGGCGGCTGCCTCGCGCAGCAGATGCGCAAGGGCATCGTCGACAAGGCGCCCTGGGTCGACGTGGTGCTCGGCACCCACAACCTCGACGCCCTGCCCGCGCTGCTGGACCGCGCCCGGCACAACCGGCGCGCCGAGGTGGAGATCGAGGAGTCCCTCAAGGTCTTCCCGTCGACCCTGCCGACCAAGCGGGAATCCGCCTACGCGGCATGGGTCTCGATCTCGGTCGGCTGCAACAACACGTGCACCTTCTGCATCGTCCCGCACCTGCGGGGCAAGGAGCGCGACCGGCGGCCGGGCGACGTGCTCGCCGAGGTCGAGGCCGTCGTCGCCCAGGGCGCCATCGAGGTGACGCTGCTCGGGCAGAACGTCAACAGCTACGGCGTCGGTTTCGGCGACCGCGGGGCGTTCGCCAAGCTGCTACGCGCGTGCGGCACGATCGAGGGTCTGGAGCGCGTGCGGTTCACCTCGCCTCACCCGGCGGCCTTCACCGACGACGTCATCGCCGCCATGGCGGAGACTGAGAACGTCATGCCCAGCCTGCACATGCCGCTGCAGTCCGGGTCGGACACGATCCTGCGGGCCATGCGCCGCTCATACCGCCGCGCGCGTTACCTCGGGATCATCGACCGGGTGCGCGCGGCGATGCCCGATGCGGCGCTGACCACGGACATCATCGTCGGGTTCCCGGGGGAGACCGAGGCAGACTTCGCCCAGACCCTCGAGGTCGTCGAGGCCTCGCGCTTCTCCTCGGCGTTCACGTTCCAGTACTCCCCGCGGCCCGGCACCCCGGCCGCGGACCTGCCGCAGGTGCCCGCCGACGTCGTCGCCGACCGGTACCAGCGCCTCGTGGCGCTGCAGCAGCGGATCTCCACCGAGGAGAACGAGGCACAGGTCGGCCGGACGGTCGACGTCCTGGTCGCCGAGGGGGAGGGACGCAAGGACGAGGTCACCCACCGGGTCACCGGACGCGCCGCCGACAACCGGCTCGTGCACGTCGCCCTGCCGCCGGACCTTCCCGACGGCGAACGGCCCCGGCCCGGCGACATGGTCTCCGTCGAAGTCACCCACGGCGCCCCGCACCACCTGGTCGCCGACTCGGCCCTCACCGGGGGGACCTACCGGCTGCGCCGGACCCGTGCCGGTGACGCCTGGGCCGCTGCGCAGGCCCCCGACGCCCAGACGCACGGCGCAGCCGAGCAGAGTGCCGGCGGGCCGGTCTCGCTCGGCATGCCGGCCGTGCGGCGGTAGTCAGGGCTCCTCTGCCGCCGGCATGGAGCCCCCGAGCGCCTGGAAGAACTGCACGCCCGCCGTCAGCCCGGCCTCGACCAGCTCCACCAGCTGCCGGTCGGTGGCGCCCGCCCCGACGTCGGCGTGCACCTCGGTCCGGACCGTCGTCCCGGTCGGGTCGGTGACGGTGAAGACCGTGGGCCAGATCTTGTCCCGGTTCCAGTCGTTGACCGCCTGGGCGACGGCCCCGCGCAGCTCGTCCGGCACCGTCCGCCCCCATGTCCCCAGCACGCTGAGGTTGTGCTGCCCCTCGCCCGCGAGGCGCAGCCGGAACGGGTAGCCGTCCCACAGGCCTGTCAGCGACGCGTCCGGCTCCACCCGCACGTGGTAACCGCGGGCGGTCACGATCTCCCGGAGGCGTCGGGAGGTCACCGGCGAGGCGTTCTCCGGACGACGGCGCAGCAGCGAGTTCGCGCGGGTCAGCATCTCGCGCGCGTCCGGTCGCGCCGCGGCGCGACGCCGGACGAACCGCTGCACCCAGCTCACAGCACGTCCCGAGGTGCGTGGGCGGCCGGGTCGGGGTAGCGCTCCTCCAGGGCGCGCATGACGCGCAGCCCGTGCCCCACACCACGCTCGACGAGGCGCATCAGCTGCCGGTCGCTGACCCCGGCCGCGAGCGGCGTCGAGGTCTCCGCGACGACGGACAGGAACCCGTCGTCAAGGACCCGGACGTAGCACTTCGGGCCCATGTAGTCCCGGTTCCACGCGTCGAGCAGCGCCAGCACCTCGCCCAGGCGCTCCAGCGCGAGCCGGCGGTGCCAGGCGCCGCGCACCTGGAGGACCGACTCGTCGTCGCCGAGCAGGTAGACGTGGAAGGCCGCCTGCGACCACAGCACGCCCAGGTCGCCGTTCGCGTCATGGAACAGCGGATACTCCAGCTCCAGGAGGGCGTCGGCCACACGGGCGCGCGTCAGCGGTGCGACGGTGTCGAGCACCTCGTCCTGCGCCGCACGCCCCGTGTGTCGGCGGCCGTCACCGAACGCCCCGGTCCGCGCCATGGCATCGAGACTATCGGTCGGGCCCCACCGCGCCGAAGAGCGGTCCCACCGGTCGGTACCGTGACCGGGTGCGAACGCCGGAGCCACTCGTCGCGGTCGTGGGGATGACCGCCAGCGGGAAGTCCGACCTCGCGCTCGACCTCGCGGACGCCCTCGGTGGCCCGGATGCCGTCGAGATCGTCGGCGCGGACGCCATGCAGCTCTACCGCGGCATGGACATCGGCACGGCCAAGGTGCCCCCCGAGCAGCGCCGCGGCATCGCCCACCACCAGCTCGACGTCCTCGACGTCACCGAGGAGGCCGCCGTCGCCGCGTACCAGCGGCACGCCCGTGCCGACGTCGCGGCGATCCGTGACCGCGGGCGGACCCCGATCCTCGCCGGCGGGTCCGCCCTGTACGTCCGGGCGGTGCTGGACCGGCTCGAGTTTCCGGCGACCGACCCGTCCGTTCGCGCCGAGCTGGAGGATCGCGCCGACCGCCTCGGGGCACGCCACCTGCACGACGAGCTCGCCGTTCGCGACCCCGCGGCGGCGAGCCGGATCGACCCGCGCAACACCCGTCGCGTGATCCGGGCGCTCGAGGTCGTCCGGGTCACCGGCCGCCCCTACGCCGCCTCCATGCCCGAGCAGGTCTACGTCACGCCCACGATCCAGATGGCCATCGACATCCCCCGCGACCAGCTCGACGCCCGGATCGGCGCGAGAGCGCGGACCATGATGGACGGCGGCCTCCTGGAGGAGACCGAACGGCTCCTTCAGGCGGGCCTGGCCCGGGGCGCGACCGCCTCCCGCGCCGTCGGCTACGCGCAGGCGCAGGACGTGCTCGCCGGCCGCATGAGCGCCTCCGAAGCCGTCGAGTCCGTCGCGCGGGCAACGCGCCAGCTCGCCCGTCGCCAGGAGAAGTGGTTCCGTCGCGACCCTCGGATCCACTGGCTGCCGGGCGGGGAGGACGTCGACCCTGCCGACACGCTGGCCGCCGCGCTGCGTACCCTGCGGGCATGACCATCTCGCACGCACTGGCCGGCACCACGCTGACCACGGGGCACGGCACCGAGAACGACTTCGTGCTCGTGCCCGACCCCGACGGCGCCCTGACCATCGCCCCGGAGGACGTGCGCGCCGTCTGCGACCGGCACGCCGGCGTCGGCGCCGACGGCATCCTGCGCGTCGTCCGGTCCCGGGAGATCACGGCGGGCGCCGAGGTGCTGCGGGAGAGCCCCGAGGCCGAGTGGTTCATGGACTACCGGAACGCCGACGGCTCCTACGCCGAGATGTGCGGCAACGGCATCCGCGTCTTCGTGCACTACCTGCGTGCCGCGGGCCTCGTCGACCTGCCCGACGGCGAGTCCGTGGTCGTCGGCACCCGTGGCGGTGCCCGGCGGGTCACCCGCGAGGGCGAGCAGTACACCGTCGACATGGGCACCTGGTGGCTGCCCGGCGGCGCGCGGGCCGCGGCCGAGGGCCACGACGTCGTCGTCGAGATCCCCGGCCTGGACGGGCCGCGCGGGGGGCTACGGGTCGCCGTGCCCAACCCGCACACCGTCGTCGCCCTGCCCGACGAGGCGTCGCTCGGCACCGCCCACCTCACGCTGGACGGGCCGCTCGCCCCCACCTACGAACCGGTGCCGCCCGAGGGGACGAACCTCGAGCTCGTCGTGCCGCTCGGCGAGGGCGTCCAGGACGGGGCGCCGGTCGGCACCGTGCGCATGCGGGTGCTGGAGCGCGGAGTGGGAGAGACCCGCTCCTGCGGGACCGGGACGTGCGCGGCCGCGCTCGCCGTCCGGACCTGGGGCGGCACCGGCTCGCCGAATCTCTGGCGGGTCCTCGTGCCCGGCGGCGAGGTGCGGGTCCGCGTGGAGCCCGACACCGACGGCGGTGAGCGGGTCTTCCTCACCGGGCCCGCCGAGCTGACCGCCGACGTCGTCCTGCGCTGAAGCGGGCCGGTCCTCGGTCTGCCGGGCCCTGCGGGGACTCAGCGCGTGGCGGAGCCCTGGACGCTCAGCACCCGATAGCCCTTCGAGCTGGCCGTGCGGGTCACCTCGAACCCCTCGTCGGCGAGCCAGCGGTGAAGCGAGTCCGCGCCGAGGTTGCGCTGCACGACCAGGTGCGCCCTCCCGGTCGGTGCCAGCCGCCCCAGCCACGTGGTCAGCAGCGCGTGCAGCGGGCCCTTGCCGATCCGGATCGGCGGGTTCGACCAGATCTCGTCGATGCCGCCCGGGCCGCCCGCGGGATCCCCGAGGCGTTCCAGCGCCTGCTCGGGCGACATCGTTGTGACGTTCGTCAAGCCCAGTCCCGCCGCATTCCGGGACGTCAGGTCCCGGGCGCGGGCGTTGACGTCCACGGCGAGCACGTCCGCGCCGGGGGAGGCCTGCGCCATCGCCAGTGCGAGCGGCCCCCACCCGCAGCCGACGTCGACCAGGGTGCCCTCGGGCGGCGGGTCCTCGACCGCGTCGAGCAGCACCCGCGTCCCCGGGTCCAGCCGGTCCCCGGAGAAGACCCCGGACGCGGTGTGCACCGCGACCTCGCGGCCGCGGAGCCGCACCCGGAGCGGCCGCAGGTCGCCGGTGGAGGCGGGCTCGCCGGAGAAGTAGTGCTCCTGGGTGCTCACGCACGCAACGCTAGCGCGGGGAGGGGCTCGCGCCGGCTGTGCAAAGGGATGGCAACGCCACAGCCGACGTGGGATCCTTGGGGCAGGCGACGGAAGGACACCATGGCACGCACCGACCACCATCTGCCCACCAGGGACGGCGGCGTCTCGCCCGCCGACCAGCAGGCGGCGGAGGACGTGGTCGCTCGCATCCTCGCGCGTGCCCCGTCGGTGACGTCGGCCGACGGCACGGCGCTGCAGGGACGTGAGGCCGACGGGTCCGAGCTCGACGGCGACCAGCTCGACCGGGAGGAGCGCGCGGCCCTGCGGCGCGTCGGCGGACTGTCCACCGAGCTGCAGGACGTCACGGAGGTCGAGTACCGGCAGCTCCGGCTCGAGCGGGTCGTCCTCGTCGGCCTGTGGTCCACCGGCACCGCCGCGGCCGCCGAGGTCTCCCTGCGCGAGCTCGCCGCGCTCGCCGAGACCGCGGGGTCGCAGGTTCTCGACGGCCTCCTCCAGCGGCGCACGGCACCGGATCCCGGCACCTACCTCGGGTCCGGCAAGGCGGCCGAGCTGGCCGACCTCGTCCGTGCCGTCGGCGCCGACACCGTGATCGTCGACGGCGAGCTCAGCCCGTCCCAGCGGCGTGCCCTGGAGGACATCGTCCAGGTCAAGGTCATCGACCGGACCGCCCTGATCCTCGACATCTTCGCCCAGCACGCCAAGTCCCGCGAAGGCAAGGCACAGGTCGAGCTCGCGCAGCTCGAGTACCTGCTCCCGCGCCTGCGCGGCTGGGGTGAGTCGATGTCGCGGCAGGCGGGCGGACGCGTGGCCGGAGGTGCGGGGATCGGGTCCCGCGGCCCCGGTGAGACCAAGATCGAGCTGGACCGCAGACGCATCCGCACGCGCATGGCCCGGTTGCGTCGGCAGATCAGGGAGATGGCGCCCGCCCGCGAGGCCAAGCGCGGGATGCGGCGGCATCACCAGATCCCGTCCGTCGCGATCGTCGGCTACACCAACGCCGGCAAGTCCTCGCTGCTCAACCGGCTGACGGGGGCCGGCGTGCTCGTGGAGAACGCGCTGTTCGCCACGCTGGACCCGACGGTCCGGCGGGCCTCGACGCCGGACGGGCGGCTCTACACGATCGCCGACACCGTCGGGTTCGTCCGGTCGTTGCCCACCGAGCTCGTCGAGGCCTTCCGGTCGACCCTGGAGGAGGCGGCCGAGGCGGACCTGCTCCTGCACGTGGTGGACGCGTCCCACCCGGACCCGGAGAGCCAGGTCAAGGCGGTCCGGTCCGTCCTCGCCGACCTGCCGGGTGGCGCCGACCTGCCCGAGCTCGTGGTCCTCAACAAGGCCGACCTGGCCGACCCGGAGGACCTCGTCGCCCTGCGCACCCGACTGCCGGACGCGGTCGTCGTCTCCGCGCGGACCGGGCAGGGGGTGGCTCAGCTCCAGGAGCAGATCGCCGAGACGTTGCCGCGCCCCACGGAGGAGATCGACGTCGTCGTGCCGTACGCACGGGGCGACCTCGTCTCCCGCACCCACTCGGTGGGCGAGATCCTCACCGAGGAGTTCCTCGACGTCGGCACCCGCCTGCACGCCCGGGTCGGGCCCGAGCTCGCCGCGGCGCTGCGCGACGTCGACGCGACCGCGGCCGGCAGCGCACGCTCGGCGTCCTGAGGCCCGGGTGGGCAGCGCACAGGTCGAGGGCGTCCTCGGCGACGCCGTCACCGCGGTCGGGGGCGCGCCGCGCGAGGGACAGGAGCGGATGGCCCGGGCGGTCGCCGACGCGCTCGAGAAGGGCAGCCACCTCCTCGTCCAGGCCGGGACGGGCACGGGCAAGTCCCTGGCTTACCTCGCGCCGGTCCTCACCGACGCGGTCGAGTCGGGGCGTCGGGCGGTCATCTCGACCGCCACCCTGGCGCTGCAGCGGCAGGTCCTCACGCATGACGCACCCGTCGTGGCGGAGGCGGTGCGGGCGCGCACCGGGACACGGCCCGACGTCGCCCTGCTCAAGGGCTGGAACAACTATCTCTGCAAGCACAAGGTCGCCGGCGGCTACCCGGCGGAGGAGGAGCCCGGCCTCTTCGAGGTCTCCGCGGCAACCGGCGGCCTGGCGGGTGGCGAGCCGCCCGCCGTCGGCGAGCGCGGCAGCCTCGGCGAGCAGATCCTCCGCCTGCGCGGCTGGGCCGAGGAGACCGACACCGGAGACCGGGACGATCTCGTCCCCGGCGTGAGCGAGCGTGCCTGGCGGCAGGTCTCGGTGACCAAGCTCGAGTGCCTCGGCGGACGCTGCCCGATGCTCGAGGAGTGCTTCCCGGAGCAGGCCCGTCGTGCGGCGCACGGCGCGGACGTGGTGGTGACCAACCACGCGATGCTCGGCATCGCTGCAGCCGGTTCGCCGAACGTCCTGCCCGAGCACGACGTCCTCGTCGTCGACGAGGCGCACGAGCTCGCGGACCGCGTGACCGCCCAGGCGACCGGTGAGCTGAGCGCCGGCGTGGTCGAGCGCACGACGCGTCTCGCCCGGCGGCACCTCTCGGGTGCGTCGGACGCACTGGAACGGCTCGACGCAGCCACGGAGGCACTCCGCGGCCGGCTCGAGGTGGTCCCGGACGGGCGGCTCGCCGACGGGCTGCCCGCCGCGCTGCGCGACGCCGTCGTGCTCCTCGAGGCGGGCACGCGTGAGGCGATGAGCGCCATGAAGGGCGAGCCCGGCGGGACCGAGGAGGCGGGCGCCGTCGCCACCGCCCGGTCCGCGATGCTGACGCTGCACGAGGTCGCCGAGCGGCTGCTGGGCGACGGGGTGCCCGCACGGCGCGACGTGCTCTGGTGCGAGCGACCCCGCGGTGGCCTGGAGCAGCCCCGGCTGCGCATCGCGCCCCTGGACGTCGCCGGACCCGTCGCCAACCACCTGCTCACCGGCCGCACCGCCGTGCTCACCTCGGCCACCCTCGCTCTCGGCGGCACCTTCGACCCGATGGCCCGGTCCCTCGGCCTGACGCTCGGCGATGACGGCGGGTGGACCGGTCTCGACGTCGGCTCCCCGTTCGACTACCCGCGCCAGGGCATCCTCTACCTCGCCCGCCACCTGCCACCGCCGGGGCGGGACGGCCCGTCGGAGGAGGCCCTGGGGGAGCTCGTCGAGCTGGTCCGTGCGGCGGGAGGGGCGACCCTCGGCCTCTTCTCCTCCCGCCGGGCCGCGGAGGTCGCCGCCGAGCGTCTGCGGGCGGAGCTGGACACGCCTGTGCTGTGCCAGGGCGAGGACCAGCTCCCGTCGCTGGTGCGTGCCTTCGCCGAGGACGAGGCCACGAGCCTCATGGGAACGCTGTCCCTGTGGCAGGGCGTGGACGTGCCCGGCCCGACGTGCCGGCTCGTCGTCATCGACCGGATCCCCTTCCCGCGGCCCGACGACCCGGTCCGTTCCGCCCGGTCCGAGGTGGTCGCGGCGGCCGGCGGCAACGGCTTCATGACCGTCGCCGCCACGCACGCCGCGCTCCTGCTGGCGCAGGGGTCGGGCCGGCTGGTACGGACCACGCAGGACCGGGGCGTCGTCGCCGTGCTCGACCCGCGTCTGGCCACGGCGAGGTACGGCAGCTTCCTCGTCCGTTCCATGCCGCCCCTGTGGCGCACGCACGACGGCGAGGTCACCCGGGCGGCGCTGCGCCGCCTCGGCGCGACGGCGGATAGCGCGCCGCCGCAGCCGGCGCGGTCGTAGCCTGGGCGCCATGACCGAGCCGACCGACGCCCACGTGCCCGGCCCCCGCCCGCCCGGCGGGGATCGGCGCCGCAGCAAGGTCGCCGTGGTCGGGGCCGGCGCCGTCGGCTCGACCCTGGCCTACGCGTGCCTCGTGCGCGGTGCCGCCCGCGAGGTCGTCCTCTACGACGTCGACCGGGCTCGGGTCGAGGCCGAGGCCCTCGACATCGCGCACGGGGTCGCGTTCACCCCGATGGGCACGGTCGACGGGTCGGACGACGTGGAGATCTGCCGGGACGCGGACGTCGTGGCGATCACGGCCGGTGCCAAGCAGAAGCCGGGGCAGTCGCGCCTCGACCTCGCCGGCGCCACGATCGGGATCATGCGCGACCTGGTGCCCAGGCTCGTGGCGGTCGCGCCCGAGGCCACCGTCGTCATGGTCGCCAACCCCGTGGACGTCGTGACCTACGCGGGTCTGCAGATCTCCGGCCTGCCCGCCACGCGCTTCTTCGGCTCGGGCACCGTGCTGGACAGCTCACGACTGCGGTACCTGGTCGCCCGGGAGTGCGGGGTCGCGGTCCAGAACGTCCACGCCTACATCGCCGGTGAGCACGGGGACTCCGAGGTGCCGCTGTGGTCCTCCGCCGTCATCGGGGCGGTCCCGCTGCTGGAGTGGGGGAGGCGGACAGGTGCCGAGGGCGTCCTCGACCGGGCGGTGCGGGAGCGGATCACCGAGGAGGTGGTCAGCTCCGCCTACCGGATCATCGAGGGCAAGGGTGCGACCAACTACGCGATCGGACTCGCGGTGACACGGATCATCGAGGCCGTCCTGCGCGACGAGCGCAGCATCCTGCCGGTCTCGACCCGGCTGGAGGACTACCTCGGGATCTCCGGGGTGTGCCTGTCCGTCCCCTGCATCGTGGGCAAGGACGGCGTGCTGCGCAGGCTGGAGCCCGACGTGAGCGACGACGAGCTCGCCGCCCTGCGCCGCAGCGCCGAGAAGGTTCGCGCCGTCAGCGCGCAGTTCGGATTCTGACCGGCTCCGGCTCCGGGGCCGTCACAGGCTGCGCAGGACCGTGACGACGCGGCCCAGCACCTGCGCGTGGTCGCCCGGGATCGGCTCGAACGCCGGGTTCTCCGGCAGCAGCCAGACGTGCCCGTCCTTGCGCTGGAACGTCTTCACCGTGGCCTCGCCGTCGATCATGGCCGCCACGATCTGACCGTTCTCGGCGACGTTCTGCTGCCGCACGACGACCCAGTCACCGTCGCAGATCGCGGCGTCGACCATCGACTCTCCGACCACCCGGAGCAGGAACAGCTCGCCGTCGCCGACGAGCTGTCGCGGCAACGCGAAGACGTCCTCGACCGTCTGCTCGGCGAGGATCGGGCCGCCGGCGGCGATCCGGCCGACGACAGGCACGAAGGTCGGTGCGTCGCCCGAGCGACTCTCGGTCGTGGGTGTCTCGCCGGTCTCGAGGGGACCGGCCTCCGCGTGGGTCAGCTCGATCGCGCGGGGTCGGTTCGGGTCGCGCCGGAGATAGCCCTTCCGCTCGAGCGCGCCGAGCTGGTGCTTCACGGAGGACGGGCTGGTCAGGCCGACCGCCTCGCCGATCTCCCGCATGCTCGGCGGGTATCCACGGCTGGCCACCGCCTCGCGGATGGTCACGAGAATCAGGCTCTGCCGCTCGGTCAGGTGGTGGGGGCCCGGGAGCCCACCGCTCTTGTCGGGCCTGGAGACGGTGCTCACGGCTGGGTCCCTTCGTCGAGAAGTCCGGCGCCGGGGTCCTCCCGGCCGACGTCCGTGTCAGTGGTCGGTGATGTGCTCTCGAACGTCAGCGTAAGAGGCGCGGACCACAAGATCAAACAGCTGTTCGACGGCGTGTCGGGAACAGATGTTCGACAGATGTGGGCGAGGTCCTCTACGGTGACGCACAGACGTTCGACGAACACGCGTTCGACAAGATCGGAGTTCACGCATGAGCGCACTGACCGTCCACCCGGTGGCGCCCTTCCCGTCGCGCGCTCCGCGGCGCAAGCACCTGCAGCTCGTCGGACCGGGCTTCGTGCCCCGTCCCGCGCCGGCACGGGCCCCGAAGGACCTGGCCGAGCCGGGGCGTGCGCGGTGCGAGGCCCCCTCCACCGGCCTGCGCCTGACCCGCCGCGGCCGCCGTGCCGTCGCCACGCTCGCCCTGCTCGCCGCGGGATCGGTCTCGGTGGCCGTGGGCAGCTGGGCAGCGCTCGCCACGCAGCCGGCCGGTCTCGGCGAGACCGCCACCGTGACGGTGGCGCCGGGCGAGAGCCTGTGGAGCGTCGCCCAGGCCGAGGCGGACCCGGGCGAGGACGTCCGGGACGTCGTCGCCCGGATCGCCGAGCTCAACGGCCTGTCCTCCTCCGGCGTGCACGCCGGGCAGCAGCTGCAGGTGCCGCGGGGCTGATTCGGTTGCGCCCGCGCGGAGTGCCGACCTACCGTGCCTCAGGCGTCCGCACGGCCGGGGACCTTCCGGCCCTGGCGACCGGGAACCACCGGCGGCCACGACGTCCAGGGAGGAGTTCCACGGTGCACTGTCCGTTCTGCCGCCGCGCGGACACGCGTGTGGTGGACTCGCGCACGGCGGACGACGGCTCGGCCATCCGGCGCCGCCGCCAGTGCCCGGCGTGCGGTCGGCGGTTCAGCACGGTCGAGACCGCCAGCCTGACGGTGGTCAAGCGCTCCGGTGCGTCGGAGCCCTTCAGTCGGGACAAGGTGATCGCAGGCGTCCGCAAGGCCTGCCAGGGCAGGCCGGTCTCCGACGACGACCTCGCGCTGCTCGCCCAGCAGGTGGAGGAGAACGTGCGCGCGACCGGCGCCGCGCAGGTCGAGGCGGACGAGATCGGCCGTGCCATCCTCGAGCCGCTCCGCCGGCTCGACGAGGTGGCCTACCTGCGGTTCGCCAGCGTCTACTCGGCGTTCAGCAGCCTCGAGGACTTCGAGGCGGCCATCGCGAACCTCCGCGCCGACCACGCCGAACGGCCGGACGCTGCGCACGGGCCGGCGGTGGACGGATCCGAGCCGTCCGCTACGCTGGACACAGCCGGTCAGGCCGAGGAGGCCACGGCCCACTGACTGCCGTCGGTGGAGGCGGAGGGGAAGCCGCCTCCGCCGACGGCCACCATCTCTCCGATGCCCCGACCGACCTACAGGTCGGAGGATCGCGGCGCCCATATGTTGATGCCGGCCTCGACGGCATGCTCGTCGATCGCGGCCAGCTCGGACTCGCTGAAGTCGAGGTTCTCCAGCGCCGCCACCGAGTCCTCGAGCTGCGCCACGCTGGATGCCCCGACGAGCGCTGTCGTCACCCGTGGGTCGCGCAGCACCCAGGCGAGCGCCATCTGGGCGAGCGACTGGCCACGGCTCCCGGCGATCTCGTTGAGGGCGCGCACTCGGTCGAGGACCTCGGGTGCGAGGAAGTTCCGACGGAGCGAGGCGTCCTGGGCGGCCCGGGAGTTCTCGGGGACGCCCTCGAGGTACTTGTCCGTCAGCATGCCCTGTGCGAGCGGGGAGAAGACCACCGCACCCATCCCGGAGCTCCCCAGGACGTCGAGCACGCTCGGGTCGCCGTCCTCGACCCATCGGTTGAGCAGGGAGTACGAGGGCTGGTGGACGAGGATGTCGAGGCCGATGTCGTCCGCGACCTCGAGCGCCTCGAGGGTGCGCTCGGCCGAGTACGACGAGATGCCTGCGTACAGAGCCCGCCCGGAGTCGACCGCGGTCTTCAGCGCGCCGAGAGTCTCACGCAGCGGCGTTGTCGGGTCGAACCGGTGGCTGTAGAAGATGTCGACGTAGTCCAGTCCCATCCGCTCGAGCGACTGGTCGAGCGAGGCCAGGAGGTACTTCCGCGAACCGCCCTCGCCGTAGGGGCCGGGCCACATGAGGTACCCGGCCTTGGTGGAGATCACCAGCTCGTCGCGCAGGCCCGGCAGGTCCTCGGCGAGCATGCGTCCGAAGTTCTCCTCGGCGGCCCCCGGCGGCGGTCCGTAGTTGTTGGCGAGGTCGATGTGGGTGATCCCGAGGTCGACGGCGCGCAGCACGATCTCGCGCTGGGTGCCGTACGGGGTCGCCCGGCCGAAGTTCTGCCACAGTCCCAGGGCGATCGCAGGGAGGTCCAGGCCGCTGCGGCCGCACCGGCGGTAGGTCATCGACTCGTAGCGGTCGGCGGCGGGGACGAACATCCGGACTCCTTGTGTCGTTGTGCGGGTGGGCTGCGGCCGGCGGGGCCGCCGCCGGGCGGGGCTCGGGCTACCGCTTCGTGCTCGTGCTCTGCGCGGCAGGCGGCCGCAGCACACGCAGACGGATCGTGTCCTCCATCTCCTCGACCGCCGCGACGGCCTCTGCCGGCAGCTCCGAGCCGATGTCGGTGATGACGTAGCCGATCTCGCCCAGCGTCCCGAGGATCTGCCCTTCGATGTTCGCCCCGTGCTCGGCGAACGTCTGGTTGACCAGGGCCAGGACGCCGGGGGTGTTCCGGTGCACGAACGCGATGCGGTAGCGCGCCGCGTCCGAGGGCGGCAGCGTGAGGCGGGGGAGGTTGACCGACAGGTCGCTCGACCCGGCCCGTGCGTAGGACGCGAGCTTGCCGGCCACGAAGTGGCCGATGTTCTCCTGAGCCTCCTGGGTGGAGCCGCCCACGTGCGGGGTGAGGATGACGTTGGGCAGGTTCCGCAGCTCGGACTCGAACGGCTCACCGTTGCGTCGCGGCTCGTCCGGGAACACGTCGACGGCGGCACCCGAGATGGACCCGTCGAGGATCTTCTCGCGCAGCACGCCGTAGTCGACGACGAAACCGCGGGAGAGGTTGAGGAAGGCCGCCCCGTGCTTCATCTGCTCGAACTGCCGTCGACCGAACATGCCGGCGTTCCCGGCGCGACCGTCCACGTGCAGCGTCACCACGTCGGCGACGGCGAGCAGCTCGGCGAGCGAGCCCATCCGCCGGGCGTTGCCCAGCGCGAGCTTCTCCGCGGTGTCGTAGAAGACGACGCGCATGCCGAGCGCCTCGGCCACGACGGACAGCTGGGTGCCGATGTTCCCGTAGCCGATGATCCCGAGGGTCTTGCCCCGGACCTCGCGCGAGCCGGTCGCGGTCTTGTCCCAGGTGCCGCCATGCAGGGCCTTGTCCCGGACGGTGAGCCGCCGGGTCAGCGCGATGATCTCTCCGACCGCGAGCTCGACCACCGAGCGGGTGTTCGAGAAGGGGGCGTTGAAGACCGCGATGCCGTGGCGGGCGGCCGCGCGCAGGTCCACCTGGTTCGTGCCGATGCCGAAGACCCCGACCGCCAGCAGGTCCGGCCGGGCCTCCAGCACGCGCTCGGTGACCTGCGTGCCGGACCGGACGCCGAGGACGTCGACGCCGTCGAGCTCGGCGACGAGCTCCTCCTCCTCGAGGGCCCCGGGGTGCCGAACCACCTCGAACCCGGCGCGGGACAGGATCTCGTCGGCGTCGTTGTGGGGATTCTCGAGGAGTAGAGCGCGCAGCACGGAGCCTATGCTCAGCCCCGCCCGTCGGCGGCGGCAAGTCGGTCCACCTGTCGGTCGCCCCGGTCCGGCGTGCTCACGCCTCGAGGCCCGGCGGAAGCTCCTCGGCGTGGACCACGTGCAACCGGCGCGTCGGCCTGGTCATCGCGACGTACAGGTCGCCGGTGCCCGGCTCGAGGATCGCGGCGGGCTCGACCAGCGCGACGACGTCGTACTCGAGTCCCTTGGCCTCCACCGGGCTGACCACGGCGACGCGCGCCCCGAGCGGATCTCCGTCCGCGTGCTCGGTCGCGGCACGCAGGTCGTCCCGGCCGGCCAGGGCGGCGGCCACCTCGGCGCGAATCTCGTCGGGGACGATGACGGCCAGCCGGCCGGCACCGGCACCCACCTCACCGTCGAGTGCCGCGAGCTCACCGGCCACGACGTCGCAGACCGTCTCGGCGAGCGCGCCCACCGTCGTGGGCGAGCGGTGCAGGGCGTCCGGCAGGTCGCGCGCGGCCCGGACCGGATACGCCGGCTCGGCACCCAGCCGGGTCATCACGGTCGTCGCCGTGTCCATGACGGTCGCCGGGGTGCGGTAGCTGACGGTGAGCACGGCCTCGCGGACGTGCTCGTCCGCCGCCCCGCCGAGCACCTCGGACCAGGACCTGGCCGGGTGCGGACCGCTGCGCTGGGCGAGGTCGCCCACCACGGTCATCGACCTCGACGGGCACCGGCGCAGCAGGGCGCGCCACGCCATGGGGGAGAGCTCCTGGGCCTCGTCCACCACGATGTGCCCGTAGGTCCACGTCCGGTCCGTCGCCGCACGCTCCGCGGTGGTCAGCCGTGGGCCCGTCGCGGCGAAGCGGGCGGCCAGCGTCTCGGCGTCCACGAGACCGTCACCGAGGCCCTGGGCCTCGATCGCCTCGGCGGCGAACCGGACCTCCTCGGCGCGGCGCTGCCGGGACTCCGCGGCCACGCGCGCCGCCTCCGCCTGCTCGTGCGGGCCGAGCAGCTCCGCCAGCTCGTCGAGCAGGGGGACGTCGGCGACCGTCCACGGCGAGCCCTTCTCGCGCACGAGCAGCGCGCGGTCCGCGTCGGAGAGCCCGCGGGCGTGCGCGGCCAGCAGGTCCGGGCGCGCGTACAGGCGCTCCAGCAGCCCGTGGGGCGTGGTCGGCATCCAGCACAGGTTGACCGCCCGGCGCACGTCGCGGGCCGTGCGGACGTCTTCGTACAGCCAGCCGCGGTCCTCCTCGTCGCGCTCGCCGCCGCGGGCGAGCGTGTACTCCTTCACGAGGGTCTCCAGGACCGCCAGGGCGAACGTCTCGCGGGCCTGGTTGTGGGGAAGCCCGGTGCGCCGGGCACGGGCCATCGCGCTGCGCACGTCCTCCGGGCGCAGGTGCAGCCGCACCCCTTCGACGTCGAGCTCCTGGACCGCGTCCGGGACGCGCTGGAGGCCGCGCACGGCCCGCGAGAGCACGCGCGCCATCACCGCCCGGCCCTTGACCTCCGCGACCTCCACGGGATCCGTCGTCTGCGCCGTCGTGCCGGGGAGGAGCTCGGCCATCGTGGTCGCGACGACGTCGGTCTCGCCGAGCGAGGGCAGCACCTGCTCGATGTACCGCAGGAACACCCGCGACGGCCCCACGAGCAGCACGCCGGAGCGCTCGAGGCGCTCGCGGTGGGCGTACAGCAGGTACGCGGCCCGGTGCAGCGCGACCGCGGTCTTCCCGGTCCCCGGACCGCCCTGGACCACGAGGACGCCGTCGAGGGGTGAGCGGATCACCGCGTCCTGCTCCGCCTGGATGGTGGCCACGATGTCGCTCATGCGGCCCTCGCGGGCGGCCGACATGGCGGCGAAGAGAGCACCTTCGCCGGTCAGCCCGTCACCGACCTCGTCGACGTGCTCGGCGTCCAGCAGCTCGTCCTCGACCCCGACGACCGTCCGGCCGCGCGTCATGAGGTGCCGGCGGCGGACCACGTCGCCGGGATGGGCCGCGGTGGCCTGGTAGAAGGGCTGGGCGCTCGGGGCACGCCAGTCGACGAGGAGCTGGCTGTGCTCGGCGTCGGACATCCCGATGCGCCCGACGTAACGGGGCTCCGCGCTCGCACGCAGGTCGAGCCGGCCGAAGACGAGCCGGTTCTCGACCATCTCCAGCCGGGCCACGGTGTCCTCGTAGTGCGCCGCGAAGGCGTCACGCTCGGAGCGGTTCTGGTGCGTGCCCACGGCCCCGGTGGACCGGACCTGCGCCAGGCGCCGGCGGTAGGCGTCGCGGAGCTCGTCGAGGCGCGCGTAGACGACCCCCACATACTGCTGCTCCTGCGCGACGGCCGCCTCGGCGGTCGCCGCGGGCGCGGCATGCTGCTGCGGCGTGAAAGCCTCTCCTGGCACGCGGGCTCCCTCGTGTCCTGACGGTGTGCTCACAGCACACGGCCAACCATTATCGGGCACGCCGCGCGTCCGCGTCGCCCCCGGGCCGCCGGCCGGGACGCGCGGTGCGCGCGTGCGATCGTGATCTTGGAGACATCGGCCTGCTGCCGCGCCCTGACGGGAGGCGCGGTGGAATGATCGTGCCGGAGCAGGTGTTCTCACCGATGGAGGGTCCCGGCCCGGTGTCGGGACCGACGAGCAGAGAGGAGGAGAGCGCAGTGCGCGACCCACAGGACCTCTACACCGTGAACCCGCGCGGCCTCGACGGCGGTGAGGTTCCGGTCCTCGTGCACGCTCTCCGCGGTTCGCTCGACGCCGGTCACGCGGGTGAGCTGGTCGCCCGGCACCTCCTGGCGTCCATGCCGTCCGAGCGGATCGCGACGTTCGAGGCCGACGAGCTCATCGACTACCGCTCGCGGCGCCCGGCACTGACGTTCGAGGACTTCCGCTTCACCGACTACGAGGAGCCGGTCATCGCGCTGGACAAGCTGCGCGACCCGGAGGGTGGGGAGCTGCTGCTCCTGCACGGCCCGGAGCCGGATCTGCAGTGGGACCGCTTCACGACGGCGATCGTCGGCCTGGTCGAGACGCTCGGCGTCCAGCGCACCGTCGGGGTTCACGGCATCCCGATGGCCGTCCCGCACACCCGGCCGATCAGCGTGACGACGCACGCCACGCGCGACGGCCTCGTCGACCCGCAGCGTCACCTCATGGGTCGGCTCCAGGTGCCGGGCAACGTCGCGGGCCTGCTCGAGCTGCGGCTCGGCCGGGCCGGGCACGACGCGCTCGGGTTCGCGGCCAACGTGCCGCACTACCTTGCGCAGTCGGAGTACCCGCAGGCAGCCGCGGCCCTGGTCCGCCAGATCGCCGCGAGCACCGGTCTGCAGCTGCCCCTCGGGGAGCTGGAAGCCGCGGCGGCGGAGACTGCCCGCGAGATCGAGGCGCAGGTCTCGGCGTCGGCCGAGGTCGGCGCCGTGGTGCACGCCCTCGAGCAGCAGTACGACGCGTACATGGAGTCCGCCGCGCAGCCCAACCACACCGCGCTGCTGGCCGAGCCGGCCATGCCCAGCGCGGACGAGATCGGGGCGGAGCTCGAGGAGTTTCTCGCGGGTCTGGACGCCGCGCCGGGCGAGGGCGAGGACGGCGCGACGCCCGACCGGTGAGCCGCCGGTCGAAGTCTCTGGCCCCCGCTCCCGATGTCTGCCATGCTGGGGACGTTGCATCTGCGTTTCCCTGACGTGCGGTCCGGGGCCTATGGCCCTACGGGCGACGTCCGCTCCGGCGGTCTCGCCCGGGCAAGGAAGTGGGACGAGGTAGTGCGGCGCAAGTAAGGGCCAGGCATCCGGCCTGCCCGACCGACGTCCCGGAAGGACACAGCACAACATGGCACAGGGAACCGTGAAGTGGTTCAACGCTGAGAAGGGCTACGGCTTCATCGAGCAGGACGGTGGCAACGCCCCCGACGTGTTCGTCCACTACAGCGCGATCCAGGCCGACGGATACCGCTCGCTCGAGGACGCCCAGCGCGTCGAGTTCGAGATCACCCAGGGTCCGAAGGGCCCGCAGGCCGAGAACGTTCGGCCGCTCTGAGAGCCCGAACGGCTCGCCCGGAGGCCCGCACCTACGAGGTGCGGGCCTCCGTCGTCTCACGGTCCGGCCGGCCGACGGGGTCCCGTTCCGGCACGGACGTCCCCCGGAACCGGGTCAGCTCGGCACCGTGCAGCATCCGCACCGGCAGCGGCAGCCGCCGCACGCCCCGTCCGATCTCGTCGACCGGCAGCGGGGCGTCCGACGCGGCGAGCACAACGTTTCCGTACCGCCTGCCGTTCAGGATCGCCGGGTCGGTGACGAGGACGACGTCCCGGAACACCGTCTGCAGCGTCGCGACCTCGACCCGCGCGTCGGCCAGCGGTGGTCGGTGGGTGAGGTTGACGAGGTAGAGCCCGCCCGGGACCAGCACCCGGTGCACCGCAGCGGCCGCCTCGAGCGTCCGGACGTGCCGCGGCACCTCGGCCCGGTCGAAGACGTCCCTGACGACAACCTCCCAGCTGCCCTCCCGGAGTGATTCGGTCACCGCGCGGGCGTCACCCGTGCGGATCCGCAGGCGGGGGGAGCGGGGCAGGTCGAACCACTCCCGGACGAGGCCGGCGAGCACCTCGTCGAGCTCCACCGCCAGCTGGGTCGAGCGCGGCCGTCGGGCATCCACGGCCCGCGCCAGGGCGCACGCGGCCCCGCCGAGGTGCAGGGCGCGGACCCGTCCTGCGGGACGCGCCGCGTCCAGCACGACCTCCATCTGCTGCATGTACTCGAACTCCAGGTGCGTCGGGTCCGCAAGGTCCAGGTAGGAGGACTCCGCCTGGTCCAGGAGCAACGTCACGAGGTGAGGTGCGCCGGGCTCGCGCACCAGCCTCGCCGTGCCGAGCGACGTCGGGACCGGCTCGGTCGGCAGGTCGCGGCGGTGCGACGTCGGTGGCCCGTGGGATGCTCGACGGCGACGACTCACCGGGCCAACCTACTGCGCCCGGGAGGCCGTCCGGAGCGGCCCGGCCGCGGCCGGCCAGGAGGAGGGAGCGCATGAGCAGGGCACCGCGCAGCGCGGCCGCTCGCCGTTCCTGGGGTGAGGACGACAGCGGCTGCACCATCCTCCACGTCGACATGGACGCCTTCTTCGTCTCCGTCGAGCTGCTGGACCGGCCCGAGCTGCGCGGCAAGCCGGTCATCGTCGGCGGCGAGACCCGCGGCGTCGTGGCCGCGGCCAGCTACGAGGCCCGCCGGTTCGGCATCCACAGCGCCATGCCCTCCGCCCGGGCGCGGATGCTCTGCCCCGAGCTCATCGCGCTGCCGGGGCGGCATGCCCGCTACGGGGAGGTCTCCCGTGAGGTCATGAGCGTGCTCGGCGAGGTCACCCCCGAGCTCGAGCAGGTCAGCATCGACGAGGCGTTCCTCGACGTCGCGGGTGCGCTGCGCCGCCTCGGGTCGCCGACCACCATCGCCCGCGGGATCCGGCGCGAGATCCGGACGCGGGTCGGGGTGCCCGCGTCGGTGGGCGTGGCCGGCACCAAGCACGTGGCCAAGCTCGCCTCCACGCACGCCAAGCCGGACGGCCTGCTGCTGGTGCCGCTGGCAGCCACCGTCGAGTTCCTCCGTTCGTTGCCCGTGGGGGCGCTGTGGGGAGTGGGGGAGAAGTCCGGGGAGGTGCTCGAGCGACACGGGATCGACACCGTCGCGGAGCTGGCGGACACGCCCCTGCCGACGCTGCACCGCATCCTCGGCGTCGCGGCGGGGCAGCGCCTCCACGAGCTCGCGTGGGGCCACGACCCGCGACCGGTACGGCGGACCAGGGAGGAGAAGTCGATCGGGACGGAGTCCACCTTCGCGCGGGACATCACCGACCGGGCTGAGCTCGAACGGGTCCTGCTCCGGCAGGCCCACGCGTGCGCCGTGCGGCTGCGCGCGGCCCGGGTCCTCACCGGCCGGGTCGCGATCAAGGTCCGGCACGCCGACTTCACGACGCTCTCCCGCTCCCACACCCTGACCGCGCCCACGGATCTCGCGCACGACGTCTACGTCGCCGCGCGGGACCTCCTGGCGGAGGTGCCGATCCCCGCGGCGGGGATCCGGCTGCTCGGTGTCCGTGCCGAGCGGCTGACCGACGGCGGGGAAGGCGTGCAGCCGACGCTCGACGAGGATCCGCACCTCGCGCTCGCGGAGCGCGCGATGGACGGCGTGCGTGCCCGTTTCGGCTCCCGCGTGCTGCAGCCGGCCTCGCTGCTCGATCGTGATCGCCGCTCGACTACCGCCAGTCGTTCGAGCGACATATCCTGAGGGTTACACCGCCGCAGACCGGCGGCCTGGCGCGAGACTGGAGGTCCGATGCCTCTCTCCGAGTACGAGCAGCGCATGCTCCAACAGATGGAGCAGCAGCTGCGCTCAGACGACCCCAAGCTCGCGAACACGCTTGCCGACAAGCCGCGTCCGAGCGCGCGCCGGCTCGGCATCGGCATCCTCCTGCTCGTCGTCGGCCTGGCCGGCCTCGTGGGAGGTGTGGCCACCGAGTACGTCTGGCTCGGCGTCCTCGGCTTCGTCGCGATGCTCGCCGGTGTGATGCTCGCCATCACCGGGCCCCGGAAGTCCCGCCCCGCCGTCCGGCGCCCGGGCGGGTCGAACCCGTCCTCGGGCGGCTTCATGCAGCGGCAGGAGGAACGCTGGCAGCGGCGCAACGAGGAGCGCGGCCGCTGACGTCCTGACTCCCGCCTGACCCAGGCCCGCGACCGCCGAGGTCGCGGGCCTTCGTCGTGCGCGCACCGTCATGGGCCTGCTCGCCATGGGCCGCTCAGGGCGTCCCCCCGGCTCCCCGCTCGGGCTCCCCACTTCGCTCCACCACGACGGTCCACCACCCACCACCGACGGCGTGCAGCGTCCTGTCCGGACGCCACGAGAACCGCTGTTGCGGCAGGATCACGCGCTTTCGCGCGCCCCCGACGTCGGCAGCACGGTGAGCGCCGCGGTCGGGCGACGGCGCTGACCGGACCGAGGTCGGGCCGTCTGCCGATCAGGCCCTCCACCACGCCCCACACCGGCTGACCTGGCGCTTCGCGACGAAATTGGGCAAGAATCGCCCACGGAGGAGTGCATGGGGGAGGAAAGTGGAGTAATGTGGGGTTCACCGGAGCGGTGATCGGGGGGAGGTGAACCGGCAATGTTCCTGGGGACGTACGAGCCTCGGCTGGACGACAAGGGCCGGCTGATCCTCCCTGCGAAGTTCCGCGACAAGCTCGCGGCCGGTGTCGTGCTCACCCGAGGCCAGGAGCGCTGCCTGTACGCCTTCCCCCAGCGGGAGTTCGAGGAGATGCACACCCGGCTCCGGCAGGCACCCGTGACCAGCAAGCAGGCGCGCGACTACCTGCGCGTCTTCCTCTCGGGCGCCTCCGACGACCTGCCGGACAAGCAGGGCCGCATCACCATCCCGCCCGGCCTGCGCCAGTACGCGGGCCTGGAGCGCGAGCTGGCCGTGATCGGTGCCGGCACCCGGATCGAGATCTGGGACGCGACCGCATGGACCACCTACCTGCAGGAGCAGGAGCAGGCCTTCGCCGAGACGGCCGAGGAGGTGGTCCCCGGCTTGTTCTGACCCACCGTTCGGCCCATGGCCGCACGGCGAGGTCTCCCACCGCATCTCTGGCGCACTTCCCCGGTGCCAGAGCACAGGCGGAGGGAGTCCTGGTCGGGCGGAGGAGGGCCGCCCGACCACCTGTCACACACCACGACCCAGGAGAACCGATGAGCCAGGCGGACGCGGACGCGCTGCACGTCCCCGTGCTCGCCGAGCGCTGCCTCGAGCTGCTGGCGCCCGCAGTGGCCGGGGCCGGCGCCGTGCTCGTCGACGCCACTCTGGGGATGGGCGGCCACAGCGAGGCCGCCCTCCGGCGCTTCCCGGAGCTGCGTGTGGTGGGCATCGACCGCGACCCGCGCGCCCTGGAGCTGGCGGGGGAGCGGCTGGCCCCCTTCGCCGAACGGTTCACGGCGCTGCGCGCCACGTACGACCACATCGACGACGTCGCCGGGGACGTCGGTACCGGCGGGAAGGTCCAGGGCGTCCTGATGGACCTCGGGGTCTCCTCGCTGCAGCTCGACGACGCCGCCCGGGGTTTCGCCTACGCCCAGGACGCGCCCCTCGACATGCGGATGGACCAGACAGGCGGCGCCACCGCCGCCGACCTGCTCGCCGAGGCCGACGAGGCGGAGCTGCGACGCATCCTGCGCGAGTACGGCGAGGAGAAGTTCGCCGGCCGCATCGCGGCCGGCATCGTCCGACGCCGCGCCGAGGCGCCGCTGCGTCGCACCTCCGAGCTCGTCGAGATCGTGCGGGAGTCGGTCCCGCACGCCGCACGCCGCCGCGGCGGCAACCCGGCCAAGCGGACCTTCCAGGCGCTGCGCATCGCGGTCAACGGCGAGCTCGACCTCCTCGAGCGAGCGCTCCCCAGGGCCGTCGAGGCACTCGCGGTCGACGGGCGGATCGTCGTCGAGTCGTACCACTCGCTGGAGGACCGGGCCGTGAAGAACGTCCTGGCCCGGGGTGCACGGTCCTCCGCGCCCACCGGGCTACCGGTCGAGCCGGAGTCTCACCGCCCGTACCTCGAGCTCCTCACCCGTGGCGCGGAAGAGGCCGACGAGGACGAGCGCACCCGCAATCCTCGCGCCGCCTCCGTGCGGCTGCGTGCCGCCCGACGAGTCCGACCCACCCCCGACCACCTGCTCCCGCCGAGCAGCCGCAGGAGGTACGCCGCATGAGCACCAGCACCGCCCGCGCACTCCGGTCGACCGCCCCGCGGCCGTCGTGGCGCCCGCGTCTGGAGGTGGTCCCGAGCCCCGCGCCGTCGCGGAGCGTGGTGCCGTTCCTCCTGCTGTGCGCCTCGATCCTCGCTGGGGCCCTGCTGACGGCGCTCCTGCTGAACACCCAGATGGCCGCCACCGCCTACCGGATCCACGACCAGGAGGTCGCCCTGAACCGGATGAACGAGAACGAGGCCTCCCTGCGCGCCCAGGTGGAGCGCGCCGGGTCCCCGACGACGCTCGAGCGGGAGGCTCAGGCGCTCGGCATGGTTCCCGCCGAGAACGTGCGCTTCGTGCACCTCGAGGAGGGCCGGATCCTCGGCGGGGATGCCGCCGCGGCCACGGACGGGGGCGCGCATTGAGCCCGGCGAGCGCGTTCGCCCAGCAGGCGCGCCGTCGCATCGTCCTCGTCCTGGTCCTGACGATGCTCTTCGTCTTCGGCGGGCGGCTCGTGTGGGTGCAGGCGGTGCAGGGACCGAGCCTGGCCCAGGAGGCCCGCGCGGACCGGACGGCGACCTCGACCATCAGCGCTCCCCGGGGTGACATCGTGGACGCGGACGGTGAGATCCTCGCCACGTCGGTCGAGCGGTACAACGTCGGGGTCAACCAGCAGCTGGTGCGCTACTACGAGCGGACGGACCCGGAGACCGGTGAGGTCCTCTCGACCGGCGCAGCGGCCGCCGCCGAGGCGCTGGCCCCGCTGCTCGAGCAGGACAAGGCCGAGCTCGGCGCGCGGATGGTGGGCGACTCCACCTTCGTCTACATCGCGGAAGGTCTCACCCCCGCGCAGTGGCGCGAGATCGACGCGCTGAACATCCCCGGCATCGAGCCGGAGCGCACCACCGAGCGCATCTACCCCAACGGCACCACGGCGGGCAACGTCATCGGCTACGTCGGCCGCGACGGCAACGGGTTGGCCGGCCTGGAGATGAGCATGGAGGACGCGCTCACCGGCGAGGACGGGTCCATCACGGTCGAGATCGGGGCGACGGGCGAGATCATCCCCACCGGCCACCGCGAGGAGGAGCCCGCCGTCCCGGGCGAGACGGTCCACGCCACGATCGACCGTGACCTGCAGCACGTGGCGCAGGAGAGCATCGACCAGGCCGTCGAGCAGTTCGGCGCGCCGTGGGGGGCCGTGGTGGTCGAGGAGATCGGCACCGGGCGCATCCTCGCCCTGGCCGACTCCAACACCGTCGACCCGGGCAACTACCAGGCGTGGTCGCCGGAGGACCGCGGGTCCCGCGCCGTCTCCAACCCCTACGAGCCCGGCTCCACCGGCAAGCTGCCGACCTTCGCCCTCGCGCTCGAGCAGGGCGCGGTGGACCAGAGGACCCCGTTCGAGGTCCCGGACACCTACACCACGGACAGCGGACAGACCTTCCACGACAACAGCCCGCACGAAGAGCTGAACCTGACCACCACGGGTGCCCTGCAGATGTCGTCCAACACGGCCACGGTCCAGATCGGTGAGATGCTGCAGGACTCGGACCGGTACCACCTGCTGCGGGACTTCGGGTTCGGGCAGCGCACCGGCATCGAGCTCCCGGGCGAGTCACCCGGCGTCGTGCACCGGCCGGAGGACTGGGACGGCCGGACCCGGTACACGACGATGTTCGGCCAGGGTCTGGCGGTGACGCTGCTGCAGAACACCTCGATGGCCGCCACGATCGGCAACGGCGGCGTGCGCGTCGACCCCCACATCATCGACGGCACCACCGACGGTGACGGCCAGTTCACCCCGACCGAGGTCACGACCGGCGAGCAGATCCTCGAGGAGGACGCGGCCGACTCGCTCCTGCAGATGATGGAGACGGTCGTCCAGGAGGGCGGCACGGGCCCGCAGGGCGCGGTCCCCGGCTACCGTGTGGCGGCCAAGACCGGCACCGCCGAGATTCCCGACGCCGCGGGCGGCCTGAGCGGCCGGCTCGGCTCGTTCGTCGGGGTGGCCCCGGCGGAGAACCCCCGGTTCGCCGTCGGCGTGGTCGTCTACCGCGGCTACGGCGCCTCGTACGGCGGCACCGTCGCCGCCCCCACCTTCCGGGACGTGATGAGCTTCGCCCTGCGGGATGCGGGCGTCCCGCCTTCGACGGAGCCCGCTCCGGACCTGCCGCTCGAGTCGCGGGGGTGAGTGCGCTGGCTGGCGCCCACGTGGCAAGCAGCCACAATGGGCCGGTGATCGCAGCCCAGCCCGCCCGCTCGCTCGGCGACCTCGCCGCGGCGTTCGAGCTCGCCCCCGCGCCGGGAAGCCCGCCGGGATGGCAGGCCGTCACCGTCCACGGCGTGCGGGCGGACAACCGCCGGGTCACCCCCGGCGACCTGTTCGCAGGGCACGTCGGCGGGCACGTCCACGGCGCCCGCTTCGCCGGGGCCGCGGTCGACGCCGGTGCGGTCGCGGTGCTCACCGATCCGGCCGGTCTGGACCTGCTGGGCGGACCCGAGCAGGCACGGGGCGTCCCGGTCCTCGTCGCCCAGGACGTGCCCGCCGTCCTGGGGCCGCTCGCCGCGGCGGTGTACGGACGGCCCGCCGAGACGCTGCGGACCTTCGCCGTCACGGGCACGAACGGCAAGACCACCACGGCCTACATGCTCGAGCACGCCCTCCGCGCGCTCGGCCGCACCACCGGCCTCATCGGCACCGTCGAGGTCCGGGTCGCGGGCCGCGGGCAGCCTGCCGCCCTGACCACCCCGCAGCCGGCGGACCTGCAAGCCCTGCTGGCGGACATGGTCGGTGCGGGCGTGCAGGACCTCGCGATGGAGGTCTCCTCCCACGCCCTCGGCCTGGGACGGGTGGACCCGGTCGTCTTCGACGTGGCGGGCTTCACCAACCTCACGCAGGACCACCTGGACTTCCACGGCACGCTGGAGGACTACTTCGCCGCGAAGGCGTCCCTGTTCACATCCGCGCGGTCGCGTCGCGGCGTCGTCCTCGTCGACGACGACTGGGGCCGGCGGCTGGCGCAGGTCTGCGAGCGCGAGCGCCCCGGTGACGTGGTCACGGTCTCGACCACGGACGCCGACGCCGACTGGCGCGCGGAGCCGCACGACGCCGACTGGCGCGCGGAGCCGCACGACACCGACTTCCGGCTCGTCCACCGCGACGGGACCACGCTGCGCACCTCGACCGGTCTGCCCGGCCGGTTCAACGTCGCCAACGCGGCGCTGGCCGCCGTCATGGTGCTCACCTCCGGCGTCGCGCCCGGCGACCTCGAGCCGGCGCTCGCCGCCGCCGGCGGGCTCACGCCCACCGTTCCCGGCCGGATGGAGGAGCTCTCCACCCGGCCCCGCGTCGTCGTCGACTTCGCGCACAACCCGGGCGCGCTCGCGCAGGCCGTCGAGGCCCTGCGTCCCACCACTGCGGGCCGTCTCGTCCTCGTCTTCGGCGCCACGGGCTCGCGGGACACGGCCAAGCGGCCCGAGATGGCCCAGGTCGCGGTCGACGGCGCGGACCGGGTCATCGTCACCGACGACGACCCCCACGACGAGCCGGCCGAACAGATCCGGGCCGAGGTCCTCGCCGCCGCCCGCGCGCACGCGCCGGGCGCGGACGTCCGAGAGGTCGCGGACCGTGCCGAGGCGATCCGCGTGGCCGTGCTCGAGGCCGACCCCGCCGACACCGTGCTCGTCGCCGGCCGCGGCCACGAGACGGTCCAGGAGATCTCGGGTGTCGATCATCACCTCGACGACCGCGAGGAGGTTCGCGCGGCCCTGGCGCTGCGCGGGGGAGAATCGGCCCGATGATCACCATGACCCTCCAGGAGGTCGCGGAGGCGTCCGGCGGTACCGTCGCCGGGCCCGGCACGGCCACGGTCACCGGCGACGTCGTCGCCGACTCCCGGGCCGTGGGCGCGGGTTCCCTCTTCACCGCCTTTGACGGCTCCCGCGTCGACGGGCACGACTTCGTGGCACCGGCCCTGGCCGCCGGCGCCGCCGGCGCGCTGGTCACCCGGCCCGTCGCGGGTGTTGACCCCGGCGCGCTCGTGGTCGTCGACGACGTCGCGGCCGCCCTCGGCCGCCTCGCCCGGCACGTCCTGGCGGAGCTGCGCCGTCGCCGCCCCGCCACGGACCCGCTGCGGGTCGTGGGGGTGACCGGCTCGTACGGCAAGACCACCACCAAGGACCTGCTCGCCGGCCTGCTCGCCCCGCTCGGCGAGCGCATCGCCCCGCCGGGGTCGTTCAACAACGAGATCGGCCTGCCGCTCACCGTGCTGCGTGCCGGGCCGGACACGGCGACCCTCATCCTCGAGATGGGGGCCGACCGCGTCGGCAACCTCGAGTACCTCACGTCGATCGCGCCACCGGACGTCGCCGTCGTGCTGGCCGTGGGCCGTGCCCACCTGGGCGAGTTCGGCGGGATCGAGAACGTGGCCCGCGCGAAGGCCGAGCTCGTCGCGGGCATGGTCGACGGCGGCACCGCCGTCCTCAACGCCGACGACGCGCGCGTGCGCGCGATGGCCCGGGGTGCCCGGTCGGTGCGCACCTTCGGCCGGTCCGCCGACGCCGACGTGCGCGCGGAGGACGTCCGCACCGATGACGGCGGGCACGCCACCTTCCGTCTCGTCACGGCCACCGGCGCCGCGCAGGTCACGCTCGCGCTGGTCGGCGAGCACCACGTCACCAACGCGCTGGCCGCCGCGACGGTCGCACTCGACCTCGGTCTCGACCTCGACACCGTCGCGACGGCGCTCGCCAGCAGCGGTCCGGCCAGCCCGCACCGGATGGCCGTCCACGACCGCGCCGACGGCGTCCGGCTGATCGACGACGCCTACAACGCGAACCCCGACTCGGTGCGCGCCGCGCTGCGCAGCCTGGCGACGCTGAGGACCGGCGGACGGAGCATCGCCGTGCTCGGCGAGATGCTCGAGCTCGGGGCGGACAGCGCCGCCGAGCACGCCGCGCTCGGCGCCGAGACCGCAGGGGTGGACCTTCTCGTCGCCGTCGGGGCCGGGACCGCGCCGCTCGCGCAGGGGGCCCGCGAGGCGGGGACCCAGGCGGTCGAGGTGCCGGACGTCGACGCCGCGGGCGAGCTGCTCGAGGCGCGGCTGCGGCCCGGTGACACCGTCCTGCTCAAGGGGTCCAACGGCGCCGGCATCTGGCGGCTGGCGGACCGGCTCACCCGCGGTGACGAGGGCCGTGGGGGTGTCGCGCCATGATGTCGGTGCTCATCTCCGGCGCGGTGGCGCTCGTCGTCGCGATGGCGGGGACACCGCTGTTCATCCGGCTGCTCGTGGCGAAGAACTACGGGCAGTTCATCCGGCAGGACGGTCCCACCGCCCACTTCACCAAGCGTGGCACCCCGACCATGGGTGGCGTCGTCATCATCGCGGCGACCGTCGTCGGCTACACCGTCTCGAACATCGCCAGCGCCCGGCTGCCCAACGTCTCCGGGCTGCTGCTGCTCTTCCTCATGGTGGGGATGGGGCTGGTCGGCTTCCTGGACGACTACATCAAGATCTCGCGGCAGCGCTCCCTGGGCCTGAACGAGCGCGGCAAGATCATCGGCCAGGCGTTCATCGGGATCACCTTCGCGGTCCTCGCGCTGCAGTTCGCGAACGAGAACTACCGCACGCCCGCCTCCACCCAGATCTCCTTCATCCGGGACACCGCCATCGACCTGGCCTTCGCCGGCCCGGTGCTCGGGCTGATCCTGTTCGTGCTCTGGGCGAACTTCCTCATCACCGCCTGGACCAACGCCGTCAACCTCACCGACGGGCTGGACGGTCTCGCCACCGGTGCCTCGATGTTCGTCTTCGCCGCCTACACCGTCATCACGATCTGGCAGTCCAACCAGTCGTGCCAGTACCTCGTGGACCCGGGGCCCGGGTGCTACGAGGTCCGTGACCCGCGCGACCTCGCGATCGTCACCGCGGCCATCGTGGGCGCGTGCTTCGGCTTCCTGTGGTGGAACACCTCGCCGGCGCAGATCTTCATGGGTGACACCGGCGCGCTCGCCCTCGGCGGGGCACTGGCCGGGCTGTCGATCCTCACCCGGACCGAGTTCCTCACCGTCATCCTCGGCGGCCTGTTCGTCATCATCGTCATGAGCGACGTCATCCAGATCGGCTTCTTCAAGATGACCGGCAAACGGGTGTTCCGCATGGCGCCGCTGCACCACCACTTCGAGCTCAAGGGCTGGAACGAGGTGACGATCGTCGTGCGGTTCTGGATCATCGCCGCCCTGTGCGTCGCGCTCGGCCTCGGCATCTTCTACGCCGAGTGGGTCTCGGTGACGCCCTCGTGACGGTGCCGGGAGCGTCCGGGACCGACGCGCTGGACGGCGCCCGGGTCGCCGTCGTCGGCCTGGGCACCTCCGGGCGAGCCGCGCTCGACGTGCTCGGGACCATCTCCCTCGCGCACCTCGCCGGCTTCGACGCGCACGAGGAAGCCCTCGAGACGGCACGCGGAAGCGGTGAGGTCCCGGCCGGGACCCCGCTCACCGCCGTCGCCGACCCCGCCGAGCTCGCCGAGACCGTGCTGAAGGACCGGCCCGATCTCCTCGTCGTCTCGCCCGGGGTGCCCGCCGCGGCACCGCTGCACACCCGGGCCGTGGCCGAGGGGATCCCGGTCTGGAGCGAGGTGGAGCTCGCCTGGCGGGTCCAGGCCCGCCGCCCGGACGGCAGCCGGGCGCCGTGGCTCACCCTGACCGGCACCAACGGCAAGACCACCACGGTGCAGATGCTCGCGTCGATGCTCACCGCCGCCGGCGAGCGCGCGCCCGCCGTCGGCAACGTCGGGACCCCGGCCGTCCGGGCGGCGGCCGCGGGCGGCGTGGACGTCCTCGCGGTCGAGCTGTCCAGCTTCCAGCTGCACAGCACCTTCTCGGTGAGCCCCGAGGCCAGCGCCTGCCTGAACATCGCACCGGACCACCTGGACTGGCACGGCTCCTTCGCCGCGTACCGGGCGGACAAGGCCCGCGTGTACGCGCGTACGCGGCTGGCGTGCGTCTACAACGAGGCCGACCCGCTCACCCGGCAGATGGTCGAGGAGGCCGACGTCGTCGAGGGCTGCCGGGCGGTCGGGACGACGCTGGGCACGCCGGCCGTGGGCCAGCTGGGCGTGGTCGAGGAGTACCTCTGCGACCGGGCGTTCGGACCGAGCCTCGAGCAGCGTCGGACCAGTGCCGTCGAGCTGGCCACGACCGCCGACCTCGCCCATCTCGCCCCCGGCGGGACCGACGTGCCCGAGCACCTCGTGGCGGACGCGCTGGCAGCCGCCGCCCTGGCGCGGGCGCACGGCATCGCCCCGCAGCACGTGCGGCAGGGGCTGCGGGACTACGCCCCCGGAGCGCACCGGATCGAGCAGGTCGCCGAGATCGACGGCGTGCGCTACGTCAACGACTCCAAGGCCACCAACACCCACGCCGCCGCGGCCTCGCTCGCCGGCTACGCACCCGGCACCGTCGTGTGGATCGCGGGCGGGCTGGCCAAGGGCGCCACCTTCGACGAGCTCGTCGCGGCGCACCGGGACCGGCTCCGCGCCGTCGTCCTCATCGGCGTCGACCGCGAGCCCTTGCTCGGGGCGCTCGGGCGACACGCGGGCGACGTCCCGGTCATCGAGGCACTCCCTGGCGAGGATGGGGATGTGATGACGCGGGCGGTCGCCGAGGCGGCGCGGCTCGCCCGACCGGGCGACACCGTGCTCATGGCGCCCGCCAGCGCCTCGATGGACCAGTTCCGCAACTACGCCGAGCGCGGCGAGGCCTTCGCCCGCGCGGCGCGCGCTCTGCCCGGAGGGAGCCGATGACCACGCTGGAGACGTCACGGCGTTCGGGGGGACGGCGGCCCGCCGCCCCCCGCGGCCCGCGCAACACGACCCGAGGCGCCGACCGGGCACCCGCCAAGAACACGACGACGAAGACGGCCGGCACGAAGACGGCGGGGACCAAGACCGCGGGGACCAAGACCGCGAAGCGCGAGAACCCGGCGCTGAGCTTCTACCTGGTGGCCGGTTCGGCGGCGCTGCTGCTCGCGCTCGGAGTGGTCATGGTCTTCTCCGCCTCGACGATCAATGCGCTCCAGAACGGGCAGAGCCCGTACGCCTCGATCCTCCACCAGGGCATGTTCGTCATGATCGGGCTCCCCGTGGCCTGGCTAGCGAGCCGCATCAAGGTCGAGTGGTACAAGGCCCTGGCGTGGCCGGCGTTCCTCGGCGCGGTCTTCCTCCAGCTCCTCATCTTCACGCCCCTCGGCCTGGCCGAGAACGGCAACACGAACTGGATCCACATCCCGGGGTTGAACCAGTCCGTCCAGCCGTCCGAGTTCCTCAAGGTCGGCCTGGCGCTGTGGCTGGGCCTGGTGCTGTCCCGGAAGGGCCGGCTGCTGAAGGACTTCCGGCACGTGCTGGTGCCCGGCGGCGTCGGCTCGGTGATGGCGCTCGGCCTCGTGCTCGCCGGGCACGACATGGGTACCGCGGTCGTCCTGGTGGCCCTCGTGTGCGGGGCCTACTTCGTCGCGGGACTCCCGATGCGGTGGTTCGCCGCGGCCGGCGTCCTGGGTGCCGGCGCGGCGGCCTTCCTCGTCGTGCAGTCCCCGTCCCGCATGACGCGCGTGATGTCCTTCCTCGGCCTGACCGAGGCGGACCCCTCCGGGGCAGGCTTCCAGAGCCAGCACGGCCAGTGGGCGCTCGGGACCGGAGGGGTCAGCGGCGTCGGGCTCGGCGCCTCGCGCGAGAAGTGGTCCTACCTGCCGGAGGCCCACAACGACTTCATCTTCGCGATCATCGGCGAGGAGCTGGGCCTGCTCGGCACGCTGCTCGTGCTCGCGCTGTTCGGCAGCCTCGCCGTCGGCATGCTGCGCGTCGTGCGCCGTCACCGCGACCCGTTCGTCCAGATCGCCACGGCCACCATCGCCTCCTGGATCCTCGCTCAGGCGCTGGTCAACATCGGCGTCGTCGTGGGGCTCCTGCCCGTCATCGGCGTGCCCCTCCCGCTCGTCTCGGCGGGCGGCTCCGCCATGGTGTCCACGCTCCTGGCCCTGGGCATCATCCTGTCCTTCGCCCGTACCGAGCCCGGGGCCGCGAAGGCTCTCGCCACCCGCCGGGCGGTGGTGAGCCGGTCGCTGGCCGTCGTCGGCCGCCGGTCCCGCGACGTTCCCGCCCGTCGTGGCTGAGCCGCTGCGCGCGCTGCTGGCGGGTGGGGGGACCGCGGGGCACGTCAACCCCCTCCTCGCCACGGCCGCCGCCCTGCGTGAGGAGGGGGCGGACGTCACCGTGCTCGGGACCGCCGAGGGGCTCGAGCACACCCTGGTGCCCGAGGCCGGCTTCCCGATGCGGGTGGTCCACCGGGTCCCGCTGCCGCGGCGGCCCTCCCTCGACCTGCTGCGGCTGCCCGCGCGCCTGCGCGGCGCGGTCACCACGGCGGACCGTGCCCTCACCGAGACCGGGGCGCAGGTCGTCGTCGGATTCGGCGGCTACGTCGCCACTCCCGCCTACCTGGCCGCGCGCCGGCGCGGGATCCCGGTGGTGGTGCACGAGCAGAACGCCCGCCCCGGGCTGGCGAACCGTGTCGGTGCCCGCTGGGCCGCGGTCGTTGCCCTCACCTTCGCCTCCACGCCGCTGGCCGCCGCCCGCGGCCGCACCGAGGTCACCGGCCTGCCACTGCGGGCACCCATCGGCGCCCTGGTCGCGGACCGGACGACGCCGGAGGGGGCCCAGCGGCGGCGCGACGCCGCCGCGGACCGGCTCGGGCTCGACCCGCGACGGCCCACCCTGCTCGTCACCGGCGGCTCCCTGGGCGCCCAGCGTCTCAACACCGCCGCCGCCGCCGCGGCGACGGCGCTGGTGCAGGCCGGGGCACAGGTGCTGCACCTGACCGGGCGCGGGAAGGACGAGGCGGTGCGCACCGCCGTCCGGTCCGCCGCCGACGGCGCACCCGAGGTGACCGAGCACTACCACGTGCTGGACTACCTCTCCGCGATGGAGGACGCCTACGCCTGCTCGGACCTCGTGCTGTGCCGCTCCGGTGCCGGCACGGTCGCGGAGCTCGCGGCGCTCGGGCTGCCGGCCGTGTACGTGCCGCTGCCCATCGGCAACGGCGAGCAGCGGCTCAACGCCGCCGACGTCGTCGCCGCGGGCGGCGGCGTGCTGGTCGAGGACGGCCACCTCGACGCCGCCTACGTGAGCCGCGAGGTGGCGGGCCTCCTCGCCGACGCCGGCGAGCTGCGCCGTCGCGGCGACGCGGCTGCACGGGCAGGAGCCACGGACGGCGCGGCCCGCCTCGCCGATCTCGTGCGCGAGGCGGCCCGAGGCGCCGCGGGGGTCGGGCGTGGCTGAGCGTTTCCACCTCGTGGGCGTCGGGGGCGCCGGCATGTCGGCCGTCGCCGAGCTCCTGGCGGCACGCGGGCACGAGGTCTCCGGCTCCGACCAGCGCGACTCACCGGTGCTGGCCCATCTCCGCACCGTCGGCGTGACCACATGGGTCGGTCATGACGCCTCGCACGTGCCGAGCGAGGGCAACCTCGTCGTCTCCACCGCCGTGCGCGAATCGAACCCCGAGCTCGTCGAGGCACGCCGGCGCCGGCTGCGTGTGCTGCACCGTTCCGAGGCGCTCGTGCGCGCGGCGCAAGGGCGCGACTTCGTGGCCGTGGCGGGGGCGCACGGGAAGACCTCGACCTCGGCGATGCTCGCCGTCGCCCTGGACGCCGCGGGCCAGGACCCCTCGTACGCCATCGGTGGCACCGTGCTCGCGCACGGCACCGGCGCCCACCTCGGGCACGGACCCGCCTTCGTCGCGGAGGCCGACGAGTCCGACAAGTCGTTCCTCGCCTACACCCCCCGCGTCGCGGTGGTCACCAACGTCGAGCCGGACCACCTCGACCAGCACGGCACCGAGGAGGCCTTCCGCCGGTCCTTCGAGGACTTCGTCGCCCGCATCGTGCCGGGCGGCCTCCTCGTGGCCGGTGCCGACGACGAGGGGTCGCTCACCCTGGCGCGGCACGCGCAGTCCTCCGGCACCCGGGTGGTCACCTACGGCGCCACGCGGACCGCGCCGGACGGCGTCGAGGCACACGTGGAGGTCGTGCCCACCGGCGGTGGATCGGCCGCGGCCGGCCGACTGCTCCGCCACGGTGCCGGGGACGCGCTCGAGGCCGACCTGACCCTGCGGGTGGGCGGCCGGCACATGCTGCTCAACGCGGCCGCGGCCTGGGCGGCCGGTCTGGAGCTCGGCGTCGACTCCGACGCCATGGCCCGGGGTCTGGAGACCTTCACCGGGACCGGACGGCGTTTCGAGCACCGGGGCGATGCCGCCGGCGTGCGGGTGGTCGACGACTACGCCCATCACCCGACCGAGGTCGAGGCGACTCTCGCCGCAGCGCGCGAGCAGGCCGGCGTCGGCCGGGTGCTCGTGCTGTTCCAGCCCCACCTGTACTCGCGGACGCAAGCCTTCGCCGAGCGGTTCGGCGCGGCGCTGGGCGGTGCCGACGAGGTGGTCGTCACCGACGTGTACGCCGCCCGGGAGGACCCCGTGCCCGGGGTGGACGGTTCGCTCGTCACCCACGCGATGACCGGTGCCGGCCGCTACGTGCCGGACCGGCTCGAGGCGGCACGTGCCGTCGCGGACCTGGCGCGCCCCGGGGACCTCGTGCTCACGGTCGGCGCCGGTGACGTCACCGAGCTCGGGCCGGTGATCCTCGAGCGGCTGCGCGGTCGGGAGGAGCGGGCATGAGGCCGCCCGCCGCGCCGCGACGCCGCTCGTCGGCGCCTCGGTCACCGGAGCCGGAGCGGCGCCGCGAGGAGGTCGTCGAGGCGGAGGCCGAGCGGCCGCGGCGTGCGCCGCGGCCGGCGCGCCGTGAGGTGCCGACCGTCAGCACGGGTCTCGCGGCGCGACAGGCCGAGCGGACGGCTGCCGCGCGGCGGCTGCTCCTGCGCCGCGTCGGTGCGGGGCTCGGCATCCTGGTGCTCCTCGTGGTCGTCGCCTGGGTGCTGCTGCTCTCGCCGCTGCTCGCGCTCGACGAGGACCGGGTCGAGGTCGCCGGGCTGACCCCGCTCGTCGACGGCGCCACGGTCCGGTCCGCCGTCGAGCCGGAGGTCGGGACGCCGCTGCTGCGCGTCGACACGGCCGCGGTCGCCGACCGGGTGCGCGAGATCGACGCCGTCGAGGACGTGCAGGTCTCCCGGGTCTGGCCGAACGGCCTCGCGGTGAACGTCGTGGCCCGGGTGCCGGTCGCCGTCGCCCAGGCGGACGGCGGCGGTTGGGTCCTCGTGGACGACGACGGCATCCAGCTCGGCGACCGGCGTCAGCCGCCGCCCACGCTGCCGCGCGTGACCGTGCCGCTGGGCGACAGCGGCGAGACCGGGCCCGCGCTGGACGCCGTGCTCACGGTGCTCGGCGCGGTGCCCGACGACATCCTGGAGCGGGTGGACCGGGCGGGTGCGACGTCGCCGGAGCAGGTCACTCTCCACCTCGGGAACGGGGCGACCGTGCGGTGGGGGAGCACGGAGGAGAGCGCGCTCAAGGCCGAGGTCCTGCGCGTGCTCCTCAGGCAGGACGCGGGCGTCTACGACGTCTCCGTCCCACGCTCGCCGACCACCTCCGGGTGAGGACGTCGGGCGACACGCGCGACACACCATCGCCGGTCGTTGCTCGGCTCCCGACGGCGACCTAGCGTCACGGGTGGCAGAAAATGACATAAGTCTAACCCTGAGGTAGAGGTTGAGGGTTGGGCTCCCGCAGGACGACGAGAGGGACCGACGTGGCGGCACCGCAGAACTACCTGGCGGTCATCAAGGTGGTCGGAATCGGCGGCGGCGGCGTGAACGCCGTGAACCGCATGATCGAGGTCGGGTTGAAGGGCGTGGAGTTCATCGCCATCAACACCGACGCACAGGCCCTGCTCATGAGCGACGCCGACGTCAAGCTCGACGTCGGCCGGGACCTCACGCGGGGGCTCGGGGCGGGCGCGGATCCGGAGGTGGGCAAGAAGGCCGCCGAGGACCACGCGGAGGAGATCGAGGAGGTGCTCCGCGGCGCCGACATGGTCTTCGTGACCGCGGGCGAGGGCGGCGGCACCGGCACCGGCGGCGCTCCGGTGGTGGCGCGCATCGCGCGCTCCCTCGGTGCGCTGACCATCGGTGTGGTGACCCGGCCGTTCACCTTCGAGGGGCGGCGCCGCGGGGTGCAGGCGGAGTCCGGCATCGAGGCGCTGCGCAACGAGGTCGACACGCTGATCGTCATCCCGAACGACCGGCTGCTGTCGATCTCCGACCGCGCCGTCTCCGTCCTGGACGCGTTCAAGTCCGCGGACCAGGTGCTGCTCTCGGGTGTCCAGGGCATCACGGACCTCATCACCACGCCGGGCCTGATCAACCTGGACTTCGCGGACGTCAAGTCCGTCATGCAGGGAGCCGGGTCCGCCCTCATGGGCATCGGCTCGGCCCGGGGCGAGGACCGGGCCGTCCAGGCCTCCGAGCTGGCGATCTCCTCGCCGCTGCTCGAGGCCAGCATCGACGGCGCGCACGGCGTGCTGCTGTCCATCCAGGGCGGGTCGGACCTCGGGCTCTTCGAGATCCACGAGGCCGCGCGGCTCGTCCAGGAGGCCGCGCACCCCGAGGCCAACATCATCTTCGGTGCGGTCATCGACGACGCGCTCGGCGACGAGGTCCGGGTCACGGTCATCGCGGCCGGGTTCGACGAGGGCGAGGGGCCTGCGGGCTCGCAGGCGACCATCGGTCGGCGCCCGGCCGGCCAGGTCGCGCCGCCGCGCGAGGCCTCTGCGACGACCCCGGCCGTGGTGTCCGCACCGTCCGCGGACACCGTGGACCCGGGCGCCGGTACGGGCGCCCCGGTTGCACCGGCCGCGGAGCCGACGCCGCCGGCGCCGGCACCCGAGCCGGTCCCGGTCGGCAGCAACGGCTCGGTCCAGGGTGAGCACCAGGACGAGCGGCGCCGGTCCTACGAGGTGCCCCACGTCTTCGAGGAGGACTCCCGGCGCTCGCGCCGCGACGAGGATCTGGACATTCCCGACTTCCTCAAGTGATTCCGGGATTCGCTGCCGCGGCGCTGCCCGGTGCGCGCGGTGGGTTCACCGCACGCGCCGGCGGCGTCTCGACGGGCCCGTACGCCGCTTCGGACGGGGCGGGCGGGCTGAACCTCGGGTCGCGAGTGGGGGACGACGACGGCGCGGTCCGGACCAACCGGGCACGGGTGGCGGCGGACCTGGGCGCGCCGGTGGTGTGGATGCGCCAGGTCCACGGTGGCGACGTGCACGTGGTCGAGGGGGCGGCCACCGAGCACGAGCCGGAGTGTGACGCGCTGGTCGCCGTCCCGGGTTCCGGCGTCGGTCTCGGCGTCCTGGTGGCCGACTGCGTGCCCGTGCTGCTCGCGGAGCCCTCCGGCGTGGTCGGTGCGGTGCACGTGGGGCGGGCCGGGCTGGTCGCCGGCGTCCTCGAGGCGACCTTCGCGGCCATGGCCCGGCTCGACGTCGAGCCCGGCCGGGTCACCGCGGTGCTCGGCCCGAGCATCTGCGGGTGCTGCTACGAGGTGCCGGCACAGATGCGGGACGACGTCGGGGGCCGGGTGCCGGGGACGGCTGCGTGGACGTCGTGGGGGACGCCGTCGCTCGACCTGCCTGGTGGCGTGCGTGGCCGGCTCGCCGAGCTCGGGGCGGGCGGCGTCCTCGACGCCGGCGTGTGCACGCTCGAGGATCAGCGCTACTACTCCCATCGACGCGCCGGGCGGGAGGGGGTGCCGGCGACCGGGCGCTTCGCCGGCGTCGTGCGGGCACGCTGAGGTGAATCGTGCGGGCACGCTGACGCGCCGGGCGACACGCCGGTAGAGAACCCGAGCACCGTCCGGGCGCTGGTCTAGCGTCGGTCAAGGCAGCAGGCCACGGCCGTGCGGATCGGTCCGGACGCGGGCCACCGCACGGCGCGAGAGACGAGGAGCAGCGATGGCGAGCACGATGCGCAAGATGATGGAGTACCTCTCCCTGGCAGAGCCGGAGGACGAGTACTACGAGGGGGCCGCGCCGGAGACCTACGAGGAGACCGAGCCGGAGCGCTCCAGCCGGCGTGACGAGCGCGAGCACCGTGCCGAGGTCACCCCGATCTCGCCGGCCGCCGCGCGTCATGTGGAGGACCGGATCTCCCACGAGGACCTGCGCCGGATCGTCACGGTGCACCCGTCCAGCTACAACGAGGCACGCGTCATCGGCGAGGCCTTCCGTGACGGGACGCCGGTCATCATGAACCTCACCGGCATGAGCGAACCGGACGCCAAGCGCATGGTCGACTTCTCGGCGGGCCTGGTCTTCGGTCTTCATGGCACCATGGAGCGCGTGACCAACCGCGTCTTCCTGCTCTCGCCCGCGACCGTCGAGGTCAACGGGCGTGCCTCTGACGAGGCTGTGCCAGGCCGCTTCTTCTCGCCGAGCTGACTTCCTTGGATCTCGTCTTCACGCTGCTGTCGCTGCTGGTCCAGATCTACATCTATGTCCTGCTCGTCCGCCTGGTGTTCGACTGGATCCAGGTCTTCGCCCGCACGTGGCGTCCGCGCGGCGTGGTGCTCGTGCTGGCCAACGCCATCTACGGGCTGACCGACCCACCCCTGCGGTTCCTACGTCGGTGGATCAAGCCGCTGCCCCTGGGGCAGATCCAGCTCGACCTGAGCTTCCTCGTGCTCTTCCTCGCGCTGATCTTCCTCCAGGCATGGATCCTGCCGCTGCTGTACGGGCTGCTGACCGGACCGGTGGGCTGAGGTCCAGGTCCGCCGCCGCCCGAGGGGACTGGACAGAAGCGCCCACGGCGATGCACATTTCGTGCGGTCCCGCACGGCGGCTACTGTCGAGGCTGACACCCGGCCGTCCGCTACGGTTGCTCCGGTGAGCAGCGGCTGACGCGGGCTCATGTACCAACCGAGACGACTCCAGAGGTGACGAGATGGCGCTGCTCACGGCAGACGACGTCCTCAACAAGAAGTTCCAGCCGACCAAGTTCCGCGAGGGATACGACCAGGACGAGGTCGACGACTTCCTCGACGAGGTCGTCAACACCCTCCGCGTGGTGGGCGGCGAGAACGAGGAGCTCAAGGCCAAGCTCGAGGCCGCCGAGGCGCGGATCGCCGAGCTGACCGGCAGCCCCGGCCCCGCGTCGCCGGACGTCGCTGCGGAGCCCGAAGAGACGGCAGCACCGGCGGAGGAGGCACCGGCGGCCGCCGCCATGGTCACCTCGGCGCCGCCGGCCGCGGCGGCCGAGGAGCAGCCCGCCCCGGCAGGGGGCGAGTCGGGCCCGGCGCCGGAGTCGGCGGCGGGCATGCTCGCGCTGGCCCAGCGCCTCCACGACGAGTACGTCTCCAACGGCAAGGCGGAGAGCGAGCGGCTGGTGTCCGAGGCCCAGGCCGAGGGCGAGCGGATCATCAAGGAGGCCGAGGACCAGCACAACCGCACGCTCACCCAGCTGGAGCAGGAGCGTTCCCTGCTGGAGCGGAAGATCGACGAGCTGCGGACCTTCGAGCGTGACTACCGCACGCGCCTGAAGAGCTACCTCGAGTCGCTGCTGCAGAACGTCGAGTCCGGCGCCCCGAAGGCCGAGGGCATCTGAGCCACGCACCAGACACGACTGCGGGCGGCGACCACGGGTCGCCGCCCGCAGTCGTTCCCGGGTGACAGGTACCGCCGGCTCCTCGCACTCCGCTCGTCCCTCGCTCGGGCTCGTCGCCGTCGTGCCCGATGTCGCCGGCTCCTCGCACTCCGCTCGTCCCTCGCTCGCGCTCGTCGCCGTCGTGCGAGAATCATCGGCGATGAGCACCGAGCCCTCCACGCCGCCGCTGCGGCGGCGCGACCTGCGCCGTCGCGCCGCCGGGACGTCGGCCGAGGCGGAGGCCGCGCCGGTCACCGTCGAGCCGCGCACCCGCCGCCGTCTGCTGGTGCTGCTCCTCGGCCTGACGGTCGTCATCGCGGCGGTCGACCAGGTGACGAAGTTCGTCGCCGAGGCCAGGCTGTCCGAGGACCGGGTCGTCCCCATCCTCGGTGATCTCCTGGGGTTCCAGCTCGTGCACAACCCGGGCGCGGCCTTCTCCATCGCGACCGGGATGACGTGGGTGTTCACGATCGTCATGGTCGTGGTCGCCGTCGCCGTGCTGCGGGTGGCGCGGAAGCTCGGCTCCACCACCTGGGCGGTGGCTCTCGGCCTGCTGCTCGGCGGCTGTCTGGGCAACCTGTACGACCGGCTCTTCCGCGACCCCGGCTTCGCGGTGGGCCACGTCGTCGACTTCATCAACTACAACGGCTGGTTCGTCGGCAACGTCGCGGACATCGCCATCGTCGCGGCGGCGATCCTCATCGCGCTGCTGGCGCTCGGCGGCCGCGAGGTCGACGGCACACGCGCCACCGAGCCGCAGCAGGACGAGTCCGAGGCGACCGAGCCTGAGCCGGGCGAGAGCGGCGAGACCGAGGCCCCGGCAGACAGCGCCGAGCCCGATGACGCCGTGCCCGGCGAGATCCACCCCGACGGCACCCAGCCCGACGTCACCCAGGCTGACGACACCGAGCCCGGCGACACCGAGCCCGGCGACACTCGCCCGGCGGGGGCCCATGCCTGAGGTGCGCGCCATGCCGGTCCCGGACGGACTGGTCGGCGAGCGGGTGGACGCCGCCCTCGCACGGCTGCTCGGGTTGTCCCGCACGCGGGCGGCGGAGCTCGCGGCCGAGGGCGGGGTCCGCCTCGACGGCCGGAGCCTCGGCAAGTCGGACCGGCTGACCGCCGGCGGGTGGCTCGAGGTGACGCTGCCCGACGTCGCGGCACCGGCCGCGGCGGAACCCGTCGCCGTGGAGGGGATGAGGATCGCCTATGCGGACGACGACGTGGTGGTCGTCGACAAGCCGGTCGGCGTCGCCGCCCACCCGTCGCCCGGATGGGACGGCCCGACGGTCGTCGGGGCACTCGCGGCGGCCGGTCACCGGATCGCCACCTCGGGGGCGGCCGAGCGCCAGGGCGTGGTCCACCGGCTCGACGTCGGCACGTCCGGTCTCATGGCCGTCGCGAAGTCCGAGGTCGCCTACACGGTCCTGAAGCGCGCGTTCAAGGAGCGCACGGTCGAGAAGGTCTACCACGCCCTCGTCCAGGGGCATCCAGACCCCTCGGCCGGCACGGTCGACGCCCCGATCGGCCGCCACCCCACCGCTTCGTACAAGATGGCCGTCGTCGCCGGCGGCAAGGAGTCCGTCACGCACTACGAGACCCTCGAGGCCATGGCCGGCGCGTCGTTGCTCCAGATCCACCTCGAGACCGGGCGGACGCACCAGATCCGGGTGCACATGGCGGCCGTGCGGCACCCCTGCGTCGGCGACGTCACCTACGGGGCCGACCCCCGGCTGGCCGAGCGGCTTGGTCTGACCCGTCAGTGGCTGCACGCCGTGCGGCTGGGCTTCGACCATCCGGTCACCGGGCAGTGGACCCAGATCAGCAGCGAGTACCCGGAGGACCTCGCGGAGGCCCTCCGACACATGCGGGAGGGAACCCGATGAGTGCAGGGCGTGCGGCGGACCAGGTCACGGTCCTGACCGTGACGGACCGACGGCAGCTCGAGCAGGCGTGGGAGGTGCGCACCGAGGTCTTCGTCGACGAGCAGCACGTCCCGGTCGAGGAGGAGATCGACGCGCTCGACACCGCAGCGACGACCAGTCACGTGCTCGCGGTCGACGAGGAGGGCAGGGCCATCGGCACCGGCCGGCTCCTGAGCGACCCGGACCACGCCGGCGAGGTGCACCTGGGACGCCTCGCGGTCCGCGCCCGCGTCCGCGGACGCGGCATCGGCGCGCAGCTCGTGGCGGCGATCGAGCGGGTCGCACTCGAACGGCACGCCGTGCCGGACGGCGAGGGCCGCCTGCGCGTCCGCGTGGTGCTGGCGGCGCAGGAGTCCGCCATGGAGTTCTACCGCCGCCTGGGCTACGAGGTGGTCAGCGGCCGTCGGTACCTGGACGCCGGCATCTGGCACCAGGACATGGCGCGGACCCTCACCGCCTGACGCACGCTCGGCGTGTCCCGACCCGACACGCCGGGACCGGGCGCCACGCCCCGGACGGTGCGCTCCGACGTCGTACCCGGCACCTAGAATCCCCCGCATGGCTGCCGGGGGATCTGAAGACTTCGTCCACCTCCACGTCCACACCGAGTACTCGATGCTCGACGGCGCGGCCAAGCTGGACCCGCTGTTCGCCGAGGTGAACCGGCTTGGTCAGAAGGCCATCGCCATGACCGACCACGGCTACATGTTCGGCGCCTTCGACTTCTGGAAGTCGGCACGCGACGCGGGCGTCAAACCCATCATCGGCGTCGAGGCGTACCTGACACCCGGCACATCGAGGCACGACAAGACGCGCGTGCGCTGGGGCGAGGAGCACCAGGCCGAGGACGACGTCTCGGCCCGCGGCTCCTACACGCACATGACGCTGCTGTCGAAGTCGACGGAGGGCATGCACAACCTGTTCCGCATGGCCTCCCTCGCCTCGCTCGAGGGTCAGATGGGCAAGGCGCCGCGGATGGACCGCGAGCTGCTGAGCACCTACGGCAACGGCCTCATCGCGACCACGGGCTGCCCCTCGGGAGAGATCCAGACGCGTCTGCGGCTGCGCCAGTGGGACGAGGCGGTGCGCGCCGCCGGCGAGTTCCAGGACATCTTCGGCAAGGAGAACTACTACGTCGAGCTCATGCAGCACGGGCTCGACCTGGAGACCCGGGTCACCCCGGACCTGCTGCGGCTCGCCGAGCACATCGGCGCCCCGCTGCTGGCCACCAACGACTCCCACTACGTGACGGCCGAGGACACCAGCACCCACGACGCACTGCTGTGCATCAACTCCGGCTCCACCCTCGCCGATCCGAACCGGTTCAAGCTCACCGGTGACACGTACTACGTGCGCTCGGCGGCCGAGATGCGCGAGCTCTTCCGGGACCACCCGGAGGCGTGCGACAACACGCTGCTCGTCGCGGAGCAGTGCGACGTGCAGTTCACCACGGCCGCCGACGGCGCCAACTACATGCCCCGGTTCGAGGTGCCGCCGGGTGAGGACGAGCACTCCTGGTTCGTCAAGGAGGTCGAGAAGGGCCTGCACTACCGCTTCGGCGAGGCCATCCCCGACGAGGTGCGCAAGCAGGCGGACTACGAGGTCGGCGTAATCACCCAGATGGGGTTCCCGGGCTACTTCCTCGTCGTCGCGGACTTCATCAACTGGGCCAAGGAGCGCGGCATCCGCGTCGGGCCCGGCCGCGGTTCCGGCGCCGGCTCGATGGTCGCGTACGCGATGCGCATCACCGACCTCAACCCCCTCGCGCACGGGCTGATCTTCGAGCGGTTCCTCAATCCCGACCGCGTCTCGATGCCCGACTTCGACGTCGACTTCGACGAGCGTCGGCGCGGTGAGGTGCTCGAGTACGTCACGAACAAGTACGGCGACGACCGCGTCGCGCAGGTGGTCACCTACGGCACGATCAAGGCCAAGCAGGCCCTCAAGGACTCCTCCCGGGTGCTCGGCTACCCCTTCGCCATGGGGGAGAAGCTGTCCAAGGCGATGCCGCCCACCGTCATGGGCAAGGACATCACCGTCAAGGGCATGTTCGACCGCGAGGACAAGCGGTACGCCGAGGCGGAGGAGTTCCGCCAGCTCCACGCCGCCGACCCGGACGCGCAGAAGGTTGTCGAGCTGGCCAAGGGCCTGGAGGGCCTGAAGCGGCAGTGGGGCGTGCACGCCTGCGCCGTCATCATGTCCTCGGCGCCGCTCATCGACATCATCCCGATCATGCGCCGGCCGCAGGACGGCGCCATCATCACGCAGTTCGACTACCCGACCGCCGAGGGCCTCGGGCTGCTGAAGATGGACTTCCTGGGGCTGCGGAACCTCACCGTGATCGGCGACGCGCTGCGGAACATGGAGCGCAACGGCAAGGAGCAGGTCGACCTCGAGAACCTGGGACTCGAGGACCGGAAGACCTATGAGCTGCTCTCGCGCGGCGACACGCTCGGCGTCTTCCAGCTCGACGGCGGTGGCATGCGCACGCTGCTGCGCCAGATGAAGCCGGACAACTTCGAGGACATCTCCGCCGTCGGTGCCCTGTACCGGCCCGGTCCGATGGGGGCGAACTCCCACACCAACTACGCGCTGCGCAAGAACGGCCAGCAGCAGATCACCCCGATCCACCCGGAGCTGGCCGAGCCTCTGGAGGAGATCCTCGGCACGACCTACGGCCTGATCGTCTACCAGGAGCAGGTCATGGCGATCGCGCAGAAGCTCGCCGGGTTCTCGCTGGGGCAGGCGGATCTGCTGCGCCGCGCCATGGGCAAGAAGAAGAAGGCGGAGCTGGACAAGCAGTACGTCGGCTTCGAGTCCGGCATGCTCGATCGCGGCTACTCCAAGGACGCGGTCAAGACCCTGTGGGACATCCTGCTGCCGTTCTCCGACTACGCCTTCAACAAGGCCCACTCGGCGGCGTACGGGGTGGTCTCCTACTGGACCGCCTACCTCAAGGCCAACTACCCGACCGAGTACATGGCCGCCCTGCTCACCTCGACGCAGGACAACAAGGACCGTCTCGCGCTCTACCTGGCCGAGTGCCGGCACATGGACATCACCGTCCTGCCGCCGGACGTCAATACCTCGGCGGCGGACTTCACGCCCGTCGGCACGGACATCCGCTTCGGCCTGGCAGCCATCCGTAACGTGGGCGCCAACGTGGTGGGCGCGATCGTCGAGACCCGCCAGGAGAAGGGCGAGTTCACCTCGTTCACGGACTTCCTGGACAAGGTGCCGGCCGTCGTGTGCAACAAGCGCACGGTCGAGTCGCTCATCAAGGCCGGTGCCTTCGACTCCCTCGGCCACCGGCGACGGGCGCTGCTCGCGCGCCACGAGGAGGCGATCGACGCCGTCGTGGACGTCAAGCGCAACGAGGCCGTGGGTCAGTTCGACCTGTTCGCCGGACTCACGGACGGCACAGGGGCGGCGCCCGGCGGCGGCTTCGCCGTCGAGATCCCCGACCTGCCGGAGTGGGACAAGAAGCAGAAGCTCGCCTTCGAGCGCCAGATGCTCGGGCTGTACGTCTCCGACCATCCCCTCGCCGGGCTCGAGCACGTCCTGGACCGGGTCGCCGACACCCAGGTGGCGACGCTGCTGGAGGACGGGGCCGTGGCCGACGGCGCAAACGTGCACATCGCCGGGCTGATCACGTCCCTGCAGCGCAAGATGACCAAGAACGGCAACCCCTGGGCCATCGCGACGGTCGAGGACCTCTCCGGCTCGATCGAGGTGCTGTTCTTCCCGCAGACCTACACGACCGTCTCCACGGCGCTGGCCGAGGACACGATTGTCACGGTGCGCGGCCGCCTCAACCGGCGGGACGAGGTGCCGACCATCTACGCGCAGGAGATGACGCTCCCGGACGTCTCCGACGTCGAGAACGGGCCGGTGGCGGTCACGCTGCCGGAGAACCGGTGCACCGGCCCGGTGGTCGAGCAGCTGCGCGGGATCCTCGCCAACCACCCGGGACCGGCGGAGGTGCGGCTGCACCTGACCAAGCCGGGCCGCGCCACCGTCATGCGGCTGGCCGACACGCTGCGCGTCCAGCCCACGCCGGCGCTGTACGGCGATCTCAAGGCGCTCCTCGGGCCCAGCTGCCTGGTGGGCTGAGCCGGTCGCCGGCGGCGATCAGCCCACGCGAGCCCGTCGCCGTCCGGACGGCAGGTCGACCTCGACCACAGACCCGGTCACCAGCTGGCGACCGCGGCGGGTCTCGACCTCGCCGTCGACCGTCACCTCGCCGTCGGTGATGAGCGCCCGGGCCTGCGAGCCGTCGTCGGCCAGGTCCGCCAGCTTGAGGAACTGCCCGAGCCGGATCGAGCCCTCGGTGGGGATGGTCGGCACGTCGTCACTCATGCCCCGATCCTCCCAGGAATGCCGTTGCCGGGCGGTACTCCGAGCCGGTAGAGGTGACGGATGACCGACGTCGCGCCCGCCCGCGAGGCCCTCACCTGGCAGTTCGACATGGTGTGGTCCCTCGCCCAGTACCACCTGCCCGCCCTGACGGACGAGATGTGCACCTGGGAGCCGGCGCCCGGTGCGTGGACGGTGCGGCCGACGGACGACGGCTGGGTGGCCGACTGGGCGGACGAGGAGCCCGACCCCGTCCCGGCGGTGACCATCGGCTGGGTCTGCTGGCACATCGCCTGGTGGTGGTCCGAGACGGTCGCCCGGGCACGCGGTGAGGAGCCTCCCGGCCGCACCGGGGTCCGCTACCCGGGGTCGGCGGACGGTGTCCGGGCTCAGCTGACCGCGCTCGCCGAGCAGTGGCGCGAGATCCTCGCGGACCTCGACGACGCCGCACTGAGCCGCCCCTCGACGTTCCCCTGGCCGGACGAGCGACCGTTCGCGACGACGATCGCCTGGGCGCACGCCGAGCTGATGAAGAACGTCGCCGAGATCGGTCTCCTCCGGACGGTCCACCGGGCCCGGACCTAGACTGAGGGCCATGCTCACGCGCACGGACCTGCGGGGCCGAACCCTGACCACGGCCGAGCTCACGGCTCTGCTCCCGCGGGCCGCGCTCGACGTCGAGCAGGCGCTGCAGAGCGTCCTGCCCGTCATCCATGACGTGCGGGCACGCGGGGCCGGGGCGCTGCGTGACCTCGCCGAGCGCTTCGACGGGGTCCGGCCCGAGCACGTGCGAGTCCCGCGGGAGGCACTCACCGCCGCGCTCCGGGAGCTCGCGCCCGATCTGCGTGCGGCGCTCGAGCTGTCGGTGGCACATCTGCGTTCCGGGCACACGGCGCAGCTGCCGACCGAACGCGTCACCGAGGTCGTGCCCGGCGGTGTCGTGCGGCAGCGGTGGGTACCGGTCCGGAGGGTCGGTCTGTACGCCCCGGGAGGCCTGGCCGTCTACCCCTCCAGCGTGCTCATGAACGCCGTGGCCGCCCAGGTCGCGGGGGTCGAGGAGCTGGTGGTCGCCTCGCCGCCGCAGCGCGAGCACGACGGCTGCCCGCACCCGGTGATCCTCGCCGCGTGCGCCATGCTCGGCATCGAGGAGGTGTATGCGGCCGGGGGAGCCCAGGCGGTCGCCATGCTCGCCCACGGCGCCCGCGTCGAGAGCGACGTCGACCGCGCGGACCTCGAGGCGGCCGGCGGCTCCGGTGACGTGCTCTGCGAACCGGTCGACGTCGTCACCGGACCGGGAAACGTCTACGTCGCCGCCGCCAAGCGCGCCGTGATGGGGACGGTGGGCATCGACGCCGAGGCCGGGACCACGGAGATCGCGGTCCTCGCGGACGACACGGCCGACCCGGCGCACGTCGCCGTCGACCTCATGTCGCAGGCCGAGCACGACCCGGCGGCCGCGTCGGTGCTCATCACCGACTCGCCGTCGCTCGCCGACGCCGTCGACTCCGAGCTCGCGCGGCGTGTGCCGCGGACCCGGCACGCGGAGCGTGTGCGGACGGCACTGACCGGGCCGCAGTCCGGGACGCTGCTGGTCGCCGACCTCGACCACGGCGTTGCGGTGGCGGACGCCTACGGTGCCGAGCACCTCGAGATCCAGACCGCCGACGCAGCGGGTGTCGCCGGCCGGGTCCGCAACGCGGGCGCGGTCTTCGTGGGCCCCTACTCACCGGTGCCGCTCGGGGACTACCTGGCCGGGTCCAACCACGTCCTGCCCACCGGCGGGACGGCGCGGTTCGCCAGCGGCCTGAACGTCATGGCCTACATCCGCGGCGTCCAGGTGATCGAGTACGGCGAGGCTGCGCTGAAGGAGCTCGCGGACCCGCTCACGACCCTGGCGACCTCCGAGGACCTGCCGGCCCACGGCGAGGCGGTCCGGGCACGCTTCTGATGCGACGCATCCCCCGGCCGCTGGCGCGCGCGCCGATCGCCCTGTTCCGGGCGGGCCTGGGTGCGCTGCTCGGGGACACGGCCGTCATGGTCGAGCATCGTGGACGGAGGTCCGGGCTGCCGCGGCACGTGGTGCTCGAGGTCCTCGTGGCCGAGCCGGACGCCGTCGTCGTGGTGAGCGGTTACGGCGAGCGGGCGCAGTGGTTCCGCAACGTCCGCGTCGACCCGCGGGTCCGGCTCTGGTGGGGACGCGCGCGGGGCGTTCTGGCCCTCGCCGAGGTGCTCGACGCGTCCGCCGGACGTGAGCTGCTGGAGACGTACCGGCGGCTGCATCCCTGGCGGTCGAGGTTCGTCGCCCGCGTCCTGGACCTGCCCGCGCTGGGCGATCCGCGCCCGCTGCCGCACGACATCGGTGAGACGGTCCGCCTGGTGCGGATCAGCCGGGTGACGACCTGAGCAAGAACTAGGGCTGCACTTGCTATTGACAAGTGCACTTGTCTTTCGCAAGTATCTCCCTGTGCCCGCGGCTCGGCGGGCCCCAACTCGAGGGAGAGTCCATGAGCACCAAGATCTTCGTGAACCTGCCCACCACCGATCTCGAGCGGGCCAAGGCCTTCTACTCGGCGCTCGGCTGGGAGATCAACCCGAACTTCACCGACGACAACGCCGCCTGCGTCGTCATCGACGACGACGTCTACCTGATGATCCTCAAGCGGGAGTACCTCGCGACCTTCACGGACAAGCCGATCTCGGACCCGAGGACGAGCCTGCAGGTCGAGGTGGCGCTCAGCCGGGAGAGCCGGGAGGACGTCGACGCCCTCGTGGAGAAGGCGCTCGCGGCCGGCGGCACCGAGCCGCGGGACGTGCAGGACTACGGCTTCATGTACGGGCGCACGTTCGAGGACCCGGACGGCAACCTCTTCGCCCCGCTCTACATGGACCCGGTCGCGGCCGAGAAGGGACCGGAGGCGTTCGCGGCCGAACAGGAGGGGGCCACCGCCTAGGCGACGTCATGGCGGGACGGAGCTACGGGCAGTACTGCGGAGTCGGCACGGCCCTCGAGCTGGTCGGTGAGCGATGGGCGCTCCTCATCGTTCGCGACCTGCTCGTCGGGCCGCGCCGCTACTCCGACCTCCAGCGTGGTCTGGAGAAGATCCCGACGAACATCCTCGCGGCGCGGCTCAAGGAGCTGCAGGCGAGCGGCGTGGTCCGCCGGGCACCGCTTCCGACGGCGCGGGCGGGCATCGTCTACGAGCTCACCGACTTCGGACGCGGGCTGGAGGACGTCGTCCTGGCCCTGGGGCGCTGGGGGTTCAAGGCGATGGGAGAGCCGACCCAGGACGACGTGGTCACACCCGACTCGATGACGATGGCGCTGCGCACGGCGTTCGTCCCCGGGGTGGCGGCCGAGCTGCCGGACGCGGTGTACGAGGTGCACGTGGGCGACGTCGTCCTGACGGCGAGCGTGCAGGGCGAGGAGCTGACCGTGACGCCGGGGTCCGCGGCCCGGGCCGACCTGGTCATCGTGACCGGGCCGGGGCTGCGTCAGGTCATCTCGGGCGAGCTGACGCCGACCGAGGCGATCGACGCCGAGGTCGTGACCGTGACGGCCGGCGACGCGCGGCTCCTGGAGCGTTTCGCCGCCACGTTCCATCTGGATCCTGGTCCCGTGCCGGCCCGCCGCGAGGACCTCGCCGCCTCCTGAGACTGCGGGGATCCTGAGGCTCCTCGCCGGTACGGTCGTGCCGGAGCCGGAGACAGGAGGAGACATGGCGGCCGGGCTCGAGCTGGTTGATCTCGCGGCGGGTGACCCGCGATGGGTGCAGGCGCTGCCGGTGCTGCAAGAGCTGCGGCCCCACCTGACGGCGGAGCTGCTCGAGCAGGTCCTGGCTGCGGGAGGCCCTCAGGGGTTGCGGTTCCTCGCCGCGTTCGACGGCGACGCATGCCTCGGCCTGGCCGGCTGGCGCGTCATGGATACCACCAGCGTCATCCGGAAGCTCTACGTCGACGACCTCGTCACGACGGATCGACGCCGATCCGCCGGCGTCGGGGCGGCGCTGCTGCACGAGCTCGAGTCACGCGCCCGCGCGGCCGGCTGCTCCGCCGTCGAGCTCGACTCCGGCGTCCAGCGGCACGGCGCCCACCGGTTCTACCTGCGGGAGCGGTATCGCATCTCCTCGCACCACTTCGCGAAGTCGCTCTGAGGTCCGCGGGGCACGCCGCGGAGCGTGGTCAGCGCTGGGCGAGGACGAACGGGTGGACCCGTGCGGCACCGGCGAGGCGCAGCGCGCGGGCGGCGACGGCGAGCGTCCAGCCTGAGTCGGTGAAGTCGTCCACGAGGACGACCGCGCGTCCCGGGAGACCGGCGAGTGCGGCGTCGGACAGCTCCAGGCCGAGCCGCCGGTGCACGGCGGCGAGTCGCTGGGCCGAGTTCACGTCGTGACGGCCGGGTGGCCGGTCCGGGTCCGGGGCCACGGCGCCGACGAGCGGCGCCTGGAGGATGTGCGCCAACCCGCGTGCGAGGTGCTCGACGAGCTGCGGCCGCGTCGCGGACGCGACCATGACCACCCCGTCGACCGGAGCTGTGTTGTCGGTGCCGGCCGCGAGGTCACCGGACCACTCCCGGAGCACCTGCTCGACGGGCCGGCGCAGCACCACGGGCAGCTCGCCGTCCGTGCCGCCTGCGGCGAACAGCTCTCGGAGCGGGACGGACCAGCCGAGCCCGTCCAGGCGGGCGACGGCGCGGCCCGGCTCGGCGCGCTCCTCCTCGGGGATCTTGCCGCGCAGGTCCAGGCCGACCGCGTCCAGCCCGGTCGGCCACTGCCGCCGCGGCGTGATCTCCACGCCGGGTCGGTCCAGGGCCTGGCGCACCGTACTCACGGTGGAGTCGTCCACGGCCTGCTCGAGATCCGTCCCGCCGCACAGGTCGCAGCGGCCGCACCGCCACCCGTCGTCGAGCTCGGGGTCGTCGAGCTGGGTGCGCAGGTACGCCATCCGGCAGCCGGACTCCTCGAGGGCGACGTAGCGCAGCATCGCCTGCTGCTCGGCGACCCGCGCCCGCGCCACCCGCTCGTACCGCTCCCGGTCGTAGCTCCACGGCTCGCCGGTCGCCTCCCACCCGCCGCGGACGCGGTGGACGGCACCGTCCACGTCGAGGACCTTGAGCATCGTCTCGAGGCGGTTCCGCCGCAGGTCCACGTGGGTCTCGAGCTTCGCCGTCGACATCGTCCCGCCGTCGGCCAGTGCCGCGAGCGTCTCGCGCACCGACGGCTCGGGCGGGAAGCCGAGCGAGCCGAAGTAGGCCCAGATGTCCTCGTCCTCGGGGCCGGGGAGCAGCACGACGTCCGCCCGGTCCACCCCGCGGCCGGCGCGGCCGACCTGCTGGTAGTAGGCGATGGGTGAGGACGGAGCGCCGAGATGCACCACGAAGGCCAGGTCCGGCTTGTCGAAGCCCATGCCCAGCGCGGACGTGGCAACGAGTGCCTTGACGCGGTTCTCCTTGAGGTCGGCCTCCAGTCGCTCGCGCTCGGCGGGATCCGTCTGGCCGGTGTAGGCCGCGACCTCGTGGCCGGCTCCGCGCAGCTGCTCGGCGACCGCCTCGGCCGCGGCGACGGTCAGGGTGTAGACGATGCCCGAGCCGTCCCAGCGGGGAAGCTGCTGGCCCAGCCACGCGACCCGGGTGGCCTGGTCCGCCAGGGGAAGGACCGCGAGGTGGAGCGAGGGCCGGTCGAGGGAGCCGCGCAGGACGAGCACACCGTCCGGGTTCGCGGTCCGCCCGACGCCAAGCTGCTCCGCGACGTCGGCGCTGACCCGTGTGTTGGCGGTCGCCGTCGTCGCCAGGACGGGGATGCCCTCGGGCAGGTCGGCGAGCAGCGTCCGGATGCGGCGATAGTCGGGCCGGAAGTCATGGCCCCAGTCCGAGATGCAGTGCGCCTCGTCGACCACGACCAGGCCGGCGCTCGCGGCGAGCCGGGGGAGCACCTCGTCCCGGAAGCCCGGGTTGTTGAGTCGCTCGGGGGAGCAGAGCAGCACGTCCACCTCGCCGGCGGCGATGGCGGCGTGCACCTCCTCCCACTCGGAGACGTTGGCCGAGTTGATCGTGACGGCGCGGATCCCGGCACGCGCGGCCGCCGCGATCTGGTCCCGCATGAGGGCCAGCAGCGGGCTGATGATGACCGTCGGGCCCGCCGGCGCGCGGCCGGCCGCACCGGAGCGAAGGAGCGCCGTCGCGACGAAGTAGACCGCGGACTTCCCCCAGCCGGTGCGTTCGACGACGAGAGCCCGGCGCTGCCCGGCCACGAGCGCCTCGACGGCGGTCCACTGGTCGTCGCGCAGGCGCGCGTCGTCGTCGCCGACCAGGGCGCGCAGCGCCTCCTCGGCGCGGTCGCGGAGGGAGGCCTCGGTGCCGACGACGGTCAGGTCGCTGCTCATTCCTCACACGCTCTCACGGGGGTGCGACGTGGGGCGGCGGTGATCCACAGGCGTGCTCAGGGGCGCAGATCGACGGAGTGCGCGGGCTGCATGCCGTGCGGGATCGCGTCGGACGGCACGACCTGCTTGCCGAACGGGAAGACCGTCACCGGGATCATCTTGAGGTTCGCGACCGCCAGCGGGATGCCGATGATGGTGATCGCCTGCGCCGCAGCGGTGACCACGTGCTCGATCGCCAGCCACACCCCGGCGACGACGAACCAGATGACGTTGGCGACGGCCGAGCCGGTACCGGCGGTCGGCCTGCGGACGACGGTCCTGCCGAACGGCCAGAGCGCGTAGCCGGCCATGCGGAACGACGCGACGCCGAACGGGATCGTGATGATGAAGACGCACGCGAGGATCCCGAAGGCGATGTAGCCGAGTGCGAGCCAGAACCCGCCGAAGACGAGCCAGATGAGGTTCAGCAGAGCGCGCACAGTTCAAAGGGTCGCACAGTCGTGTCTCACCTGGTCGCCTCCAGCACGGCCGCGAGACCGTCTCGCAGGTCACGGACGAAGTACTCGGGAAGCTCCAGCGAGGGGAAGTGTCCGCCGCCGTCCGGCGTCGCCCATCGGACGATCTGGCGGAACCGCTCCTGCGCCCAGGGGCGCGGATACTTCTCGATGTCGCGGGGGTAGTTCGTGATCGCTGACGGGACGTCGACCCGGAGCCCGGGGTCGAGCACGTTGATGCCGCCGTGGCTCTCGTAGTAGATCCGCGCCGACGACGCCCCGGACCGGGTCAACCAGTACAGCGTCACGTTGTCGAGGATGCGGTCTCGGGAGATCGTCTCGAACGGACTGTCGTCGGTATCGGTCCACTCGGCGAACTTGTCGAGGATCCAGGCGAGGAGCCCGACCGGCGAGTCGACGAGCGAGTAACCGATGGTCTGCGGTCCGGTCGCCTGCTGCTTCGCGTAGGCCGAGCGGTGCTGCCAGAAGTCGCGGGTCTGCTCGGTCCATGCACGCTCCGCCGCCGTCAGTCCGTCCGTGGTCAGTCCGGCCGGTGCCTGCGCGACCGTCGTGTGGATGCCGAGGACGTGCGCCGGGAACCTGCCGCCGAGGACCGTGGTGATGACCCCTCCCCAGTCACCGCCGTGGGCCAGGAACGTGGGGTATCCGAGCCGGCCCATCAGCTCGACCCACGCGGCGGCGATCCTCTCCACGCCCCACCCGGTGCTGGCAGGTTTGCCGCTGTAGGCGAATCCCGGGAGCGACGGGGCCACGACGTGGAACGCGGGTGCGTCGGCATCCTGCGGATCTGCCAGCTCGTCCACGATGTCGACGAACTCGGCGACGCTGCCGGGCCAGCCGTGCGTCAGGACCAGGGGAGTGGCGTCGGCACGTGCGGACCGCCGGTGCAGGAAGTGGATGTCCAGACCGTCGACCGTCGTGCGGAACTGGCCGACGGCGTTGAGGCGCGCCTCGAAGGCACGCCAGTCGTACTCGGTGCGCCAGTACGCCACGACGTCCACGAGGTCCGCGAGAGGGACCCCCTGGTCCCATCGGCCCGGGCCGGGCGGGGCGCCGGTGACCGTCTCGGCCTCGGGCAGCCGCGCGGCGGCCAGCCTGGCGCGGAGGTCGGCGAGGTCGGTCTCGGGCGCGTGGATGTCGAGGGGGTGCACGTCGCTGGTGGGACGGGGCATGGGGTCTCCTGGCTGGTTCGGGAGCGGCTGCGTGTTGCGAACCGGCTAAGACGGTTCTAGCACGCAGTCGAGCAGCGGGCAACCGGCTAAGGTGGTTCCATGCCTGACGGGTTCCCGGACTTTCGCCTCGGCAGTGTGCTGGCCACCAGCTTCACGGCGACGCTCACCGAGCGTCAGGGTGACTCGGTGGAGCGCATCCCGACGCCGCAGCGACTCGCCGACTGGCTGGCGGTCAACGGCCTGGCCGTGGGCTCCTGCACCGAGACTCAGCTCGAACGCGCACGGGAGCTCCGGGAGGCCATTCACGCGGCCGCGACGGCGGCCGCGGTCGACGAGGCCCTCCCGACGGAGGCTGTGGACGTGATCAACGACTGCAGCAGGCAGGGCCGGGCCGCGGCTGTCCTGACGCCTGATCGACGTCGTGCCTGGCGGCTCGGCCCAGCGTCCGGTGTGGAGGACGCGCTGAGCGTGATCGCCGCCGACGCGATCAGCATCATCGCGGGCGAGCGGGACGGGCGGCTGGCGTTGTGCGCCTCACCGACCTGTCAGGCGGCGTTCTTCGACACCAGCCAGAGTCGTACCCGCAAGTGGTGCGACATGAACACGTGCGGGAACCGTCAGAAGAAGGCGCGTTTCAAGGCGAACCGGCACAGGAACGCTGGATCGGCGGGGTGACCGTCGTTCGCCTGGGCATGGTGTAGGTCGAGCTGGATGCACTGCGGACGCTCCTGCGCATGACTTCAGCGACCTAGGCGTGTCAGCGGCTCACCGGCAGCCTCGATGCGGGCCTCCGGTTCGGCGCCCCGGGAGTCTCGGGTCGGTGCCTGCCGCGTGCCACGTGTGTTCACAGGTGGGTGTTCTTGCCGCGGTCTCCACAGGTGGTGGAGCGGGGGTCGGCGATGTCAGGGTGTCGAACTAGTGTTTGAAGCATGACGACGACGCTTCGCACCGGGACCGCCGCCGCGGCTGCTGTGCCTGTTGCGGGCGGGGGGTCGGTGGTGTGGGCGGAGGGGGTGCGGTCGTTCCGGGAGTCCCTGGCTAGGGGGCGGGTGCCGGGTGAGCCGGGGGATCTGGTGGGGCTGCTGGGGGAGTTGGAGGCGTTGAAGGGCGCGATCTGCGCGGTGCAGGCGGATGCGGCCCTGGGTCTGGAGGCGGCGCGGCGGGAGGAGGAACGCATCGCGGGGGTCCCGGCGCGGCGTCGGGGTCGGGGGGTGGCCGCGGAGGTCGCGTTGGCGCGGCGGGAGTCCCCGCATCGGGGACGGCAGTTGTTGGGGTTGGCGCGGGAGCTGGTCACGCAGCTGCCACATACCGCGGCCCGGCTGCGGGACGGGACGTTGAGCGAGTACAAGGCGGGGCTGCTGGTCAGGGAGACCGCAGCGTTGGGCCCGGCCCATCGGGGTCAGGTCGACGCGGCGGTGTGCGCGGAGGCGGGGAAGCTGGCCGGGGTGGGGACCCGTGAGCTGGTGGCCCGGGCGCGGCGGGCCGCGATCGAGCGGGATCCGCGGAGCATGGTCGAGCGTGCGGAGCGGGCGGTCGCGGAGCGGCGCGTGTCGCTGCGGCCGGCGCCGGCGCCGGAGGGGGCGGGGATGTGTTACCTGACCGCGTTGCTGCCCCTGGCCCAGGGGGTGGGCGCGTATGCGACCTTGACCCGGGACGCGCAGCGCCTGCGCGGTGGGGGTGACCCGCGTACCAAGGCCCAGCTCATGGCCGACCTGCTGACCACCCGCCTGACCGCCACCAGCGACCCGACGACGAACGACACGAACGCCACGACGGAGGCGGGCGTCCCGCCCGGTGCCGGCCCGGGTCCGGTGGTGCCGGGTCCGCCGGCGGTGCCGGTGGCGGTGAGTGTGATGCTCTCCGATGCGGCGTTGCTGGGTGGGGTGGATGAGGAGGCTGCGGTGCTGTCCGCCGAGGGGGTGGCCGGGCAGGTCATTCCTGCGCGGGTGGCCCGGGCGCTGGTCGGGCAGTCCTTGCGCGAGGGGGTCGGGGCATGGATCCGGCGCCTGTACGCGACCCCGGGCGGGGAGCTGGTCGCGATGACGTCCCGGCAGCGGTTCTTCCCGGCCGGGCTGGCCGAGTTCTTGACCCTGCGGGATCAGGGCACCTGCCGGATGCCGTACTGCGACGCCCCGATCCGGCACGCGGACCACGTGATCCCCGCCGCCGAGGACGGGCAGACCACCGCGACCGGTGGGCAGGGACTGTGCGAGGCGTGCAACCACACCAAACAAGCCCCGGGCTGGCGACAAACCCCCAGCGCGAAGGAGTGGAACGACACGAACGCCACGGACGACACGGACGACACCGTGGGCGGCGGTGGCGGACGGCATACCGTCACGACCACCACCCCCACCGGGCACCGGTACACCTCCACCGCACCGCCACCAGGCCGCGTCGACACCGTGCCGCGAACGCCAGGCGGCGGAGCCCGACGACGGACGATCTCAGCCGGCCTCAGGTCCTCGACCAGCGGCTCGCCGGACGCGGTACCTTGACGTCGAGAGATCTCGTGACGACGCGGAGGACGCCACCGGAGATGTGGGACGCCCACGCATACGAACGATTCGGTGACTTCCGCGCGCGACCGATCGGCGACCTGCTCCATCGGGTCGAGGCGGCGGATCCCCGGCTCGTCGTCGACCTCGGATGCGGCTCCGGTGCCTCGACGCGCCCGCTCGCTGCTCGGTGGCCGGGCGCCCGAGTCGTCGGGGTGGATTCCTCGCCCGACATGCTCGCGAGGGCACGTCAGGCGTCGACGTCTTCCCGGATCCAGTGGGTCGAGGCCGACATCACCACATGGGAGCCTCCCTCCGCCCCGGACGTCATCATCACCAACGCCGTCCTGCAGTGGATACCGGGCCACCTCGAGCTGCTGCCGCGCTGGATCTCCTCTCTCGCCCCGGGCGGGTGGTTCGCCATGCAGGTCCCAGGCAATGCCGACGAGCCCAGCCATGCCCTGATGCGGGACCTCGTCGCCGACCTCCCCGAGGGCCCCGAGCTGCTGCCCCTGCTCCTCGGCAAGACCGGCGTCGAGGACCCGGCCGGCTACGCCGCCGCCCTGCACGCCGCCGGGGCCGAGGAGATCGACGCCTGGGAGACCACCTACGTCCATCTCCTCGACCCGGACAACCGGCTGGAGAACGCGGTGCTCGAATGGGTTCGCGGCACGGGCCTACGTCCGCTCCTCGGCAAGCTGGACGCAGATCGGGAGGCGGCCTTCCTCGCTCGGTACGGCCAAGCGCTCCAGGACGCCTACCCGCGCACGTCCATGGGCGTCCCTCTGCCCTTCCGGCGCGTATTCGCGGTCGGCCGCAGGCCGGCGTGAGGTGTCCCTCACGAGACGCAGCAGGACCGCAGGCGCGTCCCGCCTAGACTTCTGGGAGTGATCACCCCAGCAGCACGCCGTCGGACGGCCGGCGCCCGTCTGCCGCTTCGCTCCGGCCTCGAGGGCCTGGAACCCTACGGCGCTCCCCAGCTCGACGTGCCGGTGCTGCTGAACGTGAACGAGAACCCGTACCCGCCGTCGCAGGCAGTGGTCGAGGACATCGCCGACGCCGTGGCCAAGGCAGCCGGCGGCCTCAACCGGTACCCGGACCGCGACTTCGCCGAGCTGCGCGCCGAGCTCGCCGAGTACCTGCGCGTCGAGTCCGGGGTGACGCTGAGCGCAGGCGAGATCTGGGCGGCCAACGGCTCCAACGAGGTGATGCTGCACCTCCTCCAGGCCTACGGCGGCCCGGGCCGCGCCGCCCTGTCGTTCGCTCCCACCTACTCGATGTATCCCGAGTACGCCCGCGACACGATCACCGAGTGGATCACCGGCCGGCGCGAAGAGGACTTCACCCTCGACGTCACGCACGCCCTCGACCAGATCGCAGCCCACCGCCCCTCCGTCATCCTCCTCGCCAGCCCCAACAACCCGACCGGCACCGCGCTCCCGCTCGAGACGGTCGAGTCCATCGCCGACGCCGCCCGTGACGGCGGACCCATCGGTCCCGACGGCGCGCCCACGGCCGCCGTCGTCGTCGTCGACGAGGCGTACGGCGAGTTCCGCCGCGACGGCACACCCAGCGCCCTGACGCTCCTCGAGCGCCACCCGCACCTCGCCGTCGCCCGCACCATGTCCAAGGCCTTCGGCATGGCCGGTCTGCGCCTGGGCTACCTCGCCGCCGCCCCTGCGCTGATCGACCACCTCCGGATCGTGCGGCTCCCGTATCACCTCTCCGCCGTCACCCAGGCCGCAGCCCTCGCCGCCCTGCGGCACCGTGAGGAGCTCATGCAGCAGGTGGCGTCCCTGCGCGAGGAGCGCGACGGTCTGGTCACCTGGCTGCGAGACCGCGGTCTGCGCGTGGCGGACTCGGACGCCAACTTCGTCCTGTTCGGGGTTTTCCCGCACCGTGACCAGGTGTGGAATGGTCTGCTGGAACGCGGGGTTCTGGTTCGCGAGGTCGGCCCCGCCGGCTGGCTGCGGGCGTCCGTCGGGACGCCCGAGGAGACGGCTGCGTTCAAGGCAGCCCTGGAGGAGGTGCTGGGCTCGTGAGCACTGGCAGGACCGCACGCGTGGCGCGCACGACGTCGGAGTCCGACGTCGTGGTCGAGCTCGACCTGGACGGGACCGGACGCACCGAGATCTCCACGACGGTGCCCTTCTACGACCACATGCTCACCGCGCTCGGCAAGCACAGCCTGATCGACCTCACGGTCCGAGCCACCGGTGACACCCACATCGACGTCCACCACACCGTGGAGGACGTGGCCATCTGCCTCGGCCAGGCGCTGCGCGAGGCACTCGGGGACAAGCGGGGGATCGGTCGCTTCGGTGACGCCCTCGTCCCGCTGGACGAGGCACTCGCCCAGGCCGTCGTCGACGTCTCCGGCCGCCCGTACCTGGTGCACTCCGGCGAGCCCGCCGGGCAGGAGTACCACCTGATCGGCGGCCACTTCACCGGGTCGCTCACCCGCCACGTCCTCGAGTCGATCGCCCACCACGCGGCGATCTGCCTGCACGTGCGGGTCCTCGACGGCCGCGACCCGCACCACATCGCCGAGGCGCAGTTCAAGGCGCTCGCCCGCGCCCTGCGCACCGCCGTCGCGCCCGACCCCCGGGTCGAGGGCGTCCCGTCCACCAAGGGAGCGCTGTGAGCACCGGAGGCGCGGCACGGTGAGCACCCCCGACGACGCACGGGATCGACCCGAGGACGCGCCCCTGACGGAGGAGGACGTCGAGCGGATGCTGCACGCCCTCGACGGTGCGCCCGAGGTGCCGGAGCCGGTCCCCGGAGAGGTGCCGCCCTCCGCACGGCAGGACCCCGCTGGCGCCGATGACGTGACCGCCCCCGTCGGGCGCCTCGCGCTGGTCCTCACCCCGGTCGCGTCGGCCCCTGCCCTCGCCGGGCTCTGCGCGATCGCCGGGATCGACGTCGACGTCGTGCCCTCGTCCTCCGGCGCCGTCGCCGCCCTGGAGATCGTGCCGGAGAAGAAGCCGGACAGCGACGAGTGGGACATCTCCGAGCTCGTCGGTGGCGAGGACGGCGGCTTCCCGCCCGCCGCCGAGGAGCTCGCCGCGAACCTGTCTCGGCTCACCCGCGCCGGCGTCGTCCTCGTGGTCGGCGACCTCGCCACCGACGTCGGCATCGAGACCGGGCTGTCCGGCCACCTCAGCGCCCGCCGGTACGCCGGCGGGCAGCCGGAGGAGGACGTCCCCGCCGGTCTCATCCTCGCCTCGGCGGACGAGGTGGTCGAGGAGCTCATCCTCGGCCGCACCCGTCCCGAGCAGGTCAAGGGCCATCAGCGGTCCGGCACGCTCCCGCGATGGAAGGCCGCCCGGCTCTTCGGCCGCGGCCTGCGCCGGAGGAAGTCATGAGCACCACGAACGTCGTCGTCCTCGACTACGGCTCCGGGAACGTCCGCAGCGCCGTCCGCGCCCTCGAACGCGTCGGTGCGAACGTCGAGCTCACCGCGGACCCGGACGCCGTCCTGGCCGCCGACGGGCTGGTCGTCCCCGGCGTCGGCGCCTTCGCCGCCGTCATGTCCGGACTGCGGTCCGTCCGGGGCGACATGCTCGTCGAGCGCCGGCTCGCCGGAGGCCGGCCGGTGCTGGGCATCTGCGTGGGTCTGCAGGTGATGTTCACGGCCGGCATCGAGAACAACGCCGACGCCCCGGTCCCCGGCCTCGACCAGTGGCCCGGCGACGTGGTCCGGCTCGACGCGCCCGTCGTGCCCCACATGGGCTGGTCCACGGTCGAGCCGCCGGCCGGCACGGTCCTCTTCGACGGCATCGAGGACGAGCGGTTCTACTTCGTCCACTCCTACGCGGTGCGCTCCGACCCCGCCGCCGCGATGGCCGGAGACCCGGCCCTCACGCCGCCCCTGGTGACCTGGGCCGAGCACGGCAGCCCCTTCGTCGCCGCCGTCGAGAACGGCGTCCTCGCCGCCACCCAGTTCCACCCCGAGAAGTCCGGTGACGCGGGGGCGCAGCTGCTGCGCAACTGGGTCACCGCGCTCTAGCTCACGGTCCGAGACACACGAAAGGCCCCGCGTGAACCCGCCGCTCCAGCTCCTCCCAGCCGTGGACGTCGTCGACGGGCAGGCCGTCCGCCTGTTCCAGGGCGCGGCCGGCTCCGAGACCGCCTACGGCGACCCGGCCGAAGCCGCCGCCGCCTGGGTCGAGCAGGGGGCCCGGTGGATCCACCTGGTCGACCTCGACGCCGCGTTCGGGCGCGGCTCGAACCACGAGCTCCTCGCCCGGATGGTCGGCGAGCTCGGCACCCTCGGTGCCTCCGTCGAGCTCTCCGGCGGCATCCGCGACGACGCCTCCCTCGAGCGGGCACTCGAGTCCGGCGCCACCCGCGTCAACCTCGGCACCGCCGCGCTGGAGGACCCCGCCTGGACCGCGCGGGCGATCGGCCGCCACGGCGAGCGCATCGCCGTCGGCCTGGACGTGCGCGGCACCACGCTCGCCGCCCGCGGCTGGACTCGCGAGGGCGGCGACCTCTGGGAGGTGCTGGCCCGGCTCGACGGCGACGGTTGCGCCCGCTACGTCGTCACCGACGTCACCAAGGACGGCACGCTCCGCGGGCCCAACGTCGACCTCCTGCGCCAGGTGTGTGAACGCACCGATGCCCCCGTCGTCGCCTCCGGCGGCGTCGCCAACCTGCACGACGTCGAGGCGCTGCGCGAGCTCACGCCCGCCGGCGTCGAGGGAGCCATCATCGGCAAGGCCCTGTACGCGGGTGCCTTCACCCTCCCCGAGGCGCTCGAGGTCGCCGGCCGGTGACCGGGACCGACTCCGCCGGCCGGCCATGGGCCGGTCGGAACCTCACGTCGCACCCGTTCGCGGGCGACGACGGCGCGGTCCGGCCCGAGATGGCCGAAGCGCTGGCGAAGCCGTGGCCGGAGCAGGTGGTGGCCGTCGTCGACGCGCTGCGTTCGACGCGCGTCATCGTCCCGGTCGTGGCCCACGAGCACCCCGGCACCGACCCCGACGGCCACGTCCGGGCGCACGCGGCCGAGAAATTCCGCACCGGCGACCGGTCCGGCGACGCCATGGCCTCCGCCTCGCTCGTGTCCGTCCGGACCCCCGACGGGCGCGCCGCCGTACCCGTCTTCTCGTGCGTCCAGACCCTCGCCACCTGGGACGCCGCCGCACGGCCCGTACCGGTCGAGGGCGTACGCGCGGCCCTCTCGGCCGTGCAGGACGCCGACTCGCTGCTGGTGCTCGACCCCGGCAACGACGTCACCGTCCTGGTCCCGCGACCGGCGGTCTGGGCCGTCGCACGGCAGCAGCCGTGGACGCCGTCCTGGGCGGATCCGGAGCTGCCGGACCTCGCCGTCGAGGCCCTGCGCGGCATCACCGAGCTGGTCGGTGTCCGCCTCGAGCCTGGTGAGCGCGCCGAGCTGCGGGTACGCCTCGCGGTCCGCGCCGGTCTCGATGCCGACACCCTCCACGACGCGATGGCCCGAGCCTCCCGCGCCCTCGGCGAGCACCCCGTGCTGCGCGAGCGGGTCGACTCCCTCGAGCTGGCCCCGACACGGGTCGAGGCGACCTGACAGACTCGGACCCATGACCAGCGCCGAGACCGGGCGAAACATCCTGTCCGCCTACGACCACGGCTTCGTCCGCGTCGCCGCGTGCACCGTCCCGGTCGCCGTGGCGGACCCCGCCGCCAACGTCCGGGCCGTCCTGACCGAGGCGCGCGCCTGCCACGACGAGGCCGTCGCCGTCGCGATCTTCCCCGAGCTGTGCCTCACCGGCTACAGCATTGACGACCTCTTCCTCCAGGACCCCGTGCTCGACGGCGTCGACGCCGCGCTCGCGGAGATCACCGCCGCATCCGCGGACCTGTTGCCGGTACTCGTGGTCGGCGCCCCGCTGCGCCACCGGAACCGCCTCTACAACACCGCCGTCGTCATCCATCGCGGCGAGATCCTCGGTGTCGCGCCCAAGTCTCTCCTGCCCACCTACCGCGAGTTCTACGAGCGCCGGCACTTCGCGCCGGGCGACGACCAGCGCGGGGAGACGATCACCGTGGCCGGCCGCAGCGTGCCGTTCGGCCCCGACCTGCTCTTCGCCGCCGAGGACGTCCCCGGCCTCGTCCTCCACGTCGAGGTCTGCGAGGACATGTGGGTGCCGGTACCGCCCAGCGCGGAGGCGTCCCTCGCCGGCGCGACGGTCCTCGCGAACCTCTCGGGCAGCCCGATCACCATCGGACGTGCCGAAGACCGGCACCTGCTGTGCCGCTCGGCGTCCTCCCGCTGCCTCGCCGCCTACCTGTACTCCGCGGCCGGGACGGGGGAGTCGAGCAACGACCTCTCCTGGGACGGCCAGACGATGGTCTACGAGAACGGCGTCCTGCTCGCCGAGACCGAGCGCTTCCCCGACGGCGCGCGCCGCTCCGTGGCCGACGTCGACGTCGACCTGCTGCGCCAGGAGCGGCTGCGTATGGGCACCTTCGACGACAACCGACGCACCCACGCCGCCCGGATCGGCACCTTCCGCACGGTCGGCTTCCACCTCGACGCCCCGCGCACCGACGTCGGCCTGCGGCGCCACGTCGACCGCTTCCCGTTCGTCCCGGACGACGCCGACCGGCTGGCGCAGGACTGCTACGAGGCGTTCAACATCCAGGTCAGCGCCCTCACCCAGCGCATGGCCGCGATCGGGAAGCCCAAGCTCGTCATCGGCGTCAGCGGCGGCCTGGACTCCACCCACGCGCTGCTCGTCGCCGCCCGCGCGATGGACCGGCTCGACCGGCCCCGCGGCGACATCCTCGGCTTCACCCTCCCCGGCTTCGCGACGTCGGAGCACACCAGGGCCAACGCCCACGCCCTCGGCAAGGCCCTCGGCGTGACGTTCGAGGAGATCGACATCCGCCCGGCCGCGCGCGAGCTGCTCGAACGCATCGGTCACCCGTTCGCCGGCGGCGAGCCGGTCTACGACGTCACCTTCGAGAACGTGCAGGCCGGCCTGCGCACCGACTATCTCTTCCGGCTCGCCAACGACCGCGGCGGCATCGTCGTGGGCACCGGCGACCTGTCGGAGATGGCGCTCGGCTGGTGCACCTACGGCGTCGGTGACCAGATGTCCCACTACGCCGTCAACACCGGCGTGCCCAAGACCCTCATCCAGCACCTGGTCCGGTGGGTCATCTCCTCCGGCGAGGTCGACGAGCACGCCGCGTCCGTCCTGCAGTCGGTGCTGGACACCAGGATCACCCCCGAGCTGGTCCCGGCGGGCGAGGACGAGGAGGTCCAGAGCACCGAGGACACGATCGGCCCGTACTCGCTGCACGACTTCACGCTGTTCTACGTCCTGCGTCACGGCTTCCGGCCGAGCAAGATCGCCTTCCTGGCTCGCCACGCCTGGGCCGACCCGGACGCCGGCACGTGGCCGCCCGGCTTCCCCGAGGAGTCCCGCTACGGCTACGAGCCGCGGGAGATCCGCCGCTGGATGCTGGTCTTCCTGCAGCGGTTCTTCGGCTTCAGCCAGTTCAAGCGCTCGGCGCTTCCCAACGGGCCGAAGGTCATGGCCGGCGGCGCCCTGTCCCCGCGCGGGGAGTGGCGTGCCCCGTCCGACGGCACCGCCCGTGCCTGGATCGCCGAGCTCGAGGAGTCCCTGCCCGAGTCATGAGGCGTGTGGCCGGGACCACCTGGGGGTTCCGCAGACGTCGCGGCCCGGAGGTGCTAGCCTGGTGGATCGACCGACCAGGGCTCAGGCCCTGGGACGCAAGCGGAGTTTCCTCCCACCTGGGTCTCGGACGCGGTACCTGCGCCGAAGAGGCCGGGTTCGACGTCGGACGGGGTCTTCGGATTCCGTCCTGGCGGGTGCGGCGCCCGGCGCTGTCGTCCGTCCGTCACTCGAGGCCTCCGCGTGCGTCCGCACGACGGAGGCCTTCTTCGTCGGGCGGTGGTCGACGGCAGACGACGTAGAGGAGCACAGCATCAGCGAACCCCGCATCAACGAGCGGATCCGCGTGCCGGAGGTCAGGCTGGTCGGCCCGAGCGGCGAGCAGGTCGGCGTGGTCCGGGTGGAGGACGCCCTGCGCCTTGCGCAGGAGGCGGACCTCGACCTGGTGGAGGTCGCGCCGGACGCGCGCCCACCGGTCGCCAAGCTCATGGACTACGGCAAGTTCAAGTACGAGTCCGCGATGAAGGCCCGTGACGCCCGGCGCAACCAGGCAAACACGGTGCTCAAGGAGATCCGTTTCCGCCTCAAGATCGACGCGCACGACTACGAGACCAAGAAGGGTCACGTCGAGCGCTTCCTCACGGGCGGCGACAAGGTCAAGGTCATGATCATGTTCCGCGGTCGCGAGCAGTCCCGCCCCGAGATGGGCATGCGGCTGCTGCAGCGCCTCGCGGAGGACGTCTCGGAGCTCGGCTCTGTGGAGTCGGCGCCCCGGCTGGACGGCCGCAACATGACCATGGTGATCGCCCCCCACCGGAAGAAGGCGGAGGCACGCAGCGAGCAGCGCCGTCGTCGTGACGAGGAGCGCGCAGCCAGGCGGGCCGAGAAGCACGAGCGGGACCAGGCCCCGGCCTGAGCCGAGGGTCTGCGCGGAGGGCCGGGTGACCGGCCCCGCAGACGAAGACGTCCCGGGACAGCGACCCGGGTAGGACACAGGTGCGTCGGACGGCGTACCGGGACAAGGGACGAACATGCCGAAGAACAAGACGCACTCCGGTGCGAAGAAGCGGTTCAAGCTCACCGGCAGCGGCAAGCTGCGCCGCGAGCAGACCAACGCGCGGCACTACCTCGAGCACAAGTCGAGCCGTCGCACGCGCCGGCTCGCCCAGGACCAGGACGTGGCGCGGGCCGACGTGCGCCAGGTCAAGAAGCTTCTCGGCAAGTAACGCCGCCCCCGACGTAGAAGGAGACTCACGTGGCACGCGTCAAGCGGGCGGTCAACGCCCACAAGAAGCGCCGCACGACCCTCGAGCGCGCCGCCGGATACCGCGGCCAGCGCTCGCGGCTGTACCGCAAGGCCAAGGAGCAGGTGACGCACTCGTTCACCTACGCCTACCGGGACCGTCGCGCCCGCAAGGGTGACTTCCGCCGGCTCTGGATCCAGCGCATCAACGCCGCGGTCCGCGCCGAGGGCCTGACCTACAACCGCTTCATCCAGGGCCTGAAGGCCGCGGGTGTCGAGGTCGACCGTCGCATGCTCGCCGAGCTGGCCGTCAACGACACCGCCGCGTTCAACGCGCTGGTCGAGACCGCCAAGAAGGCCCTCCCGACGGACGTGAACGCCCCGGCCGCCTGAGCGAGGTCGCGCCGCCCGAACGCCCGGACACCCGCGCATGCTGACGAATCCCCGCGCCGAGCGGGTACGTCGCGTCGCGCGGCTGTCCGGGCGTTCGGCGCGTGAGAAGCACGGCCAGTACCTGGTGGAGGGGCCGCAGGCCGTCCGTGAGGCGCTCCGGCACGTCCCGCAGCAGGTACGGGACGTCTACCACACGGCCGACGCCGCGGCGCGCCACCCCGAGCTCCTCGCCGACGCCCGCGGCGCGGTGCGGTACGTCCACGAGACCTCCGAGGCGGTCATGGGCGCCATGAGCACGGATGCCCAGGGCCTCCTCGCCGTCCTCGACCGCCCGACGGCGGAGCCCGGGCTGGCGGACCTGCCGGCACTCCGGGACGGTCAGGGCCCCCGGCTCGTCGCGGTCCTGGCGCAGGTGACGGACCCCGGCAACGCCGGCACGGTCATCCGCGCCGCCGACGCCGCCGGCGCGGACGCGGTCGTGCTGTGCGCCGGGAGTGTCGAGGTGAGGAGTCCCAAGGTCGTCCGCGCCACCGCCGGGTCCCTGTTCCACCTTCCGGTCATCACCGGCGTCGGCCTGGCGGAGACTGTCGCCGCCCTGCGCGGCACCGGCGCGAGCGTCCTCGCGGCCGACGGTGCGGGGGGGTGGGACCTGGACGACCTGCTGGACCGCACGGTGCTGGCCCTCGACCTGGCAGGTCCGACATCCTGGGTCTTCGGCCACGAGGCCCGTGGGCTGTCCGAGGAGGAGACCGCGATGTGCGACGCCGTCGTCCGAGTGCCCATCCACGGCCGCGCCGAGTCGCTGAACCTCGCCGTCGCCGCCGCGGTCTGCCTGTACGCCTCCGCCCGGGCGCAGCGGCGGTGAGCCGCTCCCGCGCCGGCGCCGGCCCGGAGCACGTGGTCGCCGGCCCGGAGGACGTCACGCCTCTCGTCGAACGGGTCCTGGCTCTGCTGGCCCGCTCGGCCGACGCCCTGCCGGGACGCGCCGGACGCGTCATGATCGGCGTCGCGGGCCCACCCGGAGCCGGGAAGTCGACGCTCACCGAGGTCCTCGCGACCGCGCTCGCGGCGGCCGGTGCGGCGAGCGCCGTCGTCGGCATGGACGGCTACCACCTCGCCCAGGCCGAGCTCGTGCGGCTGGGCCGGGCCGACCGCAAGGGGGCCCCCGACACGTTCGACGCCGACGGGTACGTCTCGCTGGTGCGCCGCATCCGGGTGCAACGGCCCGGCGCCGGGGTCGTGTACGCCCCCGCCTTCGACCGGCACCTCGAGGAACCGGTCGCCGGCGCCGTCCCCGTGGCCGCGGACGTGCCCGTGGTCCTCACCGAGGGCAACTACCTGCTGCTCCCCGACGAGCCCTGGGACCGCCTCGCCGACCTGCTCGACGAGACCTGGTACCTCGAGACCGACGACGCCGGGCGGCGCGCCCGCCTCGTCGCCCGGCACGTCGCGCACGGCCGCAGCCCCGCCGCCGCGGCCGAGTGGGAGTCACGTTCGGACCAGCGCAACGCCGAGGTGGTCGCCGCCGCCCGGGACCGCGCGGACGTTCTCGTGCGTTGGCGGGAGCGCTAGCCGGGGTTCCGGCCACCGGACGCCGGGAATGCCGCCCCCGCCCCGCGGCTTGCACCGACATGGACTTCAACCAGCAGATCGTCGAGACGTTCCGCGCCAACGGTGGTGAGGTCAACGAGCCCATCAGGTTCGGCAAGTCGCTCGTGCTCGTGCACGTGCCGAGGAAGAACGGCGGTGAGCGGGTCGTGCCGCTCGCGTCCGTGCAGCACGACGGCGCCCGGCACGTCGCCGGCACGGCGGGAGGCTCGCCCAGGCACCCCGGATGGATCTTCGGGCTCCGGCGTGCGGAGCAGGTGGACATCGAGGTGCCCGGGGACCCCGTGGAGACCCACCGCGTCGGTGTGACCGAGCTCGACGGCCCCGCGCGCGACGCGGTCTGGGAGCGCTTCAAGGCGTTCTCACCCGGCTTCGCGGAGTACGAGAAGAGAGCCGAGGGGCGCGTCTTCCCGATCTTCCGGCTCGCACCCTGACCGACGCGCGCCGGGCGACCACAGGGCGAGATCCGCGGCCGATATTTACGTCATGCGGATATCACGTTATATGGTGAGGTAATGCTGACCTCACAGGCCCGTCGCACGGCCGACGCCGGCCCCGTCGCCAAGGACGACCGGCCCGCCTACCGGCCCTTCCCGGTCCGCGTCGCCACGGTGCAGGAGCTCAGCCCCAGCTTCGTGCGGGTCACCTTCCGTGGCGAGGACCTGCGCTGGTTCGGCACCGATCGGCTCGACCAGCGCATCAAGCTCGTCTTCCCCCGGGAGACGGACGGACGGCTCTGCGAGATCGGGGCCGACGACGAGCAGACCATCCTGGCCGGCACCTGGTACCACCGCTGGCGCGAGCTGCCCGAGGAGGACCGCTCGCCGATCCGCACCTACACGGTCCGGTATGTCCGGCCGGAGCTCGGCGAGGTCGACGTCGACATGGTGCGGCACGGCGACTCCGGGCCCGCCTCCCGGTGGATCGGCCAGGTCGCGCCGGGCGACGCGGTGGTCCTCGTCGGCCCCGACATCCGGTCCAAGGAGTGTGCGCTCGGCATCGACTGGGCGCCCGGGACCGCGACCGAGCTGCTGCTCGCCGGCGACGAGACCGCCGCACCCGCCATCTGCTCCATCCTCGAGACGCTGCCCGCCGGCCGGCGCGCCCGCGCCTTCCTCGAGGTTCCCGAGGCCGCCGACTTCCTCGACGTCGACCTGCCTGACCACGCCTCGATCACGTGGCTCGCCCGCGGGGAGCAGCCCCACGGTGACCTCCTCGTCCCGGCGGTCCGGGACTGGATCGGCGCGAACAGCGCCACGCTCGGCGGCGCGCTCGCCGTCGGGGTGCAGGACCTCGAGGACGTCGACATCGACACCGAGCTGCTCTGGGACTCCCCGGTGGTCCGGGTCCTCCCGCACGACCACTGCGGTCGCGGCGGTGAGCGCTGCGGCAGCGACTTCTACGCCTGGTTCGCCGGCGAGGCGGGCACCATCCGGACGCTGCGGCGCATCCTGGTCTCCGACGTGGGCGTCTGCCGGCGGCGCGTGGCGTTCATGGGCTACTGGCGCACCGGCCGCGCCGAGGGCGCGTAGCCACCACCGATGACCGCCGTCCAGCACGCACCGGCGGCGGCACGGCCCGCCGCGAGCACCAGCGTCCGACCGCACCGGGTCTGGCTGCTGCTGCTCGCCTGCCTCGCCGTGCTCGCCGGTCTGTCCCTCGCCTCCCTGGTGCTGGGCAACCGCGACCTCGCGATCGGTGAGCTCTTCACGGCGCTGACCGACCGGCAGGCCGGCGACGTGGAGCACGACATCCTCTGGGACCAGCGTCTGCCCCGCACGCTCGTCGCCCTGGCCGTCGGTGCCGCGCTGGGCCTGGCCGGCGCCGTCATGCAGGGCATCACGCGCAACCCGCTGGCGGACCCAGGCCTCCTCGGGGTCAACGCCGGCGCCGCGATCGCCGTCACCGGCGCGATCACCGTCCTCGGCATCACCAGCCCGCTGCGCTACATCTGGTTCGCGCTCGCGGGCGCCGCGTTGGCCGCCGCCCTCGTCTACGGCGTCGGCGCGCTCGGCCGGGAGGGCGCGACACCGGTCAAGCTCGCCCTGGCAGGCACGGCCGTCACCGCCGGCGCCACGTCGTTCATCACCCTCATGCTGCTGACCGACCGGACCACGCTGGACGCCTACCGCCGGTGGGCGGTCGGCTCCCTCGCCGGGCGGGGCACCGACCCACTGGTCGACCTCGCCCCGTTCCTGGTGCTCGGCGTCGTGCTCGCGCTCCTCACCGGGCGGACGCTCAACCTCCTCGCGATGGGCGACGACGTCGCTCGCGGACTCGGTCAGAACCTGCCCCTGGCCCGTGCCGCCACCGGCACCGCGGTCGTGCTGCTGGCGGGCGGCGCGACCGCCCTCGCCGGCCCCATCGTGTTCGTCGGCCTCGTCGTACCTCACCTGGCCCGGGCTCTCCTCGGGCTCGACTACCGCCTGATCCTGCCGTTCTCGCTGCTGCTCGGCCCGGTCCTGATCGTGGCGGCAGACGTCATCGGGCGACTCGTGGTGCGCCCGGGCGAGCTGGAGGCCGGCATCGTCGTCGCCGTCGTGGGGGCACCGGTCCTCGTCGCCATCGTCCGGCGCGTGAAGCTGGCGGGCCTGTGATGGCCGCGACCCTCGCCCCGTCCACGTCCGCCGCGCCGGCCCGGCCGGCGTCGCTGCGCCCGTCGCGGTCCCGCGGGCTCGTCGCCCTGCTCGCCGCGACCGTGCTCGCCCTGGTGTGGATCGGCCTGACCATCGGCGACCTCACCGCCGGCGAGGTGCTGCGGACGCTGGGCGGCAGCGGCGAGGAGGACTTCACCGTCTTCCGCCTGCGCCTGCCGCGCCTGGTCCTCGGCGCCGCGGTGGGCGTGGCCTTCGGCCTGGCCGGCGCGATCTTCCAGACCGTGCTGCGCAACCCCCTCGCCAGCCCGGACATCCTCGGTGTCAGCGGCGGCGGCTCCCTCGCCGCCGCGACCGGCATCCTCGTCCTGGGCCTGTCCGGCACGGCCGTCTCCGGCGCGGCCCTCCTCGGCGCCTTCGCCGCCGCCGGCGCGATCTACGTCCTGGCGTGGCGGGCGGGCGTCAGCGGCTACCGCTTCGTCCTCGTCGGCGTCGGCATCGCCTTCCTCGTCCAGGCCGGGCTGGCGTACCTGCTCTCGCGCGCGGACGTCGGCGACGCCCGTGACGCGCTGGTGTGGATGGTCGGCAGCCTCGGCACCCCGTCCTGGGCCGACGTCACCATCCTCCTCCTCATGCTGGCCGTGCTCGTCCCGCTCGTCGCAGTGCTCACCGGCCGGCTGCGGATCATGCAGCTCGGCGACGACGTCGCCGGCGGCCTCGGCCTGCGCACCGAGGTGACCAGACTGTCCGCGCTGGCACTCGCCGTCGCGCTGGCCGCCGCGGGCACCGCGTTCGCCGGCCCGGTCGCCTTCGTCGCGTTCGTCTCGGCCCCCATCGCCCGCAGGCTGGCGCCACGCGCCGGCCTCGCACTGGTGCCCAGCGCGCTCGTGGGGGCCGCCGTCGTGCTCGGCGCGGAGCTCGTCGGCGAGCACCTGCTACCGATCAACGCCCCGGTCGGGATCGTCACCGGCGCCGTCGGGGCGCCCTACCTGCTGTGGCTGCTGGCCACCGGGAACCGCCAGGGGAAGGGAGCGTGAGCACATGACGGATGAGCGTCGCAGCGCCGGGCACGACCTGCGGGCCGAGCGGATCTCGCTGGCGTACGACGGTGACCTCGTCGTGAAGGACCTGGATCTGCAGGTGCCCGACGGCCGGGTGACCGCCGTCGTCGGACCGAACGGGTGCGGCAAGTCGACCCTGCTCCGGGCCCTGTCGCGGCTGATGCGGCCGCGCTCCGGCGTCGTGCTCCTCGACGGGGAGGCCGTGCACTCCCGGGCGGCGAAGGAGGTCGCCCAGGTCATCGGCATCCTGCCGCAGCAGGCGACGGCGCCGGAGGGCATCACCGTCGCCGACCTGGTGGGCCGCGGGCGCTACCCGCACCAGGGCTGGTTCCGCCGCTGGACCTCGACCGACGACGCCGTCGTGCGGGCGGCGCTCGAGGCCACCGAGACGCTCGACCTCGCGCAGCGGCGCGTGGAGGAGCTCTCCGGCGGCCAGCGGCAACGGGTGTGGATCGCGATGGCCCTCGCCCAGGACCCCGACGTGCTGCTGCTCGACGAGCCCACCACCTACCTCGACGTCGCCCACCAGATCGACGTCCTCGAGCTGCTCCACGAGCAGAACCGCAGCCGCGGCACGACCGTGGTCATGGTGCTGCACGACCTCAACCTCGCCTCCCGCTACGCCGACCATCTCGTCGTGATGGCGGACGGGCAGGTCCTCGCCACGGGCGACCCGTCCGAGGCGATCACCGAGGATCTCGTGCAGCGGGCGTTCGGGCTGGCGGCCCGCGTGGTCCCGGACCCCGTGACCGGCTCGCCGATGGTCGTCCCCGTCGGCCGCCCCCGCTCCGCCGCCGCCCTCCTGACCCAGACCGACCCACCGTCAGCAACCGTCCCACCGACCTCCGGGAGACTTGTGTGAACCGCATCCGACGCACGGCCGCCGCCGCGGCCGCCGCCACCCTTCTCGCCGTCAGCGCCTGCTCCCAAGGCGGCGGGGAGAACGGCTCACCCGACCCCGGCGACGGCGGGAGCGGCGGCAGGGGCGACTTCTCTCCCGTCACGATCGAGCACGCGTTCGGTTCGACGGAGATCACGGAGCAGCCCCAGGACGTCGTCACCCTCGGCTGGGGCAGCACCGAGGCCGCCCTCGCGCTCGGGGTCGTGCCGGTCGGGATCGAGGCGCAGACGTATGCCTCGAACGACGCCGGTCAGCTGCCGTGGGTCGAGGAGGCTCTGCAGGAGGCCGATGCCGAGCCCACCATGCTGCCCTCCGCGGTCGAGGAGCCCCCGTACGAGGAGATCGACGAGCTCGACCCCGACGTGATCCTCGCCCCGTACTCGGGGGTCACCCAGGAGCAGTACGAGCTCCTCAGCGAGATCGCCCCGACGGTCGCCTACCCGGAGCAGGCGTGGACCACGCCCTGGCGCGACGTCATCGAGATCACCGGCCGGTCGCTCGGCCTCGCGGACGAGGCCGAGACCCTCGTCTCCGACCTCGACGGCCAGATCCAGGAGGCGGCCGCCGCCCACCCCGAGCTGGAGGGCAAGACTGTCGCCGCGATCTGGGACGTCGGCGGCGTCTTCTACGTCTACCGCCCGCAGGACTCCCGGGTGGACTTCCTGCTCGACCTCGGCCTGACCTCCGCCCCCGCGGTGGACGAGCTGGCGTCCGGCTCCGACACCTACGTGTACGAGCTCGCCTACGACCTCACCAGCGAGCTCGAGGCGGACGTCGTGGTGAACTACGCGAGTTCCGAGGAGGAGGTCGAGACCTTCCTCGACCAGTCCTACGCCCAGGCCATCCCCGCCGTCGAACGCGGCGCCGTGGCCAACATCGTCGGCGACGAGCTCGTCGCCGCGATGTCCCCGCCGACCGCGCTGTCGATCACCTGGGGTCTGGAGGAGTACGTCACCGAGGTCTCGGAGGCCGCCGCGGCCGCCGGATGAGGGCCCCGTCCGGCATCCTGGTCCGGTGCGGCTCTTCGTCTGCCTCCCGCTGCCGGACCAGGTTGCCGGGCACCTCGACCTCGCCGTCCAGGCGGTCACCACCCTGGACCCCGCACCGGCCCCCGGTGCAGGCCGACCCGCCCTGCGCTGGCTGCCGGCCGAGCAACGGCACATCACGCTCGCGTTCTACGGTGAGGTCGCCGACGGCGCCGTCGACGACCTCACCGCGGACCTCACGGCGACCGCGGCCCGGTTCGCCCCGCCGTCGTTACGGCTGCACGGTGCCGGCGTCTTCTCGGGCCGGACCCTGTGGGTCGGCGTGCAGCACGAGGAGCCCCGCGGCCACAGCGCACCGGCCACCCTGCTGACCGACCTCATGGCGGCGTGCGAGGACGTCGGCGAGCGGTTCGTCCCGCAGCTGGAGCGCCGTGGCCGGCACCGCGCGCACGTCACCCTGGCGCGCTCGCGGGACCCTCGCCGGGGCGACGGTGAGCTGCGCCGCCGTTCGCGCGCCCTTGCGGTCTACGCCGGTCCCGTCTGGAGCGCCGGTGAGCTGCTGCTGGTCCGCTCGGAGCTCGGCGCCGGCAAGGGCGGCTCGGCGCGGCACACGACCCTCGCCGAGATCCCGCTCGGAGGCGACGGGCGCGCCCGGCCGTTACCGTGACCGTGGCAGCAGCAGGCTCCGAGGACGGGGGGACAGGCAATGACGTTCGCAGACAGGGTCGCGCTGGTCACCGGCGGTGGCTCCGGCCTCGGCGAGGCGATCAGCAAGGACCTGGCCGCGCACGGCGCCAAGATCGTCGTCAGTGACATCGACCTCGAGGCGGCGCAGCGCGTCGTCGAGGAGATCACCGCGAGCGGCGCGGACGCGGCGGCCGTCCGGCAGGACACCGCGCTGCCCGAGGACTCCGAGAACGTGGTCCGGTTCGCGCGCGAGACCTACGGCGGCCTGCACTACGCCGTCAACAACGCCGGCATCGGCGGTCGGCAGGCCCCGGCCGGCGAGGTGGACGTGGCCGACTGGAACCGCGTCATCGACATCAACCTCAACGGCGTGCTGTACGGCATGCGCCACCAGATCCCCGTCATGCTCGAGCAGGGCGCCGACCGGTGCGCGATCGTCAACATGGCGTCGATCCACGGCACCGTGGCCGCGATAGGCAACGGCGCATACACCGCGGCCAAGCACGGCGTGGTCGGCCTCACCAAGAACGCGGCCGCCGAGTACGGCGCGCAGGGCCTGCGGATCAACGCCGTCGGCCCCGGGTACATCCGCACGCCGCTGGTGGAGACCTCCCTGCCGGAGGAGGCCCGGGAGGCCCTCCGGGCGAAGCACATGCTCGGCCGGCTCGGCATGCCGGACGAGGTGGCACCCGTCGTGCGCTTCCTGCTCTCGGACGAGGCCTCGTTCGTCACCGGCGCCTACTGGCTCGTCGACGGCGGCTACACGGCGGTCTGATCCCCTCGGGCGCGGGCGATAACCCTCGAACCGGGACGGCCGTCTTCGCTACAGTGGAACCGTGTTGCAGCGCCTCGCCGGACGATTTACCGGGCCCGCCCAGGGCCGCGGGTCCGGTTCTGCCTGAGAGCCTCGAGACGACTGCATGCCCGGGCGGGCACACCAGCTAGATTGGCCCGCTGGTGGCGCCGCGCGTCAGGCGCCGCCGCACGACCCGCCCGGAAGGTAGGCATGACCTCGCCCGAGACACCCGCCCCGCAGACCCTGCACCCGTTGGACGAGGCAGGCGTGCAGGACGCCGTGGAGGCCGGCCTCGCCGCCGTGGCCGCCGCCGGCACCCTCGAGGAGCTCAAGGCCGCACGGCTCGCCCACACCGGCGACCGCAGCCCGCTGGCGCTCGCCAACCGTGCCATCGGTGGCCTCGACAAGCAGGACAAGTCCGCCGCCGGCAAGCTCGTCGGCCAGGCTCGCGGCCGCCTCAGCAAGGCGATCGCCGCCCGGCAGACCGAGCTCGAGGCGGAGCGTGACGAGCAGGTGCTGCGCACCGAGGCCGTCGACGTCACCGTCCCGACCGACCGTGCGCCACGCGGTGCCCGCCATCCCCTCGAGGCGCTCGCCGAGGACATCGCGGACGTCTTCGTGGCGCTCGGCTGGGAGATCGCCGAGGGGCCCGAGGTCGAGCACGAGTGGTTCAACTTCGACGCCCTGAACTTCACGCCGGACCACCCGGCGCGGCAGATGCAGGACACGTTCTACGTCGCGCCGCCGGCCTCCGCCGGCGGGGACCCGAACCTCGTGCTGCGCACCCATACCTCCCCGGTGCAGTCTCGCGCCATGCTCGAGCGCGGCGTGCCGCTGTACATCGCCTGCCCGGGCAAGGTCTTCCGCACCGACGCGCTGGACGCCACCCACACGCCCGTCTTCCACCAGGTCGAGGGCCTCGCGGTCGACAAGGGCCTGACCATGGCGCACCTGAAGGGCACCCTGGACCACTTCGCCAAGGCCATGTTCGGGCCCGAGGCGCGCACCCGGCTGCGTCCGAGCTACTTCCCGTTCACCGAGCCCAGCGCCGAGATGGACCTGTGGTTCCCGCAGAAGAAGGGCGGACCCGGCTGGATCGAGTGGGGCGGCTGCGGGATGGTCAACCCGGCCGTGCTGGTCGCCGCGGGCATCGACCCCGAGGTGTACTCCGGCTTCGCCTTCGGCATGGGGATCGAGCGCACCCTCATGCTGCGCCACGGCATCGCCGACATGCGCGACATGGTCGAGGGCGACGTGCGCTTCTCGCTGCAGTTCGGCACGACCGGAAGGGGCAACTGACATGCCGTACGTCCCGCTGACCTGGCTGTCCGAGCACGTCGAGGTCCCCGCCGGCACGACGGCCGAGCAGCTCGCCGCCGACCTCGTGCGCGTCGGGCTCGAGGAGGAGCAGGTCGTTCCCGCCACCGTCACCGGACCGCTCGTCGTGGGCCGGGTGCTGAGCGTCGAGAAGGAGACCCACTCCAACGGCAAGACGATCGGCTACTGCCGCGTCGACGTCGGACCGCAGCACAACGACGCCCCGGGCGAGGGTGCCGAAGCCTCCGACGTCGCCTCCCGCGGAATCGTGTGCGGCGCTCACAACTTCGCACCCGGAGACCACGTGGTGGTCGCCCTGCCCGGCACCGTGCTGCCCGGTCCCTTCCCGATCGCGGCCCGCAAGACCTACGGGCACACCTCCGACGGCATGATCTGCTCGGCCAAGGAGCTCGGGCTGGGCGAGGACCACTCGGGCATCATCGTGCTCGAGCGGATGCTGGGAGCCGACGGCGTCCCGGCACCGGGCGCCGACGCGCTCGCCCTTCTCGGCCTGGGCGAGGAGGTCCTGGAGATCAACGTGACCCCGGACCGCGGCTACTGCTTCTCGATGCGTGGCGTGGCACGCGAGTACGCCCACTCCACCGGTGCGCGGTTCACGGACCGGGGCCTGCCCGAGAGCCTGCCGACGTCGCCGCCCGCGGCCACGCAGGACGCCTTCGCCGTCGCGGTCGACGACACGATCGAGCCGGCCACCGGCCTGACCGCACCCGGGTGCGACCGGTTCGTCACCCGGATCGTGCGCGGCATCGACCCCACCGCGCCGACCCCCGCCTGGATGGTCGCGCGCCTCGTCCAGGCCGGCATGCGCCCGATCTCGCTCGCGGTCGACGTGACCAACTACGTCATGCTCGACCTCGGGCAGCCGCTGCACGCCTACGACCTCGCGGCCCTCGCCGCCCCCGTCGTCGTCCGGCGCGCCAGGGCGGGGGAGCGGCTCACCACCCTCGACGACGTCGAGCGCCGGCTCGACCCCGAGGACCTCCTCATCACCGACTCGCCCGGCGAGGGCCCCGGTGGTCGCGTGCTCGGCCTGGCCGGCGTCATGGGCGGCGCCGAGACCGAGGTGTCCGCCGGCACCACCGACATCCTCCTGGAGGCCGCGCACTTCGACCCGATCTCCGTCTCGCGGACCGCGCGCCGGCACCGGCTGCCCAGCGAGGCGGCCAAGCGGTTCGAACGGGGCGTCGACACCCGGCTGCAGGCCGTCGCGGCGCAGCGGGCGGTCGACCTGCTCGTCGAGCACGGCGGCGGGGTCGCCGACCCTGCCGTCGGTGACCTCGACACCACGAGGTCGCCGGAGCCGATCACGTTCGACACCGCCGAGGCGACGCGTCTGGTGGGTGTGGACTACTCCCGTGACCGCGTCCTGGGCATCCTCGAGCAGATCGGGTGCACGGTGACGGCCGACGCCGGTGGCGAGGTGACGCTCCAGGTGACCCCGCCGTCGTGGCGGCCGGACCTCGTGGGCCCCGCCCATCTCGTGGAGGAGGTCGCGCGGATCGCCGGCTACCACGAGATCCCCTCCGTGGTGCCGCCCGCCCCGCCCGGGCAGGGTCTGACCGTGACGCAGCGTCAGCGGCGGGACGTCGCACGCGCCCTGGCCGAGCGCGGCCTCGTCCAGGTGCTGTCCTACCCGTTCGTCGGGGACGTGCACGACGCGCTCGGCCTTCCGGACGACGACCCGCGCCGCACCGTGCTGCGGCTCGTCAACCCCATCGCGGACGACGCCCCCTACCTGCGGACCTCGTTGCTGGACAGTCTGCTGGAGACGGCCCGCCGGAACGTCTCCCGTGGTACCGGCGACGTGGCCGTCTTCGAGATCGGCCTCGTCACCCACCCGGCGGCCGTGCGCGCGGGCGCGGCACCCGGTGTGGCGGGTCGCCCGTCCACCGAGGAGCTGGCGCGCCTGGAGGCGGCCGTGCCGGACCAGCCGCGTCACGCGGCGGGCGTCCTGGCCGGACAGCGCGTGCCCGACGGCGTCGGCCCGGTCGCCGCGGCCGGCCGGCCCGCCGACTGGGCCGACGCGCTCGAGGCCGCCCGGACCGTCGCCACCACCGTCGGCGTCACGCTCGCCGCCCGGGCCGGCCACCTCATGCCGTGGCACCCGGGCCGGTGCGCGGAGCTCGTGGTGGCCGGGGAGGAGGAGACCGTCGTCGGGTACGCGGGCGAGCTGCACCCGAAGGTGACCACCGCGCTGGAGCTGCCGGCCCGCACCGTCGCCTTCGAGCTCGACCTCGACGCGGTGCTGGCCGCCGCCCCGGCCGAGGCCATCCAGGTCGAGCCGGTCTCGACGTTCCCGCTGGCGAAGGAGGACGTGGCCCTCGTCGTCGACGAACGGGTACCCGCCTCCGAGGTGCTCGCGGCCGTGGTCGACGGCGCCGGCGCGCTCGCCGAGGACGTCCGGCTCTTCGACGTCTACGCCGGTGACCAGCTCGGTGCCGGCAAGAAGTCACTGGCCTTCGGGCTCCGGCTGCGCGCACCGGACCGCACGCTGACCGCCGAGGAGACCGCGGAGGTCCGCGAACGCGTCGTCCGGGTCGCCGGCGACCGGGTGGGGGCGGTGCTTCGTGGCTGAGGGGTACGTGAGCTCGCCGCCGCCCGCGCGGACCGCGCTGGTCACCGGCGCCACCCGCGGCATCGGCCGCGCGATCGCCGTCGGACTCGCCCGGGCGGGCCTCGACGTCGGCGTCGTGGCGCGGGACGCCGCCCGGCTGGAGGAGGTGGCGGGCGAGGTCCGCGACCTCGGGCGGAAGGCCGTCGTCGCCGTCGCGGACGTCACGGACAGCGCCGCGGTCGAGTCCGCGGTGCGCGCGGTCGAGGACGGGCTCGGCTCGGTCGACCTGCTGGTGAACAACGCCGGCCGCATCGACGCCGAGGTGCCGCTGTGGGAGGCCGACCCGGACGAGTGGTGGGCCATCATGGAGACGAACGTGCGCGGCCCGTTCCTCGTGTCACGCGCGGTGGTCCCCGGGATGCTCGCCCGCGGCGGCGGCCGGGTCATCGACCTCAACTCCGGCTCCGGCACGCGCGACACCGCCCACACCACCGCCTACTACGCGTCCAAGACCGCCCTCTTCCGGATCGGCGGCGCCCTCCACGAGGCGGGCTACGACCGCGGCCTGCGCGCATTCGAGCTCGCGCCCGGCGTGGTCGTGACGGACATGACCCGGTCCATGCCGGTCCACCGCGACCGCACCGACTGGACGGACGTGGCGGACGTCGTGGAGCTGGCGGTGATGATCGCGCGGGGCGGCCTCGACGAGCTCTCCGGCCGGTACCTGCGGGCCGGCACCGACACACCGGCGTCGCTGCGGTTCCAGGCGGCACGCGGCCAGGTCACGGCCGACGACATGGTGCGGAAGCTGCGCGTGGCCGACTGGCCGTCCGACCGGTAGGGGGTAGCAGCGGGGGCGGCGCTCAGATCCCGCACACCGACGCCGACCAGGTGCTGCCCGCGCCCGCCACGTGGGTGTGGTCGTCGTGGCCGGGGTAGCCGGGCCCGAGGATCTCGCCGAAGCCGTGGTCGCGGGCCTGCAGCGCCATCGCGCAGAACGAGTGCGAGCCGATGAGGTCCGCCGCGTCGCCGTACATGTGACGGCTGGTCGGTGACCCGCCGACGGCGTCGTTGTGGGCCTGGTCCCGGAAGCCGCTGCTGATGGTGATCGGGCTGTCGCCCATCGCGTGCCGCAGTGCCTGGAGCTTCCACATGGTCACCTTGGCGTTCTCCATCGCCTCGGACGCGGACACCATGCCGCCGCTCCAGTCGCCCGAGGAGTTCAGCTCGGCGTAGCTGAAGCTGACCGGGGTGTCGTCGCTCGACTGGAGGTCGTAGATCTGGGCGTACGTCTGAGAGCCGGCGACACCGTCGACGTCGAGCCCGTAGGCACCCTGGAACCGCTCGACGGCGGCCCGCGTCGCGGGCCCGAAGGATCCGTCCAGGGCGAGCTGGGCGCCGCGGCCCGGGTAGCCGGCGAGGCGGATCTGCAGCTGGCGGACGTCCTCCCCGCTCGCCCCCTCCGCCAGGGTGCGGGTCCAGCCGTAGCCCGCGGCGTGGGCGGGGGCCGCGAGGGTCGTGACGGCGACGGTGGTCGGGACGGCGACGGCGGCACCCAGGAAGGTGCGCCGGGACGGTGCGGGCATGGCGGCTTCCCCCTGGCCTCGTGCCGGAGGACCGAGCCGCCTCCGGTCGCGCCGAAGGCTTCCGTCGCCCGCGGCGACTGTCAAGGGCCGACGAGCGGCGCCCCCAGGGGCCGGCCCGGGTCGAATCCGGGCAGCACGAGGAAGGTCCCGCTGGCGGTCGGGGTGACGTACCGCATGAGCTCGTCGGACTCGTCGAGGCGCTGCTGCGTGCGCACGAAGGTTCCCAGCGAGCGCTGGAAGCAGACGAACAGCAGACCCCCGGCACCCGCGCCGTCGGGCTCGGCGAACGTGTACGAGCGGCGCAGCATGAGCTCGCTGCCCGTGAACGACGGGTGCGCCGCCCGCACGTGCGAGCCGGTGGGCACCAGGTACTGGCCCTCCGGCGTCCGGGCGCTCAGGTCGACGTCGTCGCTGGGGGACCCGCCGGACAGCGGCGTCCCGTCCCGGCGCCGCCGGCCGATCACCGCATCCTGCGCGGGGCCGTCGAGCGTGCCGAAGCCCTCGAGGTCGAGGCGCAGCCGTCGCACCACGCACACCGTCCCCCCGGCGAGCGGCCCGTCGAGCCACACGTGCCGGTCGAGCTCCTCCGCGCCGCGCGGGACCACCACGCCGTCCAGGTGCCCGAGCGGGTTCCGCGAGATCGTGCCCTCGCCGGGCCCCCGCCAGCAGGCCTGCGTCCAGCGGGGCGCGACATCCTCGCCCAGGTGCGCCCGCAGCGCGGCGAGCGCCGGCGGCAGGACCGTGGGGTCCGAGGCATGCAGGGCGAGCAGCAGGTCCCCGCCGCGGTGCCGCCGGTCGAGGCTGTCCTCGCCCGCGAAGCCCGGGAGGTCCTCCGCCCCCGGCAGCCCGGGGTCGACGGCGGAGACGAGCGCCGGTCCGAGCCCGACCGTGACGGTGAGGTCACCGGCGCCGTCGGGCAGGTGGGGGTGACCCGGCGCCGCGGCGGTGAGGTCGAGGATCGCCTCCCCCAGGCGCGCGAGACGCTCGCCCAGGGCACCGGGCGCGGGGTCCATGTCGTGCACGGCCAGCAGACCGTGTGCCTGTGGCGTTCCCGGCCGGGCCACGCCGGCCTGCGTCCGGCCGGCCGCCGTGACGGGCTCGGGCCGGCCGGGACGGGCCGGCGCCGGCGAGGTGGCGGGAGCGGCCTCGCGTCCGAGGAGGAACCCGCCGGCCGCGCCCCCGACCAGGCCGCCCGCGCCGAGCAGAACCCCCCGGCGGCTCGGCCGACCGGCCGGCTCGCCACTCATCCGGAGCCCTCGCCGCCGCCCACGTCGACCGCCGGCGGTGGTGTGACCGTGACGTCCTCGGCCGGACCGAGGTCGATCCGCGCCCAGCTCGTGCCGACCCGCACCTCGACCCGGTGCGCCAGACCCGTCTCGTCGAGCCAGTAGCGCACGTTGGCAGCGTCGGGGTCCACGGGCCCGGACGTCTGCTCGCCGTCGCCCTCGGCCGGGCCGCCCTGCTCGCCGCTGGGGGCGGTGGGGCCGGCGAAGACCGTCACCTCCTGGTCGCCCACACGGTCGGTGCGGAGCCACAGCGCGCCGCCCTGCTGGAGCAGGAGCGGGTTCTCCGGCCGGTCGGCGCCCAGCCCGGCGACTATGGCGAAGAGCGAGCCGACGGCCGACCCCTGCGGGTCCACCGGGGCGATCGACCACCGCTCGAAGGACGACGGCGGCTCACCGACGGCGTCGGGAGGCTCCGGCGCGATGGCGACCCGCATGTCGTCCCAGACCACAGCGTCGCCGGGGGCGCCGGCCGTGGAGACGACGCCGTAGCCGGCGCCGGCGCCGTAGTCGAACCACCCGTCGATCTCCACCCGGTGCCCCTGCTCCTCGTAGCGCGCCGAGAGCGACCGCGTGCCCGCGTCGACGTTGCGGAAGCGCATGACGGCGAGTCGCTCGGCCTCCTCCGAGGTGATCGGGCGCGGCGTCGCGCCGCCGCCACCACTGTCGCCACCACGGTCGTCACCGCCGCCGTCGCCGCAGCCCGCGAGGAGCAGCAGGGCAGCGGTCAGGGCGAGGAGGACTGCCCGGGGCGCTCTCACGAGACCCCGCTGCGATCCGCGAGCAGGTCCGCCGCCGGCACCGCGACGTCGGCGAGGTCCGGCATCTCGACGGCGTCCGGCAGCGGCTCGGGAATCGTCTCCACGTCCGCCATCGACGGCTGCGGGGGCGGTCCGGGCACCTCCAGGAAGCTCGTGCCGGGTGGGACCTCGACCGAGGGCAGATCCGCGTCCCGGGCGGCCGGCTGGGTGCCGGTGCAGTCCGTCAGCAGGTCCTCCGGCAGGACGGACTCTCCGCCCGCGGTGCCCTCGAGGCAGTTGCCGGCGGCCGGGCTCCGGGACGCGGAGACGTTCGCGACGTCCACGCCGTTCGCCGGCAGCCCGTCGGCGGCGAACGCCGTGCGCTCCAGCACGTTGCCGGTCGTCGGGATGTCCTCGGCGTGCGTGAGCAGGACGCCGGCCCGCGGGTTCGCCGTGACGAGGTTCGCCACGAACGTGTTGTCCTGGCCGCCGGAGATCCCGACCCCGACGCCGAAGCCCCCCTCGGCCTGCGCCGGGGAGGTGTTCGAGTCGTTCCCGGTGACCACGTTGCCCGCCACGAGGTTCCCGTGCTGCGGCGCGAACGCCTCCTGGTAGTTCGACAGCAGCGTCAGGCCCACGCGGTTGCCCGCGAACCGGTTGCCGGTGATGACCACCGAGTCCGAGGCGTTGGCGTTCTCGTACCCGACCGCGTTGCGCTCGGCCACGTTGGCGCGCACCAGGACGTCGCACTCGCGGCACTGACCCACGTAGATCCCGGAGTCGGCGGACCCGGAGGCGTAGGAGTCGGTGATGTGGCCGTGCTGCGCGTCGAACGCGTAGATCCCGTACAGCCCGTTGTTCGTCGCGGTCACGTGGCTGATCCCGAAGCGCTGGACCGGGGGATGCTCCTGCGGGTCCAGCGTCTCGTAGTCCCCGGCACCGTGCGCGCCGGGGTCGGCACCGTCCTCGTGCAGCCCCGTGACCAGCACGCCGTAGAAGGTCGCGTTGCGCACCGTGAGGTTCTCCACCCGGACCCCGTCCGCCACCGCGACGATGCCGGCGGACCGCACGCCCTCGGCGTCGACGACGACCTCGTCCCGGACCTCGCCGCGGATCGTGACGTCCTCGGTGTCCACGAGCACCTCCTCGGGGTACGTCCCCGGCGCCACGAGCACGAGGTCGCCCGGCCGTGCCGCGTCCACCGCGGCGGAGATGCTCTCGTGGTCCTCCGGGACCCGCAGCACCTGCGGCTCCGCGTCGTCGGAGCCGTTGGTGTCGTCGGAGCCATCCGGGGCGCCGCACCCGGCCAGCAGCAGAGCCACCGCGATGAGCAGGGATCCGGCCCGCGCCGGCCGACGCCGCACGCGTCGAGGTCGGGCGAGCTGGATCACACGGGACAGCGTAGTTGCGCCCGTCACGGCACGAGCAGCACCTTGCCGGTGGTGGCCCGCCCCTCGAGAGCCTCGTGGGCCGCGCGGGCGTCGGCCAGCGGGTAGCGCGCGCCGACCCGGACAGACAGCGTGCCCTCCACCACCGCGCCGAACACCTCGCCCGCGCGCCACAGCAGCTCCTGCCGGTCGGCGGTGTAGTGCGCCAGCGTCGGACGCGTGACGAAGATCGAGCCCGCGCGGTTCAGGCGCTGCAGGTCGAACGGGGGCACCTGGCCGCTCGCCCCGCCGAACAGCACGAGCATGCCGCGCGGGCGCAGTGAGCCGAGCGACGCGTCGAAGGTGTCCTTCCCGACGCCGTCGTACGCGACGTCCACGCCCCTGCCGTCGGTGAGGTCCCGCACGATCCGTGGCAGCTCGGTCGTCATGTCCGCGAGCTCCGCGTAGCGGATGACCTCCGCGGCACCGGCCTCCCGCGCGAGCGCCTCCTTCTGCGCCGAGCCGACCGTGCCGATCACCCGCGCGCCGCGCGCGGCGGCGAGCTGGGTCAGCAGCAGCCCCACGCCGCCGGCGGCCGCGGTGACCAGCACCGTGTGACCGGCCTGCACCGGGAACGCCGAGGCGACCAGGTAGTGCGCGGTCATGCCCTGCAGCGGCAGTGCCGCGGCGGCCTCCAGGTCGAGGTCGTCGGGCACGGGCAGCGCGACCTCCGCCGCCACCACGGCCCGCTCGGCGTAGGAGCCGGGCGCCTCGGCCCACGCCACCCGGTCCCCGACGGTCAGGTCCGCAACACCCGGCCCGACGGCGGTCACGGTGCCGGCCCCCTCGGAGCCGGGCACGTGGGGGAAGTCCATGGGGTAGACGCCGGAACGGCGGTAGGTGTCGATGAAGTTGACGCCGGCGGCCGCCACGTCGACGACCACCTCGCCGGGGCCGGGCTCCGGCTCCGGCAGGTCGACGACGGACAGGACCTCGGGTCCACCGGCCTCGGTGGCGTGGATGGCTCGCATGAGCCCAGCATGGCGCGCCCGCCGCCGGCGCACCACCACCGCGCTCGTCAGAGCATGCAGTGATCTGTATAGTTATTCGAGTGTCGTTCACAGTCGCTGTCGCCGGCGCATCGGGCTACGCCGGCGGCGAGGTCCTCCGCCTGCTCCTGAACCACCCGGAGGCGCGCATCGGGGCGCTGACCGCCGGGGCCTCGGCCGGAAGCCGGCTCGGTGAGCACCACCCGCACCTCCTGCCCCTCGCGGAGCGCATGCTGGAACCCACCGACCCCGACGTCCTGGCCGGGCACGACGTCGTCGTCCTCGCGCTGCCGCACGGAGCCTCCGGCGAGGTCTCCGCCGCGCTCGAGGCCGCCGGCTCGAGTGCCCTCGTGCTCGACTGCGGCGCCGACCACCGCCTCGCGAGCGCTGCGGACTGGGAGCGCTTCTACGGCACGCCCCACGCCGGCGCCTGGCCGTACGGGCTGCCCGAGCTGATCCGTGCGGAGACCGGTGACCGGCAGCGCGAGGAGCTGCGCACCGCGTCCCGCGTCGCGGTCCCGGGCTGCAACGTCACGGCCGTGACGCTCGCGCTCCAGCCGGGCGTGGCGACGGGCGTGGTGGACCCCGGTGATGCCGTCGCGGTGCTGGCGGTCGGGTACTCCGGGGCCGGGCGTTCCCTCAAGCCCCACCTGCTCGCCGCCGAGGCCGCCGGCAGCCTCGCGCCCTACGCGGTCGCCGGCAGCCACCGGCACGTGCCGGAGATCGAGCAGAACCTCCGGGTCGCCGGTGCCGCGACCGTGCGCCTGTCCTTCACCCCGGTGCTCGCCCCGGTCTCCCGCGGCATCCTCGCCACCGTCACCGCCCCACTGACCGCGGACGTCGAGCCGGCCGCGGTGCGCGACGCCTGGCAGACCGTCTACGGCGGCCCCGAGGGCGGCGAGCCGTTCGTGCGGCTGCTGCCGGAAGGGACCTGGCCGACCACCGCCATGGTCACCGGGTCCAACGTGGCCGCCGTGCAGGTCGCCGTCGACGAACGGGCCGGCCGTGTCGTGGCGCTGTGCGCGCTCGACAACCTCGGCAAGGGCACCGCGGGCGCGGCCGTGCAGTCCCTGAACCTCGCGCTCGGGCTGCCCGAGACGACCGGCCTGCCGACCGTGGGGGTCGCGCCGTGAGCCTCACCGCCCCCGCAGGGTTCCGTGCCTCCGGCGTCACCGCCGGCCTCAAGGCCTCCGGCCGGCCCGACGTCGCGCTCGTCGTCAACGACGGGCCGAGCCACGTCGGCGCCGCCGTCTTCACCTCGAACCGGGTCGTCGCCGCCCCGGTGCTGTGGTCGCGGACGGCCGTGGGCGACGGCGTGGTGCGGGCCGTCGTCCTGAACTCCGGATGCGCGAACGCCTGCACCGGCGCCGAGGGCTTCGCCGACACCCACCGGACCGCGGAGCGGGTGGCCGACGCCCTGGCCGTGTCCGCGGCGGACGTCCTGGTCTGCTCCACCGGACTCATCGGCGAGCGCCTCGACCTGCCCGCCCTCCTCACCGGGGTCGACGCGGCCGTGGACGCCCTGGCGGACGACCCGGTAGGCGGCACCCATGCGGCCGAGGCGATCATGACGACCGACACGGTCGCCAAGGAGGTGGCCGTCACCCGGCAGACGGCCGCGGGCACCTGGACCGTCGGCGGCATGGCCAAGGGCGCCGGCATGCTCGCCCCCGCCCTGGCGACCATGCTCGCCGTCCTCACCACCGACGCCGTCGTCGAGCCGGAGGACGCCGACGCCGCCCTGCGCGCCGCCACCCGCGTCACCTTCGACCGGGTGGACTCCGACGGCTGCCAGTCCACCAACGACACCGTCGCGATCCTCGCCTCCGGCGCCTCCGGCGTCCCGGTCGGCCGCGCGGAGCTCACCGAGGCCCTCACCACCGTGTGCGCGGACCTGGCCCGCCGGCTCGTCGCCGACGCCGAGGGCGCCTCGCACGACGTCGCCGTGACCGTCTCCGGCGCCACCAGCGAGGACGCCGCGCTCGCCGTCGCCCGCGCCGTCACCCGGTCCAACCTGCTCAAGGCCGCGATCTTCGGCAACGACCCCAACTGGGGCCGGGTGCTGGCCGCGGCGGGCACCGTCCCCGCCGAGGTCGCGCCCTTCGACCCGGACGCCGTGGACGTGACGGTCAACGGCGTCGCCGTGTGCCGCGGCGGGGCGCCGGGGGAGGACCGTGCGCTGGTCGACCTGGCCGCCTCCCGCGAGGTGCGCATCGACGTCGAGCTGCACGCCGGCGAGGCCGCCGCCACGGTGTGGACCAACGACCTCACCCACGACTACGTCCACGAGAACAGCGCCTACTCCACATGAGCGAGACCCCCGCCCCCGCCCCGTCGGCCGAGAACCTCGTCCTCGACGCCGACCGGCTCGTCGGCGCCCACCAGAAGGCCGAGGTCCTCATCCAGGCCCTGCCGTGGCTGCGCCGGTTCTCCGGCGCCCGCGTGGTGGTCAAGTACGGCGGCAACGCCATGGTCGACGAGAACCTCAAGCGTGCCTTCGCCGAGGACATCCTCTTCCTCCACCAGGTGGGGCTGCGCCCCGTCGTCGTGCACGGGGGCGGCCCGCAGATCTCCAGCCTGCTGGAACGCATCGGCGTCGAGACCGAGTTCCGCGGCGGGCTGCGCGTCACCACCCCCGAGGTGATGGAGGTCGTGCGCATGGTCCTGACCGGCCAGGTCCAGCGCGAGCTCGTCTCGCTCCTGAACGCCGACGTCGCGCACGCCGTGGGCCTGTCCGGCGAGGACGGCCGGCTCCTGCAGGCCGAGCGGCGTCTCGCGCTCGTCGACGGCGAGCCGACCGACGTCGGGCACGTCGGTGACGTGGTCGCCGTCGACCCGCAGGCCGTCGAGGACCTGCTCGACGCCGGCCGCATCCCGGTGGTCTCGACGGTGGCGATCGACGCCGCCGAACCGACCCAGGTGCTCAACGTCAACGCCGACACCGCGGCCGCCGCGCTCGCCGTCGCGCTGGGCGCCACGAAGCTCGTCATGCTCACCGACGTCGAAGGGCTCTACGCCGCGTGGCCGGACCGTTCGAGCCTCGTCTCGCAGGTCCGCGCCCGCGACCTGGAGTCCATGCTGCCGTCCCTGCAGTCCGGCATGGTGCCGAAGATGGAGGCGTGCCTGCGCGCCGTGCGCGGCGGCGTGCCCCAGGCCCACGTCATCGACGGGCGGCGGGAGCACTCCATGCTGCTCGAGATCTTCACCGACGCCGGCGTGGGCACTCTCGTGCTCCCCGACGGCGCGACCGGACCCGTGGCGGGGGAGGAGCCCACGTGAGCGACCAGAACGCCTGGACCGAGCGGTACCGCGGTGCCGTGATGAACACCTTCGGCACGCCGCAGCGTGTCCTCGTGCGCGGTGAGGGCGCGTACGTGTGGGACGCGGACGGCCGCCGGTATCTCGACCTGCTGGCCGGCATCGCCGTCAACGCGCTCGGCCACGCCCACCCGGCGCTCCTCCGGGCGGTCACCGACCAGCTGGCCGGACTCGGCCACGTCTCGAACTTCTTCACCACCCCGGCGCACGTCACGCTCGCCGAGCGGCTCCTGCAGATCGTCACGCCCGGTGGCGCCCCGGCCGGCTCCCGGGTCTTCCTCGCCAACTCCGGGACCGAGGCCAACGAGGCCGCGTTCAAGCTCGTCCGGAGGCACGGCGGCGGCGCCCGCCCGCGCGTGCTGGCGCTCGAGGGCGCCTTCCACGGCCGCACCATGGGCGCCCTGGCGCTGACCCACAAGGCCGCCTACCGCGAGCCCTTCGAGCCGCTGCCCGGCGGGGTGGAGTTCCTGCCCTTCGGTGACCTCGACGCCCTCGAACGGGCCCTGGAGAGCGGAGACGGCGACGACGTCGCGGCCCTGTTCCTCGAGCCGATCCAGGGCGAGGCAGGCGTTCGTCCCCTCCCGGACGGCTATCTGGGCGCCGCCCGCCGGCTCACCGCCGCCCACGGCGCGCTGCTCGTCCTCGACGAGGTCCAGTCCGGCGTGGGGCGGGCCGGGCGGTGGATGGCCCACCACGCCATGCTGGACGACGCCGCCGGGACGGTCCTTCCGGACGTCGTCACCCTCGCCAAGGGGCTCGGCGGCGGGATGCCGATCGGCGCCATGGTCGCGCTCGGCGAGCAGACCGCAGCCCTGCTCGGCCCCGGCCAGCACGGCACCACGTTCGGCGGCAACCCCGTCGCGGCCGCCGCGGCCCTCGCGGTGCTGGAGACCATCGAGCGCGAGGACCTACTCGCGCACGTCGACGTCACCGGGAAGGGGCTGGCGGCCGCGCTCCGGGAGGTGCCCGGCGTCCGCGCGGTACGCGGGGCCGGACTGCTCGTGGCCGCGGAGCTCGAGGCGCCGATCGCCAAGGAGGTCGCCGCCGCGCTGCTCGAGGCCGAGCCGACCGGATTCGTCGTCAACCCGGTGGCTCCGGACACCATCCGCCTCGCGCCGCCGCTGATCCTCACCGGCGAGCAGGCCGAGTCGTTCGTGACGGCCCTGCCGGCCGCGCTGGCCGCCGGCCGGGCTGCCGGGACGGGAACCACGTGACGGCGCAGACCTCCGGCACCAAGGCGGCCCGGCACGCGCTGATCGCCGAGATCCTCGCGCACCGGGCCGTGCGCTCGCAGACCGAGCTGCGGGCCGCTCTCGCCGACCGCGGTGTCCAGGCGACGCAGGGCACCATCTCCCGGGACCTGGACGAGCTGCGGGCGCAGAAGATCCGCGGCCCTGGCGGCGCCCAGGTCTACGCCCTCCCGGTGGAGGGCGGCGGCACCGAACCCGTGGTGGCCGAGGACGCCGAGCAGGTCACGGCCCGGCTGCAGCGCTGGTGCGCCGAGGTCCTGGTCTCCGCCGACACCGCGGCCAACCAGGTGGTGCTGCGCACCCCACCCGGCGCCGCGCAGCTGCTCGCCTCCGCGATCGACCACTCGGTGCTGCCCGGCGTCCTCGGCTCCATCGCCGGGGACGACACGGTGCTCGTGGTGACCCGCGACCCGCACGGGGCTCAGGCCCTGACCGAGCGGCTCCTGGAGCTGGCCGGTCGCCACCGCCGAACCGGGCCCGGCCCGGCCTCCCCGGCCGGACCGGGCACACCCGCCTGACGACAGACCTCCCTCCGGCGCCACCCGCGCCGACAGACCCCCGACTTGGAGAGACATGAGCGAGAACAACGCCGACCGTGTGGTGCTGGCCTACTCCGGCGGCCTGGACACCTCCGTCGCGATCGGCTGGATCGGTGAACGCACCGGCGCGGAGGTCGTCGCCGTCGCGGTCGACGTCGGCCAGGGCGGCGAGGACCTCGAGGTCATCCGCCAGCGCGCGCTCGACTGCGGCGCCGTCGAGGCCTACGTCGCCGACGCGCGCGAGGAGTTCGCGACCGAGTACTGCATGCCGGCGCTGCAGGCCAACGCGCTCTACATGGATGCCTACCCGCTGGTCAGTGCCCTGTCCCGGCCCGTGATCGTCAAGCACCTGGTCCAGGCTGCCCGGCAGTTCGGCGCGCACACCGTGGCGCACGGCTGCACGGGCAAGGGCAACGACCAGGTCCGCTTCGAGGTCGGCATCACCTCCCTCGCGCCGGACCTGAGGTGCCTGGCCCCCGTGCGGGACCTGGCGCTCACCCGAGACGTGGCGATCGACTACGCCAACCAGCACCGGCTGCCGATCGCCACCACGAAGAACAACCCCTTCTCCATCGACGCGAACGTGTGGGGCCGCGCCATCGAGACGGGCTTCCTCGAGGACATCTGGAACGAACCCACCAAGGACGTCTACTCCTACACCGACGACCCCACCTACTCGCCGCTGCCCGACGAGGTGACGATCACCTTCGAGCGGGGGGTGCCGGTGGCGATCGACGGCCAGTCCGTCACCCCGCTGCAGGCGGTCCAGGAGATGAACCGACGCGCCGGGGCGCACGGCGTCGGCCGGATCGACATCGTCGAGGACCGGCTCGTGGGCATCAAGTCTCGCGAGGTCTACGAGGCCCCGGGCGCGATGGCCCTCATCGCCGCGCACCGCGAGCTGGAGAACGTCACGGTCGAGCGCGAGCAGGCGCGGTTCAAGAAGACGGTCGGCCAGCGGTGGACCGAGCTCGTCTACGACGGGCAGTGGTTCTCGCCCCTGAAGCGCTCTCTCGACGCGTTCCTCGAGGACACCCAGCGCTACGTCTCGGGCGAGATCCGCATGGTCCTGCACGGCGGCCGCGCGACCGTCACCGGCCGCCGCTCCGCCCAGAGCCTGTACGACTTCAACCTCGCGACGTACGACACCGGTGACCAGTTCGACCAGTCGCACGCCAAGGGCTTCATCGAGATCTACGGCATGACGGCCAAGCTGTCCGCCGCACGTGAGGCGCGCGAGGCGCAGGCCAGGGGGGAGACCGAGTGACCGGAGCGAGCACCGGACCGGCCTCGCTGTCCGGCCGGCACCTCCTCAAGGAGCTCGACCTGAGCCCCGAGGAGTGGATCGGCCTCGTCGACCTCGCCGCCCGGCTGAAGGCCGAGAAGAGGTCGGGGACCGAGGTCCGGCGGCTCGTGGGGAAGTCGATCGCCCTGATCTTCGAGAAGACCTCCACGCGCACCCGCGCCGCGTTCGAGGTCGCCGCCTACGACCAGGGCGCCCACGTGACCTATCTCGACCCGGGCGGCTCGCAGATCGGGCACAAGGAGTCGATCAAGGACACCGCGCGGGTCCTCGGCCGGTTCTACGACGCCATCGAGTACCGCGGCGCCCACCAGCGCCACATCGAGACCCTGGCGCAGCACGCGGGCGTCCCGGTGATCAACGGCCTGACGGACGAGTGGCACCCCACGCAGATGCTCGCCGATGCCCTGACCATGCGGGAGCACGGGCCGCGCGCCGGCGGGGAGCCGAAGCCGTTCGGCCAGATGGTGCACGCCTACCTCGGTGACGCCCGGTTCAACACGGCCAACTCGATCCTCGTCTCCGGCGCGCTGCTCGGCATGGACGTCCGGCTGGTCGCCCCCGTGGGCCTGCAGCCGGCCGCCGATGTCGTCGCCGCGGCGCAGCAGGTCGCGGCCCGTACGGGTGCGCGCCTGACCGTGACCGACGACGTGGACGCCGGTGTCGCGGGGGCGGACTTCGTCTCCACCGACGTCTGGGTCTCGATGGGGGAGAAGCAGGAGGCCTGGGACGAGCGCATCGCCCTGCTGCGGGACTACCAGGTCACCACCGACCTGCTGGCCGCCACCGGAAACCCGGATGTGAGGTTCCTGCACTGCCTGCCCGCGTTCCACGATCTCGGCACCGCCGTGGGCCGGGAGATCTACCAGCGCACCGGCATGGCGGCGCTCGAGGTGACCGACGACGTCTTCGAGTCGGCGGCGTCGGTCGTCTTCGACCAGGCCGAGAACCGGCTGCACACCATCAAGGCCGTCCTCGTCGCCCTCCTCACCTGACGTGGGCGCGACTCGTCACTCCTGTGTCGAGTCGTCGATGTTGTGTCGAGTCGTCGATGTTGTGCCATCCGGCGACTCAGTGGTCGTCCCGCACGGTCGGGCAGCTCATGCAGCGCGGACCGCCGCGGCCCCGGCCGAGCTCGGCCCCCGGCACCTCGAGCACCTCGAATCCTGAGTCCCGCAGGTAGGTGTTGGACGTCGTCGTGCGGTCGTAGGTGACGACCACGCCGGGCGCGACGGCGAGCGCGTTGCAGCCGTCGTCCCACTGCTCCCGCGCCGCGGAGTGCACGTCCTGCTCGGCGGTGAGGATCCTGAGCCCGTCCAGGCCAAGCGCGTCGGCGATCGTGGCGTGCATCCGCTCCGGCGGGTGGTCGGCGATGCTCAGCTCCACGTCACCCTCCGCCGCGGCCGGTCCGCCCGGGGTGATGGTGTACGACGGCAGCATCCCGAGCGCCCCGTACTTGATGAACGAGCGCTCGTCGACCATCGTCATCACGGTGTCCAGGTGCATGAACACTCGCGCCTTGGGCATGCCGAGGGCCACCACCCGGTCGGCGGCACCGGCGGCGAACAGCCGCTTGGCCAGCCGCTCGACACCCTGTGGCGTGGTCCGCTCGCTCATCCCGACCAGGACCGCGCCCCCGCCCAGGACGAACACGTCACCGCCTTCGACGGTCGCCTGGCCGTCCTCCAGGCCGTCCGACCACCGCTGGAACGGCGCGCCGGCGAACCGCGGGTGCCAGCGGTAGATCGCCTCGTACGCCACGGACTCGCGGATCCGCGCCGGCATCCGCATCGAGTTCACCGCGACGCCGCCGTAGACCCAGCAGGACGCGTCCCGCGTGAAGAGATGGTTCGGGAGCGGGGCGACGACGAGATCGTCCGGGCCCAGCGCGTGGAGCACCACGGAGCGCGGCTCGTCCGTCCGCTCCAGCAGCTCACGCTTGGTCATGCCGCCGATGAGCAGCTCGGTGAGGTCGGCATCGCCGAGCGCCTCCGCCGTGGCCCGCAGCACCGGCGTCGCGGCCGGGCCGTGGACCCGTTCGTCGAACGTGTGGTCCAGCACGAACGCCCGCGCCTGCGCGACGGCGAGGGTCTCGCGAAGGAGGTCCGCGAGCTGCAGGACCTCCGCCCCGGCGCCCACCAGAGCGGCGCAGAACTCGTCGTGCTCCTCCTGGGCGCGCCGGACCCAGATGAGGTCGTCGAAGAGCAGGTCGTCCATCGTCTGCGGCGTCAGCCGCAGCAGCTCCACGCCGGGTCGGTGGACGATGACCTGCCGGAGTCGTCCGACCTCCGACCCCACGTAGGGTGCCCCAGCCCGCATCGCCACAGGTTCCCACGGATCGCGGTCGCGGGGACGCCGCCGCACGGACGGGTGTGCGCGCCGCGCGCGCGGCACGGCAAGATCGTCCCCATGACTGCTCCCGACCCGTCCGGCGCGCGCGTCAGCCTGTGGGGTGGCCGTTTCGACGGCGGACCCGCCGACGCGCTCGCCGAGCTGAGCCGCTCGACCCACTTCGACTGGCGCCTCGCGGCGTACGACATCGCGGGCTCCCGGGCCCACAGCCGCGTGCTGCACGCCGCCGGCCTGCTCGACGAGACGGAGCTGGAGGGCATGCTCGCTGCCCTCGACCGGCTCGAGGCGGACGTGCGCTCCGGTGCGTTCGCGCCGCAGCCCGGCGACGAGGACGTCCACACCGCCCTGGAGCGCGGCCTCATCGAGCGGGCGGGGGACCGGCTCGGCGGCAAGCTTCGGGCGGGACGCTCCCGCAACGACCAGATCGCCACCCTGACGCGGATGTACCTGCGGGACGCGGCCCGGCACCTCACCGGCCGGGTGCTCGACGTCGTCGACGCGCTGCTCGAGCAGGCCGCCGCCCACCCCGGTGCGGTGATGCCCGGCCGCACGCACCTGCAGCACGCTCAGCCCGTGCTGCTCGCCCACCACCTCATGGCGCACGCCTGGCCGCTGCTGCGCGACGTGCAGCGCTGGCGCGACTGGGACGCCCGGGCCGCGGTCTCGCCGTACGGGTCCGGCGCGCTGGCCGGCTCCTCGCTGGGGCTCGACCCGGACGCCGTCGCGGCCGACCTCGGGTTCGCCACCGCCGCGGAGAACTCCATCGACGGGACGGCGGCCCGCGACGTGGTCGCCGAGTTCGCGTTCGTGTGCGCCATGGCCGGTGTGGACCTGAGCCGGCTCAGCGAGGACGTCATCCTCTGGGCCACCAAGGAGTTCGGCTTCGTCCGCCTCGACGACGCGTTCTCGACCGGCTCGAGCATCATGCCGCAGAAGAAGAACCCCGACGTCGCCGAGCTCGCGCGCGGCAAGGCCGGGCGGCTGGTGGGGGACCTGACCGGTCTCCTGGCCACCCTCAAGGGCCTGCCGCTCGCCTACAACCGCGATCTGCAGGAGGACAAGGAGCCGGTCTTCGACGCGGTCGACACGCTCGACGTGCTCCTCCCGGCCGTCTCCGGCATGGTCGCCACCCTCTCCTTCGACACCACCCGCATGGCGGAGCTCGCCCCGCAGGGGTTCTCGCTCGCGACCGACGTGGCCGAGTGGCTCGTCCGCCAGGGTGTGCCGTTCCGGGTCGCGCACGAGGTCGCCGGGGCGTGCGTGCGCCGCTGCGAGGAGCAGGGCAAGGAGCTGTGGGACCTCACGGACGGCGAGCTGGCCGAGATCAGCGAGCACCTGACTCCGGCCGTGCGGGAGGTGCTCACCGTGGAGGGCTCCGTCGCCTCCCGCGACGGCCGCGGGGGCACCGCCCCGGCCCGGGTGGCGGAGCAGCTCGAGCGGGCGCGGGCACTCGCGCGTGACCTTCGGGCGTGGGCCGCGGCGTGAGCGCCCCGCCGCCCTGGGCGCAGCTGCTGGCGCTGCCCGCCGAGGAGGCGGCACTCGGTCTGCTCGGGTCCACCCTCGTCGTCCGGGACGACGACGGAGCCGAGGTCGCCGTGCGCCTGACCGAGGTCGAGGCGTACAGCGGAGAGCTCGACCCCGGCTCGCACGCCTACCGCGGCCGGACGGAGCGGACAGCGCCGATGTTCCGGCCGGGGGGTCGGCTGTACGTGTACTTCACCTACGGCATGCACTGGTGCAGCAACATCGTGTGCGGCGAGGACGGGACCGCCTCCGCCCTGCTCCTGAGGGCCGGTCAGATCGTCCGCGGGCTCGACGTGGCACGCGCCCGCCGGCCCGCCGCGAAGAGCGACCGCGACCTCGCGCGCGGGCCCGCGCGCCTCGCCCAGGCACTGGGCCTCACGGGCGCGGACTCCGGCCTGGAGCTGACGGTCGGCGGCCGGGCGGAGCTCGAGGTCGCGGAGCCCGTTACGCCCGGTCAGGTCCGGACCGGCCCGCGCGTGGGCGTCACCGGGCCCGGCGGGGACGGCACGGTCTTTCCGTGGCGGTTCTGGCTCGACGGCGAGCCGACCGTGTCCGACTACCGCCCGGGCGTCCGCCGCACCCGGCGCGGACCGTGAAAGCGTTCCTGCGCGAGGCGCCCGGCACGGCACACTGGTACCCGGCCCCGGCACGGTGCCGGGCCGCACGAGAAAGGGCAGGACGCGTGACCGACATCCTCGACGACCTTCGGTGGAGGGGCCTGATCGCCCAGTCCACCGACATCGACGCGCTGCGTGCGGCGCTGGCCGAGGGTCCGGTCACCTACTACTGCGGCTTCGACCCGACGGCGCCGAGTCTCCACCACGGCCACCTCGTCCAGCTCGTCCTCATGCGGCACCTGCAGCTGGCCGGGCACCGTCCCCTGGCCCTCGTCGGGGGCGCCACCGGCATGATCGGGGACCCCCGGATGTCCGGCGAGCGCGTGCTGAACGACAAGGAGACCGTGGCCGGGTGGACGGAGCGGTTGCGCGGTCAGATCGAGCGGATCCTGGACTTCGCGGGCGAGAACGCCGCACGGATGGTCAACAACCTCGACTGGACCGGTGACCTGACGGCGATCGACTTCCTGCGAGACATCGGCAAGCACTTCCGGCTCGGCACCATGCTGGCGAAGGACACGGTCGCCCGCCGCCTGCAGAGCGAGGAGGGCATCTCCTTCACGGAGTTCAGCTACCAGATCCTGCAGGGCATGGACTTCCTCGAGCTGCACCGGCGGCACGGCTGCACCCTCCAGACCGGAGGGAACGACCAGTGGGGCAATCTCCTCTCGGGCGTCGACCTCATCCGCAAGGCGGAGGGCCGGGCGGTGCACGTCATGACCACGCCGCTCATCACCAAGGCGGACGGGACCAAGTTCGGCAAGTCCGAGGGCGGCGCGATCTGGCTCGCACCGGACATGCTGAGCCCGTACGCCTTCTACCAGTTCTGGCTCAACACGGACGATGCGGACGTGGTGCGGTTCCTGAAGATCTTCACCTTCCGCAGCCGGGAGCAGATCGAGGCACTGGGCCGCGCCGTCGACGAGGCGCCGCAGGCCCGGGAGGCGCAGCGCACGCTCGCCGAGGATGTCACCAGCCTGGTCCACGGCCCGGAGGCCACCGAGCGGGTACGGCGGGCGTCGCAGGCCCTGTTCGGCCGGGACGACCTGCGCGAGCTCGACGGCGCGACGCTCCGCGACGCCGTCGCCGAGCTGCCGAGGGGAGAGGCGGAGGTGGGGCGGTCGACGACCGTCGACCTGCTGCTCGCCACCGGTCTGGAGCGGGGACGCAACGCCGCGCGGCGGACCATTGCGAGCGGCGGCGCCTACCTGAACAACGAGAAGGTCACCGACGAGGACCGGGTGCTCACCGAGGGTGATCTTCTGTCCGGCGGCTACGCCCTGCTGCGCAAGGGTCGTAAGACCCTCGCGGTCGTCGCGACCTCCTCCGGCTGAGTGGGACCGGCCGCCCCGGGCGCTGCCACGCGGTGGGTCCTGGTCGGCGCCGGACACGCCGGCGATCTGTGTGGGAGAGGTCTCAGGGCCCGTGCCCGTCCGAGACACGGGCCCGGGACCGCCCACCGTCGATAAACCCGCAGGTCACAGCGCTGGTGGCGGGCCTCCGAGGGCGGCAGCGGCTTCAGTTGACGCGGCCACGGGCGGCCCGTAATGTACTTCCTGCTGCACCGGACGGGAGCCACGGACGAGAGCCGCGCGAAGCGCTCGAGGACGGTCCCACGGAGCAGAACCCCAAGGACATCGGACCGGCGATCTCGCCGGAGACCGAGCGTCCCGGGAGGCCGGCTCGGACGAGCGGTCCCGAACCCGTGAGCTACGGGTGAGGGAACGGGAGCGCGAGGCGGTGGACTTCCCCGACTGGACCGGGCGACCAGCCCGGATCCGTTCGGTGTGTGTCTGTTTTTTGAGAACTCAACAGTGTGCCAAGTTTTTTGATGCCATGTTTTGGGATGCCTGTGCGGCCTGGTGGTTGTGTGGGTGTTCTGTATTTTTTGGTTTGATGCGCCTGGCTGGTGCCTTTGGGTGTTGGTTGGGTGTGTTGGGCTGGGGTTTTTTCGTATGGATTGTTTCCTGCTGGCCTTTTTGGGGTTGGTGGGGGATGGTTTTGTTCGGAGAGTTTGATCCTGGCTCAGGACGAACGCTGGCGGCGTGCTTAACACATGCAAGTCGAACGATGAAGCTTCCAGCTTGCTGGGGGTGGATTAGTGGCGAA
>NZ_JBHTCQ010000002.1:0-897580 GCF_042665525.1 Georgenia alba
TACGGCGGTCATAGCGAGCGGGGAAACGCCCGGCCTCCATTCCGAACCCGGAAGCTAAGCCCCTCAGCGCCGATGGTACTGCACGCGCGAGCGTGTGGGAGAGCAGGACACCGCCGAACACCCATTCAGAAATGGCCCTTGCCGGACGGCAGGGGCCATTTCTGTTTGTGCTGCCCGGGTGCCGTTTCGAGCTCCTCGGCGAGGCGGGCCGAGCGCGAGGGCGACCTCGGCGGCGGGGGCGTTTCGCAGTGCGATCGCCGGCGATCCCAGGTCGGTCGCGGGCCTATGCTCAGCCGTATGAGCATGGACGCCACGAGCACACCGGACATGAAGCCCCGGAGCCGCACGGTCACCGACGGTCTGGAGGCGACGGCCGCCCGCGGGATGCTGCGCGCGGTCGGGATGGGTGACGAGGACTTCGCGAAGCCGCAGATCGGGATCGCGAGCTCGTGGAACGAGATCACTCCCTGCAACCTCTCGCTGGACCGCCTCGCGCAGGCCGCCAAGGACGGTGTCCACGCCGGTGGGGGCTATCCGCTCCAGTTCGGGACGATCTCGGTCTCGGACGGCATCTCGATGGGGCATGAAGGGATGCACTTCTCGCTGGTGTCCCGCGACATCATCGCGGACTCGGTCGAGACGGTGATGATGGCGGAGCGGCTGGACGGCTCGGTGCTCCTGGCCGGCTGCGACAAGTCGCTGCCGGGCATGCTCATGGCGGCGGCACGGCTCGACCTGGCGAGCGTGTTCGTGTACGCAGGCTCGATCATGCCGGGGTGGGCGAAGCTCTCGGACGGCACCGAGAAGGCCGTGACCATCATCGATGCCTTCGAAGCGGTCGGCGCCTGCAGCCGCGGCCTGATGAGCCGCGAGGACGTCGACGTGATCGAACGAGCGATCTGCCCCGGTGAGGGCGCCTGCGGCGGTTACTACACGGCGAACACCATGGCGACGGTCGCCGAGGCGATCGGTATGTCGATCCCGGGGTCGGCCTCGCCGCCGTCGGCGGACCGTCGGCGGGACGCCGCCGCGCGGCGAGCCGGCGAGGCCGTGGTGGAGATGCTGCGCCAGGGCATCACCTCGCGGGACATCATGACCAAGGAGGCCTTCGAGAACGCCATCGCCGTCGTGCAGGCCTTCGGCGGCTCCACGAACGCGGTGCTGCACCTCCTGGCCATCGCCCACGAGGCCGACGTCGATCTCGGGCTCGAGGACTTCGCCCGGATCGGCGCGCGGGTCCCGCACATCGCCGACCTCAAGCCCTATGGCCGTTACGTCATGACGGACGTGGACCGCGTCGGTGGCATCCAGGTGGTCATGAAGCAGCTGCTCGACGCCGGCATCCTGCACGGTGACTGTCTCACGGTGACGGGCAAGACCGTCGCCGAGAACCTGGAGGCGCTGGCGCCGCACGAACCGGACGGTGAGGTGCTGCGCACCTCGGCCGATCCGGTGGCGCCGACCGGCGGTCTGACGATCCTGCGTGGTTCGCTCGCGCCGGAGGGTGCCGTGGTGAAGTCGGCCGGGTTCGAGAGCCACGTGTTCGAGGGGACCGCGCGCGTGTTCGACCGGGAGCGCGCGGCCCTGGACGCCCTGGAGGACGGGTCGATCACCCACGGAGACGTCGTCGTGATCCGTTACGAAGGTCCCAAGGGTGGGCCGGGCATGCGCGAGATGCTGGCCATCACGGGCGCGATCAAGGGAGCGGGGCTCGGCAAGGATGTCCTCCTCATGACCGACGGTCGCTTCTCCGGGGGGACCACCGGGCTCTGCGTGGGCCACATCGCGCCGGAGGCGGTGGACGGCGGCCCGATCGCGTTCGTGCAGGACGGCGACCGGATCCGCCTGGACGTCTCCTCCGGCACGCTCGACCTCCTCGTCGAGCCGTCCGAGCTCGAACGGCGTCGGCAGGGTTGGGCACCGCTGCCCCCGACCTTCACCCGCGGCGTCCTCGGCAAGTACGCCAAGCTGGTCCAGTCGGCGTCGCGTGGGGCCATCCTCGAGTAGCGCCGTGATGGACGGTCGGCAGGCGATGCTCGGAGTGACCGTCCTGGTACGCCGTCCGACCGTCCGCAGCGCGGATCGAAGAACCACGATGTGAGATGATCCGGGTGAGGGGTGACGCGGTCATGCTCGGGGGTCTAGGGTGAACGGTATGCAGCAGATCACGCTCGTACTTAGCTCGCGCGCAGCCGCTCGCTGAGCATCGCGGCTGCGCGCACCCCTCGAGATCCCGCAGGGCCGGGACGAGGGGTTTTTTCATGCCCGGACGATCACCCGACCGATGAACCCGCCACCACCAGGAGGCACCGATGGCCAAGGCCCCGCACCCGGCCCCGCCACGTCCCGCACCGACAGCGGCCCCTGACCGGGTGGCTCCGTCGGTAGCACCTCGGTCCGCGACGACCATCACCGAGCCGTCGACCGGTGCGCGCAACATCATCCGCGCCCTCGAGGAGCAGGGTGTCGACACGATCTTCGGGATGCCGGGCGGGGCGATCCTGCCGACGTACGACCCGCTGTACGACTCGAGCCGGCTGCGGCACATCCTCGTCCGGCACGAGCAGGGCGCCGGCCACGCCGCCAGCGGGTACGCGTCCGCCACGGGCAGGGTCGGCGTCTGCATGGCGACCTCGGGCCCGGGCGCGACGAACCTCGTCACCCCGCTCGCGGACGCCCACATGGACTCCGTGCCCGTCGTCGCGATCACCGGCCAGGTCGGTGCCGCGGCGATCGGGACCGACGCCTTCCAGGAGGCGGACATCGTCGGCGCGACGATGCCCATCACGAAGCACTCCTTCCTCGTGACCGACGCCGAGGAGATCCCCGCACGCATCGCGGAGGCGTTCCACATCGCCTCGACGGGTCGTCCGGGGCCCGTCCTCGTCGACATCGCCAAGTCCGCCCAGCAGGCGGCCGCGGAGTTCCGCTGGCCGCCGGCGATGGACCTCCCGGGGTATCGGCCCGTGACGAAGCCGCACGCGCGGCAGGTGCGCGAGGCGGCCCGGCTGCTCGCCACCGCCCGGCGGCCCGTCCTGTACATCGGAGGCGGGGCCATCCGTGCCCAGGCGGCGGCGGAGCTGCTCGAGCTGGTCAACGCCTCGGGCGCCGCCGTCGTGACCACACTCATGGCGCGCGGCGTGATCCCCGACTCCCACCCGCAGCACCTCGGCATGCCGGGCATGCACGGCTCGGTGCCCGCGGTGGCGGCGCTGCAGATGGCGGACCTGGTCGTCGCGCTCGGTGCCCGCTTCGACGATCGCGTCACGGGACAGCTGGACAGCTTCGCCCCCAAGGCCACGATCGTCCATGCGGACATCGACCCCGCGGAGATCTCGAAGAACCGTACGGCGGACGTCCCGATCGTCGGTGACCTGCGCGAGGTGGCGATCGACCTCACCGCCGCTCTCCATGCGGCACACGCCCAGCACGGGCGTCCCGACGTCGAGGGCTGGTGGCGTCAGCTGGACGACCTGCGTGCCACCTATCCGCTCGGGTGGACGCCGACCGAGGACGGGCTCATGGCTCCGCAGCACGTCATCTCCCGCGTCGGGGAGATCTCCGGTCCGGAGAGCGTCTACGTCGCCGGGGTCGGTCAGCACCAGATGTGGGCGGCGCAGTTCATCCGGTACGAGCACCCGCGGACGTGGCTCAACTCGGGAGGCCTGGGCACGATGGGCTACGCCGTCCCTGCCGCCATGGGGGCCAAGGTCGGCCGGCCGGACGCCACCGTCTGGGCGATCGACGGCGACGGGTGCTTCCAGATGACCAACCAGGAGCTGGCCACGTGCGCGCTCGAGGGGATCCCGATCAAGGTCGCGCTCATCAACAACTCCTCCCTCGGCATGGTCCGGCAGTGGCAGACCCTCTTCTACGAGGGGCGGTACGCCCACACCGACCTGCACACCGGCCACGAGACCCGGCAGATCCCGGACTTCGTGAAGCTCGCCGAGGCCTACGGGTGCGTCGGGCTGCGGTGCGAGTCGACCGCCGACGTCGATGCCACGATCAAGCGGGCCCTCGAGATCGACGACCAGCCCGTCGTGGTGGACTTCGTCGTCAGCCGGGACGCGATGGTGTGGCCGATGGTCGCCGCCGGGGTCAGCAACGACGACATCCAGTACGCCCGCGGCATCACGCCCGAGTGGGACCGGGACGAGTGAGACTCCCGTGACCGCACCGACCTCCAGGAGTTGCGCATGAGCACCAGGCACACCCTCTCCGTGCTGGTGGAGAACAAGCCGGGCGTGCTCACGCGCGTCTCGGGCCTCTTCGCCCGCCGGGCCTTCAACATCCACTCGCTCGCAGTCGGCCCCACGGAGCACCCCGAGATCTCCCGCATCACCGTGGTCGTCGACGCCGCCGAGCTGCCGCTGGAGCAGGTGACCAAGCAGCTCCACAAGCTGGTCAACGTGCTCAAGATCGTCGAGCTGGAGCCCGAGCAGTCGGTCCAGCGGGAGCTGCTGCTCGTCAAGGTCCGCGCCGACGACGCCTCCCGCACCGCCGTGCTGCAGGTCGTCGAGCTGTTCCGGGCGCACGTCGTCGACGTCGCACCAGACGCCGTGACCATCGAGGCCACCGGCTCGGACGGCAAGATCCGCGCCCTGCTCGCGGCGCTCGAGCCCCACGGCATCCGTGAGATCGTCCAGTCCGGCGTCGTCGCCATCGCCCGCGGCGCGCGCTCCATCACCGACCGGGCGGCCGAACGGGCCGTCCGTCCCGCCTGAGCCCAAACACCCGCCGCGCCCAGCGCGGCACCACCCACACCGAAGGAGAACCACCGTGGCCGAGCTGTTCTACGACGACGACGCCGACCTGTCCCTCATCCAGTCCAAGAAGGTCGCCATCATCGGCTACGGCAGCCAGGGGCACGCCCACGCCCTGAACCTGCGCGACTCGGGTGTGGAGGTCGTCGTCGGACTGCGTGAGGGGTCCGCGTCCTGGTCGAAGGCCGAGGAGCAGGGCCTGGCGGTCGCGACCGTGGGCGACGCGGTCCGCACGGCGGACGTCGTCATGATCCTCGCTCCCGACCAGGTCCAGCGGACCGTGTACGCGGAGCAGATCGAGCCGAACCTCAAGGCCGACGCCGCACTCTTCTTCGCGCACGGCTTCAACATCCGGTACGACTACATCGCGCCGTCGGCCGGCCACGACATCTGCATGGTGGCGCCGAAGGGGCCGGGCCACACCGTCCGCCGCGAGTTCGAGGCCGGACGTGGCGTGCCGGTGATCGTCGCGGTCGAGCAGGACGCCTCGGGGCAGGCGTGGGACCTCGCGCTGTCCTATGCCAAGGCGATCGGCGGGTTGCGGGCGGCCGGCATCAAGACCACGTTCACCGAGGAGACCGAGACCGACCTCTTCGGTGAGCAGACCGTGCTGTGCGGTGGCGTCACCCACCTCATCCAGGCGGGCTTCGAGACGCTCACCGAGGCGGGCTACCAGCCCGAGGTGGCCTACTTCGAGGTGCTGCACGAGATGAAGCTCATCGTCGACCTCATGTGGGAGGGCGGCATCTCCAAGATGCGCTGGTCCATCTCGGACACCGCCGAGTACGGCGACTACGTGTCGGGGCCGCGGGTGATCACGCCCGAGGTGAAGGAGCGCATGCAGGCCGTGCTGGCGGACATCCAGTCCGGCGCGTTCGCCGACCGGTTCATCACCGACCAGGACGCCGGGGGCGTGGAGTTCAAGGAGCTGCGCACGCGCGGTGAGCAGCACCCGATCGAGACGACCGGCCGCGAGCTGCGGAAGCTGTTCGCCTGGACCGAAACCCGCGACGCCGACTACACCGAGGGAAGCGTCGCGCGATGACTGGAGCGAAGTGCGCCGTGCAGGTGGAGGTAGTGCGAGGAACGAGCGCTGCCGGAGCCGGAGCGGCGTGCTTCGCGACTGTCGGCGAGGTAGGGGCGAGGGACGAGCCTCTGCCGGAGTCGGAGCGCGCGCTTCCCGAGACGATGAGCACCGAGGGAAGCGTCGCGCGATGACGGAGGTAGGGATGATGCGAGGTGGAGGTAGGAGCGAGGAACGAGCTCCTGCCGGAACCGGAGCGTCAGCCCTACCGACCATCGACACGGAGGTAGGGGCGAGGGACGAGCCCCTGCCGGAGTGAGGGACGACGATGGCGTTGCGCTGGTACTCGACGGTCGTGGAGTCGACCGACCATCACGCGCTCGCGCGCTGGTGGGCGGCGGCGCTGGAGTGGGACCTGCTCATCGACACCGACCTGGAAGCGATCGTCGTCCCTCCGTGGGCCGCTGAGCTGACGGCCCGACTGGACTTCCACCGGGTCCCGCCCGGGATGGTGTTCGTGCCCGTCGAGCACGAGAAGTCCGGCAAGAACCGGCTGCACTGGGACTTCGCCCCGCACGTCGGCGACGACCGGGAAGCGGAGATCGCCCGGCTGGTCGACCTCGGCGCGACGGTCGTGGACGTGGGCCAGCCCGCGGAGGCCAGCTGGACGGTGCTCGCCGACCCGGAGGGGAACGAGTTCTGTGTGCTCTCGTCCCGCACGGAGTAGCCGTTCAGTGAGACGGCGGTCCCAGATACTGACAATCCTGCCTAGGGTGACTGCATGACGCGGACGATCGACCTGGCCGTGATCCCCGGTGACGGGATCGGCCCCGAGGTGGTGGCCGAGGGCCTCAAGGTGCTGGACACCGTCCTGGCCGGCTCCGGGGTCACCGTGAACCGGACCGAGCTCGACCTCGGGGCGAGTCGCTGGCACGCGACGGGGGAGACGCTGACCGACGCGGACCTGGCGACGATCCGTGAGCACGACGCGATCCTGCTGGGGGCCATCGGTGACCCCGGGGTCCCCTCCGGCGTGCTCGAACGAGGTCTCCTGCTCAAGCTGCGCTTCGAGCTCGACCATTACGTCAACCTGCGCCCCTCGCGCCTCTTCCCCGGTGTCGCGAGCCCGCTCGCCGAACCGGGCGAGGTCGACTTCGTCGTCGTGCGGGAGGGCACCGAGGGGCCGTACGTCGGCAACGGTGGCGCGATCCGCGTCGGCACCCCGCACGAGGTGGCCAACGAGGTGTCCGTGAACACGGCCTACGGCGTCGAGCGCGTCGTCCGGGACGCCTTCGCACGCGCGCAGGCCCGCCCACGCAGGAAGCTGACGCTCGTCCACAAGCACAACGTCCTCGTGCACGCCGGGCACCTCTGGCGCCGCACGGTCGAGGCGGTGGGAGCCGAGTATCCGGAGGTGAGCGTCGACTACACCCACGTCGACGCCGCGACGATCTACCTGGTCACCGATCCCGGACGGTTCGACGTCGTCGTCACGGACAACCTCTTCGGCGACATCATCACCGACCTCGCCGCGGCCGTCACCGGGGGGATCGGCCTGGCCGCGTCCGGGAACGTCAACCCCGACCGGACCGCCCCGTCGATGTTCGAGCCCGTGCACGGCTCCGCGCCGGACATCGCCGGGACCGGGAAGGCGGACCCGACGGCCACCGTGCTGTCCGTGGCGCTGCTGCTGGAGCACCTCGGCCTGGCCGAGGAGGCCGAGCGGGTCTCCTCCGCCGTCGCGGCGGACATCGCGGAGCGGGGTGGTGGCCCCCGCAGCACGACGGAGGTCGGCGACGCCCTCGCCGCGCGAGTATCCGGCTGACGGACGCTCCGCGGCCGTTCGCCAGGCCGCAGCGTCACCGGTGCGGGCATCGACGCCCGCCTGCCGTCGGTGCCCGCACGGTGCCGGACGGCGATACCGTCCCTCCAGGAGAAACCACGTCAGAAGGACGCCGCCCATGAGCACCTCATCGGACCTCGAGCTACTCAGCGGACCGACGGCGAGCGAGCTGCCGCCGGCCGGCGAGCTGCTCGGTCGCTTCCCGCTCACCGCCAACCCCGAACCGGCCGACGACGAGACGTTCCGCCGCTGCATGGACACGCTCGCCTTCGGAACCTCCTTCACCGACCACATGGTCCGCGCGACGTGGACGCCGGCCGAGGGCTGGCACGGACACCGCACCGAGGCCTTCGCGCCGCTCACCCTGTCACCGGCGGCCGCCGTCCTGCACTACGCGCAGGAGGTCTTCGAAGGACTGAAGGCCTACCGGCACGCCGACGGCTCCGTGTGGACCTTCCGCCCCGGGTTCAACGCCGCACGGCTGAACGCCTCCGCCCGCCGCCTCGCGCTGCCCGAGCTGCCGGAGCAGGACTTCGTCGCCTCGCTCGCCGCGCTGCTCGCGGCGGACAGCCGCTGGGTGCCCTCCCGCCCGGGCTCCAGCCTCTACCTGCGGCCCTTCATGATCGCGACCGAGGCGTTCCTCGGCGTCCGGCCGGCACACGAGATCGAGTACCTCGTCATCGCCTCGCCCGTCGGGCCGTACTTCCCGCACGGGTTCGAGCCGGTCTCGATCTGGGTCTCGGAGAGCTTTCACCGGGCGGGGGCCGGCGGCATGGGGGCGGCGAAGACCGGTGGGAACTACGCGGCGTCCCTGCTTCCGCAGCAGGAGGCAGCCGAGAAGGGCTTCGCCCAGGTCTGCTTCCTCGACGCCACGACGAACACGGCGCTCGAGGAGCTGGGCGGCATGAACGTGTTCGTGGTCGACGACGACGGCGGCCTCCGCACGCCGTCGCTGACCGGGACGATCCTCGAAGGGGGCACCCGCGGCGCCATCATCGAGCTCCTCCGGGACGCCGGCCGGGACGTCCGCGAGGAGGTCATCCAGCTCGAGGACCTGCGGGCGCAGATCCGGGCGGGCACGGTCAAGGAGATGTTCGCCTGCGGCACCGCCGCCGTCATCACGCCGATCGGTCGGCTCGCCGGGGCGGACTGGGACGCGATCGTCGACGACGGCACGCCGGGCGAGGTCACGACGTCGCTCTACGGGGAGCTGACGGACATCCAGTACGGCCGGCGGCCCGACCCGCATGATTGGATGTACCGCCTGGCGTGACCGGCGTCAGCCTCAGGCGGGCTTGCGCCAGACGGACACGTGGCTGGTGGACTCCGCGGTGAACTCCGAGCGGTCCCAGTCGGCGTACCGATGCTCCAGCTCCAGGCCGGCGATGCGTGCCATCAGATCGCACTCGGACGGCCACAGGTAACGGTGCTCGGAGGGCCAGTACCGGAACGTCTCCCCGCGCCGGGTGTAGTGGTGCGAGGTGCACCGCTGCGTCACCAGGTCGTAGGTGTCGATGCCGAGGTGCTGGTCGGAGACGTCGAACGGCGCGGCGAGCTGACCGGGTGGCAGCCGGCGCAGCGGCGGTACCCCCAGCTCGATGACGAACCGGCCGCCCGGTGCCAGGTGCCGGGCAGCGTTGCGGAAGCACTCGACCTGCTCGTCCTGGGTGAGCAGGTTGGAGATGGTGTTGAAGACCAGGTAGACGAGGGTGAACTCGCCGGGGACCCGCGTGGTGGCCATGTCGCCGATCGTGACCGGCAGCTCGTCCGCGGTGATCTTCTCCCGGAGCCTGGCGGCCATGGGCTCGGACAGCTCGATGCCGGTGACCGGCACGCCGCGCCGCGCCAGCGGGATGCCCACCCGGCCGGTGCCGACGGCGAACTCGAGAGCCGCGCCGTCGCCGGCGAGGTCGGCGAGGAAGTCCACCGTGGGGCCGAGCACCTCGGGCGCGAACATGGTGGGGTTGTCGTCGTACGTTCGGGCGAGCTCCTCGCCCCACAGCTGGCTGGATGTCACGGCCCGAGCATGGCCGCCGGGGCGCGGAGACGGCAACGGATTTCGGCCCGGTGCCGCCCAGCCGGGTGCATCCCGGAATCTGGGACCCCTTGTTCGGAAGATGGACGCCGTGCCATACTCGCCGACGTGACGCAGTTCCGGCTCATTATCGGATAGCGCATCGGGCACACCCGTCCGATGCGCAGACCTCCCGCACCCCGGGGGGTCTTTTTGTTGCCGGGACCACCCGCACCCGGCGGCTCACCGGCAGGAACGCCCTGCCGGTACCGGTACCGGCCCACCACCGCCGGGCGAGCCGGGCGGCGTCACGAGCTGAACGAGGAGCACCCATGAGCACCACCGAGACCACCGGCGTGGCGCACGCCCCGGGCGCCGAGACGTCCGTCGTCCAGATCTACGACACGACGTTGCGCGACGGCGCGCAGCAGGAGGGCATGAACCTCTCCGTCGCGGACAAGGTGTCGATCGCCGGGCTGCTGGACGAGCTCGGCGTGGACTACATCGAGGGCGGCTGGCCCGGGGCCGTCCCGAAGGACACCGAGTTCTTCGCGCGTGCCGCCAAGGAGCTGGATCTCCGCCACGCCAAGCTGGCGGCCTTCGGCGCAACGTGCAAGCCGGGTACCCAGCCGCACGAGGACCCGCAGGTGCAGGCCCTCGTCGACTCCGAGGCGCCCGTGGTGACCCTCGTGGCGAAGTCCGACATCCGGCACGTCGAGCGGGCGCTGCGGACCGACGGCCAGGAGAACCTCCGGATGATCGCGGCGACCGTCCGGCACCTCGTCGGGCTCGGTCGGGAGGTACTCGTGGACTGCGAGCACTTCTTCGACGGCTACGGCTACGACGCCGCATACGCGGTGGCGTGCGTCGAGGCGGCGTTCGACGCCGGCGCCGCCACCGTGGTCCTGTGCGACACCAACGGCGGCATGCTCCCCGACGTCGTCACCCGGGTGGTCACCGCGGTCCGCGCGCGGACGAGCGGGAGGCTGGGGATGCACGCCCACAACGACTCCGGCTGCGCCGTCGCCAACACCCTTGCGGCGGTGGCCGCCGGCGCCGGCCACGTGCAGGGCTGCGTCAACGGGTACGGCGAGCGGACCGGCAATGCCGACCTCGTCACCTGCGCGGCCAACCTCGAGCTGAAGCTGGAGCGCACCACGCTGCCGGGGCTGGCGGAGGCGAGCCGGATCGCGCACGCGGTCGCCGAGATCACCAACATCCCGCCCCACCCACGCCAGCCGTACGTCGGCGCGTCCGCCTTCGCGCACAAGGCCGGGCTGCACGCCTCCGCCATCCGGGTCGACCCCGACCTCTACCAGCACATCGACCCGGTCACCGTGGGCAACGACATGCGCATGCTCGTCTCGGAGATGGCCGGCCGGGCGTCCATCGAGCTCAAGGGCCGCGAGCTCGGGTTCGACCTGTCCGGACAGTCCGACCTGCTGGGCCGGGTCACCGAACGCGTCAAGGCCGCCGAGGCGGCCGGGTACACGTTCGACGCCGCGGACGCGTCCTTCGAGCTCCTGCTGCGGGCCGAGCTCGACGGCGGTGTCGCGCCGCGCTACTTCGACGTGGAGTCATGGCGGACGTTCGTCGAGCACCGTGCGGACGGGGTCACGATCGACTCCGAGGCCACCGTCAAGCTGCGGACCGGCCAGGGTCGCATGGTCTCCACCGGGGAAGGGAACGGCCCGGTCAACGCCCTCGACCACGCCCTGCGCGGCGCCCTGCTGAGCACCTACCCGGAGATCGAGGCCTTCGAGCTCGTCGACTACAAGGTCCGCATCCTCGACTCCCAGCAGGGCACGGACGCGACGATCCGCGTGCTGATCGCCACCTCCGACGGGGTCGACACGTGGTCGACCGTCGGCATCGGGACCAACATCATCGAGGCCAGCTGGGAGGCGCTCACGGACTCCGTCTCCTGGGGCCTGCTGCACCGCGGCGTCGAGCCCCGCTGACGACAGGCGGCCCACGGGCCGGTCCGGCGCCGTCGTAGGCTGGCCGACGTGCACGGTGAGTACAAGGTCCCGGGCGGCAAGCTCGTCGTCGCGGACGTCGAGGTCGACGGCGGCCGGCTCGCCCGGGTGAGAATCTCGGGCGACTTCTTCCTCGAGCCGGACACCGCGCTGGAGGACATCGACGCCGCGCTCGTCGGCATGCCGGAGTCGGCGTCCGCGGCGCACCTCGCCCAGGCGATCGGCGGCGCGCTCGACGGTGCCACGATGGTCGGCTTCACGCCCGAGGCGGTCGGCATCGCCGTCCGCCGGGCTCTCGGACGGGCCACGAGCTGGGCCGACCACACCTTCGACGTCATCCACGGCGCCCCCGTGCACCCGGCGCTCAACGTGGCGCTGGACCAGGTCATCCCCGAGGAGGTCGCTGCCGGACGGCGCGGCCCGACCATGCGGATCTGGGAGTGGGACGCGCCGCTGGTGGTGATCGGCTCGTTCCAGTCGGTCCGCAACGAGGTGGACCCCGAGGGGCTGGCGCGGCACGGGATGATGGTTGTGCGGCGCCTCTCCGGCGGCGGTGCGATGTTCATGGAACCGGGCAACTGCATCACGTACTCGCTCGTGGTGCCCGCCTCGCTCGTGGAGGGCCTGACCTTCGAGCAGTCCTACGCGTTCCTCGACGACTGGGTGCTGGGTGCCCTGGAGGAGGTCGGTGTGCGGGCGCGGTACGTGCCGCTGAACGACATCGCCTCGGACCAGGGCAAGATCGGCGGTGCCGCGCAGAAGCGCTTCGCCTCGGGCGTGGTGCTGCACCACGTGACGATGGCGTACGACATCGACGCGACCAAGATGCTCGAGGTGCTGCGGACGGGCAAGGAGAAGCTCTCCGACAAGGGCACCACCAGCGCGAACAAGCGCGTGGACCCGATGCGCTCCCAGACCGGCATGGCCCGGGAGGACATCATCACCGCGTTCCTCGACCACTTCCGGCGGCGCTACCGGACCCGCGAGTCGGACTACACCGCGGCCGAGCTGGACCGTGCGCGGGAGCTCATGGAGACCCGGTTCCTCACCGAGGAGTGGACCAACCGCGTGCCGTAGGTCGACGACGTCGGGGTCGCGTGGGCTCGTCGGGAACCGGCCGCCCGGTCACTCGAGCACGGCGAGCTCCACCGGACGGGCGGACTGGTCCTCGCCGTCCGGAACGTGCTCGGTGACGACCACGACCACGCGCCCCGCGAAGGTCCCGCGCACCTCGGCCGCGGAACCGCCCGGCAGGTTGCCGAGATCGACCAGCTCCGGCGTGGAGCCGGCGAGCTGCCCGAGGGTGTCGACGTCGGTGACGTCGAGGGTGGACAGTCCGGTGTACTCGCGGTCGAAGAGTCCGGTGCGTTCTTGCTGCCAGGCCGGCGAGGAGATCCCGCCTGTCCGCACGGTCGCCAGCGGTGAGCCCTGCGGCGAGAACGGCTCCGACATCCGAGCTTCGTCGAGGTCGAGGACGGCCTCGGCGCGCGGGAGACCAGGGTGCTCGACGTCGACGACGGCAGCGCCGTCGTGTGCCCACGGCTGCCGCAGACCGCCGAACAGGGTCGCCGTGGGGGCGGGGAGGAACGTCGCGCCCTGCGGTGGGACCACCCGGCCGGTGCTCCCGTCGCTCACGTCGAGGACGGTCAGGTCGGCGCCGTCTCCCACGGCGAGCAGATGACGCCCGTCGAGCACGGGCATCGGGGTGCCCCGGCCGACCGAGAGATCCCACTCCTGGAATGCGAGGTCGATCGTCGCGTCCCACGCGGGCGTGCCCTCGGGGAGGTCGTAGGCGGCGACCCGGGACCGGACCACGTCGCCCTCGCGGAGGTCGTGCCCGTCGGCCACCAGCGGTTCGTGCGCGAGGAGGCGATCCCCCACCACCTGCGGGACCGACGAGCGCGGCTCCGCGACAGTCGCGACCACCTCGCCGGTCTCGACCGACGTCACCCGGAGCGGAGGCGGCTCGTCGCCGCCCGTGCCGGCCGGAACGCGGTCGACGAGCCACGGGGTGCGCGGCAGGCCGCCATTCGTCCTGGGCGGGACGTTCCGCCACGCCCCCGCGTCGCCGCTGCTGCTCCAGCGCTCGTCACCGGTCGCGAGGTCGATGCCGTGGTAGGCGTCGCCGCCGCCTGCCGCGCGTGCGGTGACAACGAGGGTGTCGCCGTCGTGCGCGATCGGGGTCATCTCCGAGTCGCTGCTGCTCCACAGCTGGTCGCCCGTGGCGATCTCGAGGGCGACCGCCTCGGCGGCAGGGTCGGCAAGCTCGTGCGCGCCGACGATCACGACGTCACCCGCCACGGTCACGGGGACCTCCTCGACGTCGTTCGGGAGCTCGGCGACGTCGTGCTCCCAGGCGACGGTGCCGTTGCCGATGTCCCGCGCGCGCAGGACGCGGTCGGCATCGAGGGTGAGGAGGTGCGTCTCGGTTGCCGCGAGCGGCTCCTCGGTGCCCCGGGCAGACCACGCCACGGCGGCCCTTGGGCGCAGCAGCGGCTCGACGAGCGGAACGGCCGCGACCGCGACGCCGGCCGCCACAGCGATGGCCGTCCACCGGCCACGGCGCTCCGTGCCGGAGCGTGCCACCGCCAGCATCAGCGTCAGCAGGATCACGGCGGAACCGATCCACCAGATGACCGGCGGCCACCCGCGCCACAAGGCCAGCGCGCAGATCAGTGCACCGACGACGGCACCTGTGATCGGTCCGGCCACGGTCCTTCCCCCCAGAGCTCCGACGTCAGGCGTCTCGGGCAGGGTATCGGCCGCTCCCGCTCGGTCGGCCGGACCCGGACCCTGGCGATGGCGTGCGCGAGGATGGGCTCGTGCGAGCGTTCGAGGACCTGGTGGCGGAGGCCGCCGACGCCGACGTCGCCGGGTGGGGCTTCGCCTGGCTCGACGGGCGCGCGACCGAGGAGCGTCCTCCGTGGGGCTATGCGCGGCTGCTCGCGACCCGCCTCGCGGGGGTCCGCTCAGCGCTCGACGTCGACACCGGCGGCGGCGAGGTGCTCGACGAGGCGCCGGTGCTTCCTCGCCGGATGGTCGCCACGGAGAGCTGGCCACCGAACGCGGCGAGGGCCCGCGCGCGACTCGAACCGCGTGGCGTCGAGGTGGTCGAGACCGCCGACGGCGCAGCCTTCCCGTTCCCCGACGGCATATTCGAGCTGGTCACGAGCCGCCATCCCGTACGCCCCTGCTGGCCCGAGATCGCGCGGGTCCTCGCGCCGGGCGGGACCTACCTCGCCCAGCACGTCGGGCCCGGGTCGGCGTTCGAGCTCATCGAGCTCTTCCTCGGGCCGCTGCCGGACCGCTCGGGACGTGACCCGGACCGGGAGGCCACCCAGGCCGCGGCCGCCGGGCTCCAGGTGGTGGACCTGCGCACGGCGCGGCTGCGCATGGAGATCCGCGACGTCGGGGCCGCCGTGTGGCTCCTGCGGAAGTGCGTCTGGTGGGTGCCGGACTTCTCGGTCGGGCGCTATCGGGACAGGCTCCGTGAGCTGGACGCCCGCATCCGGGCGGAGGGGCCGTTCGTCGCGCACTCGACCCGGCATCTCATCGAGGCGCACAAGATTGACGAGTCGGTACAGAAGTGACGACTCGCGCCCTGGGCGAGTGGTCAGGGCGCGGGACGAGGACCGAAGACGGCCGTGCCGAGACGCACCATGGTCGCGCCGGCGGCGACGGCGATCTCCAGGTCCGCGCTCATCCCCATGCTGAGCTCGCGCGCGTCCGCCGTACCCGGGGCGCCCGAGCCCACGACCCGGTCACGCAGGTCGGCGAGCGCGTCGTAAGACGCCCGGACCACGGAGGGGTCGGTGCTGTTCGCCCCGATCGTCATCAGCCCACGCAGTCGCAGACGGGGCAGCGCCCCGACGGCGCCGGCCAGCTCGACCGCGTCGGACGGACCGACGCCCGACTTGGTGTGCTCGCCCGAGGTGTTCACCTGCATCATGACGTCGAGGCTCGCAGGGCCGCCGTCGTCGGCGCGGCGTGCCACCGCCGCGTCCAGCCGCTCGGCGAGGCGCACCGAGTCCACGGTCTGCACGCACGTCGCCCACCGCAACACCTGGTTGACCTTGTTGGACTGCAGGTGCCCGATGAAGTGCATCTCGTGCGCCGGGACCCCCGGCTCGGCGAGCCTGGGGCCGGTCACGGCGAGCTCCTGCGCCCGGTTGTGACCCAACAGGTCGGCACCCGCCTCGAGGACCGCGCGAACAACCTCGGGCGGCTGGGTCTTCACCGCCAGCAGGAGGCGCACGTCGGCGGGCTCGCGGCCGGCCTCGCGCGCCGCCGCGGCCACCCGTTCACGCGCCGCCGCGTACCGCTGGGCGAGGCGCTCGACGTCCACGGGCACCGACCCTACCGGCGTCGGCCGGCCCGACCCGGCCGAGCGAGACACCCACGGTCAGCGCGCGGTGGTCCGACATGTCGAGGTGGAGCGAGCGTCCCGGCTCGGTGATGCGGACCTCGCCCTCCACCAGGATGTGGTCGAGCTGTTCGGTGGGGTCGTCCGTCGGGAAGGTCGTGGCCGTGACGAGCGGCCGCAGGCCGCTGTGCCGGGACGGCTCGCCGCCGGCCAGGTTGAGGTCGCCCAGCAGCACGAACGGCCGGGGCATGTCCCGGGTCGAGCGCACGATGTGACGGAGCTGGGCCACGTTCCAGTCAGGGACGAACGTCAGGTGCGTTGCGGCCACGCTCACCGGCCCCTCGGGGGAGTCCACGCACGCGGCCAGCGCGGTGCGGGCCTCGTCCTGGACGAGCACCGGCCGCAGGCGGTCCGGGAAGGTCACCGGCACGCGGCGGCGTGGGCTGGGCAGGGACAGCACCTTCCAGGACGAGACCGGGAACCGGCTGAGCAGCGCGATGCCGTAGGCGGCCTGCTCCGGCTGCTCCTCGCCGGTCGCGGCCGTCCACACCTCCGGCAACCCGCTCATGGTCGCGACGAACCGGTGCTCGACGGCGCCCATCGCCTCGGCGGCCACCGCGGTGAGGTCGGCGCCGTGGGAGCGCGGTTGGTCCCGGTCAACCTCCTGCAGGGCCAGGACGTCGGCGTCGAGCCGCCGGACGGCGTCCGCGAACCGCTCGAGGTCCACACGGTCGTCGTCCAGCGACCGGCCGTGCAGGATGTTGAACGTCGCGAGGCGCATCCCGGCCGATTCTGCCCTTCGTGGTGCGGCTCCGCGCGTCGTCGTGCACGCTGCGGGGATGGACGACTCGGACCGGGCCGCCCTGCACGAGGCGATGCGGGTCGTCGGGGCGGCGTTGGGAGACGCCGGGATCCCGTTCGCGCTCGCCGGCGGGTTCGCGGCCTGGGTGCACGGCGCCCCGCAGTCCGACCACGACGCCGACTTCGTGGTGCGCGAGCAGGACGCGGAGACGGCCCGGCAGGTGCTGTCCGAGACCGCGCTGCGCGTGGAGGACCCGGTCGAGAACTGGCTGTTCAAGGCGTGGAACGGGACCGCACTGGTCGACATCATCTTCCGGCTCGGCGACCACCCGGTGAGCGAGGAGCTGCTGGAGCGGACGGACTCCTTCGACGTCTTCGGCGTCCCGATGCCGGTGCTGCGAGCCACGGACGTGCTCACCGAGAAGCTGCGGGTGCTGACCGAGCAGCGCTGCAACTTCGCCGACCTGCTGCCGGTGGCACGGGCGCTGCGCGAGCAGGTGGATTGGGGCGTGGTGCACGGCCACGTCCGGGACAACCCGTACGCCGTCGCCTTCCTGTTCCTGCTCGACCGCCTGGAGGTGATCGAGTGGCAGACTCGGGGCATGACCGAGGACCTGCACATCACGGGCGACGACGACGCCGACGCGCTGCTGACCCACGACCCGCTCGCCCTGCTCATCGGCATGCTGCTCGACCAGCAGGTGGCCATGGAGACGGCATTCTCCGGGCCGAGGAAGCTCGCCGACCGGCTCGGTGGGCTCGACGTGCACCGCCTGGCCACCATGGACCCGGACGAGCTGACCGAGGTGTGCCGCACACCGCCCGCCGTCCACCGCTATCCGGGGTCGATGGCCGGACGGATCCAGTCGCTGTGCGCCGCGATCGTCGCCGACTACGACGGGGACGCCGCTGCGATCTGGACCCGGGGGGAGCCGGACGGACCGGAGGTGCTGCGCCGGCTCAAGGCGCTGCCGGGCTTCGGCGCCCAGAAGGCACAGATCTTCCTCGCCCTGCTCGGCAAGCAGCGCGGGCTGGCGGCGCCGGGGTGGCGCGAGGCGGCCGGGGCCTACGGCGAGGAGGGCGCCTACCGGTCGGTCGCGGACATCGTCGACGCCGGGTCGCTCACCAAGGTCCGGGAGACCAAGCGGGCCGCCAAGGCTGCGGCGAAGGCCGCCAAGGGCTGAGCAGCGGCGTGACCGAGCCGGCGCAGGCGCTGCGGCTGACCGTGCTGGTGGGGGAGTCCGACCAGTGGAAGCACCGGCCGGTCTACGCCGAGATCGTCCGGCGCGCGCAGGAGGCGGGGCTGGTGGGCGCCGCCGTGTTCCGGGGCGTCGACGGGTACGGCGCGCTCGACCGCGTCCACCCGTCGCCGGTCCTCGGACTGGACGAGGACCGGCCGGTCAGCGTCGTCATCGTCGACACCCCGGCCGCCGTCCGGGCGTTCCTGCCACGGCTCGACGGGCTCGTCACCGTCGGTGAGGCGGTCCTCGAGGAGGTCGAGGTGATCCGCACGTTCGGCAAGCGGCACCGTGGCGGTGCCGCCTCGTAGCCGGACGTTCGGCTACGAGGCATGCCGCGAGGACTCGACCCGGATGCCGAGCGCCCGGGCCATGGCGGGCAGCGCCTCGAACGCGTCCGCCTCGGCGAGGCTGGCGCCGCGCAGCGACTCCACGCCGCCGATGCCGCCGAGCCGGCACCCGGCCAGCCGGACCCGCTCGCATCGCAGCCCGGAGAGCTGAGCCCCGGTCAGGTCGCACTCCTCGAGCAGCACGTCCTGCCAGGCGGCCCGCGTGAGGTCGGCCTCGCGCAGGTCGCACCCGCGCAGCACGACGTGCTGCCAGGTCGCCTCCTGCCAGCTGCTCAGCCGTGCCGCGGCGCCCTCGAGCAGCACGGCCCGCAGGCGGGCCCGCGGCAGCTGGCCACCGGTGAGCCGGACCTCCCGCAGCGAGCAGCGGACCACCGAGAGCCCCGGTGCCCGCAGGTTCGCCAGGTCGGCGCCGGTCAACCGGCAGTCCACGAGGGCGGTGTGCTCCCAGCTGCCGCCCGACGCGCGGACCCGGTCCAGCGCCGAGGACTCGATCTGGACCTCGTCGAGCACGGCGTCGGTGAGATCCGCCCCGGTGAGGTCGGCGCCCGGGAAGGTGCCGCCGTCGGTGAGATCGGCGGGGGAGAAGGGCGTGAGGTGCGTCGCGACGTCGGGCTCGGGAACCCGGGGCGGCACGCTCGCGTGGCTCACGGCCGGCCCACCGCGGCCACGGTCGCCTCGGTCAGCGACACCAGGTCGGCGGGGCGCAGCTCGACGTCCAGGCCGCGGCGCCCGCCGCTGACCAGCACGGTCGGATGGTCCAGCGCCGAGGCGTCGACCACGGTGGCCAGGCGGGTGCGCTGGCCGAGGGGGGAGATGCCGCCGACCACGTAGCCGGTCGCGCGCTCCGCCGTGCGCGGGTCGGCCATCTCGGCCTTCTTCCCGCCGACGGCGGCGGCGAGCGCCTTGAGGTCGAGCGTCCCGGTGACGGGCACGACGGCGACCGTCAGTCCCGTGCGACCCGCGGGCTCGACCACGGCGACGAGGGTCTTCAGCACCCGCGCCGGGTCGACGCCGAGCGCCTCCGCGGCCTCCATCCCGTACTCCTGGGCGCGCGGGTCGTGCTCGTACGCCCGGACCTCGTGCTCGACGCCCGCCCGGCTGAGCTCCAGGAGCGCCGGGGTGCCGCGGGTGCGTCGGTCGGCCGTTCGTCTCGCCATGTCCCTAGCGTGGCCCCAGCGCGACCGTGCGGACCACCGGTTTGCCCGCCTCGTCGGAGGCGTCGAGGTCGACGACGGCGCTCAGGCCCCAGTCGTGGTCGCCCTCGGGATCGTCGAACGTCTGGCGTACCAGCCAGCTGCGTGGTGCCAGCACCTCTGGGCCGACGTGCGCCGGCAGGTCGGCGTCGGTGGGCGACTCGACGACCTCGACGAGCGTCGCGGCCCGGGCCTCCGGCCCGATCCCGACCCACTCGTACTCGTCCCAGAACGGCGTGATGCGCGCCTCCCACGTCGCCGCGTCCCAGCCGTCCTCCAGCGCCGCGAGCTCCGCGTACGCCTCGCGGGCCAGCAGCTCGACGCGGTGGAAGAGCGCGTTCCGGACCGCGACGCGGAAGGCGTGCCGGTTCCGGGTCAGGGGGAGCTCGCCGTCGGCGCCCTCGCCGAAGCGTCGTTCGCTCGCGCCGTCGGCCCGTTCCGCCGTCGCGCGGGCCTCGGCGGCGTCGGTGGCGTCACCGCCCGCGGCCAGGGCCTCCCACTCGTCCAGCAGCGAGGAGTCGACCGAGCGGACCAGCTCACCCAGCCAGGTGACGATCGCCGCGACCTCCTCGGTGCGCGCGGCGGCCGGGACGAGCTGCCGCAGGGCCCGGTAGGTGTCGGTGAGGTAGCGCAGCAGCACGCCCTCGGAGCGGGCCAGCTGGTAGCGCGAGACGAGCTCGGAGAACGTCATGGCCTGCTCGACCATCTCCCGCACCACGGACTTCGGCCGTAGCTCGTAGTCCGCGACCCACGGGTTGGTCTGCCGGTAGGTCGCCAGCGCCGCCTCGAGGAGCTCGGCGAGCGGCCGGGGCCAGGTGACCTCCTCCAGCAGAGCCATCCGCTCCTCGTACTCGATGCCCTCGGCCTTCATGGCGCCGATCGCCTCACCGCGTGCCGCCCGCTCCTGGGCGAACAGCACCGGCCGGGGGTCCTCCTGGACCGCCTCGACGACCGAGACCACGTCGAGGGCGAAGTCGGGCGAGTCCGGGTCGAGCAGGTCGATCGCGGCCAGCGCGAACGGCGAGAGCGGCGCGTTGAGGGCGAAGTCCCGCGGCAGGTCGACCGTGAGGTGCACGGACGGCTCGCCGGGGTGGGTGCGGCGCCAGGCGCCGTCGTGGTGCTCCACGACGCCGGCGGCCCGCAGCGACCGGTAGATCTCGATGGCACGCCGCAGGTGCGGGTTGCGGTCGCGCCGCGAGGCCGAGGCTCGCGAGGCGGCAGGCGGGTCCGAGGATCGTGGACCGTCGGCACCGGGTGCGTCCGGAGGCCGGAAGTAGGCCGGCGGCTCGTGGTTGTCCGTGACCAGCCGGTACATCGCCGCCACCGGGTCGCCCGGGCGGGCGAGCACGGACAGCACCATGGTGTGGGTGACCCGGAACTGGCTCGTCAGCGGTTCCGGGGTCGCCTCGCGGAGCCGCTCGAAGGTCTTCTCGGTCCAGCTGACCGAGCCCGCGGGCGGCTTCTTGCGGACCACCTTGCGGCGCTTCTTCTCGTCGTCCCCGGCCTTGGCGAGGGCCTTGGCGTTCTCGATCTCGTGCTCGGGCGCCTGGACCACCACCTCACCCGTGGTGTCGAAGCCCGCTCGGCCCGCGCGCCCGGCGATCTGGTGGAACTCGCGGGCGGTGAGGTGCCGGACGCGCTCGCCGTCGAACTTGGCCAGAGCGGTGAGCACCACGGTCCGGATCGGGACGTTGATCCCGACGCCGAGCGTGTCCGTCCCGCAGATCACCCCGAGCAGGCCCGCCTGGGTGAGGCGCTCGACCAGGCGCCGGTAGCGCGGCAGCATGCCGGCGTGGTGGACGCCGATGCCGTGCCGCAGCAGGCGGGACAGCGTCTGGCCGAACCCCGGCCCGAACCGGAAGTCGCCGATGGCGGCGGCGATCCGGTCCCGGCGCTCGCGGCTCGCCACGGGTACCGACGTCAGCGACTGGGCGCGCTCGACGGCGTCCTTCTGCGAGAAGTGGACGACGTAGACCGGGGAGCGGTGGGTCTCCACCAGCTCCAGGAGCACGTCCTGCAGGGGTTCCAACGACCAGGCGAACGTCAGAGGGACAGGCCGTTCTGCGTCGTCGACGACCGCGACCTCCCTCCCGGTCCGGCGGTGCAGGTCCTCGCGGAAGAAGGTGACGTCCCCGAGCGTGGCGGACATGAGCAGGAACTGGGTGCGGGGCAGCTCGAGGAGCGGGACCTGCCAGGCCCAGCCGCGCTGCGGGTCGGCGTAGAAGTGGAACTCGTCCATGACCACCACGTCGAAGCCTGGGTCGTCGTCGCTGCCGCCGCCGTCGCGGAGGGCCTGGTTGGCGAGGATCTCCGCCGTGCAGCAGATGATCGGGGCGCCCGGGTTGATGGCGGTGTCGCCGGTGACCATGCCGACGTTGGCCGAGCCGAACAGGTCGACCAGCTCGAAGAACTTCTCCGACACCAGCGCCTTCAGCGGCGCGGTGTAGCAGCCGGTGCGGCCCGCGGCCAGCGCCGCGAACAGCGCCCCGACGGCGACCAGCGACTTCCCCGAGCCGGTGGGGGTGGAGAGGATGACGTGCGAGCCGGTCACCAGCTCCAGGAGCGCCTCCTCCTGGTGCGGGTAGAGCGTCAGCCCCCGGCCGGTCGCCCAGGCCTCGTACGCCGCGTGCACGGCGTCGGGGTCACGGCCGGATCCGGCGTCCTCGAGGTCGTCCAGGGCGAGGTTGAGGGTCTCGTCCGGCATCCCTCGATCCTCTCACCCCCGGCGCGGCCTCAGCGCCGCTCGCCCACCGCCGCGGAGACGACCACCTTGAGCAGCTGCTCCAGCGGCCCGGTGCCGATCCATCGGCGCCACGCCCAGGAGGCCGCGAGCGAGACGACGACGAACCCGATCAGCACCGCGTTCGACTCGGGGTACCAGACGACGTCGTCGCCGAGCAGCGCGATGACGACTATGTGCAGGGAGTAGACGGTCAGGCTCATCGCGCCGGCGGCCCCGAGGGGGGAGAGCACGGCGGCGACCACCCTGCCCACGGCGCCCGGCCGGGTGATCAGCAGGAGGAGGCCGGTGACCGCGAGGGAGGTGCCACAGCTGCCGACGATCTCGACCGGGCTGTACTCGTGCGGACCACCGCGGATCAGGCGGTCGACCAGCGGCGAAGCCTGTCCGACGTCGTACTCCAGGAGCAGACGAGAGCTGCCCCAGGCGAGCGCGGCCAGGGCGCTCCCGACGGCGACCATGCAGGCCTGGAAGGAGGTGGAGGTCAGCGTGGATCGTCCGACGGCGAGGCCCACCAGGATGTACGCGCAGAAGATCAGGGCGGGGTAGTAGCCGGTGGCGGCGATCTCGTACGTCCAGTGCACCGGGTCCTCGACGTCGAGCCACGCCCCGACGATGCTGCGCTCGCCGTGGTCGAGCGGTGTGGTGAGGGCGAAGATGACGATCGGCGAGATGATCGCGGTGATGCCCGCGCCGAGGAGGACCGTGACCCGGTCGCCGCCGAGGAACGGCAGCGTGAGGACGAACATCAGCCCATAGGCCGGGAGGATCACCACGACGGGTGTCCCCATGGCGATGAGGACCACGCCGAGCAGGACGAGCAGGAGCGCTCGGTAGAAGATCTTCAGGCGCGCGCGGACCAGCGCGGCGCCCGTCGGGGGGTGCTGCCGGCCGGTCGAGAGGGCCAGCGAGACGCCCGCCAGGAACGCGAACAGGGCGGCGGACCGACCGTCGAAGATCATCAGCCAGGCCGGGTCGTCCGCACCGGACTCGGTGTCGTCGCCGAGGTGGGCGGCGAACATGCCGATGATCGCCAGGCCGCGCGCGATGTCGATCCCGGCGAGCCGTGGTCTCTTCGGCGCGGGCACGTCGACGGGGGTGGGTGACGGCCGCGCCGGTTGCGGCGGGGCCGCCGTCGAGGCCCACGGGTTGGGCGGCTGCTGGCCCGGTGGTGAGGAGCTCACAGGCTGGAGCCTACTTCCGGCCCGCGGCGGGGCGCCGTGCGACCACCCGGTGGGTACCGGGTGGCCGCACGCTCGCCGGGTGGTGCCCTCCGATCACCACCGGTGAGCGACGTCGACCACCAACCGTGATCCGGTGCCGGGTCCGTCGAGGATGAGGACCCGGAACGGCAGCCGGGCGCGCACACCCAGCCCGATCGTCGTCTGCCCCTCGAAGGAGCCCGCCCACGCGATCTGCCGGAACGTGCGGTAACCCGCGACGTTCGTCAGCTCGCGCGGATCGGCAGGCTGGTAGGTCGGGTCGCCGGACTGGTCGTAGGCCGGGGCTCGGACGACCACGGCCAGCCGCGCGCCCCCGCGCAGCGGCACCGCCGCGCCGGAGCCGTCCGCCCGGACCACCGAGACGTACCGTACGTCGTAGCCGCGCACGTCGCCGCGGAGGTCCACGACCATCCTGTCGAAGCAGTCGTGCCGTCCGCTGCGCACGTCCTGCACGGTCGCCTCGGAGTACCTGGGCACGTTCTCGCGCAATGACCCCCAGGTCAGTCCGCAGTACGGCGCCGCCGGCGCCGCCGTGGCCGTCGGGCTCACCAGCGTGAGGCCGAGCAGGAGCATGACCACCACACCCAAGAGACGCTTCATTGCACTCTCTTCTCTGGCAAGGGGATCCCTGCAGGTGCTGATGACGGTACGCCTCGGTGGTGGCGGCGGCTGGGCGAAGCAGGCCGCGAAAGCGTAACGATCGGTGCGGCGTCCCGGCGCTCTCAGGAGCCGGCCGACCCGCCGAGCAGCGCACCCGTCACGCCCGCGAGCCGCGCTCGCAGCGGGGCTGCGCGCTCGGCGAAGGCGCGCTGCGCCGCGACGTACTCGGCGCGGCCCTCGGCAGTCTCGATCGTCACCGGCTCGTGCCCCAGGGCGCGCAGGTCGTACGGAGAGGCCCGCATGTCGAGCACCCGGATGTCGCGGGCCAGCTCGAAGCAGTCGAGCAGCAGCTCTCCCGGGCAGGCGGGCCCGAGGATGTTGGCGGCCTTGAGGAGGTCCATGTTCGCGTGCAGACAGCCGGGTTGTTCGAGGTCCGGCTGCGTGGCACGTTCCGGCTGGTGCCGGTTGAGCGGACGCGCCTCGGGGGTGAAGAACCGGAACGCGTCGAAGTGGGAGCAGCGCACCGGGTGAGACTCGACGACCGTGTCCGTGCCCGCCTGGCCGAGGCGCAGCGGCAGCGCGTGCCGATGCTCGCGCTGCCGGTAGACCATCGCCCACTCGTGCAGGCCGAGGCAGCCGAGGTGCGCGGGCCGGTCCGCGGTGCGACGCAGGAGCTCGTCCAGCCAGCGCACCCCGGCCTCCCGGTCGGCGAGGTAGGCCCGGCTGTCCAGCGTGACGGCACCCGACTCCGTCCTCGAGTGCCACCGCCAGCCGGCCCGCTCGGTGAGCACGTCCGCGGCCGCGTCATCGCCCTCGCTCGGTCCTAGTGCGGCGCCGAATCCCGGGTGCCAGCGTCGCAGGCGCCCCGGCCGGACCGGGTAGTACTCGAAGAGGAAATCCTCCACCGGGTCGGACTCCCGGCGCTCGCGGCGGGCGCGGCGGGCGGCGGTGAGCCCGTCAGCACGTGCCGCGTGCCGGTCCGCGCGCGCCAGCCAGTCCGCGGGCGCCAGGGCCGGCAGGGAGGCGGTGGTGGGGACGGGCACCCCTCCAGGGTAGAGAGGCCGTGCTGCGGTCCGGGCCACGCGCGGACAGCACCGTCCTGAGACGGGTGCCCACGCTACGTTGCGAGGCGTGAGCACCGAACGGTCCGGCGACGTGTACACGCACGGCCACCACCCGAGCGTGCTGGCGTCGCACACCTGGCGCACGGCCGAGAACTCCGCCGCGTACCTCCTCGACCGACTGCGGCCCGGCCAGGACCTGCTCGACGTCGGCTGCGGCCCCGGCACCATCACGGCCGGGCTGGCCGCGCGCCTCGCGCCGGGGCGCGTGGTCGGGCTGGACCGGGACGCCGGGGTGCTCGAGAAGGCGCGTGGTGCCGTCGAGCGCGATGGCCTCGGCAGGCACGTCGAGCTCGTCACGGGCGACGTCTACGACCTGCCGTTCCGCGATGCGAGGTTCGACGTCGTCCACGCGCACCAGGTGCTCCAGCACCTCACCGATCCCGTCGCCGCGCTGGGCGAGATGCGCCGCGTGCTGAGACCCGGCGGGCTGCTGGCGGTGCGCGACTCCGACTACGCGGCCATGACCTGGTACCCGGACATACCCGGCCTGGGGGAGTGGAACGAGCTGTACCACCGCCTCACCCGGGCGAACGGCGCCGAGGCAGATGCCGGCCGCCGCCTGCACGTGTGGGTCCGGCAGGCCGGCTTCACCGAGCTCGAGGTCTCCGCCGGGACCTGGTGCTTCCAGACCACGGAGGAGCGGACCTGGTGGTCGAGCCTGTGGGCGGACCGGGTCACCGCGTCCGCCTTCGCCCGCCAGGCGCTGGAGGCGGGTTTCGCCACCGAGGAGGACCTGGCACGGCTCGCCGCCGCGTGGCGTGCCTGGGGCGAGGACCCGGAGGGCTGGTTCACGGTGCTGCACGGCCAGGTGCTCGCCCGGCGCTGACGACCTCGCCGCGGTCGCACGGCGCGTGACTGCCGGCGCCGTAGGGTTGCGGCATGCGCATCGCTCGCTTCATCACCGGTGAGAACCCCCAGTACGGCGTCCTGGACGAGGAGGCCGACGAGCTCGTGGCGCTCAAGGGCGACCCGATCTACGGCGGGCTGGACACCACCGGCCAGCGCTTCCCCGTCGCGGACGTGCGCCTCCTGTCACCCGTCATCCCGCGGTCGAAGGTGATCGGCATCGGCCGCAACTACGCCGAGCACGCCGCCGAGCTCGGCAACGAGGTGCCGGAGGAGCCGCTGACCTTCCTCAAGCCGAACACCTCCGTGATCGGCCCGGACGACCCGATCGTCCTGCCCCGGTGGACCCGGAGCGTCCACCACGAGGCCGAGCTCGCCGTCGTCATCTCCCGGCTGTGCAAGGACGTGCCGGAGGAGAAGGTGGACCAGGTGATCTTCGGGTACACCGCCGCGAACGACGTCACGGCGCGCGACGTGCAGTCCACGGACGGGCAGTGGACCCGCGCCAAGGGCTTCGACACCTCCTGCCCGATCGGCCCCTACCTCACGCTCGACCTCGACCCGTCCGACCTCGCGGTGCGCTGCCGGGTCGACGGCGAGCTGCGGCAGGACGGCCGCACCTCGCAGATGGTCCGCGACGTCCCGAGCCTGGTGGCCTACGTCTCCTCGATGTTCACGCTGCTCCCGGGCGACCTCATCCTGACCGGCACCCCGGCCGGCGTCGGGCCGATCGACGTCGGTCAGCGGGTCGAGGTCGAGGTCGAGGGCATCGGCGCCTTCTCCAACCCCGTCCTGCGCCGCGACTGACCGCCCGGACGGGCGGGATCGGACCGTAGACTTGCCGCGATCATGAGCGAGAACCCCACACCGAGCCATCCGGGTGCCGTGCGCGTCCGGTTCTGCCCGTCACCCACCGGCGCCCCGCACGTCGGCCTGATCCGCACGGCCCTGTACAACTGGGCGCACGCCCGCCACGCCGGCGGGACATTCGTGTTCCGGATCGAGGACACCGACCCGGCACGAGACTCCCAGGAGAGCTACCTGCAGCTGCTGGACGCCCTGCGGTGGCTGGGCCTCGACTGGGACGAGGGCGTCGAGGTCGGCGGGCCGCACGGGCCCTACCGGCAGTCCGAGCGGCTGGACCTCTACCGCGACGTCGCGGCGCGGCTCCTCGAGGCCGGCTACGCGTACGAGTCGTTCTCGACGGCGGAGGAGATCGAGGCACGGCACCGGGCCGCCGGCCGGGACCCGAAGCTGGGGTACGACGGCTACGACCGCGAACTCACCGACGAGCAGCGGGCCGCCTACCGCGCCGAGGGACGCGAGCCCGTCCTGCGGGTGCGGATGCCGGACGAGGACATCACGTTCACGGACCTGGTCCGCGGCGAGGTGACGTTCCAGGCCGGCTCGGTGCCCGACTTCGTCATCGTGCGGGCCAACGGCTTCCCGCTCTACACGCTGACCAACCCGGTCGACGACGCCACCATGCGGATCACCCACGTGCTGCGCGGGGAGGACCTGCTGTCCTCGACCCCGCGTCAGGTGGTCCTGCACCGGGCACTGGTCCAGCTCGGCATCGCCGAGGCGGTCCCCGAGTTCGGGCACCTCCCGACGGTCCTGGGCGAGGGCAACAAGAAGCTCTCCAAGCGGGCCCCGGAGTCGAACCTCTTCCTGCACCGCGAGCGCGGCTTCCTGCCCGAGGGGCTGCTGAACTACCTCGCCCTGCTCGGCTGGGGCATCTCACCGGACAACGACATCTTCGGTCGCGAGGAGATGGTCGCGGCGTTCGACGTGGCGGACGTGAACCCCAACCCGGCACGCTTCGACGTCAAGAAGGCCGAGGCCATCAACGCGGCGCACGTCCGGCTCCTGGCCCCGGAGGACTTCCGCGCCCGGCTCGTGCCCTACCTGCACGCCGCCGACCTCCTCCCGGTCGCCGCCTGGGAGGACCTGGGCCGGCCGGAGCAGGAGATCCTCACCCGTGCCGCGCCGCTCGTGCAGGAGCGGATGACGCTCCTCGGGGAGGCTCCGGGCATGCTCGGGTTCCTGTTCACCGCGGACGAGGACCTCCGCATCGAGGAGGACGCGCTCGCCGCCCTGCGGCCCGAGGCGCCCGACGTCCTGGACGCCGCGCTCGCCGTCCTCGAGCCGATGACCGAGCTGCGCACCGACACCGTCGAGGAGGGGCTGCGAGCCGCCCTGGTGGACGGCATGGGCATCAAGCCCCGCTTCGCGTTCACCCCGCTGCGCGTCGCCGTCACCGGCCGGCGGGTCTCGCCCCCGCTGTTCGAGTCGATGGAGATCCTCGGTGCCGAGCGGACCATCGCACGCCTGCGCGCGCTTCGGGCCCGCCTCGGCGAGCCGGCCGCGACCTGAGCCCGCTGCGGCTCGGGCCGTTCAGTCGATCACACGACCTGGACCGGGTGGCGCACGACGGCGCCGAAGAGGTAGCCACGTGGGTTGCTGGGGGCGCGGGACGGCTGGATGTTCCCGGTCGCGTCGGTCGCCCGCGTCAGCACCGTGTACCGGCCCGGTTCCTGCGGTCGCCAGTCGTAGCTCCACCGAGACCACGGTCCGTCCTCGACCTTGTCCGCCGGGCTCCAGCTCCGGCCGTCATCCGTGCTCACCTCGACCGAGGTGACCGGGGCCGAGCCCGACCAGGCGCGAACGGTGAGCCGGTGCTGCTGCCCGGCCGCCAGCTCGGCGTCCGGTGCGAGCTCGAGCACCGACTTCGGTACCAGCTCGGTGAGTGCCTCGTCGTCGACGTTGTAGTAGGTCGTCGACCACGGTGAGCTGAGCTCGTGGTCGGCGACCTCGATCTCACCGAGCCACTTGATCGAGGCGACCCCGACCCAGCCCGGCACCACCAGACGCGCGGGGAAACCATGGTCAGGAGGCAGCGGCTCACCGTTCATGTCCAGCGCGACCAGAACGTCGTCGAGCGCCTTCGCGACCGGCAGCGGCCGCCGGACGCGGCCGTGGTTGACCCCGTCGTCGACGTACTCCGGATCGAGACCGACGGCGAGGACGGACCTGGCGGACGAGGTCAGCCCGGCCCGCTCGAGCACGGCGCCGAGGGGGACGCCGGTCCACGTCGCGACGCCGACCGCGCCCAGGCCCCACGGCGTCCCCGGCGTGGTCTCGCCCTGCTGGGTCGCGAACAGCCGACGACCGTTGCCGGTGCACTCCAGGAGCAGGCGGTGGGTCACCTGGGGCATGCTCCGCAGCTCGTCGTAGCCGAAGCGCACCGCGTCACGCCTCCCGGGCCGGTCCCGGAGGCCGGACCCGAACACGTCCAGGGTCCAGGTCGCGGCGTCGATCAGCGGGGTCGAGGTGTGGTTGCGGACGAAGAACCGGTCGGCCGGGGTGTCGCCCTGGGCCGGCATCGAGTCCCAACGGGTCTCTGCGGCGCCGTCGTGACGCACCATGAGGTGCTCGGGCAGCGGCTTGACGATCTTGGCGGCGGGGTCCGTGGTCACGTGGCGAGTGTAACGAGCCGCCCCGGCGTGGTGAGACGTCTGACCACCGGCCGTGACCGGGTCAGAACGTCGTCGCCCGCGCGCCGTGCAGCGTGGTCTGCGCGACGAAGGTGGACCACACGTCCTCGTCGATGCTGCCGGTCGGGCAGATGTGCACGATCCCCACCAGGACGCCGTCCGCGGTGACGGCGCGCAGCATCATCCGCACGTCGAGCTCCTGCGCGCCGGAGACGGCCGTGAAGGAGACCTCGGTGGCCGGCAGCGGGCCGTCGTCCGTGGTGATGTCGCTCTGCCGGCGGTCGACCTCGGAGGTCTCGCCCAACGAGCCCATGGCGTTCTCGATGGCGTCCCGGGTCGCCCGGGTGTCGTCGTCCGCGGAGCCGGGGAGCCGTTCGTCGGTGAGCTGGAGCACGCAGCCGGCGTCGGCGTTCTCCAGCTCGATGACGCCCGGGGCCGGGGGATCTTCCGACAGCGCGTACCCCTCGACGTCGGGGTAGTCCCACCTGATCGTCGCGGCGGTCGGCGTCGGGCTGGGGCTCGGGGTCCCGGGTTCCTGCGGGACGCTGCTGGTGCACGCCGTCAGGAGCGTCACCGCGGCCAGGAGTGTCACGACGCCTCCGCGACGACGGCGGCGCGCAGGGGGCGTCATCGGTGGTCTGGCTCCGATCTGGGTGGACACGATGCGTGCGTGACCCTACCGGCTGGCCCGGCCTCCGGTCGCCCGGCTCACCGCGTCCGTGACACGCCCGTGAGAACGGTCACGACCGGCCCGGACGACTTGGTCGACGCCACCCGCTCCGGTAGTCTTCTTCGTCGGTACGACCCCCGGCGGCACCTGCAGGAACGCGGGCGGTTATACCCCCATGGGGTATGGTGTAATTGGCAGCACGACTGATTCTGGTTCAGTTAGTCTAGGTTCGAGTCCTGGTACCCCAGCGGTTTGAGCCCACCTGTCTCGTCGGGTAGGCTCGGCCAGGCGAAAATCGCCATGAGGCCCCGTCGTCTAGCGGCCTAGGACACCGCCCTCTCAAGGCGGCGGCGCCGGTTCGAATCCGGTCGGGGCTACGAGCAGCGCCCCTCACCCGTGCGAGTCACCGGTGAGGGGCGCTTCGTCATGCCGCGCTCCCGGGTGGTGCCGGCTCGGGCCGGTGGACGCCGCGCGGCCGGTAGCCGAGCGCGTCGGAGACGTCGGCGAGGTCGGCCAGGTACCAGATCAGGGCGAGCCACATCTCGGTGCCCTGTAGGCCCGGGACGGCATCCGGGCCGCCGGAGCCGGGAGCCCGGAAGCCGAATCCGTCCCGGCGCCAGTGGCCGAGCGCCTCCCGCAGCAGCCGCCGGGCCAAGGCGGCGATCTCCTCGCCGCGGTGCCCCGTGGATCGGGTGAGCCACAGCGGGTGCGCGATGTCGAGGACGTTGCAGGCGTTCTGCCGACCCTGCCCCGTCACGCGCGGGTCCCGGGCGTGCCCCAGGACGGTGTCGACCACCCGCTCCGGGTACGGCACGGGCACGCCGAGCTGCGCGAATGTGCCGCGCGTGGCGCGGTAGTAGCCGTTGACCAGCTGCAGCAACCCGCCGTCCGCGGTCGGCACGCCCCACATCCCGGTGCGGGGGTCGGCGCGGGCGAGCAGCCAGCCCAGCAGCGCCTCGCGCACCCGACCGGGATCACCTGCCCCGAGCCGGGCGTTGTGGTGCAGTGCGGTGCCGAGGACATCGACCCAGTGCCCGGCGTGCCACGCCCGGGTCTGCCAGGGCTGTGCCTCCGCGGCCGCCAGCACCTCGGCCGCGTCGGCGTCGCCCACCACGCGCACGGGGTGGGGCGGTTCGCTGCCCAGCAGCTCCAGGGCGTAGCCGACGCACAGCACGTGGTAGCCGGCGTCGTCGTCGAAGAGGCCCGGGGCGGGTGGGCGCTGCGTCCCGTCGGGCCGCAGTGGCCCGACCATGCCCGTCGCGGGGTCCTGCCACCCCCGCAGCCGCTCCACCTGTTCCTCGCGGGGAAGCTGGTCCGGGGGCCTGCCGAGCAGCAGGTCGGCGATCTCGACGGCGTCGCACTGGGCACGGACCGTGGGTGCCTCCCCCGGCCGGTCCACGAAGAGGGTGCCGTCGAAGCACCGGTCGAGGATCGCGCCGGCGCGCTCGCGCGCCCGGTCGGCGAACGCGGTCACTGCCGCCGCGAGGTCCTCCTCGTCGTCGTTGCCGGCGCCGGCCGGCGCGACCCGCCACTTCAGCACCCGAGCCGGATTGCCGCCCACGACCGCGCCCGCGGGAACGTCCCGGGTGACGACGGCGCCTGCGGCGACCACCGACCGCGCGCCCACGCTGACACCGTCGAGCACGACGGCGTGCGAGCCGATCCACACGTCGTCACCCACCCGGATGCCCCGCGCCGTCAGCGGCTGCCGGTGCACCTCGGTCTCCGGGTCGGCGAAGGTGTGGTTGAAGCCCAGCAGCGAGGAGTGCGCGCCGATGCGGACCGCGTCCCCGAGCCGGACGGCGCCGCGCACCACCGTGTAGGCGTTGATCGAGCAGTCCCGGCCGGCGTGCAGCTGCCCCGTCAGGTAGGCGCCGGCGGCCACGTAGGACCGGGGGCCCAGGCGCAACGCGTCGTTCTGCACCTCGGCGAGCGCGGAGACGAAGCAGCTCTCGGCGATCTCGTACCCGACGTCCGTCAGCTCGTGCTGCCGGGCCGCCTGGTCCCGGCGCTGCTGCTCGTCCGCCTCGGCCCAGAAGGACCACGGGGAGAAGTCGAACCGGCGGTCGCTCATCGCTCGTCGGCCGGCCGGGTCGTGGCGATGCCCGGCAGGACCAGGTCCTCGGTGTAGTGGCACGCCGCGCGACGGTCCTCACCGGTGGGCCGCAGGGCGGGCACCTCGGTCGGGCACCGCTCGGTGGAGGCGTGCGGGCAGCGGGTGTGGAACAGGCAGCCGGACGGCGGGTCGGCCGGGTCGGGCAGGTCGTCAGTGGTGGCTCGCTCGCCGCGGTCGCGGCGCACGGTCGGGTCCGGGACCGGCACGGCGTTGAGCAGGGTCTCCGTGTAGGGATGGTGCGGCCGACGGTACAGCTGCGCCGTCTCAGCCTCCTCGGCGACCCGACCCAGGTACATCACGGTCACCCGGTCGCTGACGTGCTCGACGACCGACAGGTCGTGCGAGACGAACAGGTAGGTCAGCCCGAGCTCCTCCTGCAGGTCGGTCAGCAGGTTGAGGATCTGTGCACGGACCGAGACGTCCAGGGCGGAGACCGGCTCGTCCGCGACCACCAGGCGCGGCTCGGTGATCAGCGCCCGGGCGATGTTCAGGCGCTGGCGCTGACCGCCGGAGAACGCGTGCGGGTAGCGCGGCATGTACTCCGGCCGGATCCCCACGCGGCGGAGCATCTGGGCGACCCGGTCGTGCAGGGTGCTGCCCCTGGCCAGCCCGTTGACCAGCAGGGGCTCGCCCACGATCTGCTCGACCGTCATCCGAGGGTTCAGCGAGGAGAACGGGTCCTGGAAGATCATCCGGATCTGGGAGCGGTACCGCTTCAGCGCGCGGCCCTGCAGCCGGGCCAGGTCCACCTGGGTGCCGTCCTGCTCCCGGTAGAGGATCTCCCCGGACGTGGCGTCCAGCAGCCGCGCCACGCACCGGCCGAGCGTCGTCTTGCCGCATCCGGACTCCCCGACGAGCCCCATCGTCTCGCCCGGGCGGATGACCATGTCGACCCCGCCGACGGCGCGCACCGTCCCCTTGCGACGGCGGAACATGCCGCCGCCCAGCGGGTAGTGCTTCACGAGGTCCCTCACCTCGAGCAGGGGCGCGGCGTCGTGGGGCGAGGGCTCGACCGCCGGCCGGGTGAGTGTCACCTCCGCGGTCGGTGCGGGCCCGGCGTCGTCCGGCCGTGCGGTCACCGCGTCGTCCGACGGTGCCGCCCCGGCCTCGTCGTGGCTGTACAGGTGGCAGAAGGCCACGTGCCCGGACTCGAGACGCGACTCCGGCGGCGGGTCGACGTCGCAGATGCCGGGCATCGCGTGGTCGCACCGGGTCCGGAAGGGACAGCCGGTCGGGCGGTTCTGGGGGTGCGGGACCATCCCGCGGATCGCGGCGAGCGGCTCGCGTGCCGCTCCCTCACGCATGGTCGGGATCGAGCGGAGCAGGGCCCGCGTGTAGGGGTGCTTCGGCTCGGTGAAGATCTGCTCGACCGTGCCGTGCTCGACGACCTTGCCGAGGTACATCACGGTGACCTCGTCGGCCATCTCGGCCACCACACCCAGGTCGTGCGTGATGAACAGGATCGCCATCCCGTTCTCCCGCTGCAGGTCCTTGAGCAGGTCGAGGATCCGGGCCTGGGTGGTCACGTCGAGCGCCGTGGTGGGCTCGTCGGCGATGAGCAGCGCAGGGTCGCACGCCAGGGCGATGGCGATCATCACCCGCTGGGCCATCCCGCCGGAGAGCTGGAACGGGTAGACGTCGAAACGGTCCTCCGGGCGGGGGATGCCGACCCGGCGCAGCAGGCCCAGGCCGATCTCGCGAGCCACCTCCCTGGTGACGTCGCGGTGCAGGCGGATCGCCTCGGTCAGCTGGGCCCCGACCGTGTACATGGGCGACAGGGACGCCATAGGCTCCTGGAACACCATGCCGATCTCGCCGCCGCGGACCTGCCGGATCTCCTCGCCGTCCGTCTCGAGTGCGGCGAGGTCGACGGTGCTGCCGTCCGCGCGCGACCACCACGCCGAGCCGTCGACGATGCGCCCGGGCGGGTCGACGAGCTGGAGGACGGAGCGTGCGGTGATCGACTTCCCGCAGCCGGACTCGCCCACGACGCACAGCGTCCTGCCCGCCGGCACCGTGAGATCCACGCCGTCGACCGCCTTCACCTCGCCGTCGGGGGTGTCGAAGTACGTCCTCAGGCCCTCGACCTGGAGCAGCGGTCGGTCCTCGTCGGTCCTCGTGCCTGACCTCTGGGTAGCGGTCGCGCCCTGGTGAGCCATGTCGTCTCTTTCGTCGCGTCGGGTGGTTCGCGCCGGTCAGTTCTTGTAGGGGTCGGCGGCGTCGCGCAGGCCGTCGCCGAAGAAGTTCATCGCCAGCACGGTGATGACCACCGGCACGCCGGGCAGCAGGATCCAGGGCGCGGTGGAGACCGCGCGGATGTTCTGCGCCTCCTGGAGCAGCACGCCCCAGCTCACGGTGGGGGACTGCAGGCCGAGCCCGATGAACGACAGCGCGGTCTCGGCGAGGATGATCGTCGGGATCGACAGCGACAGGTTGGCGATGATGTGGCTGGTGAACGACGGGAGCATGTGCCGGAACATCACCCTCGCCTGGCTCGCGCCGTCGGCGATCGCGGCCGTGACGTAGTCGTCGCCGCGGACCGCGAAGAACTTGCCGCGCACCTCCCGTGCCATCCCGACCCAGCCGACGAGCGAGATCACCACCGTGAGGGCGAAGTAGCGCTGGATCGGGCTCCAGCTCGCGGGCACCGCGGCGAACAGCGCCATCCACAGCGGGATCGTCGGGATCGAGATGACGAACTCGATCAGCCGTTGGATGGCCGAGTCGATCTTGCCGCCGAAGTAGCCCGAGATGCCGCCGATGACCACGCCGAGACCGAGGGAGAGCAGCACGCCGACCAAACCGATCGACATCGAGATCGTGGTCCCGTGGATGATCCGTGAGAGCAGGTCGCGGCCGCTGGCGTCCGCCCCCAGCAGGTACATCGGCGGGCCGTCGTGGTTCACCGGCCCGATGAGGTGACGGTCCCACGTGACCAGCCCGAGGATCTCGTACTCCTCGCCCCGGACGAAGAGGCCCACGGGGACCTCGGTCTCCTCGTCGAGGGTGAACGTCAGCGCGAGGGTCTCCGGGTCCTGCTCGAAGGTGTAGCCGTGGACGTGCGGGTTCCAGCCGCTCTCGTCGACGAGCTCGAGCCGTTGCGGCGGCGCGTAGGGGTACTCGGAGTCGTGGTAGGAGCGCGAGTACGGGGCCAGGAACGGCGCGAGCAGGGCCACGAGGTAGATCAGCAACGTCAGGAACCCGCAGACGAGCGCGAGCCGGTGCCGCTTGAAGCCCCACCAGACGAGCTTCCACTGCGAGGCGAGCGCGACCTCGGTCTCGTCGGAGAGCTCGACGTCGGGTGGGTCGGCGAGCCGTGCGGCGCCGCCGGGTGCGAAGGGTTGCGTCATGGGTGCGTCCCGAGAGGGTCAGTACCGGAGCCGGACGCGCGGATCGAGCCACGCGAGCGCCAGGTCGGAGATGAGCGTGCCGATGACCACCAGCACGGCGCTGATGAGCAGGACCGAGCCGGCCAGGTACATGTCCTGTGCCAGGAGCGCACGCAGCAGCAGCGGCCCGGTCGTGTCGAGGTTGAGCACGGAGGAGGTGATGGCGTCCGCGGCGATGAGTCCGGGCAGGATCCAGCCGATGGTGGAGAAGAACGGGTTCATCGCGACCCGCACGGGGTACTTGATCGTCATGATCCGCCGCTTCATCCCGCGTGCTCGAGCAGCGACCACGTACGGCTTGCGGAGCTCGTCGAGAAGGTTGGCACGCAGCACGCGGATGTTCGCCGCGGTCCCGGCGGTGCCCCAGATCACGACGGGGATCCACAGGTGCGCCAGCATGTCCCCGAGCTTGGCGAGCGACCACGGCGCGTCGCGGTACTCCGGCGAGAAGAGCCCGCCGACGCTCATGCCGAAGTACTGCAGGCTGATCCACATGAGCACCAGCGCGATGAGGAAGTTCGGGATCGCCAGGCCCAGGTAGCCGAGGAAGGTGAACGTGTAGTCGCCGGCCGAGTACTGCCGTGTCGCCGAGTAGACGCCGATCGGGAACGACACGGCCCAGATGAACAGCAGGGTGAGCACGGAGAGCAGGATCGTCAGCGGGAGCCGCTCGGCGAGGAGCTCGCCGACGGGCCGGCCGAAGTCGAACGAGTCGCCGAAGTCTCCGCGGAAGAGGATGTTGCTGATCCACATCCAGTACTGCTCGTACCAGGGGCGGTCGAGGCCGTACCGCTCCGTGAGCCGCGCAAGCTCCTGCGCACCCAGGCTCCCGTCTCCCTGCGCCTGGCGCTGCGCGACGAGCGTGGTCAGGTAGTCGCCCGGTGGCAGCTGGATCACCACGAAGGTGACGACGGAGATCGCCCAGATCGTCGGGACGAGGATCAGCAGTCGGCGTCCGATGTAGCGGAGCATGTCAGGTCCTCCCGCGAGCGTGCGGGGTCGACGGAGACGGCATCAGTCGCTGAAGAACCAGGTCGGGATGTTGACCGGTCCGGGTGTCAGGTGCAGCCAGGAGTCGGGGTAGCTCTCGACGACGTTGTGCAGGTTGTTCTTCTTGATCGCGTAGCCGTCCGTGGGCAGTGCGACGCCGATCGCGTAGAACTGCTCCTTGGCGATCTGCAGGATCTGGCGGAACAGCTCCTTCTGCGCCTCCGGGTCCGGCTCGAGGGGGATCTGCCGGTAGAGCTCCATCTGCCGTCGTGTCTCGGGCGGCGGCTCCAGCGCCGACTCACCCGTTCCACGCGACGCGTACCACTCGGCCCACTGGACGCCGAAGTTCGACTCGTTCCCGTTCGGGAAGTACCAGCGCGGCTCCAGCATCTCGATCTTCAGTCCGCCGTCGCCCGCCCACACGCTGGCGTCGAAGGCGTTCGCGTCGGGCAGCTTGCGGTCGTAGAAGAGCGTGCGCTCGATCGGGTTGACCTGTGCGTCGACCCCGACCTCCGCCCAGTACTGGGTGATCATGTCGGCGGCCGGCGCCCACTCGGGGAACAGGTCGGTGATGTCGATCTGGAACTGTAGGCGCTCGCCGTTCGGGCGGAGCCGGAACCCCTCGCCGTCCTTCTCGGTCAGCCCGGCGGCGTCGAGGTGCTGGTTGGCGAGGTCGACGTCGAACTGCGTGTACTGCTTGGCGAACTCCTCGTCGTAGAACTCGGAGTCGGCGTGCGGGGCGGCCTGCCAGGGCTCGCCCTGGCGCTGGTAGACGGTGTCGATGATGTCCTGGCGGTCGATCGCGTGGGACAGACCGATCCGGAAGTCCTTGTTCTGGAAGATCTCCCGCAGCTCCTCGTCCTGGTGGTTGAGGTTGAGCGCGACGATCAGCCGGTTCATCGACGTCGTCTCCACGGTGACGAAGTCGTAGCCGCCGTCCTGGCGGCCCTCGGCCAGCACGGGCTTGTTCTGGTCGTAGTTGAAGTGACGGGCGTGGAAGTCGAGCTCACCGTTGACGCCCTTGAGGAGCATGACCTCCTCCTCCTGGACCACCTCGAACTCGAGCCGGTCGATGAAGGGAAGCTGGGCGCCCTCCGGGTCGACCTTCCAGTAGTACGGGTTGCGCTCCAGCACGGTGACGGTGCCCTGGTTGAGCGGGTTCGTGACGATCCATGCGTACAGGACAGGCCGCTCGGGGTTGTTCCACCACTGGATGCGGTCCTCCCAGTAGGAGGTCCAGTCTCCGAAGCCCGCCTCCTGGGCCAGCGTCTGCGCACGGTCGTTGAGGTGGGGGAGGAAGTCCTGGAGGTAGTGCTTGGGGAAGAAGAGCAGGTTGGTCTGGTCCCAGTTGGCGTTCCGGGACGCCTCGTCGATGAAGTCACCCTTCGACCGCGGGAACCTCAGCACGACGGTGTGGTCGTCGACGCGCTCCGCCTGGCAGGGCTCGTCGTTCACGGCCAGCAGCGTGGGCGGGACGGGGTAGAGGTCCGTGTTGAAGTAGACGTCCTCGATCGCGAACATCACGTCGTCCGCCGTCACCGGCTCGCCGTCGGACCAGCGCAGCCCCTCGCGCATCCGGATGGTGAACCGGGTGGCGTCGTCGTTGACCTCGATGGCCTTGAAGGTGCCGGGCAGCCCGACCTCCTCGATGGCCGGGTCGACCCGCAGCATCGGCTCGTAGGCGATCATCCGGGACAGCCAGGGGTCGTCACCCTGGCCGAGGACGGCACCGTGGTAGGTGCCGCCGTACTCCCCGAACTCCGGCGTCTCGACGATCAGCCGGTCGGACTCGACAGGCAGGCGCTCCTCGAGCGGCGGGAGGTCGCCGGCCTCGACGCGGTCGGTCAGGCCCGGCGCCTCGTTCGGCCGGTTCGGGTCCGGCGTCGTGTTGCCGCTGCCCTCGCGGGTGCCGCCCCCGTCGGGGCTGCAGCCGGCCATCGTGAGCGTCACGAGGGCGGCCGCGCCGCCGCCGACGCGGAGCATGTCCCGTCTGGTCCAGAGTCTGGCGCCCGTCCTGGTCGTGAGCTTGGGGTTCATCGTGGCTCCTCCTCGACTCCGCGTGAACACTCCGGCCGCCTCGCGTCGTCGCGGCGTGGTACCGGTTCCCGGGACGTGGTGAAGGACCTCTGCGTCCCGCGTCGGCGCCATGATTTGCCAGCGGGCGGCATCAACCGGACGAAGAGGACAAAAACGTTCAACTCTGGGCGTCACGGTGCGCCCGGGGCGTCGTCAGGCGGCCGAGCCGCACGAGCCGCGCACGGTGAGCCGTGGCAGCAGCTGGACGTGGCGCGGAGCCTCCTGGCCGGAGGCGGTCGCCCGCGTCACCATGAGGCGCAGCGCCTCCTGCCCGAGCTCGCGCCGCGGCGGCGTGACGGCCGTCAGGGGGACCGAGGCGTGCTCGGCGATCACGTCGTCGTAGGCGATGACCGCGAGGTCCTCCGGGACCCGCAGCCCGCGAAGCTGGGCGAGCTCGACGATCTGGCTGGCGTGGTAGTCCGAGTGCGCCAGCACGGCGCCGATCCGGCGTTCGCGGTACATCTCCAGCAGTGACTCGATGGCCGGCGTCAGGTCCGGGTCCTCGTCTCCCGGAAGGTCCGTGACGGGCACCTCCTCGAGCCCGAGGCCCACGACGGCGTCGCGGTAGCCCTCCCGGATCGCCCGGGCGGTGGGCGTCCGGTACAGGGCCAGCCCCACCCGGCGGTGACCGAGGCGGGCGAGGTGGTCGACCGCGAGCAGGGCTCCGTACGGGTGGTCGGTTCGGACGCTGTCCAGCTCACGCACCATGCGGGTGTGGTCGACGTGCCGCTCCATGAGGACCACCGGGACCGGGATGGACTCGAGCCAGGCCGCGAGGTCGTCCGGCTGCTCCCGGTTCGTCGTCGGCGTCAGGACGATGCCCTGGGCGCCGAGGTCGAGCAACCGCTGCACGCGTTCCCGCTCCACCTCGGGCCGATAGTTGGAGAACCCCAGGACCAGGCGGGCACGGTGCCGGTGCGCCGTGGCCTCCATCCCGGCGACGACGTCCGGGTAGTAGAAGGTCGACGACGGCACGAGGACGCCGATGAGGCTCTCTGCGGCGCGGGGCTTGGTGCTCCTGCTCACGGCGGGAAGCGCGCCGCCGTGGACCTGGGCGAGCAGCCCGGCCGCGTCCAGCTCGGCGATGTCCCGCCGTACCGTCACCTGAGAGACCCCGAGCTCCCTGGCGACGTCACTGGCGCGCACGCTTCCGCGCAGCTCGAGCTGCCGCAGCAGGAACTCGCGGCGGGCGCGGGGGAGCACGCGGCCTCCTGGGGCCATGGTGGGGATCTGGCGAGACGGAGCCTATCCGAACCTGACCGAAGAAGTCCGTTTGCTGTTCGTTTGTCCGGCCCGGTGGGTGTGGTGGGTCGAACGGCGCGGCGCAGCGTGCGCCGGACCGGTCGGGTCAGGTGGTCTCGAGAGCCGCGGCCAGGGCGTCGATGCGGTCGAGGAGGTACGTCGGGCGCGACGACGGTGGCGCCGCCTGGACGTCGGCGAGGGTCGAGTCGCCGGTGAGCACGAGCGCGGTGGCCGTGCCGGCCGCGACCCCCATCGCGATGTCGGTGCCGAGCCGGTCGCCGACCATGATCGCGTCCGTCACGTCGACGCCGACCAGGCTCAGCGCCGTGCGGAGCGCGGTCGGTTCCGGCTTGCCCACCACGTGCTCGACGCGCCGGCCCGTGCATGCCTCGACGGCGGCGGTGACGGCGGCGGCATCCGGCTCGCCGCGGCCTCCGGGCAGCGGGCAGTACGCGTCGGGATGAGTCGCGACGAAGCGGGTCTGGGGCCGGCGCCAAAGCGCGTCGAACGCCGCGCGCAGACGTGCGTAGTCGAAGGTGCGGTCGAAGCTGGTCACGACCAGCGTGACCTCGGCAGGGTCCTCCGAGACGCGCAGCCCCGCCGCCGTCAGGGCCTCGACGAGCGGAGGCTCGCCGAGCACCAGGCACACCGCGTCGGCCTGGTGCTCGCGCAGCCACGCGGCGGTGAGCGTGGCGCTGGTGACGATCTCCTCCGGCGCGGCCCGGACCCCCAGGGCCTGCAGCTTCTGGGCGTAGTGCTCGCGGGAGCGGGTCGGGTTGTTGGTCACGAACACCCGGCGACGCCCGGCCGCGGCCAGTGCCGCCATGAGGGCCTCCACGCCCGGGAGGAGCTCGTCGCCGAGATAGAGCGTGCCGTCGAGGTCGAAGACGTACGCGCCGTACGCGACCGGGACGGCGGAGACCGGCGCGAGCCCGGACGGGTCGTCGGGTGCGGCCGGGCGGTCCGGCGAGGCCTGCTGCATGGCCGCGGGCCCCGCGTCAGCCCTCGTCGGTGCGCTGGAGGAACTCCGTGAGCCGGTTCGCCGCGGCGACGACGGCGGCGCCGTGCAGCCGGCCCGGCTGGCGGCCCATCCGCTCGATCGGGCCGGAGACGGACACGGCCGCGAGCACGCGGCCGGACGGGCCGCGGACCGGGGCGGAGATGGAGGCGACGCCGGCCTCGCGCTCGCCGACCGACTGCGCCCAGCCGCGCCGTCGGGCGGCGGAGAGCATCGTGGCGGTGAAGCTCGCGCCGTGCAGCCCGCGGTGCAGCCGGTCGGGCTCCTCCCATGCGAGGAGGATCTGGGCGGCGGACCCGGCGAGCATGGACAACGTGGCCCCGACCGGGATGGAGTCGCGCAGGCCCATCTGGCGCTCGGCGGCGGCGACGCAGATGCGCTGGTCGCCCTGCCGGCGGTAGAGCTGCGCGCTCTCGTTGGTGTGATCGCGCAGCGCGGTCAAGACCGGTCCGGCGGCGCTGAGCAGCCGGTCCTCCCCTGCGGCCGAGGCGAGCTCGGCAAGGCGTGGTCCCAGGATGAACCGGCCCTGCATGTCCCGCGCGACGAGGCGATGGTGCTCGAGCGCGACGGCCAGGCGATGCGCCGTGGGTCGTGCGAGGTGGGTCGCCGCCACCAGCTGTGCGAGCGTGGCAGGTCCTGCCTCCAGGGCCCCCAGCACCGTCGCGGCCTTGTCAAGAACGCCGACTCCGCTAGAGTTGTCCATGGGCCGATACTGGCATCTCAGCCACTGAGATTGCAAATCAGGTGAGAAGCGGGGCGACCGGCCCGCGCGGACGTCAGAAAGTGAGTGACCGCGACGATGAGCGGAACGCTGGCCGAGAAGGTCTGGGACGCGCACGTGGTGCGCAAGGGTAGCGGTGGCGCTCCGGACCTGCTGTACATCGACCTGCACCTGGTCCACGAGGTGACCAGCCCGCAGGCGTTCGAGGGGCTGCGGCTGGCAGGGCGACCGGTCCGCCGGCCGGACCTCACGATCGCCACCGAGGACCACAACACCCCCACGCTGGACATCGACCGCCCGATCGCCGACCCGACGAGCCGGACCCAGATCCAGACCCTGCGGAAGAACGCGGAGGACTTCGGCATCCGGTTGCACTCCCTGGGCGACGCCGACCAGGGCATCGTCCATGTCGTCGGCCCGCAGCTCGGCCTGACCATGCCCGGCCTGACCGTGGTGTGCGGCGACTCCCACACCTCGACCCACGGCGCCTTCGGTGCCCTCGCGTTCGGTATCGGCACCTCCGAGGTCGAGCACGTGCTCGCCACCCAGACGCTGCCGCTCGCCCCGTTCAAGACGATGGCGATCAACGTCGAGGGCACCCTCAAGGAGGGCACCACCGCGAAGGACATCATCCTGGCCGTCATCGCCAAGATCGGCACCGGCGGCGGGCAGGGCTACGTGCTGGAGTACCGCGGCGAGGCCATCCGTCAGCTCTCGATGGAGGCGCGGATGACCATCTGCAACATGTCCATCGAGGCCGGTGCCCGCGCCGGCATGATCGCGCCGGACGAGACCACGTTCGCGTACCTCGAGGGCCGGCCGCACGCCCCGCAGGGCGCCGACTGGGACGCGGCGGTGGAGTACTGGCGCTCGCTGCGCAGCGACGACGACGCCGTCTTCGACGCCGAGGTCACCCTCGACGCGAACGACCTCGAGCCGTTCGTCACGTGGGGCACCAACCCCGGGCAGGGCCTGCCCCTGTCCGCGAGCGTGCCCGACCCCGTCGACATCGCCGACGAGTCCGCCCGCCGCGCCGCCGAGCGGGCCCTGGAGTACATGGCCCTCACGCCGGGGACACCGCTGCGCGAGATCGCCGTCGACACCGTCTTCATCGGTTCCTGCACCAACGGCCGGATCGAGGACCTGCGCGCCGTCGCGGAGATCGTCAAGGGCCGCCGGAAGGCCGACGACGTCACCGTGCTCGTGGTACCCGGCTCGGCGCGCGTCCGGCTCCAGGCGGAGGCCGAGGGTCTGGACAAGATCTTCCTCGACTTCGGTGCGGAGTGGCGCAACGCCGGCTGCTCGATGTGCCTGGGCATGAACCCGGACCAGCTCCGCCCGGGCGAGCGCGCCGCCTCGACCTCCAACCGCAACTTCGAGGGGCGGCAGGGCAAGGGAGGACGCACCCACCTGGTCTCGCCGCTCGTGGCGGCCGCGACGGCGGTCCGCGGCACCCTGTCCGCCCCCTCCGACCTCGAGCCGGCCAGGGATTCGGGACCTGTGCCGGCGCTCGTCTAGAGGAGCCATCCGTGGAGAAGATCACCCAGCACACCGGCGTCGGCGTCCCGCTGCGCCGCAGCAACGTCGACACCGACCAGATCATCCCCGCCGTCTACCTCAAGCGGGTGACCCGCACCGGGTTCGAGGACGCGCTCTTCGCAGCCTGGCGCGGCGACGAGAGCTTCGTGCTCAACCAGCCCGCGTACCGCGCCGGCTCTGTCCTCGTCGCAGGACCCGACTTCGGCACCGGCTCCTCCCGCGAGCACGCGGTCTGGGCGCTGAAGGACTACGGCTTCCGCGCCGTGCTCTCGCCCAAGTTCGCCGACATCTTCCGCGGCAACGCCGGCAAGCAGGGACTCGTGGCCGGCGTGGTGAGCCAGGAGGACGCCGAGATGCTCTGGAAGATCCTCGAGGCGGAGCCCGGCACCGAGGTGACCGTGGACCTCGAGGCGAAGTCCGTCGTCGCCGGGGAGTTCACCTGCACCTTCGAGATCGACGACTACACCCGTTGGCGGCTGCTCGAGGGCCTGGACGACATCGGGCTGACCCTGCAGCGCGAGGACGAGATCGCGGCCTTCGAGTCCTCCCGGGCCGCGTGGCGACCCGCCACACTTCCCGCCAAGCACCTGCCGCCGGTGCACGTCATGGCCGCACGGCCGGTCGGCGGGGACGGCGAAGGTCTGCCCGCGCACCAGGACGCGCCGCTCGGCTGACGGCGCACGACACGGCCGCGCACCCGGTGTGCGCCTGAGGTGCGCCGGTCGGCACGGGCCGTATCCTGAGCCGACAGATCGAGCGGGCCGGGCAGGTCCGCGTCCCGGACGCCCCGGTGCGGGCGGATGAGGTGGGTATGGACGGGCTGCTGACGGTCGAGGGCGGTACGCCGCTCACGGGCGAGATCGTCGTCCGGGGGGCCAAGAACTTCGTCTCCAAGGCGATGGTGGCCGCCCTGCTGGGGGAGACGCCGTCGCACCTGTCGAACGTCCCCGTCATCCGGGACGTCGACGTCGTCGCCGACCTGCTGCGCCTGCACGGCGTCACCGTCGACCACGACCGTGACGACGGCGTGCTGCACCTCGACCCGAGCGACGTCGAGTCGGCGCACGTGGCCGACATCGACGCCTACGCGGGCTCCTCCCGCATCCCGATCCTCTTCTGCGGGCCGCTCCTGCACCGGCTGGGGGAGGCGTTCATCCCGGACCTCGGTGGCTGCCGGATCGGCGACCGGCCGATCAACTACCACCTCGACATCCTGCGGAACTTCGGGGCCGTCGTGGACAAGGGCAGCCAGGGCATCCAGCTGTCCGCCCCGCGCGGCCTGGTCGGCACCCGGATCGAGCTGCCCTACCCGTCCGTCGGGGCCACCGAGCAGACGCTCCTGACCGCCGTGCGCGCGACCGGCCTCACGGAGCTGGTGGGCGCCGCGATCGAGCCGGAGATCACCGACCTCATCGCGGTGCTGCAGAAGATGGGCGCGATCATCTCCGTGGACACCGACCGCACCATCCGCATCGAGGGCGTCGACCGGCTCGTCGGCTACCGGCACACCTCGCTCGCGGACCGGATCGAGGCGGGGTCCTGGGCGTCGGCCGCGTTGGCCACGCGGGGCGACGTCGTCGTCCGCGGCGCCAGCCAGCCGGAGATGATGACGTTCCTCAACACCTTCCGGAAGGTCGGGGGCGAGTTCGACGTCCGCGACGACGGCATCCGGTTCTGGCACCGCGGCGGCGAGCTGCGCCCCATCGTGCTGGAGACCGACGTCCACCCGGGCTTCATGACCGACTGGCAGCAGCCGCTCGTCGTGGCGCTCACCCAGGCCACCGGGTTGTCGATCGTCCACGAGACCGTGTACGAGAACCGATTCGGGTTCACCGACGCGCTACGTGGCATGGGCGCGAAGATCCAGATCTACCGTGAGTGCCTGGGCGGCCTGTCCTGCCGGTTCGGCCGACGCAACTTCTTCCACTCCGCCGTGGTCTCCGGGCCGACGCCGCTGCACGCGGCCGACATCGAGGTCCCGGACCTGCGCGGCGGCTTCTCCCACCTCATCGCCGCGCTCGCGGCGGAGGGCACCTCGCGGGTCCGGGGGATCAGCATCATCAACCGCGGCTACGAGAACTTCCTCGGAAAGCTCGAGGCGCTCAGTGCCAAGGCCTCCATGGGTGCGCTCGTCTGAGACGGCGACAGAGCCTCGTGCGCGTCCACGCGAGGCGGAGCAGACTGGGGACATGAACGTCGCCGACCTGCTCATCGAGTCCTACTCCCGCGTCCCGGAGACCGCGGCCCGGGTCGTGGCAGGCCTCGACGAGGCCGCCCTGACCTACCGGCCTGACCCGCAGGCCAACTCCATCTCCTGGCTCGTCTGGCACCTGGCGCGCGGCCAGGACGCCCAGGTGGCCGACGTCGCGGGCACCGAGCAGTCCTGGACGATCGACGGCTGGGCCGAGCGGGCCGGGCTTCCGTTCGGGCCGTCCGACACCGGTTACGGCCACACCAGCGAGCAGGTCGGCCAGGTCCGGCTCGACGCGGACCTCCTCCTCGGCTACCTCGACGACGTGCACCGCCGCACCGTCGAGTACCTCGCCACCCTCGGTCCGGAGGACCTCGACCGGGTCGTGGACACCTCGTGGGACCCGCCCGTCACGCTCGGCGTCCGGTTGGTCAGCATCGTCGACGACGACGTCGCGCATCTCGGCCAGGCGGCCTACCTCCGGGGGTTGATCGAGCGCAGATGAGGTGTGCCGGCCCGGCCAGGAGCTCGTCCGCACCGGCCTGACCGTGGTCGGTGGACCCCATGGCGGGGCCCGGGCCGTTCACGACGGCGCGCCCGCCGCCGCGGCGTCGCCAGCCCGCCGTCACATCCCGTGCCGCCGGTTCGTCACATGGACGACGGCGGACATGGTGGAGGTGGCGGATGAGACGGGAATCTGGCCCGGGTCCCGCGCCGGGCACGGACCTGCTGGACCGGCTGTCCCACGCGTTCCTGACCCGGACGGCACCCGGCCAGGCCCTGGCGGGCCTGGTGGATCAGATGCGCCGGCGGCGCGTGCCGCGCGGCTGGACGGGCCTGCTCGGGGCCGCCGCGGTGGCCTGCGTCGTCGTCCTCGTCGTGACCGGGGTGGCCCTGACGTTCTTCTACACGCCCTCGCGCGAGCTGGTGACCTACGACGGTGCTCACGGGCCCCTGCGCGGTGCCGAGGTCTCGCTCGCGTTCGACTCCACGATGGCGATCTCCACCCAGGTCCGCGGCGGACTGCTGCTGCGCCAGGCGCACCACTGGGCAGCGCTGCTGCTGCCCGCGATCCTGCTCCTGCAGCTGCTGGTCATGTTCTTCACCGGCGGGTTCCGCCGCCCACGTCAGGGCAGCTGGGTGCTGCTGTTCCTGCTGCTCGTCGTGGTGCTGCTCGGCGGCTGGACCGGCTACGCCCTCCCCGACGACCTGCTGTCCGGCACCGGGTTGCGCGTGGTGCACGGGATCCTGCTCGGCATCCCCGTGGTGGGGAGCTGGCTGTCGATGGTCGTGTTCGGCGGGGAGTTCCCCGGGACCGTCATCGAGCACTTCTACCCCGTGCACGTGCTCGTGGTGCCCGTACTCGTGGCGCTCCTGATGGTGGCGCGGCTCCGCTCGTCGTGGGTGCACGGTCCGCCGCAGCCCGCCCGTCCCGGAGCCGACGAGCGTCATGTCGTCGGCATGCCGATGATCCCGGAGGCCGCCGGGCGGGCCACCGGGATGTTCGCCGTCGTCACGGGCATGCTCCTGCTCTTCGGATCCTCGGTGACGATCAGTCCGGTGTGGGCCTACGGTCCGTCCTCGCCCGGGGAGGTCTCGGCCGGCAGCCAGCCGGACTGGTACACGGGCTTCCTGGACGGCGCGCTGCGGCTCGTGCCGCGTGGCTGGGAGGTGGAGTGGCTCGACCGGACCTGGACCCTCGCCGTCGTCGTGCCTCTGGCCGCCGTCGGCCTGTTCCTGGGTCTGGTCATGCTCTACCCGTACCTGGAGGCGGCGCTCACCGGGGATCGGCGTGAGCACCACGTGCTCGAGCGGCCCCGTCATGCGCCGGTCCGGACCGGGCTCGGCGTCGCCGGCATGACGTTCTACGGGGTGCTGTGGGCCGCGGCGAGCTCCGACATCCTCGCCACGCACTTCCACCTCGGCGTGGAGGGTGTCGTCACCACGCTCCAGATCGCCCTGGTCCTGGGGCCGGTGACGGCGTTCGCCCTCACCCGGCTCATCTGTCACGGGCTCCAGCGCCGGGACCGTGAGGTCGCGCGGCACGGCCACGAGACCGGCCGGATCGTCCAGCTTCCGGAGGGGCGGTTCGTCGAGGTCCGCACGCCCGTCGCCGCGGGGGAGAGGTGGCGGCTCCTCCCGCCCGGGCGAGCGGAGCCGGACGGACCGCCCGAGGACGAGGACCCGCGTGGCGAGGACAGCAGGAGCGTGGCGACGCTCGCCCGCTGAGCGGCGTCATCGTGCCGTGACGCCTTCGGAGGTCATGACGACACGACGCATGGTGCCGTCCGGGTCGTAGTCGAGCCGGTCGAGGCACACCGAGCGGTGGTGCGAGTCGCCGCCCGGCAGTACGCCGTTGTGGTACAGGAAGTACCAGTCCCCCTCGAGCTGGAGGATGCAGGGCCGGTTCGTCGCGCAGTTCCCCGGTACCTCGTTGAGCAGGCCGGCGAACGTCCACGGCCCCGCCGGGCTCCGGCTCGTCGCGTACGCCACCCGCTCGGGCATCCCGTACCCGTAGGAGAGGTAGTACCAGCCGTCCCGGTGGTGCAGGTGCGCCCCCTCCTCGAACTCGGGGAGGTCGATCGTGGTGATCGGCCCGGCAAGGCCACGAAGGTCGGGGGTGAGCGTGGTGGCGTAGCAGGTCCGGTTGCCCCACACCAGGTGCGGCACGTCGTCGACGACGATGACGCTGGGGTCGAGGTTTGCTCTCGGGTTGTCCGTCGGCGGCAGGTCGGCCTTCCGGACCAGCGGCCGTCCCAGGTGGTCCTCGAACGGGCCCGACGGCGAGGAGGAGACCGCGACGCCGATCGCCGAGTCACCGTTCTCGTCGGCCACGGACACGAACCAGTAGAAGGCGCCGCGGTGCGGGAGCATCCACGAGGCGTAGGCCCGCCCGCTCGACCACGCGAAGTCCGCCGCGCGCAGCGGGACGGGCTGCTCCGTCCAGGTCGCCAGGTCGCGGCTGGAGAAGCACAGCCACTCGTTCATCACGTAGTCGTGCCCGCCTGCGGGCGCCTCGTCATGCCCGGTGTACAGGTACACGACCCCGTCGTGGACGATCGCCGTGGGGTCCGAGGTGTACTTGTGCGTGATGATCGGGTTGCCGTTCGGCAGCTGGACCTGGTCGTCTCTCGGCGACGTACCCATCTCGCCATGCTCCACCCCGCGGTCGGGTCGGGACAACCGTGACGCCCGAACGGCTCCTCGTGCGGGCTCAGCGGCTCGGCTGCTCGTCGCTCCGGCGCTGCAGCAACACCTCGTCGAGATAGCAGTACCACCAGTCCTCGGTGGGCTCGATGGTGCGCAGCATCGGGTGCCCGGTCTCCTCGAAGTGGGCCGTCCCGTGCTTGTTCTTCGAGTCGTTGCAGCACCCCACCTGGCCGCACACGAGGCAGCTGCGCAGGTGCACCCAGGTGTCGCCCACGGCCAGGCACTCCGGGCACCCGTCCTCGTACCGGCCGGCCGGCTCGACCTGCGCGACCTCGCCCAGGTGGGGGCACCCGCTGGACATCGTCTCGTGCTGGACGTACGCCCAGCTGCCGGACATGACCCGGTCCGGGATGAACCGGGCCAGCCGTCGTGAGGCGGAGGCGAGCAACGGGCTCAGGACCGCCAGGACCAGCACGTACAGCGCCGTGAAGGATCCGATGCGCTCGTCCAGGCCGGCCGTGGCGGCCATGGTCGCCAGGATGAGCGCGAACTCGCCGCGACCGAGCAGCGTCAGGCCGAGGTTGGCCGCCGCGCGCTGGTTCAGCCGGTACATGCGCGCCACGAGGAGACCGGCGAGCAGGTTGAGCGCCACGGTGAGCAGGACGGCCCCGAGCACCGGCAGCGCGACGGTGCCCAGCCCGCCGAGCTGGACCGAGGCGCCGAAGACGAGGAAGAACAGCGCGGCGAACAGGTCCCGCAGCGGCAGCGCCTGCTGCTCGACCCGCTCGCGCACCACGGTCTGGGAGACGACGAGGCCGATCATGAGCGCACCGATGGCGTCGGAGACGCCGACCATCTCCGAGGCTCCTGCGACGAGCACGGCGAGCCCGAAGAACGCCACCGTCAGCAGCTCGTCGTCCTCCGTGTTCAGCAGCGCGCCGACGAGGCGGGCGCCGAACCGGGCCAGCACCAGCAGCACCAGCAGGAAGCCGAAGCTGGTGGCGATCTGCACGAAGATCTCCAGCGGCCCGCCCGCGCCGCCGACGACCGGCTGCAGCACCGCGAGGTACACGGCGAGGAAGATGTCCTCGACGACGATGACGCCCAGCAGCACGGGCGTCTCGGCGTTCGCCAGCCGCCGCAGCTCGACGAGGAGCTTGGTGACGATCGCCGAGGAGGAGATCCCCATGATGCCGGCGACGACCATCGCCTCCGCCGCGCCCCAGCCGAGCAGGAAGCCGTAGAGCAGTCCTCCGGATACGTTCGCGGCGATGTAGGTGGCCCCGGCGAGCAGCAGGCGGCGCCCGGAGGAGAGGACCTGCTGGAGGGGGAACTCCACCCCGAGGTGGAACAGCAGCAGGACGATGCCGACGGCGGAGAGCAGCTGCCACGTCTCGGTCTCGTGGACGACCGGCGGCCACGGCATGTGCGGGCCGAGCAGGATCCCGGTACCCATGAAGAACGGCACGGTCGGCAGACCGATGCGCCGGCCGAGCCGGGCCAGCAGGCCCGCGGCGAGTGCCGCGACGCCGAGCGTCAGGAGCGTCTCAGCGTGCATGGAAGTAGGTACCGGTGAGCACGGCCGCGAGCAGCTTCGCCTCCTCCTCGTCGAGCGCCACGACCGCGAGCGGTTCCTCGTTGCCCTTGTCGAAGACGTACAGCTCGTGCTTGCCGTCGCGACGCGCGACGACGGAGACCCGGTGACCGCCCGTGACCCCGATGTCGTACCGCTTCCCGACCCCGTAGAGCTCGACGACGTTCACGCCCTTGCCCATGGTCGACACCCTCTCGTACGCCGGATGGTGCGACCGAACCTACTCCGGGGGCGGCGCCCGTGGTGGACGGACGGCACGTGCGGTGGCCGGGGCCATGACATCCGTCATGGGTCGACGGTGCGGCGTGCACCGCGACCGGTGACGGCCCGCACTGCCGGGAGCCGTCCCGCGGCGGGAGGCTCGAGCCATGAGCACGCAGACCGCCACCCCCGTCATCTCCGTCCACGGCGCCCGCCGGACCTACGGCACGGGCGCGACCGCGTTCGAGGCCGTCCGCGGGATCGACCTCGAGGTCCGGCCCGGGGAGCTCTTCGCGCTCCTGGGCACCAACGGGGCCGGGAAGACCTCTCTCCTGGAGGTCATCGAGGGCCTCGCCCCCACCAGCGCCGGGACGGTGAAGGTCCTCGGCCACGACCCGTACCGGGAGCGCCACCGGGTGCGCCCGCGCACCGGGATCATGCTGCAGGAGGCGGGCTTCCCGGCCGACCTCACCGCCGCGGAGACGGCCCGCATGTGGCACGGCACCCTGGGCAACCCCCGTCCCGTGGAGCAGTGCCTCGCCATGGTCTCGCTCAGCCACCGCGCCAAGGTCCGCGTCTCCTCCCTCTCCGGGGGAGAGCGGCGCCGGCTCGACCTCGCGCTGGCCATCATGGGCCGGCCGGAGATCCTCTTCCTCGACGAGCCGACGACCGGTCTGGACCCGCAATCCCGTCGCAGCGCCTGGGACCTGGTCCGGCACCTGCTGGGTGAGGGGACGACGGTGGTGCTGACCACCCACTACCTGCAGGAGGCGGAGGAGCTCGCGGACCGGCTCGCGATCATGCACGCCGGGCAGGTAGTCCGCGAGGGGTCGATCGCCGACGTGGTCGCCGCCGAGCCCGCCCGGATCCGCTACCAGACGGCCGACGCGGCGCTGCGCGACCCCGTCGCGCTCTCGGCGTTGCCCGCCCTGGCCGGGCGGCCCCGCTCGGACGCGACCGGCGTGGAGATCGAGACCACCGACCTGCAGGCCACGCTCACCGCCCTGCTGGTGCGCGCCCAGGAGGCCGGCGCCGCTCTGGAGCACCTCGATGCCAGCCCGGCCTCCCTGGAACGTGCCTTCCTCGCCGTCGCCGAGGCCGGCACGAGCACACCCGTGCCGGCCGCGGCGTGAGCGACGTGCACAGCAATGACGAGTCACGAGGACCTGAGCAGAGGAGAGACATGACCACGACCACCGCACCTGATCCCGCCGCTTCCGCCCCCGACCGTGCCGCTGGCGAGCCCGTCCGGGCGCGGCGCAGCGAGCGTCTGCTCGCCCTCGCGCGGGCGGAGCTGATCCTGCTGCTCCGTAACAAGACCGCGCTCTTCAACGCCGTCTTCCTCGGACCGCTCCTCGTCGGCTTCCTGGCGGCCGTCGGCGGGGACTTCCTGGGCTCCGACCCCGCGGCCATGGCTGCCTCGACCCTGACGATGCTGCTCGCGATGGCCCTGCTCATGGTCGTCTACTACAACCTGACCACGAGCATGGTCGCCCGGCGTGAGGAGCTCGTCCTCAAGCGGCTGCTGACCGGCGACGTCACGCGCACCGAGGTCGTCGTCGCGTACGCCCTCCCAGGGGTCGTGATCACCCTCGCGCAGGTGGCGCTGGGGTGGGTGGCTGCCGCGGTGCTCGCCGAGCCACCGCCGGTGCAGAACGCCCTCTGGCTGGCCCTCGCCGCTGCGGGTGGCGCGGTCGTCTTCGTGCTGCTAGCCGTCGCCAGCTCGGGTCTGACGCGCACGGTGGAGACCGCGCAGCTGACCACCATGCCGCTGCTGTTCGGGGCGATGCTGCTCTCCGGCTTCACCCTGCCCCTGCACCTCATGCCCGACGTGGTCGAGCAGGTCGCGTCCTGGACGCCGCTGTACCCGGTGGTCACCCTGGCGCAGCACGGCTTCGGCACGCACCTGCCGGACGGCACCCCCGCCGCCGGGACCCTCGCCGAGGTGGCGCAGCCGTTGGCCTGTCTGGCGCTCTGGACGGTGCTCGGTGCGGCGACCAGCCGCCGCTGGATGCGGTGGGAGCCGCGCCGCTGAGCGGTCCGCCGGTCCGCGCGACCTGGGAGAGTGAGTACGTGAGCGCACCACCCGCCCGGCGGACGGACCCGCAACGATTCGACAGCTACACGCGCTGGTCCGTCTACACCGTCTACGTCCTCGCGCCGCTCCTCGCGATCATGGTCCTGACGCCGGTGCGCGCCTCGCCGTGGGCCCCCGTGTACGGGTTCGCCAGCCTCGTCGAGGTGGCGCTCGCCCTCGTGGTGACCGCCAAGGGCTTCACCGCCTCCCTCGAGGGACGGCCGGTGCCGCGCGGCTGGTCCGCGGCCCTCCTCCTCGCCGCGGCCGGACTCGTGGTCCTCGCGCTGCAGCTGCCGACCACGGCCGGGCCGGCCGGGCGGGTCGGCGCCGTCGCCCTCGCCGGCGGGATCGCGGTCGTCGCGCTGGCCACGGCCCTGCCGATCCGCACGATCGTGCTCGGCGTGCTGTTCGTCGGCCTGGTGGCCGCCGTGGTCGCCGCCGGTGCAGTGCCCGAGGTGCGGGAACCCGGCGAGCCGTACTTTCACCCGGTCGCGGCGTTCGTCACCATCAGCGCGATGGTCGGTGGCCTCGCGGCCAGCGTGCGCGTCTCCGCGTGGATGCTCCGGGTGGTGTGGGAGCAGGAGCGCACCCGGGCCGTGCACGCCCGGCTCGCGGTCGCCGAGGAGCGGTTGCGGTTCTCCCGCGACCTGCACGACGTCGTGGGCCGGGCGCTCTCCGCGATCGCGGTCAAGAGCGAGCTCGCCGCCGAGCTCGCTCGCCGCGGCCAGGACCGCGCCACCGAGGAGATGTCCGAGGTGCGGGCCCTCGCGCAGGACACCCTCCGGGAGGTGCGCGGCGTCGTCGCGGGCTACCGGGCCGCGGACCTGACCGCCGAGCTCGACGGCGCGCGCTCCGTGCTGCGCTCGGCGGGGGTGGAGACGCACGTCTCGGGTGACCGCCGGGAAGGCCTGCCGCAGCCGGTCCAGGAGGCCCTCGGCTGGGTGGTTCGCGAGGCGGTCACCAACGTGCTGAGGCACGCGACCGCCAGGACCTGCACCATCGTCCTGGAGACCGACGGTCCGGCGGTCCTGACGGTCACCAACGACGGCGTCGCCGCGGGGCCGCGTGGACGTGGCGGCTCCGGGCTGGCCGGGCTGCGGGAACGGCTCGCACCACTCGGCGGTGACCTCACCACCCGCGTCGAGCAGGACACGTTCGTCCTCAGCGCCGTCGTCCCGCTCGACCGGCCGGGCCGGGACCGCACCGCACAGGGGCGGGGAGCTGGGACCATGGACCCGACATGATCCGCATCCTCCTGGCCGACGACGAGACGCTCATCCGTGACGCGCTCGCGGGTCTGCTGGCGCTCGAGGAGGACCTCACCGTCGTCACGACGGCGGCCTCCGGCGCCGAGGCGGTCGCGGCGGCACGCAAGCACGCGCCGGACGTCGCCGTCCTCGACCTGCAGATGCCCGACGGCGACGGCATCGACGCGGCCGCGCAGATCGCCGCCGTCCTGCCCGGCTGCCGCACGGTCATCGTGACCAGTCACGGCCGGCCCGGCTACCTCAAGAAGGCGCTCGCGGCCGGCGTCGCAGGGTTCCTGCCCAAGACCGTCTCGGCGCGTGTGCTCGCCGAGGCCGTCCGCCAGGTCCACGCCGGCGGCCGGTACGTGGACCCGGAGCTCGCCGCCGAGGCGATCAGCGCGGGAGAGTCGCCGCTGACCCCGCGGGAGGCGGACGTCCTGGAGCTGGCGGCGGGCGGCGCCCCCGCGGAGGAGATCGCGCAGCGCGCCCACCTCAGCCCGGGCACCGTGCGGAACTACCTCTCGTCGGCCGCGGCGAAGCTCGGCGCGTCGAACCGCCACGAGGCGGCCCAGGTGGCGCGCCGTCACGGCTGGATCTGAGCCGCCGCGGGCTAGCATCACGGACGTGGCTGAACGCGGCGTCTCCCGCCTGTACCGGGTCGTCGCGCTCGTGCTGCGGTCCGCCGTCGCGGTGATGACGAGGCGGACGTGGCGCGGTGCGGAGAACCTGCCGCGCGCCGGCGGCTTCGTCGCCGTGGCCAACCACGTCACCGACTTCGACCCCCTGACGTTCGGGCACTTCCTGCTGGACAACGGCGCGCCCCCGCACTTCATGGCCAAGGCCTCGCTCTTCGAGGCGCCGGTGGTCGGGGCCGTGCTGCGCGGCGCCCGGCAGATCCCGGTGCACCGGGGCACCAGCCGGGCAGGCGACGCGCTGGTGGCCGCCGAGGAGGCACTGTCCCGCGGCCGCTGCGTGGCGATCTTCCCGGAGGGGACGTTGACGCGCGATCCGGCGCTGTGGCCGATGACCGGCCGCACCGGGGCCGCGCGGCTCGCGCTGCGGACGAAGGTCCCGGTGGTCCCCGTGGCCCAGTGGGGAGCCCATCGTGTCCTGCCCCGCTACTCGGTGGTGCCGCGCCCGTTCCCGCCCAAGCCGGTGACCGTCGTCGCCGGTCCGCCGGTGGACCTGGACGACCTGTACGACCGGCCGCTGCATCCCGAGGTGCTGCGGGAGGCGACGGCCCGGATCATGGCGGCGATCACCCGTCAGCTCGCCGAGATCCGCGCGGAGTCCCCGCCGTCCCGGCCCTACGACCTGCGCCGGGACGGTGATCCCGTGGTCGGGCAGGACTCCTGGGCCGGGCGGCGGGCGGCGGCCCGTGAGGGTCGGATCGTCCCGCGCCGCCCCGGGGTGCGCGCCAGGCTTGGGGCGCTGCTGCGGCGCCGCTGAACGGGAGGCTGCCGCGCCGTCGCGATCTCGGAACCGCGTGCTCCGGTTGTGGCGCCCCGACAGCGGGACGAGACTGGCCGCGACGCACCGGAGAGGCACCGGACAAGGAGGTCAGGCATGAGCGAGGAGAGCACGTACAAGGTCACCGAGATCGTCGGCACCTCGCCCGACGGTGTCGACCAGGCCATCCGCAGCGGCATCGAGCGCGCGGGGGCCACGCTGCGGAACCTCGACTGGTTCGAGGTGGTCTCCGTGCGCGGTCACCTCGAGGAGGGCCGGATCGCGCACTACCAGGTGTCGATGAAGGTCGGCTTCCGGCTCGACTAACGGCTGACGGCCTGCAGGCTCCGGGCCGCGGTCTCCAGCGCGCCGTCCAGGTCCGCCCACAGGTCCTCGACGTCCTCGATCCCGACGCTCAGCCGCAGCAGGTCCTCCGGGACGGTCGGCACCTCGGCCGCGAGGCGACGGCGTCGCTCGAGGCTCGACTCCACCCCGCCGAGGCTGGTGGCCGGGAGCCACACGTCGACGTTGCGCGTGACGGCGTCGGCGGCCGCCGCGCCACCCGCCGGGCGGAGCGTGAGGATGGAGCCGAACCCGTCCATCAGCGCGGCGGCGCGCTCGTGCTGGGGGTGTGTCGGCAGGCCCGGGTGACCGACGTGCGCGACCGCCGGGTGCTCGGCCAGGCGCCGGGCCAGCTCCAGGGCGTTGGCCTGCGCCCGCTCCACCCGCAGCGCGAGCGTCCGCAGGCCGCGGAGCGCGAGCCACGTCTCGAACGGCCCCGGGATCGCGCCGCCCGTGGTGCGGCGGGCGTGCAGCCGCCGCCTCAGCTCCGGGTCCGAGGTCAGCGCCGCACCCAGCACCACGTCGGAGTGCCCGGCGAGGTGCTTGGTCACCGAGTGCACGACGACGTCCGCGCCCTGGGTGAGCGGGCGTTGCACCAGGGGCGTGGCGAAGGTGTTGTCGACGACGCACAGCGCCCCGGCCTCCCGGGCGGCTGCCGCGAGCGCCGGCACGTCGGCGACCTCGAGCATGGGGTTAGTCGGGGACTCCACCCACAGCAGCGACGCCGCAGGCTCGCCCGCCGGACGCAGCGCGGCGACCACCTGCTCGGTGTCGGCGATGTCCACCTCACGGACCACGGTGCCCTCGCGGTCCGCCTGCTCGCGCACCGCGGTGAGGGTGGCGAGGTAGGCGTGCCGCGGCACCACGATCGCCGACCTCGGCTCGGCCAGCCGCAGCAGGGCGTCGATCGCGCCCATGCCGGAGGAGAAGACCAGGCCGGGCAGCTCGGCCTGCTCCAGGGTGGCGAGGGTCTGCTCGAGCGGCCACCAGGTCTCGGTGTCGTAGCGGGCGTAGAGGAGGTCCTCGCCCGGCTCGCCGGTGGAGGTGTACGTGCTGGACAGGACCACCGGCGGGTTCACCGGTGCTCCCTGGTCGCGGGGCGGGCGGCCGCCGGCGACGGCGACGGTCGCGGGGGCGAGACGTCGGGAACGCGGGGGAGTGCTCACCCCGCCAGGCTATGCCCCGCGCCGACCCCGCCGGTTCCCCGCCCGGCGCTGCTGCCCGGGTGCTGGACGCCCGACGGGTAACCTCGCAGCGATGGACATCCAGCGCCCGGCACACGACCCCGCACTCCCGAGCCGAAAGGTGCGGGTCGCCGTCGTCTTCGGCGGACGCAGCGGCGAGCACTCGGTCAGCTGCGCGACCGCCGCGGGCGTGCTGCGCGCGATGGACCGGGACCGGTACGAGGTCGTGCCGGTCGGCATCACCCGCGAGGGCCGGTGGGTCCTGGCGCCCGACGAGCCCGAGCTGCTGGAGGGCGGCCGGGCCGAGGTGAGTGCGTCGAACGGCCAGCTGCTCGTCCCGCTCGGGAGCAGCCCCGCCCCGCTGGTCGTCTCGGAGTCCGGCCAGGTGCCGCAGGAGCTCGGCGCGGTCGACGTCGTCCTGCCGCTCCTGCACGGCCCGTACGGCGAGGACGGGACCCTGCAGGGCCTGCTGGAGATGGCCGGGACCCGGTACGCCGGCTCCGGGGTGCTCGCCTCCGCCGTCGGGATGGACAAGCACTACATGAAGATCGTCCTCGCCGGGCACGGGCTGCCGATCGGCCCGTACACCGTCATCACGCCCCGGTCCTGGCGCACCGACCCGGCGGCCGCGCTGGACGCCGTCGCCTCGCTCGAGATGCCGGTCTTCGTCAAGCCCTCCCGCGCCGGGTCCTCGCTCGGCGTCACGAAGGTCGAGCGGCCGGAGGACGTCGAGGCCGCGGTGGTCGCCGCGCAGCAGCACGACCCCAAGGTGATCGTCGAGGCGGCCGTGTCCGGCCGGGAGATCGAGTGCGCGGTGCTGGAGGGCCACGGCGACGACCCGCCCCGGGCCTCGGTGCCGGGCGAGGTGGTCCTGGACAACCCGGACTCCGGCTTCTACGACTACGACACCAAGTACCTCGACACGGCGCCCCTCACGATGTCCATCCCGGCCGACCTGCCCGAGGCGGTCACCGACCGGGTCCGGGACCTCGCCGGGCGGGCCTTCGACGCGCTCGGCTGCGAGGGCCTGGCGCGCGTCGACTTCTTCTACACCGACAGCGGCGACGTCGTGGTCAACGAGGTCAACACCATGCCCGGGTTCACGCCGTACTCCATGTACCCGGCCCTGTGGCAGGCCAGCGGGTTGAGCTACCCCGAGCTCGTCGACGAGCTCGTCCAGCTCGCGCTCGAACGGCCCGACGGCCTGCGGTAGCCCGGTCCGGGGTCCGGGTCAGCCGACGTCCTGCGGGCCGACGCACGTACGGTCCGGCTCGACGACGCCGACGGCGGGACCGAGCTCGGCGAGGAAGGCGGTCGCCTGGCCGCCGCCCACGGCGGCGACCGGCACCTCGACCTCGACGGCGGGCGTGCGTCCGTAGGTCACGAAGGTCCAGCCTCCGCCGTCGTCCTGCGGTTCGGTCTCGTGCAGCGAGATCCAGTCGACTGCCTCGCCGGCGGCGGTCTCGACGCTCACGCACCGGTCCGTCGTCGGGCCCGGCGGCTCGACGCCGCAGCGCAGCCGCACCGGCGGCTCACCCCAGGCCGTGGTCGCCTGGGACGCGGTGTCCCGGCGCTGCGCCCCCAGCAGCGTCTCGGGGGTGGCCACGAGCACCTCGCCGCACGCCGGGTCGGACGCGTGCGTGCCGGGCGGGACCTCGACGGGAGTGGAGCACGCCGTGACCGCCAGCAGGACGGCGGCGAGCAGCGCGGGACGTGCGGAGCGGGGCACCCGGACACTCTACGATCGCGCGACCGGCGGCCTCACACCTCGGCAGGGCCGCGGGCGGTGAAGTCGGCGCCCCACGCGTCCATCGACCTGACGATCGGCGCGAGACTGCGGCCCACGTCCGTCAGGGAGTACTCCACGCGCGGCGGGACCTCGGGGTAGACGGTGCGGCTGACGATCCCGTCCTCCTCGAGCTCGCGCAGCTGGCGGGTCAGCGTCTTGGTGTTGACCAGCGGCACCAGCCGGCGGAGCTCGCCGAAGCGGCGGGTGCCCTCCAGGAGGTGCTTGACGAGGGTGAGCTTCCACGCGCCGCCCAGCACCGAGACCGCCACCTCGACGGGGCACACCTCCATCGCACGCCGGACCGGCAGCCGCACGGCTCCTCCTCGGGCACTCGCAACAGGGGACAAAAATGTCCGTACTGGTGTAGAAGATCCTAAGGGATCACGATGGATCTATGACACGCACGATCCTCTGGTTGAGCGCCCACCCCGAGCCCCGGTCGCTGTCCGGGAGCCTGCGCCGCGACGGTGTGGACGGCCTGCTGCGGCACGGGCACGACGTGCTCGAGTCGGACCTGTACGCGATGCACTGGGACCCGGTGCTGCGCGGCGAGGGCACCGACCGGTTCCGCGTCACCGCCGACACCAGGCAGGCCTACCTGGACGGGACGCAGCCCGCAGACGTGGCGGCGGAGCAACGGAAGGTCCAGGCGGCCGACGCCCTCGTGGTGCAGTTCCCCCTGTGGTGGTACGGCATGCCGGCGATCCTCAAGGGCTGGTTCGACCGCGTCTTCGTCAGCGGCTTCGCATTCGGCAAGGACCCGGTCAGCGGGCGCCGTCTGCGGTTCGAGCAGGGCCCGTTCGCCGGCAAGCGCGCCCTGGTGGTGACCACGCTCGGCGACCGGCCGGACGCCATCGGCCCGCGTGGCAAGAGCGGGGAGATCACCGAGCTGCTCTTCGGGCTGCTCCACGGCACCTTCGCCTACACCGGCATGGACGTGCTGCGCCCCTGGGCCCTGCCGAGCGCCGACTTCACCGAGGACTACCCGGCGGTCCGGGACAGCCTCCTGGCACGCCTCGACGGGCTCTTCGACGAGCGGCCCATCCCGTACCGGCCGCAGTTCACCGGCCAGTACACGCCCGGGTGGGAGCTCGAGCCGCACCTGGCGCCGGGGGAGACAGGGTTGTCGGTGCACGTGGAGCGCTGAGCGGACGTTCCTCGCTCTCGCCTGGAAAGAAGGTCTTGGTTACCGAGACGAAGTTTCCGGGCGAAGCGTTCGGGCTTCCTCGCACTCCACTCGTTCCTCGCTCGTGCTCGTCAGCCCTCGCGTCTCTGGTCGGGCTTCCTCGCACTCCACTCGTTCCTCGCTCGTGCTCGTCAGCCCTCCATCTGAGCACGCACGATGCGCAGCGACTCCTCCGTCCCGAGGCCCAGCCCGCGGACCGTCTCCGCGTAGCGGCGTGCGGCCGCCTGCGCGAGCGTCCGGGTGTGATCGCCCATCGCGCTGACCACGGTGCCGGCCCGGCGGCGCGTGGTCACCAGCCCGGCCTCCTCGAGCTCCCGGTACGCCCGGGCGACGGTGTTGACCGCCAGCCCGAGCTCCGCGGCGAGTGAGCGCACCGTGGGCAGACGAGTCCCCACGGCGAGCGTGCCGTCGGCGATCCGGGCAGCGATCTGGGACCGCACCTGCTCGTACGGCGAGACGCTCGACCTCTCGTCGATCCGGATGCGGTCCACGGCACCAGTTCACCACGGCTCCGACGCCGCCGCGGCGATCACGCACCCGATACGGTGAGCGCCGACGTCGTCGCGGGTCCGGGCGCCCGCGGACCGCCGCCGAGCCGGGAACCAGGAAGGACGGCAGGAGATCCGCCGATGAGCACCGCACGGGTGGTCGCCGACCTGTCCGAGGACGAGCTGATCGCCTCGTTCGTCCAGCTGCTCCCGCGCGGCACGCGCACGGTCGTGCCCACGGGCGACGACGCCGCGGTGGTCGCCGCGCCGGACGGCCGGTTCTGCGTCTCGACGGACGTCCTGGTGGAGAACCGGCACTTCCGCCTGGAGTGGGGTCGCGGCTCCGACGTCGGGTGGCGGGCCGCCGCGCAGAACCTCGCCGACATCGCGGCCATGGGCGCCGAGGCCACCAGCCTTGTCGCCTCGCTCGTGCTGCCGCCGCAGACCCCGCTCGCCTGGGTCCACGACCTGTGCCGAGGCCTGGCGGAGATCTGCCGGCCACTCGGCGTCGGCGTCGACGGCGGAGACCTCTCCGGCGGGACGGAGGTGGTGATCGCGGTGACCGTGCACGGCGACCTCGCGGGCCGCTCGCCGGTCCTGCGGTCCGGCGCACGTCCCGGCGACGTCCTCGCGCACGCGGGCACGCTGGGCCGGGCGGCCGCCGGCTACGCGTTGCTGGCGTCGGGCCACGAGGACGTGGACGAGGAGCTGGTCGCGGCGTTCCTGCGGCCGGTGCCCGCCCTGGAGGCCGGACCTGCCGCGGCGGACGCCGGCGCGACCGCGCTCATGGACGTCTCGGACGGCCTGCTCCGGGACGCGGGCCGGATCGCGCGCGCCTCCGGCGTCGTCCTCGATCTGGACCCGGTCGGCGACGCGGTCCCCGCGGACCTCGCGGCGCTGGCCGGCGCCGCCGGCGCCACGGGCGCGGACCCGGTCGCCTGGGTGCTCACCGGGGGCGAGGACCACGGCATGCTGGGCACCTTCCCGCCGGACGTTCCGCTGCCCGCCGGCTTCCGCCGCCTCGGAACGGTCCGCGCGGCGGGGCACGAGGCGGCCGGTAGGGTGCTCCTCGGAGGGCAGGCCCCGGGCGAGGCGTCGACGGGGTGGGACCACTTCCGCGGCTGAGGGCCGTGTGGCGGACGCCACCGGGCGGGTCCCCCCGCGCCGTTGAGGGGCCCGGCCGCTCTCGGGTACTCTTGTCCGGTTGCCCGAGGACGCGGAGACGTCCGCGACGGGCCCACCGACCACGATGCGCGGCACGATCGGCCGCGCGTCAGCGAGAAGATCAGGAGAACGACCGTGGCTGCCACCTGCGACGTCTGCGGCAAGCGCCCGAGCTTCGGCAAGAGCGTCTCGCACTCCCACGTGCGGACCTCCCGCCGCTGGAACCCGAACATCCAGCGTGTGCGCGCCGTCGTGGGTGGATCCACCAAGCGCCTGAACGTGTGCACCTCGTGCCTCAAGGCCGAGAAGGTCGTGCGCGCCACGCGCTGACACTGCGCCCGAACGATCGGCCGCCGTCTCTGGGGACGGCGGCCGTTCTGTGTCCCTGGGCGCGACTACCCTGGTCCGAGCGGAGCGCAAGGAGCCGCGACAGTCCAGCACGACGGCGGAGGTGCCATGGGGGAGCCGGCGCGGGCGGTCAGCCCCGACGGCCGTGCGAGCCTGCCGGGCGGCCCCCGGGGAATGCTGGGCCAGAGCGTCGACCGCCACGTGGGCGCCCGGACGGCCAAGGCGCTCGGCAAGCTCGGCATCCGCACCGTCGCGGACCTGCTGCGGCACTACCCGCGCCGGTACGCCTCCCGCGGCCGGCTCAGCACCCTGCGCGAGCTGCGGCTGGGGGAGCATGTCACCGTCATCGCGCAGGTGGCCTCCGCGGACATCCGGCCCATGCGCGCCAAGCGTGGCGCGATCCTCACCGCGACCATCACGGACGGCACCGACCGGCTGACCCTGACCTTCTTCGGCAAGCACCGCGGCTCGCTCGAGTACCACCAGCGCCGGCTCCGCACCGGCGCCACCGGGATGTTCACCGGGACCGTGGGCGCCTACCGCGGCAGCCGGCAGCTCACGCACCCGAACTACGAGACCTTCGACGACCTCGACGACGAGCACGAGGCGCTGGGCCGGGCCGAGTGGCCCATCCCCATCTATCCCGCGAGCCAGGCCATCTCGAGCTGGACCATCCAGCGCGCGATCGCCGTCGTGCTGGAGCACCTCGACGCCGCGGACCTCCCGGAGGCACTGCCCGCGGACTACCGCCGCGCGCACGGGCTGCCGGACGCCCTCACCGCGCTGAGGTGGATCCACGAGCCGCACGGTGACGAGGACTGGAAGCGGGCGCAGAAACGCTTCCGCCACGAGGAGGCCTTCGTCCTGCAGACCGTGCTCGCCCAGCGCCGCGCGGCCGCTCTCGCCAGCCCGGCCGTCGCCCGGCCACCGCGCTCGGACGGCATCCGGGACGCCTTCGACGCGCGCCTGCCGTTCGAGCTGACCGCGGGGCAGCAGGAGGTCGGCCGCGTCGTCGAGGAGGAGCTGGCCGGCACCGTGCCGATGATGCGGCTCCTGCAGGGCGAGGTCGGGTCCGGCAAGACCGTCGTCGCGCTGCGCGCCATGCTCCAGGTGATCGACGCCGGCGGGCAGGCCGCGCTGCTCGCCCCGACCGAGGTGCTGGCCCAGCAGCACCTGCGGACGGTGCTCGACCTGCTGGGCCCGCTCGCCGAGGCCGGCATGCTCGGTGCTGCCGACCAGGCCACTCGCGCCGTGCTGCTCACCGGGTCGATGTCCGCCGGCGCGCGCCGTGAGGCACTCGCCGCCGCCGCCTCCGGTGAGGCAGGGCTCGTCATCGGCACGCACGCCCTGCTCAGCGAGGTCGTGCAGATCCCCGAGCTGGGGCTGGTCGTGGTCGACGAGCAGCACCGGTTCGGCGTCGAGCAGCGGGACGCACTGCGCGCCAAGGCCGCCGCCACGCCGCACCTGCTGGTCATGACCGCCACGCCCATCCCGCGCACCGTCGCGATGACGAGCTTCGGAGACCTGGAGACCTCGACGCTCCGCGAGCTGCCCCGGGGGCGGGCGGGCGTGAGCACCACGGTGGTCCCCGCCCACCTGCCACGGTGGATCGAACGCACCTGGGAGCGTCTGCGCCAGGAGGTCGACAAGGGCGGCCGGGTCTACGTCGTGTGCCCGCGGATCAGCTCCTCGGGGTCCGGGGACGACGTCGAGGAGGTGGCCGACCTCGACGACGAGGACGTCGAGGCTTACGGCAGCGCCGAGCAGGTGATCTTCGGCGGCACGGGCTCCGCGGACCGGCGCACCATGGCCTCGGTCGAGGACGTGCTGCCCATGCTCCGGGAGCTGCCCGCGCTCGAGGGGATCCCGGTCGGCCAGATGCACGGCCGGATGACGCCGGAGGAGAAGGACGCCGCGATGGCCGACTTCGCCACCGGCCGCACCCCCGTCCTGGTGTGCACGACCGTCATCGAGGTCGGCGTCGACGTCCCCGAGGCGACCATGATGCTCATCATGGATGCCGACCGGTTCGGCCTGTCGCAGCTCCACCAGCTCCGTGGCCGGGTCGGGCGCGGCAGTGAGCCGGGCGTCTGCCTCGCCGTGACCGCGGCGCCGCCGGAGTCGACCACCTTCGAGCGCCTCAGCGCGTTCGCCGAGAGCACCGACGGCTTCGCCCTGGCCGAGCTCGACCTCAAGCTCCGGCGCGAGGGAGACGTGCTCGGCGCCTCGCAGTCCGGGCGCTCCAGCTCCCTGCGCCTCCTGCGGGTCCTCACCGACGCCGACGTCATCGACGCCGCCCGCACCGCGGCCCGCGACCTCGTCGCCCGCGACCCCGAGCTGACGAGCGAGCCCGGCCTGGCGCAGATGGTCGCCGAGAGCGTCGACGAGGAGTCCGCCGCCTACCTCGAGCGGGCCTGAGGCCCGTCACCGACCGGCAAGGACCGGGCGACGGCTAGGCTCGGGGGGTGCCGCCGCGAGCCTCGACGACGCCCGGTCGTGACGTCCCCGTCGAACCGCCGCTCGTGCGCGCACGAGGCCTCCTCGTCGGCTACGGGCTCCCCGTCTGCCCGGCCGTGGACCTGAGCGTCCAGCCCGGCGAGGTGCTCGCCGTCGTCGGGGCGAACGGCACGGGCAAGTCCACCCTGCTGCGCACGCTGCTCGGGCACCTCGAGCCGGTCGGCGGCGCGGCCGAGGTCCTCGGTGCTCCGGTCGACCCGCGCGCCGCGCAGATGCGTGCCGCCGTCGCGCAGGACCTCGGCGAGGAGGCCTTCTTCCCGTACCTGACCGCACGTGAGCACCTGCTGCTCACCTGCTACGGGCACGGCGTGCCGGGGCCGGGCGAGGTCGTGGACGCCCTGCTCGAGGAGTTCGGCCTCCACGAGCGGGCCGACGCCAGTCCCGGCGCGTTGTCCTCCGGTCAGCGCCGCCGTCTCCTGCTGGCCGCGGCGCTCGCCCGGCCCCGCTCGCTGCTCGTGCTCGACGAGCCCGAGCAGCGGCTCGACGTCGGCATGCGCAACCACCTCGTCGAGCGGCTCGTGGCCGAGCGCCAGGCCGGCGGCGGGATCCTGCTGGCCACCCACGACCCGCGCGTCGTCGCCGGCGCCGCCACGGCGGTCCTGCACATCTCGGAGAGCGAGGTCCGCACGCTCGACCCGGACGACGGCGCGACCGCCGTCGCCAGCCTGTGACCGTCCTGCCGGGCGGCCGCGCGGTCCGCCGCTGGACGCGGCGCCGCGCGTGGGTGCGCGACCCCGCGCTGCTCTCCGACCTGCTCGCCGACGTCTACAACGCCCTGCTCACCGTCGCGATCGTGGTGGCGATGGTCCTCGGCGGCGCCGCGGGCCTCGGGGCCGACCTTGCCGCCCGACCGGGCGCCGAGGGGGCCGGTCTCGGTCTGCGCGTCGGCTGGCTCGTCCTGCTGGGCGGCGCGGGGGCCGTCCTCGCGGTCGTCGCCCTCGCGGCGCGCCTCGGCCCGGTCGGCGTCCGGCCCTCGCAGGCGGCGTGGTGGCTGCCGCTGCCTGTCGAACGACGGGGCCTGCTACGGCCCGCGGCCGCGATCTGGCCGGCCGTCTCCGCCGGCGTCGGCACGGTTGCCGGCCTCGCCGCCGTGCTCGTGGTGGCGTCGGGCGGGAGCGCGCCGCTGTTGCTGGCCGGCGCGACGGGCGGGGCCGGGCTGGCCGCGTCGGCCGTCCTCGCGGTCGGGCTCGCCCAGGTCACCGCGCGCGGACATCGCCGGGCACGGGTGCTGGTCGACGTGCTGCTGGCGGTGGTCCCCGTCGTCGGGATCGTGGTCGCCTCGGTCGACCTGCCGCCACCCGCCTCGACGCCGGTCGTCCTGTGGGGCACCGCTGCCGGCGCCGTCCTCCTCGCGGGATCGCTCGCCGTCGTGCTCGACGCCCGCCTGCCTCGCCTCTCCGACGCGATCCTGCGCGAGCGTGGGTTCGCGGCGGGGGAGGCGCTCGCGGCGACGTTGTCGACGGACACCCGTGCCCTGGGGCGCGCCCTGTCGGCGCAGGCCGCTCCGCTCGTGCGCCGGTCCTCGAGCTTCCGCTGGCTCGCTCCCGTGCCCCGACGGTTCGCGCCGCACGCCGCCCTCGTGACCGCCGACGCGCTGCTGCTCCTGCGCAGCCCGCGGCACCTCGCCCAGCTCCTGGTCTCCGCGTGCCTGCCGGCTGTGGCGCTCGCGGTGCCCTCGCCGGTCCCGGTGGTGACCGTGCTGCTGCTGGTCGTCGGGGCCTACGCGGCCGGCCTCGCCGTCACCGAGGCGGCACGGCGCGCGGAGGACGCACCCGTGCTGGACGCGTTGCTGCCGGTGGGCGCCGAGACGGTGCGACGGTTGCGGCTCGTGACGCCGTCGGGGGCGCACCTGGTGTGGTCCCTGGCCGTCTTCGCTCTGCTGACCTGGCGTTACGGCGGCGCCGAGTGGCTGGCGCTGGGGGCGCTCGGCGCACCGGGCTGGGCGGCCGGGGCCGTGCGCGCTGCGTACCGGCCGCCGCCGGACTTCAGCGGCGGCCTGGTGCACACCCCGATGGGTGCCTTCCCGCCGGGCGCGCTGTCCGTGGTCAGCAAGGGACCGGACGTCGCGCTGCTCTGCGCCGCGCCGGCTCTGCTGGCCGTGCTCACCGGCACCATCAGCCCGCCGTTGCTGTGGCTGCAGGCCGCCCTGACCGCGGTCGCGCTCGCGGTGGCCGCCCACGTGCCGCGGACCTGAGCCTCACCGCGGCAGCCGTCGCCGACCGCTGCTGGCATGCCTGCAGCACTCGGCGAACGGTGCAGCACCGGGAGCAGGGTGCCGTCACCGTCACCCGCCGAGCGCGAGGGCCTGCGCGAGCAGCTCGTACGAGCGGTGGCGCGTCTGCGCCGTCGGGGTGTTCGAGGCGACGATGACCTCGTTCGCCTGCGCATGCGCCACGAACGTGGCGACCTGCTGCGGGATGCTCTGCGGCGCCCCCACGACGGAGTAGCGCAGCATGGTGCGCACCTGGTCGCCCGCGGGCGTGGCGAGCACGGCGTCGGCGTCGGCCTCGGACAGGTCCCGGCGCGCCAGCCGCATGACCGTCGAGCGCAGCGCCGACCGGTGCAGCTCCTCGGCCTGCTCGTCGGTGTCCGCGGCGAACACGTTCAGCCCGGCGATGACGTACGGCTCCGGGTGCCGTTCCGACGGGCGGTACTCCCGCCGGTAGGTGGACACCGCCTCCACGAGAGCCGCCGGCGCGAAGTGGGAGGCGAAGGCGTACGGCAGACCCATCGCCGCGGCGAGCCTGGCGCCGAAGAGCGACGAGCCGAGGATGTACAGCGGCACCTCGGTGCCCGCGCCCGGCGTGGCGGTGACCTGCTGGCCGGGCCGCGCCGGAGCCAGGAGTGCCTGCAGCTCGGCCACGTCCTCCGGGAACCGGTCGGAGTCGGACGGCTCGCGCCGCAGCGACCGCAGCATCGCGAGGTCTCCACCGGGCGCCCGGCCCAGCCCGAGGTCGATACGGCCCGGGTAGAGCGTCTCGAGCGTGCCGAACTGCTCGGCGATCACCAGCGGGGAGTGGTTCGGCAGCATGACCCCGCCCGCACCGACCCGGATGGTCGAGGTGTGGCCGGCCACGTGCCCCACCAGGACCGCCGTGGCGGAGGAGGCCACGGTGTCCATGTTGTGGTGCTCCGCGAACCAGTACCGGGTGTAGCCCCAGCGCTCGGCGTCCCGGGCGAGCTCCACGCTCGCCTCGAACGTCGCCCGCACCCCCTCCTCGGGCCGCACCGTGGCGAGGTCGAGCACCGAGACCGGCAGGTTCGCCAGGGCGTCCCGGATCTCGCGGACGTCGGGGGTGGCGGGGGAGTCGGACACGTCGGGGACCTCCGGATGGTGGGCGGACTGGTGTGACGAAGACGATGGAATCATTCCCTCGACCTGCACGTTGTACATCTGTACGGTTTCGCCCGATCCGGAACGACCGGAAGGGAGAGGAGGCAGTCATGCGCAGGAAGAAGAACTATGTGGAGTTCGAGGATGACCGGGGGATCACCCGGCGGTACTTCCACCACAGCAACGGCGGAGGGCTCGTCGAATCTTCCGCGACCGTCGACCCGACCGCGTACGTGCACGCCTCCGCCTACGTCGACCCGGCGGCACGTGTCCACCACGGGGCCCGGATCGGCGACGGCGCGTGGATCGACCACGGCGCCGTGATCGCCCCGGCCGCCGAGATCGGCGCCAACGCCCACATCGGGGCGGGTGCCGTGGTCGGCAGCCGTGCCGTGATCGGTGCCCGCGCCCAGGTGGGTGCACGGGCCCGCATCGGGGACGGCGCGCGGATCCTGGCCGACGACGTCGTGACGCAGGGCGCCACGGTCGAGCACGGCAGCACCCGCGCCGCCTGAGCCCTCGTAGGCTGCTCCGGTGACCAGGATCGTCGCCGGGGCCGCGGGCGGCCGGACCCTGCAGGTCCCGCGCTCAGGCACCCGCCCCACGTCCGAGCGGGTGCGGGAGGCCCTCTTCTCGCGACTCGAGCACCTCGGCGTCGTCCGCGACGCCGAGGTGCTCGACCTGTATGCGGGCTCCGGCGCGCTCGGCCTCGAGGCGGCGAGCCGCGGTGCCGCCCGCGTCATCCTCGTGGAGTCGGCGCGTCCGGCCGCGGGCCTCATCAGGCGGAACGCCGCGTCGCTCGAGCTCGACGTCGAGGTGGTGCCCGCCCGCGTCGAGACCTATCTGGCCGGGCCGCCCCGGCCGAGCCACCTGGCCCTCCTCGACCCGCCGTACGACCTCGACGACGCCGCGCTCGCCCGCGTCCTGGAACGGCTCGCGGCCGGATGGCTCCACCCCGATGCCGTCGTCGTGGTCGAACGGTCCCGCCGCAGCCCCGAGCCGGCCTGGCCCGCAGGCCTGAGCCTCCTGGACGAGCGCACCTACGGCGACACGCGGGCCTGGTTCGCAGAGCCCGACGCGCCCGCCTGACCTGCACTTCCACCGCCGGAACGGAACGCGTGGCCCCTGCCACCGCGTGGGATCACCGGGATCGCCGCCCGCGCGGGCTAGCGTGACGGCATGGTCCGAGACGTGTGGGGACGGCGATGACCCTGGCCGTGTGCCCCGGATCGTTCGACCCGATCACCCTCGGGCACGTCGACGTCGTGCGGCGCGCCCGGGCGATGTTCGACGAGGTCGTCGTCGCGCTCGCGCACAACCCGGCGAAGCGCTACCGGTTCGACCTCGAGCAACGTGCCGAGCTCGCCCGGTCCGCCGTCGGCGACCTCGAGGGCGTCAGGGTCGACGTCGTCCCGGGACTCCTCGCCGAGTACTGCGCCGACGTCGGCGCGGTCGCCGTCATCAAGGGCATCCGCGGGCCGGCCGACCTGGACGCCGAGCACGCCATGGCCCTCATGAACCGGCACCTCACGGGAGTGGAGACCGTCTTCCTCCTCGGCGACCCGGGTCTCGCCCACGTCGCCTCCTCGCTCGTCAAGGACGTCGCCCGACACGGCGGCGACGTCACGGACCTCGTCCCGCCCGCCGTCGCGACCGCGCTGTCGTCCGACGGGCCGTCTCAAGGAGAGTCACGATGACCGCCACCGACCACCGCACCGACCCGGCGACGGCCGCGGAGCGGCACGCCGAGGACGGCGCGTCGCTGATCTCGATCCTCGACGAGCTCACCGATCTGGTGACCCAGGCCCGCTCGATGCCGATGTCCGCCTCCGTGCTGGTCAACCGGGCGGAGACGCTCGACCTGCTCGACGCCGCCCGAGCCGTCGTGCCGCGCGAGATCCAGACCGCTGACGACATCGTCGCCGACGCCGACGCCATGGTGGAGCGCGCCCGGCAGCGGGCCGAGAAGATCGTCGAGGACGCCCGCGCCGAGGCCGAGCGGCTGGTCTCCAACGAGCAGGTGGTCGCCCTCGCCACCCAGCGCGCCGAGCAGATCGTGGCCGACGCCGAGGCACATGCCGCCAAGCTGGCCGCCGACGCCGACGACTACTGCGACCGGCAGCTCGCCCAGTTCGAGATCGACCTCGGCACGATCGCCACCCAGGTCAAGGCCGGGCGCGAGGCGCTCGCCGCCCGGGCCGGCAGGGACGTGCCGGAGGACGAGCCGAACGACGGCCCGGCCTGAGGCCGCTCAGCGAACCGACGCCAGCCAGCGCTGCAGCTCCGCGGCCAGGACGACCGGCGCATCGAGCTGGATGAGGTGCCCGGCCCCGTCGACCAGGCTCACCGTGGCGCCGGCGATCGCGCCGGCCAGGCGGTGCGCCCGGTCCGGCGGGATCCACGTGTCCTCGGTGCCCCACACGATGTGCACCGGGACGGAGATGTCGCCCAGGTGCGGCTCGAGCTCCGCCGTGAAGCGCTCGTCGGCCGCGGCGATCTGCCGGTAGAACGCGGCCTGCCCCTCCTCGGTCAGCCAAGGTCCGGTGAGCATGTCGAGGTCCGCCGCGCGCAGGCCGCGATGGCTCGCACCCGCGATATAGGACTCGACAACGCCGCGATGCACGTGCGCCGGGAGCCGGCGGAACACGTCGGCATGGTCACGCACCAGCGTGAAGAACTCCGAGCCCCACGGTCGCAGGGCGACCACGTCCACCAGGCACAGCGACGCCACCGGCGCCCCGTGCAGCAGATGCGCGCGCAGCGTGACCGCGCCGCCGTAGTCGTGCGCGACGACGTGCGGCCGCTCCAGGCCCCACAGGTCGATCAGGTCGGCGAACAGCTCGCCCTGCACCGCCAGGTCCACCGCGTGGTCGGGGTCCTTCGAGGACGCTCCGTACCCCGGCATGTCCCAGACGTACACGGTGTGGTCGCGGCTGAGGGCCTCGGCGAACGGGGCCCACAGCGCCGAGGCCCACGGGGTCCCGTGGCACAGCACCACGGGAGGTCCGTCTCCTGACCGCGCCCAGGCGACGCGGCGTCCCCGCCAGGTCAGTGTCTGATCGGCTCGCACGTTCGCCATGGTGCCAGCGCGCGCCGACACTCCGGAGCGCTCCCGCCGTGCGTCGCTGGGTAGCATCGACCGGGTCCGGAGCGACCGGAGAAGCGACACCGCGCGCCGCGCGGCAGAAGGAGTGTCATGGACGCCCGCTCGCCGCTCGTGATCAGCACGCACGAGCTCGGCAGACGACCGGGGGCGATGCGCACCCTCGAACGGACGATTCCCGCGCCCGCCGACCTCGGCAACGAGGTCATCGGGGTGCCCGAGGGGTCCGACGTCGAGCTCGACCTGCGCCTCGAGTCCGTCATGGACGGCGTCTTCGTCAGCGGCACGGCTCGCGCCCGCATCCACGGTGAGTGCGTCCGCTGCCTGCGCGACGTCGACGACGAGCTCGAGGTCGACATCTCCGAGCTGTACTACTACGAGGGCACCAAGGAGCACCTGGTCGACGGCGGGGACGAGGAGGCCGAGGAGGTGCCCACGGTGGTCGACGAGCACCTCGACCTCGAGCCCGTCCTGCGCGACGCGGTCGTGCCGGCGCTGCCCTTCCAGCCGCTGTGCCGACCCGACTGCGCCGGGCTGTGCCCCGGGTGCGGGGAGCGGATGGACGACCTGGAGCCGGGGCACCGCCACGAGCAGCTCGACCCGCGCTGGTCGCAGCTCGCGGCGCTCCTCGACGAGGGCCGGGACGCCGGCGCCGCCGAGGGGGAGAACCGGTGAGCCGCCGTCGCCGCAGCGTCGAGGTCGAGCCGGCCCGCAGCGACGTCGAGACCCTCACCGAGGCCCTCGGCACCACCATCGACCCCGAGCTGCTCGTGCTCGCCCTGACCCACCGGTCCTTCGCGCACGAGGCCGGCGGCATCCCCACCAACGAGCGGCTGGAGTTCCTCGGGGACTCGGTGCTCGGCCTGGTGGTCACCGAGCACCTGTACCGCAACCACCCGGACGAGCCCGAGGGGGACCTCGCCCGGATGCGGGCGGCCACCGTCAGCCAGAAGGCGCTGGCGTCGGTCGCCCGCAAGATCGGCCTCGGCGACTACATCCTGCTCGGCCGCGGCGAGCTCGTCACCGGCGGGCGGGACAAGGACTCGATCCTCTCCGACACCGTCGAGGCACTCATCGGCGCGACCTACCTCTGCCACGGTCTGGAGCACACCCGCGGCGTGGTCTCTGCGCTCGTCGGGCCGCTGCTCGCGCGCGCCGCGGACCTCGGCGCCGGGCTGGACTGGAAGACCTCGCTGCAGGAGCTCGCCGCCGAGCGCGGCCTGGGCGCACCGACGTACGTCGTGACCGGCGAGGGACCGGACCATGCCCGGACCTTCACCGCCGCCGTCGTGCTCGACGGCGGCGAGCACGGGCGCGGGACCGGCACCTCGAAGAAGATCGCCGAGCAGAACGCCGCCGAGGACGCGTACGCGGCGCTCGCGGCCGACGGCGCGGGCACCGATGGCGCGGGCTCCGACGGCCAGGCTGAGACCGCCGCCGACTGACCCGTGCCCGAGCTTCCCGAGGTCGAGACCGTCCGAGCCGGCCTGGCCGGACGCGTGCTGGGGCGCCGGATCACCGCCGTCGAGGTCGACCACCCGAGGGCCGTGCGGCGCCAGGCAGGCGGCACCGCCGAGCTGGCGGGGCGCCTGCACGGACGGTCCTTCACGGCCGCGGTGCGCCGCGGCAAGTACCTCTGGCTCACCCTGGGCCCGCAGCCGCGTCCCGACGAGGCCCTGCTCGCCCACCTGGGCATGAGCGGGCAGCTGCTCGTCCAGGAGCCTCCCGGCGCACGCCGCGAGGACGGCGTCACGTGGGACCTCATGCATCCCGCGCCGGTCCTGGCGGCCGATGACGCCGGACGGGTCGACCTCACCGCCTCCCGGCCGCCCACGATCGTCCGTGACGTGCCCGCGACCACCGCTCACCTGCGCGTGCGCCTGCGGTTCGAGGACGGCGGGCAGCTGTGGTTCGTCGACCAGCGCACCTTCGGCCACGTCATGGTCACCGACACGGTCTCCACGGCCGACGGCGCCCCGGGCGGCCTCGGCAGCGACGCACCCGTGGTGCCCGAGCCGGTCGCCCACATCGGGCGGGACCTGCTCGACCCGGCCCTGGACCGTGCCGCACTGGTGCGCCGGACCCGCACCCGGCGGACGGAGGTCAAGCGGGCCCTGCTGGACCAGACCCTGGTCTCCGGCGTCGGGAACATCTACGCCGACGAGGCGCTGTGGCGGGTGCGGTTGCACGGCACCCGCCGCACGGACGTGCTGCGGCCGGCGCGGCTACGGGAGCTGTACGACGCCGCCACGGACGTCATGCGGGAGGCGCTCGCCGTCGGCGGGACGTCCTTCGATGCGCTGTACGTCGACGTCGACGGCGCGTCGGGCTACTTCGCGCGGTCGCTGGACGCCTACGGACGCGCCGGTCTGCCCTGCCGGCGCTGCGGCGCCCTCATCCGCCGCGAGGAGTTCATGAACCGCGGCTCGTTCTCCTGCCCCCGCTGCCAGCGCCGCCCCGCGGCGCGATGACCGGCGTGACGGCGGACGCTCCGGGCAGCCGGCGGCGGTCACCAGCCCGCGCCGCTCACCTGCCTGCCGCGCTCACTTGCGGTTGCGGTAGATCCGCATGGCGACCGGGGCCAGCACCGCGGTGAGGACGGCGGAGGCGACGAGCGCCCACACGACGTCGCCGAAGGTCGCCGTCCCGGCCATGAGCCCGCGGATGGCGGTCACCAGGTGCGAGACGGGATTGACGTCCACCCAGGCCCGCAGCACCGACGGCATCGTCTGCGGATCGACGAAGATGTTCGAGGCGAAGGTCAGCGGCATGAGCACGAGCATCGAGACACCCATGACGGCGTTCGGCGTGCGCATGAGCAGACCGAGGATGGTGAAGATCCAGCTCAGCGAGAACGCGAACACCAGGAGCAGCGCCACCGCGGCGAGCACGCCCACCGGGCCGCCCTCCGGCCGGTAGCCGATGAGCAGTCCCAGCCCGATCGTGACCGCGGAGGCGATCGTGTAGCGGACCGAGTCCCCGAGCAGCGCGCCGACCACCGGGGCGGGCCGCCACACCGGCAGCGACCGGAACCGGTCGAAGACGCCCTTGGAGATGTCCGTGTTCAGCGTGAAGCCGGTGTACACGGTGATGATGAGCACCGTCTGGACGAGGATCCCGGGCAGCAGGAACTGCACGTACGTCCGGGTGTCCCCGGCGATCGCACCGCCGAAGAGGTAGGTGAACATCAGGGTGAAGATGACCGGCGTCAGGGTGACGTCCATCAGCTGTTCCGGGACGTGCTTGATCTTCAGCAGCGCCCGGTGGAAGAACGTCAGGGTGGCGGACAGCGCCGTCGGCCGCGGCGGCAGGTCCGTGACGGTGATGGCTGCGCGCAGAGCGGTGTTGTCGACGTCCAGGGTCCTCATCGGTCCTCACCCACCTCGGCCGCCGCGGCTGTGTGGTGCCCGGCGTGCTCCGGCTCCCCTCGACCGTCCGTGCCGCCACGGTCGCCTTCCTCGCCGTTCTCGGCGTCGGCGGTGTCCGGACGCTCGCCCGTCAGCGCGAGGAACACCTCGTCCAGGCTCGGCTGGCCGAGGCTGAACTCGGGAACCGTGATCCCCGCCGCCCGCAGGGCGGGGAGCACGTCCGCGGCGGCGGCCTCGTTGCCCTCGGGCACCTGCGCATCGAGCGACGTCGGCTCCGCCGCGGGCGTGACGGTCCCGCCGAGCACCTCGCCGACGATCCGGGCGGCCTCGTCACGCTGCGCGGGCTCGGCGACCCGCAGCGTCACCGTGCCCGACCCGACCGAGGCCTTCAGCTGGGGGGCCGTGCCCTCCGCGATGACCTTGCCGTGGTCGATCACGGCGATCCGGTCCGCGAGCTGGTCGGCCTCGTCCAGGTACTGCGTGGTCAGCAGGATCGTCGCCCCCTCCCGGGCGAGCAGGCGCACGATGTCCCACACCTGGTTCCGGCTGCGCGGGTCCAGGCCGGTGGTCGGCTCGTCGAGGAAGAGCACCCGCGGGCTGCGCACCAGGGACGCGGCGAGGTCGAGGCGACGGCGCATCCCACCCGAGTAGTTCTTCACCTGCTTCCCGGCGGCGTCCGTGAGGTCGAAGGCGCCGAGCAGGTCGGCGGCGCGGGCGCGGGCCGCGGGGGAGGGGAACCCGTAGAGCCGGGCGATGAGGAACAGGTTCTCCGCGCCGGTGAGGTCCTCGTCGACCGAGGCGTACTGGCCGGTCAGCCCGACGGCGGAGCGGACGGCGTCCGCGTCGGTGACGATGTCGTGGCCGAGGACGTGCGCCTCGCCGGCGTCCGGGCGCAGCAGCGTGGCGAGCATCCGCACCACGGTGGTCTTCCCGGCGCCGTTCGGGCCGAGCAGCCCGAAGACGGAGCCGGCCGCGATGGTGAGGTCGACGCCGTCGACCGCCCGGGTCTCTCCGAAGTGCTTGACCAAGCCGAAAGCCTCGATCGCTGCGGGCACGGCTACCTCCTCGGGTTCACCGACAACGGTACGGAACCGGTCCGACACCGGGCGAGGGGTTTTGCCGGTGGGTCCGCCGCACAGGTGCCGGTCGCGCGGGTCGGGTGCTTGACTGTCAGCGTGGACGACGACGGTCTCGGGGCCGGCCGGCTCGAGGTGATCGGCGGGCCGATGTTCGCCGGCAAGTCGGAGGAGCTGCTGCGCCGCGTGCGCCGGGCGCAGATCGCGGGCCGCGGCGTCCTCGTGGTCAGCCACGCGCTCGACACGCGCGCCGGCCACGGGACGGTCACCTCCCACTCCGGCCTGCAGGCCGCCTCCCGCACGGTGGGCTCCGCCCGGGACATCGCGGGCCTGGTGGAGCCCGGCACGGAGCTCGTGGCCGTCGACGAGGCCCAGTTCTTCGGTCCGGACCTGGTTGACGCGGCGCAGGACCTCGCGGACCGAGGGTTGGTGGTGGTCGTCGCCGGGCTCTCGGTGACGTTCGACGCACGCCCCTTCGAGCCGCTCCCGACGCTCATGGCGCTGGCGGAGCGGGTGGACCGGCTCACCGCCGTGTGCGGGGTCTGCGGCCGCGACGCCGCCTTCCACGTGCGCCAGCGGGACGACGACGCCGCCCGGTCCGACCCGCTCCGTCCGGTCCCCGCTCACGTCGGGGGCGCCGAGGTGTACGAGGCGCGTTGCCGCCGGCACCGGCACGTCGCGTGAGAGGTTCGCGGCGGCGTGTCGCCGCACGATCCGCGCCGTGGTGCGCCTGCCTCCGTCCCACCTTTCGGACCGCGGGTCGCGGACGGTGGTCGTCCGCCGCTGTGCGATACTGGACGAGATCGAGGAGCAGCACCACACCCCGCTCTTCGGTCCGACGACGACGTGACCTCCCCGTAGCCGGTCCGACTCGCGCCGCCTCGTACCACGATGGCGCTGCAGCAGAGGGCCGAGAACCGGGGGCACCGCGCCTCGCGCGGCAGGCCGCCCGTTCGTCGGGGCCCGAGCACATCGGGTCGCACACAGGACTTCCGTCCTCGGTCCGCCGGGGACGATAACTGCCCACCGGGCGCCGCAGGGTGTGGAGGTGCTCCGGAGGGCGAAGGGGCATACCCCATGGACGAGCAGCACACCGAGAGCACCACGCAGGACGGCAACGAACAGGCACCGGAGCAGGCGACGAAGCCGCGACGCTCCCGGCGCCGGGCCAGCAGCCCGGCGTCCAGCCCCGCCCCGTCGGCCGAGCCGACGACGGCGGACCAGCCCGAGACCGGCGAGGCCACCACCGTCGGGGCCCAGGAGGGCGCCGCCGCCGCTGCCGTGGCGGAGAAGGCCGCCGAGGCCGCCGCGTTGAGCGAGACCACCGAGCAGAGCACCGAGCCGAGCACTGAGCCGGAGGAGGCTCCCGAGCCGGAGCAGGCCGAGAAGCCGGCCGTGCGTCGCGGGCGCCGGAGCGGTGCGAGCGCCCGTGCACCCGAGCAGCGGCTGGACGTGCTGGCCGAGCTCGGGCTCGAGGAGCAGGCAGAGGACGCCGACGAGGGCGCGGCCGATGCCTCCGAACGTGCGGATGAGGCCCAGGAGACCGACCCGGACGACGCCGGGACCGGCGAGCCCGAGGACGTCGGGGACGCCGAGGAGACCGCAGCGGACGAGGCGACCCAGGAGGGGTCGGCCGAGGAAGGGCCGCGGCTCCCTGCCGCGAGCCTGCTCTTCCAGGCGCCCGACCTCAGCGCCGCGCGGCCCCGGCGCCGGCGCGCGCAGGCGCCCGCCGGAGAGCCGCCGGCCGAGGAGCCCGCGGACGGCGCGGACGAGGAGAGCAGCGACTCCCCGGACGAGGCCGACGAGGGCCAGTCGTCCGGGCGGCGTCGTCGCCGCCGGGGCGGCCGAGGACGCCGCAACCGGGGCGGTCAGGGCGACGGCGGCTCCGACGGCTCCGACAAGGACCCGTCGGACGACCAGACGGACGGTGACGGAGCCGGTGACGACGGCTCGGAGGCCCCGACGGGCAAGGACAAGAGCACCAAGAGCACCAAGGGCAACAAGGGCGGCAAGCCCAAGGACAAGGACTCGAAGGACAACGGCCCGACGGACGAGGACTCCGCGGACCAGGACGTCCAGGACGACGAGGGTGGCTCGAGCTCGCGCCGCCGTCGTCGTCGGCGGCGCTCCCGTGGCGGTGAGGGCGACTCCCGCCGGGACGAGGTCACCGCGCTCAAGGGCTCCACCCGGCTGGAGGCCAAGCGGCAGCGGCGGCGCGAGGGCCGCGAGGCCGGGCGCCGTCGCACCACCCTCAGCGAGGCCGAGTTCCTCGCCCGCCGGGAGGCGGTCGACCGCAAGATGGTGGTCCGGGAGAAGGACGGCCTGAACCAGATCGCGGTCCTCGAGGACGACGTCCTCGTCGAGCACTACGTCGCCCGGCACACCCAGACCTCGATGGTCGGCAACGTCTACCTCGGCCGCGTGCAGAACGTGCTGCCCTCGATGGAGGCCGCGTTCGTCGACCTCGGCAAGGGGCGCAACGCCGTGCTCTACGCGGGCGAGGTCAACTGGGACGCCGCGGGGATGGAGGGGCAGCCGCGCCGTATCGAGCAGGCCCTCAAGTCCGGCGACACCGTTCTCGTGCAGGTCACGAAGGACCCCATCGGGCACAAGGGCGCCCGGCTGACGTCGCAGATCACGCTCGCCGGCAGGCACCTCGTGCTGGTGCCCTCGGGCGCCATGACCGGCATCTCCCGCAAGCTGCCGGAGAACGAGCGCGCCCGCCTGAAGAAGCTGCTCAAGGAGATCGTCCCGGACGGCGCCGGCGTCATCGTGCGTACGGCCGCCGAGGGCGCCACCGAGGAGCAGCTGCGTGCCGACGTCGAACGCCTCACCAAGCAGTGGGCGGACATCGAGGCGAAGTCCAAGAACACCAAGAGCGCGCCCGCACTGCTCAAGGGCGAGCCGGAGCTTGCCGTCCGCGTGGTCCGCGACGTGTTCAACGAGGACTTCGAGTCGCTCACGGTCGCCGGCGACACCGCCTGGAAGACGATCTCGAAGTACGTCAAGGACCTCTCGCCCGAGCTGGCCGACCGGATGCACCACTGGACCTCGGAGAAGGACGTCTTCGTCGAGCACCGGGTGGACGAGCAGCTCGCCAAGGGCATGGACCGCAAGGTGTGGCTGCCGTCCGGCGGTTCCCTCGTCATCGACCGCACCGAGGCGATGACGGTCATCGACGTCAACACCGGTAAGTTCACCGGCTCCGGCGGCACCCTCGAGGAGACCGTCACCCGGAACAACCTCGAGGCGGCCGAGGAGATCGTCCGGCAGCTGAGGCTGCGGGACATCGGCGGCATCATCGTCATCGACTTCATCGACATGGTGCTGGAGTCCAACCGCGACCTGGTGCTGCGTCGCCTGCTGGAGTGCCTCGGCCGGGACCGCACCCGCCACCAGGTCGCCGAGGTGACCTCGCTCGGCCTGGTCCAGATGACCCGGAAGCGGGTCGGTCAGGGGCTCATCGAGGCGTTCTCCACCCCGTGCGAGCACTGCAGCGGCCGCGGCTTCATCGTCCACGACCACCCCGTCGAGCGGGGCAACGAGGGCAAGGACGACGGCGGCGGGTCGCGCCGCCGCGGCCGGAGGGGCGGCGGCCAGCAGCAGTCGGCGTCCACGTCCTCGCCGTCACCCGCCGAGGCGGAGGAGGACCCCGAGGCGGCGGCCGCGCGCGAGGCCGTCAAGGCCACGCTGGCCACCATCGCCGCCGCGGCCGCGAGCGCTCATGAGCAGGAGGAGGAGCGTGCCGCCTCCTCCGCCGACCACGCGGAGGCCGGCGACGAGTCGGAGCAGGCCGAGACGACACAGCCCGAGACGACACAGCCCGAGACGACAGAGCCCGAGACGACACAGCCCGAGACGACACAGCCCGAGACGACAGAGCCCGAGCACCGGCGGACGCCCGACGTCGCCGAGCCGACAGCCGAGGGCGGTGAGACGTCCCCGCAGACCCCGGACGAGCCGACCGGCACGGGTGTCGTCGGCGCGCCGCACGGAGGCTCGGTGGTCGTCCCGAGCGACGCCGAGCAGGCCGCCGAGGACGCTGCGTCCGAGGACGCGCCCGCGCCCCCGGCCGAGCCGCGCCGTCGACCGCGACGCAGCCGTCGGGCCGTCTCCAGCGGCGTGGTGACGCCCGGCGAGTCGCCGGTCATCACCGTCGAGGAGGAGTGAGCGGGTCGTTCGTACAGGGTGGTGGGCCGTGTCCGCCACAATGGGGCCGAGAAGACAGGAGACTCCCATGACCTTCGCTCTGCGTGCCCGGACGATCTCGGGCCTCGGCACCGTGGCCGCGGCCGTCCTCGCCCTGGCAGCCTGCACCCCCGGTTCCAACACCGCCCCCGAGGAGACGCAGGAGCCGACCGGCGGGCCGAGCGAGGTGGTCACCGACATCTCCGACGTCGGCGACGTCACGCTCGTCGTGTGGGACCAGGAGGTCCGGGGCGGGCAGAACGAGCAGATCGAGCAGCTCAACGCCGCGTTCATGGAGGAGTACCCGAACGTGGACATCCAGCGGCGCACCCAGTCCACGGACGACCTCAACGCCACGCTGCGTCTGGCGCTGTCCGGCGAGGACGCGCCCGACGTCACCCAGGTCAACAACTCGCGCTCCCAGATGGGCCAGTACGTCGCCGCCGGTCAGCTGCTGGCCCTCGACGACTACGCCGCCGCCTACGGCTGGACCGAGCGGTTCGGCGAGTCGGTCCTGCAGAACAGCAGCTACAGCCCCGACGGCGTGACCTTCGGCGAGGGCTCGGTCTACGGCCTGCCGCAGGTCGGCGAGGTCGTGGGCGTCTACTACAACCGCACCAAGCTGGAGGAGCTCGGCCTCGAGGTGCCGCAGACGTGGTCCGAGTTCACCGACCAGCTCGCGACCATCTCCGAGGCCGGTGAGACCCCGCTGATGCTCGGCAACCTCGACCAGTGGCCCGCGCTGCACGTCCTCGGGCCTGTCCAGGGCGCCTACGTCGACGCCGCGGAGGTCCGCGACCTCGGCTTCGGCAACGCGGGCGCCACCTGGACCGACGACGCCAACCTGCAGGCGGCCACCACCGTGCAGGAGTGGGCGGAGGCCGGGTACTTCAACGACGGCTTCAACGGCGCGGACTACGACGCCGTGTGGCAGTCGTTCACCGAGGGTGAGGGCGTGTACCTCATGGCGGGCTCGTGGCTCGCCGCGGACATCCACGCCGCCATGGGCGAGGACGTGGGCTTCTTCGCCCCGCCGCCCACGCAGGAGGGCGCCGGACCGGTGACGACCGGCGCGACCGGCCTGCCGTTCGCCGTGACCTCGCAGGCCGAGCACCCTGAGGTGGCTGCTGCCTACATCGACTTCATCACCAGCCCGGATGCCATGTCCGTGATCGCCGAGACGGGCAACATGCCGGTGGTCGACACCGCGGAGCACGAGGCGCCGGACCCGCTGAACGCCGAGGTGTACGAGGCCTACGGCCAGGCGGTCGGCGAGGGCGCGCTGCTGCCCTACCTCGACTGGGCGACGCCCACGATGGGGGAGACCCTGGGGCAGGCGCTGCAGTCGCTCCTGGCAGGCGAGATGACGCCGGAGGAGTTCGCGCAGGCGGCCGAGGACGACTACGCGGCGTTCGTCGGCGACGCGAACCCGTGACCGTGCCCCGCCGCACCCCGCGGGAGCGGGCGGGGCGGCGGAGCATGTACGGCGCCACGCCGTACTGGTTCGTGCTGCCCGCGTTCGTGGTCTACGCGATCTTCCTGCTCTACCCGCTCGGCAAGGCCGTGCAGATCTCGCTCTACGAGTGGGACGGGCTGACCCTGGCGACGTTCGTCGGCCTCGCGAACTACGCGGAGGTGCTGACGGACGGCGCGCTGCGCGCGGCCTTCGGGCACGCCGCGGTCCTCATCTTCTTCTTCTCGGTGCTCCCGCTCGGCATCGGCCTGGTGCTCGCGGCGCTGCTGGTCCGTGCCCGGGTGCGCGGCCTGGCGTTCTTCCGCACCGTGGTCTTCCTCCCGCAGGTGATCGCGATGGTCGTCGTGGCGGTCGCCTGGCGGCAGATCTACGCGCCGGACGGGCACCTCAACACCCTGCTGCGCGCCGTCGGGCTCGATGCGCTCACCCGCACCTGGCTGGGTGACTTCACCCTCACGCTGCCCGCCGTGGGCCTCATCGGCACCTGGGTCTCCACCGGCCTGGTGACCGTGCTGCTCATGTCCGGCATGACGCGGGTCCCGACCGAGCTGTACGAGGCGGCCCGCCTCGACGGTGCCGGCCCGGTCCGGACGTTCCTGGCGATCACGGTGCCCTCGGTGCGGGCCGAGGTCGTCGTCGCGCTCACCCTGACCATCGTCGCGGCGCTGAAGACCTTCGACCTGGTCTACGTCACCACCGGCGGCGGACCCGGCAGCACGACGACGGTCCCCAGCTTCGAGGTCTACCGTCGTGCCTTCGAGCTCGGCCAGGTCGGCTCGGCCGCCGCCGTCGCGGTGGTGCTGACGGTGCTGATCTTCGGGGTCAACCTCGCGGTGAACCGGATCGGGGAGCGGGAGCGGTGACGGGCACGGGCGTGCGGGTCTCGGCCGGGGAGCGGGCTGCCAACTACGGCATCCTCGTCTTCTTCGCGCTGCTCGCCCTCGCACCGGTGGGGACGATCCTGGTCACGGCCCTCTCGCCGGAGACACCCGCGGACGCCGAGGCCGGCGGGCCGCTGCACTGGGAGAACTTCGCGCGGGCGTGGGAGCAGGGCCGGTTCGGCGAGTACCTGCAGAACTCGGTCATGGTGGCCCTGGTGGTCGTCACGCTCGCGACGGTGCTGTCGGTGATGTCCGGGTACGCGTTCGGCACCTTCACCTTCCCGGGGTCGCAGGTGCTGTTCTACGTGTTCCTGCTCGGGATCATGGTTCCGGCCGAGGCGATCGTCGTCCCGCTGTTCTTCGACCTGCGCTACCTCGGTCTCACCGACACGATCTGGGCCATCGCGCTGCCGCAGGTGGCCCAGTCCGTGGCCTTCGGGACCTTCTGGATGCGCGCCTGGTTCCGTGGCGCGAACCGGTCCCTGGTGGAGGCGGCCCGGATCGACGGCGCCGGTCACCATCGCGTGCTGTGGCAGGTCCTCGTCCCGGTGGCCCGACCGGCGCTGGTGACCATGGTGCTGCTGATGTTCATGTGGACCTGGAACGAGTTCCTCATCCCGCTGGTCATGTCCCCGTCCGGGCAGCTGCGCACCGCGCCGCTCGGCCTCGCGCTCTTCCAGGGCCAGTACGTGCAGGGCACCACGCTGCTGGCCGCCGGCGCGGTCATGGTGGCCCTGCCGGTGGTCGTCCTCTACCTGATCCTCCAGCGGCACTTCATCGCGGGGATGCTCTCCGGCGCCGTCCGGGAGTGAGGAGGCCCGGGCGCCGTTCCCGGGACGCGCGGGCACTCAGGTGCGTTCGGGCATCCACCGGGTCCCGGTGGTGTACGGCGTCCGCACGTGCGTGATCGACCCGCGCGTCACGGCGATCCCGGCCTCGCGGGCGGCCCGCTCGACCGTCCCGATCAGCTCCTGCCACCGCGGGCCGCCCTGCGGGAAGCCCCGCTCGTCGCGCGAGGACTCGATCGCGAGGCGCGAGCCGGCCTCGGTGCGCGTCAGGGCGAGCACGGCGTCGTCGTTCTCGCCGATGACGGCCCGGAGGTTCCAGCGGCCGTGCCCGATCGGGACGGCCGCCTGCGGATCGGCGGCGAGGGCCTTGGTGACCACGGGGTCGACGTCCTCGGCCGGCGCGGCGAAGTCCAGGGTCGCGCCCAGGTTGGCCAGGATGCCGGGCATCTTGCCGGCGAACATCCGCTTGGTGAGTCCCTCACCCAGGCGGCTGCCCAGGTCCCTGCTCCTGCGGCGCAGGGGCCGCAGCAGGAGGAAGAGCACGATGACCACGCCGGCGACCAGGGCGAACAGCACGGGAGTGTCCATCGTGGATGTATACACCGAGGGGCGTGCGGTGTCCGGCGGGGGCACGGGGGTGACGGAGCGGTCGGTCGCACAGGTGACGTCCCGGTGCCGGGGCCAGTAGCGTCGATGCCATGCGCATCGTCATCGCCGGAGGCCACGGCAAGATCGCCCGTCACCTGGCCCGACAGCTCGCCGCTCGCGGCGACATGGTCCTCGGGATCATCCGGAACCCCGATCACGTCCCCGACCTGCAGCAGGACGGCGCCCACCCCGTGGTCCTGGACCTCGAGCGGGCCGGCGTCGACGAGCTCGCGACGATCGTCACCGGCGCGGACGCGGTCGTCTTCGCCGCCGGCGCGGGACCGGGCAGCGGTGCGCCGCGCAAGGACACGGTCGACCGCGGTGCGGCCGTGCTCCTGGCGGACGCCGCGCAGGCCGCGGGCGTCCGCCGGTACCTCATGGTCTCCTCCATGGGTGCCGCCACCGGCGGGGCCGGGATCGAGGACGAGGTCTTCGCGGCCTACCAGGACGCCAAGAAGGCCGCGGACGAGGACCTGATGGCCCGCGACCTCGACTGGACGATCATCCGCCCTGGCCGGCTGACCGACGGGCCCGGCACCGGGCTGGTACGGCTCGCCGCCGAGACCGGGCGCGGGGACGTGCCACGCGAAGACGTCGCGAGCGTGCTGCGCGGAGCGCTCGACGACGACTCGACCGTCGGGCTGGTGGCCGAGCTCGTCTCCGGGGACGACCCCGTCGACGTGGCGCTCTCCGCCGTCAGTCGCGGGTAGCGCCGAGGCTGACCGGCTGGGTGGGCTGGACCACCCGCCGCGCCGGGCCCGACTCGCCCCGGATCCGTTCCACCAGCATCCGGGCCGCCGTCAGGCCCATCTCCCGCGGCCGCAGCTGCAGCAGCGAGACGTCGTCCACCCGCGAGGTCACGAACGGCAGGTCGCCGATGATCCCCAGCCCGACGTCGCGGTGCGAGGTCGCCGAGAGCACCCGCAGGGCGCCCACGCCCACCAGGTTGTTCGTGGCCAGTACGGCGTCCGGCGGCTTCGGGCCGGCCAGCAGGTCGCGCATCGCCGCCTCGCCGCCGTCGACCCGGAAGTTCGCGAAGACCAGGCTCTCCTCCGGAGCCGGCAGGTCGGCCTCCGCGAGCGCCTGGCGCCACCCCTCGGCGCGGGCGACCGCCGTCGGGGTGGTGTGCGGGCCGGTGACGCACGCGATGCGCCGGTAGCCGCGCTCCACGAGCGCGCGCGTCGCCCGCAGCCCCAGCTCGACGTTGTCGAACGTCACCTGGTCGATGCCGTCGTCCACGGCGCGGTCCACGATGACCACCGAGCGGTGCCGCTCGATCAGTCGCTGCAACAGCTCCGAGGGGCCGGCGGGCGCCAGGATGACGCCGGCCATGTTCTCGTCCTCCGCGACGCGGAGGTACTGCTCCTGCTTCTCCGGGTCCTCGTCGGTGTTGCAGAGCACCACCGACAGCCCCGCCTCCTGAGCGACGTCCTGGACCCCGCGCGCGAGCGAGGTGAAGAACGGGTTCTCGATGTCGGGCAGCACGAGCGCGATGACCTCGGAGTGCTGGCGCCGCAGGGACCGGGCGGTCCGGTTGGGGGAGTAGCCGAGCTCGTCGATCGCGCGCCGCACGGCAGCCTCGAGGTCCTCCCGGACCGACTTGCCGTTCAGGACCCGTGAGACCGTCGCCGTCGACACGCCGGCCAGTGCCGCGACGTCCACGATCCTCGCCATCTCACCCCTCCCGACGTTGCTTCACCCTAAGGGCACGAGGCGGCGAACCGGGCCAACAACGGGCCGCTCAGCAGGCAAGTTGACACCCCTCGGGTCGGCCTCTACCGTCTGAAATCGATTACTCACCATAGCGCGGTTGTCCAGCGGTCTCCCGCCCACGCCGTGGCCCGCGCACCGACGCCCCCTCACCGAGGAGCCCTCCGTATGACGCCGTCCGACATCGCTGCCTTGCGACCCGTGACCACCCGGTCCATCAGCCCGGAGAACTTCACCGGCGAGAAAGGTGCGGGAGGCCGCGCCACCGAGGGCACCGGCGCCGGGCCCGCGCGGGACCTCGGGCAGGGCTGGAAGGTCTCGCCGAGCGTCGAGATCGCGGCGGGAGAGACGTTCGACGTCGCCCGGATCGCGGGACCGGGGCGCATCACGCACATCTGGCTCACCACGCACACCGACCACTGGCGCTCTCTCCTGCTGCGCGCCTACTGGGACGGTGCGGACGAGCCGGCCGTCGAGGTCCCGGTGGGCGACTTCTTCGGCCAGGGCTGGGGCAGCTTCGCCCAGCTGAGCTCCGCGATGGTCGCCGTCAACCCGCACGGCGGGTTCAACAGCTACTGGCCCATGCCCTTCCGGCAGGACGCGCGGATCACGGTCGAGAACCTCGGCCAGGAGCCCGCGGTCGTCTACTACCAGGTCACCTACGAGCTCGGTGAGCAGAGCCCGGAGGCGGGTTACCTGCACGCCCAGTGGCGCCGCTCGAACCCGCTGCCGGACCGCACCACGCACCCGATCCTCGAGGGCGTGCGTGGCAGCGGCCAGTACGTGGGCACCTACCTCGCCTGGGGCGTCAACAGCTCCGGCTGGTGGGGCGAGGGCGAGATCAAGTTCTACATGGACGGGGACCGCGGCGACTCCGCAGACGGCAGCCGCGGCGGGTTCCCGACGATCTGCGGCACCGGCACCGAGGACTACATCGGCGGCGCCTGGAACTTCGACGTGCCGGGCCAGGGCTACACCGCGTTCAGCACGCCCTACCTCGGCCTGCACCAGATCCTTCGGCCGGACGGGCTCTACCGCTCCCAGCAGCGGTTCGGGATGTACCGCTGGCACGTGCCGGACCCGATCCGGTTCGAGGAGGACCTCACGGTCGACATCCAGGCGCTCGGCTGGCGCTCCGGGCACCGGTACCTGCCCCTGCACGACGACATCGCCTCCACGGCGCTGTTCTACCTCGACCGGCCGACGGCGCAGCGTCCGGAGACGCCCGACGCCGACGCCCTCGAGGTTCTCTGAGACGGGCACCACGATGAGCAACCAGCTGAGCCGACGCGGCGCCCTCCGCCTCGGCGTCGCAGCCGCCGGCGGCCTCGGCGGCGCCTGGGCCCTCGGCGGATGCACGCCGAGCTCGGGCGCGCAGGGGCAGGCCATGCAGTTCTGGAACAACTACTCGCCCCAGACGGTGACCGACCCGAACATCGTCGCCCAGAGCGACTGGTTCCTGGACGCCACCGCCCGGTGGGAGGAGGCCGGGGAACGGCCGGTCGAGATGGTCTACATCCCCGGCTACACCGACCCGACGAACACGCGGATCACGACGGCGTTCGCCTCGGGCGCCGGTCCCGACCTGTTCCTCATCTCGCCCGGCGACTTCCTGCGCTACTACAACGGCGGGGTCCTGACCGACCTCACGGACTACATGAGCCAGGAGGCGATCGACGACTACTACCCGGACGCGCTCGCCACCCGGATGGTCGACGGCCGGGTCTACGGCCTGCCGATGGAGCAGGAGCCGCTGGCGGTCTTCTACGACATCCCGGCGTTCGAGGAGGCGGGCCTGTCCGAGGGCGATCTGCCCCAGACGTGGGACGAGATGCTCGAGCTCGGGCGTCGGCTCAGCGGCGGCCAGCGTGCGGGCCTGGTGTTCGACACGACGCCGAGCTACTACCAGAACTTCACCTTCTACCCCTGGGTCTGGCAGGGCGGCGGCGACGTCATCGACCCGGAGAGCCAGCGGCCGATCTTCGACTCGGACGCGGCGGTCCAGGCCCTGGCGATGTACCAGGAGGCCGTCCAGTCCGGCGCCTCGCCACGCACGCTGCCAGCCGGCGGTGACCTGGTCGGCGCGTTCACCAGCGGCTACGCGGCCATGTGGCACACCGGCATCTGGCAGGTCGAGGCCATGCGCCAGAACGCGCCTGACCACCCCTATGGCATCTTCCCGATGCCGACCCCGCCCGGAGGGGAGCCGACCACGGTTCTCGGCGGATGGGCGTTCGTGGTGAACAGCCGCGGTGTGGACCCGGACGCCGCGGCCCGGTTCACCGTGGAGCTCATGGGCAGCATGAGCCGGGAGTCGATCGACGCCCTGGTGCAGTGGAACGGCGTCGCCAAGGGCAACCTGCCCGCACGCCGGTCCGTCACGGAGGCGATCGGCGACTCCGGGGCGTTCGAGGACCCGATCCTGCAGCGCTTCCGGGACGAGATCCTGCCCACCGGTCGTGCCGAGCCGCGCTACCCACCGGTGATCTACAAGGCCGTGTCCAACGCCATCCAGAAGGCGATGCTGGCGGGCGCTGACCCACGGGCAGAGGCGCAGACCGCCCAGTCCGCGATCGAGAGCTACCTGGAGACCTACGAAGGAGGCTCGCTCATATGAGTGCCATCTCGGTCTCCCGCACCGCGGGCAAGCCCTCGGGGGCGAACGGACGGGCAGAGCGCGCCCGGCGCGAGCGGCGGGCCGCCTTCTGGTTCCTGCTGCCCGACACCCTGGGCCTGCTCGTCTTCGTCGCGATCCCCATGCTGCTGGCCATCGCGCTCGGCTTCTTCCGGATCGACGGGTTCGGCTCGTTCGACTTCATCGGGCTGGACAACTACGTCCGCATGTTCGGCGACCCGGCGTTCTGGAGCAGCGTGCGGATCACGCTGCTGTACCTCGTCGGCGTCGTCCCGGCGATCTTCGTCATCGGCCTGGCGCTCGCGCTGCTCGTCCAGCAGCGCATCCCGTTCGTCGGGGCGATCCGCAGCATGCTGTTCGTGCCGTACGTCATCTCGCTCGTCGTCGTGGCGATGGTGTGGCAGTTCATGCTGGGTGAGCGCACGGGCGTGGTGAGCCGGCTCTTCGGGCTCTTCGGGATGGAGAACGTCTCGTTCCTGGGCGAGCCCAACCTGGCCCTCGGCGCGGTCATCGTGGTGACCATCTGGTTCCAGATGGGCTACTACATGATCATCTTCCTCGCCGGGCTGCAGGACATCCCGGCGGAGTACTACGAGGCCGCCCGGATCGACGGCACGAGCGCCTGGCAGCGGCTGCGGCACATCACGCTGCCGCTGCTGCGCCCGACGAGCTTCTTCGTCATCATCACCGCCACCGTCGGGGTCATCACCGGCGGGCTCGACCTCGTCTTCGTCCTGACCGGCGGCGGACCGGCCGGAGCGACGTCGCTGCTCATCTTCTACGTCTACGAGCAGGCGTTCCTCTTCGGCGAGCTCGGCTATGCGGCGGCCATCGGCTCCGTCCTGGTCGTCGTCATGCTCGCCTGGTCCGGCCTGATGTTCGCGATCACCCGGGGAGGGCGATTCGACAATGACTGACACCGCCACGGCGCCCGCGCAGGTCTCGGCACCCACCGGGGCGGCCCCACGCGCCAAGGGCGACCGCCTGTGGACCGGCCGTCGCACCACCCTGACCATCCTCGGCCTGATCGTCGGCCTGCTGACGATCTTCCCGCTCGTGTGGATGGTGGCCGGCTCCTTCAAGGGGCCCGCGGAGGTCAACAGCGTCGACCTGATCCCGGCCGAGCCGACGCTGGAGAACTTCCGGTACGTCTTCACCGAGGTGCCGTTCCTGCGGTACATGTTCAACAGCTTCTTCATCTCGGCGACCATCACCGTGCTGGCGCTGTGGTTCCACTCGATGGCCGCCTATGCGCTGGCGCGGCTGAAGTTCCGTGGCCGCGAGACGCTGTTCCTGCTGATCTTCTCGACCCTGCTGGTCAGCCTGCCGGTCATCCTCATCCCGACGTTCGTGGTCGTGCGGACCCTCGGGATGGTCGACAGCTACGCGGGTCTGATCGTCCCGGCGATCTTCAACGCGTTCGGCATCTTCCTGCTGCGGCAGTTCTACGTCTCGCTCCCGGCCGAGCTGGAGGAGGCGGCGCTCGTCGACGGCGCCAGCTACTGGCGCATCTACCGCAGCATCATCCTGCCGCTCTCCCGGCCGATCCTCTCGGCGCTCGCGGTGTTCTTCTTCCTGGCCAACTGGAACTCGTTCGTGTGGCCGCTGACGATCACCTCAGACCCCGACCTGCGCGTGGTCCAGCTCGGCATCGCGACGTTCCAGCAGCAGTACGCCGCCGACTGGAACTACGTGCTGGCGGCCTCGACCGTCGCGGCGATGCCGACGCTGCTGATCTTCTTCTTCTTCCAGAAGCAGATCGTGGAGTCCATCAAGACGGCCGGCTTCAAGTGAGCTGTTCGCGGTCGCCGGAGTGGGTGTGCCAGATCCCACAGGAGCATCGCGGGGATCACACCCCGCGGAGGTTTGCCGGGAACGGCGCCGGCGCGTAATCTAGAGCGTCGGTGCCCTGGGTGTGCACCGGTTCCGTGAGTCTCGAGCGCCTCGCCCTGCGCGCACGGCCGCTCGACCCGCAAACGACAGAGATGAGCAGCAACGTGGTGTACGCGATCGTCAAGGCCGGCGGCCGACAGGAGAAGGTGTCCGTCGGCGACGTCGTCGTCGTGGACCGTCTGAGCGGCGAGGTGGGGCAGAGCGTCGAGCTGCAGCCCCTCATGCTCGTCGACGGCGAGAAGGTCACCACGGGTGCCGACGACCTCGCCAAGGTGAAGGTCACCGCGGAGATCGTCCGGGACGAGAAGGGCCCGAAGATCTCCATCATGAAGTTCAAGAACAAGACCGGCTACCGCCGCCGTCAGGGTTACCGCTCGAGCCTGACCCGGCTGAAGGTCACCGGGATCAAGTAATCGCGGCCCGTAAGGGTCCTTCGCCAGTCAGCACGAGTAGAAGGCAGGTTCGAGATGGCACACAAGAAGGGCGCCAGCTCCTCCCGGAACGGCCGCGACTCCAACGCCCAGCGCCTCGGTGTGAAGCGCTTCGGCGGTGAGGTCGTCAAGGCCGGCGAGATTCTCGTCCGTCAGCGCGGCACGCACTTCCACCCCGGCAACAACGTCGGCCGGGGCAAGGACGACACGCTGTTCGCGCTCGAGGCCGGTTCGGTGGCCTTCGCGAGCCGCCGCGGCCGCAAGGTCGTCGACGTGGTGCTCGCCGAGACCACGGTCTGACCGACCGACAGACCACGCTCCAGGGGCGGACGGCGCGAGCCGTCCGCCCCTGCTGCATGCTTGAGACGGCACGACGCCGAAGGACGGAGGAGCGATGGCCACGTTCGTGGACCGGGTCGTGATCCACGTCGCCGCCGGCGACGGTGGGCACGGCTGCGCCTCCATCCGACGTGAGAAGTTCAAGCCGCTCGCCGGGCCCGACGGCGCCAACGGCGGCAAGGGCGGCGACATCGTCCTCGAGGTCGACCCGCAGACCACGACGCTGCTCGGCTACCACCACCAGCCGCACCGGAAGGCCGAGTCCGGCACCCAGGGGTCCGGGGACATGCGGGCCGGCAAGACCGGGGCCGACCTCGTGCTGCCCGTGCCGGACGGCACCGTGGTCAAGACGCCCGACGGCGAGGTGCTCGCCGACCTCGTCGGCGCCGGCGCCCGTTACGTGGCGGCGAAGGGCGGTCACGGTGGTCTCGGCAATGCCGCGCTCGCCTCACCACGCCGCAAGGCGCCCGGCTTCGCGCTCCTCGGCGAGGAGGGGGAGCAGGCCGACCTCGTCCTCGAGCTGAAGTCGGTGGCCGACGTCGCCCTCGTCGGCTTCCCCAGCGCGGGCAAGTCCTCGCTGGTCGCCGCCATGTCCGCCGCCCGGCCCAAGATCGCCGACTACCCGTTCACGACCCTGGTGCCGAACCTCGGCGTCGTGCAGGCGGGCGACGAGCGTTACACGGTGGCGGACGTGCCCGGACTCATCCCCGGTGCCGCACAGGGCAAGGGCCTCGGACTGGAGTTCCTCCGGCACGTCGAGCGGTGCGCCGTGCTCGTGCACGTCCTGGACTGCGCGACCCTCGAGCCGAACCGCGACCCGCTGAGCGACCTCGACGTCATCGAGGCCGAGCTCGCCCAGTACGCCGCCGACCTGTCCGCAGGCGTCCCGCTCATGGAGCGGCCCCGGGTCGTCGTCCTCAACAAGATCGATGTGCCCGACGCCCGCGAGCTCGCCGAGCTCGTCCGGCCGGACCTTCAGGCCCGCGGACTGACGGTCTTCGAGGTCTCCACGGCGTCGCACGAGGGCCTGCGGGAGCTGTCCTTCGCGCTGGCGCGGACGGTGGCCGAGGCCCGTGCCGCGGCGCCCCCCGCCGAACCCGCGCGGATCGTGCTGCGGCCGAGGGCGGTCGACGACGCCGGGTTCACCGTGACGGCGCGGCGGGGGTCGGACGGCCCGTACTTCCAGGTGCGGGGCGTCAAGCCCGAGCGCTGGGTGCGGCAGACCGACTTCACCAACGACGAGGCGGTCGGCTACCTCGCGGACCGGCTGAACCGGCTCGGGGTGGAGGACGAGCTGTTCGCCGTCGGCGCGGTCGCCGGGGACACGGTGGTGATCGGTCCGGACGACGGCGGTGTGGTCTTCGACTGGGAGCCGACGCTGCACACCGGCGCCGAGCTGCTCGGTCCGCGGGGGACCGACCAGCGGCTGGAGGAGGGCGCCCGGCCGACTCGCGCCGAGCGGCGCCGCGGCTACCACGAGCTGATGGACGCCAAGGCGGCGGCGCGCGAGGAGCTCTGGACCGAACGGGAGGCCGGGCGATGGACCGACCCCGACGAAGAAGCGTGATCCCGCTCACACCGGTCCGCGCCGATACGCCGCGAACCTGAGGATTTCCTGATCACACACGGCGTTTCCGGTGGCGTACGGTCGCCCAGACGCCACGCACGAACGTTCCCGCCCACCCGAGGAGAAGCATGTCCACTCCCGAAGAGCCCCGACGCCGTCCGGAGGACGCCGCGGCCGCCACCGCGGACGAGGACACCGAGACCGTCGACGTCGACCCCGAGGACGTCGAGGACGACGACGTCGAGAGGGACCGGCAGGACGAGACGGAGTCCTACGGCGTCCCCGAGCTCGACGACGCCGACGAGGACGACGAGGACGAGGACGACGACGTGGAGGGCACGCCGTCGGACACGATCGCCCGCGTCCTGAACCTGGCGGTCGGTCTCGTCGTGGCGGTGTTCATCGCGCTGCTCGTGATCGTCGCCCCGAACGCCGGGTCCACGCCGCGGAACGTCCCGATCGGCATGGCCGGTCCCGAGGCCACCGTCACCCAGCTCAGCGACCTGCTGGAGCAGGCACGGCCGGGCGCCTACGACGTGCGCACCTTCGACGGGGCGGAGGCCCTGCGGAGCGCCACCGAAAGCCGTGACGTCTATGGCGGTTTCGTCCTGAACCAGAACGCCCCCGCGATGTTCGTCGCCACGGGCGGCAACGCCGAGCAGGCCCAGTTCCTCAGCTCGCTCGGCCAGCAGATGGGGATCTCCAACGTCACGGACGTCGCCACGACCACGCCGCAGGACCCGGACGCGCTCGGCCTGGCGGTCACCGCGGTGCTCGCCGCCGTCGTGGGTCTGATCGCCGCCGTCGGGCTGCGCCAGCAGCTGGCGGGTCGCGTCCGCGCCCAGGCGATCGGCGCCGTCGCCCTCTCGGTCGTCCTCGGCCTGGCGTTCTCCGGGGCGCTCCACGGCCTCGGCTCGGTGGCGGGCGCCTTCTGGGCACTCGCCGGCGTCGTGTCGCTCGGTGTCCTCGCCCCGACCCTGCTCGGCGTCGGCCTGCTGGGCCTGGCCGGCCTCGCCGGGGGAGCCATCACCCTGCTCCTCCTGGTGCCCGCGATCGGGCTCGGCGCCCTGTGGAACGTGCCCGAGGCGATGCCCTCGGTCTGGGGCACCGTCGGTCAGTACCTGCCCACCGGTGCGACCGGCCAGGTCTTCACCTCGACCGCGTACTTCGGCGGCGGCGGGCTCATGCAGCCGCTGCTCGTGCTGCTCGGCTGGGCGCTCCTCGGCGCGCTGCTCGTGCTCGGCGCCGGGCTCTACGCCCGCCGCGTCGCGGCCCGGTCCGCGGCCCTGGAGAGCGCGTTGGCGACCGAGGCCGCCCTCGAGGACGACGACGACGAGCGCACCGACGACGAGGACGACGACGAGGACGCCGCACGCGACGACAAGATGCCGGAGGACTCCGCCGGTGCCACGGTGGAGGACATGGACGCTACGACGGACGACGACCGCCAGCCGGGACAGTCGGACTGGCTCCGTGACGGCGGCGCCGAGGACCGCCCCGGGTCGACCGAGGACGAGAAGACCGGCGACGCCCTGACGGCCTCGCAGGAGGTCCACGGCGACGAGGGCGGGGGTGACCCGGCCGCCGGAGCCGAGGAGGATGCGACCGACCGCCCGGACGGCGGACACCGCAGCTCCCGGGACGTCTAGGCGTCGGGCCGCTCGCACCAGCTTCCGGACGCACCGGGCACCAGCGGGCCGGTGTGCGGGAGGATGTGCCCGTGACCGAGCCGCGGACCCGGACCGACCTGCCGCGCGCACGGCGCGTCGTGGTCAAGGTCGGCTCCTCCTCGTTGACGGGGGCAGACGGGCACCTCGACGTGCCGGCGCTCGAGGCGCTGGTGACCGTCCTGGCGTCCGCACGCCGCGCGGGGCAGCAGGTGGTGCTGGTCTCCTCCGGCGCCATCGCCGCCGGCATCGGGCCGATCGGGCTCGCGGCGCGGCCGCGCGACCTGGCCACCGCCCAGGCCACCGCGAGCGTGGGCCAGGGGTTGCTCGTCGCCCGCTACACCGAGGCGTTCGGGATGCACGGCCTGCGCGTCGGCCAGGTGCTGCTCACCGCGGGTGACCTGGTCCGGCGCCAGCACTACGCCAATGCCCAGCGCGCCCTGGAGCGGCTCCTCGCGCTCGGCGTCGTGCCGGTGGTCAACGAGAACGACACCGTCGCCACGGACGAGATCCGGTTCGGCGACAACGATCGTCTCGCGGCGCTGGTCTCCCACCTCGTGCGCGCCGACGCTCTCGTGCTTCTCACCGACGTCGACGGCCTGTACGACGGACCGCCGGCCCGTGCGGGCTCCCGGCCGGTCCGCGAGGTGCGGTCCGCGGCCGACCTCGCCGACGTCGAGGTGACCGGCCGCGGCAGCGACATCGGCACCGGAGGGATGGTCACCAAGCTCGACGCCGCCTCGATCGCCACCGGCTCCGGCATCCCCGTCCTGCTGACCTCCGCACCCAACGCCGCCCGGGCCCTTGCCGGCGAGGAGGTGGGCACGTGGTTCGCGGCGACCGGTCGGCGCACCTCGGCGCGTCGCCTCTGGCTCGCCCATGCCGCGCAGGTGCGCGGACGCCTGCACCTGGACGCCGGGGCCGCTCGGGCGGTGACCGACGGCAAGCGCTCCTTGCTCGCCGCCGGGGTCACGGGCGTCGAGGGGGACTTCGAGCCGGGTGACGCCGTCGAGCTGGTCGGCCCCGACGGCGTCGTCGCGCGCGGTCTCGTCGCCTACGGCTCGACCGAGCTGCCCGACATGCTCGGGAAGTCCTCGGCGCAGCTGCGCCAGGACGGGGAGAACCTTCCACGCGCCGTGGTCCACCGCGACGACCTGGCGCAGCTGTCGGTGCACGTCCGTCGAGAGCGGCGCAGGGGCCGGTTCAGCCGGGGTAGTTGACGTCTCAACCCTTGATGCCGCTGGCGAAGCCGGCGATGAATGAGCGTTGCATGAGGAAGTACAAGACCAGCACGGGGACGATCGCGATCGCCATACCGGCGAAGAAGACTCCCCAGTCGGTCGCGAATTCGCCACGGAAGGCGAAGATCGCGACGGGCAGCGTCTGTTGCGGACTGCCGCCGACGTAAAGCAGGGGAGTGAGAAAGTCGTTCCAGGTGTTGATCCCGGTGAGGATGACGACCGTGCCGGTGATCGGACGGAGCAGCGGGAAGACGACCTTGCGGAAGGCCGTCAGCGCACCGGCGCCGTCGATCCGTGCCGCCTCCTCGTACTCGCGCGGGAGTGCGCGGACGAACCCGGCATAGAGGAAGATCGTGAACGGCAGTTGGTGGCCCGCCTCGAAAATGATCACCGCGGTCCACGTGCCGAGCAGGTTGGCGGTGTTCATCCACTGGTAGAGCGGCACCATCGCGAGCTGAAGCGGGATCATCAGGCCCAGCAGGAACAGTAGGTAGAGCCCGCCGCTCAATCTGCTCAGGCGCCGGGCCAGCACGTAGGCGGCGAGTGAGCCGAATGCGACGAGGATGACAACCGTGAGTGATGTGACCGTGATCGAGGAGACGTACGCGCTGCCGAGGTTCCCCCGATCCCAGGCCGTCGCATAGTTGGACCACTGCAGTGTGGTGGGCAGGGCCAGCGGGTCGGCGGCGACCTCGGACTGTGTCTTGAACGAGGCGGTGAAGAAGACGTAGAAGGGAAAGACGAATGCCGCTGCGGCGGCGATCATCCCCAGCTCGGTGCCGACGCGGGCCGGGGTGATCCGCCACCTCATCGGTCCACCTCGTAGCGGCGCAGCGCGCCGAGCTGGAGGAGCGCGAAGGCGAACACGAGCATGGTGAGCACCAACGCGATCGCCGTGGAGTAGCCGAAGTTCCCGGAGACGAACGCCTCCTTGTACATGATCACCGAGAGGACCTCGGTCGCGTAGCCCGGGCCTCCTCCCGTCATCGCGAAGACCTGGTCGAACACCTTGAGACTGGTGATCAGGGTCAACGACATCGCGACCGTGGTGGCCGGGATCAGCAACGGGATCGTGACCCTTCGGAGTCGCTGCCAGGTACCGGCACCGTCGAGCGCTGCCGACTCGAGGAGCTCAGCCGGGACCCCCTGGAGCCCGGCGAGGTAGATGACCATGGTCAACCCCGCGTTCTGCCAGATCATCACGGCGATCACCGTGACCAGTGCGATGTCGGAGTCGCCTAGCCAGTTCTGGGTGAGGCCGCCGAGACCCGCCGACCGCAGCACCGTGTTCAGTGGACCCGAGGGGGTCAGGAGGAACTGCCAGACGAACGCCACAACGACCGGAGGCAGCAGGGCCGGGGCGAAGAACAGGGTGCGCAGCACGTCCCGGGTGACCAGTGCCGTGTTGAGCGCCAGCGCCAGGGCGAGCCCGAGGATCGTCTGCAGCAGGGTCACCGTGACTGCGATGACCAGCGTGTTGCGAAGCGCGGCCATGGCCGCAGCATCGGACAGCAGTACGGAGAAGTTGTCCCAGCCCACGGAGGTGGTCTCGTCCGACCGGCCGCTCCAGTCCGTGAAAGCGTAGGTGGCACCCTGCACCGTCGGATACAGGACGACGAGGATGTACAGCGCCAGCGCCGGCAGCAGGAAGGCGTACGGCACGCCCGCCGGTGTCGTGCCCCCGACCCGGGACCGTACGGTTGCCGATGAGACGCCCCCGGGACGGGTGAGCGTTACCGTCACGGCGTCCCCTGGTCGTAGTCCTGGTCCATCCGGGTCAGCAGGTCCTCGACGGAGATCTCCGCGGCGTGCAGTTGTGCACCCGACTGCAGCATCGTCTGTTGGACGTCACCGTTCGGCCACAGGTAGTTCGCATACGGGACGATCCGGCCTTCGTCGACGAGGGGCTCCAGTGGCTCGAGCTGGTCGCCGGAGACGTCGACGTCGATGTCGAGACCGGGCATGACTGACAGCGCGTCCGCGTAGGTTCCGACGTTCCTCGGTCGGGCGAGGTACTCCAGGAAAGCCCGCGCGCCCTCCGGGTTCTCGGCCTCGGCGTTCACGGCGAGGTAGTCGGGGGCTGTCGGCAGCAACGTGGCGTCTGCGTCATCGTCGGCCGGCATGGCGAAGATGCCGATGTCCTCAGGCCCGTTCGGTGCGTAGCCGTAGACCTGGGGTAGCGAGGAATTGGTGAGCAGCATCATGCCGGCCTCACCCGTCGCGAGGTCCTGCATGGCCTGGTCGAAGGGCACCCCGAGCGCGTCCTCGGTGAAGAAGCCGCGGTCTCGAAGCTCCAGGTATTTCTCGAACACCTCGGTCCAGCCGGGGTGGTCGGCAAAGTTCACCTCGTCGGCCCGCATGCGGTCATCGAGGTTCGGTTCAGGACCGTAGAGCAAGGTGCCGGCCAGCGCGTAGACGTAGAACTGCAGGTAGATCGCGCCGTCGGCGAGGCCTAGTGCCTGGGCGGTTCGGCCAGAGTCCTCGATCGCCTGACTGACGTCGAGCAGTTCTGACCACGTCGTGGGCGGCTCCAGATCGAGCTCCTCGAATATCGAGACGTTGTAGGCCATGACGAGCGAGTTCCGGGCGACCGGAAAGCCGTAGAGGTTGCCGTCCACGCTCGCCAGGTCTGCAGTGTCGTCGTCGACAGCGTCCACCCAGGGTTCCTCCGAGAGGTCGAGCAATGTCCCTTCGCTGCCCAGCACACCGGCGGCGACGGGGCTGGAGTCTCCGGGGGAGACGCGGAAGAGGTCCGGAGCGGTCCCGGACCCGAGCTGGACCGTGAGCTGCTGGTTCAGGTCGGCGGTTTCGGCCGAGGTGAGGTCCAGCGTGGTCGCGCTTTCCTCCTCGAACCCTCCAACGAGCGTCTCCAGACCGGTGCCCTGCTCGGTAGAGACGTATGCCGTGACACCGGAGGCCGTGCCTCCGTTGGTCCCGTCCGCACCGCCCTGATTCACGAATCCGCTGCAGCCCACGAGCGACAGCGCGGTGGCGGCGCACAGGAGTGCGGTGCTACGTCGGACGTGCTTCGGGGTGCTGCTCATGGCCTCTCCTTCGAGGATCCAGGTTCCGGTTGCGTGGATAGGGCGGTCTCGTCCTCGCCCGCGACGTCGGGCACGATCGCGCCGTGCGCGCGCAGCGCGGCGCGAATCTTTTGCAGCGGTACGTCGACGGGAGCGACACCGAGATGGGCCGCGAGCGCCGTCGTCGCGCCGGCCGCCTGTCCCATCGCCATGCAGGATGCCTGCACCCGGTAGGCGGAGTTGGCCTCTTGGTCTCCGGCCACGGATCGGCCGGCAACCATGAGCCCATGGCTGTGCTGCGGGATCATCGCGGACCGCGGAACGGTTGGCACGACACCATGCGCGAGGGGGCGGATGTCGATCCCGTCGCCGTCGGAGGAGTGCACGTCGACGGGGTAGAAGCTGTAGCTCAACGCGTCGGGCCATAGTCGCCCGCCGGTGTAGTCGGCCACGGTGATCCGTTCCAGACCCTCGATCGTGTACGTCTCCCGCACGCCCGTCTCGGTGGCCCAGCGCTCGACCGTCAGACCATCGAGTCCGGGCAGTCCCCGCAGGAACCGGTAGACCCGCAGGAAGGTCCGTCGGCCGGCTATCTCGGCGGATGTCTTCTCGGCCGAGGTGCCCGCCCCTACCCCGGGGACGTGGATCGAGTTCTCCCCGCGACTCCGCAGAAACTTGCGCATCGGCGCCGTGAACCGCTGTAGGTCCCCTGGCAGGAGCCGCCCACCTGCGACGGCCTGCTCGTACTCGGCGTCGAGCAGGTCGTAATCGAGCGCGTCGGGATCGTAGCCTCCGAGCCGCACCATGATCGTGCCCGGCTGACGGGCGCGGTTCGCGCGCCGCGGCAGTCCGGCAAGAGCCACGACGTCCGCGTCGCCGGTGGCGTCGACCACCATTGCCGCCTCGACCGTGTGAAGGCCCTCCTTGCCGCACAGCGTCAGCCGCCATCCGGAGTCGGTCTGCTCGGCCGCGCCGACCATGGTGTGGAGCAGGAGATCGGCGCCCGAGTCCATGATGGTTTCGTCGATCACGGCCGCGAGGACGGCGGGCTGCACCGGCACCTGCAGCTTGTAGTGGGGCAGGTCCCATCGCGTGAAGTCCGGCAGCTCCTGGCCGGTCAGTGCCGCGGTCCGGGAGACCATCTCCCAGCCGACCCCGGCGATGATCTGTCGGCCCCAGGCGTGGAAGAGGCCGGGAAGGGCGACGCCGGCAACCGTCGTTGTGCCGCCGAGCGCACCGTTCTTCTCGACGAGGAGCGTGCGGGCACCCAGGCGAGCGGCCTGGATCGCTGCCGGCGACCCTGCGGGGCCGCCCCCGAAAACGACGACGTCGTAACGCTCGCTCATCGTCGGTCCGTCCGACCGCCGAGCAGGGCTGACAGATGCGATGCGCAGGCGACAACCGCGGCCCGCAACGTCTCATCGTGTTCAGGTGTCCGGCGTACCGCGGGATAACCCACGCACACCGCAGCCACCACCCTGTCGGAGTGGTCCCGGACCGGTGCCGCCACGCCGCAGACGCCGGGTGCCTCTTCCTCGAAGTTGGTGGCGAACCCGTCGTGTTCGATCCGCTTCGCGAGCTTCTCGAGTGCGGCGACGTCCTCTGTCACGGTGCTACGCCACGGCGCTGACGACACCAGTGCACGACGTTCGTCTGGATCGAGCCCAGCGAAGAGCACCTTGCCGGCTGCGGTCCGAAACGGAGGTGCGGGCAGGTCGTGCGACCGAGTCGGGTTGACGTTGAGCAGCTGCTGGCTCACCAGTACGGAGATGTCGACTCGCTGTGCGTCCTTGAGTACGGACAGGTGGACGGTCTCGTCGGTCGCGAGCCACAGCTCATGCAGCAGGGGTGCTGCCACCGAAGCCAGGTCGGACTGATCGACGTACGCGCGGTTCAACTCGAAGAACGACGGACCGAGGAGGTACCGGCGTCCGGGCTCGGTCTGGCGTACCAGACCATGGGTCACAAGGGCGCTGAGGAGGGTTCGTGCCGTTGAGGCGGGAAGGCCGACGTCCTGTGCGAGCGACCCGAGCGACTGACCGCTCGGACCACCGTCTGCGATCCGGCGAAGGAGCGCCATCGAGCGGTCGATCACCTGGATCGAGCTGCGTGCTCCACCGGGATGCGAAGTGGTCATGGCCGCCTCAGCGTGGCTTTCGACAATATCGAATATCGCTCGACTATGTCGTTGACGCGACGCTAACGCCACCGAAGCGCGACCGTCAATCTGCCTCGTGGTCGAGAGGTCGCCACACCGACCACATTCGACGTGACGTCTTCACTGATACGTGGCTTCTCATCGCCAGGTGCGGCGCAGATCAACCCCGGTAGAACGCGTCCAGGACCGGGGCGAGACGGGCCGGGTCCACCCGGTGACCGGTGCCGGGCACCACGGCACGCTCCGCACGCGGCACCGCGGTGGTGATTGCCTCGGCGGCGTCGTCGAAGAAGCCGGGCTGCAGGCCGCCCATCACCGGGTCGAGCACGGCGCCGGTCGCGACGAGAACCGGCACGTCGATCGAGCCGAGCAGCTCGACGGGCACCACCCCGTCGCCCAGGCACGCAGCGTCGTGGGCGAGCGTCGGGGCCACCGCCTCCAGCTGCGGCCAGTACTCGGAGGCCCGCGCGCCGGCGACGTCCTCCGGCGAGGCGCCCGCGAGCCCCATGAACAGAGCGACCGCGTCGCCGTGCCGCCCATCGTCCAGCGCCGCGGCGAGGTCCCGCCGGTAGGCGCCCCAGACCTGCACCATCCCCTCGTCCACCATGTACGGGACCTCGTACACCGCGACCCGCGCCACCGCGAAGCCCGCGGCGACGGCCCGGAGCACCAGCGCGCCGCCGGAGGAGGCGCCGAACAGGTGCGCGGGTGGCCCCAGTGCCTCGACCAGAGCGGCGAGGTCCTCGATCTCCCGCTCGACGGCGTACGCCGGAGAGTTCCCGCTGCGGCCGCGGCCGCGCCGGGAGTAGGTGCACACCGTCCAACCCTCGAGCGCCTCGAGGAGCCCGGCGTTCTCGGCCCCGTCGTCGAGGGCGCCACCGACGAGGACGACCGTCGGTCCCTCCCCACGGTGCTCGTACGCGATCCTCGTCCCGTCCTGCGACGTCACGCTCGGCATCGGCTGCTCCTCGCTCCCGTGGCGCGGTCGGGCGCGCCGGCTGGCAGGAGTGAACCGCAGTCGGGCCGGTACGTCGAGAGCCGGTTACGTCGAGAGCCCGGAGGGCAACGCCAGGCCACCTGCGGCGACCGCGCGGCGGAGACGGTCCCGGGCCCGGGGTGCACGCAGGCGTTCGACGTTCCCGAGCTCGCCCGGCAGGTGGCGGCGCAACCACGCCAGCACCTCCCGCTGAGGGCCGAAGTGCCGCGGTCGGCCGGCGCGGCCCAGAACGCCGTGGCGGGAGTCGTACACGTGGGCCCGTACCACCGTTCGGTCCGGCAGGACGCACCTCACCCGCCGCGCCCGGCGGACGTAGTTCGGCTCGGACGCGTCGAGGGCCGCCAGCTGACGGTCGTCGAACCAGCCGAGCGAGACGGACGCCGTCGCGCCGCCGTCGGCGAACGGCGCGGCGGCGACGTACCCGCCGGCCGAGACGTGCGCGGAGTGCCCGACGCCGAGGTTCTCCGCCGTCGCGGGGGAGAGCGGCACGCCCGGGTCGAGGAGCCCGTCGAGCTTCCGGCGCAGCACGTGCTCCACCGCGTTCGACCCGACGGCGACGACCGGGGTGAGATGCTCCAGCCGCTCCGTCGGCGGCCACGCGGCGGCGGGGTCGGAATCGCCGGCGACGACCATCGGCGCCGTCGGCGGGCCGCCCCACGGGTAGCGGCGTGGGTCCAACGGCTCTGGCACGGGTCGCATGTCTCAGTCATCGAGGTTACGTGTCCAGGAGTTGACACGCGAGTTCGACACGGCTTAGCGTCAGCGGGCCGGCAGAATGCCGGCTGCCTGTGCATCCTTCCGCGAAGGACCGGAACGACCATGAACACGCACGTGCGCCACCGCCAGGACCTCCTGACGACTCGCCGCAGCATGTGCATGTCCATGTGCGCTCGTTCCCGAATGTCCGCCTGACGGCATTCCCGCGACGCCCCGGCGCGAACGAGCGCGCCGACGCGTCACCCCCGACCTGAGCCCCGTCGGCGGCGAGTGGCACGCCGCTGCACGGACCCGGCCTCGTCGGGTGTCCTTCCCAGTGCGCGCCGACCGCGCGACGACACCCCTGGATGTGCACCGTGGCTGCTCTCACCTCTTCTGTCCTGTCCTCTTCCGTCCTGTCCTCGTCCTCCACCCTGTCCCTGCTGCCCGGGAGCTCCGGGCCCGCCCGGTACGCGACGCTCGGGCTCGACCTGACCGGCCTGGGCGTTCGCACGGACGACCTCAGCGACGAGCTCCCCGTCGAGAAGGCCGACCTCGCCCGCATCGCCTCCTACACCCGTGCCGCGCACCAGGCCGGCGTGGGCCTGGTGTGCCTCGACGAGGCGTTCCGGCTCCGCTCGGACCACGCCGTCCGGCACCACGACTGGCTCGACCCGCTCGTCGCCGCCCGCCGCCTCGCCCCGCACGCCAGCGCCGGTCTGATCGCGGCCCTGCCGGCCGGCTTCGACCCCGACGTCATCGACGGCGAGCTCACCCGCGCCCCCCACGACCGGCGCACGTGGACCGGCCTCCAGGTCACCGGTGCGGACGCCGCCCGGCTCGCGACCCGGCGCCGCCCGACGCGCACCCGTCCGTCCCGTGTCGTCCTCGCTCTCTCGGGCGAGTCCGACGTCGAGCTCGCCGGGCGGTACGCCGACGTCGTGCGCCTCCGGGAGGCCGACCCGCAGCGGGCACGTCAGCTGCGGGACGCCGTGCGGGCCGAGGCTCGGTCCGCCGGGCGGAAGGGTGCCGTCACGGTGCTCGCCGACGTGCACACGGTGGTCTCCAGCGACCGGGCGAGCGCGGCCGAGCGGGCCGCGCTCGTCGCGGACATCGCCGGCGAGCAGGCCCCGTGGACCGGAGCACTGACGGCGTACGGGACCGTCGCCGACGTCGCAGACCTTCTCCAGGCCTGGCTCGAGGCCGGTGCTGCGGACGGCTTCGTGGCGCTCCCCGGATCGCTGCCCGCCGACGTCGCCGGACTCGTCCGTGGGGTCGTCCCAGAGCTGCGGAAGCGCGGCGTCCTGGAAGACCGTCCCACGGCGCCGGTGGTGTCGGCCCCGGCTGCACCGGCGGCGACAGAGACGACGAGCGCCCGGGCGCGGCTCAGGCGCGCAGCCGCCGTGGCCTGACCTTGCGCGGGCAGGGTTCCGCCCCGGGTGGGGTACAGTCAGCTCGGCGCTGCGCCGTTCCGGGACGTCAAGACCGTTCGCCGAAGGACTCGGTGTGAAAAGGGACCACAACCGAAGGCACGAAGATCCGATCATCCGTGCGGCGGTGGAACACGTCGATGAGGGACTACGGGCCCGCGTCTCGCACCCGCTGGCCCGGGCAGGGTTCTGGTTGGTGCTGATCGTCGCGCTCCTGGGCGGCCTCTGGCTGCTTGGTTTCGCGTTCGGCTCGTAGCGCGCCGGACGTAGCAGGCTCCGCCTTCCCGATCGACGCCCAGGGGGGGGCGGTTGACGCCTGCGGCCGAACGGAGCTAAGTTCGGGAGAAATCGATTACACACCGGGTGTCGTCGCGAGCACGGGCCCGCTCATCTGGAGATGGCATGTGAGGCACCTCAGTCACACGTCGGGAGGCAGCGTCGCCCTCCCGCTGGGCGGCATCGGGACCGGGAACGTCGCCGTCTGCGCCGACGGCGCGCTTCGCCAGTGGCAGCTGCACAACATCGGCAACCATCGCGGGGACCTGCCCTGGTCGTTCTTCGCCCTACGCGTCCAGCGGCACGAACCGCCTCTGAACGACGTCCGCATCCTGCAGGCCCCGCCCGCCGACCTCGACCGCCCGGCACCCCTGGTGACGGACCACGAGGTCCCGGCGTGGCAGCGGGACCTGCTCGCGAGGTTCGGCGGCGTCCGGGGCACCACGTTCCGGGGGACCTATCCGTTCGCCGCGGTCGACTACGACCTCGACGCTCCCGTGGACGTGCGGATGGAGGCCTTCACCCCGCTCGTCCCGCTCGACGTGGACCGCAGCTCCCTGCCCGCGGCGATGTTCACCTTCACGCTGACGAACACCGGCGACATCCCGCTCGGCGTCTGGCTCGGCGCGGCCATGCAGAACCCGGTCGGCCTCGACGGGACCACCGCGCCCGACGGCGTGCGGGCCGCCGGGTACGGCGGCAACACGAACCGGGTACGCCGCGAGGACGGCTGGACGTCCCTGGTCATGGAGAACGCGGGCCTGGACCCCCTCGCCCCGGGCGCCGGCCAGGCCGTGCTCACCTGCGACACGCCCTACACCGTCGCCCTGCCCCAGTGGGTGGAGGCCGGGGAGTTCCTGTCGTTCCTCCGCTCCCGCTCGCCCTACGCCGATCGGCCGCGCCTGGACGCCACCAGCTACGCGGCCGACCATCAGGCCGGTGCGCCCGTGGGCGCCGTCGGTCCGAGCCCGGCCGGGCAGACCTGGAACGGCGGACTCGCCGCCCCGCTGCGCCTCGCGCCCGGCGAGACCGCCACCGTGCGGTACGCGCTGACCTGGCACTTTCCCAACCGGTACGTCAACTTCCACCAGTTCGGCCCGCCCAACCCGCAGTGGGGCCCCACGCGGTTCTGGCTCGGCAACCACTACACGACCCGGTACCGCGACGCCGAGGGCGTCGCCGCACGCCTGCGCACCGAGTGGGAGGACCTCGAGCGGGACTCCCGCGCCTGGACGGACGTGCTCGCCGGATCGGGCCTGGGGGACGACGCCGTCGAACACCTGGCCGCCCAGGCCGCCGTGCTGCGCAGCCCCACGTGCTTCCGCACGGCCGACGGCGCCTTCTTCGGGTTCGAGGGGGTCAACGGCGCGTCGACCACCGGCCATGCGGGCGACGTCGGCGGCTCCTGCCCGCTGAACTGCACCCACGTGTGGAACTACGCCCAGGCGCTCGCCGCACTCTTCCCCGAGCTCGAGCGGTCGATGCGGGACACGGAGCTCGACGTGCTGCAGGCCCCGGACGGGTCCGTACCGCACCGGGTGATCTCCCCGACCTACCTGCCCCAGCTGTGGGGCAAGCCGATCGGCGGGCCGGACACGCCTGCGCTGGACGGCATGCTCGGGGTGCTGCTGAAGACCTACCGTGAGCTGCGCTCCGGTGCCGTCGACCTGGACTGGCTCGCCGCGCGCTGGTCGCGGCTGGTGCGCCTCCTGGAGCACGTCCGCGCCGGCTGGGACCCCGAGGGCACCGGGGTGCTGCGCGGCATCCAGCCGAGCACGCATGACATCGACCTGCGCGGCGTGAACACCTTCATGGGCACGTACTGGCTCGCCGCGCTGCGCGCCGTGGAGGAGATGGCGCGGCTGCGTGGCGAGGACCACCTCGCGGCGGAGGTGCGCGCGCTGTTCGAGCGGGGCAGCGCCGCCTACGACGAGCAGCTGTTCACCGGCGAGTACTACCGTCAGGTCCTCGAACCCGGCGAGCCCGACGAGTTCCAGTGGGGCGAGGGCTGCCTGTCCGACCAGCTCATCGGCCAGTGGTGGGCGCACGAGCTCGACCTCGGGCACCTGCTGCCCGCGGACCACGTGCGCACCGCGCTGAGGTCCGTCGTGCGGCACAACCTGCGCTCCGGCTTCGACGGGTTCGAGCACACCTACCGGGTCTTCGCCGACCGGGACGACACCGGCCTGCTGGTGTGCTCCTGGCCCACCGGCGGGCGGCCCGAGGTGCCGACCCGGTACGCCGACGAGGTCTGGACGGGCACCGAGCAGCAGGTCGCCGCGCTGTGTCTGCGCGAGGGGCTCGAGGACGAGGCGTGGGCGATCCTGGAGGGCCTCTGGCGCCGCTACGACGGCCGCCGTCGCAACCCGTACAACCACATCGAGTGCGGCGACCACTACGTCCGGTCGATGTCCGGATGGAGCGTCCTGCACGCCTGGACCGGGCGCGCCTGGGACGCCGTCAGCGGCACGCTCAGCCTCCGCGAGCCCGCACCGGGGGAGCGGCTGCCGGTCCTGACCGGCACCGGGTGGGGCTACGCCCGCCGCCGCGACGACGGGGAGACCGAGCTGGTCACCGTCGGCGGCGACCCCGGTGTGCGGTCGCTCGAGGTTCGCGCTGCGGGGGAGGTCCTGGCGCCCGACCACGCCTGAGACAACGTGACTGTGCGACGACGGACAGGAGACGAGCGATGACCGTGACCCCCGGCGGTCGCGGCCTGACGCGCCGCGGCGCCCTCGGACTGCTCGGCTCGGGCGCGCTGCTGCCGCTGGCAGGCTGCGGCGGAGCGCCCGGCGCGGCGTCCGAGGGTGTCTCGGCCGGCACCGTGGAGTTCACCTACCTCGGGGACATCAACCAGCGGGAGAAGTTCGAGGCGCTCTTCGCCGAGTTCAACGCCGAGCATCCCCAGATCGACCTGCAGGCGTCGGCGAAGTCCGGCACCTGGGCCCAGTTCGCGTACGCGGTGGCCACGCAGATCGCGGGTGGCCGGCCACCGGACATCGTGCAGATCGCGACCGAGGGGCAGCAGCTCTTCGCCTCCAAGGGCGTCCTGGAGCCGCTGGACCGGTTCATGGACGAGGACCGTGACCTCGTCGAGGAGTACTACGCCGACATCCACGACAACCTGCGGATCTGGACCCAGCGGTACGGCTCGCTCGACGAGCACACCTACTACGTCCCCGGCGGCTACAACCCGATCGTGCAGTTCTGCAACGCCGAGCTCCTCGAGCGCGCCGGTGTGGACCTGCCGGACGAGGGCTGGCGGTGGGACGACCTCATGGAGGCCGGCCGGAAGGTCAAGGCCCAGGGCGCGTACCTCATGACCGTGCAGAACGGCTACTGGCACGACGTGCTGCCCTGGCTGACCAACAACGGGACCTCGAGCCTGAACGAGGACTGGACCGAGGCCATCATCAACAGCCCCGAGGCGATCGAGGCCGCGGAGATGGCCCGGGCGCTCGTCGCTGCCGGCTATGCGCCGGAGCCCGGCGGCAGCTACGACGCGCCCACCCTCATGCAGCGCGGGGAGCTCGCGGCGTTCCACGACGGCGCCTTCGGCATCGTCAACGCCGACCGCATCGGCATGACCGACCGGATCAAGGTGGTCTTCTTCCCCAACAACGGCGTGCACGGCTCACCCGTCGGCTGGGACGCCTGGGACATCACCCGGGCCTCCCAGCACCAGGACGAGGCGTGGACCTTCATCTCCTACCTCATGTCGCGGGAGGCGGGGGAGTTCTTCGCCGAGACCGGCGGCACCATCGTGCCGGCCCGCCGCTCCGTGGCCGCCTCCGAGGCGTTCCTCGGCGGTGCCCCCGAGGGCAGCATCCGACTCGTGGAGGCGTTGGAGGTCGAGTACGCCACGCCGGTGCCCTCGCCCGAGCGGGGCCCGGAGATCCAGTCGATCGTCGAGGAGGGCTGGCTGCAGATCATCGCCGGTTACGCCGATGCCCGCACCCAGCTGACCCGCACCTACGACAAGATCGGGCCGCTGCTGTGACGCTCGCCCCCGCACGCCCCGTCGCGGCCGCCGCGCCCCGGCGCGAGCAGCGTTCCGGCGACCTCGCCCGGAGCTGGCTCGGCTACGTCTTCGTGAGTCCCGCCGTCGTGCTGTTCGTCGTCTTCATCGGCGGGCCGTTCGTCGTCGCGATCGGGCTGAGCCTCTTCTCGTGGGACATGCTCACCCCGCCGGAGTTCGTGGGCCTGGAGAACTTCCGGCTGCTGCTCGCCGACCCCACGCTGCTGCAGGCGTTCGGCAACACGTTCCTGTTCGCGATCGCCTCGGTGGTGACCCACGTCGTCGGGGCCCTCGTCCTCGCGCTCGCGGTCAACCGCGTCGCGAGCCGCGTGGTGTCCTACTTCGTCCGAACGGCCGTGTTCTTCCCGTTCATCATCTCGTGGGCCGCCGTCGCGCTGCTGTGGCAGTACATGCTCGACCCGACCTTCGGGCTGGTGAACCACTACCTGCAACGGGTGGGCATCACGCCACCCGACTGGTTCCTCGACCCGAGCTGGGCGTTGCCGGCCATCATCGGGATCGACTTCTGGCACACCCTCGGCTTCACCTTCGTCATCATGCTCGCCGGTCTGCAGACCGTCCCGAAGCAGCTGATCGAGGCCGCCCGCACCGACGGCGCCACGAACCGGCAGGTGTTCTGGCACGTCACCGTGCCGATGATGTCCCCCACGCTGTTCTTCGCGATGGTGGTGACCTTCATCGGCGCCTTCCAGATCTTCGACCCGATCCAGATCATCACCCAGGGCGGGCCGGACGACGCCACCACCACGCTCGTCATGTACCTCTACGAGCAGGGCTTCCAGGCCTTCCAGGTCGGATACGCCGCCACGGTGGCGATCGTCGTCTTCGTCGTCATCATGCTCGTGACGCTGCTGCAGTTCTGGGGCTCGCGGAAGTGGGTGCACCAGCAGTGACGGCACAGAGCGCACCGTCCGGGACGACGACGCCGCCCGTGCCGACGTCACACCCCGCGGCGCCGCGACGCCGGCGGCTACGGACCGGCAACCTCGTGGTCGACGTGCTCCTGGTGCTCTTCGGCCTGGTCATGGTCGCGCCGCTCGTGTGGCTGGTCTCCACGAGCCTCACCGACCCCGCCGAGGCGTTCCGGCTCCCGCCGAACTGGCTCCCGGTCCGCCCCACCCTCGGCAACCTCGCGGGCGTCGGGGGGCTGGTCCCGTTCGGGCAGATGGCCCTCAACAGCATCACCGTCTCGGTGGTCGCGACGCTCGGCTCCCTCGTGGTCAGCTCGCTGGCCGCCTACGGCTTCTCGCGGTTCGCGTTCCGCGGGCGGGACACGCTCTTCATGATCATGCTCAGCGCCCTCATGGTGCCGGCGCAGCTGCTCATCATCCCGGTGTTCATGCTCATGCGGTCCCTCGGGCTCGTCGACACCCTCGTCGCGCTCTGGCTCCCGGCGCTGATCCAGGTCTTCTCGATCTTCTTCCTCCGGCAGTACTTCAACTCCATCCCGCGCGACCTCGACGACGCCGCCAAGCTCGACGGCGCCGGCCACCTGTGGATCCTCTTCCGCATGATCGTGCCGCTGTCCGGCCCGGCGGTCTCCGCCGTGGCGATCCTCGTCTTCGAGTCCACCTGGAACAGCTACTTCCAGCCGCTGATCTTCATCAGCACGCCGGAGAACATGACGCTGCCGCTCGGCCTCGTCGCGCTGCAGTCCGCGCAGGGCGGCGTCGAGCCCACGGGCGTCTTCGCCGCCATCACGGCGGTCGTGCTGCCGGTGCTGGTCCTCTTCCTGGTCTTCCAGCGCCACTTCGTGGCCTCCATCGCCACCGCGGGCATCCGGGGATGAGCGTCACGGGAGGGACCGACGAGGCGGTCCTGCGCGCGGCGGTGCGCGGCGCGTGGACCCAGCTCCCGGTCCTGCTGGCCGGCAGCCTCGCGGTCACCGGGGCCGCCGCGCTCGCCCTGCTGGCGGCCGCGGTCTGGGCGCCGGCCGGCCCCGTGGTGGCCGTGCTCGGCGTCGCGCCGACGGTGCACGCCCTGGTCCGGTGCGCGCTCGACGTCGTCGACGGCGCCGAACCCGGCGTGCGCGACTACGGCACGGCGCTGCGGGAGCTGGCCGCCCGCGCCGTGGCGACGGCGGCGGTGCCGGCGGCCCTCGCGGGCCTCACGTTGGCGGCGCTGGCCGCCCACGCGCGCGGCGGACCGGTCTTCCTGGTCCCGGCCGGGCTGGGGGTGACGGCCACGGTGCTCGGCACCGCCGCTCTGCTGGTCCTGCTGCCGCTGCGCGCCCGACGGCGTGAGCCGGGCGGCGCCGCCGCATGGCTGCTCGCCCTGCACGTGCTGGGCCGTGCCCCCGTGCCCTTCCTCGCCGCGGCCGCCCTGGCCGGGCTGGGGATGTGGGCCTCGGTGACCGTGTCCAACGGGCTGTTCCTCCTGGTGCCGGCGCCGGTCGCGCTGGTGCTGGCAGCGGCGTACCGCGTCTCGCCCGCGGAGCGGATGCTGGCCTGAGCCGCCGACGCGCCGCCTGCGGATGCCGACGCCGCGACGTGCTGCGAACCTGGGCGCATGACGCGATTCGGCTACACCCTGATGACCGAGCAGGCCGGCCCCAAGGACCTCGTGCGGTACGCCCAGGAGGCCGAGCGGCGCGGGTTCGACTTCGAGGTCTGCTCCGACCACTACTTCCCGTGGCTGGACTCCATGGGCCACTCGCCCTACGCGTGGGCCGTCCTCGGTGCCGCCGCGCACGCCACCGAGCGGGTCGAGCTGCTGTCCTTCGTGACCTGCCCGATCATGCGCTACCACCCCGCCGTGGTGGCGCAGAAGGCCGCCACCGTGGGCCTCCTCGCCGATGGCCGGTTCATCCTCGGTCTCGGCGCCGGCGAGAACCTCAACGAGCACGTGGTGGGGGAGCGATGGCCGGCCGTGGCCGAGCGGCACGACATGCTCGAGGAGGCCCTGGTGATCATTCGCGACCTCCTCGACGGCGAGCAGCTCACCTTCGCCGGCGACCACTACCGGGTGGACCAGGCCAAGCTGTGGGACCTGCCCGAGCAGACCGTCGAGACGGGCGTCGCGGTCTCCGGCCCGGAGTCCGTCTCGCGGTTCTCCTCGATGGCCGACCATCTCATCACCACCGACCCCGACCCCGAGGTGGTCAGTCAGTGGCAGGAGCAGCGCCGGGAGGCGGGACTGCCCGAGGGTCGCGTGATCGGCCAGGTGCCGATCAGCTGGGACCCGGACCCCGACATCGCGCTGGAACGCGCGCACGAGATGTTCCGGTGGTCCGGCCTGGGGTGGCACGTCAACGCCGACCTGCCCACCACGCAGGCGTTCGAGGCGGCCACGGCGGCCCTCCGGCCGGAGGACGTGGCGAGCTCGATCGCCTGCGGGCCCGACCTGGACGCCGTGGTGGAGTCCGTCCGGCCGTACTGGGAGGCGGGGTTCACCGACGTGGCCGTCGTCCAGGTGGGCGGGGACACGCAGGACCGGTTCTTCGAGCAGGCGGCGGAGCCGCTGCTGGAGAAGCTCCGCGCGGCCGCCTGAGGAGTACGCCTCGTCAGGCGGAGCGGGCCTTCTTCTTCGCCGTCGACTTCTTCCGGGCGGGCTTCGTCTCGGCGGTCTCCGGCGCGGGCTCCTCGTCGGCCGGTTCCTCGGCCGGTTCCTCCGCCTTCCCGCCGGCGCGGTCCTTCCTGGACTCCTCGACCGAGCGGCGCAGCGCCTCCATGAGGTCCAGGACCTGTCCGCCCTCCTCGGCCTCGGCCTCCTCGCCGAACGTCGCCTCGGTGTCCAGGGCGTCGCCCTGCTCGAGCTTCGCGGCGACCAGCTCCCGGAGCTGGATCTGGTAGTCGTCGCTGAACGCGCCGGGCGTGAAGTCTGACTCGTAGCTCCGGACCAGCGCCGCGGACATCTCGAGCTCCTTGTCCGAGACGTCCACCTCCTGGTCGAGCTCGGGGAAGTCGGCGGCGCGCACCTCGTCCTCCCACAGCAGTGACTGCAGGACCAGCACGTCGTCGCGCACGCGCAGCGCCGCCAGCCGGGTCTTCTGCCGCAACGTGAAGGTGACGATCGCGGTGCGGTCGGTCTGCTGGAGCGTCTCGCGCAGCAGGGCGTAGGACTTCAGCGACTTCGAGTCCGGGGCCAGGTAGTAGGCGCTGCCCATCATGATCGGGTCCACCTGCTCGGTGGGCACGAACTCCTGCACGTCGATCTCGCGGGTCCGCTCGACGGGCAGGGCCGAGAAGTCGTCCTTGGTGAGGACCACCGTCTGCTGGCCGTCGTCGTAGGCCTTGTCGATGTTCTCGTAGTCGACGACCTGGCCGCACTTCTCGCAGCGGCGCTGGTACCGGATGCGTCCGCCGTCGAGGTCGTGCACCTGGTGCAGCGGGACGTCGTGGCTCTCGGTGGCGCTGTACAGCTTCACGGGCACGTTGACGAGCCCGAAGGTGATCGCGCCCTTCCAGATCGCGCGCACGGCGGTGTCCTCTCTCTTGTCGCTACCCCAGTGAACCGCCTGGGCATGGCTTCGCGCCAGCGTTCAAGGACGCGATCACGCGCGATCACACGCGCGATCCGGCGCGCTCAGGCGGACTCGGGGTCCTCCGGGTCGCCGCCGAAGCCGATCTCGCTGCCGTCGGGGTCGTGGTACAGCGCCTTGCGCACGCCGTTGTCGTACGTCTCGGTGCGGTCCGGCCGCAGCCCGCGGGCCTCGGCGGCGGCGACGAACGCGTCGAGGTCGCGCAGGAACACCGTGAGCTGGGTGTGGCCGGCGTGTGCCGGCTCCTCCTCGACGGCGAGGTAGCGGTGCTCGTCCAGCTCCCACACCGACTCGGTCGGGTGGGCGACGAAGGCGGGTGGGCCGCCGAGCAGCTGCTCGTACCAGGCGGCCGCGGCGGCGAAGTCGCTGACGGAGACGACCGCGAAGAGGTCGCAGTCCTTCGTGTGGCTCGATGTCATGTGGTTGCTCCTCGTCAGGCGGGTTCGACGGCGTCGAGATACCGGTCACGGTGCGTGGGGGCCACCGTCAGCCACCCGGCGACGACGATCATCGGCCCGCCCGTTCCGGCTCCGCCGCCCGGGAGACGGCGAGGATGGTCGCGGCGAGCTCGGCCGGGTGTGAGAGGTAGGCGCAGTGGCCGCCGGGCACCTCGGCGGGGGACTGGATGCCGAGGCGACGGCGGGCCAGGTCGCGTTGGAACGCCGCGGGGAGGAAGCGGTCGTCACGGAAGACGACGAACGACGTCGGCACCTCCGGCCACGTCTCGAGCGGGAACGGTTCGGCCATCATGCTGGCCGACTGGTCGCGGGCGCGCCGCAGCTCCTCCTCGGCGAGCTCGGGCTCCACGTCGTGGAGGAACGTGGCGATCTCGCCGTCGTACGACGGCCGCTCCGCGGCGGTGAAACCACTGGCCTCCCACCACTCGTCCGCCGTCTCGCCGGGCGCGGGGATCATCGCAGCGCAGAGCACGAGGTGGTCGGCGCCGAGCCGGTCGGCGACGAGCGGGGCGACGAAGCCGCCGAGCGAGTGCCCGACCACGACCGTGCCCGTGCCGTCCGTGCCCGAACCATCTGTGCCCGCACCGTCTGTGCCGGCCGCGGTGGCCGCTGCCACGACGGCGTCCGCGCAGTCGTGGAGGCCCTTGGACTCGTCGTCGCACGGCATGTCGATGACGACCACCCGATGCCCGGCCGACTCGAGCTCGGCCCGGACCCGGTGCCACTCCCACGCGGTACCGCCGGCGCCGTGGCAGATGACGACCGTCATGAGCGTGCCTCCTCGGTGGGCCCCGCCGTCTCGAGGGTCACGGCGCTCCCGTCGTGGTCCCCACCCTGCCGCGCCGCTGCGACCGACACCAGGGCAACTGAGTCCGGCGCCGGGCCCGGAAGCCCTGCCTCCGGGGCCGGTGCCTCGCCGTCGTCGCCCGGCGGCTCCTGCTCGGGTGCCTCGGCGTAGCGACGCGAGATCCTGCGGTACGCCGGTGTGCGGAGCGCGCCCAGGGCCAGCAGGACCCCGAGGGCGCCTGTGACGAGGAAGATCAGGGCCATCCCGCGCGCGTCGCCGGCGCCCAGCAGCCACGCCCAGTCGGCGCGGGCGGCCGGTGTCTCCATGTACGGGATGATGAGGTACTCCGCGATCGGCGCGACGAGGAAGGCGGTCACCGGGGCCGCCGCTGCCTCGAACGTCATCGCGAACCCGAAGACCCGGCCCTGCTTCTCGTACGGCACGACCTTCTGGATGACGGTCTGCTCGGCAGACTCGACCGCCGGCATCAGCGCCATCCAGAGGAACATCCCGACGACGAACAGCCAGCCCCACTCGCGCAACGTGAAGACGCCGCCGAGTCCGCCCATCACGGCCGCCACGACGAGCATGGTGCGGACCGGGTTCCGGCCCAGGCCAAACTTGGCGATGACCCCGCCGCCGACCATGAAGCCGGTGGACGCCACGGCGAGCCAGACGCCCCACATCTCCGGCGAGAACAGGGTGAGTCCGTACGGGTCCATGAGCGCCATGTAGACGCCGCCGAGGAGGTTGTTGAGCGTGGTGAACAGCACGAGGGCGAGGAGTCCCGGCGCGGACCGCACTGCCCGCCACCCGATCCGCACGTCGTTCCAGCCCGCCTGGCCCTCGGACTGGACGATCTGCGGCTCAGGGATGCGGACGAGGGCGAGGTGCACGAGCGTGACGCCCATGGCGGCGGTGCCGATGACGAGCGTGGGGCCCATGCCCAGCAAGCCGATCGCCAGCCCGCTGAAGACGCTGGTCACCAGGAACGTCAGCCCTTGCACGGTGCCGACCAGGCCGTTGGCATTGGCACGACGCTCCTCGGGCACGAGCAGCGTCACCGTGGTGGACAGCGCGATGCCGCGCAGCTGGACGACGACGGAGCCGGCGAGCATCGAGGTCGCGAACAGCCAGAACCACGGCCCGGCGAGCGTGCCGACGGCGTCCTCGCCGACGGCGAAGAACAACACGGCGTCGAGGACGAAGACGATGAACGCGACGACCGTCGCCCAGACCATGACCGCCTTCTTCCGGTGCCGGTCCACCAGCGAGCCGAAGGCCATGCTGAAGAGCGAGATGAACAGCATGTAGGCGCCGCCGATCACGCCGGTGGCGAGCACCGAGCGCGTCTCGAGGTAGATCCAGAAGGTGAGGGCGAACCACACGAAGCTGGTGGTCACGTTCGCCGCGCCGGTGTTGACGAGCACGTGCAGGAAGGTGCGGAAACCGTCTCGGGGCGGGGCCGCGGTGGGCACGCTCATGAGCCTGATCCTTCGTCTGGTCCGGTCTGTGTGGTCTGTGTGGTCTGTCTGGTCGGTGCGGTCGTCGCCGCGGAGATCTCCCAGAGGTGACCGTCCGGGTCGGCGACGGTCCCGGTGTATCCCCACGGCTGCTCGCCGGGGGCGGTGACGAGGTCGGCACCCGCGTCCGTCGCGCGCCGGACGAGCCGGTCGACGGCGGCGTCGTCGGCGACCGTCACGCCGAGCAGGCACTCGACCGTGTGCGGCGCGGCCACCGCACGGTCGCCGACCGCCCAGCCGAACCCGTCGGTGGGGACGAGCACGAGATGGAGCCCGTCGTTGACGGCGAGCGTGAGCGGCTCCGGGAGCCCGTCGCTCTCCGGCTCGCCCACCGTGCCGAGCTCGAGGGCCGAGGTGTAGAACGCGTGCGCTCGGTGGCGGTCGGCGACGGGGAGTGCGACGACGGCCGGCGTGAAGGTCGGCATGCTGGCGCTCCTGGGTCGGTCGGGCTGCCCGGGTGGGGCTTCGTCACGCACGCTACCCGCCGAGGTTAGGAAAAACAACCAATTAGAGCGAAAAGAAAACTCAAGTGGTACCGTGGCCGCATGACCGGCAAGCGGTGGTACGACGACGCGTGCGGGCTCGCGCAGGCGCTGAACGTGGTCGGGGAGCGCTGGGCCCTGCTCATCGTTCGCGAGCTCGTGCTCGGCGCGAAGCGGTTCGCCGACCTGCGGGCCGACCTGCCCGGGATCTCCAGCAACGTCCTCTCCCAGCGCCTCGGTGAGCTCGAGGAGCGCGGCGTCGTCCGCCGTCGGCGGATCCCGCCGCCCGCTGCGAGCACGGTGTACGAGCTCACCGAGTGGGGTGCCGAGCTCGAGCCGGTCATCTGCGTCCTCGGTCACTGGGGCGCACGGTCGCCCGTCTACGACGGCGCCGTGCTGAGCTGCACCTCCGCGGTGATGTCCCAGCGCACCATGTTCCGCGCCGACGCGGCGCCCGGGCTCTCGGTCGCGATCGGGCTGCGGATGCCCGAACGGGACCACGTCCGGCCGTTCCGGGCGCAGGTCGAGGACGGCACGTTCACGATCGACCCGGTCGAGGAGCTCGGGCCGGACGTGGACGCGGTGGTCACGGCGACGCCTGCCGTGCTCGCCGACATCCTCTACGAGGGGCGCGAGGTCTCCGAGGCGATCGAGGTCGGGGACCTGACCGTGGAGGGGGACCGGTCGGCGTTCGAGCGGTACGTGGGCTGCTTCTGGCTGCCCCAGCGCGCCGAGGCCGGCTGACCTCGCAGGCCGCCCGGCAGCAACGACCGGTCAGCGGCGTACCGTGCCCACGAGACCCAGCTTCCGCTCGGGGTCCAGCCGGGTGGCGATGGTCGCCGAGATCTGCTTCAGCTCGGTGATCTGAGACGCCTCGAGCCCCTCGAACACCAGCGACCGGACGTTCTCCACGTGCCCCGGCGCGGTCTGCACGACCTTCTCCCATCCGGCGTCCGTGAGCACCGCCATCGTGCTGCGGCCGTCGTCCGGGTCCGGTCGGCGCACGACCCAGTCCCGGTCGGCGAGCCGGTCGAGCAGGTGCGAGAGCCGCGAGACGCTCATGTTGGCCATCGTGGCGAGCCGGCTGATGCGGATGGTCCGTTCCGGCGCCTCGGAGAGCGCCGAGAGCACCGCATAACCGGCATGCGTGAGGCCCGCGTCGCGCTGGAGCTGGGAGTCGAGCGCGCCCGGCAGCACCATCAGGACCGTCATGAGCGACCGCCACGCGTCCTCCTGCTCGGCGGTCAGCCAGCGTGTCTCGCTCATCGGACCAGCCTACGGCGCGGCCGCGGCCGGGAATGCGGCGTCGGTCGTTCGCGGTTGGCCTCGACACGACGCACACTCCAGGACCCGGCGCCGAGGCCGGGCAGGACGAGGGAGACCACGATGACCACGTACGCCGTCACGGGAGCCACCGGCCACTACGGCCCGATCGTCGTCGAGACGCTGCTGGCGCGCGGGGTGGCGCCGGGCGACGTCGTCGCGATCGCGCGGGAGCCCGTTCGGGCCGACCTCCCCGAGGGAGTCGTCGTCCGGGAGGGCGACTACGACCGGCCCGAGACTCTCGCCCCGGCGCTCGCCGGGGTCGACCGGCTGCTCCTGGTCTCCGGCAACGAGGTCGGGCGGCGGGTGCCGCAGCACACCGCCGTCGTGGAGGCCGCCCGCACGGCCGGAGTCGGGCGGGTCTTCTACACCTCGGTGCTGCGTGCGGCCACGACGCCGCTCGTCATCGCCCCTGAGCACAAGGCCACCGAGGAGGCCCTCGCGGCCTCCGGGATCCCGCACACGCTGCTGCGCAACGGCTGGTACATGGAGAACTACACCAGGGCCGCGCCGCAGCACCTCGCGAGCGGCGTGATCAACCACGCGGCAGGGGAGGGACGCATCGCCGCCGCCACCCGTGCCGACCTCGCCGAGGCCGGCGCCGCCGCGATGGTCGCTGCCGAGCCGCGGGACGTCTACGAGCTCGCCGGCCCGGGGTTCACCTACGCCGACCTCGCGCGCACCCTGACCGAACTGACCGGGACACCGGTCGAGGCCCGGGCGCTGACGCCGCAGGAGCTGACGGACGCGCTCACCGCCGCCGGGGTCGACGACGGCACGGCCGGGTTCCTCGTCACCCTCGACCGGAACATCGCCGACGGCGCGCTCGACGGCGACCCGGCCGACCTCGAGGGTCTGCTCGACCGTCCGGCCACACCGCTCGCCGAGGCGCTGCGCCTTGCGCTCGCGGTGTGACGTCGCCGGACTAGTCCTGGTCGTCCAGCACGATGCGCTGCTTCGTGCCGCGTTGTGACGGGTCTTTGATCGGGACGGCGGAGAGCAGCGCCTGGGTGTAGGGGTGTTGCGGATCGTCGAAGAGCCGCTGACGGTCGGTGTTCTCGACGATGCGTCCGCGGCGCATCACGGCGACGTGGTCGGAGATGTGGCGCACGACGTCCAGGTCGTGCGCGATGAACAGGTAGGTGAGGCCGAGCCGCTCCTGCAGCTCCCGGAGGAGGTTGATCACCTGGGCCTGGATCGAGACGTCCAGAGCACTGACCGGTTCGTCGAGCACCAGCAGCCGCGGTTCCAGGGCCAAGGCCCGGGCGATCCCGATCCGTTGACGCTGCCCACCGGAGAACTCGTGCGGGTAGCGGTTGGCGTGCTCGGGCCTCAGGCCCACCATGTCCAGCAGCTCCCGCACCCGCCGGGTCCCGCCGCGTCGGTACCGGCCATGGATGCGCAACGGCTCGGCGACGATCTCGTTGACCGTGAGTCGCGGGTCCAGCGAGGCGTAGGGGTCCTGGAAGACCATCTGCAGGTCACGCCGCACGCCGCGCAGCTGCCGCTTGCCCAGGCTCGCCAGGTCGTGGCCGCGGAACTCGACGGTCCCGGACGTGGGCCGGAGGAGCCGGACGATGCAGCGGGCGACGGTGGACTTTCCCGAGCCCGACTCGCCGACCAGGCCGAGGGTCTGCCCCTGACGGATCTCAAAGCTGACGCCGTCGACGGCGCGCGTCGTCCGAGCGGCGCGGTGGCCCGGTCCGGCGCCGTGGAACTCCTTCACGAGCCCGCTCACCCGCAGCATGACGTCGGAGCCGGTCATCGGTCCGCACCGCCTTCCGCGGACCTGCTCTTCGCGCCTTCGTCCCGTTCGCCCGCGAGCTCTTCGTGGTAGTGGCACCGACTGCTGCGCCGTGCGGTGCCGTCCTCGACGGGGAGCAGGGCTGGCTCCTCCAGCCGGCACGGGGCTCGTCCGTGGGACTGGTCGCACCGCGGATGGAAGGGGCAGCCGGAGGGCAGGCTCAGCAGGCTCGGTGCCTGGCCGGGGATCGCCGGCAGCTGCTCCGACTGCTCGAGACCGGGCCGACTGGCCAGCAGTCCCCGGGTGTACGGGTGCCGCGGCTCGCGGAAGATGTCGTGGACCCCGCCGGTCTCCACGACCCGGCCGGCGTACATGACCACCACCCGGTCCGCCATCTCGGCGATGACGCCCAGGTCGTGGGTGATGAGGATGATCGAGGCCTCCATCTCCTGCCGCGTGCGGGCGAGAAGCTCGAGCACGCGCGCCTGGACCGTGACGTCGAGGGCAGTGGTGGGCTCATCGGCGATGAGAAGCTTGGGCCGGTTCGCGACCGCCATGGCGATCATGACCCGTTGGCGCATCCCGCCGGAGTACTCGTGCGGGTACTGGTCCACCCGGCGCTCGGGATCGTCGACGCCGACCGCACGGAGCAGCTCCACCGCCGTCGCATGCGCGTCGCCCTTCGTCACGTCGCGGTGAGTGCGGATCGCCTCGGCGATCTGCCGGCCCACCGTGAGGACAGGGTTCAGTGACGTGATCGGGTCCTGGAAGACGAGTGCGAGCTCGTCGCCCCGGAGCCGGCGAAGCTCGTCCGGCGGCAGTGCCAGCAGGTCCCTGCCGTCGAAGACCGCCCGGCCCTGCACCACCCGGCCGGTGCGGGGCGGGACGAGGCCGAGCACGGACATCGCCGTGACGCTCTTGCCCGACCCGGACTCGCCGACCACGCCGACGACCTCGCCGCGGCCGACGTCGAAGCTGACGTGGTCCACCGCCCGCACCACACCGTCCGGGGTGTCGAACTCGGTGACCAGGTCCTGGACGGACAGCAACGGTTCGCTCATCGGTCTGCCCCCTTTCCGGACTCCGGGTCCAAGGCGTCGCGCAGCCCGTCGCCGATGAAGTTCACGGCGAGGGACAGCACGACGATGGTCACGCCGGGCATGACCACCAGCCACCACTGCGTGAGCATCGAGCTCTGGCCGTCGGAGATCAGCTTGCCCAGTGCCGGCGTCGGCGGATCGATGCCGAACCCGAGGTAGGACATCGTCGATTCCAGGAGGATCGCCTGGGCGACGACGAGGGTGGCGTTGACGATGATCGGTCCCATCGTGTTGGGCACCATGTGCCGGAAGATCAGCCGCAGGTCTCCCGCGCCGAGGACCCGGCCTGCCTGGACGTACTCCGCCTCGCGCAGGCTCAGGCACTGTCCGCGCACGATCCGCGCGATGGTGGTCCACATGACGACGCCGAGGATCAGCGCGACCCGAACGGGGGAGCCGCCACCGAGGAACGCGGCGAAGACCAGCACCACCGCGAGGAACGGCAACGTCATGATGAAGTCGACGACGCGCATGAGGATGTTGTCCACCAGGCCGCCGTAGAAACCCGCGAGGGCGCCGACGACCGTGCCGATGACCGTGGAGATGACGGCGACCAGGATCGCCACCTGTACCGACGTGCGCGTGCCGTGGAGGACTCGGCTGAAGTAGTCCCGTCCGACCTTGTCGGTGCCGAAGAAGTGATAGTCGGTGACGGTCGGGGGTCGGCTGACGTTCTGCAGGTCCAGCTCGTCATAGGCGTACGGCGCGATCCACGGGGCCAGGAACGCCGCGACGGCGATCAGCGCGAACACGACCAGGCTGGTCATGGCCAGGCGGTGGTGCAGGAAGCGGCGCAGTGCTCGCTGGCCCTGGGACTGCAGGACGGGCAGGTCCTGCTCCGGGGACGTTCCGCGGCTCATACGCGGCTCCGTGGATCGAGGACCCCGTACGCGAGGTCCGCGAGGAGGTTCCCGATGAGCACGAGGACCGCCGTCACCATGAAGAAGGCCATGACGCTGTAGACGTCGCGTTCCTCGAGAGACTCGATGAAGAACAACCCCATGCCGTCCAGGCTGAACACCGTCTCCGCGACGATCGAACCACCGAACGTCAGGCCGATGTTCAGACCGACCACCGTGGCGATCGGGACCAGCGCGTTGCGGAGCGCGTGACGGCGCATGACGTCCTTCTCCAGCACACCCTTGGCGCGGGCGGTCTGCAGATACTGGGCGCTGAGCACCTCCAGCATCTCGCTGCGCATGTAGCGGCTGTAGGCCGCGACGTTGACGTACGCGACCGCTGCGATCGGCAGCGCCAGGTGCTGCAGCCGATCCACGAGGAAGAGGAGGCCGCTCCCCGGATCGATCGAGCTCAGACCGGAGGTGTAGAAGATCCGGACGCCCGAGGCGAGGTAGAGGTTGGTGAAGAGGACCTGGAGGATCAGAGCGAACCAGAACACGGGGATCGAGTAGCCCAGGAAGCTCAGGCCCGTCAGGCCGTAGTCCAACCAGCTGTACTGGCGCCGGGCGCAGACAACTCCGATCGGCACCGCGACGACCAGGGCGATCAGCTCGGCGGCGACGACGAGCTGCAACGTGTTCACTGCTGCGCGCGAGAGGTCGGGCCAGATCGCCTGACCGAACGTGGACGTCCCGAAGGCGTTGGTGACGGCGTCGTGCACCCAGTAGCCGTACTGCACCAGGAGCGGCTCGTCGAGGTGCTTGGCCTCCACCGTGGCCTGGATGGTGGCCTCGCTGACGTTCGGGGAGCGGCGAAGCTGGGACAGCGGGTCACCGATCGAGGAGATGCCGAAGAAGACGACGACACTCGCCGCGAAGAGCACCGGGACGCTGTAGATGACCCGCCGCACGATGTAGCCGGTCATCGCCTGCCCCAGACCTCGACATTCCAGAACGCACCCCAGTCGGTGGGGTTGGGGCGCGGTCCTTCGATCTGGCGGGACCACGCGAGAAAGACCGGGCTCTGGTATAGCGGCAGCGCGGGAAGCTCGTCGGCCATGATGGCGTCCGCTCTGTGGAGCAGCTCGGCGCGACGCTGCGGGTCGAGCTCGGTGCGGCTGGCCGAGACGAGCCGGTCCACCTCCTCGTCGCAGTACGACCGGTAGTTCATGGCACCGTCGCACGCCCAGAACTCCAGCGCCGGGTTCGGATCCGCGGTGTTGAGCCAGGCCTGGTTGAACAGCTCCCAGGCGCCGTCGCTCCCCGAGGGCCACAGCTCCCCGAAGAACGAGGCAGGGTCCTGGGTCTGGGAGGTGAGCTCGATGCCGATGTCGCGCAGGTACGCCTGGATGATCACGAACTGCAGCTCGCGGAGCTCGTTGCCCGAGGTGTAGGCGTAGTCGAACGAGAGGCGGACGCCGTCGCAGACGAAGATCCCGTCCTCGCCGGTGACGCACCCGTGCTCCCTCAGCAGGGCACGAGCCCCATCGGGATCGAAGGACCACCGGTCGAAGGCGGGTTCGTACTCGGGCTGGTCGTTCACGTAGACGATGCTCTGCAAGGGCTCGGCGGCGGGATTCATGGGGCCGATGAGGACGCGGACCAGCTCCCGGCGGTTGATCCCCATCGCGATCGCCTCACGCACGAAGGCGTGCTCCTCCCCGAGGCCCTCGACGCCGTGGTTGAGCTCGAAGAACTCCCAGACGCCACCGGACGTGACCTCGTGCTCGATGCCCTCGAGCTCGCGGACCTGGTCGACGAGGTCCGTCTGCGGCTGGGAGCTGAGCATGTCGATCTCCGCGCCGCGCAACGCCTGGACCTGCACGCTGGAGTCCTCGATGAAGCGCAGCACGAAGCGGTCGAAGCCGGGGGTGGACTCGCCCCAGAAGTTCTCGTTCCTCCTGAGCGTCATCTGCTGCCCCCGGTCCCAGCTCTCGAACATCAGCGGGCCGCTGGACACCGTGATGCCGTCGTCCCAGACCTCGTCGAAGTCCTCACCCTCCAGCACGTGCGCCGGCAGGATGGATCCGGCGGCGTTGCTGAACAGGGAGCGCCACGGCGCGTAGGGCTCCTTGAACACCATGCGGAAGGTCTTGTCGTCGACGATGCGCGACGCCTCCATGTCGACCATCTGGCAGCCGGCGCGCACCGCGATCGCGTAGTCCTCGTTCAGGCAGGTCTCCAGGGTGAACCGGATGTCCTCAGCGGTGATCGGGACGCCGTCGCTCCACGTGGCCTCCTCCTTGAGTCGATAGGTCACCGTGAACGGGTCCTGCTCGACCTCCGGCTGGCCGTCCAGCAGGAGCGGCTCGTACTCGAACTCCGGTGTCAGGCGCCACAGCGGGTACAGGATCGGCAGCGTCAGTGTGTGCGTGGCCTGCAGGTTCCCCTCGCTGACCCACGGGTTCATCACGGCGGGCTCCTGGGCCAGCCCGGCAACGAGCGTGCCGTCCGCGAGGCGGCCGCTCCGATCCTGCGGCGTCAGAGCGCTGCAGGCCGATGCGAGCATGATCAGCACCAGGACGAGGGCGAACCCCTGCTTGCGCGATCGGCGCACGGACTCCCCTCACACCCGCGGTGGTCGGCCGCATCGGCGGCAACGCTCTCGGGCGCCCAGGCTTCCACAGCAGCCCCGCGCCCGCAGGTCGGGATCGCGACCGGCCGGCTCAGCCGCGCAGCGCCGCCAGCTCCTCCCGCCGCTGCTGCTGCTCGACGGGGTCCGGCACCGGCACCGAGGCCAGCAGGCGCTGGGTGTAGGCGTCCTGCGGGTCCGCCAGCACCTGCGCGCTCTCGCCGAGCTCGACGAGCTGGCCGCGGTAGAGCACCGCGATGCGCCGGGCGAGCATGCCGACCACGGCGAGGTCGTGGCTGATGAAGAGCGTGGCGAAGCCCAGCCGTTCCTGCAGCTCGGTGAAGACCTCGAGCACCCGCGCCTGGACCGAGACGTCCAGCGCCGACGTCGGCTCGTCCGCGACGAGCAGCTCGGGGTCGAGCGCGAGTGCACGGGCGAGGCTGGCGCGCTGGCGCTGCCCGCCGGACAGCTCGTGCGGGTACCGCGCCCCGAAGGCCTGCGGCAGGTGCACGGCGTCGAGCAGCTCCTCGACCCGGCGGCGGATCCGGCGCGGGTCCTGCTCCTGGCCGTGGACCACCAGCGGCTCGGCGATGCAGTCGGCGATCGTCAGCAGCGGGTTGAACGACGTCGCCGGGTCCTGGAACACGAAGCCGATCCGCGCCCGCAGAGGACGGAACGTGCGCTCGCGGAAGCCGACCATCTCGTGCCCGAGGACCTCGAGCGAGCCGCCGGTCGCGCGTGTGAGGCCCGCGATGGCGCGACCGATGGTGGTCTTCCCGGAACCCGACTCGCCGACCAGGCCGAGGACCTCGCCCGGCGCGATGGAGAACGACGCCCCGTTCACCGCACGGAACCCGGCCCGCCCCAGCCGTCCGGGGTAGACGATCTCCAGGTCGCGTGCTCGCACCACCGGGGTGCTCTCGCCCGGGGACTGCTCGGGGAGCTGCGCCTCGGTCCGTTCCTCGGTCGGCTCCGTGACTCGTTCCGGCTGGGGCTCGGCGACCTCGGCCGCGACTCGCCCGCCGAGCCTCGGCACGGCGGACAGCAGCGCCCGGGTGTACTCGTGGCGCGGCGCGGAGAACAGGGACCGGGCGTCGGCCTCCTCGACCACCTGCCCGCGGTACATCACCGCGACCCGGTCGGCCAGGTCGGCGACGACGCCCATGTTGTGCGTGATCAGCACGATGGCGGTCCCGAACTCGGTCCGGACCCGCCGCAGCAGGTCGAGGATCTCGGCCTGCACCGTGACGTCCAGGGCCGTCGTCGGCTCGTCGGCGACGATCACCTTCGGCCCGAGCACGAGTGCCATGGCGATGACGATGCGTTGCTTCTGGCCGCCGGAGAACTGGTGCGGGTAGTGGTCCACACGCTCCTCGGGGTCCGGGATGCCGACCCGGCCGAGGATCTCGATCGCCTTCGCCCGCGCCTCCTTCTTGGAGTGCTGGCCGTGCGCGCGCAGGCCTTCCGAGATCTGCCAGCCGACCGTGTAGACGGGGTTGAGGGCCGAGGACGGCTCCTGAAAGACCATGGCCACGTCGCGGCCGCGGACCTGCCGCAGCTCGGCCGCGTCGAGCGCGACCACGTCCTGCCCGGCGAGCAGCACCGCACCGTCGACCGTGGCGGTCTCCGGGAGCAGCCCGAGGATGGACTTGCCGGTCACGGTCTTGCCGGACCCGGACTCACCGACGACGGCGAGCACCTCGCCCGGGCGGACGGAGAGGCTCACGCCCTCCACGGCGCGCACCGGCTCGGCGTCGGTGGCGAAGGTGATGTGCAGGTCCTTGATGTCCACGACGCTCTCGCGCGCCGTTCCGCCCGCCGCGGGGTGATGCGTGCCGGTCATCGGGCACCTCCGAAACTCGGGTCCTCCGCCGTCGCCTCGCCGGTCGTGTCGCCGTCGGCCCCGGCCGCCGCGGGCGCGACGATCGTGACGCCTCCGGTGACCCTCCGGCGGATCCGCAGGCGCGGGTCGGACAGGTCGTTGAGGCTCTCCCCGACGAGGGTCGCGCCGAGCACGAGCAGGACGATCGCCAGGCCCGGGAACACACCGGTCCACCAGATGCCCGAGGCGACGTCCGCGACCGCACGGTTGAGGTCGTAGCCCCACTCCGCCCCCGCGGTGGGGTTGATGCCGAAGCCCAGGAAGCCCAGGCCGGCCAGGGTGAGGATGGCCTCGGAGGCGTTGAGCGTCACGATGAGCGGCAGCGACCGGGTGGCGTTGCGCAGCACGTGCCGGAACAGGATCCGCGACGTCGAGGTCCCGATGACCTGCGCCGACTCCACGAACGGCTCGGCCTTGAGCCGGACCGTCTCGGCCCGCACCACACGGAAGTACTGCGGCACGAAGACCACCGTGATGGACAGTGCCGCAGCGACGATGCCGCCCCACTTCGAGGACTGGCCGCCGGAGATCACGATCGAGATGACGATGGCCAGCAGCAGCGTGGGGAAGGCGTAGATGGCGTCGGCGATCGTCACCAGCAGGCGGTCCAGCCAGCCACCGAGGTAGCCGGAGATCAGTCCGAGCAGCACGCCGAGGAACATCGAGGCGGCGACGGCGATGATCACCGTGGACAGCGCGGTCTGGGACCCCCAGATCACCCGGGAGAGGACGTCGTACCCACCGACGGTGGTGCCCCAGACGTGGCCCTCGCCGGGAGCGGCCTGCCGGGCGAAGTTGCCGGCGTCGCCGGAGAGCTGGTTGAACCGGTACGGAGAGATGACCGGCGCGAGCAGAGCGAGCGCGGCGAACCCCAGGCAGATGGCCAGCCCCGTGATGAGCATGCCGCGCTGCAGCCCGACGGACTGGCGCAGCTGCCAGATCAGGGGCAGGCGCTTCCACCGGGCCTCGGTGGAGCCGCCGTGGGCGACGGTCGCCTCGGTGGTGTCGGTGACGGTCTCGGCCATCAGTACCTCACCCTCGGGTCGATGAGTGCCGCGATGACGTCGACGACGAAGTTCGTGACCGCCACGACGACGGCGAGCAGCGCCACGATGCCCTGGACCGCGACGAAGTCGCGGGCACCGAGGTACTGCGTGAGCTGGAAGCCCAGGCCCCGCCACTCGAACGTCGTCTCGGTGAGGACCGCGCCGCCGAGCATCATGGCGATCTGCAGACCCATGACCGTGACGATCGGGATGAGAGCGGGCTTGTAGGCGTGCTTGCGGACGAGGCGTGACTCGGCGACGCCGCGTGACCTGGCGGCGTCGACGTACTCCCGGCCGAGCGTGCCGATGAGGTTGGTGCGGACGAGCCGCAGGAAGACGCCCGCGGTCAGCAGCCCGAGTGCGAGCGCGGGCAGGGCCGCGTGCGCCAGCACGTCGGAGATGAGGTCCCACCGGCCCGTGCGCAGGGCGTCGAGGATGTTGATGCCGCTGGACCCGGCGATCTGGTCGAGCACGAGCTGGACCTCGGGGCTCGCGCGTCCGGAGAGGGGGAGCCACCCGAGCCAGACCGCGAAGACGAGCTTGAGCAGGAGGCCGGCGAAGAACACCGGCGTCGCGTAGCAGAGGATCGCGAAGATCCGCAGGACCGCGTCCGGCCACCGGTCGCGCAGGTAGGCGGCGAGCATGCCCAGGGGGACGCCGACCACGAACGCGACGACCAGCGCGAAGAGCACCAGCTCGAGGGTCGCGGTGCCGTACTCCACGAGGATCTCGGTGATCGCCCGGTTGTCGGTGACCGACCGACCGAAGTCACCGGTGAACACCTGCCCGAGGTACTCGGCGTACTGCACGAGCAGGGGGCGGTCGTACCCGGCCGCGTGCAGCCGCTCCTGGAGCTGGGCCGGGGTCAGTCGTCCACCCACCGACGCGGTGATCGGGTCCCCGACCACCCGCATGACGAAGAACACGAGCGTGACGAGGATGAAGACGGTCGGGATGATGAGCAGGAACCGGACGAGGACGTACCGGCCCAGGCCCGAGCCCGGGACGCGGGCCTTCGTGCCCCCGACCGTCCGGTCGTCGGCGATCGTCAACGCAGATGACTCCTTCGCATGGTGGTGAGCCGGGCCGTCCTGCCCGGCCGAGGGAACGGGACGCCGCCGGACGCGCCGTCCCGTTCCCCCGAGGTCTCGCCGATGCGGTCGCTCAGCGGTGCAGCGGGGCGAACCGGAACTTGAACGAGCTGTCCAGAGTGACGCCCTCGACGTCGTTCTGCGCGACGGCGATCTGGGCGCCCTGCAGGAACGGGATCGTCGAGAGGTCCTCCGCGACCGCCTCCTGCGCCTGCTCGATGAGCGCGGTGCGCTCCGCCTCGTCCGTGGCGACCGCCTGCTGCCGGATCAGCTCGTTGGCCTCGGCGTCGTCGTAGTGGTTGAGGAGGAACGTCTCGTCCGTGAAGAACGGCGTCAGGTAGTTGTCGGCGTCGGAGTAGTCCGGGAACCAGCCCAGCTGGTACGCCGGGTAGAGGTCCTGGGTCCGCTCCTGGGAGTAGGTGTCCCACAGCGTCTGGGCGAGGTTGACCTCGAACAGCCCGTCGGCCTCCAGCTGGCTCTCGATCATGGCGTACTCCTCGTCGGAGGAGTTGCCGTAGTGGTCGGAGTTGTACTGCAGGTCGAGCTGCACGGGGGTCTCGACCCCGGCGTCCTCCAGGGCCTGGCGGGCCGCGTCCGGGTCCGGACCGCCCTCGCCGTCGCCGTACATCTCGCGCAGCGGCTCGACGGCGCCGGTCAGCCCCTCGGGGACGTAGGAGTACAGCGGGGTGTAGGTGCCGGCGTAGATCTCCTCCGACAGCGCCTCACGGTCGATGAGGTGGGCGACCGCCTGGCGCACGGCCAGCGCCCGCTCGGGGTCGGCCTGCTCGGTCTCGGCGCCGTACGGCTGGGTGTTGAAGTTGAAGACGATGTAGCGGATCTCGCCGCCCGGGCCCTCGTGGACCGTGAGGTTCTCGTTGCCCGAGAGGTCCTCGAGGTCGGTGGGGCTGAGCGAGCGGTGGGCCACGTCGATGTCACCCTGCTGCACGGCGAGCTTCATCGAGGTCTCGTCCGTGTAGTAGGTCAGGGAGACGCCGGCGTTCTCGACCGGGCCGAGGATGCCGCCGTACCCGTCCGCCGGGGCGAACTGGATCAGCTCGTTCTCGCTGTAGTCGGTGATCGTGTACGGGCCGGAGAAGCCCTCGTTGTCCACGATCTCCTGGGCGGGGGTCAGCCCGTCGGCCGAGAAGACCTCCTCGTCGACGATCGGGCCGGCGGGGGAGGACAGGATCTGCGGGAAGACCTGGTCGTTCTCGCTGCCCAGGTGGAAGGTCACCGTCAGGTCGTCGACGACCTCGACCTCCTCGAGGTTGTACAGCAGCGAGGAGGGGCCGTTCGCGTGCGCGATGCCGACCTGCCGGTCGAAGCTGAACTTCACGTCCGAGGCGGTCAGCTCGTTCCCGTTGGCGAAGGTCAGGCCCTCGCGCAGCGTCACGGTGTACTCCGTGGGGGAGGTGAACTCCGCGGACTCCGCCAGGTCCGGCTCCACCTCGGAGCTGCCGTACGGGGTGTTCATGAGGTAGCCGAAGACCTGGGCGTGCACCTGCGAGGTGCCGTTGTCGTAGGCGCCGGCAGGGTCGAGGTTCGTCACGGTGTCGGTGGTCCCGGCGGTGATGACGCCACCGGCACCACCGCCTGCGCCGCCACCGTCGCCTCCGCCGTCGATGTTCTCGGTGTCCGCGCAGGCGGCCAGGACGAGGCCGAGCGCCGCGGCGGCACCGACCATGCTCCCGGCACGACGGCGCTTTCCAGCAAGTGCCATGGTGAGGGTCCTCTTCTGATCCAGGGGCACACCGAGGTGCCCGGTGCCGAGGCTCTCGTGCCTCGGTGGGCACCTTGTCTAACACACGCGCGGTCGACGGTCCGAGCCGCGCAGGTCAACCAGTGTCCCACGATGCGAAACTGCAACGTTCCCCGGGGCGGCGCCACGACGATCCGGGCGAGGGCCGCCGTGGTGCGCGACGATGGCTCCATGGCGAGGACCGAGCAGCCCGAGACCGTGCAGATCGACGGTCGACGGCTGCGCGTCAGCAACCTCACGAAGGTGCTCTACCCGCAGACGGGGACCACCAAGGCGGAGGTGCTCGCCTACCTTGCCGAGATCGCCCCGGTGATGATCCCGCACGCGGCCGGGCGGCCCGCCACGCGCAAGCGTTGGCCCGACGGCGTGGGGACGGACTCCGAGCCCGGCCAGTTCTTCTTCATCAAGGACCTGGAGCCGTCGGCACCCTCGTGGGTGGTGCGGGGGGACATCGAGCACTCGGGAGGACCGAAGACCTACCCGATCGCCGACGACGCCGCGACGCTGGCGTGGCTCGGTCAGGTCGCGGCCCTGGAGATCCACGTCCCGCAGTGGCGCTTCGGCAGTGACGGGCGGCGACGCAACCCCGACCGGATCGTCCTCGACCTGGACCCGGGGCCGGGTGCAGGGCTGCCGGAGTGTGCCGAGGTGGCCCGGCTCGTGCGGCCGGTGCTGCAGGGGATGGGGCTGGAGCCGGTGCCGGTCACCTCCGGGTCGAAGGGCATCCACCTGTACGCGGGCCTCGACGGCACGCACACCTCCGAGGACATCAGCGCCGTGGCGCACGAGCTCGCCCGCGCCCTGGAGGCGGACCATCCCGACCTGGTGGTCTCCGACATGAAGAAGACGCTGCGCACCGGCAAGGTGCTCATCGACTGGTCCCAGAACAGCGCCTCCAAGACGACGATCGCCCCCTACTCGCTGCGTGGGCGCCCGCATCCCACGGTCGCGGTGCCGCGGACGTGGGAGGAGCTCGACGACCCGGGGCTGCGCCACCTCGAGTTCACCGAGGTGCTGGACCTGGTGCGCCGGCGCGGCGACCCGATGGCCGCGATGTACGGGCAGCAGGCGCTGAGCACCTACTCCTCGATGCGTGACGCCGGCCGGACACCCGAGCCCGTGCCGGACCCGCTTGGACCGGCGGGCGAGCAGGCGGGCGCCGGTCGCGCCTTCGTGATCCAGGAGCACCACGCCACGCGGCTGCACTGGGACCTCCGGCTGGCGCACCGCGGGGTCCTCGTCTCGTGGGCCGTGCCGAAGAACATCCCCACCGACGGCACCAACCACCTCGCGGTGCACACAGAGGACCACCCGATGGAGTACCTCACCTTCTCCGGCACCATCCCTGCCGGCGAGTACGGCGGCGGCGAGATGACCATCTGGGACACCGGCACCTACGAGGTGGAGAAGTGGCGGGAGGGGAAGGAGGTCATCGTCACCCTCACCGGCCAGGAGGACGGCGGGTTGGCGGGGCCGGACGGTCCCGGCCGGGAGGCGAAGGTCGCCCTGATCCACACCGGCGGACGGGGCGAGAACGACGAGAAGAACTGGCTGATCCATCTCATGGAGGGCAGTCGGGTCGGGCGCACGGTGTCGGGTCGTGACCGCCGGCGCACGGGGTCGGGCACGACCGGCCGCGCGAGGTCGCACGATGCGCGCGAGGTCCCACGGCAGGACGCGCGTCCGCGGTCCCGCGGTGCGACCTCGGGTGCCGACGCTGCGGGTGCCGGCGTTGCGGGTGCCGGCGTTGCGGGTGCCGGCGCGCGGAGACCGGCTCCCTCGCCCATGCTCGCGACGGCGGGGGAGGAGCGCGACCTCCTGCCCGACCTCGACTGGTCCCTGGAGATGAAGTGGGACGGTGTCCGGGCGGTGGTGCTGCTGGACGAGGGGGCGGTCCGGCTGGTCAGCCGCACCGGCAACGACGTCACGGCCCTGTACCCCGAGCTCGCCGACGTCGGCGCCTGCCTGCGCGGCGTCGGCTCCGCGGTCCTCGACGGGGAGATCGTCGCCCTGGACGGCCGGGGCAGGCCGAGCTTCAGCCGGCTGCAGCAGCGGTTCAACCACACTCGCGAGGCGGACATCGCCCGCGGTGTGCGGGACGCGCCGGTCCACCTCATGCTCTTCGACGTCCTGGAGGTCGACGGCACCTCCACCGTCCGGGAGACCTACGACCGGCGTCGCGAGCTGCTTCGCACGGTCGTCGACGAGGACGCCCATCCACGGGTGGCGGTCCCGGACGCCTTCGACGGCGACGTCGACGCGGCACTGGCGGCGTCGCGCCGGTGGGGGCTGGAGGGCGTGGTGGCCAAGCGGCGCGATTCCCGGTACGCCGTCGGACGGCGCTCGCGGGCCTGGATCAAGATCAAGCACACCGTCACGCACGACGCCGTCGTCATCGGCTGGCGACCCGGCCGGGGGAACCGTGAGGGCGCCGTCGGCTCGCTCCTCCTCGCCGTACCGGGCGAGGGCGGCGCGCTCAGCTACGCGGGGCGGGTCGGGACGGGCTTCAGCCACGACGAGGCCGTGCGCTGGCGGCGCGAGCTGGAGGAGCGCGAGCGGTCCGCCGCGCCCGTCGACGACGTCCCGCGCCTCGACGCGCGCGACGCCCGCTGGGTGGTGCCGGACCGGGTGGCGGAGGTGGAGCTCGCCTCCTGGACCAAGGACGGCCGCATGTGGCACCCGCGCTGGCGCGGCTGGCGGCCGGACAAGACACCGGCCGACGTCGACCCGCGCCCGGGCGGGCCGGCGGCCTCGTCGCCGGACCGCGCGGACGCCTGACCCAGTGGGCCGCGCACGGACCGGGCGAGTCGGGCCTGAACCCGGGCGACCCGCTTTGCCCGCAAGGGCAGAGGCCTGACCGTCCCGTGGCGGATGGTGGGACGGTCAGGCCTCTGGGGAGGACCGTTCGGCCGGGGAAGCCGACGGTCGGTCTACTCAGAGCAGGCCGGCACGACGCTGCCGGCGCCGGGCGGCACGTTCCTGCCGGTTCGCCCGGCGCAGCTCGCGGATCTGGTGGATCTCGGCGGCGCGGGTCAGAAGCTCTTCGTGATGGATGCGAGCGAGAACGTCGTGCGTCTCGCCGATGTAGGGATTCACGTCCGTGTCCTTCGTTCTCGTGGCCCTCGAGGTGGTGTGGTGCGACACCGCAGCGGCACCGCATGTAACGGGTTAAACGTGTGATTGAGGTTACGCTGGCCGTAACCTACTGTCAATGCGGTTCCGGTTACAGACAGGTGGCTGCTGCCCGCTCCCGATCACGTGACCCACTCCATCACCGACCACTGACATGGGCGTCGTCGCGCTGCTCCTGGCAGCGCCGTCCGGGCTCCGGCGGGCATCCAGGACCGGGTGTGCTCACAGATGGGCGCGCGGGCGTCGTCCGCCGAGCACCCGGGCGCAGGCCACGGTGAGCAGCCCGCCGGCGGCGGCGAGCCCGAGTCCCACGCGGAGGGAGGTCGCCTCGGCGACCAGGCCGACCAGGGCGGGGGAGACGAGGAACCCGGCACGCATGGCGATGTTGATGACCGTGAGCCCGACGCCCGGCGGGGGGCCGTCGAGCTCGTCACCCGCGTGCATGGCGGCCGGGATCAGGGTCGACGCGCCGAGGCCCGACGCGGCCAGGCCGAGGATGGTCAGCGGGACGCTGGGGACGGCGACGGCCAGCCCCATGCCGGCGAAGATCAGCAGCCCCCCGGCCCGCGCGACGACGGCCTGGCCGAAGCGGTCGACGAACCGGTCGCCGGTCAGCCGGCCGAGGGTCATCGCGACGTTGAGCGCCACGAAGCCGAGGCCCGCCGTCGCGCCGTCGGCGCCGAGGTCACGACCGAGGTAGAGCGCCGCCCACGACGCCCCGACGTCCTCCACGAAGGAGCCGCAGATCCCGATCAGGCCCATCAGCGCCAGCGCCACGACGATCGCCCGGGCGGCGTGGAACCGACGCGGAGGAGGGGCGGCCGAGGCGTTCGGGTCAGGCGTCGGGCTGACCCGCTCGGCGTCCTCCGGGCCCGGCAGCATGGACCGCAGCGCGACGATCGCCACGGTGGCGAAGATCGCGGCCGAGCAGCCGATGTGCAACGGCAGCGGCACCGCGAGGCCCGCGGCCACCGAGCCCATGAGGCCGCCGACCACCGCCCCGATGCTCCAGAGCCCGTGAAAGGCGTTGACGATCGAGCGCCGGTAGAGGCGCTGGACGCGCAGGCCGTGCGCGTTCTGCGCCACGTCCACGACCGCGTCGGTGGCCCCGGCCAGGGCGAGCACGACCACGAGGACGGCCAGCGCGGGGGCCAGGGAGATGCTCAGTATGGCGAGCGCGAGCACGACGATGCCGAGCGTGGCGACCCGCGCGGACCGGAACCGGCCGATGAGCAGCGGGGCGAGGAATCCCGCCAGCAGTGCCCCGAGCGGGTTCGCGGCCAGGGCCGTGCCGTAGGTTGCGTCGCTGAGCTCCAGCGACGCCTTGATCTCCGGGTAGCGCGGGACCAGGTTCGCGAAGAGCGCGCCGTTGGTCAGGAACACGGCGGAGACGGCCGCCCTGGCCCGGCGGGCCTCCGGGGAGACGCCGCCGGAGCGCTCGGGGAAGGGCATGGATGGAGCCTACGGTCACCGTGAGGTGCCGGCCGAACCCGAGCCTGCGACCCGGTGGATAACCGGTAAACGGGGACCGTATGGTTACACTGGTCGCATGGTGACGGTCCCCAGGGTCGAGATGGCCGACGTGCTCGAGCTCGTCAACACCTACGGGCGGGTGCCGCGGGCCACCGCGCAGGACCAGGGCGAGGGGTATCCGGCCCTGTCCGCGGTCATGGCCGACAACGCGGAGCGGTTCCCGGGAACCGAGCTCGAGCACCTGCAGGCGCTGGCCGACGAGGCGTACCAGGTCTTCGCCGCGGCGCACGAGGGCGGCGACGTGGCGGACCGCGTCAACGCCCTGCTTGCGCCCGCGTCACCGACCCCCACCTGCACCCCCGAGTGCGGGATTGAGTGGGAGGTCGCCGACGCGGCCGACGCGCTGCGTGCCGCGCTCGGGGTGGCGCTGCTGGACTTCCTGCACACGCGCGGCGCCGAGCGGCTCGGGACCTGCAAGGGGATCCGGTGCGCCGACGCGTTCGCCGACCTCTCGCCGTCGGGCCGGAAGCTCTTCTGCTCCAGCGGGTGCCTGAACCGGCACAAGGTGGCCGAGCACAGACGGCGCGCGAAGGCGTCCGCCTGAGCCCAGCCGGCCTCCCGGCGTCAGGCCTGACCGGCCTGGTTCTCCGCCACCTGCTTGCGGACCTCGTCCATGTCGAGGTCCTTCACCGCGTCGAGCAGCTGGTCCAGGCTCTTCGCGGGCAGGGCACCGGCCTGGTTGAAGACCATGATCCCGTCCCGGAACGCCATGAGCGTGGGGATCGCGCTGATCTGGAGCTGTGCCGCCAGACCCTGCTCGGCCTCGGTGTCCACCTTCGCGAAGGTGATGTCCGGGTTGGCCTCGGAGGCGCGCTCGTAGATGGGTGCGAACTGCTTGCACGGTCCGCACCAGTCCGCCCAGAAGTCGACGAGCGTGATGCCCTCGGCGCTGACCGTGGGCTCGAACTCCTCGGTGGTGATGTTCTTGGTCGCCATGCTTCCTCTTCCGTGTCGATGGCGTGGTCTCTGCTGGTGCAACGTCCGTGGCTCGCGATCATTCCCGGCCACCGGTGCGGTCGCAGCCCCACCGGCGCGGCGCCGCCTGTCTACGCTGATCGCATGACGCAGATCACCGCCGACGGCGCGACGTCGGTCGCCGAGGCCGTCGCCACGCTCGCCCGGGCGGCCAAGACCGCCTCGCGGTCGCTCGCGACCGCCACCCGCGCCACCAAGGACGCGGCGCTGCACGCCATGGCCGACGCCCTGGTCGCGGAGGCGCCCCGGGTCGTGGCCGCGAACGCCGAGGACCTCGAGCGGGGACGGGCCGGCGGGATGGCCGAGTCGCTGCTGGACCGCCTCGAGCTCGACAAGGAGCGGATCGCCGGCATCGCCGACGCCCTGCGCGAGCTCGCCGCCCTGCCGGACCCGGTCGGCGAGGTCGTCCGCGGCTCGACACTGCCCAACGGCCTCCGTCTGCGGCAGGTGCGGGTGCCGATGGGCGTGGTCGGGATGATCTACGAGGCCCGGCCGAACGTCACGGTGGACGCCGCGGGTCTGGCCCTGAAGTCCGGGAACGCCGTCCTGCTGCGGGGCGGCTCGGCTGCGGCGCGCTCGAACGAGGCGATCATCGCGGTGCTCGGCGACGCGCTCGCCGGGCAGGGGCTCCCCCGCGAGCTCGTGCAGTCCGTCGACGCCCACGGTCGGGCCGGCGCGGTCGAGCTCATGCGCGCCCGCGGCCTGGTCGACGTGCTCGTCCCGCGTGGCGGGGCCGACCTCATCCAGACCGTCGTGCGCGAGTCCTTGGTGCCGGTCATCGAGACCGGGGTCGGGAACTGCCACGTGTACGTCGACGCCAGCGCCGACGTCGCCCAGGCGGTGCCGATCGTGGTGAACTCGAAGACCCAGCGCACCGGCGTGTGCAACGCGGCCGAGACGCTGCTGGTCCACCGCGACGTCGCGCCGTCGTTCCTGCCCGCGGTCCTCGCGACGCTCGGCGAGGCGGGCGTCACGGTCCACGGTGACGACGAGACGCGGGCGGCCGCGCCGTCGGGGCTGCGGTTCGAGGCGGCCACGGAGGCTGACTGGGCGACCGAGTACCTGTCGCTGGACCTCGCGGTGAAGGTGGTCGACTCCCTCGACCAGGCGCTCGAGCACATCCGGCGCTTCTCCTCCGGCCACACCGAGGTCATCTGCGCCACCGACACCCGTGCCGTCCGGCGGTTCACCACCGAGCTTGACGCGGCCGCCCTGATCGTGAACGCGTCCTCGCGGTTCACCGACGGCGGCCAGCTCGGCCTCGGCGCCGAAATCGGCATCTCGACCCAGAAGCTGCACGCCCGGGGCCCGATGGGACTCGCGGAGCTCACCACCACCACCTGGATCGTCGAGGGCGACGGCCACCTGCGGACGTGATCGCCGCGGGCAGGCGGCCGTCACGGCGAGCCTCGGTGGCTAGGGTGTCTCGGGATGGCTGGAGCGTCCGAGGAAGGACGGCGGGGGCCGCAGGGCGTCCGGCGACGGCGGTGGTGGGCGCTCGCCACCGTGGTGGTGCTGGTCGCCGCGGCGGTCGGCGTGATCGCCGTGGAGCGCTGGCGGGTCGCAGGCGGTGAGGCGGCGTGGACCACACGGGTCGACGGTGTGCGCGGGGTCGAGGACCATGACGCCGAACGGGTGCTCCTCGACACGCGGACCGGCTTCGCCCTCCTCTCTCGCGCGGACGGCAGCGTGCTGCAGGAGCGGCGGATCGACGAGGCGTGGGAGCCCGAGCTGTTCGAGCCCGCCGGCAACGTGCTGGCCCTGGTCGACCAGGGAGTCCTGGTCAGCACGTTCCCCCGGCGGGACTTCGCCATGATCGGCGTCGTCGGCGAGGACGGCAGGTGGCTCTGGCAGGAGCGCGTCGACGAGCGCCAGTTCGTGGTCGGGGTGGATCCGAGACGTTCGCGAGTGGTCCTCAACGCCCCTCAGTCCGGCCGGATCCGCGGTCTCGACACCGCCACGGGCGAGGAGGCGTGGGTGCTCCCGCACGACGAGGGACGGGTGTGGAACAACCCGGACTTCGTCGCGGAGGTCTCGTCGGCGACGCTGCTGGACACGAGCGTCCTTGCGGTGATGCGCTCCGCCGACTCCCCGGTCCTCAGCCTGATCGACGCCGCGGGCGGTCAGGTGCTCGCCGAGACCAGGCTGGCCGACGGGTCCGTCGGCGTCGGTCCGGAGGCCGTCCTGACCCTCACCGGCGAGGACTGCGACGTCGAGCTCTTCCACCGGGGCACCGAGGTGCCCGTGGACTGGGGCGAGGTCACGGTGCCGGAGACGTGCGGGCTCGTGCCACCCTCGGGGCGGCGCGCCTACGTGGTGGAGACCGGCGGACCGGTCGAACGCGTCTACGCACTGGACGTCAGGACCGGCGCGGTCGCCGATCTGGGCGTCACCGGGCTCGACCTGTGGCAGAACCTCAACTGGCGCGAGCCGTGGGGTTGGTTCCCCGCGGAGCACGACGACGGCTTCACCGTGCACGACGGCCGGACGGGGGAGTCACTCTGGACCCGGGCATGGACGAGCCAGAACACCGAACCCGACCGCACCTGGACCTCGCCGGGCCCCGAGCCGACCGATCTCGTCGACATCCCCGACGTTGGTCCCGAAGCGCTCGTCACCCGGGACCGGCCGGGCTGGTGGCAGCGCACAGCCGGTGGCGCCACGGGGTACGAGCTCGAGCTGTGGACGTCGCGGGGCGAGGCCGTCGGTGCGCTGTACCCACGCGTACCCACGGAGTCCGTGAGGGTGCTCGACGGGGAGCAGGCCGTCGTCGCGCTGGAGAACGGCGAGGTGGCGATGCTGCGATGACCGTTTCCGGGCCGGCGTGGGCTCGGCGCCGAGGCGTGGTGGTGGTGGCCGTCGTGGTCGCCGTCGTGGTCGTGATCGCGTGTGTCGTGGCCTGGGCGCGGTGGCGGGTGGCCGACGGAGACGCGGCGTGGGTCACCCAGGTCGACGAGTTCTCACCTGTCGCCGGCGACGACGCGCTGGTCGTCGACCACGACCGCTCACGCCTGCTGCTGGCCACGGAGACCGGCTTCGCGATACTCGCGCGGAGCGACGGAAGCGTCCTCGCGGAGCACACGATGGACGGTCCGTGGGACCAGACCGGCTCGGACGTCGCGCTGGTCGACGGCGGCGTGCTCGTCGCCGGGGAGTCCGTGCTCGGCGTCCTTGCCGGCGACGGCACGTGGCGCTGGCGGCTTCCGGGTACGGCACGCTCGCTCTGGTACGCCGGCGTCGACCCGGCACGGCGGACCGTCGTGGTGCACGACTCGGGGGCGGACGACATCGTCGGCCACGACACCCGGACCGGCGAGCGCGTCTGGAGCATCGACCGCCCCATCGCGCCGGATCTGGAGACGAGTCCCATCGGGGAGCCGGTCGCCGCGGTGCTGGGTGTGGACCTGCTGGAACCCGAGCGGCGCGGACTCGCCTTCGGCACGGCGGACGGCGCGCAGCACTACGAGCGGGCCGGCAACGGCTGGATCGGGATCGGTGCCGAGGCGGCGGTCGCCGTCGAGGACGGGTGCGACATGACCGTCGTCCGTGCCGACGGGCCGGTCGATGTGGACTGGCCCCACGCCGGCCCGCCCGACTGGTGCGACGCCGTGGCGGGGCGAGGACGGTTCGCCTTCGTCGAGAGCCGCGCGCGGACGTGGAGCCTCGACCTGACCTCCGGCGAGATCCGGGAGCTGCCCGTGGACGACCGGTTCGAGGAGCAGCTCCGCCAGCAGGCCGGCGTCGCGCAGGCGCACCGGTGGCTCGTCCTGGGGTTGCCGGGCGGTCTCGAGGTCTACGACGCGGCTACCGGCGAGGTGCGCTGGACCCACGAGTGGCGGGGTGGGGGCGAGATCCTGGCTGTCGGCGTCGACGGCGTCGTCGTGCGGGACCGGCCCGGGCCGTGGGACCGCTTCGTCGGCGGCGCCGTCGGTGGGGCCGTGATGCTCCACGACGAGTCCGGGGCGCGGGCCGGGACGTTCTTCCTCGGCGGTGCGGGCGTCAACGGTGCCCGGGTGCTCGGTGCCGGTGAGGCCGTCGTCGTCACGGACGACGGTGACGTCGTGATGCTGCGGTGAGGCCCTGAGCCGTGTCCGGACGTGCTCGAGGAGCGGCGCGTCGACGCACCGCCCCGCGGGTCATGGGGAGCGACCGTCCGGCACGGCCGGGCCGGGCGTCACCGCGCGGGGCGGTCGTCGTGGCCGTCCCGAGGTCGCCGTGCCCGAGTGACGTCCTGCGGTGGCGGGATGGCCTCGAGCTCGGTGAGGGCCCGGGCGATGCTGACCGCCAGCGCCGTCGCAGCCATCGTGCCGCCGCCCACCCGCTCGATCCGTGACGCGTCGAGGTGCTCGACGAACCGAGCCAGCGCGTCCCGGGCCTCCTTGACCGCCTCGGGGGCCGTGTCCGTGCCGTCGCCTCGGACGACCCGCTCCAGCCCACCGACCATATCCGCCGCCGCGGGCCGCAGGTCGGGACCGAGCGCGACCATCTCGTAGTCAGGCCGTTCGTGCATGCTGAGCAGGTCGACGAGGTCCTGCACGAGCAGCGCCACCCGGTCCAGGCCCCGGCCGTGCCGCACGAGCTCGTCGAGCGCCTCCCGGTGACGGCGGGCACGGATGTTCCCCTGCCGGGCTTCACTGGCAGTGTCGAGGGCGGCCCGCATCCGGGAACGCTGGGGCTCGAGGTTGTGCTGGCGCCGCCGCCACTCCTCGTCGTCGAGCGGCTCGTTCTGCGCCAGGGCCTCGGCGAGGTCGTGGACCTGGTTCGCGAGCGAGGACCGCACGTGCTGGACCGCCTGCACCGCGGGGGCGAGGGGCAGCGGCGGGAAGACGGCGTTGATCGCGATGCCGACGGCGCCGCCGAGCAGGACCAGGCCGGCGAAGACGCCGATGTAGAACGTCTCGCCACCCCCGATGACGAGGGTGAACAACGCCCCGGTCGTGGTCCAGCTGGCCATCGCGCCGAGCCGGCGCCAGCCCGCGAGGAGCACACCGACCGCCACCACGACCGCCACGGTCACGGGATTGTCCTCGGACCCGACGAAGTCGGCGGCGTGCGCGATGGCGCCCCCGATGGCGATCGCCGCGACCGCCTGCAGCGACTCGCGGACCGAGCCGGCCAGCGTGAACGTGGTCGCGACGACGGCGCCGAGCGGGGCGTAGAACGGGTACTCGGCGGCCGGGTCGGGCAGCAGCCGCGCGAGCCACCAGGCGATCGCCGCCGCCAGCGCCGCGCGCACCGCCATGGCCACCCGCGGGTGGTCCGCCCAGGCACGGAGCAGCGCACCCTGTCGCCGGACCTCCTCACGGGAGGGCAGGAAGGGGCCTCGCCGGTCGGAGTCCGTTGCCACGAGGACGTGGTAGCACGTCTGGGACGCCGCCGCCCGTCGAGCGGGACGCCGGACCGCGACAGAATGGGGTTGAGCCCGCCGAGCCGGACGACCTACGGTCGGGCCATGATCATGGTGATGGTGCGTCGTGCGCGGGGCAGGGACCTCGGCACATGGTGCCGCTTCGAGCAGGCAGCCCCGCTGGGGAGCGCATGAGCTGAGCGCCCGCTGGGCGCGACGCGTGGTCGCGTCCTCCGGTGCGGACCGCGGCGACCTCGTCCTCGACCTGGGGGCCGGACGAGGAGCGCTGACCCTGCCGCTCGTCGAGCGTCGCTGCCGGGTCGTGGCCGTGGAGCGGCACGCCGGTCGCGCGGCCGGGCTGCGGGCCCGCGCGCCCGACGACGTGACGGTCCTCGAGGACGACCTCCTCGCCGTCCCGCTGCCGCGCCGCCCGTTCCGCGTGGTGGCGAACCCGCCCTATGCGGTCGCCGCGCAGCTGGTCCGGCGGATCACGGTGCGCGGCTCGCGACTGGTCCGGGCGGACCTCGTGCTGCCCGCCTGGCAGGTGCGGCGCTACCTCGCCGACCCTCCGCGCGGCTTCACCGCCGCGGCGGGCCTGTACGTGCCGGCGAGCGCGTTCCGGCCGCCGCCGCGCAGCGACAGCGGCGTCCTCGTGCTGCGGCCGCGGGGACGGGTGCGGTGAGCGGCTCGGCAGTCTTGCGGAGAGGTCACCCGCTGCGTCTATCGTGACGACCATGAGGGCGAGCGGCGTCCGGCGCGTGGTCCTGGTCGTCGTTCTCGCGATGGTGCTGGTCCTCGGCGCCGTCGTCGGCTGGTCCCGATGGACGGTCGCGGCGGGTGGCGGCAGCTGGACGGTCGCCGTCGCCGGCGCTCGCGACGTCGTCGATCACGACGGCGACCGCCTGCTGGTCAGCACCACCAGGGGGTTCAGCGTCCTGGACCGGACGGACGGCTCGACGCTCGCGGAGCACGCGGTCGGGACGCCCGTCTCGTCCGAGGGCGCCGTCGGGTTCGTCGACGGCGGCGTGCTGGTTCGTGCCGAGGGGCGCATCGGCGTGATGGCGGCGGACGGCTCCTGGGCCTGGCGGCAAGAGTCGGACGCGACGGTGGTCGCGGTCGATCCGAGCCGGTCGCGGGTGGTCGTGCTGGACTGGGACACCGAGATGCTGCTGGGCCTGGACAGCCGCACCGGCGAGGAGGTCTGGGCCCACCCGGCGATCGACGTGGCGCCGGCCGACGGCCCGAGGCTCGGACTGCTCGTCGCCACCACGCGGGAGAGCGGTCAGACCGTGGTCCGCACCAGGGACGGGACGGCACTGAGCACCCTGGATCCCGGCTCGGACGGGCTCGGCGTCGGCCCGGGTGGCGTGGTGGCACGCGAGGGGGAGCGGTGCGCGCACCTGGTGGTCGTGCGCCCGGACGGCGAGGTCGTCACGACGCGCGGGACGGGCGTCCGGCGCTGCGCGATCGCCGGTGTCGCGGCGCACTACTCCTACCTGGTGTCGGACGAGGCGGTGCTGGCGCTGGAGGCGAGCACCGGGCACGTCCGGCGGCTGCCGGTCGGCGTCGACGACGCGGACGCGTGGTCGTTGGTCGGGCAGGCGGACCGCTGGCTGGTCCTCGAGGAGGGGAGCGGTGCCGGGGTGTACGACGCCAGCACGGGTGAGCCGACCTGGTCGGGAAGCTGGCAGGGCGACGGCGGGGTGCTGGCCGTGGGCACGGAGGGGTTCGTCGCGCGCGACGCACCCGAACCGTGGGACCGGACGGTGGGCGGTGCCGAGGGGCAGGCCCTGACGTTCCGCGGACCGCAGGGAGCGATCCTGGGCACCTTCCAGCCTGACGGCGTGGGCCTGACGGTCGCGCGGGTGCTCGACCGGGGGCAGGCGGTCCTCGTCCTGGCCGACGGCGAGGTGGCGATGCTCGGGGAGTCCTCCGAGGGCGCGTGAGGCACGGTGGGTCAGGACCGCCCGGTCGGCTCGGCGCTCACGGACGGCCACGGCCCGAGCTCCGGAAGCGGCTCGGCGACGTCCGCGCGGGTGGCGACCGGCGCCGCCTCGGGCTCCCGGCCGGCCAGCCACGCGACGATGTCACGCAGGGCACCACGGACCACCAGCGGCTCGCGGTCGGCCGTGGCGACGGTCCACCGCACGTCGGCGTCGTCGGCCTCGAGCACGACGTGGTCCGCGTCTCCCAGCCGCGGCTCGAGGAACCCCAGCAGGTGGAGGCACAGGTCGTCGTCCCACGACCCGGGGCCCACGGTGACCCGGAGGTCGACGAGGTGGATGCGGACCTCACGCCACCACAGCACCGCCACCCCGGTCAGGTCGCCGTCGCGGTAGGACGTGGGCTCCCGCCACACCGGAGAGGCGGGAACGGGCCAGGCCGCCTCGAGGCGGGTGGCGAGCCGGCCCAGGCCTGCGGCGTGCTCCTCGAGCACGCGGCCGGCATCGGCCTCGATCGCTGCGTCGCGACCGGCGCGGCCGCCGTCGTAGAACTCGACGACCTCGCCGCGGGCTGCTGCCTCCGCCTGGCGCGCGCACGCGTTGCCCACGCCCTCGATGTGGGCGAGAACGTGGCCGCGACTCCAGCCGGGCAGCGTCGACGGCGCACGCAGCGCGTCGGCGTCGAGACGTTCCATGGCCTCCAGAACCGTGCGCAGGGCGACGGCGGAGTCGCGTACCGCCTTGTCGACCAGGACCGTGGTCTCGTCATCCGGGGTGTGCGCCACACCGCCTCCTTCCCTCGCGGCAAGCATTCCACGCCCGCCACGGAGACGTCATCGGCCCCCAGGGTGACCTCGGAGTGCCGTGCCCGGTGACTGGGGTGAATCCGCGGTGCGGAAGTGAACTCGGATCGAACGTTCGGTGTCTCGAGGGGTTGACGCGGTGGGCCCCACTGAGGGGGGATAGACCAATGACCCTGTGCACCCATCTCGATCAGATCGACTACGACGCGGTCGACCCGGATGCCGACGGTTGCGAGGAGTGCCTGGCCATGGGCGACCGGTGGGTCCACCTGAGGGCATGCCAGTCGTGCGGGCACATCGGGTGCTGCGACTCCTCGCCGAACCGGCATGCCCGGGCGCACGTGACGCAGACCGGTCATCCCATCATCAGGTCCTACGAGCCGGGCGAGAGCTGGTTCTACTGCTACCCCGACGAGCTCGTCTTCGAGCTCTCCGGTGCCCCGCCCGCACCGACGCACGCGTGACGCCGTGGACCAACGACTCTCCTTCGTCACCCTGGCTGTCCGGGACGTCGCCGCCTCGCGTCGCTTCTACGTCGACGGCCTCGGGTGGCGGCCCGAGTTCGAGGCTCCCGGCGTGGTCATGATCGGCGTCGGCGAGCACGTGCTGCTCTCCCTGTGGGACGAGACCGAGTTCGCCGAGGAGGTCGGTCCGGTCCGTCGCGGGGCGGGCGTCGCACCGGTCACCCTGGCGCACAACGTCGCCACCCGTGAGGAGGTCGACGACGTGCTGGAGACCGCGCGTCGCGCCGGGGCGGACCCGGTGAGCGTCGCGGTGGAACGTGAGTGGGGCGGCTACTCCGGCTACTTCGCCGACCCGGACGGCTACCGCTGGGAGATCGCGTGGAACCCGGGCCCGATCGCGGAGCGGGTCATCCCCGCTGGCTGACCGCCGCCCGCTCGGGCTCGGCGCGGTGGGCGCCGCGCCGCCGCTCGCGGCGGCTCCGACGTCGTTCGGAGCGCCGCTCGACGAGCACGTACAGGGCGGGCACGAGCAGCAGCGTCAGCACGGTGGAGCTCAGCAGCCCGCCGATGACCACGAGCGCCAGCGGCTGGGAGATGAAGGCACTGCCGCCGGTGAGTCCGAGCGACATGGGCACCAGGGCACCGATCGTGGCCGCGGCCGTCATGAGGATCGGCCGGAGACGGTGCCGGGAGCCTTCGACGATCGCCTCCCGCAGCCCCACGCCCTGCCGCCGGTACTGGTTGACGAGGTCGATCAGCACGATCGCGTTCGTGACCACGACGCCGACGAGCATCAGCGCGCCGATGAGCGCCGCGACGCCGAGCGGGGTGTCCGTGGCGAGCAGCAGGCCGATGGCTCCGGTCGCGGCGAACGGCACCGAGACGAGCAGGATGAGCGGCTGCACGAGGGACTTGAACGTGGCGACCATGACGACGTAGACGATGAGGATCGAGAACGCCAGGGCGAGGCCGAGGTTCGCGAACGCCTCTTCCTGGTCGGCGCTCACGCCCGCGATCTCCGCCGTCACGCCGTCCGGGAGGTCAAGGTCGTCCAGCGTGGTGCGGAGCGACGCCGTCAGGCTGCCGAGGTCCTCGGCGGTGGCCGCCGCGCTGATGGTCGCGCTGCGCAACCCGTCCAGCCGCGAGATCGAGGTCGGCAGGTCGACCTCCTCGACATCGGCCACGTCGTCGAGCGGCACCGGCCCGGCCGGCCCGGTGAGCGGGAGGTCCCGCAGCTCGGCGACCGTGGCGGGCTGCTCGCCCACCCGCATGACGACGTCGTTGTCGCCGTCCGGGGTGGCGATGGTGCCGAGGGTGCTGCCGCGCAGTGCGGCGGACACCGTCTGCCCGATCTGCGCCTCGGTGAGGCCGACGGCTGCGGCCGCCTCGCGGTCGACGTGCACCTGGATCGTGGGAAGCTCCGCGGCGAGGTTCGAGGTCACGTCCGTCGCGCCGTCGAGGTCGGTGACGGCGTCCTGCACCCGGCGGGCCGCCTCGGCGACCTCCTCGCCGTCGGCTCCGGAGACGACCACCTCGAGGCCCGAGGACATACCGGCCATGCCGGCGGCGACGGTGACCTCGCCGGCGTCCGGGCCGAGGTCCTCGAGCCGGTCGCGCAGCTCGTCCTCGGCCGCCGCGGCGTCGGTGTCGAGGGCGAGGGTGACGGCGAACGTGGTGTCCTCACCGCCCGTGCCGAAGGCGGCCGTGGCGGTGTCCGCGGCGCCGCCGGTGACCTGGTACGTCTCGACCCCGTCGAGCCCGTCGATGACCTCCTCGACCTGGCGGGCCGCCTCGTCGGTGGCCTCGAGCGACGTCCCGGCCGGCATGGCCTGGGTGACCGTGAGGGTGTTCTGACCGGTGTCGCCGAGGAACTGGGTCTCCAGGCGGGTGGCGAGCCCGAGCGTCCCGGCGAGGATGACGACGGCCGCGAGCACCGTCAGGACGGGTCGCGCCAGGACTCCGCGCAGCGTCGCGACGTAGCCGCGCTGCAGCAGACCGCTCGTCTCACGCTCCGCGGCAGCCGTGGGGCTCGGTGCCGCCTCGGCCTCGGCGTCCGGTGCCTTGAGGAACCACCAGGCGAGCACGGGCACGATCGTCAGGGCGACCAGCAGCGAGGCCATGAGCGCGAGGGCGACGGTGAACGCGAACGGTCGGAAGAGCTCGCCGACCATCCCCCCGACGAGCCCGATGGGCACGAAGACCGCGGCCGTGGCGATGGTCGAGGACGTGATGGCGCCGGCGACCTCGCCGAGCGCGTCCAGGATCGCCCGACGGCGCGCCTTGCCGTACGAGAGGTGCCGGCTGATGTTCTCGATGACCACGATCGAGTCGTCCACGACGCGCCCGACCGAGACGGTGAGGGCGGCGAGGGTGAGCATGTTGAGGGTGAAACCGACGACCTGCAGGCCGATCAGCGCCACGAGGACGGAAAGCGGGATGGACAGGGCGGTGACGCCGGTGGGCCGCCAGCGCCGCAGGAACAGCAGGATGACCACGACGGCGAAGATCAGGCCGAGCCCGCCCTCGGTGGTGAGGTCCTCGACGGACTGCTCGATGAAGGGAGCCTGGTCGAACACGACGGTGACCGAGGCGCCCTCGCCGAGCGCGGCCTCGATCTCGGGCACGAGGTCCTGGACCGCGTGCGAGACCTCGACGGTGTTGCCGTCCGGCGTCTTGGTCACGGCGAGGCCGAAGCTGTCGGCGCCGTCCGTCCGTGAGAACGACGTCGCCGCGACCGGTTCCTGGGACACCGTGGCGACCTCGTCGAGGCGCACCGGTCCGCCCTCGGTCGGCAGCGGAAGGGCGGCCACGTCCTCGACGTCGGTGAGGCGCTCGCCGACCTCGACGCTCAGCGTCCGATCGTCCTCCGTCAGGGTCCCGGCCGGGACGACGAGTCCGTTGGCCTGGAGCGCGCCGGAGATCGCGTCCGGCTCGAGCCCCGTGGCCGCCATCTCCGCCGGGTCGACATCGATGGTCACGGCCTGTGTGGTCGTCCCGGTGAGGTCCACGCCGCGCACGCCGTCGACCCGCTCGATCTCGGGCACGGCGACCTCGCGTAGCCGCTCCTCCGTGGTCGCCGGGTCGGCGTCGGGTCCGGCGGTGACGGCGAGCTGGACGACCGGCAGGTCGTCGACGCTCCCGCTGATGACCTGGGTGTCCGCGTCGTCGGGCAGGAGGCTCGAGATCCGTCCGATCGCGGACTGCAGATCCTGGTGGGCCGTGCCGGAGCTGGTGCCGTACTCGAGCTCGAGCATGACGGTGGAGGTGCCCGCGCTCGACGTCGACGTGACGGACTCCAGCCCGGACACGGAGCTGGCGGCCTCTTCGACGTGCTCGGTGACCTGTTGCTCCACGACGTCGGGGGAGGCGCCGGGGTACGTGGTCACGGCGCCGACGACCGGGAGCTCGAGCGAGGGGATGAGCTCGCGCTCGAGCGCCGACGTCGACCACAGACCGGCCAGCACGGCGACGATGGTGGAGAGGGCGACGAGGGCGCGGTTGCCGAGGCTGAAACGGGCGAGTCGGGTCACCTGTGCTCCTGGGAGTGCGCGGTCCGCGCGGGCGTGACGGGGGATGTTCAGGGCCGGGCTAACAGTTAGCGTCAGGCGAAGTAAACTCTACAGCGTGGACGACAAGGCGGCACTCATCGACGAGATCGCCCGGCTGCAGGCGGAGCTGGGCGCCGCGCTGGCCCGGCAGCGGTACGTGCCGATGCTGCGCTCCACCCTGACCATGCAGCAGTTCAAGCTGATGATGCTGATCCGCGCGCATGGCGGCATGACCGGTAACGAGCTCGCCGAGCGGCTCGGGGTGTCGCTGCCGACCGTGTCGGGGATCGTGGACCGGCTCGCCGAACGAGGCCTGCTCGAGCGCCGCGAGGACGAGGAGGACCGGCGGGTGCGCCGCTCGGTGGTCAGCGACGCCGGCGAACGGATGATGGCCGAGATCGACGCCGCGGGGGAGCAGTACGGGCGGGACGTGCTCGAGGAGGTCGGCGTGGCCGACCTGCGGGCGCTCGCCCGGGGCGTCGCGGCGGTCAAGGCGGTCCTGGAGGCGCGGGTGGACCGGGCCTGACCGCAGGCCCGCCATCCCGGCGGCCAGCTCAGGTCCGGCGGACGGGATCGTGGATCTCGGTGCCGTCGCGTCGGTAGAACCGCCACCGACCGTCGTCTCGTTCGATGGTGACTCGGCGCTTGTGGACCCAGTCGTGGTGGTGCCAGCAGAGCAGGATGCCCAGTGCGGTGCGGGTCTCGCCCTGCTGCGACCACCACCAGATCGAGTGGTGGATCTCGCCCTCGCCGGGTGGACCGTCACAGCCCGGGAACCGGCAGTGGCCGTCGCGGGCGATGATCGCCCGGGTCTGGGCCGCCGTGAACAGACGCTCCTCCCGGCCCACGTCCAGCACCTCGGAGTCGGGCCCGAAGATCACCCGGTGCAGGTGGCTGGAGCAGGTGAGCCGTGCCAGCAGCGTCGGCGCGACGGGGTTGCCGTCGTCGAAGGTGGCGGGCTCGGCGTCGGCCAGCGCGGCCGCGTCGAGGTCGGCGGTGATGGTCCGATCGGGCCGGAACGCGGCGCACACGCAGTCGGCGCTGGACGGGCGCGTGCCGGCGGGGTCTGTGCCGGCGGGGTCTGTGCCGGCTGGGTGCGTGCCGGCGGGGCATCCGGCGCGATGGGCGGGCGTGCTGGCCCCTGCGAGGGTCTCGAGGGTCTCGAGCGGGACGGTCACCGCCAGGTGCGGGCGGATACGCGCGCCCGGCCGCAGCGTGCCCGAGTCGAGTGCGAGGCGCGCCAGGTCGCCGAGCGCCGCCGCTCGTCGCTGTGCCGGACTGCGACGGTCGTCGGCCGCCGGGGTCCCGATCCGGGCCTTCAGCGCCGTCATCAGGGTCCGGCCGGTCGACGGGGAGAGCCATCCGCCGGGGACGTACCCGTCGGTCGTCTCGGCGAGGAAGAACTCCTCGCGATCGCTGTCCTCGACATACGTCCGGTCGGCCGCTTGCGGGTCCACGCGGTGCGACCAGGTCCGGACCACCCGCGCGAACCGGGAGGCGTCCATCTTGGTCGCGTAGCCGACGAGGAAGTCCTCGCCGACGTCCGGGTCGGCGAGCTTGGCACGCCGGGCGTCGCTGTCGGTGGTGTGGTGCGCCAGCGTGCTGGCGTGATCTGCGGTGATCCGGCCGGCCATGAGGGCTGCGGCGGTGGCCGGGAGGTGGTCGCGCAGCGCGCGGGCACGCCGGACCTCGCGAGAGGCGGTGGAGGCGTGCCGACCCGACCGGTACCGCCACCAGGAGGCGAAGGACCGAGCGCCCTCGACCGCCCACCGCCCGTCCGTCTCGACCACGGCGAGCGTCCGGGTGGTCAGTGCCTCTGTCCGCCTGCGCAGCCCCTCCAGGCCGTCCAGTAGCCGCAGGAGGGTGTCCTCCGGCAGGTCGTGCGGGTCGAGGTCCGCCAGGACCTCGAGGGCGGCGCAGGCTCGGGCCACACCCGCGAGGGCGTTCTGGGCGGCGGTGGGAGCGTCCAGCGTCCCGGTCGCGGTCATCACCACCTCCTCCTCGAAGCCTGCAGTCCGGCAATCCCTGCGACGAGCACGCTACGAACATACGTGCGAGCACTCACGTGATTTTCTGGAAGTCGCAAGAAATGTGGACGAGGTGTCATTTCGGCGACATTGTGGAAAAGCTCGTCACGATCGCGGCCGAGTCTCTGGCCGCCGATGTGGGTGGTCCGTGCTTGGCTTCGAGAACGAGACGAGGAGGCCCCATGGCAGCAACGATGCAGATCACCTTCGACGCCGCAGATCCGGGCGCGCTGGCCGCGTTCTGGGCCGCGGCCCTCGGCTACCGGCTCGCCGACCCGCCGTCCGGCTTCGACAGCTGGGACCAGGCCCTCGAGGCCTGGGGCATCCCGGAGGAGCGGCGCAACGACCGGTCCGCGCTGGTCGACCCCGACGGAGACGGGCCACGCCTGTTCTTCCAGAAGGTTCCCGAGCCGAAGGCCGCGAAGAATCGGCTGCACATCGACATCCGCTCCGCGGTCGGGCTGGAGGGTGCGGAGCGGATGGAGGCGCTCGAGGCGCGGTGCGCCGAGCTCGTGGCGCTCGGGGCCAGCAGGGCCGAACGGTTCGAGCCCGGCGGTATCAACGCCGGCTGGATCGTCATGCGGGACCCCGAGGGCAACGAGTTCTGCCTGGACTGACCGCCCACGCGCCGGCCTGTCCGTACCGTTCAGGGAGCAGGTCGCCGAGGCTGCCTTCCGTGCCTCCCGGACCGTGGCGCTGTGTATTACGCGCTGGTCGGTAGGGTTGACCTGAACCAATGTTGAGGTCAGATCCTGAACGCCGCGTGCGTCGCCGTCCGGAAGGAGCGAGATGTCCGAGCACGTCCCCTGGGACCACGAGGAGCTCACGGTCGGTGAGCTGGCCGCGCGCAGCGGGGTGGCCGTCTCGGCGTTGCACTTCTACGAGCGCAAGGGACTCATCGGCAGCCGGCGCACCTCCGGGAACCAGCGGCGGTACCACCGGGCCACCCTGCGGCGGGTGGCGTTCATCCGGGTCTCGCAGCGAGTCGGCATCCCGCTCGCCCGTATCGGGGAGGCGCTGAACGCGCTGCCGGGCGACCGCACGCCGACAGCGAAGGACTGGCGCCGGCTCTCCCAGGCGTGGCAGGCGGACCTCGACACCCGCATCGAGCAGCTCCAGCGGCTGCGGGACCACCTCACGGACTGCATCGGCTGCGGCTGCCTCTCGCTACGGAAGTGCGCGCTGGCCAACGCCCACGACGAGCTCGGCGCCACCGGGCCTGGGCCGCACCACCTCCTGGTGGAGGGCCTCGACCCCTGACCTGCTCCGGGTTCTCAGGACGCGGCGGACGGGTCGGCCAGGCGGTAACCCGAACCGCGCATCGTCCGGACCCGGTCCGCGCCGATCTTCCGGCGCAGCGCGCGGACGTACACGTCGACCACGTTCGACGCCGGGTCGAAGTCGTAGCCCCACACGTGCCCGAGGATCTGCTCGCGCGAGAGGATCTGGTTCTCGTGCCGCATGAACACCTCCAGCAGCGCGAACTCCCGGCCGGAGAGCTCGACCGTCGTCCCGTCCACCTCGACCTGACGGGTGCGCAGGTCGAGCGACATGCCGGCGGCCTGCAGCGTGCTCGCGCCACCGGTGGGCTGGTCCTGCAGCCGCAGCCGGACGCGTGCCAGGAGCTCGGCGAACTGGAACGGCTTCGTCATGTAGTCGTTCGCGCCGCCCTCGAGACCGTGCACCCGGTCCGTCACGCTGTCCCGGGCCGTCAGGACGATGATCGGGGTCGCCACGCCCTCCTCGCGCAGCCGCTGCAGGACGGTGAAGCCGTCCATGTGGGGCAGCCCGACGTCGAGGATGATCATGTCGAACTCGCCCACCCGGGCCATGAGCAGAGCGGTCTGCCCGTCCTCGGCCACGACGGTGCTGTAGCCCGCCGCCCGTAGCCCTTTCTGGACGAACGAGACGATCCCGGCGTCGTCCTCGGCGATGAGGATCCGGCTCATCGATCCTCCCCGGTGCGCAGGCCGCGCAGCGCGGCTCGGTGCGGGCTGGTGCTCTCGGCGGCCGGGGCCGCGCTCTCGGTGTCGCGCAGGTCGATCGGGACGTCGACGCCGAACGTCGAGCCCTGGCCGAACGCGGACTCGACCCAGGCGCGGCCGTCGTGCGCGTCCGCGATGGCCCGCACGATGGACAGCCCGAGTCCCACACCATGTGCGTGCGCGGTCGAGGCGTCGGCACGGTTGAATCGCTCGAAGACGCGTGGCATGTCCTCCTCGCTGATGCCGGGACCGGAGTCGGCGAGCCACAGCCGCAGCAGGTGCCCTTCGCCGTCGTCGCCGCGGACGACCGTCGAGCCGAACCGCACCGGCGCCCCGGCGGGCGAGTACTGCACGGCGTTCGTGGCGTACTGCAGCATGACCTGGGTCAACCGCTGCGCATCCACCTCGGCGCGGCCTTCCGCGACCTCCATCAGCAGCCAGGGACGGTCGTCGAGCGCCTGCACCGTGGAGTCGATGCTCAGCATCATCTCCGCGAGGTCGGTCTCCTCCTTGATGAGGAAGTCGGGTCGTTCGGCCTTGGCGAGCATGAGCAGGTCGGTGACGATCCGCGACATGCGGCCCAGCTCGCGGTCGACGATCGCCAACGTCGTCGCCCGTTCCCCGGGGTCCTCGCTCAACAGCTCGAGGTGTCCGCGGATGACCGTGATCGGCGTGCGTAGCTCGTGGCTGGCGTCATCCACGAATCGCCGTTGGGCGTTGTAGGCGCCCTCGATCCGGTCCAGCATGTTGTTGAACGACTGGGCGAGCTCGCCGAGATCGTCACGCGTGCGGACCGGCACCCGGACGCTGAGGTCCGACTCCGAGATGCTGGACGCCGCCCGTCCCACCTGCCGCACGGGGGCGAGGATGCGGCCCGCCGCCACATAGCTGATGCCCGCCGTGAGGAGCAGCCCGCCGAGTGCGACGACGACGGTCATGCGGATGAGCTGGTCGACGGAGTCCATGCTGTTGGTCACGAACTCGGCGACGACGAAGTGCCCCGGCTCGCCCGTGCCGGTGTTGATCTGCAGCTTGCCCCACCGGAGCGGACCGTGCTCGGTCTCCAGGACGCCGGTGCTGGCAGGATCGTCCACGATCTGCTGGAGCGTCGCGGCGTCGTGCGCGAGCTGGTACTGCACGCCGTCGGGGGTCGAGAGCCGCGTGTTGTCCGAGTACAGCGGCGTGCCCTCCCCGAGTCCGATGATGGCCTCGCCTTCGTCGGGATGTTGGCGGGAGAGGTACAGCTCGAGCAGGTCGTCGACGCTGGAGAAGGGCCGGCCGGTGCGTGGGTCGACTCCCTCCGCGGCGAACGTCGCGAATTCGTCGATCTCCTGCGTGACGGCCCGGTTGGCCGCACTCTCCACATCGTTGATGAGGACGGACCGCATCGTGAGGATGATCGCCATCAGGGTCACGCCCGTGGTCAGGACGATCCATCCGGCGATGCGCCAGCGGGCGGGGATTCCGGTGCCGCGTCTCGGCGGGGGCGGTGATCCGTCAGCGCTCTCGGGTCGATCGGCGGAGGTCTCGATGGGACGTGTGGTCGCAGGTGACGAGGCACTGCGGCGGTGCGCCTCAGTCATCGTCGTCGTCATCGCCACCGTCATCGTCATCGTCGTCATCATCGTCGCCCCAGTCGTCGTCGTCATCATCGTCGTACGACGGGGCGGGCGGCGGTGCCGGGTTCGGGTCGACGGGGACCGGGCGCGGGCCGTCTCCGGAGCCGCCCGAGCCGCCACCTGAGCCGCCGGAGCCGCCCGAGCCACCGGAGCCGCCCGAGCCACCGGAGCCGCCCGAGCCACCGGAGCCGCCCGAGCCGCCACCTGAGCCGCCTGAGCCGCCGCCGGAGCCGCCCGAGCCGCCGTCGTCCCCGCCGCCCCCGGAGGGTGAGGGGTCGGGCGACGGGTCCGACGGCGACGGCGAGCCGGTCGGCTCGTCCCCACCGTCCGGCGTCGTGGGGGAGTCGATCTCGACGTTGATCGAGTCACGCTCGAGACGCGGCTCCCCGGCCGGACGCGTGAGGGCCTGGCTGGCGACGGCGAGCCCGACCGGGAGGGCCACGATCGCCAGCACCAGCAGGACGCGCTTGACGAGACTCATGGCCACAAGAATGGCGCGATGCGATGACCCGTGTGTGAAAGGAACATGAGAGAACTCTCATCTGGCTCGCCGCTAGGGTCGCTGAGATGAGTCGCCCCATCCGCATCGGAGTCCAGATCCAGCCCCAGCACGCCGACTACGCGCAGATCCGCGACGCGCTCCTGCGCGCCGAGGACGCCGGCGTGGACATCGCCTTCAACTGGGACCACTTCTTTCCCCTGAGCGGGGACCCGGACGGGAAGCACTTCGAGTGCTGGACGATGCTCGGTGCCTGGGCCGAGACCACCACGCGTGTCGAGATCGGGGCGCTGGTGACCTGCAACAGCTACCGGAACCCGGAGCTGCTCGCGGACATGGCCCGCACCGTCGACCACATCAGCGCCGGCCGTCTCATCCTCGGTATCGGCGCCGGCTGGTTCCAGCGGGACTACGACGAGTACGGCTACGACTTCGGGAGCGCGGGCAGCCGGCTGCGAGACCTGTCGGAGGCGCTGCCGCGGATCACCGGCCGTTGGGCGAAGCTGAACCCCCGGCCCACGCGTGAGATCCCGATCCTCATCGGCGGAGGCGGCGAGCGGAAGACGCTGCGGTACACCGCCGAGCACGCCGACATCTGGCACGGCTTCGCGGACGTGGAGACGCTCGAGCACAAGTGCGCCGTGCTGGACCGGCACTGTGCCGATGTCGGCCGCGACCCGACCGAGATCGAGCGCTCCGTGGGCGTCGGCAGGCGACCCGAGGAGATCGGCGACCAGCTGGTCGCGGCCGGTGCCACGCTCTTCACCGTCCCGGTCGGCGGCCCCGACTACGACCTCGACCTGCTGCGCAGGTGGATCGCCTGGCGCGACGCCCGCGGGTGATCCACGCCCCCGTCAACCCAGGTCGGCGCTCAACCACCGCTCGGGCCGCATCTCCACGACGACCTCCTGCCCCAACTGCGTCCGCGCGAACTCCATGTACTGCTCGGCCGCCTCCCCCCCGAGGTAGTGGTAGGTCATCGTGCGCAGGTCCTCCTCGGTCCCCGGCTCGATCCGGATGAGGGGACCTTCCGCCGAGACGTACCGGATGGTCGGTTTCATCCGGCTGCTCAGCATCGTGAACCGGCCCGCCTCGCGGATGAGCCGCACCTTCCGGGACTCCGCCTCCGTGAGGATCCAGAGCGTGCCACCGGGCGTGTAGTGGTACCAGATCGGCACGGACACCGGGCCGCGGCCCGGCTCTCCCGCCACCGACAGTGCGCCCACCCTCCGCTCGGCCAAGAACTGCTCGCGTTCCTCCTTGGACAGCGCCATGACTGCTCCTCGCGTCAGTTGTCGTGACGCCTCAAACGTACGCTCGGCCACCCACACGGGCGGCGCGGTCGCAGTGCCCCCGGACCGCGTCAGTCGGCCCCGACGTGCCGGCTGCGGCGCTCGATGAGCACCGTGTCCCGCCACTGCCCGGCGAGCGGTCCGACCGTCATGCGCGCGATCCGTCGCCGCACGCCGACCTCGCGGAAGCCCGCGGCGCGGTGCAGCGCCAGCGACGCGGCGTTCTCCGGGAAGATCGAGGACTGGATCGTCCAGACGCCGGCGGCCTCGGTCGAGGCGACCAGCGCCGCCAGCAGCGCGGACCCGACCCGCCGGCCCTGCGCGTCGGGCGCGACGTACACCGAGTGCTCGACCACGCCGGCGTACACCGCACGCGCGGAGACCCGCGTGACCGCCGCCCAGCCGAGCACGGTGCCGCGGTCGTCCAGGGCGACGAGGCGGTGCTCCCGAAGCCGGGAGGAGTCGAACTCCGCCCAGCTCGGCGGTGCGGACTCGAACGTCGCGTGCCCGGTCGCGATCCCGGCGGCGTAGATCGTCTCGACCTGCGGCCAGTGGTCGGGCAGGAGCGGGGCGACGGTCGACGACATGGTCGCAGCGTAGGCCGCCGCGGTTCGCCGACCGGTGGGGCCGCGCCCGCCGGGGTCGGATGTGCAGATCGCCGGCGATGCGGCGTGTGAGCCGTGCCCGCGGGTCGTGCGAGACTGGTCCCTGGCACACGGCAGGAGCAAGGGAAGGACTCTCATGAAGAGCTCGCTGGTGGTCTTCGCCGCGGAGCAGGAGGCGGAGCACGCCGAGGCCGCCGAGGCGGCCGCGGTCAACCCGTACCTCCTCGGCGGCATCGCCCTCCTGGTGCTGCTCAGCCTGCTGCTGTTCACCTTCTCGTTCCGCAACGTCGCGCACCGCCTCTGACGGAGCAGGGATGTCTTGGGGCGTGCGACCGAAGCGCCGGGTCGGTGTCATGGGCGGCACCTTCGACCCGGTCCACCACGGCCACCTCGTGGCCGCCAGCGAGGTGATGGAGTCCTTCGCGCTGGACGAGGTGGTGTTCGTCCCCACCGGTGAGCAGCCGTTCAAGGCGAACCGTGAGGTCACCGAGGCGGAGCACAGGTATCTCATGACGGTGGTCGCCACGGCATCGAACCCGCGGTTCACGGTCTCCCGAGCGGAGATCGACCGGCCCGGCAAGACGTACACCATCGACACCCTCCGTGAGCTGAAGTCCCAGATGCCCGACACGGAGCTGTTCTTCATCACCGGTGCCGACGTGCTGCCGCAGATCCTCACGTGGAAGGACGCCGACGAGCTGTGGTCGCTGGCGCACTTCATCGGCGTCAACCGGCCCGGTCATTCGCTCGACGCCGAGGGGCTGCCGGAGACCGGCCTGTCGCTCCTGGAGGTCCCCGCGATGGCGATCTCCTCGACGGACTGCCGGGCGCGCGTGGCCGAGGGCAAGCCCGTCTGGTACCTGGTGCCCGACGGTGTGGTGCAATACATCGCCAAGTACGGCCTCTACCGCGAGGGCCGGGCGCGCACGGGCAACGTCTCCCGTCGGCGTCCGCGCGCGACTGACGAGGGCCCGGCGGCGAACGTCTCACTGCCGCCCCGGGCCGTGGGAGCAGGGAATTGAGCGAGCAGGATCCGACCGGTCAGCAGTCCGTCGTCGGCGAGCGGCGCCGCAGGCGGCTCGCCGAGCGCGCCGCGCAGGAGCAGGCCGCCAAGGCCGGTGTGGTGCAGCCGCTGACGCGGCGCGAGCTGCGCCGTCGCCAGCTGGAGGAGCAGGCGCGGCTGGAGGCCATCGCCACCGGCGAGCTGCCGTTGGTCGACGGGGAGGGCAACCCGCTCGACCCGGAGACGTTGGCCGCGGCCCAGGAGGCCGACGGTCAGCAGCCGGGTGAGCGCGATGTGCGTACGAGCAAGCCCGAGGCGCACGGGTCCGCGCCCGCGCCGGAAGCCGCCCGCGACACCGACGACACCGCAAGCGACGCCGCAGAAGACACCGATCACAGCGACACCGACAACACCGCCACCGACAACGCCGGCGAGACGACGACGGATGTCCCGACGGCCACGGATGTCCCGACGACGACCGGTGAGACGGAACGGATCGGCACCCCGCCGCCGGGTGTCCGGGCGGCCGGTAGCGCGTCCTCCGCGCTCTCGGGCCCGACCGCGAGCTCGGCGTCGACGCCGGCGGCCGGCATGCCCTCGCGGCGCTCGATGCGGGATCGCGTCGCGGACGCCGAGGCGGCCGAGGCGGCCGAGACGGCGCCCGAGACGCCGAGCGAGCGCACCGGGACCGGCAGGCGACCGGTGGTGCGGGCACCCCACACCGCCAGCGGCATCAGGTCGCTGGACTCCACCGGTTCCCTCACCGGCGTCCAGCCGGTGAGCCGGCCCGGCCCGGCGCCGGCTCCGGAGGAGGCGACCGAGGCCACGACCGACCCTGCCGAGTGGAGCACCGCCGTCGTCTCGCCCGCCGGCCTCACCGCGGCCCGCGGCGTCGATGAACCGTCCGACGGTTCGGCGGACGACGACGGGCGGCCGGAGTCGGCCACCCGAGCCGACGGGTCCACCAGCGCCACCAGCGCGTCCACCGGGAGCGTCGGCGTGGTCGAGACCGGACCCACGGCGAGCGGAGACCAGGAGAGCGGCGAGCAGAACGAGGGCCGCCGGCTCCCCACGTGGCTCACCGCACCGGGCACCGACGGCGTGGACCGCCCCGGCGGCACCGCGGTCCACGGGCCCGAGGCGGTCGCCGCCGCAGCGCTGTCGGCCGACGAGAACCAGGAGGACGACCTCGACAAGCCGCGCTGGTCGCCCCTCTCCGCGTACTCGCCCGGCTCGGGAGCCGTGCCGGCCCAGCCCGAGCGCCGCTCGGTGCGCGACCGCGTGGACAGCGACGAGGAGCCGGCCGGTTCCGCGACCGTGGACCCGGACCGGGCGGCACCCCCGGCGGCACCCGTCGCCACGGAGCCGGCCGCCGACGGGGGCCGCCGTAACCTCACCGTCTCCATCATCCGGGTGGTCGCGCTGGTCCTGGCCGCGATCGTGATCGGCGTCCTCATCGCGCTCCTGGTGGTCAACCAGGGCGACACCGGCGCCGCCGGCGGGCTCGTGGGCCCGTGGACCGCCCCGGTCGTGTGGGACCCGCCGCACCCGACCATCTAGGATTTCTGGCGACGACGCCTGCTTCGAGGAGACCTGTGGTTGCTGACGAGACCGCTCGCCACCGTGCCGTGGTCGCGGCGCGCGCCGCGGCGGACAAGAAGGCACGCGAGATCATCGCCCTTGATGTCTCCGAACGGCTGGTGCTGACCGACGTCTTCCTCGTCGCCTCGGGCGACAACGAGCGCCAGGTCAAGGCGATCGTGGACGGCATCGACGAGGCCCTGCACCGCGAGGGCGCCAAGGCCTCCCGCCGGGAAGGGCTCGACGAGGCCCGGTGGGTGCTCGTGGACTACGGCGACGTCGTCGTGCACGTCCAGCACCAGGAGGACCGCGAGTACTACGCGCTCGAGCGCCTCTGGAAGGACTGCCCCGTCATCGAGCTCCCGGCAGACCTCGAGGGTCCGACGGCCGCCTCCGGCGACGTGAGCGCATGAGCCGCCGGCTCGAGGCACCACCGCGCTCGGACGAGTCGGGTCACGCATGACGGCAGGCACCGTCGTGCTCTGGCGGCACGGCCAGACCGAGTTCAACGCGGCCGGGAGGCTCCAGGGGCAGTCGGACATCAGGCTCAACGACGCCGGCCACCGTCAGGCCGACCTGGCCGCGACCGCGCTCGCCACCCTCGAACCGAGCCGGATCATCACCTCCGACCTCGTGCGTGCCACCCAGACGGCACAGGCGCTCGCCGAGCGCACCGGCGTGCGGCCGACGGTCGACGTGCGGCTGCGGGAGCGCGGCTTCGGCCGGTGGGAAGGACTCACGCAGGCCGAGATCCAGGAGTCGTGGCCCGAGGCGTTCGTCCAGTGGCGGCACGGCCAGGAGCCGGAGGGCATCGGCGCGGAGACCCGGACGGCGTGCGGCACGCGCGTGGCGGCGGCCGTGGAGGAGGTCTCGGCACAGATGGATCCGGAGGAGGTCCTCGTCGTGGTCAGCCACGGCGCGGCCATCACCCTCGGCCAGACCATCCTCCTGGGGCTGGACCCCGCGCAGTGGTTCGGGATCAGCGGGCTGGAGAACTGCGGCTGGGCGCTCATGCACCCGAATCCCGGGCGGCAGCCGGCCTGGCGGCTCAGCGCGTACAACCTCGGCCTGGACTGACCCGCGACTCAGTGCCGACCGGGGTCGAAGGCCGTCCGGTACAGCTCTTCCGCCGCGTGCTGCAGCTCCGGCGAGATCACCGCCAGCGGCGTGATGTCCGCGAGCAGCGGCTCGCAGTCGGGCCCGCGGCCGACCTCCGTCCCGGCCAGCAGCCACCCGACGATCCCGGGTCGTTCGCTGAGGTGGTCGTACTGCACGAGCTGCCGCGCCACCCAGTGCTCGGCGGGGCGGTCCCACCACGGTTCGGGCGTGACGGGATTGGTGCTCACCCCCGGGAGCCGGCAGCCGCTCTCCTTGTCGACGCTGCCCTCGGCCGGGTCGTCCTGCGGGCCGAGGCTGTAGCGGACGTACAGGCCGCCGACGGCGCGTTGCAGCTCCACCACCTCGCCGACGCTCGTCAGGATCGGCAGGTCGTGCGCCGCCGCGACCTCACGCGCGGCCCTACCGGTGTCCTCGTCCATCCCGGTCACCCTCCGTGGCAGCCGAGCTCGGCGCAGCTGACCCGATGCTCGTGGCACTCGGCCGGGTCCTCGCACACCACACCGAGGCACTCCTCGGTGCCGTCCACGTGGACCACCCACGTGCCATGACAGTGCCGCAGGTGGGCGTCCCGGCACCGGTCCGTCGCCCGGGTGTCGCTGCCCGTCTCTGTGTCCGTAGCGGTCATGACGCCCGCTTCCGCTTCGTCGAGGACTTGCCGCGAGCCTCGGCGACGGCGTCTGCCAGCTGGTCCTTCGTCATCTTCGAGCGCCCGGCGACCCCGAGCTCGGCCGCCAGGTCGTACAGCTCGTCCTTGGACATCGTGGCGAGGTCCTCCTCGCCGTCGGGCTCGCGGGTCTCCAGGCCGCCCGCCTGGCGCTGGTTGCCGGGCTGGTGCTGGCGAGAGGCCTCGACGGACCGGCGCAGGGCATCCATGAGGTCCACGACCTCGCCCTCCTCGCCGGTCTCCTCCTCGGGAGTGACGACCTCCTGCCCGCCGGCCTTCGCCTCGACGAGGTCGAGAACCTTCTCCCGATAGGTGTCCTGGTAGTTCGCCGGGTCCCACTCGCTCGTCATGGAGTCGATGAGCGAGACGGCCATGTCCAGGTCCTTCTGCGCCGGCTTGCGCCGGGGGAGGCGGTCGAGCGCCGTGGTGGCCTCGCGGACCTCGTCGGCGAAGAACATCGTCTCCAGCACCAGGACGCCGTCGCGCGGTCGGACCGCGGCGAGGTACTGCTTCGAGCGCATGACGAAGTTCGCGACCGCGATCCGATCCGCCTTCTCCATCGCGGCGGTCAGCAGCGCGTACGCCCGCTCCGCGGCCTCGTTCTGCGGCGCCAGGTAGTAGCTCTTCTGGTACTGGATCGGGTCGATCTCGGCGGCCTCGACGAAGTCGGTGATCTCGATGGTCCGGGACCGGCCGGGCGCGATCTCCTCCAGCTCCGCCGGTTCGAGCAGCACGTAGTCGCCCGAGTCGAGCTCGTACCCCTTGACGATGTCCTCGTAGGCGACCTCCTTGCCGGTCTCCTCGTTCACGCGGCGGTACCGGATCCGTCCCGACGTGCCGCGTTCGAACTGCCGGAAGTGGATGGTGCGGTCCTCGGTCGCGGCGTACAGCCCGACCGGTACGTTGACCAGCCCGAACGCGATCGCGCCGGTCCAGATCGCCCTCGCCACGTCGGCCACCTCCTCACACGGGCCGGCGGTGTGCGCCGGCCCTCTGCCGCGACGGTAGGGCGGACGTCGGCGCCTCGCCACACGAGGCGGACGCCGCGCGGCAGGGGAGACGGGACTCGCTCCGCCGGCAGGCCGGTGAGCGGGCGGGCCTCAGGTCGCGGGCGGGACCTCGCCCTCGAGCAGCGCCGACATCTCCGGCAGCTGGAAATACTCCGCGGTCGCCCGGGCGGACGGCGTGCCGCCGTCGGGGTCGGCGCCGGCCGCCGTGAGCAGCCGCACGATCTCCGGGTCCTGCCGGAACACGGCGCAGATCAGCGCGGTCTGCCCACGGTCGTTGAGCCGCTCGACGTCGGCGCCGCGCTCGAGGAGCGCCGCCACGGTCTCCGGCTGCTGGTGGTACGCGGCCAGGATGAGCAGCGTGTCGCCCTTGGCGTCGGTGAGGTTCACCGGGGCGCCGGCGTCCAGGTAGCCGGTCAGCTCCGCGGTCCGACCCTCCCGGGCGAGGTCGAGCATCTTCTGCGCCAGGGCGATCGCGCCGTCATCCGGGGTGCTCACGAGAGACCAGGGTAGGCGAGGGGCGGCGGCCCTCGCGTTGCGCCGTCGGGTGGGCGGGCGTTCACTCGGCCGTGTGAGACGGATGGTGACGGCGCTGGTGACGGCCGTGGTCGTGCTCGCGCTCGGCGCGTGCGGGCTGACGATCCCGACCGACCCGGACGGGACGCTCGAGCGCGTCCGGGGCGGGACGCTGCGGGTCGGGGTCTCACCCAACCCGCCGTGGACCGACCTCCCGGACGGGACGGACGCGGATCCCACCGGCACCGAGGCCGAGCTCGTGGAGGAGTTCGCCCAGCACCTCGACGCCGAGGTCGAGTGGGAGGCCGGCGGTGAGGAGGAGCTCGTCACGTCCCTCGAGCGCGGGGAGATCGACCTCCTGATCGGTGGGCTCACCGCGCGTACCCCATGGGTGGACAAGGTCGGCACCACGTACCGGTACACCGTGACCTACGACGCCCACGGGCAGGAGGAGCAGCACGTGATGGCGGTGCCGATGGGGGAGAACGCGTTCCTCGTGGAGCTCGAGCACTTCCTGCTCGCCCAGGGGCTGCCCCGATGAGGCTGGGACGACGGCGCAGCCGCGCCGGCGAGGACCGGGCGCGGTTCGGGCACACCGAGCTCCCCGACGAGCAGGAACAGGCCCTGCGACGGGCGGTCCGCCTGGAGTGGACCACGATCGGCTTCCTGTGCATGACGATCGTGCTCGTGTTCCTGGTGATGGGGCGCTCGCAGGCGATGAAGGCGGCGTTCGTCGAGGACGCGCTCTCGCTCATCCCGCCGATCGCGTTCCTCGTCGCGGTCCGCGTCACCCGGCGCCGGCCGAGCGCCCGCCACCCGTACGGGTACCACCGCGCGGTCGGTGTCGGGCACCTCGTGGCGGCGACGGCGCTGTTCGTCATGGGCGCCATGCTGGTCGTCGACTCGAGCATGAGCCTGCTGGCGGCCGAGCATCCGCCGATCGGGCTGCTGGAGATCGGTGGCTGGCAGGTCTGGGGCGGGTGGCTGATGATCGCCGTCATGGCGTGGTCCGCCGTGCCGCCCGTGCTGCTCGGCCGGGCGAAGATGCCGCTCTCGGAGACCTTGCACGACCGCGTCCTCCATGCGGACGCCGACATGAACAGGGCCGACTGGATGACCGCCGTCGCCACGATCGTCGGGGTGCTCGGCATCGGGGTCGGGCTGTGGTGGATGGACGCGGTCGCCGCCCTGTTCGTCTCCGGCGGCATCCTACGCGACGGTGTCCGGAACCTGCGGACCGCGGTCAGCGCGCTGATCGACGCGCGCGCCGCGACGTACGACGGTCAGGACACCCACCCGCTCGTGAGGCGGATCGACGAGCGGCTCGAGGAGCTCGACTGGGTCGAGCAGGCCCGTTCCCGCGTGCGGGACCAGGGTCATGTCTTCCACGTCGAGGCCTTCGTCGTGCCGGTCGCCGGCCGAGCGCCGAGCCTCCGGGAGCTCGTCGAGGCCAGGGAGGCCTGCGTCGCGCTCGACTGGAAGGTCGACGACATGGTGGTGATCCCGAGCGAGGAGCTGCCGGAGCGCATGCTGCCCGGGGTCCGGGAGGAGCTGGCGGGCGGGCACGACGCCGACCGGTGACCGGTGACCGGTGAGCGGCGGCCGGGTCCCGAGATGCGCGCCGTGCCACCTGCCCCAATAGTGGGGAGAGTGGTCGACGGCGGCCGGTGGGCCGCACCGCCGGGCACACAGTCGACAGAACTCGACCCGCCCTGGGACGTCCCCGGACCCCGGACAGAACGGACGCGTCGCCGACCCCGCCTGCGGGCGGAGAGGAGAAGCGATGTTCTTCCACACGCAAGAGCTGCAGTTCAGCGCGACGCCCGAGAAGCCGGACGCCGTCTACGCCCGGAAGCTCCAGGAGGTGCTGGGCGGCCAGTACGGCGAGATCTCGGTCGCCATGCAGTACATGTTCCAGGCCTGGAACATGCACGTGCCGGGCAAGTACCGGGACCTGGTCTTCGGCATCGGTGCCGAGGAGTTCGGGCACGTCGAGATGCTCGCCACGATGATCTCCCAGCTGCTCGAGAAGGCACCGCTCGGGGTCGCCGAGGCTGCCGTCCAGGACGACCCGACGGTGGCCGCGGTGGTGGGCGGCACCGACGTGCAGCAGGCCATCGTGGCGGGTGCCGGCGCCCGACCCGTCGACTCCAACGGCAACCCCTGGCAGGGCTCCTACGTCACCGCGAGCGGGAACCTGCTCGCGGACTTCACCGCGAACGCGAACGCCGAGATGCAGGGGCGGGTCCAGGTGGCACGGCTGTATCACATGACCGACGACCCTGGCGTCCGGGAGATGCTCGCCTTCCTCCTGGCGCGCGACACCATGCACCAGAACCAGTGGCTGCGCGCCATCGAGGAGCTCAAGGCGGACGGGCTGGAGCAGCTCCCGGTGCCGAGCAACTTCCCGCAGGGCAAGGAGCACACAGAGGTCTCCTACCAGTACCTCAACTTCTCCGACGGCGGGCAGGCGGGTGACGGCCCGTGGGCCCACGGGCCGAGCCTGGACGGGAACGGCGAGCACAGCTACCACGACGGACCGACCACGTCGGCGCCCATGCCGCCACCGACCCGGCCGGACGCGCGGTTCTACGGCACCACAGACCTGCCGAACGCCGTCGAGAAGGTGGCCGGAGCGGCCCAGGACGCGCTGAACCGCGAGTAGACCTCCGTGCCGGTGCGGCACGGGAATGACCTGACGAGACCCCTGAAGGAGCAAACGAGAGAGGAGGCCACCATGGCCACCGGTGAGACCGGATTCGACGACGTGACCTACGACCTGATCTCCGTGCAGTACCACGCGCTCAAGGCGGGGCACGACTACGGCCAGTACGTGCGCGACGCGCGCAACGCCGGCCAGGAGGAGATCGCCACCTTCTTCGAGAAGGTCATGGCCGAGGACTCGGCGCGGGCGAAGCAGTGCCACGAGTTCCTCCGCCGGCTGGGCGGCATCGACAACACCCAGCCGCAGCAGGGCCCGGCCTGACGAGCGACGGAGAAGCTGCCGGCGGTCCGCCGTCGACACGAGAGGGCCCCGGGTGCCACGCACCCGGGGCCGCTCTTTCGTGCCGTGGCTACGCGTCGACACGCCGCGCGCCCCGGGCGCGGTCCGGCCACACCGCGATCGCGAGACCGGCGGCGGCGCTGGCCACGTGCAGCCAGTTGTCGGCGGCGTTGATGTTGAGGATGTTGACGTCCGGGTCGTCGACGACGACGAAGCCGTACACGGCCGCGGCTCCGTAACCGAGGAGCAGGATCCACCCGAACAGCCGGGCGCGGCCCGGCCTGGACCACAGCAGGGCGCCGAGCAGTCCGATGAGCAGATGGACCACGTTGTGCAGCGGGTTGATCGCGAACACCAGGAGGGTCTGGGAGTGGTCGTGCTCGACCCAGTTGCCGAAGCCGGTGATGAGGAAGCCGACGATCCCCACCAGCAGGTAGATCACGCCGATGGCGAGGGCGAGCCATTGGAAGGGCGCGGTGCGCCGCGCGGTTGCCGGTTGGGTCATGATCGCTCCGCGGGGGTGAGGTGGGTCACGTCTCCTCACGATGCGTCCACGGTTCTCGGTGCGCACGCCGAGATCGGCACCGTGACGATGCTGTGACCTGGAGCGTCAGGTCTCGACGCGCTCCACGAGCTCCGGGCCGTCGTTGTCGACGTTCCCGACCGCCCGGTCCACGGGCCGCGGCTCGAGCTCCGGCGGTGACATGGCGTCGATCATCGACCGCACGTCGGCGAGGCTCGTGGTCCGCGGATCGAGCCAGTCCGAGACCATGTCCCGGGGCAGGACCACGGGGGAGCGGTCGTGGATGTGGCCGAGCGTGTCGGTGGCGGTGGTGGTCATGATCGTCATGGTCCAGAGCCACTTGTCCGGATGGTCGTCCGGCAGCTCGGGGTCCGGCCAGAGCTCGTACAGCCCGGCGAAGGCGAGCGGCCCGTCGCCGTGCAGGAAGTACGGCTGCTTGCCGCCGCCCGGCAGCTTCTCCCACTCGTAGTAGCCGTCGGCCGCGACCACGCACCGGCGGCGGGAGGCCGCCTTCTTGAACGCGGGCTTCTCGGTCACGGACTCCGAGCGGGCGTTGATGAGCCGGGAGCCGATCTTCACGTCCTTGGCCCACGACGGCACCAGCCCCCAGCGCACCGTGCGCAGCTGCCGCTCGGGCGCGGCGTCCGGCTCCTCACGTGGCGCCCGTTCCAGGACGGTGCGCACGTCGTGCGTCGGGGCGACGTTCCAGGACGGCGGCAGCTCCTCGCCCACGACGTCCGTGACGTCGAAGGCGTCGATGAGGTCGGCGTCCCGTCGGGCGTTGGCGTAGCGGCCGCACATGCGCCCAGTGTCTCCCGAGCCGCCCACACCGCGGGACGGCCCGACGGCTGGGCGCAGTGGCGAGGCTCACGGTCCGGGCATGGTCCGGAGATTGGCTCTCGGAGTGGGTCTGGCCTATTCTGGTCTTCGCCCTCTGGGGCGTACGGGGCTATGGCGCAGTTGGTAGCGCGCTTCCATGGCATGGAAGAGGTCGAGGGTTCGAATCCCTCTAGCTCCACAGTTTTCGCGACAATGGTCGTCACGGGGCCGGACCTTCGGGTTCGGCCCTTTTCGACGTTCCGGTGGTGCTCCTTGGACCTCTGCGACCGTTCGCCCGGGTCCGCCACGCTCCGTCTGCTCCATGCCGTCGGTGGCGCCACCGGCCTCGACCCCTCCTCCCTCCGGACGACGACCCCGCGGCGGTATCTCCATCCCCGGGGGGATCTCCGCGCCGTGCGCCCCTGGTAGGAAAGACCGCATGCGACCGAGACTGAGCAGAGAAGCCGCCCGGACCGCCACCGCCGTCGGAGCTGCCGCGTTGCTCGTCGTCGTCGGCGTCCCGGCGGTCTCCGCCGCCGGCCCGGCCGACGCGACGGGCGACGCCCCGCAGGTCGAGGCGCCCGTTCCGGACATCAGCTGGACGGCCTGCGAGGGGGAGGGGCTGGCAGCGTTCGACTGCGCCAGCGTCGAGGTCCCCACCGACTACGACGAGCCGGCCGGCGACACGACGACGATCGCCCTCACCCGGCTGCCCGCCACCGAGCCCGACCAGCGCATCGGCAGCCTGTTCGTCAACTTCGGTGGTCCCGGCGGCCCGGGGGTCGCCACCATGCACCAGCTCGGCGGACCGTTCCTGGACCCGCAGGTGCACGCCCGGTTCGACGTCATCGGCTTCGACCCGCGCGGCGTGGGCGAGTCCGACCCGGTGACCTGCTTCCCGGACCAGGCGTCCGAGAACGCATTCCTCGCCGACACCCCGGTCGTCCCCATCAGCCAGCGCGAGCAGGCCCAGTTCCTCACGTCCTTCGCCACGACCGCCGCCTCATGCGAGGTGCTCTCCGGCAACCGGATCGCGCACGCGTCCACCGCCAACGTCGCGCGCGACATGGACGTGCTGCGCCAGGCGGTCGGCGACGAGCAGCTGAGCTACCTCGGGTACTCCTACGGGTCCGTCCTCGGCGCCACCTACGGGACGCTGTTCCCCGAGCGCGTCCGCGCCCTGGCCATCGACGGCACCCTCGAGCCCTCCGGCTGGTCCGGCGGTGAGGGGTCCGTCGGACTGCGCACCGGGCAGGGCGTCGCCGCGAGCGAGGTCTTCGACGAGTTCCTCGCCACCTGCTCCGAGGCCGGCCCGGAGGCCTGCTCGCTCGCCGCGCTCGGTGAGCCGCGCGAGGTCGTCGAGACGGTCCTGGAGCGACTGCGGGAGGAACCGGTGGAGGTTCCGCTGCCGGACGGCAGCACCGTCGAGTTCGGGTACGGGGAGGCCGTCTCGACGGCGTTCAGCGCGCTGTACTCGCCGCTCGGCTTCGCGCCGCTGGCCGACTCCTTCGCCGAGCTTGCGGCGCTGACCGGCACGCAGGCGCAGCATCGCCGTGCCTCGGCGGGCGACGTCGGGGACCTGCTGCGTCGTCTCGGCCTCATCGAGGACTACTCGGGCGTCGGCAGCGCACTGGCGTCGATGTGCGTGGACGGCGAGCACCCGCTGAAGCCCTGGGAGTACGCCGCGCAGGCCGACGCCGCCGACGAGGAGGCCCCGCACTTCGGGCGAATGCGGTCCTGGGTCGGTATCCAGTGCGAGTTCGTCCAGTTCCGCGACGACGACGCCCACCTGGGTCCCTGGGACCAGACCACCGAGGCGCCCGTGCTGGTCATCGGCACCCGGCACGACCCGGCGACCCCGTACGACCAGACGCAGCCGTACGCGGACCGATTCCCCGACGCCCGCGTGCTGACGGTCGAGGGCTACGGGCACGGCACCCTCGGCATCAGCACCTGCGCGAATGCTGCCATCGCCCGCTACCTCACGGACCTGACGGCAACCGACGGTGCCACCTGCGGCCAGGACGTCGCACCGTTCCAGGACGTACCGGCGCAGCTCCCGGCCGACCAGCTGCTCCTGGCGCCGACCCCGGGCGTGCCCGGGACCTGATCCGGTCTACGCGAGCACAGCCAGGAGCATCGTGCGCACCTGGTCGCCCGTCCGCACACGCGCCCCCAGGTGGGGCCACCAGGGAGATCCGGCGTTGCCTCGAGCGCTACGGCGGACGACCGATCTTCCGCATATGGCCGCAGCCCCAGCACCATCAGGCTGCGAGGAAAACCCTCATGGTCGGCCCTGGTGCAACAGGTGCGGCCCCAGCTGGTCCACCGAGCCGGCCCCCAGCAGCTTCATCGTCGTGCGGATCTCCTGAGCCAGGATCTGCAGAGCCCGGTCCACGCCCGGCCGACCACCGGCCATGAGGCCGTACAGGTACGCGCGGCCGACGAGCGTGAAGTCGGCCCCGGCGCACAGCGCGGCCACGACGTCCGTACCGGAGAGGATTCCGGAGTCCAGCACGAGCTCGACGTCGGGTCCGACTGCGGTGCGCACGGCGGGAAGGATCCGCAGGGGAGCAACTGCCCGATCCAGCTGCCGACCGCCGTGGCTGGACACGACGACGCCGTCGGCTCCCGCGTCGACGGCCCGGACCGCGTCCTCGGGACCCAGTACCCCCTTCACGAAGAGCTTTCCGCGCCACACCGACCGGATCCATGCGAGGTCGGTCCAGTCCAGCGTGGGGTCGAACATCGAGTTGATCATGGAGGGCAGATCGGTCGTCGAGTGGGACAGCGAGGCGAACGCCAGCGGTTCCGTGGTGAGGAAGTTGAACCACCATCCCGGTCGGTATGAGGCGTCGAGAACGGTGCGAGCCGTGAGGCGTGGTGGGATCGTCATCCCGTTGCGCAGGTCCCGCAGCCGCTGGCCGGCGACGGCCGTGTCAGCGGTCACCAGCAGCGTGTCGTATCCGCCGGCGGCGGCACGTTCGACGAGTCGGCGCGACGCGTCGCGGTCCTTCCACAGGTAGAGCTGGAACCAGCGACGGGCGTCGGGCGCGGCCTCGGCCACCTCCTCCACCGACCGCGTACCCATGGTGGACAGCGCGAACGGGATGCCCGCCTCCTGGGCTGCTCGCGCTCCGGCGATCTCGCCCTCGGCGTGCAGGAAGCGGGTGAACCCGGTCGGGGCGATCCCGAACGGGAGGGCGGCACGGCCCCCGGCGATCGTCGTGGTCGTGTCGGCCTCCGCCTGCCCGCCCTGCAGCACCCGAGGCAGGAACTCGACCTGGTCGAACGCGGTACGCGCCCTGCGATAGCCGATCTCGTCCAGGGCTGCACCGTCCGCATAGTCGAACGCGGCCCGGGGTGTCCGCCGTCGCGCGATGAGACGCAGGTCGGCGATGTCGGCGGCGCGAGCGAGCAGGGCCGGTGTGCGGCGAAGCGTCGGTGCCTCGAGCTGCAGCAGGCTCGCAAGGTCGCGGAGGTTGGGGACCTGCCGCCTCATGGGTCTCCTTTCGGGACGAGTGGCTCAGTCCTGGGTGGGGCGGGGCGCGACGGCGACGGCGACCAGAGAGAGTCCGCAGCACAGCACGAGGTAGAGCGCGGCGTAGAGCGTGCCGCCGCCCGCAGCCTCGATGAGCGCCGCCGTGATCAGTGGCGTGAGGCCAGCCACGATCGCGCCGTTGATCTCGCGGGTCAGCGCGACGCCGCTGTAGCGGCGGTCGAGCGGGAAGAGGCCGGTGAGGAACGCGCCCTGGGAGCCACCGGTGGCGGACATGGCGAAGGCGTAGCCGCACAGCAGTGCCGCTGTCGCCTGCCAGAAGTTTCCGCTGGACAGCGCGTTGAAGAGCGGGAACGCGAGTGCCAGGCCGACGATGCTCCCGGCGATCATCATGGTCCGGGAACCCACACGGTCGGCAAGTAGGCCGCCCACCGGGCTGAGCACGACCGCCGCGAGGGAGGAGATCGTGACGGCGAGGAGCGCCTGCGTCGCCCCGAGTCCGACGGCGTCGGAGGAGAGATAGCCGACGGCGAAGACCGCCATGATGTAGTTGAGCGCGTTGTGCCCGGTGATGGACAGGAAGCCGGTGGCGAGTGCGCGCTTGTTGTGGCGGAAGATCTCGGCGGCGGGCAGCTTGCGCTCGACGGGCTGCTCAGCCATCGCCGCCCGGTACTCGGGTGTCTCCTCGAGGCTCCGGCGGATGTAGAGCGCCACGAGGAAGAGCACCGCGGACACCAGGAACGGCAGCCGCCACGCCCACCCGAGAAGGACGTCGTCGCCGAGCGCGGAGACGCCGAGGAAGGCAAACGTCGCCAGGGCGATGCCGGCCGGTGGGCAGGAGAGTGGCAGCGACGTGATCAGGCCGCGGCGGCGCCGTGGCGCATACTCGGCGACGAGTGTGACCGCACCGGCCAGCTCGGCCCCGGCACCGAAGCCCTGGATGAGACGGAACAGCACCAGGAGCACGGGCGCCAGGAGTCCAACCTGGCTGTAGGTCGGCAACAGGCCTACGGCTACGGTCGCGACGCCCATGAGTAGCACGGTCAGGAGCATGGCGGGACGGCGTCCGAAACGGTCACCGAAATGACCGATCAGTACACCGCCGAGCGGTCGGGCGCCGAAGCCCACGGCGAACGTGGCGAACGCCGCGAGGTCGCCGGCCGACTGATCACCCGAGAAGAACAGAGGTCCGATGACCACGCCGGCTGCCGCACCGTAGAGCGCGTAGTCGTACCACTCGATGACCGTTCCCGTGACGGCGGCGATGACGGCCTTGCGAGCCCCGCGCGGCCAGCCGTCCGTGGCGTCTGGGTGCTTCGTGTCCTCGTGCGGCAACGCCATGATGTTCCTCCTCGAACACGTCTGGGCGTGACGTACCTGAAGAATATTTCTAGCGCATCTATGATCTGACCCGCGAGGCCCGTACCACGTGGCGAGCAGGACCGGCCGGGAGGTCAGGTGTGCGACGGTTGATGACGGACCGCATCCTCGAGCGGCTTCGTGAGCAGATCCTCGAGGGCGGCCTGGCCCCCGGCGAGGTCGTTATCGAAGGTGCGCTGGCGGCGAGCTTCGGGACGTCCAAGACGCCGGTCAGGGAGGCGTTGCGCCAGCTCGCCAGCGAAGGGTTGCTCACCGTGCTGCCGAAGAAGGGGTATCTGGTGCGCGGCCTGAACCTCAACGACCTCCGTGAGGTCCTGGACCTGCGGATGCTCCTGGAGCCGCATGCCGCCGGGTCGGCGGCGGAGTTCGTCGATGACGTCGTCCTCGAGGACCTGCGCGCCGCGGTGGAGCGCCAGTCGGCAGCGGGCGAGGGCACGGTCGAGGCGACGCGCAGCGCCCGCCGGTTCCACGGCGCCGTCGCGCGCGGCTCGCGGAACGGGCATCTCGCGGAAGCCCTGGAGCGTTGCTTCGTCGACATGTCGCGGGCGCACCACCTGCATGCCGGACTGCATGCCTCGTTGTCGACCGCGGCCGACGTGTCCGGGCACGAGGCCGTCTTCTCGGCCATCGCCGCGGGTGACGCGATGGCCGCCGAGGAGGCGATGCGTACGCATCTGCGGTCGGTGCGTCGCACGGTGATGGCGCAACTGCACCGGGCCGGCCGACTCTGGGAGGAGTGATCTCAGCGGCCATGAGCGGGCTGCTTCGGTTGGGAACGTTTCGCGTGCGGACGGATCGCGTTGCGGCGGATCACGCGAGGCCGTCACAGGACGAACGGGGGTACAACGCAACGGTTGACGTCGTGTACGGAATCATATATTGCTAGTCGTCGAGTCAATCCACTGACCAGTTGTGGTGGTCAGTGGGAATTGGTGAGGCATCCGGGTGGGCGGCGCAGTGGGCCCAAGTGATCCCGAGGCCTGCGGCGCCGCTTCACAGTGGACCGTGAGCCCATCCGCGTGTTCCCTGGCCGGCCGGGCTTTGCTTCCGGTGCGGATGTCCGCCCGGCGCAACTCCGACCGAGGGAGAGACATGAGTCAGCACTCCAAGGAAATTGTTCTCAACTTCTACGAGGCGTATAACCAACGCGACGTCGAGCGAGCGATGTCATACATCGGGGACACCTATATCCAGCACAACCCGTGGGTCTTGGACGGGCCGGCCGGATTTCGTCGGTTCGTCGAATTTCTGCGCGACAAGTTCCCCGATGGACGGAACGAGGTCAAGCGTGTCATCGCCGAGGATGACCTCGTCGCCCTGCACGTCCACTCCCGCCGGACTCCGGATGAGGAGGGGCGCGCCATCGTCGACATCTTCCGTGTGGAGAACGACAAGATCGTCGAGCACTGGGACGTGATCCAACCGATCCCGCGCGAGATCTATCCCCCCGTCACTGACAACGGGTACTTCTGATCGGTACTCGGAGATCGCGTCACGGCGGGCGGTCTCGCCAAGGAGCCTGACGCAGTCGCGGTTGCAATAGGACGGTTCGCCGTACCCCTGAACGTCCCGAACCCAACCCACTAGGCACATACGACCCGCGACGCCAGCCCGGTTCGACGTGCGGCTGCGGCGTTCGTCGGATCCGAGACGAAGCCGGCGCGGCGCGGTGCCTCTAGCATGTCGGCGGGCCGTGCGTGCCGCCGCGAAGGAGCGTCCATGTCGCAGGAGCACATCCATCGGCTCGACGGTCGGATCTTCCGTGACGACGGCGCCGACGGCATGGTGCACCGGGCGTTCCTGCGCGCCGAGGGCTTCAGCGCCGAGGAGGTGCGCCGCAGCCCTGTCATCGGGATCTCGACGAGCTGGAGCGAGCTCAACCCTTGCAACAACGGCTTCCGGGAGCTCGCGGCGGCGGTCAAGCGGGGCGTCGAGGCCGCCGGCGGGCTCGCCCTCGAGTTCCCCTCGATCTCGATCAGCGAGCCGTTCAGCCGACCGTCGTCGATGTACCTGCGCAACCTCATGGCGATGGACGTCGAGGAGGCGACGCTCGCGGCTCCCATCGACGGCGTGGTGCTGCTCGGTGCCTGCGACAAGACGGTGCCCGCCGTCCTCATGGGAGCGATCAGCGCCGGGACGCCGGCCGTGCTCGTCACGGGGGGCCCGCGACCCGTCGCCTGCTGGCAGGGCAGGCCGGCGACCGTCGACGACCAGTGGGAGGTCATCGACTCCCGGCGCGTCGGGAACCTCAGCGACGAGGACTGGCGCGCGTTCGAGGGCGTCATCCACGGCGGTCCCGGAAGCTGCAACGTCATGGGCACGGCGACGACGATGGCGGCCATCGGCGAGCTCCTCGGCTTCGCGCTGCCCGGCTCGAGCCTGCACCCGGCGGCCTCGCCGGAGCGCACGGAGGTCGCCGAGGCGTCGGGGCGGCTCGTGGCCGACGTGGTGGCGCGCCGCATCACGCCGGCGTCGCGCATCACGATGGACGCCCTCGAGAACGCCGTGCGCACCGTCTGCGCCCTCGGCGGCTCGACGAACGCGCTCATCCACCTCGAGGCGATCGCCGGGCGCGCCGGGCTGCGCATCGGGTTCGACCGGCTGCGCGAGTGGTCGCGGAGCACCCCGTTCATCACCGACGTCAGACCGAACGGCCGCGGCTTGCTGAGCGAGCTCGAGGCAGCCGGCGGCATCCCGGCCGTCGCTGCCCGGATCCGGCACCTGCTGCACGAGGACGTTCCCACGGCCGACGGCCGCTCGTGGGGCGAGGTGTTCGACGACCTGCCGTCGCCCCCGCCCGCGGGCCCGATCGGTGACCCGGCGGCGCCCCTGACGCCCGACGGCGGGATCGCCATGGTGCGGGGCACGCTGGCACCCGGTGGCGCGGTCATGAAGATCGCCGGTGCTCCCGGCAGCATGCGGCGACACCGGGGCAGGGCGGTCGTCTTCGACGGTGTCGCCGACATGTGGGCCAAGATCGACCGCGACGACCTCGACGTGGACCCCTCGAGCGTGCTCGTGCTCCGCGGTGTCGGGACGCTCGGCGGGCCAGGGATGCCGGAGGTCGGCCACGTCCCGATCCCGGCAAGACTCGCCAACGCCGGCGTCACCGACATGCTCCGGGTGACGGATGCCCGGATGAGCGGTACGTCGAGCGGCAGCGTCGTGCTGCACGTCTCGCCGGAGGCCGTCGTCGGCGGGCCGCTCGCCTACGTGCGGGACGGCGACGAGATCGAGCTCGACGTCGCCGACGGGCGCCTCGACCTGCTCGTCCCGCCCGAGGAGCTTGCGCGCCGCGAGCCGGCGGATGTCGGGCCCACGGAGCCGGCCCGCGGGTGGGGCCGGCTCTACGCCAGGCACGCGCTCCAGCCCGACGCCGGGTGCGACTTCGACTTTCTCGTCGCCGAGGCACAGCACCCGGGCAGAGGGGACCTGGCCTGAGCACGATCGGTCGGCCGATGGTCATCCGGGTGCTGGCGGCCGGGCAGATGTCGTCGTGCGGGGACGGGTCCCCACCAGGCTGTAGCCGGTCCTCGATGCCGGAGCGCGGCTGGGGGTCGCCCGAGACCGCCTGGCTCGTCCTCGCGCAGCTCGCACACCAGCCGCGGGGAGCCGTGCAGCCCCCGAGCCGCCTGGAACGCGACCTTCGCCGGCCGGATCGGTGCCTACTCGGACCCGACGGGGAAGTCGCCCCAGAGTCGGTGCAGGAAGGCCACGCTCAGCGCGAGCCATCCCTGCACGGGCTCGTTGACGTAGTCGCTCCTGCCGTCGGCCGTCAGCGGTTTGGCGAGGCTGAGGCCGTGGGTCCCGGAGTCGTAGACGTGCAGCTCGAAGCGCACGCCGGCACGGGCGAGCGCGCTGGCGAACGCGAGGCTGTTGACGATCGGGACCACCTCGTCGTCGGCCGTGGAGAAGAGGAACGTGGGCGGCGTCTGCGCCGTGACGTGCTCGTCGGTCCCGGGGATGGCGGTACCCATCGGGTCGCCCATCGCGGCCAGGGTCACCGGGTAGCCCAGCACCAGGGCGTCGGGCTTGACGTCGCTGACCGTGCCGAGGCTGGACGCCAGATGCCCGCCCGCGGAGAAGCCGACGGCGGCGATCCGGTCCGGGGCGAGACGCAGCTCCGCGCTGCGCTCACGGATCAGGCTGAGCGCGGCCTGCGCCTCGCTCAGGGCCTCCTCGAACGTGTGCTCGTCCCCGACCGAGTAGCGCAGCACGAAGGCGTTGAACCCCTCGGCGAGGTAGGCGAGTGCGACGGGCTCGGCCTCCCGGTCCGAGACGTGCCGGTAGCCGCCGCCCGGGAGCACGAGCACCGCCGGCCGGACCGCCGCGTTGCTCAGCGCGTCCGATTCGTCCTGGAGGTAGCCGGTGAGCCGTGCGCCGGCATCGCCGACGGCCTCGGTGAAGACGTGCATGTCGCCCCTTCGCGTCGCGGAGATCTCTCAGCCGATATGGCGATTCAGGATAGGGCGCGTCGTCATCGGAGAGACACTGCTGGACGAGGAGGAGGGACGATCATGGCTACGACGCCGCTCGACATCCGCTTCACCGCCACGCTCGGCAAGGCACGCGAAGGCGACACCTGGACCTGTGTGCAGCTGCCGGACTCCGCGACGATCTTCGGCACCAGGGGACTCGTCAGGGTCAGCGGTACGGTCGACGGGCACCCGTTCCAGGGCTCCTTCATGGCCCTCGGTGACGGCACGCACAAGCTCCCGGTCGCGGCCGCCGTACGCCAGGCCATCGGCAAGACGGACGGCGACGACGTCGAGGTCCACCTCACCGAGCGCCGCGGCTGACCCTGGGGGCGCGGTGACGCCCGCCCAGGGCCGGCCGTCGTGGGAGGATCGCCGGGTGCCGCTCGACCGCATCGCCCTGATCTCGGACGTCCACGGCAACCTCACGGCGCTCGAGGCCGTGCTGGAGGACATCGCCGCTCGCGGCGTCGACCGGATCATGAATCTCGGTGACTACGTGGGCAAGGGCCCGCGGGGCAGCGCCGTCGTCGACCGGTGCCGCGAGGTGTGCGAGGTGAACGTGCGCGGCAACTGGGACGACTTCCTGCCCGGCTACGACGTGGACAACCCGATGAGCCCGGACAACCCCGCGTTGCTCTGGTGGCGGGACGAGCTGCGGCCCGACCAGCGCGACTGGCTGCGGACGCGACCCCTGAGCCACGACCTGCTGATGAGCGGACGCCGGATCCGGCTCTTCCACGCCTCGGCCTCGAGCGTGCACACGCGCGTGTGGTTCCACCACACCGCGGAGGAGTTCGCCGGGATGTTCGCCACCACCGAGCTCACCGGGCCCGGGCCGGAGCCGACGATGGTGGGCTACGGGGACATCCACGACGCCTACGTCGAGACGAACCGGGGCCGCACCCTGTTCAACGTCGGCAGCGTCGGCAACCCGCTCGACGAGCCGGTCCCGTGCTACGTGATCCTCGAGGGCGTCCTGGACGCCCCGGACCCGGCACTGTTCGGGCTGCAGCACGTGCGCGTGCCCTACGACGTCGAGGCCGAGATCGCCGTCGCCGCCGAGGCCGGGATGCCCGAGCTCGAACCCTGGACGCGGGAGCTGCGCACCGGCGTCTACCGGAACGCGGAGGCGGCACCGGGCTGAGGCCGACCGTGAGCGGCTTCCGCCCGTACCCTCGGACGGATGACTGAGGGGCGCGCGTTCGCCGTGGTCGGTGCGGGCATCATCGGGTGCGCCGTCGCACGCGAGCTGCTCTCTCGCCTGCCCGGGGCCGCAGTGACGGTGTACGAGAAGGAGCCACGGGTCGGGGCGCACCAGAGCAGCCACAACTCCGGCGTCGTCCACGCCGGGCTCTACTACCCGCCCGGTGGCCTGAAGGCGCGGCTGTGCCGGCGGGGTGTGGGGCTGCTCGAGGAGCTCTGCCGCGAGCACGACGTCCCGTACCTCACCTGCGGCAAGGTTCTCGTCGCACGGGACGAGCCCGAGGTGGACAGGCTCCGGGCGATCCACGCCCGGGCGACGGCGAACGGCGTCCCGGGCGTCAGGCTCGTCGGACCGCAGGAGCTGCGGGAGATCGAGCCGCACGTCGTCGGGGCCGGCGCGCTCCACTCGCCCCGCACGGCGATCACCGATTTCGCGGCGGTCACCCGCGCCCTGGCCGACGACGTTCTCGCCCGCGGCGGCACACTGCAGCTGGGGGAGGAGATCCGCACGATCCTCTCGACGGCGTCCGGCGCCGAGGTCCGCACCGATACGGCAGCCGCACGGTACGACGCGGTCGTGGTGTGCGCGGGCCTCCAGTCGGACCGGCTCGCGCGCCGCTCCGGCGCGCCGCGTGAGCCCGCGATCGTGCCGTTCTTCGGTCAGTATTACCGGGTCGACCCCAGCCACGAACACCTCACCCGCGGCCTCGTCTACCCGGTGCCCGACCCGCGCCACCCGTTCCTCGGCGTCCATCTGACCAGGCGCGTCGACGGCGGGATGACGGTGGGCCCGAACGCCTTCCTCTCCCCGGGGCGTGAGCGGTACGCCGGGTGGATGCCCGACCTGCCGGACCTGCGGGACGTGGTGACCGCACCGGGCTTCTGGCGGCTCGCCGCGCGTAACGTGCCGACGGCGGCGGCGGAAGCCCTGACCGTCCTGCGCCCGGCACGGTTCCTCGCCGAGGCGCGTGCCTACGTCCCGGCGCTCGCCGACGCGACGCTCACCTACGACACCCGCGGCGTACGGGCCCAGGCTCTGGGCCAGGACGGCGCCCTCGTCGACGACTTCGTCATCCAACGGTCCGGCCCGGTCACGCACATCCGCAACGCCCCCTCGCCGGGCGCGACGTCGTCGCTGGCCATCGCCGAGCACATCGTGGACGACGTCCTGGACCGGTGAGCGGAGGGGCCCGCGTCAGGAGTACGTTGGGACGATCGAACCTGCTCGTCGCGCGTTCCCGAATCGGAGGACCGATGGTCAACCTCGCCTACGTCATCGCCGGCTCTGAAGCCACCGGCGGCGCCGGTATCCAGGCGGACCTGAAGACCTTCCAACAGCTGGGCGTCTACGGCGTCGGCACCCTCACGTGCATCGTCTCCTTCGACCCCAAGAACGACTGGTCGCACCGCTTCGTCCCGGTCGAGCCGGAGGTGATCGCCGACCAGATCGAGGCCGCGACGGCCACCCATGACCTCGACGTCGTCAAGATCGGCATGCTCGGCACCCAGGGCACGATCGACGTGGTCGCCAAGGCGCTGAACGAGCACGACTTCCGGCACGTGGTCCTGGACCCGGTGCTCATCTGCAAGGGGCAGGAGCCGGGCGCGGCGCTCGACACCGACAACGCCCTGCGCGAGCACGTGCTGCCGCACGCGAGCGTCGTCACGCCGAACCTCTTCGAGGCCAAGACGCTCTCCGGCATGGACACGATCGAGACGGTCGAGGACCTCACCGAGGCCGCCCGCCGCATCCACGAGCTCGGTCCCACGTACGTGATCGCCAAGGGCGGCGTCGAGCTGCCCGGCGACGAGGCCGTCGACGTGCTCTACGACGGCGAGGAGACGCACGTCTTCGCAGTGCCGAAGGTCGGGCAGGAGCGAGTCTCCGGCGCCGGGTGCACGCTGGCCGCAGCCGTCACGGCGGAGCTGTCCAAGGGCGCCGACGTGCGTGACGCCGTTGCGACCGCGAAGGCCATGGTGACGGCCGGCATCGAGGGCCGGGTGGCCGCCCGCACGCCGTTCGAGACGGTCTGGCAGGGCGCCTAGGCGCGCTAGCGTCCGGCCAGCACGCCTGTCGAGCTCTCCCGCGGAACGAGCGTATGTCCGACGACGGTCTCCTCCGGTGCCGCGTCATGGTCCTCGATCCGACGGATCACCAGCTCGACGGCCCGCTCCGCGCTTGTCTCGATGTCCGGTGCCATCGTGGTCAACGTCGGGTTCGAGTAGGCCCCCTCGGGGAGGTTGTCCCACCCCGTGACGGCGACGTCGTCGGGAACTCGCACGCCGTGCCGTCGGAGGGCGTGCATGGCGCCGACCGCGATGAGGTCGCTGGCGCACACGAGACCGTCGAACCGCACGCCACGCTCCATCAGGTCCTCGACAGCCCGAGCCCCTGACTCGCGGGTGAACTGCTGCGCCGGGACGACGTCCACCACCGGCGTGCCGGCCTGCTCCAGTGCCTCGCGGAACCCCAGCATGCGCAGCCATCCCGGCCCGAACTGCCGGGTCTCCTCGGCGCCGACGAACACCAGCGACCGCCGGCCGAGATCGTGGAGGTGCTGGGTCACCTCCCTGCCGGAGGACTTGTTGTCGATGATGACGTGGTCCAGGTGCGAGCCGTCGACGGGCTCGCCGAGGAGGACGAGCGGCAGGGGACCGTGCGCCTGCGTGACCGTGACGCTGTCCAGGCCCTCCGGCCGCAGGATGATGCCGTCCACGAACTGCGCGTCGAACCCACCGGCGACATACCGTTCGGCCTCGGGCCGTCCGCTCGTCTCGCTGATGAGGACGGTGTAGCCACGGGCCTCGGCCGCCCGGATGATGTTGTGCGCGAGGTGAGCGAAGTACGGCATCGTGAGATCCGGGAGCGCGACGGCGAGCAGGTGGGTCCGGCCGGAACGCAGCTGGCGCCCGACCAGGCTCGTGCGGTAGCCGAGCTCGGCGATGGCCTGCTCGACCCTGGCGCGGGTCTCGGGGCGGACGTTGGTGCGGTTGTTGACGACGTTCGAGACGGTCTTCCACGACACGCCGGCACGCTCGGCGACGTCCTTGACACTCGGACGTCGTCGCGGACGTCCGGACCCCTCGCGAGCCACTAGCTGCCCCCCGTCGTCCGCTGCACCGCTCTTGGGCGGGCGAGTCTACGAGGCCGGGCGTTGACGCTTGCGAGCATGCTCAGTACCTTAACGTTCTCACGTTGTAATACAACGTTAGAACGAGTCCCCGCCAGTGAAGCCGGAGGTATCCATGTCCAGGTCGCATGCTCGCCGAACAGGTCGGCACATCGCCGTCATCGGGACGGCGGTGCTCGGGGTCTCGCTCGCGCTCGCCGGCTGCGGCGTCGGCGGCGCGGGGCAGGGGGACAACCAGCCGCAGGACGGTCCCGGGCGGATCCGCGCCACCTGGTGGGGCACGGACTCCGAGAACCAGGCCCTGAACGCGGCCTTCGACGACTTCGTCGAGGCATCCGGCGTCGACGTCGCGCGCGAGACCCAGGCGTGGGACGGCTACTGGGACCGATTGGCCACGCAGACCGCGGGACGCAACGCCCCCGATCTCATCATGCAGGCCGGTAGCCAGATCCCGGACTACGCCGGCCGCGGGGCGCTCATGGACCTCAGCGCTGTCGACGGACTCGACACCGACGTCGTGGACGAGGGCCTGCGCGACTTCGGTGCGGTGGACGGCACGCTGTACGGCGTCGTGGCTGCCGCCAACGCCATGGGGCTCGTCACCAACGACGACCTGATGGAGCAGGCCGGGGTCTCCGTGCCGGACGGCGAGTACACCTGGGACCAGCTGGCCGAGGTCGCGGTCCAGGCGTCCGAGGAGCTGGGGGAGGACGTCTGGGGCATCCAGGACGGTGGTGGTGACCTGATCCTGTTCATCCTCACGGTCCGCGACGACGGTCGGGAGTTCTACGGCGACGACGGCTCGATCAACGCGACGCGCGAGGATCTCACCGCGTGGCTGCAGTACTGGCAGGACCTCCGCGACGCGGGCGGTGCCCCACCCGCGGACGTCACCGCCGAGGGGCAGGGCGAGCTACCCAACGCGCCGCTGGCCCAGGGGCGCGCTGCCATGGGCTTCGGCTGGACCCAGGACTACGTCTCGTACACGAACCTGATGGACGCTGACCTGTCCATCGGGCTCCCGCCCTACAACGCCGAGCACCCGAGCCTGTGGATGAACGCCGCGAGCCTGTGGTCCGTCTCCGCCCGCAGTGAGAACCCCGACGCGGCGGTCGCCGCCATCGACCACTTCCTCACCGACGAGGACGCGATCGAGAAGATCGGCGTGAACATCGGCATGCCGCCGTCGCAGGAGGCTCGGGACCAGCTCGAGGGCACCCTCCCCGCGGAGGAGCAGGCGGCCATGGACTACATGGACGAGGTCGCGGAGACCTCGACGCCGCTCACCCGCCTGTGGCCCGCCGGCTTCGCGGAGCAGCGCACGCTCCTTGCCGAGCTCAACGAGGCCGTCGCCTTCGGTGAGATGACGATCCCCGAGGCGGTGGACGAGTTCTTCGCGACCGCAGAGTCCGCATGACCGGCGGGACGGGTCTCGGCGTGCGGGTGACGGGGGCACCGCCAGGTGCAGGCGGCCGAGTAGCGGTCGCCCGGCCGTCGCCGGCGCCCCGAGGCCGAAGGTCCCGACGACGGCGGGCGTCCGCCGTCGCGGGGTACCTCTTCCTCCTGCCCTGGTTCGTCGGTCTCGTGGGGTTGGTCCTCGGGCCCATGCTCGCCTCGGCCTACCTGTCGTTCACCGAGTACGACCTGTTCACGGACGCGCGCTGGGTGGGTCTCGCCAACTACTCGGAGGCGCTGACCGCCGACACGGACTTCCGCCAGTCCGTGAGCGTCACCTTCACCTACGTCGTCGTCTCGGTGCCGCTGCGGCTCGCCGTCGCGCTCGCGCTCGCACTGGTCATGAACCGGGCGATGCGCGGCATGGCGTTCTATCGGTCGGTGATGTACCTGCCGTCCTTGCTCGGCGGCAGTGTCGGCATCGCGGTCCTGTGGCGTCAGCTCTTCGGACGCGACGGTGCCGTCAACGACCTGCTCGGGCTCGTCGGCATCCAGGGGCCGAACTGGATCGCCGACCCGGACTACTCGCTCCTGACCATCATCGTCCTGGCGGTCTGGCAGTTCGGCTCACCCATGATCATCTTCCTCGCGGGCCTTCGGAACATCCCGGCGGAGCTGCTCGAGGCGGCGTACGTCGACGGCGCCGGAACGATCCGCCGCTTCTTCTCCATCACGCTGCCGCTGCTCACGCCGATCGTGTTCTTCAACCTCGTGATGCAGACGATCGTCGCGTTCCAGGCCTTCACACCGTCGTACATCATCAGCAACGGCACCGGCGGACCGGTCGGCTCGACCCTCTTCTACACGCTGTACCTCTACCAGAAGGCGTTCGCCGAGTTCGAGATGGGTTACGCCTCCGCGCTGGCGTGGATCCTCGTGGCGATCATCGCGGCCTTCACCGCCGTGGCCTTCCTCAGCTCGCGGCGCTGGGTCTTCTACGCGGACGAGGGGCGGTGAGGGGCATGGTGACTGCACCGGTGACACCGAGGGCACCGACGACGTCCGGGTACGACGTCGCGTCCGCGGCGGCACGGCGCTCGGGACGCCCGGCGTTCCGGCGTGTGCTGATGCACGGCGGCCTGGCGCTGCTGTGCGCCGGCATGGTGTACCCGCTGCTGTGGATGGCACGGGGATCCATCGCTCCTGAGGACCAGATCTTCGGCTCGGACTCGATCGTCCCCAGCCAGGTGGTCCTGTCGAACTACGTCGACGGCTGGGGCGCGAACCCGCCCGGCTTCGGACGCTTCCTCCTCAACTCGGCGGTCGTGTCCCTCGGTGCCGTCATCGGCAACCTGATGGCCTGCACGCTGGCCGCATACGCCTTCGCACGCATCGAGTTCCCGCTCAAGCGCCTGTGGTTCGCCGCGATGCTGGCCACCGTCATGGTCCCGGCGCACGCGACCCTGATCCCGCAGTACACGATCTACACCGTTCTCGGGTGGGTCGACACGTACCTGCCGCTCGTCGTGCCGAAGTTCCTTGCGACCGACGCGTTCTTCATCTTCCTCCTCGTCCAGTTCATGCGGAGCATCCCGCGTGAGCTCGACGAGGCGGCCGAGATCGACGGGTGCGGTCACTTCCGCCGCTTCGTCAAGGTCATGCTGCCGCTGATGACGCCGGCACTGGCGACGACAGCCGTGTTCACCTTCATCTGGACGTACGAGGACTTCATGGGGCCGCTGATCTACCTGGCCGACGTCAACGAGTACACCGTGCCGCTCGGCCTGCGGATGTTCATGAACAGCATGGGGCAGTCCTCCTACGGGCAGCTCTTCGCCATGACGACGCTGTCCCTGCTGCCCGTGTTCGTCGTCTTCATGATCTTCCAGCGCCGCCTCATCGAAGGGATCGCCACCACGGGTCTGAAGGGATGAGAGGCGTAGGCAGACGGCAGGTCAGGCAACAGGTGACTTTCGATTGCGTGGGTACAGAGATGACGAGACGTGTGACGGAGAACTACGACCTCGTGGTGTGCGGCGGTGGCCTCGCGGGTTTCACGGCCGCAGTCGCGGCGGCGCGCATGGGGCACCGCGTCTGCCTCGTGCAGGACCGGCCCGTGCTCGGCGGGAACAGCTCGTCAGAGGTGCGAGTGGTCCCGCGAGGCAGCACGACGTACCACGCCTACGCCCGAGAGGGCGGCGTGCTCGCCGAGCTGATGATCGGCGAACGGATGCGCAACCACGAGCCCATCTTCGAGAACGGCTGGGCCAACAGCGTGTGGGACCTGTCTCTGTACGACATGGCTCAGCGCACCGACAACCTCACCCTGCTGCTCAACACCGTCGTGCGGGAGGTGAGCGTCGAGGACGGCCGGATCACCTCCGTCACCGGATGGACGTCGTCGGCGGAGACGGACACGGTGCTCGGCGCGGAGGTCTTCCTGGACTGCACGGGCGACGGCGTCGTCGCTGCCTTGGCGGGGTGCGACTTCCGCTCGGGTGAGGAGGCCCGTGCGGAGTTCGGGGAGCCACACGCACCCCTCGAGGCCTCCGAGGCCACGATGGGCAACTCCATCCACTTCAAGACCAAGGATGTCGGTCATCCGGTCGACTTCGAGCTGCCCGAGTGGGCCGTGGAGTACGACGACCCCGACTTCTTCTACGCGCAGGGCCGCGTCCCGTACGACGTGCGCGGCGGATTCTGGTGGATCGAGCTCGGCAAGCCGTGGCACACGATCCACGACGCCGAGGTGATCCGCCACCAGCTGACGCGCCACGCCCTCGGTGTCTGGGACTGGATGAAGAACAAGGACCCGCGCACGCGTGAGGCGACGCGCAACCTCGCGCTCGACTGGCTCGGACAGGTCCCGGGCAAGCGCGAGAGCCGGCGCATCATGGGGCTTCACCTGCTGACGGAGCACGACCTGGTCCGCGACGAGCCCTTCGAGGACGAGGTCGCGTACGGCGGGTGGAACATCGACCTGCACACCCCCGGTGGGCTCCTGGCGCCCACGAGCGAACCGACCGCGGCCGCCGGCTATGACCTGCACTCCACTGAGTCGACGACGGCGTACGTCGGTCCGTTCGGGATCCCGTTGCGCTCGCTCGTCGCCAAGGACGTGAGCAACCTGCTCATGGCGGGGCGCAACGTCTCCGCCACGCACGTCGGCCTCGGCTCGGTGCGCGTCCAGGCCACGACGGCCATCATGGGGCAGGCAGCCGGCACCGCTGCCGCGGTGGCACTGGCGCGCCGGTTGCCGGTCCACGAGATCCCGACCGCTGCGATCCGGGACGTCCAGCAGCAGCTGCTCAAGGACGGCTGCTTCCTGCCGAACGTCGTCAACACCGACGAGCAGGACCTGGCCCGGTCGGCGACCGTCACCGCCTCCTCCGAGGCGGTCAACCTCGGGGCCTCGCCCGGCGACCGCTGGGTCGACGGCGGGCTCCGCGAGAACACCCGCCACAGCAGCGGTTACCTCACGGCGCTGCGCGCCCAGTGGATCCCCGTGGAGACCGGGCCCGAGGCTCCCGGGCTGCGCACGGTCAGCGTGCTCCTCCGCAACCACGCCGACCGGCCCGTCGAGATCCCGGCCCGGCTCCAGCAGGTCGAGCACATCTGGGACTACCGCGTCCGGACCGGCGCGGTGCTTGCCGAGACGGTGCTCACGGTCGAGCCGGGTGAGCACTGGGTGACGTGGGAGGTGGGCGTGGAGGCGACCGCGCTACGCGTCCAGGAGCCCGGCGGCCAGTACGTCCGGGTCGACCTCGCGTCCGCGCCCGACGTGGAGTGGCTCCGCGCCGGACGCATCCTCCCCGGTGCGGTGTCGGCGTTCGAGATGTCCCCGGGTCGGATGCGCCGGTTCGGTGACGGCGTGACCATGAGTCACCGGATCACACCGGCACAGCGTGCGTACCGGCCGATCAGCGTCGTCCGCGGAGCCGCACGTCCGCACCGGGCGACCAACAGCTGGCGGTCCGACCCGGGCCACCCCCTTGATCAGTGGCTCCAGCTCGCCTGGGACGAGCCACGACAGGTCGGCACGGTGCACCTCACCTTCGCGGGGCACCTGCTGCGCGAGTACGACCACACGCCCACCCTCTGGCGCGACCCCCAGACGGTCCGCGACTACACGCTCCAGACGTGGTCCGGGGAGGGCTGGCGGGACGTGCTGACAGTCCGGGAGAACGGTTTCACGCGGCGGGTGCACCGGCTGCCCGAACCCGTCCTCACCTCCGCGCTGCGCCTCGTGGTCCACGCGACGAACGGTGACCCGTCGGCGGCGGTCTACGAGGTCCGCTGCTACGCCGACGCCCGGTGACGGACTAGGACCCGAGAGCGCCCGAGATCTACGATGACCGGGCACCACCGCGAGTACATCGATGCAAAACATCCGACCAGCCGAACCTGGAGTACACCCATGCCCGGCGCCGACGCCGCTCCCACGCGTGCCACCACCGACGTGCCCCGTCCCGAGTACCCGCGGCCCCAGATGGTCCGGCCCGACTGGCAGTGCCTGAACGGGTGGTGGGACTTCCAGATCGACCAGGGGGACTCCGGGCTGGAGCGCGGCCTGCTCGAGACCGCGCTCGACGGGCGGATCCTCGTACCCTTCGCACCGGAGTCGGAGCTCTCCGGCGTCGAGAACACCGACTTCCTCGAGGCCGTCTGGTACCGCCGCACCGTCGAGGTACCGGCCGCGTGGGCCGGGCGGCGGGTCCACCTGCACTTCGGTGCCGTCGACCAGGACGCCACGGTGTGGGTGGACGGTGAGCAGGTCGGCCGGCACCGCGGCGGGTTCACCCCGTTCATCGTTGACCTCGGGGACCGTGCCGGGCAGACCGTCACCCTCACCGTGCGGGCGCGCGACACCCGCCATGGCCCGCAGGCGCGCGGCAAGCAGGCCACCTGGTACGCCAACACGGACTGCCACTACACCCGCACCACCGGGATCTGGCAGACCGTGTGGATGGAGCCGGTGGCGGACCCGCACATGCGCCGCCCCCGCATCACCCCGAACCTCGCGGCGTCCTCCTTCACCGTCCAGGTGCCGCTCAGCGCCAACCGGTCCGGCACCCGGCTCACGGCGGACCTCACGGCCGACGGCGAGACCGTCGCGTCCGCCGTCGTGCGGGCGGATCTCGACCTGGCGCCGTCGCTCACGCTGAGCGTGCCGGCGGACAAGGTGCGCCCGTGGGGCCCGACGGACCCCTACCTGTACGGGCTCGAGCTGCGGCTGGAGGACGCGGACGGCGTCGTCGTCGACCAGGTCACCTCCTACGCGGGCCTGCGGTCCGTGGCCATCGACGGCACCTCGTTCCTGCTCAACGGTGAGCGGATCTTCCAGCGGCTGGTCCTGGACCAGGGCTACTGGCCGGAGTCGCTCATGACCGCCCCGAGCGAGGACGCCCTCGTCCGGGACATCGAGCTCGGTCTGCGCGCGGGCTTCAACGGTGCCCGCCTGCACCAGAAGGTCTTCGAGGAGCGCTTCCTGTACCACGCCGACCGACTCGGCTACCTCGTGTGGGGCGAGTTCGGCGACTGGGGCATCTCCGGGTTCGGTCCGGCGGGGGACAACCAGCGCCCCACCGCCACGTTCGTCACCCAGTGGCTCGAGGCCCTGGAGCGGGACTACTCCCACCCCGCGATCGTGGGCTGGTGCCCCCTGAACGAGACGCACCAGGACCTCACCGACGGGATCACCGTGCTCGACGACGTCACGCGGGCGATGTTCCTGGCCACCAAGAACGCCGACCCGACCAGGCCCGTCATCGACGCCTCCGGGTACTCCCACCGCGTGGCCGAGACCGACGTGTACGACTCCCACTCCTACGAGCAGGAGCCGGCGGCGTTCGCGCGCGAGCAGGCCGGCCTGGCGGACGGTCGGCCGTACACCAACGTCGGCGGGCAGGGGCAGCCGTGGTCGCTGCCCTACCGGGGCCAGCCGTACTTCGTCAGCGAGTTCGGTGGCATCTGGTGGAACCCGGACCACCTGGAGCTGTCCGGCCAGGACAACACCGAGTCATGGGGCTACGGGCAGCGGGTCGGCGACGAGGAGGAGTTCCACGCGCGGTTCGAGGGGTTGACCGGCGTGCTCCTGGGGGACGCCAACATGTTCGGGTACTGCTACACCCAGCTCACCGACGTCTTCCAGGAGCAGAACGGCATCTACCGGTTCGACCGCTCCGAGAAGCTCGACGTGGAGAAGGTGCGGGCGGCCCAGCTCCGGGCGGCGGCGTTCGAGCAGTAGCGCGGGTCAGTCCTGGGAGGAGCCGATCTGCCCAGGGAGCTCGGCGTCCGGCCCGGTGCCGGACGAGGGCTCCGCGCCCGGCTCGGCCCGTCGCTCCACACCGACCGTCGCCTGGGTCAGCAGCGCTGCCACGGCCCCCACGGCGACCAGGGCGGGTGCGATGACGGCGGTGACCGCCGTGACCGCCACCCCGGCGGTGAGCGGGATCTCCAGGAGCGTGCGTCCGTCGCTGTTCTTGATGAACACGCGGCGGACATTGCCCTCGTGGACGAGCCCCTTGACCTGGTCGAGCAGCTCGGAACCGGAGACGGTGAACTCCTCGTACCAGGTCTTGCCGTCCCTGCCGTCCTTGCCGTCCCTGCCCGCCTCGCTCATCGCCCGACCGTCCTCTCTCCGACTCGCCCGCGGCCCTGTCGGCCGCGCCGTGACGCGTCCTCGGTCCAGTCTCTCGTGCGAGGACACCGGCCGTCGATGGTCCGGACGACCGGGATGAGCCGCGTCAGCCGCTGAGGAAGCCTTCGAGACGCTCCGCGACCTCGGCGGGCCGCTCCTCCTGCGGCACGTGGCCGCACTCGAGCGCCGCGCCGTCCACCGCCGCGTCGGAGACCTCACGCCACGTCTGCAGCACGTCGTAGGTCCGGCCGACCGTGCCGCGGGATCCCCACAGCGCGAGCAGCGGTCGTCCCAGCCGCCGGCCGGCGTCCCGGTCCGCGCGGTCGTGGGCCAGGTCGACGGTGGCCGCCGCCCGGTAGTCCTCGCAGATCGCGTGCACGTTCGCGTCCCGGTAGCAGCGCCGGTACTCGGCCGCCAGCTCCTGGTCCGGGACGCCGGGCGTCGCACTCTGCCGCGCCAGGTGCTCCGCCAGGAACGCCTCCCGGGCGCCGGCGATGAGCGTCTCGGGCAGCGGGGCGGGCTGGATGAGGAAGAACCACCAGAAGTACCGCGTGGCGAAGTCCTGGTCGGTCCGCTCGTACATGGTCAGCGTCGGCGCGATGTCCAGCACCGCCAGCCGGGTCACCGCGTCCGGGTGGTCCAGCACCATCCGGTGCGCCACGCGGCCCCCGCGGTCGTGCCCGACGACGGCGAACCGCTCGTGCCCGAGGTGACGCATCAGTGCGACGGCCTCGGCCGCCATCACCCGCTTGCTGTACGGCCGGTGCTCCCGGTCGCTCGGCGGGACGTCGGAGTCCCCGTAACCCCGCAGGTCCGGCGCGACCACGGTGTGCCGCCGAGCCAGCGCGGGGACGACGTCGCGCCAGGTCGCGTGGGTCTGCGGATGCCCGTGCAGCAGCAGCACGGGCGGCCCGTCGCCGCCGACGGCGACGCGAAGGCGGACGCCGTCGACCTCGACGTCGCGGGCCGCCAGGCCGGGCAGCAGCGTGCGTGGCGCGGCCGTCACGGCGTCGTCCCGGCTGAGACGGTGTCGACGCTCGGGTAGCTCACGTCCTCACGCTCCCATCGCGTTCGGGTCCCGCCAGGCGCGTTCGAACGGCAACCGCCACGCGTACGGTGAGACGAGCTGGTGGATCTGGTTCGGACCCCAGCTGCCCTGCCGGTACGGCCGGATGACCGGGGGGTCCTGCAGCAGCGGGGCGGAGACCTCCCAGAGCCGTTCGATGCCCTCGGAGTCGGTGAACAGCGTGTGGTCGCCGCGCGCGGCGTCGTAGATGAGGCGCTCGTAGGCCTCGAGCACGGACCCCGCCCAGCCGGTGTCCGTCATGGCGAACTGCATCGACAGCTTGTCCAGCCGCATCCCCGGCCCAGGTCGCTTGCCGTAGAACGACAGCGACATCCGGGCCCGGTCGGCCAGGTCGAAGGTGAGGTGGTCCGGCCCGTGGTCGCCGACGCCGGAGTTCTTCGGGAACATCGAGCGCGGCGGCTCCTTGAACGCGATCGAGATGATCCGGGCGCTCTCCGCCATGCGCTTGCCGGTGCGCAGGTAGAACGGCACGCCGGCCCAGCGCCAGTTGTCGATGTGGCACTTCAACGCGATGAAGGTCTCGGTCTCCGACTCCGGCGCGACGCCGTCGATGTCGCGGTAGCCGTCGTACTGCCCGCGGACCACCTCGCTGGGCTCGATCGGCACGAGGGACCGGAACACCTTGTTCTTCTCGGCGTTGATCGCCACGGGGGAGAGGTCCGTGGGCGGCTCCATCGCCGTGAACGCCAGCACCTGGAACAGGTGGGTCACCACCATGTCGCGGTAGGCGCCGGTCGACTCGTAGAACGACGCCCGCTGCGCGAGCCCGAGCTCCTCGGGCACGTCGATCTGGATGTGGTCGATGTTGTTCCGGTGCCAGATCGGCTCGAACAGCCCGTTGGCGAACCGGAACGCCAGGATGTTCTGGGCCGCCTCCTTCCCGAGGAAGTGGTCGATCCGGTAGATCTGCGACTCGGTGAAGACCTCGTGCAGCTTCGCGTTGAGGTCGCGGGCGCTCTCGAGGTCGACGCCGAACGGCTTCTCCATGACGATCCGGGCACCGCGCGCGAGGTCGGCCTCGTCGAGCGTGCGCACGACGGCGAGTGCCGCCTTGGGCGGAACCGACAGATAGTGCAGCCGCACGACGTCGGAGCCGTCCCAGTCCGCCTCGGCCTTCTCCACCGCGGCACGCAGCCCTGCCGCGCCCTCGGCCCCCGGTGCCCAGTGCAGGCGCTCGGAGAACTCGGGCCAGCTGTCGGTGTCGCCGTCGTCCCCGGAGTACTCGTGCACGGCCTCCGCGGCGAACTCGCGGAAGGAGTCGGTGGTGTGCTCCTCGAGCGAGGTCCCGATGATCTGGACGTCCTCGAGCAGACCGGTCTGGAAGAGGTGCAGCAACCCGGGCAGCAGCTTCCGCCGCGACAGGTCGCCGGTGGCCCCGAAGAGCACCACGGTCGTTCGCCTGGCGGTCATGTCGTTCACGGTGCCTCCCTGCGTCTCGGTGCCGACGGACCTGGTCCGAAGGTGGCCCGTCTGCCGGCCGCCATGATTCCTCACCCGTCGAGCCCCGGCAGACTCACCGCGTGTCCACCGGCGAGGTGCACGAACGTCCACGCGAGCCAGGCCCACGCGGTGATGATCGTGGCGCGCTGGACCAGTCCTGTCCGGGGCCAGTCCTCGGTCCACGCGCGGGTGAAGAGGTGGTTGAGGACGAGCAGCAGCACGCCGACCGCCGCCGACCCGATACGCCAGGCGGCGCCGTCCAGGACGAGCGCACCGACGAACGCCGACACCGGCATGGCCAGGAACACGACGGCGCCCGCCGCGTCGTGGAGCTGGTGGGTGCGGCTGAGCACCTCGGGATCGCCCTCCGGCGTCCCCGGGGGATAGCCCCGCACCGGATCCATGGGGAAGAGGCCGGAGGCGACCAGACCGAGACCGAGGCACCCGACAGGTGCCGCCAGCCAGCCGGCGGAGGTGGCCAGGAGGCCGACGGCGCCGGCGGTCACCAGGGCACCGCACAGCACGAAGTTCACCGCCTGCACCCAGCCGCGCCCGCCCAGGGCCAGCGCGCTCACGGGGTGCCGCACGGGGCGGTAGCCCGGCCGGGTGGCGCCGTCGATCAGGAACGTCAGGACGAAGAGCATCAAGCCGGCAGCGCCGAGCCAGAGGAGGGCGGTCACGTCATGTCGCCAGGATCGCCGGGACGTCGGTGACGTCGTCCACGAGGTGGACGTGCGGGCTCATCGACCGACCGTCTGCCAGCGACTGCAGCAGCGGCCACGCGGGCAGCGTCCGGGTCCAGTGCTCACGCCCGACGAGCACCATCGGCGCCACCGAGGAGGCATCGGCGTAGTAGTTCTCGCAGGCGTCCTGGAACAGCTCCTGGACGGTGCCCGCCGCACCGGGGAGGAACACCACGCCCGCCGTGGCGATCTGGAGCAGCACGGCCTCGCGGACCGCGTTGCGGAAGTACTTCGCCACCTGGGTCGCGAAGGCGTTCGGCGGCTCGTGCCCGTAGTGCCAGGTCGGCACGCCGAGCGACTCGGCGCCGTCGGGCCAGCGGGACGTGACCTCGAGCGCTGCGCCCGCCCACTCCGGCACGGACGGGCTGAAGCTCGGCGTGGTCGCGAGCAGGTCCAGCGCGCCGTCCAGGTCCGCGGGGGAGTGGCCCGAGAGGTAGGCGCCGAGGTTGGCCGCCTCCATGGCTCCCGGCCCGCCGCCGGTCGCGACGGTAAGGCCCGCCCGGCTCAGCTCCGCCCCGAGGCGGGCGGCCGCCGTGTACTCCGCGCTGCCGCGCACGACGCCGTGGCCGCCCATCACGCCGACCACGCGGCGGTTCTCGGCCGCGGCGAGGAGGGCGTCGTCGATCGCGTGGTCGTGGAGGGCCTGCGCGAGGGTGAGGTCGAGCGAGCGCGGCTGCCGCGACCAGGCGTAGACCCGTGCGTCGACCGTGGACTCGTACCCGTCCTCGAGCCCCGCGTAGAGCTCCTCGGGTGTGTAGAGCCGCGCCCGGTAGGAGTCCACCGGAGTGCCGGGCACGACCGGGAAGACCAGGGCACCGCGCGCCCGGACACTCTCCTCGTCCGCCGGGTCCATGGTGCAGCCGAGGAACAGCGCCCCGGCCACGTCGAGGGTCCGCAGCGTGCGGCCCTGCCCGCGCAGGTCGAGGGCCTGCAGGTGCCAGCCGGACAGCACCGACGCGCCGGCGGCGACACGCGCCTCGAAGTCTGCGACGGACTCGACCTCGACGGTGCTGCCCTGCCGCGTCCTCACCCGGTCAAACCTACCGGGGCGCCGGCGATCGCGGGCACCGCTCGCGGACGTCGCCTAGTGCCAGGTGACCTGGGCGAGGCCGGCCCAGTCGAGCCCGTCGCCGGTGAGCGGTTCGTCCGTACGGTTCCACAGCCGCAGGTACAGCTCGACGGCGGAGCCGGTCACGGCCCAGTCGGCGTCGCTCTCGCGCCCGCCCGCGTGACGCGTCGTGACCGGTGGCTCGGGTCCGAGCTCGACGAGCCACGACCACGGTGCGTCCCGCGGTGCGACGACGAGCCGCGCCGCGCGCTCCAGCCGGAGGCGCGAACGGCGCCGCGGGAGGAACCCGCCGAGGAGCTCGTCGATGCCGTCGGCCGCGAGCTCCGGCGTGATCCAGTCGACCTCGCCGGTGTCCGGCGGTCGGCCGAGCGCCGCCGCCTGCGCATCCACGGCGTGGATCGTCGTCTCGTGGCACTGCCGTCGCGCCCAGAACGCCCGCGGACGGGGCGCGTCGCGCAGGAAGACCTTCGCCGCGAGGTCGTCCGGCGCGTCCGTGAGCTGCCGGGCGAGCTCGACGGCGCCGTCGCGCAGCCACTCCAGCGGGTCGGCGTGCCGGCGCCCCTCCTCCTCCCACCCTGCCGAGTCGCCGTCGGCGCCACGCAGCTGGGCGGCCGCCCATCGGTGCACCATGCCCTGGTGGGCCAGGAGGTCCCGCACCCGCCAGCCGGGGCAGGTCGGGACCTCCGCGCGCAGGCCGGCCCGGAACGCCTCGGCGGTGAGGGCGAGGACGGCAGCACGCAGACCCTCGAGGTGCTGGGTCACGCTCAGCTCGGTCGGCACCGGTGGATCCTCCTCAGGCTGGTGTGCGGGCGGGCGTTCCTCTCCGGGTGATTCAACCGCACGCCGCCGCGCGGCCTCTCGCCAGGCGAGACAGTCTGGTCGGCCGATGGCACGGTGCGGCGCCGGGCCGTCACCGTGGGGCCATGTCCGCCGCACTCAACGAGGGCCTGCACACCGTGGGTGTGGACGCGCCCGGGCACCCGCAGTCCGTCAGCGCGCGGACGTTCAAGGAGCTGTTCCGGCACCACGCGGCCGGCGTCTGCGTCGTGACGGCGGACCCGGGCGACGGGCCGGTGGGCCTGACCGTGACGTCGCTCGTGACGATCTCGGCGACGCCGCCGCTGCTGGCGTTCTCCCTCTCCGCGGAGTCCTCGGCGACACCGGGACTGCGCCGCGCCGGGTCCGTCGCGGTGCACCTGCTGGCCGCGGGCGACCGTGCGCTCGCGGAACGGTTCGCCACCAGTGGCATCGACCGGTTCGCGCCGCCGACGGCGTGGTCGTGGCTGCCCACGGGCGAGCCGCTGCTGGAGGTCGAGGCGTGGCTGCGCGGGCGGGTGGTGAACCGGATGGACGCCGGCGGTGCCGTGGTGGTCGCCGTCGAGCCCGTGGAGGCCTCGCTCCCGGCGCCGGGGCGCGTGCCGCTCGTGTACCACGACCGCACGTGGCACGGCGTGGACGCCGTCTCGCGGTTGGCGTAGCGGCGGGGTCAGAGAGCCTCGATCGTCCCGGTCACACGGACCCGGACGGGGACGCCGGACACCTCCGCGGGGATGTCGGCCCGTGCCTCGGACGAGACGACGTTGACCAGCACGCACCACTGGTCGGCCTCGGTGCCCCCGGGAGTGCCGTCGTCGGCCGCCGGCCGTGGCCGGCCCGCGGGTGCCGGGGCGATGCCGAGGCCCGTCACGCCGTCGGCGGCGGCCAGGGCCTCCCGCAGCGCCCGCTTGGCCGCGCGGGCCTCTTCCATGGTGGCCACGGCGATCACCTCCGACGCCCATTGTGCGCCTCCTGGGCGGCACCGGGGCGTGCGGGCCTCACGCGGTCGCGAGACGCACGCCCAGGACCTCGAGCACCGTGCCGATCGGGTTGACGTACGTCAGACCCGTGCCGTTCGGCCCGCCGGTCTCGGAGCCGGCGAACAGCAGGCCGACCGCCACGCCGTCCTCCCGGTAGACCAGGGATCCGGAGTCCCCACCCTGTGAGAACGGGCCGGCTCCGGTGGACTCGACCTCGATCTGGTCGTCGAAGCTGATGGTGCCGAGCTCTCCGTAGCCGACCACGACGTCGTCCAGCTCGACGGCCGAGACCCGACCGGTCGTGCTGCCCGTGGTGCGGCCGACCTTCGCGACCTGCTCACCACCGCGTACCTCGGCGGTCTCGCTGATCGGGCCCACGGGGTAGGCGAGGTCGACCTCGGGATCGTCGAGCAGGGCGAGCGCGGCGTCCACCGTGGCCGGCTCGCTCGGGCGGAGCGGCACCATGTCCGCGAGGGCGCCGACGCGGTCCTCCGGTGCCGTGCCGCCGTCGGCGGGACCGGGCTGGAGGATCGCGTCACCGGCTGCGGCGGACGGCGAGCCCGCGAGCACGTGCCAGTTCGACAGCACGAACACCCGGTCCGACCCGTCCCGGGTGACGAAGGCGCCGAGGGTCCCGGCCGTGACATCGGCGTGCGCGATCGACACGCCGGGCCGCAACGGACGGACCCGGCCCGTCTCGCCCTGGGCGGGCTCTGCGGGCAGGGCGGCACCGGACCACGGTCCATCCGCCAGGCTGAGGATCCGGCCGGTGCGGCGCACGTCGGCGTCCGGGCCCGCCTCGACCGCGACCTGCTCCGCGACCGCGGCCGCTCCGGCGACGTCCATCCGGTACCGGACCGCGATGCCGTAGTCGTCATCGGCGCGCGGCGCGAGGCCGATCGCGAGGGTGGGGGCGTTGAGGACGTCCTCGGCCGTGACGCCCTCCTGGCCGTAGCTGCTCGCACGCAGGGCGACACCCTGCGCCTCGGCGAGCTCCCACGCCAGACGCGCGAGCCGCTGCTTGATCGTGCGTGCCTCGTCCCGGTGCATGTGAGGAGTGTGACCGAGGCCACCCACACGCGCAGCCGATCAGGTGCCGCGGTCAGCCACCACCGCCTCCACCACCGCCCGCGGCGGGCACGGGCTCGGCCTGCGGGCGCCGTCGTCGCAGCAGCCTGACGTGGCCCTGGCCGACGACGATCCCGGCGATGACGATCAGCGCGCCGATCGGCTGGTTGATCGTCAGCGCCTCGCCGAGGACGAGCACCCCCAGCAGGACACCGACCAGCGGCGTGAGGTAGGTGACGGTCGAGGCCAGCGCCGCGCCCCAGGCCCGCACCACCTCCGGGTTCCACGCGTAGGCGATGCCGGTGCTCAGCGCGCCGAGGGCGAGCATGGAGCCGACGATGGACGGACTGAGGGTGACCGGGTCGCTGGCCAGGAACGGTGCGAGCAGCACCATGATGACGGCGGCGCTGCCCACCTGGGTGGCGGCGATCGTGACGCCGTCGACGTCCGGCCGGCCGGAGACGAACCGGCGCATGTACACGAACGCCATGCCGTAGCAGGTCGTCGCCCCGAGCGCGGCGAGCTGCGCGAGGTAGTAGTGCTGGTCGACCGGGCCGCCGGCCAGCCGCCACGGCGCGGCCACGACGACGACCCCGACGCCTGCGAGCACGAGGGCCAGGGACCGCACGGGGGTCAGCCGCTCGGCCGGCAGCACGACCAGGCCGACCAGCATCGTCATGATCGGGGTGGTGGCGTTGTAGATGCTCGACAGGCCCGAGGGAATGTGCTGGCCGGCCCAGGCGAAGAGCAGGAACGGCACCACGCACAGCAGCACGCCGAGCACGACCGCGTGGCCCAGCAGCCGAGGGTCGCGGGGCCAGCGCCGACGGGTGACGGTCATGATGGCCGCCAGCGTCAGCGCCCCGATCACGATCCGGCCCAGCACCACCTGGGCGGGGGAGAGCCCGTCCAGGCTGACCCGGATGAACAGGAAGCTGGCGCCCCACATGAGGGCGAGCCCGAGGTACTTCGGAAGGGTGCGCGACCGGACGTCGGTCATGGCATGCCCGGAGAGGTCATGCGTTCATGGTCCGACCGCGCCGAAGCGCCGAGCAAGCGGAATCCGGACAGGGTGCCGGAACATCCCGCCAGCCCTGCCCGGGACTCAGCGCTTGGCTCGGGTCTTGCTCGCGTTGGCCTTCTTGATCGCCTTCACCAGCTCGCTCTTGCTCATCGTGGACCGGCCCGGCACGTCCAGCTTCTTCGCGACGTCGTACAGGTGCGCCTTCGAGGCGTTCGCGTCGACACCGCTCGCGCTGGTGCCCCGTGGGTTCCGGCCGCCGCTCTTGGCGCGGCTGTCGGACGGACCGGCCTTCTTCTTCGGCTCCCAGTGGTCGCCGACCTTCTCGTGCGTGTGCTTGAGCGCGGAGTACGCGGCGCGGTGCGCCCGCTGACCCTCGCCGTAGGTCTCGACCGCGGAGTCGTGCGCCTTGGTGAACGTCCGCTGCGCCTTCTTGTCCGACTTCTTCAGCGTGCTGGGCAGCTCGCTCTTCTTCGGCTTCCCGCTCTTGGTGGTCTTCGGCATCGTGCGGATCCCTCCTCGGGTACGGGTTCGGTACCCAGGGTGGAGCGGTTCCCGGGTGGGCGCATCCCGAGAACCCGGCACGGGGCCGTGGGCCCGGAGTACGTTCGGTGCGTGGTCGACCGTCCCGCCTTCGCCGTCCGGGCACCGACGCCGGACGACGCCGCCGCGATGGCCGAGGTGCACAACACCGGATGGCGCGAGACCTACCACCAGCTCCCGCCACGGTTCTACGACGACGCCGCGCTCGAGCGGCGCCGGCAGACCTGGCACCGGACGCTCACGGAGCCCCGGCCCGGCCGCACGGTCCGCGTCGGCGCGGTGGCGGGCTCCGTCGTCGGGATCGCGATGTCCGGACCGCCGCTCAGCGGCCACCCGGTGCGCGACCTCGAGCTCTACGCGCTGTACGTCCTCGCCGCACACCACGGCACCGGCGTCGGGCAGGCGTTGCTCGACGCGGTCCTGGGGGAGGAACCGGCCCAGCTGTGGGTGGCCGAGGACAACCCGCGGGCGCGGGCCTTCTACGCCCGTAACGGCTTCCGGCCCGACGGCGCACGGAAGGTCGACGCAGGCCTGGACGACCTCGCCGAGGTGCGTCTGGTCAGGTGAGGGGTTGCGCCCGCCTCCCGCACGGATGCCGCCCGCGCCGCTCAGTCCGGGATGTAGGTCCGGGCCAGCTGCTCCGAGCCGCGGGCGAGCAGCGCGACGTCGGCGCCCACCAGCACGTAGGCGGCGCCCGCGTCCGTGTAGGCCTGGGCGGCCGCCGGATCGAAGGCGTTGACGCCGGCCGGCTTGCCCGCCGCGGTGATGTCCGTCAGTGCCGTGGTCGCGGCGGCCACCACGTCCGGGTGGGTCTGCTGACCGAGCAGGCCCATGGAGGCGGCGAGGTCGCTGGGGCCGACGAAGACCCCGTCGATGCCGTCCACCGCCGCGATCTCACCGGCCTGGCGCACCGCCTCGACCGACTCGACCTGGACGAACACCGACACGTGCTCGGCGCCGTGCGGCAGGTACCCCTCGACCCGGTTCCACCGCGCCGACCGCGCCAGGCCGCTGCCCACGCCGCGGACACCTGCCGGCGGGTACTGCGCCATCGCGGCCACCTCGCGGGCGTGCTCCGGCGAGGAGACCATCGGCACGAGGATGTTCTGCGCGCCGAGGTCGAGCACCTGCTTCATGACGACCGTCTCGCCGACCGGCACCCGCACCATCGGGGTGGCCGGGTATCCGGAGACGGCGTGGAGCTGGGCGAGCACGGACTCCAGCCCGTTCGGCGCGTGCTCCATGTCGATGAGCACCCAGTCCAGCCCGGAGCCGGCCATGATCTCGGCGGCGACCGGCGAGCCGGAGCAGATCCACCCTCCGAAGAGGGTGCGGTCCGCCTCGGCGAGGCGCTCGCGGAAGGTCGGGGTCAGACGAAGCGGCATGCGATGGTCCCCATCGGTCCGTAGTCGGCCAGCACGGTGTCACCCGGCTCCACCCACATCGGGCGGGTGAAGGAGCCGGCAAGGACGATCTCGCCGGCCTCGAGGCGGTCGCCGTGCGCAGCCAGCTTGTTCGCCAGCCACACGACGCCGGACGCCGGGTGGTTGAGCACCGCCGCGGCGACGCCGGACTCCTCGATCGTCTCGTTGCGGTACAGCAGCGCGGAGACCCAGCGCAGGTCCACGGCGTCGGGTGCGGTCGGGTTGCCGCCGTGGACCATCGCGCCCATCGCCGCGTTGTCCGCGATGGTGTCGACGATCGTGCGGCCCGTCATCTCGATCCGGCTGGAGAGGATCTCCAGGGCGGGCACCACGTACTCGGTCGCGCGCAGCACGTCGAAGACGGTCGCGCCGCCACCGTCCGCGCCGCCGTCGACCGCGTCCCGCAGGACGAACGCCAGCTCCACCTCGATCCGCACGTTGGAGAACCGGGCGTGCTCGATGACCGAGCCGTTCTCGAAGACCATGTCCTCGAAGATGGCGCCGTAGTCCGGCTCGGTGATGCCGGTGGCGGCCTGCATGACCTTGGACGTCAGCCCGATCTTCCGGCCCACCGGCCGTCGACCGGACTCGATGCCGCGGCGGCGCCACGTGTTCTGCACCGCGTAGGAGTCCTCGATGGTCATCTCGGGGTGGCGGGCGGTCAGCAGCGGGACGGTGCTCCGGTCCCGCTCCGCCGCCGCCAGCTCGTCCGCGATCGCGGTGATCTGCTCCGGTCCCAGCACGGCCACCACCCTAGAGCTGCTCGCCGAGCTTGTACTCGCCCTGCTTCCAGGACGGGAGCTCGCCGTCGTCCTCCTTGCGCGTGTAGGAGAAGCCGTCCGCGCCCACGGTCACGTCCATCTCCCGCTCGTCGGTGCGCTCGGTGAGCGGCTGCGGGTTGCCGTCCAGGTCGAGCACGAGGGAGGCCTCGGTGTACCAGCTCGGCACCACCGGGTTGCCCCACCAGTCGCGGCGCTGGTTGTCGTGCACGTCCCAGGTGACCACCGGGTTGTCCGGGTCGCCGGTGTAGTAGTCCTGCGTGTAGATCTCCACCCGGTGGCCGTCCGGGTCGCGCAGGTACAGGTAGAACGCGTTCGAGACGCCGTGCCGGCCCGGCCCACGCTCGATGCGGTCGGACATCCGCAGCGCGCCGAGCTTGTCGCAGATCGCGATGATGTTGTGCTTCTCGTGGGTGTTGAACGCGATGTGGTGCAGCCGCGGACCGTCACCGCCGGTCATGGCGGTGTCGTGCACGGTCGGCTTGCGACGCATCCAGGCGGCGTAGACGGTGCCGTTCTCGTCCTGGATGTCCTCGGTGGTGCGGAAGCCGAGGTCGGACATGTACTTCACGGCGCGCGGGACGTCGGGCGTGACCTGGTTGAAGTGGTCGAGACGGACGAGGGCGCCGGGGGTGTAGAGGTCGTAGCGCCACGCGAGCCGCTCGACGTGCTCGACGTCGTAGAAGAACTCGTACGGGAAGCCCAGCGGGTCCTCCACGCGCACCGAGTCACCGACACCGCGGACGAAGCCCTCCGGGCGGCGCTCGACGCGGCAGCCGAGCTCGCGGTAGAACGCCTCGGCCTTGTCCAGCTCCTCCGGGCTGCGCACCCGGTAGGAGAACGCGGCCGCGGCCGCCACCGGGCCCTGCCGGAGCACGAGGTTGTGGTGGATGAACTCCTCGAGGGAGCGCAGGTAGACGCACGTCTCGTCCTCGTAGGTCACCACCAGGTCCAGGACGTCGACGTAGAAGTCACGCGACCGCTTCAGGTCGGTGACGACCAGCTCGAGGTAGGCGCACCGCAGCACGTCGGGCGGGGGAGAGGTGGGGGTGGGGATCTCGCTCATCGTGGGCTCCTCGTCTCGCCTCGAGCTGCTCAGGCCTTGCCGAAGGTCGGGTTGTGGACCTTGCCGAGCGTGATGTGCACGGCCTGCTGGTCGGTGTAGAAGTCGATCGAGCGGTAGCCGCCCTCGTGGCCGAGGCCCGAGGCCTTGACGCCGCCGAACGGGGTGCGCAGGTCACGCACGTTGTTCGAGTTGAGCCACACCATGCCCGCCTCGATCGCCTGGGCGAAGTTGTGGGCGCGCTTGAGGTCGTCCGTCCACACGTAGGCGGCCAGCCCGTACCTGGTGTCGTTCGCCAGCTCCAGGGCCTCGGCGTCGGTGTCGAACGGCGTGATCGCGACCACCGGACCGAAGATCTCCTCCTGGAAGATCCGCGCGTCGGGCGCGACGTCGGCGAAGACGGTGGGGGCGACGAAGTTGCCGGTCTCGAAACCCTCGGGACGGCCCCCGCCGGCGACGAGGCGGCCCTCCTGCTTACCGATCTCGACGTAGCTCATGACCTTCTCGAAGTGCTCCGGGTGCACGAGCGTGCCGACCTCGGTGGCGGGGTCGTGCGGGTAGCCGACCGTGACCCGCTTCGCCTGGGCCGCGTAGCGCTCGACGAACTCGTCGTAGATCTCGCGCTGGACGAGGATGCGGCTGCCGGCGGTGCAGCGCTCGCCGTTGAGGGAGAAGACCCCGAAGATCGTCGCGTCGACCGCGGCCTCGATGTCGGCGTCCGCGAAGACGACGGCGGGGGACTTCCCGCCCAGCTCCATCGACAGGCCCTTCAGGTGCGGGGCGGCGTTGGCGAAGATGAGCTGCCCGGTCCGGGACTCGCCGGTGAAGGAGATCAGTGGGACGTCCGGGTGCTTCACGAGCGCGTCGCCGGCCTCCTCACCGATGCCGTTGACGAGGTTGAACACCCCCTGGGGGACCCCGGCCTCCTCGAAGATGCCGGCCCACAGCGACGCGGAGAGCGGCGTGAACTCGGCGGGCTTGAGCACCACGGTGTTGCCGGTGGCGATCGCCGGGGCGATCTTCCACGACTCGAGCATGAACGGGGTGTTCCACGGGGTGATGAGCCCGGCGACGCCGATCGGCTTGCGGTTGACGTAGTTGATCTGGCGGCCCGGCACCTTGAAGGTGTCGTCGGACTGCGCGACCACGAGGTCGGCGAAGAATCGGAAGTTCTCGGCGGCCCGTCGGGCCTGGCCCAGCGCCTGGGTGATGGGCAGGCCGGAGTCGTAGGACTCCATCTCGGCGAGCTGCTGGTCGCGCGAGGTGACGATGTCGGCGATGCGGTGCAGCACTCGCGAGCGCTCGCGAGGGAGCATGCCCGGCCAGGGGCCTTCCTTGAAGGCCTTGCGCGCGGCGGCAACGGCGCGGTCGACGTCGTCCTTCTTCCCGGCGGCGGCCTGGATGTACACCTCGTTCGTGACGGGGTCGATGACGTCGAACGTCGCCCCGTCGACCGAGTCGACGAGCTCGCCGTCGACGTAGTGCTGGATGCGTTCGGGCAGGCCGGCGGGCGCGGTGCGCTCGGCGGGTCCGGTCACGGTCTCGGTCATCGACTTCCTCCAGTCACTCCTGTACGACCTGTCCGGCGTCCTGACGGACAGTCTCGTCATCGGGGTTCGATCTGCCTACGGGCGGTCGTCGGTGCGCTGCGCCGCCTCGTACCTCTGCCGCCACTCCTCGTTCATCGGGAACAGCCCGTCGACGGCATGGCCCGCCTCGACCTGCTCCGCGATCCAGGCGTCCTCCTGCTCCTGCGCGAGGGCCGCGTCCGCGACCTCCTCGGCCAGGTCCGGCGGGATGACGATGACGCCGTCGTCGTCGCCGACGACGACGTCCCCCGGCAGCACGGCCGCACCGCCGCACGCGACGGCGACGTCGACGTCCCACGGCACGTGCTTGCGGCCCAGGACGGCGGGGTGGCCGCCGCGGCTGAAGACCGGCAGGTCGATCCCGGCGACCACGGCATGGTCCCGGACGCCGCCGTCGGTGACGATCCCGGCGGCGCCGGCGGCCTTGGCCCGCAGGGCGAGGATGTCGCCGAGCGTGCCGGAGCCCGGTTCGCCGCGGGCCTCGATGACGAGGACCTCGCCCTCGCGGACGGCGTCGAAGGCGCGCTTCTGCGCGTTGTACCCGCCCCCGTGGCTGCGGAAGAGATCCTCGCGGTTCGGCAGGAACCGCAGCGTCTTGGCCGTGCCGACGAGCTTGGCGCCGGGCCGGGAGGTCCGCACGCCGTCGACCGCCACGTTGTTCAGGCCGCGCTTGCGCAGCTGCTGGGACAGCCCGGCGACCGGTGCCGCGAGGAGCTTCTCGCGCAGGGCGGGGGAGAGCGTGGCGGGACCGCCGGTCGAGGGGGAGGAGGTGGGGGCCGCTTCCTCGCTCGCGGGCGGCAGCCCGGCCGCCTCCCGGGAGCCCCAGGCTTCCTCCCGCTGCCGGTCGTCGACGCCCGGCAGCGAGCCGAGCGCGGGGTCGAAGTCCCCGCGCCCCTCGACGACGGTGGTGACCAGCCGGCCGGAGCTCGGGGCACCGGGCGCGCCCGGGGCGTCGACCTCGACCTCCACGACGTCGCCCGGCGCGGCGACGGAGGACCCGGCCGGCGTGCCGGTGAGCACGACGTCGCCCGGCTCGAGGGTGAGGTGCTGGGACAGGTCGGCGATGATCTGCGCGAACGGGAAGATGAGGCGGTCGGTCGTGTCGTCCTGGACGAGCTCGCCGCGCAGCCAGGTGCGCACCCGCAGGCCGTCCGGACGCACCTGCCGGGCGTCGATGAGGCCGGGCCCGAGGGGCGTGTAGCCGTCGCGGCCCTTGTTACGCAGGTTGGACCCCTTGTCGGCGGCGCGCAGGTCGTACAGCCCGAAGTCGTTGGCCGCGGTGACCCACCCGATGTGGTCCCACGCCTCCTCGACGGTGACGTACCGCGCCGCGGTGCCGACCACGAGCGCCACCTCGCCCTCGAACGCGAGGAGCTCGGTCCCCGCCGGGCGGTCGATGCTCGAGCCCGTGGCCGCGAGCGAGCTCGCCGGCTTGAGGAAGTAGGAGGGGTGCTCCGGGCGGCGGCCGCGCTGGGCGGCACGCGAGTGGTAGCTGAGGTGGACCGCGACGATCTTTCCCGGCGGGAGCGGGAGGGCCGCCTGGCGGTCAGGTGTCGAGCTGAGTGTCATGGGCGCCGCTGCCTTCCATTCGTACTCGAAATCGTATACCTTCCTGGTGGGGCTCCGCAACGGAGCGTACGGTGCGAGCAGCCCAGCACGGGGTGGGCGTACGGCACGGACGGCGTGCCCACCACCCGGCATCGAGGACAAGGGAGTGAGTGATGTCAGCACCGGGAGGACCCGCCACCCCCGCGGGCGCCACCCCGCGGAGCTCCGACCGCAGACGCGTCGCGTTCGCCACCGTCATCGGCACGACGGTCGAGTGGTACGACTACTTCATCTACGCCTCGGCCGCCGGTCTGGTGTTCGGGCGTCTCTTCTTCGAGCCCGCCGGCCAGGAGTTCGCCACGATCCTGTCGTTCCTCACCGTCGGGATCAGCTTCCTGTTCCGTCCGCTCGGAGCCTTCCTCGCCGGACACTTCGGCGACCGGTACGGCCGTCGGGTGGTGCTCGTCTTCACGCTGATCCTCATGGGCGCCGCGACCTCGCTGATCGGCATCCTGCCGACCCACGCGCAGATCGGCCTCGCCGCACCCGCGCTGCTGCTCCTGCTGCGGATCCTGCAAGGCATCTCCGCCGGTGGCGAGTGGGGCGGCGCGGTCCTCATGGCCGTGGAGTACGCGCCCTCGCACCGCCGCGGGCTGTTCGGCGCGATGCCGCAGATCGGGGTGCCCATCGGCCTGCTGCTGGCCAGCGCCATGATGGCGGTGATGGACCTGCTGTTCCCCGGAGACGCGTTCCTCGAGTGGGGCTGGCGGATCCCGTTCCTCTTCAGCGTGGTGCTCATCGCGGTCGGGTACTGGGTCCGCCGCCGGGTCGAGGAGAGCCCGATCTTCGCCGAGATCGCCGCGCGCAAGGAGCAGACGAAGGCGCCGGTCCCGACGCTGTTCGCCAGGTTCACGCCGCTGGTGCTCTTCGCCGCCTTCGTGTTCGCCGGCAACAACGCGATCGGCTACATGACGACCGGCGGCTACGTGCAGAACTACGCCACGGAGGGACTGGGCCTCGAGCGCGGCCCGGTGCTCTGGGCCGTCACCGCGTCATCCGTGAGCTGGCTGGTCTTCACGTTCGTCGCCGGGTGGCTCAGCGACCACATCGGGCGCCGCACCACCTACCTCATCGGGTACGTGCTGCTCGGCGCCGGGGTGCTCGCGCTGTTCCCGCTGGTCAACACCGCCGAGCTGCCGCTGCTGGCGCTCGCGCTCGTGCTGCTGACGGTCGGGCTGGGGCTGACGTACGGGCCGCAGTCCGCCTGGTACACCGAGCTCTTCCCGTCCTCGGTCCGCTTCTCGGGCGTCTCGATCTCGTACGCGATCGGCGCCGTGCTCGGCGGGGCCTTCTCGCCGGCGATCGCCTCGTGGATCCAGCAGTCGACCGGCTCCTCGACGAACGTCAGCTACTACCTCCTCGGGATGGCGCTCGTCGGGCTCGTCGGCACGCTGCTGCTGCGCGACCGGCGTGGCATCAACCTGCGCCCGACGAACGAGGAGCAGCAGTCACGGGGCATCTACATCTGGGACGATTCCTCCAGCGCGCCGTCCCAGACGTCCACGACGACGTGAGGAGTGAGCACAGTGCAGTTTCATCACCACGGATACGTCTCCGGTGACCCGCGCATCCTCCCGGCGGCGGGCGTGGGCGTCGACCGGCCGGCCGAGCTGCCCGACGAGGTCGACGTCCTGATCGTCGGCACCGGGCCGGCCGGCATGATCGCGGCCGCGCAGCTCGCGCAGTTCCCCGAGGTCGACACCCGGATCGTGGACCGCAGGCCCGGACGCCTCGAGGTCGGCCAGGCCGACGGCATCCAGGCCCGCACGGTGGAGACCTTCCAGGCCTTCGGGTTCGCCCAGCACATCATCGCCGAGGCGTACCGCATCACCGAGATGAACTTCTGGAAGCCTGACCCGCAGCGGCCGACCCACATCGTGCGGACGGCACGCACCCCGGACGACCCGACCGGCATCAGCGAGTTCCCGCACCTCATCGTGAACCAGGCCCGCGTGCTGGACTACTTCGGTGACGTCGCGGCCAACGCGCCGGCCCGGCTCACCCCGGACTACGGCTACGAGTGCGTCGGCGTCGAGGTCGCCGAGGAGGGGGAGCACCCGGTGACCGTGCGCCTGCGCTGCACCGCCGGGGAGCGGGAGGGGCAGGTGCGGACCGTCCGCGCCAAGTACGTCGTCGGGTGCGACGGCGCACGGTCCGCGGTCCGTGAGTCCATCGGCCGCAAGCTCGTCGGGGACAAGGCCAACCACGCCTGGGGGGTGATGGACGTCCTCGCCGTCACCGACTTCCCGGACATCCGCACCAAGTGCGCCATCCAGTCGCACACCGGCGGCTCGATCCTGCTCATCCCGCGGGAGGGCGGGTTCCTGTTCCGGATGTACGTGGACCTCGGCGTGGTCCCGCCGGACGACCAGGGCGCGGTGCGGCGGACCACGATCGACCAGATCGTCGCCAAGGCCAACGCGATCCTCTACCCGTACACCCTCGAGGTGAAGGACGTGGCCTGGCACAGCGTGTACGAGGTGGGCCACCGCCTGACCGACAAGTTCGACGACGTCCCGCACGAGCAGGTCGGCACCCGCACGCCGCGGGTGTTCATCACCGGCGACGCCTGCCACACCCACTCCGCCAAGGCGGGGCAGGGCATGAACGTCTCGATGCAGGACGGCTGGAACATCAGCTGGAAGCTCGGTCACGTGCTCACCGGCCGCAGCCCCGAGTCGCTGCTGGACACCTACTCGGCCGAGCGCCAGGTGGTCGCCCAGAACCTCATCGACTTCGACCGGGAGTGGTCCTCCCTCATGGCCGCGAAGCCGGAGGAGCTCGAGGACCCGACGATCCTCGAGGACTTCTACGTCAAGACCGCCGAGTTCCCGGCCGGGTTCATGACCCAGTACGAGCCCTCGATGATCGTGGCCGACGACAGCCACCAGGAGCTCGCCGGAGGGTTCCCGATCGGGAAGCGCTTCAAGTCCGCGCCCGTGGTGCGGGTCGGGGACACCAACCCGCTGCACCTCGGCCACCACCACCGCGCGGACGGCCGGTGGCGCATCTACGTCTTCGCCGACCGTCCGGCGCCCGGTGAACCCTCGGCGACGGCGGACCTCGCCGCCTGGCTCGCCACGTCACCGGAGTCGCCGGTCGTGGCCTACACGCCCGACGGCGCGGACATCGACGCCTGGTTCGACGTCAAGGTCGTCTACCAGCAGCCGCACCCGGAGGTGGACCTGGGTGCCGTGCCGGAGATCTTCCTGCCGCGGGTGGGTCCGTTCGCGCTCATCGACTACGAGAAGGTGTACGCCACCGACCCCGAGCACGACATCTTCGAGCTGCGCGAGATCGACCGCGGCGGCGCCGTGGTCGTGGTCCGCCCCGACCACTACGTCTCGCACGTGCTGCCGCTGGACGCGCACCAGGAGCTGGCCGCGTTCTTCGCGCAGAGCATGCGGGCCGGCGCGGGGGAGCGCCGCACCGCGCCGAAGCCGCAGGCGACGCCGGCCTAGCGACTCGGACGGGCGGCTAGCATGGGTCCGTCAGCCGGGGCCGGCCCCGGCGGTGCTCGACAAAGGGGTACGTAGCCGCGCAAGCGAGCGAGACACATACGGCCATCAGCACGACCTGTCCGTCCCTGTCTCGAAAGGCCTCGCCCGTGCCCACCGTCGCCGCGCTCGTCGCCCGCACCCTCGCCGCCCACGCCGACCACGTCTTCGGCCTGATGGGGAACGGCAACGCCTATGTCCTGGACGCGCTCGCGCGCGACACGACGGCCACGTTCACCGCGGTGCGGCACGAGGCCGGCGCGGTGGTCGCGGCCGACGCCTACCACCGCGCCTCGGGCCGGCTCGCCGTCGCGACGGCGACCTACGGCGCCGGCTTCACCAACACGCTCACCCCGCTCGCGGAGGCCGTGCAGGCGCGCACGCCGATGGTGCTCGTGGTCGGCGACGAGCCGACGTCCGGACGCCGGCCGTGGGACGTGGACCAGATCGCGCTCGCGGCCGGCGTCGGGGCCCGGACCTACACCGTCGGGCGCACCGACGCGGCCGCGACCACCGCGATCGCCGTCGAGCACGCCCTGACCGGCCGGCGACCGACCGTCCTCGCGATCCCGTACGACGTCGGCGCGCAGGAGGCGGGTCCGGGCGCGCAGGCCCCGCAGCCCAGCCTCCCCGCCCCGCTGGCCCCGACCGACCCGGCCACCCGGGCCGCCATCTCCCGGCTTGCCGACGCGCTGGTCGCGGCCGAGCGGCCGCTGCTGCTGGCCGGCCGCGGCGCCTGGCTCGCCGGTGCCGGTGCGGCGCTCGGCGAGCTGGCCGAGGCCACCGGCGCGATCACCGCCTCGACCGCACTCGGTCGTGGCGTCTTCCCCGACGACCGGTACGACGTCGGCGTCGCCGGCGGCTTCGGCGCCCCGGGCGCGATGGACCTGGTGCGCGAGGCCGACGTCGCCGTCGTGCTCGGGGCGTCCCTCAACCAGTTCACCATGCGGTTCGGCGGGCTCTTCGACGCCGGCACCGCCGTCGCCCAGGTCGACGTGGCGCCGACCGCGACCCACCCACGGGTCGGGACGTACGTGCGCGGCGACGCGGCCCTCGTCGCCGCGGACCTCGCCCGCGAGGTCCGCGCCCGCGGCGGTGCCGGGTCCGGATGGCGCGAACGGGTCGACGTCGGGGCATTGCGTGCCCAGGAGGCGGGGGAGGAGACGGCGCCGGACGGGCGGCTCGACCCGCGCAGCGCCGCGACGGTGATCGGGCGGCTGCTGCCGGAGGACCGCGTCGTCGTGTCCGACGGCGGCCACTTCATCGGGTGGGCGAACATGTACTGGCCGGTCGCCTCGCCGGACCGGATGATCATGGTCGGCACCGCGTACCAGTCGATCGGGCTCGGGTTCCCCAGCGTGGCCGGCGCCGCGGCCGCCCGGCCGCAGGCGACCGTGGTGCTGACCACCGGCGACGGCGGCGGCCTCATGGCGCTCGCCGACCTCGAGACGGCGGTGCGGGTCGCCGGCGGCCGCGGACTCGCCGTCGTCTGGAACGACGCCGCGTACGGCGCGGAGGTCAACCTCTACGGCCTCAAGGGCCTCGCCCAGGAGCCCATGCGCATCCCGGAGGTCAGCTTCGCCGCGCTTGCCTCGGCGGTCGGTGCCGAGGGCGTCGTGGTCCGGGAGCTGGGCGAGCTCGAGCGTCTCCGGGAGTGGGTGGCCACGCCCGTGGCCGAGCGGCGGTTCCTCGTGCTGGACCTGCGGGTGTCCGGGGACGTGGTGGCGCCGTACCAGCGGGAGATCATCCGCGTGAACAGCTGACCCGGCGGCGTTGCGTCAGTTCTCCTGCCGCCGGTCCAGGTACGCGTGCAGCGACCGCAGCCGGTGCTCGCGGACCGCCAGCTCGACCTCGCGGGCGTCGGCGCCGCGCTCGAGCAGCTCGAGGATGCCCTCGTGCTCCTCCACGGACTCCCGCGCCCGCCCGGGCACGAAGCCGAACGTGGACTGGCGGATCTGCGCCAGCCGCCGCCAGCCGCTGTCCACCAGCGCCCGGATCTGCATGTTCGGGCAGCCGTCGGAGAGCGAGCGGTGGAACGCCTCGTTGCGGCGGGTGAAGGTGACCGGGTCGAACTCCTCGAGGCTCTCCCGGAGCCGGACGTTGAGGCGGCGGGCCTCGGCGATCTGCTCGGCGCCGAGGTACGGGACGGCGAAGGCCACCGCCGCGCCCTCCACGACGGCGAGCATCTCGGTCGTCTCACCGAGCTGGCCCGGGTCGATCTCCGCGACACGCGCGCCGACGTTGCGCTCGAACGTCACGACGCCCTCGGCCTCCAGTCGCCGGATGGCCTCCCGAACCGGGACCACGCTGACCCCCAGCTCGCGCGCGATGCTGTCCAGCACGAGCCGGTAACCGGGTCCGTAGGTGCCCGACTCGATGCGCTCGTGCAGGTGGTCGTAGGCGAGCTGCGACTTGCTCGTCGTCATCCGCCTGATCGTATATTGTCCCGGCACTGCCGGTGCGGACGTCCACGGTGGGTGGGTCCTGCGGGTGTGTGGGGAAGGGCGGGACCTGTCGCCGCGACCCCACACAATGGGACCCGTGCGCCCGATCCCGGGCGCCACGACGAGGAGGTCTCGTGCACAAGGTTCTCGTGCTCTACCCGCCGCCGGCCGACCCTGCGGCCTTCGAGCAGCACTACCGGGACGTCCACCTGCCGCTCGTGCGGAAGCTGCCCGACATGCTCGCCCACCGGTTCACCCTCGCGGTCCGCTCCCAGGAGGAGCCGAGCCCGTACTTCGCCGTGTTCGAGGCGGACTTTCCCGACGAGGAGACCTACGTCGCGTCGATGGCCTCCCCTGAGGGGCAGGCCGTCGGCGCAGACGTGCCGAACTACGCGAGCGGTGGTGTCGTCGTCCTGCACTACGACGTCGAGACCACCGACTGACCGACCGACCCCAGGAGGAGCACCGCACCATGCCCAGCAATCTCGAGGAAGCGATCGCCGAGGCAGGCAGCCCGGTCCGGCTGCTGTGGGAGTCGCAGACGCCGCCGTCGGTGGTGCCGCGGGTGGTCCCGGAGTTCCGCAACTGGCGCGACGAGCAGCTCGCCTGGCGCCGGACGGCCGTCATCTACGACCAGTCGCACCACATGGTCGACCTCAACATCTCCGGGCCGGACGCGTTGCGGCTCATCAGCGACCTCGCGGTCAACAGCGTCGAGAACTTCCCAGTCGACAAGGCCAAGCAGTTCGTCGCGGTCAACCACGACGGCTACGTCATCGGCGACAACATCCTGTTCCACCTGGCTGAGGACGAGTACCACGCCGTCGGGATCCCGCCGTCGATCAACTGGCTGCACTACCACGCGGAGACCGGCGGCTACGACGTGCGCATCTGGCGGGACGACAACTCGCTCGTCCGTGCCGGCGACCCCGTGCTCTACCGGTACCAGGTCCAGGGTCCGGGGGCGATGGAGGTCATCCGGGACGCGATCGGCGAGGAGCCGCCGACGCTGAAGTTCTTCGGGATGACGCGGTTCACCATCGGCGGCAAGGAGGTCCGCGCGCTGCGTCACGGCATGGCCGGCGAGCCCGGGTTCGAGATGTTCGGTCCGTGGGCCGACAACGACGCCGTGCACGGCGCGCTGCTCGAGGCGGGGGAGAGGCACGGCCTGGTGCAGGTCGGCGCCCGGGCGTACCACACCAACGCGCTGGAGTCCGGCTGGCTCCCGCGGCCGCTGCCGGCGATCTACACCGGGGAGAAGCTGGCCGACTACCGCCGCTGGCTCGACGAGCGCGCCTACGAGGCCATCTCCCCGCTCGGCGGGAGCTTCCACTCGGAGAACATCGAGGACTACTACGTCACCCCCTACGAGCTCGACTACGGCCGCATCGTGAAGTTCGACCACGACTTCGTCGGGCGCGAGGCGCTGGAGCGGATGGAGGCCGAGGGTCGGACGGACACGCGCCGCAAGGTCACCCTGGTGTGGAACGACGAGGACACCGCCAGGGCTTACGGGTCGATGTTCGGTCCGGGACCGGGCGCGAAGTTCATCAACCTGCCCATGGCGTTGTACGACACCTTCCACTTCGACCGGGTCGAGGCGGACGGTGAGCTGGTCGGCGTCTCCTCCTGGACCGGCTACTCGGCGAACGAGCGGGCGATCCTCTCCCTCGCCGTCGTGGCGCCCGAGCATGCCGAGCCCGGGACCGAGGTGACGCTCGTGTGGGGTGAGGACACGCCGTCGTCCAAGGTGCAGGTGGAGGACCACGTGCAGGTGACGATCCGGGCGACCGTCCAGCCGGCGCCGCTCACGGAGTTCGCCCGCACGACCTACCGGGCGTAGCGGCCGACCTCATGTCCTGACCCCACCCCACCCCGCGGGGAGGGGTCAGAGCGGGGCCAGGCGGGCGTCGGATGAGCTCGGCGCGGGGTCGGAGCCCGCGGGGCGGGAGAGGGTCGCGCGCAGCACACGCTCGAGCTCGCCGGCGGGGTCCGGGACGAGCGACGGCGACCGCCACGCGACGTGCATGTCGGGGCGGACGAGCACCACTCCGTCGTCGGCGACCTCGGAGCGGCGCGCCCAGTCGTCGTAGATGTCGGTGTGCTCCTGGCCGGGCCCGATCACGTGGGCGGAGATCTCGAGGCCGAGCCGCTCGCCCACCTCCCGCGCCGCCGCGGCCCACGGCTCGCCCCCGATGCCGGTCAGCACGGTGAAGCGGCCCTTGCCGGCGAGGTCGTGCGTGGAGACCTTGTGCCCGTCCCGCCCCACCCAGACGTGCGGCAGCCGCGCGCCCGGCCAGGTGGTGGCGTGGTAGTACAGCTCCGGGTCCCGCTCGTAGCTCGGCTCCGGCGTCCCGTCCGGCACGACGGCGCTCGAGGCGTACCGCTGACCGAGCTCCACGCCGTGCGCGTTGAACTCGTAGTCCTTCAGCTCCATCGCCGCCCGCAGCATCGCGCGTCGCCGGGACCCCTCCTCGGTCGCGTCCTTCCGTGAGTCGATCGCGGCCTGCATCCGCTCGGCGTCCTGGTTCTCCTCGACGCCGAGCGCCTCGAGGATCGCGCCGAACTCCTCGATGGACTTGTTGGCCCGCAGCACGATCTGCCGGCCCACCGGGGCGCGCTCGGCGTCGTAGGTCTCCAGCAGGTCCTCGCCGGCCAGGCCCTTGAGGACGTGGGCGAGCTTCCAGGCCAGGTTGTAGGAGTCACCGATCGAGGTGTTCGATCCCAGCCCGTTCGAGGGCGGGTGGCGGTGGGCGGCGTCGCCGGCGATGAACACCCGCCCGGCCGAGTAGCGAGTGGCGTACATCTTGTTGTTGCCCCACAGGGACAGCGACCGGATGGTCACCGGGACGGTGTCGTCGCCCACCAGGCCGTGGACGATCTCGGTGGCCATGGCCTCGTCGAGGTCCGGCGGCGGCTGGTTGATGTCGTAGCCCCACGTGATGAGCCACTCGTTCCACGGCCGCACCATGCGCACCAGGCCCAGCCCGATGCCGCCGATGGTCGCGCCCGGCTGCAGCACCCAGTACAGGACGGACGGGCGGTGCGCGACGAACTCCGAGAGGTCGACGTGGCAGACGATGTTCATCGACCCGGCGAGGTCCATCTGGCCCTCGAACGGCAGCCCCAGGTCCTTCGCCACCTGGGAACGGCCCCCGTCGGCGGCGATCACGTAGCGCGCCCTGATGTTGTACTCGTGGCCGGAGATCCGGTCCCGGACCCGGACGGTGACGCCGCTGTCGTCCTGAGTGAGCGAGAGGTACTCGGTGTCGAACTTGAACCGGCTGCCGCGGTTGGCGGCGTTGGAGACGAGGATCGGCTCGAAGAGGGTCTGGGGCAGGTCGCAGTTCATCGACGGGCTGGCCTCGACGTAGTCGGCCTCGCGGCGCGGGTGCGTGCCCCAGGTCCGCACGCGTCCGATCTCGTCGCCGGCGAGCGAGGAGCAGAAGACCGTGTCGCCCATCAGGTGGTGCGGCGTGGCCTGGGCCTGGACCTGGTCCTCGACCCCCATGTCGCGCATGATCTCGACGGTGCGCTGGTTGGTGATGTGCGCCCGCGGGGTGTTCGCGGTCCACCGGTACTTCGTGATCGCGATGTGGTCCACGCCGTAGGTGGCCAGGAACAGGGCCGCCGAGGCACCCGCGGGGCCCGAGCCGATGATGAGGACGTCCGTGTGCAGGTCCTCCGGCTGCTCGCCGGGGATCTGCTCCCGGGCGCCGGCGGAGGTGGAGGTGGTGTCCTGGTCGAGCGGTCGCGGGCTGGTCTGGCTCATCGGTGCCTCTCCGGTTCGGTGCCGGCCTCGGCGGGCGGCAGGACGATGTCGAACGTGACCTCGCTCCACGTGCCGTCCACCCGGCGGCCGTCGGGGGCGGGGGTTCCGCCGTCGTGCCGGGTGAAGGTCTTCACGAGGGAGTCCTTGACGCCGAAGACGGCGTCGGTGGCGAGCAGGTCGTCCCCGTCGACGAAGATGTGCGTGACGAGCCTGCGGAAGCCGGGCGCGGTGACCATGAAGTGCAGGTGCGCGGCACGCATGGGGGAGCGGCCGGTCGCGGCGAGCATGCGCCCGACGGGTCCGTCGTGCGGGATCGGGTACGGCGTGGGGGTGACGCCCCAGAACCGGTAGGTGCCGTCCTCGTCCGAGTACAGGTGCGCCCGCCCGGCGGTGCGGCCGTCGTCGTACTGCACGTCGTAGAAGCCGTCGTCGTCCGCCTCCCACACCTCGATCCGGGCTCCCGAGACCGGGCTGCCGTCCGTCGAGCGGACCGTGCCGGTGACCCAGCACGGCTCGCCCGCGGCGCCCTGGGCGATGTCGCCGCCCGGCTCGATCCGCGGCGCGTCCTCGACGAAGAACGGGCCGAACACGGTCGCCTCGGTGGCCTCGCCCACCGCGGGCTGGTTGACGCAGATGGTCTGCATCGAGATCCCGAGCACGTCCGAGAGCAGGATGAACTCCTGACGCGTGTCCGTGGTGATGTCGCCGCAGCCGCGCAGGAACCGGACGGCGGCGTCCCACTCGTCCTCGGTGAGGCGCACCTCCCTGACGAACGCGTGCGCGTGGCGCGTCAGCGCCTGGAGGATCTCCTTGAGGCGTTCGTCGGGCGAGCCGTCGAAGCTGGCGAGCACCTGCTCGGTGACCAGCTCCTCACGAGCCTCCTGCTCGCTGCCGGGCGGTGGCGCGGGGACGATGTTGCTCGCGGCGTTGCTGCTCACGGCGCTCCTCGTCGGGTCGGGGTCTCGTCGGCTCGTCAGCGGCTCGTCAGCGGCTCGTCAGCGGGACGACGACGGCGCGCGTCCCGGCCTGGGCGCGGCCGAGCAGGTCCGCCAGGTCCTGCTCACGCACCGGTCGGGGGTTCGACGGCGGGACCTTCTCGAGCGCGAGCCGCGCCGCCTCGGGCAGCTGCTCGGCACGCAGCCCGAGGTCGCCGAGGCTGGTCGGGGCGCCGAGGCAGGCGTAGAGCGCCTGGAGCGTGGCGAGCGCGTTCGCGGCCGCGTCGTGCTCGGGATCGGCGACGTCGGAGAGCCCGTTCGTGCCGCCGTCGGGACCGAAGCCGGCTCCCTGGAGCGCACCGGCCAGGCGGTCCGCGGCCTCGGGTGCGGCGGGGGCGTTGAATCCGACGACGTGGGGGAGCAGCACCGCATGCATGGCGGCGTGCTCGAGGTCGTAGGCGCCGCCGAGGACGTGGCAGATCTTGTGGTGCAGGCCGGAGCCGGCGGCGGCGAACGCGGAGGCGGCGAGGTAGGTGCCGTCCTGGCAGCGGGTACGGGCCTCGAGGTCGGCGCCGTCGGCCTGCACGGCGGACAGGCCCATGGTGAGCAGCCGGGCGCCCTCGACCGCGAAGGCCGTCGAGGCCGGGCCGGCCTGCGGCGCCCAGAGGGAGTCCACGCAGTGCGCCAGCGCGTTGAGGCCCGAGCTGACGGTGAGGCGGGTAGGCAGGGAGACGGTGAGCTCGGGGTCGTAGACGACCGTGCGTGGCAGGACGGCCGGGTCCGTCCCGTTCGTCTTGCGTCCGGCCTCGGTGAGGCCCCACACGTCGGTGGCCTCGGAGCCCGCGTACGTGGTGGGGACGGCGAGGATCGGCAGGTGCTCCGTGAGGGCGACGGCCTTGGCCGTGCCGGTCGTCGACCCGCCACCGACGCTGAGGAGGGCGTCAGCGCCGGCGGTCCTGGCCATCTCACGGGCGGCGTGCGCCGCCTCGACGGGGACGTGCGGACGGACGGCGGTGAAGGTCGCGACCACGTCGAGCCCGGCCACCACCTCCCGGGCCATCTCCACCTCGGCCTCGGCCGCGATCAGCATGACCCGGCGTGCGCCGAGCCGGCCGATCTCGTCCGCGACCAGGCGTCGTGCCCCGGGGCCGCTGAGCACTCGCTGCGGCCGGGTGTCGTACGTCGTGACGTCGACGTCGCCCCTCATACGTCCGCTCCTTCGCGTCCAGTGCCGCGCCCCCTGCACGCGACGTGTCCAGCGTGCCTGGGCCCCCGCTATTCGTCCAGTACGAATGTGTTGGGTCTGCGATACGCGCGGCGAATAGCTAGGCTTGGCAAGCATGGAGCTGCGGCAGCTGCAGTACTTCGTCACCGTGGTCGAGGAACGCTCGCTCTCGCGCGCCGCGGGACGGCTCCACATGACCCAGCCGCCGCTCTCGACGGCCGTGCGTCAGCTCGAGAAGGAGATCGGCGTGCCGCTGCTGCGCCGTCATCCGCGCGGCGTGGAGCCGACCGACGCCGGAACGTTCCTCGCCGACGAGGCCCGCCGGCTGCTGCGCACCGTCGACGACGTCGCCTCCCGCACCCACGCGGTCGGGACCGGGCAGGTGGGCCGGCTCGCGGTCGCCGCGGTGCCGACGGCGACCTGGCACCTGCTGCCCTCGGTGCTGGCCGCCTTCCACCGGCGCGCGCCCGGCGTGGACCTCGACGTGGTCGACGCGATGCCGGACGACATCCTGCAGCGGGTGCGCGACGGGCGTGCGGGGGCGGGCCTGGTGTACACCGCCGACACCCAGACGCTGGCGCGCTCCGCCGCGGCCGGCCTGCAGACGGCGGTGGCCCGGCGTGAGCCCCTGGTCGCCGTCGTGCCGCGCGGCCACCCGGCCGCCTCCTCGCCCGTCATCGACCTGCGTGACCTGACCGGAGAGCCCTGGATCGTCCCCTCCGGCTACGCCACGGTCGCGGGGCTGGCCGACCTGCTGCGGCAGGCGTGGCGCCAGGCGGGCATCGACCCGCCCAACCAGCGCTCGACGGCGACTCCCACCGCGGCGTTGTCCCTGGTGGCCGGTGGGCACGGGGTCACGCTGCTGCCCAGCTCGGTGCACGCCGTCGCCGGCCCGGAGGTGAGCACCGCGCCGCTGCGCCAGCCGGTCGCCCCGCTCGAGGCCGCGGTGATCTGGCGGCGCGAGCAGCCGGCACCGGTGCTCGCCGCCTTCCTCTCCGCGGCGTTGGCCACCCCCGAGCCGGACCGGCTCGGGGAGGACGTGGCGCGCGTGGTGGTCGAGACCGAGGAGGGGGCGGATGCGCCGCCCCTGCCGCTGCCGAAGGAGCCGGGCCGGGCCTGAGGCGGCCCGGCCCGGTCGTGCCAGACCCGTCGGGCCCCGTCAGGCCCCTGTGCCGAAGAGCCCTTCGAGCCGCTCGTAGCCCTCGGACATGCCGACCTCCATGCCGGAGGCGGCCATGCCGTCACGCGCCTCCTGCGTCGGATAGGTCGAGTGACCCGCCAGCCTGCTGCGGCCGCCGCCGAGGTCGACGAAGGTGAGCGTCTCGATGCTCACGACGTCCGGGAAGCCGTCGAACTCGAAGGTCTGCACGAGGAACTCGTTCTCCCGCACGGTGTGGAAGCAGCCGCGGAAGCCGAACTCCTGCCCGCCCTCGGTGTGCGTGTAGCGGTAGGCGCCGCCGGAGCGGAAGTCGAACTCGTGGACGGTCATGGTCGTGCTGCGCGGCCCGAGCCACTGGGCGAGCAGGTCGGGGTCGGCGTGCGCCCGGTACAGGTCGGCGACCGGGACGTCGAACTCCCGTGTGAAGTCGATGAAGGGCTGCCCGTCGGGGATGCTGAGCTCGAGGGCGTGGCCCGTGGTGGTGGTCATGAGGTCTCCTGGCGTTGGAGGGCGGCGTCGAGGGCTCGGTACTGGCTCTCCTTGACGAGCCGGTACCGGTCGATCCATGCGGTCAGGTCCTCGAGCCGGGCGGGGGCGAGATGGACGGGGCGGCGTTGCGCGTCCCGGGTGCGGGTGACGAGGCCGGCCTGCTCGAGGACCTGGATGTGCTTGGAGATCGCCTGCTTGGTGATCTGATGAGGTTCTGCGAGCTCGTTGACCGTCGCCGGACCTCGGCTGAGGCGGGCGATGATGTGACGGCGGACGGGGTCGGCCAGGGCCATGAAGGCGCGGTCGAGCTGGGCGTCGTCGGTGGTGGGACGTGGCATCTCGTCAACTCGAATCTTGATCAACAGTACGCTTTACAAGCGTGGACCCCGACACCTGCAGTGTCAAGGGAATGTCACCCGGAGACGTCGTGTTCGCGACGGTATGAGCTCAGACACCGAGTACCTGCCCAGCCCGAGCGCCCGGTCCCGCAACCAGGTGGAGGAGTACGAGTCCTCCGGTGGGACGCGCGCCAACACCCTCGAGGGAACCGGCATGCCCGTCGTCATCGTGACGATGCGCGGAGCGCGTTCGGGCAAGATCCGCAAGGTGCCGCTCATGCGCGTCGAGCACGACGGCGCCTACCTCGCCGTGGCCTCCATGGGCGGGGCGCCGCAGCACCCGCAGTGGTACCACAACCTGGTCGCCGACCCGTGGACGCGGGTCCAGGACGGCCCGGAGCCGGTCGAGACCCGCGCCCGGCTGATCAGCGGCGCGGAGCGCGCCGAGTGGTGGGAGCGCGCCGTCGCCGCGTACCCGCCGTACGCGGAGTACCAGCAACGCACGGAGCGTGAGATCCCGCTGTTCCTGCTGGAGCCCACGGGGCGGTGACACCCGAGGTCCCCGGGGTGGCCGCGCCGCCCCGGGGACCCGTACGTCCGCGAAATGGGACGGAAACGGCCCCTTAACACCTGCCTGCTTGACTCCCGGCTAGAAAGGTCCGAGACGCACGGTCTCGGAGCCGCTACGGTGCACGCACCGCCGGCGTCGGCTCCGTGCCGCCGTGACCGAAGGAGTTGATTGGGCTGGGAGAGCACGTGCTCGAGGTCCGAGGGATCAAGACCGAGTTCCGGACCGATGACGGCGTCCTGACGGCGGTCGACGAGGTCAGCTTCGACCTGCGGGCCGGGGAGACGATCTGCCTCGTCGGCGAGTCCGGCAGCGGCAAGTCCGTGACCGCGCTGTCGATCCTGCGGCTGCTGCCGCGCAACGGCGACGTCACCGCCGGGGAGATCCGCTTCGACGGCCGCGACCTGCTGCAGCTGTCCGCGGAGCAGATGCGCGAGATCCGCGGCAACGCGGTGGCCATGGTCTTCCAGGAGCCGATGACCTCGCTGAACCCGGTGCTGACCATCGGCGACCAGCTCGGTGAGAGCCTCCAGCTCCACCTGGGCATGTCGAAGCAGGAGGCGCGCGGCCGCGCCGTCGAGCTCCTCGAGATGGTCGGGGTGCCGCGCCCGCGCCAGATCGTCGGTGACTACCCGCACCGGCTCTCCGGCGGCATGCGGCAACGCGTGATGATCGCGATGGCGCTGAGCTGCTCGCCCGCCCTGCTGATCGCGGACGAGCCCACCACCGCGCTCGACGTGACGATCCAGGCGCAGATCCTCACCCTGATGAAGGAGCTCGCCGAGGCCTCCCGGACCGCCACCATCCTCATCACCCACGACCTCGGCGTCGTGGCCGAGATGGCGGACAAGGTGGCCGTGATGTACGCCGGGCAGGTGGTCGAGGAGGCCGGGGTCTTCGAGCTCTTCGACAACCCGAAGCACCCGTACACGGTCGGCCTGATGAAGTCGATCCCGCACGTGGCCAGCGAGCCGGACGCCGAGGACCGGCTCGAGTCCATCCCGGGCACCGTGCCGTCCCTGGCGAACATGCCGCACGGCTGCCGGTTCCAGGACCGGTGCCCGTTCGTCATGGACCGCTGCCGCGCGGAGCGGCCGGAGCTGGCCGACACCACCACCGGCCGGACGCACCGCGTGCGCTGCTTCCTCTTCGAGGACGAGCAGGTGGCCGCCCGCTCGGAGGCGGTGACGACCTCGTGAGCACCGCCACCAAGGCGCTCGAGAAGGCGGGCCTGCGTGAGGGCGAGCCGCTGCTGAGCGTGCAGGACCTCAAGCTCCACTACCCGATCCGGGGCGGCATCTTCTCCCGGCAGGTCGGCTCGGTCCGCGCCGTCGACGGTGTCAGCTTCGAGGTGTTCCCGGGCGAGACCCTGGGCATCGTCGGGGAGTCCGGCTGCGGGAAGTCCACCACCGGGCGGGCGATCATCCGGCTCGAGGACCCGTCCGCCGGCGCCGTGGTCTTCGGCGGGCGGGACCTGGCCTCCCTGCAGTCCCGGGCGCTGCGCAAGGTCCGGCTGGACCTGCAGATGGTCTTCCAGGACCCGTACTCCTCGCTCAACCCGCAGAAGCGGGTAGGGGACCTCCTCGCCGAGCCGCTGACCGCGCACGGCCGCGTGTCTCGGAAGGAGGCGGGCCGGAAGGTCGTCGAGATGCTCGAGCGGGTGGGCCTCTCGTCGCAGTTCCGCAGCCGCTACCCGCACGAGCTCTCCGGGGGCCAGCGGCAGCGGGTCGGCATCGCCCGCGCCCTCATGCTCGACCCGACCCTGGTGGTCCTCGACGAGCCCGTCTCGGCGCTCGACGTCTCCATCCAGGCGCAGGTGCTGAACCTCCTCAAGGATCTCCAGCGGGACCTGGGGCTGACCTACATCTTCATCTCCCACGGCCTGGGCGCCGTGAAGTACATCAGCGACCGGATCGCCGTGATGTACCTCGGCAAGATCATGGAGACGGCGACGACGGCGGAGCTGTTCGCCAACCCGCGCCACCCGTACACGGAGATCCTGCTGGACGCCTACCCGGCGCCGAACCCGCACCTGCGGGACAAGGAGCGCATCGTCGTCCAGGGCGACGTGCCCAACGCGGCGAACCCGCCGTCGGGCTGCGTCTTCCACACCCGGTGCCCGTTCGCGCGGGAGAAGTGCAAGACCGAGGTGCCCCAGCTGGAGGGCGGGAAGCACGCCTTCGCCTGCCACTTCCCGCTCGAGGTCGGCCGGCCGCCGGCGTCCGCGACGGGCACGACGACGGAGGGCGGCGAGGCATGACCACCTACCTCGTCCGCCGGCTCCTCATCTCGATACCCGTGCTGCTCGGCGTCACGGTGCTGAACTTCGCGATCATCCAGCTCGCCCCCGGCAGCCCCGCCGACCTCTACCTCGACCCGAACGCCGGGCCCGACTACCGCGAGCGCGTCGAGGCGGCGCTCGGCCTGGACCAGCCGGTCCTCGTGCAGTACTGGAACTGGTTGTCCCAGCTGGCCCGCGGCGACCTCGGCCTGTCCTACGTCTCGCGCACCCCCGTCGCCGACGTCCTCGCCGAGCGGATCGGGCCGACGCTGCTGCTCATGGGGCTCTCGCTGGTGGTCGCCTACGCGATCGCGATCCCGGTCGGGATCCTCGCGGCCAAGAAGAAGGGCACCTGGGTCGACTACACGGTGGTCGGCGGCGCGTTCTTCGGCGTCTCGGTCCCGAACTTCTTCCTCGGCCTGGCGCTGATCTACATCTTCTCCCTGCAGCTCGGCTGGTTGCCCACCGGCAACATGGTCACCATCGGCGGCGGGGGAGGCGGGCTCGTCGACCGGATACTTCACCTGATCCTGCCGGTCACCGTCCTGTCCACGGCGATCGCCGGCAACATGGTCCGGTACGTGCGCGCCTCGATGGTCGACGCCCTCTCCGAGGACTACATCCGCACCGCGCACGCCAAGGGCCTGGCGCCGAAGGTGGTGACCAACAAGCACGCCCTGCGCAACGCGCTGATCCCCATCGTCACCATCCTCACCGTGGACCTCGCCGGGCTCCTCGGCGGCGCGATCGTCTCCGAGCAGGTCTTCCAGTGGCCCGGCCTCGGCCTGCTGACGATCCAGTCCATCTCCTCCCGCGACTACTCGGTGCTCATGGGGATCAACCTCGTCGCCGCGCTCGCGGTCTTCACGGCGAACATCCTCGCCGACATCCTGTACGCCGTCGTCGACCCGCGGATCGAGTACCGATGAGCAGCATCCGGACCGTCTCCGGCGCCTCCGAGGACCCGACCGCCGAGCGCGCGGTCACCGCGAGCCTGGGCGAGGAGGAGTCCAACCTCCGCCGCGTCGTGCGCCGCTTCTTCAAGCACCGCCTCGCCGGCGTCGGCCTCGTGGTGTTCGTGGCGATGCTCTTGGTGGCGATCCTCGCGCCGCTCATCGCGCCGTACGACCCGAACCGGATCTTCGACACGTTCCAGGCCCGGCCCTCCGCCGAGCACCTGCTGGGCACCGACCCGGTGGGCCGGGACGTGCTGAGCAGGCTGATCCACGGCACCCGGGTCTCGATCACGGTCGGCGTCGGCGCCGTCGCCGTGTACATCGCCATCGGCGTGACCCTGGGGCTGGTGTCCGGCTACTTCGGCCGGGCGGTCGACGCGGTGCTCATGCGGGTGACCGACGTGTTCATGTCCTTCCCGTACTTCATGGTCATCCTGATCCTGGTGGCGGTGATCGGCCCCAGCCTGCTGAACATCACCCTGGCGATCGGCTTCCTGGGCTGGCCCGTCGTCGCGCGCCTGGTCCGCGGCTCGGTGCTGTCCATCAAGCAGGCGGACTACGTCAAGGCGGGCATCGCCCTGGGCTACAGCACCCCGAAGATCCTGTTCCAGCACATCCTGCCGAACGCCCTTTCGCCGATCGTGGTCAACGCGACGTTCGGCATCGCCAGCGCGATCATCCTCGAGTCGGGCCTGAGCTTCCTGGGCCTGGGCGTGCGCCCGCCCGCCGCCTCGTGGGGCAACATGCTCAGCGACGCCCAGTCGATCACCGTGCTGAGCAGCCAGCCGTGGCTGTGGGTGCCGCCGGGCCTGGCCATCTTCATCACCGTGCTGTCGATCAACTTCGTCGGCGACGGTCTGCGCGACGCGCTGGAGTCCCGCGAGAGCAAGGTCCGCTGACGACGGCGGCCGGAGACCGCCGTCGGGACGCGACCGGCCACCCCTCTTCGGCACCGCACGAGCGACAACCGACAGACGACGGACAACCGACAGACAACCGACAAAGGACAAGGAGCTGACCCGAGTGGGCTTCGTCGACGACGCCGCACCGATCCTTCCCGAGCTCATCGACCTCAGGCGCCGCATCCACGCCTACCCGGAGGTCGGGCTGCACCTGCCGGAGACCCAGGCGGCGGTGCTCGACGCGCTCGGCGGGCTGCCCCTCGAGGTGACTACCGGGGCGGGGCTGAGCTCCGTCGTCGCGGTGCTGCGCGGCGCCCGGCCGGGGCCCACGGTCCTGCTGCGCGGCGACATGGACGGCCTGCCGCTCAAGGAGGAGTCCGGCGAGGAGTTCGCCGCCACCACCGGCACCATGCACGCCTGCGGGCACGACCTGCACGTCGCCGGCCTGGTCGGCGCCGCCCGCCTGCTCAGCGCCCACCGGGACCAGCTGGCCGGGAACGTCGTCTTCATGTTCCAGCCGGGTGAGGAGTCCCCGGGCGGGGCGCTGCCCATGATCGAGGAAGGCGTGCTGGACGCCGCCGGGGCACCGGTGGACGCCGCCTTCGGCATCCACGTCACCGGCCTGGTCGACAAGGGCGTGTTCGTCTCCCGCGGCGGGGTCAACATGGCCGGCGCGAACGTCCTGGACGTGACCGTGAACGGCCTCGGCGGGCACGGCTCGTCCCCGTGGACCACCGTCGACCCGGTGCCCGTGGCCGCCGAGATCATCGGCGCGCTGCAGTCCTACGTCACCCGCCGGCACAACGTCTTCGACCCGGTCGTCATCTCGGTGGGCCAGGTCCACGCCGGCAGCGCCTTCAACATCATCCCCTCGACGGCGCAGCTCGCCTGCTCGGTGCGGACGCTGTCCCGCGAGTCCTTCGAGCAGGTCTCCGTGGAGCTGCCGCGGCTGGTGGAGAGCATCGCCGCGGCGCACGGCTGCACCGCCGACGTCGACTTCCACCAGCTGTACCCGGCGACCATCAACGACGCCGGGATGTGGGAGCACGCCAAGGGCGTCCTGGGCGAGGTCTTCGGCGCCGGGCGGGTCACCGACCGTCCCGACCCGATCATGGGCTCGGAGGACTTCTCCTACGTGCTCGAGCGCGTGCCCGGCTGCTTCATCCACCTCGGTGCACGCCCCGACGACGTCCCGGCGGAGGGTGCGCCGTCGAACCACTCCGCCACCGTCCGGTTCGACGACGCGGTGCTCGGGGACCAGGCGGCCGCGCTCGCCGAGCTCGCCGTGCGCACCCTCACCAAGCTCGCCTCGCGCCGACCCGTCGAGGTCGCCGCGCAGGCCTGAGACGGCCGGTTCCGGCCGGCCGTCGGGCGCCCGCTGGCGGCGCCACCCACCGGAATGCGCCTCGCGCGCGAGAGGAAAGAAGGTACGACGTGGCACGTTGGACGACCACAGCACGACGCCGGAGGCCGGTGCTCGCGGCGGCGAGCGCGGCGGCGCTCCTCGCGCTGACCGCCTGCGGCGGTGGCTTCTCCGAGCAGCAGGCCGAGGACCAGGGTGACCAGGGGCAGGGCGGGGGCGGCGGCGAGACGCTCGTCATCGGCACCATCAACCCGCCGGCCTCCTTCGACCCGATCAACCAGACGGACGTCGGCGGCCAGTGGGCGAACCAGTTCGTCCTCGACACGCTCCTGAACCAGCCCGAGCCGCTGGAGTTCACGCCCGAGCTCGCGGAGGAGTTCGGGACCGAGGACAACCAGACGTTCACCTTCACCCTGAACCCGGACGCCACCTGGTCCGACGGGGAGCCCATCACGGCAGAGGACGTCGTCTTCACCCTCAACCTCATCGCGCACCCGGAGTCGCTGACCTCCCGGGGCGCCAACATCTCCACCCTCACCGGCGTCGACGGCGCCACGGGCAAGCTGCCCGACGGCGAGACGGAGATCCCGGGGCTGGTCGCCGTCGACGAGCAGACCGTGCAGTTCGAGACCAAGGCGCCGGTGGACCCGAACTACATCTACGAGATGATCGGCTCCACGATCCCCGTCCTGCCGGAGCACCACCTGGCGGACGTCCCGCCCGCGGACTTCGGCGAGAGCGAGTTCGCCCAGCTGCCGGACGTCACCTCCGGCGCGTACACCTACACGAGCTACACGGACGACGTCTCGATCGAGTACGCCGCCAACGAGGACTACTACCGCGGCGCCCCGCAGATCCCGAGCATCGCGATGCGGATCATGCCGGCCGCCAACCTCGCCGGCGACCTCCAGGCCGGGGCCATCCACATGAACTCCGGCGGCGGGATCGGCAACATCCCGGTGCAGGACATGCCCACGGTCGAGGGCCTCGAGAACGTCACCACGTCGATCGACCCGACCATCGGGTTCCAGACCATGATGTTCAACCTGCAGACCGTCGAGGACGTCAACGTCCGGCAGGCGATCGCCCACGCGGTCAACCGCGAGCAGATCGTCGACCAGCTGCTGCGCGGCAACGGCGAGATCATCGACGGTCCGTACACCTCCCAGAGCCCGTACCTCGACGAGGGACTGGAGACCACCCAGTACGACCCGGACCGCGCCCGGGAGCTGCTGGAGGAGACCGACTTCGACGAGAACACCACCCTGCGGTTCGTGGTGCCCACCGGCAACGCGATCCGCGAGCAGTCGGCCGACATCATCCTCCAGAACCTCCAGGACGTCGGCTTCACCGTCGAGCAGTCGAACTTCGACTTCCCGACCGTCCAGGGCATGGCCCAGAACGGCGAGTTCGACCTGCTGCTGATGGGCTACACGTTCAACGTCGACCCGGACATGTCCGCGCTGTACAGCTCGCAGGGCCAGTACAACTACATGGGGTACGAGAACCCGCGCGTGGACGAGCTGCTCGACCAGGGCAAGGCGGAGCCGGACCCGGAGGCACGGCAGGAGATCTACGCCGAGCTCCAGCGCATCTGGCAGGAGGACATGCCGATCCTCACGACCTACTCGGACCACGCCACGAGCGTCGTCAGCAACGAGCTGGAGGTCGGCGGTGCCGCGCCCTTCTGGCCGGGCACGCTGACCGACCTGCCCGAGTGGCACTTCGGGACACAGTAGAACCTGCGGCGTGGGCCGGGTACCGGGACGGCAGAGCCCGGGGCCCGGCCCGCGCCGGGCCACGCGGTACCGTATGGCCGTTACCCAGGCGGTCGGTGTCCGAAACCCGGCCGAAACCGGCGAAGAGGCCAGGTGAAACACCCCGCTGATTGACTCGGCAGCGTCGACGACGGCACAGACCCCGTCGGCGGCGCACGCTGACCACTGCTTGCCGCGGCGTGGACGCCCGGCCGGAACGGAACGAGGTACGACGTGGCTCGCTCGACGACCAAGACCCGGCGCAGGATCCTCGCGCTCGCGGGCGCGACCGCCCTGGCGCTGAGCGCATGCGGAGGCGGCTTCTCGGAGGAGCAGGCGACCGGGGACGACGACGGCGGGGGCGGCGGAGGCGGCGGGCAGACGCTGGTCATCGGCACCATCAACCCCGTCGCGAGCTTCGACCCGATCAACCAGACGGACGTCGGCGGCCAGTGGGCGAACGAGTTCGTGCTCGACTCCCTCCTGGACCAGCCCGAGCCGTTGAACTTCCAGCCGGAGCTCGCCACCTCGATCGACACCGAGGACAGCCAGACCTACACGGTTCACATGAACCCCGAGGCCACCTGGTCCGACGGCGAGCCGGTCACCGCCGAGGACGTGGCGTTCACGCTGAACCTCGTGGCCCACCCCGACTCGTTGACCGCCCTCGGCACCAACATCGCATCTCTCGAGGGGACCGACCCCGTCACCGGCAAGCTTCCGGACGGCCAGACCGAGATCCCGGGAGTGAGCGTCGTCGACGAGCACACCCTCGAGATGCGGATGGCCAACCCGGTGGACCCGAACCTGGTCAAGGAGCTCATCGGCAGCCGGATGTTCATCCTGCCGTCCCACCACCTGGCGGACATCCCGCCGGCGGAGTTCGGCGAGAGCGAGTTCGCCCAGCTCCCCGACGTCGGGTCCGGCCCGTACACGATCTCGAACTACACCGACGACGTCTCGATCGAGTTCCAGGCCCGCGAGGACTACTACGAGGGGACCCCGCAGGTCCCGAGCATCGCGGTGCGGATCATGCCGGCGGCGAACCTCACGGGCGACCTGCAGGCCGGGGCGATCCACATGAACTCCGGCGGCGGCATCGGGAACATCCCCGTCCAGGACCTGGAGACGGTCGAGGGACTGCCGAACGTGGACCTCCGCATGGACGAGAGCCTGAGCGTGCAGTTCATCTACTACAACACGGCCAACCTGGACGTGGAGGTCCGTCGCGCGCTGTCCCACGCCATCAACCGGCAGCAGATCGTGGACCAGCTGCTGCGCGGCAACGGCGAGGTCATCGACGGCCCGTACACCTCGCAGCACCCGTACCTGGACGAGAGCCTCGAGCTGCTCGAGTACGACCCCGACCTCGCCTCCCAGCTGCGTGAGGAGAGTGGCTTCGACGGGACCCTGGACTTCCTGGTGCCGACCGGGAACCAGGTCCGTGAGCAGTCGGCGGACATCATGGTGCAGAACTTCGAGGCCGCCGGGTTCGACGTGGAGCAGACGAACGTCGACTTCCCGACCCTGCTGAGCATGGCCCGCGAGGGCGACTACGACATGCTGCTCATCGGCAACTCGTTCAACATCGAGCCGGACGTGTCCTTCATGTACGGCACCGGCGGCTCGCAGAACTACACCGGCTACTCCAGCGAGCGGGCGGACGAGCTGCTCGCCGCCGGCAGGACCGAGCCGGACCCGGAGGTGCGCCGGGAGATCTACAACGAGCTCCAGGCGCTCATCCAGGAGGACCTGCCCCAGCTCAGCCTCTACTCCGACCACGCGGCCTCGGCCGTGAGCACCGAGGTGGGCACCGGCGGCCCGACCCCGTTCTGGCGCGGCTCGCTCGCGAACCTCCCCGAGTGGAGCTTCGGCCAGATGTGACCCCCTCCCGCTGAGACGGCAGGTGCTCTGTGGGACGTCGCTCTCTCGTGGGACCGCGACGTCGTGGGACCCGCTGTGCCGAGCCGCCCGGTGACGAGATGTCCGACTCCGTCCGAGTGAAAGGTGCCCCGTGGGGTTCGTCGACGACGCCGCAACGATCCAGGAGGACCTCGTCGCCCTGCGGCGGCGCCTCCACGCCCGGCCCGAGGTGGGCAACGACCTGCCGCTGACACAGGCCGCCGTCCTCGAGGCGCTCGACGGGCTGCCGCTGGAGATCACGACCGGCGAGCGGGTGAGCTCGGTCGTCGCCGTGCTGCGCGGCCGCGGCCCGGTGGCGGGCGAGCGGCGCACGGTGCTGCTGCGGGGCGACATGGACGGCCTCCCGGTGACCGAGGAGACCGGGCTCGACCACGCCGCGACGACCGGCACCATGCACGCCTGCGGGCACGACCTGCACGTGGCCGGGCTGGTCGGCGCCGCACGGCTGCTGTGCGCGCGGCGGGACACGCTGCCCGGTGACGTGATCTTCATGTTCCAGCCCGGCGAGGAGGGACCTGGCGGGGCGCTGCCGATGATCGAGGAGGGCCTCCTGTCCGTGGCCGGCGGCGCGGTGGACGCGGCGTTCGCCATCCACGTCTTCGGGATGCTGGAGCGTGGCGTCTTCACCACCCGGCCGGGCCCGATGATGGCCGGGTCGAACCAGGTGCACGTCACCGTGCACGGCCGCGGCGGCCACGGCTCGATGCCCTACAGCAGCGTCGACCCCGTCCCGGTCGCGGCCGAGATCGTGCTCGCGCTGCAGTCGTACGTCACCCGGCGGATCAACGTCTTCGACCCCGTCGTCATCACGGTCGGGAGGGTCGAGGCCGGCACCGCCGTCAACGTCATCCCGGACACCGCCACCCTCTCCGCGACGGTCCGGACCCTGTCCACGGCGTCCCGCGAGCAGCTGCAGCGCGAGTTGCCGCGGCTGGCCGAGGGCATCGCCTCCGCGCACGGCTGCACGGCCGAGGTGGAGTTCATCGTGGGCTACCCCGTGACCGTGAACGACGGCGAGGCGCACCGGCACACCGTGGCGCACCTGCGTGAGCTCTTCGGCGAGGAGCGGGTCGTGCCCATGCCCGAGCCGCTCATGGGCTCGGAGGACTTCTCCTACGTGCTCGACCGCGTCCCCGGCACGTTCGTCATGCTCGGTGCCCGCCCGGCGGACGTGGCCGCGGAGGACGCGCAGGCCAACCACTCCGCCAAGGTGGTCTTCGACGACGGCGTGCTCGGCGACCAGGCGGCCGCACTGGCGTCGCTCGCGGCCTCGACGCTGGAGCGGCTCACCGCGCGCTGAGCGACCGGCGAGCCGGACGGCCCGCCCTGCCGCCGTCCGGGAGCCGTCGGCGCGGTCGCCCTGGAGGACGGCACCTTCCTCGACGTCGCCATGGTCGAGCGGGCGCGGGCGGTGCTCGGCCTCGCGGAGCCGGCCCCACGGGGCCTCACCGGTCGTTGACCGCATGCGATCCCGGGGACCCGTGCGGGCCCGACGCAACCGGATAGCTGGGGCCTAGCTGTTGCGGGTCAGGACGTTGAGGTCGCCGTGTAGTGATCGGCGAGTTCAATGGCGAGGTCGCGAAGCCGATCCTTGGCTTCGCGCGGACTGTGCACCGTGATTGAGCTTCCGAAGGGAAGGAGCGCACGAACGTCCTCCAGGGACTGGAAGTAGATCGTGACTTGACCGCTGGCATCGCAGCCGTCCTCGTTGGCCCTGAGGAGCTGCTGGCCGAAGATCCGCTGAGCCCGCTCAGCTTGGGATGGATCGATGGTGGCGCTTACTTCAACGGCGTGGTCGCGTTCCCACTGCTCCAGGAGCGCATCGACGACCGAGGTCAGGGTCTCACTCTTCCGGGTGCGTCGTGGACGGGCGAGTTCGGACCATGTCGCGATCCGCTCAAGTCGGTACATGCGCGGCACCCGCGCATAGTCAGCCACCAGGTACCAGGTTCCGGCTTTGTCCAGCAGCCCGTATGGGTCCACGACGAACTCACGTGAGCCCGGACCTCGTGCGCTGGCGTATTCGATGCGCAACTGCCGGCCACGCCGCACTGGACCAATCAGTGATGCTGGCGTTGGGCCATCGGCTCTGGGTTGACGCCACGCGCGACTGTCCACGTGGACGATCTCGGCGAGTGGCAGGAGCCCCTCGGCGCGACTGGCCCGTGTCGCTGTGATCTTGGCAAGCGCGCGTTGGCTCTCGCCCGCGGCATTGAGGTCCGATCGCTGCCTCTCGTCCAGCCCGGTCAACGACAGGTGTTCGCGTTCACCAGGAGTGAGTCGTGTGAGGTCGAGCCCTGCACCGGGCAACATGGTCACCCCTCCCAGGCGTCCCCGTTGCGTGGTCAGGGGGAACCCTGCATCGCGGAGCCAGTTCAGATCGCGGGTGACGGTTCGGAGTGAGACCCCGAGCGCCGAGGCAAGATCCTGCGTGGTCACGGCCTCCCGCGACTCGAGCAGCAACACCAATGAGAAGAAGCGGTCCGGGGTCACTCGCCCAAGTCTTTCATTAATTACGACAGGATGCGGCGCATATCGCGGTCAGGCTTGAGAGTGCCAACGCAGAGCCCCAGGAAGGGAACAACCATGACCGCATCCGTCGTGACCATCGTCTACGTGAACGACGCGCCCGCCGCAGCTCGCTTCTATGGCGACCTGCTCGACATGAGCCCGTCGTTCGAGACGCCGGGATACATCGCCTTCGATCTTGGCCCCGGCGCTGACCTCGCCCTCTGGGCTGGCCAGTTCGAGAACCTCTCATCCGAAGTCCCTCGCACTAGCGAGGTCTGCCTTGCCATCGATGGCGGCCCCGACCAGCTCGACGAGATCTTCGAGGAATGGAACGCAAAGGGCGTCACGATTCTGCACGGTCCCAGCGAGGCGGGCTTCGGACGCACCTTCCTCGCAGTCGATCCTGACGGGAACCGCATTCGGGTCGCACCGCAGGACTGAGACCGAACCATCCGACATCGACAGGCGCGACGTCCCGCAAGCTCCGGCGGTGTCGCGCCTGTCGTTGGCTCACAGTGAAAGGACGACGAGTGCCTCACGCGAATGCACCTCTCAGCTTCGAGGGACGCCGACGGCTGATCGACCGGTGTCGCTCACGCCCCATCGCCCACGTCGCCGCACAGATGGGCATCTCCCGCTCATGCGCAAGCAAGTGGGTCAGCCGGTGGCGTCGATACGGAGACGCTGGCCTGAGGGACCGTTCCTCGACGCCACACCGCAGCCCTGGCGCGACACCCTCGTGGGTCATCGAACACATCGAGTCCTGGCGACGTGAGCACAAGTGGTCAGCCGAACGGATCACAGCCGAACTGGCCGACCTCGGGTTCTCGACGAACCGCCGGACCGTCAGCCGTCACCTGGCCCGACTTGGCCTCGGCAAGCGCCGGTTCATCGATCCTTGCGGTGAGAACAATCGCAAGGCAGGAACGATCACCGCCCGCCGGCCCGGGCACATGGTGCACCTGGACGTCAAGAAGGTCGGCCGAGTCCCGGACGGAGGCGGCTGGCGTGTGCACGGCCGCGACAGCGACCAAGCCAAGGTCGCTGACCGTGCGAAGTCAACCGGAGCACGTCGCGGCTATATCTACCTGCACTCCGCTGTCGACGGATTCTCCCGGCTCTCTTATACCGAGCCGCTGCCCGATGAGAAGGGAGCGACCGCGGCTGCCTTCCTCGCCCGCGCGAAGGTCTGGTTCGCAGCTCACGGCATCAATCACATCCAACGGATCGTCACCGACAACGGGGCCTGCTACCGATCCGGCGACTTCACGCGAATCGTCGGTAAGCGGACCCGGCACCAGAAGACCAAGCCCTACACTCCGCGCCACAACGGGAAGGTGGAGCGCTACCAGCGCATCCTGGCTGAGGAGTTGCTCTACGCCCGCGAGTTCACCAGCGAAGATGCTCGCTCAGCGGCTATCGAGGTCTGGAACATCCACTACAACTACCACCGACCTCACAGTGGAGCCGACGGCCGACCGCCAGCCTCTCGACTCCAGATCGGCGTCGCCAACGTCCAGCCCGCCTACACCTAGCGCCGGAAATAGATTGGCGGTCAGGTACCGATCGGACGGACCGTGTCCGTGATCGGCAAGCGGACCCGGCGGCGTCGAGCACGCTGCCCAGGGCCGACAAGAGGCGATGGGGCCGTCACGCGGCTCGACCGCGACGCGTGAACGGAGGGACGATCGATGAAGTCACGGACGCGCCTCGGCGCGACCGCTACGGGTGCGGCGATGCTGCTCCTGCTCAGCCCTGGCGTTGCCCAGGCGCACCCCGAGCGGTACGACGAGTACTACGAGTACTTCGACACGGGAGACGAGTGGATCCCGTGGCACGACACCCGCTGGGTGCCGCAGGGCCTGACGAAGTGGGGCGAGGACACGCTCGTCATCTCCTACTACGACATGTACGGCGAGGAGCCGAGCCGGATCGGCATCATCGACCGCGAGTCGGGCGAGTACGTCAAGGGCTTCCACCTCGACACCGACGGGCACGTCGGAGGTCTCGCCATGACGGAGGAGTTCTTCTGGGTCTCGACCGGCGGCGAGCTGCGCCGCTACGAGCGGACCGACCTGAGCGTGCAGCAGAGCGGCTCGACCCTGGAGGCGGAGGAGGCCGTCGACGTCGAGGCGAGCTCGTACGCCTACGCCGAGGGTGAGAACGTCTGGGTCGGCAACTACAACGCCGACGACTGGGACTACATGTATCGGTACGCCGTGGACGAGGAGGGCGGCCTCACCCATCAGGAGACGGTGCTGACGCCGTCGGCGATCCAGGGCGTCGTCGTCACCGACGACACGATCGTTTGGTCCCAGTCCGAGGGGCGGACCAACGACAGCTACATCATGTCCTGGCCCCGCGGGGTGGAGTACAACCGTGACTGGGACATCGGCAACGCCGTGGTGTCCCCGAACATGTCCGAGGGCATGGTCATCGCGGGTGGCGAGCTCCAGGTGGTCTACGAGTCGGGCTCGGACGCGTACAACGGCGGCGACGGTGAAGCCGCCGACTACATCATCCGCAGCGTCCACCACGGACAGATCCCCACATTGCCGTGAGGCGCGAGGGAAGGGGAACCATGAATCACGTACACACGTCCAGACCCTCACGCACGAGGATTCGTCTGCTCGGCCGCGGGGCCTGTGTCGTCGCCGTCGCTGCAGTCACCGTGCTCGCGGCGTCGCCCGCGTTCGCGGCGCGGTCCGACCCTGCGCCGCAGGGTGGCGATCTCGAGCAACGCTCGCTCCGGCCGTGGCACGCCGACCTCGTCGGCACCGAGGGTGACGATCGCGCCGGTGGGATCCTCGCGCTGGCGGACGGCGGCACGGTGGTGGCCCTCAACGTCCCCGCCCCGTACGAGGATGTGCCGCACGACGGTGGCGTGGACGCCGTGCTCGAGCGGCGCGACGCCGACGGCGGGGTGGTCTGGCGCCACGCCGTCGCCACCGCGGCAGACGATCACGTCCAGGACATCGCACCCGGACCCGACGGCGGGGTCATCATCACGGGCTACACGACCGGCAACCTCGACGGTGAGCACCCCGGCGTCAGCACCGAGGACGCCTTCGTCGCCGCCGTCGGAGCCGACGGCGAGCGCCTGTGGACCGTCCAGTTCGGCTCCCGGGACGCGCCGGACCGGATGAACGCCGTCGTGCCCGACGGCGAGGGACGCGCCTACGTCGCGGGCTACACCGAGGGCGTCGGGCTCGGCGGCCCGGGCAACCAGGGCAACCAGGACATCTACTACGCCCGCGTGGACGCCGACGGCACTGGCCTGACGACCACGCAGACCGGGGGAGAGAGCGACGAGGCCGCTCTCGCCATGGTGCCGGCGCCCGGCGGCGGCGTGTTCATGGGCGGGAGGACGGACGGCGACGTCGGCTTCGACGGCAACCACGGCGGCGAGGACGCCTGGGTCAGCCGCGTCACCTACATGTTCGAGGACTGGGTCCACCAGTTCGGCACCGCCCAGGACGAACGGGTCACCGGTCTGACGACGACGGCGAACGGCTCCGTCGCTGCGGCCGGTCAGACGGCCGGTCGGCTCGGTGAGCGCTCCGCGGGGGACAACGACGCCTTCGTCAGGACGCTCGACCCCGGGTCCGGCGATCCTCGGTGGACGCGCCAGCTCGGGACGTGGAGCGACGACCGGGGAGTCGACGTCCTCGACCGCCCGGACGGCTCGCTCACCCTGGTCGGCAGCACCGAGGGCTGGTTCGGCGGGCTGATCGGCGACGTCGACGTGTTCGTCGCGGACCTCGCCGGGGACGGCACACCGACCGCCGTGACTCAGACCGGGTCACTTGCTCGCGATGGCGTCGACGAGCGTGGTGTGCCGAACCTCGACGCCGCGGCCGGTCCGAACGGGTCGTTGGTCCTCGGCGGTCTGACCTACGGGGCACCGCACGGGGAGACGAATGCCGGCGCCGGTGATGTGTTCGTCTCGTCCATGAGGTGAGTCGGACCGGGCGGACGGACGCCGCACGCCGCAGTCCCGCAGAGCCGCACGGCTCTGCGGGACCGTCGGGACCGCGCCCGTCACTCGGGCCGGTACGTGGTGCGTCGTCGGGGGTACGTCCGCCGGATCGTGCGGCGTGCCCGCGCCACCTCGGCCTCGCGGACGAGGTCGCGGTGACGGATCTCGTGCAGGAACAGCCAGTCGTCCATGGTGCTCTCCGGGCCCCGTGCGGTGGGCCTCAGGCCCGCCGGCCCCAGGTGACGGCGTGCACGGGCGTGAGACTCACCGAGCCGATGTCGGTGAATCCGTGGCGCTCGAGCAACGCGTCGTAGGCGGCGCGCGGCAGCAGCTGGTCGTCGATCTGCGCCTCGAAGAACTGGATGCCGGACATGACCCGGCCGGGCACCGTGCGCAGCCCCTCGTCCGACTCCGGGAAGGGGAAGTCGGAGATGACGAACCACCCGCCCGGCACGAGGGCCTCGCGCACCAGCTCCGTGACTCGGTCGATGTCGCGGCACTCGTGCATCGAGATGTTGTTGACGACCACGTCGACCGGGACGTCCACCCGTAGCTCCTCGAGCGGACTCACCGCGACGGCGATCCGGTCTGCGAGGCCCGCGTCGGCCAGCACCCGGCGGGCGGACTCGACGGAGTGGGCGTCGCCGTCGACCCCGGAGACCGTGGCCGCGGGGTAGGCGCCGGCGAGGCGCACCAGGCCATAGCCGGAGCCGCAGGCGGTGTCGAGCACGTGGCCGCCACTCTCGAGGCGCGCCGCCAACCCGGGGACGTGGCTGAGGCCGCCCGGGACGAGGCGCGTGTAGAAGGGCCGCCCGGTCTGGGCGACGCCGGCCGTCCACGCCGGGCTGGTCTCGTCCCACCACAGGCGCTTCCCGGTGGCGAGCTCCCGCTCGAACCGGCCGAACACCTCGTCCTGCTCGACGACGGTGAACAGGCCGCCGACGAAGGCGGGGGAGTCGGGGTCGAGCAGCAGCGTCGCCACGTGCGGGGCGAGGCAGTAGCCGCCGCCGGCCCGCTCGAGGACGCCGGCCGCGAAGGCCGACCGTGTCCAGACGGAGACGTAGAACGGGTCAAGCCCGAGGGTGCCGGCGAGCTCGTCCGGGCTCGCGACGCCGGCCGTGGCCAGCTCGCGCACCAGGCCGGTGCGCAGACCGATCGCGATCGTGCGGTGGGCGATGTAGCCCGCGGCGTGCTGGAGCAGCTTGGGGGCCTGGTCGGCGATGGTGAGCGCCGGCTCCGGCTCGACGGCGGTCGCGGTCGCGGTGGTGGTCGTGGTCGTGGTCTGGTGGTCGTTCATGGTGAGTCCCTTTCGTCGTCGGGGGATTGCAGGAGCCACGCTCCGCCGTCGTCGAGCGGCGCGGCAGTGCACGGACCGGAACCTGGCCGGTACTGGATCTGTACTGCGCAAAGTGCTCCGGAACCGGCCCGGGCGCGCGTACCGTTGCTGCGTCGAGAAGGAAGTGCGCGATGGCCGGATATGGGCAGTTCTGCCCGATCGCCAAGGCGATGGAGCTGCTGGACGAACGGTGGACCGTGCTGGTGCTTCGCGAGCTGCTCGCGGGCAGCACCCACTTCAACCAGCTGCGCCGTGGCCTGCCGCACATGTCGCCCGCGCTGCTGTCCAAGCGCCTGCGCACGTTGACCCGTGCGGGTCTGCTGGTGCGGCGCGCCGACCACGGTGAGGTGCGCTACGAGCTGACCGAGGCGGGCCGGGAGCTGGGACCGATCGTTCAGGCCCTCGGCGGCTGGGCCGTGCGGTGGATGCCCGACCTCGGGGACCTGGACCTCGACCCGCACCTGCTGATGTGGGACCTGCACCGGAACATCGACCTGGCGGCGGTCCCGCCCGGACGCACGGTCATCCACGTCGCGTTCACGGATGTCACGCACTCGGCGCGCTGGTGGGTGGTCGTCGAGGACGGCGCGGTCGACCTGTGCGACTTCGACCCCGGCCACGGGGTGAGCGTCACGCTGACGACGGACCTGCGGACGATGGTCCTCATCTGGCGCGGAGACGTCCCCTGGCCGGAGGCCATGCGGGACGGCAGGCTCACCATCACCGGGCCGAGCCAGGCCCGCCGCGGCGTGCTGCGGTGGCTCACGCTCTCCCCGTTCGCCGCGGTGGCCAGGCCGCCCGCTCCTGCGCCGACGGTCCGGGTCCCCGAACCCGCGTGAGGGACTGCCGCTCGGCGGCGACGGGCGAGCACCGTAGGCTCGAGGCGACCGGCACGGGAGGAGCCCCGCGTTGCCTCGTGACCTGACGCTGAAGGCGATGAACGCGGTGCATCGCGCCTGGATGAGCGTGGCGCGCGGACGCGGCGGCTGGCGCGTGCTGAGGATGCCGGTCCTGGAGCTGACGACCACGGGGCGACGCAGCGGCCGCCCCCACCGGGTGCTGCTCACCTCTCCGGTCCAGGTGGACGGCACGTTCGTGGTCGTCGCCTCCCGTGGCGGCGACGACCGCCCGCCCGCCTGGCTGCTCAACCTCGAGGCGGAGCCGCGGGTCGAGGTACGCCTCGACGGCGGCCCGGTCCGGGCGGCCCACGCCCGAGTGGCGACGCCGGCCGAGCGCCGGGCGATGTGGCCGCGGGTCACGTCCGCCTACCGCGGCTACGCCCACTACCAGGCCCGCACCAGCCGGGAGATCGCCCTGGTGCTCATCGAGATCCCTCCGGGCCGGCCCGGCTCGTGAACAACCCTGGCTCGTGAACACCCCCTGGTGAAATCGATTACTTTCTCGATAGGGTCTGCTGCACAGCACACGTGGTGACTCGAGGACGAGCCCGTCCGCGAGGCTGGCGCCGACGAGGGAGTGAGCCAGGATGATCGACCGGAGAGCGATGCTGCGGGGCATGGCCGTCGTGGCCGGGGGAGGCGCGGTGGCCGCCGGACTGGGCGGGTCCGCCGCCGCACGACCCGGGCTGAGGATCCGCAAGATCGCGAACCTCACCGGCCCGGGCCTCACCGACGAGCTCGGCATGCCGTGGACGGACCTCGGCATCCCGGCCCGCACGCCGGACGGCAGGACGCTCTACGTCTTCGGCGACACGTTCTCCGGCCCCGGCTGGGGCGAGGGCAGGTGGATGTCCCCGACGGCCCTGTGGTCCGAGACCCGGGGGCTGCCCTCCGGCGTGACGTTCTCGGGCGCCGTCGGCGGGGAGCACGCCGAACAGCTCCTCGACTACGAGCACGGCGACGAGATCTCCACGATCATCCCCTCCGACGTCATCACGCTCGGCGACACCATGTACCTCCACGGCGTGGCCAACCAGGGGTTCGGCAACGTCATCTGGAGCGGCATCTGGTCCTCCACGGACAGCGGCGCCACGTGGCAGGACACCGGTGCCCGGTTCGACGCCGCCGCCTATGACGAGGCCTGGCAGCTGTGCACCTGGGAGGTCGGCCCGGACGGCTGGCTGTACGTCTACACCACCGAGTTCCTGCGCGAGGGACCGATGATCCTGCACCGCGTCCGCCCGCAGGACATCGCCCGCCCCGAGCGGTACGAGCCGTGGGGCCAGGACGCCGGCGGCTGGGGCTGGGGCAAGCCCGCGACGTCGGTGACGGGCGAGGAGATCATCGGCGAGATGTCGCTGCGGTACCTCGACGGACGCTGGCTGCTGACCTGGTTCAACCCCGCCGACTACCGCATCGACGCCAAGATCCTCGACCACCCGACCCAGCCCTGGGACGTCGGCCCGCGGGTGACGCTCCTGCACGGCACGGAGTGGGGCCAGGAGGACGACACGCACGTGGCCCAGCTCTACGGCAGCTACATCATTCCCGGCTCACGGCTGAACGACGTGCACATGACCGTGAGCCAGTGGAACACCTCCGACAACAGCGTCTACCGCGTCATGCAGTGGCGGGTGCAGGGGCTGGCGCACCTCTGACGGACGGCGCCGACCGAGCCGGCGCCGGCACGCCCGGCTACACCCGTGCCGGTGCTCGCCAGAGGTTCAGCACGCGCGCGAGGACGAGCAGGACCACGAAGCCCGCGCAGAACGCCAGTCCTGTCGCGAGCGCGCCGTAGGAGACCGCCAGGAGGGGGACGACGGCGGTGACGAGGCCACCGCCGACGAACGGGCTGAAGAACGGCGCACGGAGCGCATACGCCCGGCCCGCGACGGTCTTGAGCTCCGGGTCCGCGGTCCGCAGCAGCATCAGCCCCACCGAGGCGACGCCGGTGGTGCTGCCGAAGTTGATGATCGACTGCTCGAACCAGTCGCGCTGGAACACCCGCGGACCGATCCAGAAGAAGTACGCCAGTGCCAGCAGTGCCGCGACGACCAGGAGGACCGCGAGCGGTGCGGCGTTCTCGACGACGACCGGGAGCTCGATCGAGGCGACCGCCGAGACGACCAGGAAGTCGAGCGCGACCCCTTGGATCGTGCGGAAGACGCGGGACTCGATGGTGCGGGCCAGCCGCGTACGAGCCACGACGAGCTGCACCAGGGCGCCGCCGATCATCGCCAGCGGGAACAGCGGCATCCCGGGGATGACCATGTCGATGACGTGCTGCAGCACCCAGCCGATCATGATGGCGAGGCCGACGAGGGCGAGGTGGAGACCGAGGGTGTCGACCAGGTCGCGGCTCACGGTGACCTGGCCCATCGGCTCGCGGCCGTCGTCGGGAAGGATGTCCGACGTGGCCGCTCCGGCACCGGCTCCGCCGTGCCGGTACGCCTGGACGTGGTTCTTCCGGATGCCCCAGTTCAGCAGGACCATGCCCATGCAGATGCCGAACACGAGCCCGACGGTGGCGGAGGTCTGCCCGAGCGACGCCCCCTCCTCCCAGCCTTGCCCCGCGAAGACCTCGGACATGGCTCCCGCGGTGCCGTGACCACCCGGCCAGCCCACCTCCACGAGCGAGCCGAACATGTCGTTCACCCCCCAGAGCGGCACGAGGAGCACGGCCGTCACCACGAGCGGGACACCGATCATGAGGCAGGAGCCCATGTATCCGTACAGCAGCTGGGGAGCGACGAGGGAGTAGGTCTCGCGGAGGCGGGGGAGCGTGACACCCATGAGCATCGGCGCGAAGACCACGGTCGCGAGGACGCCGGGCATGTCCGCCCATGCGCTGACGACAGGGTCGGTGAAGAGACCGGCCCCGTGGGGGCCGAGAGCCAGCCCGATCGCCCCGCCGATGAGCGCGGCGGGCAGGACGAGGCGGCGTAGCCAGCCGATCGCGAGCCGGAGCAGCACCCCGGCGAGGATGAGGACGCCGAGGATTCCGACGGCGAACAGGAGGGTGTCGAGACTGCCAACGGCATCGGTGGGGGTCATGACGATCTCCTCGGGTGCGTCAGGGGACAGGGGTGAATCGGCGGTAGGCGAGCCCGGTCAGCGGCTCCGGCCGGTCGCCGGTGAGCAACCAGCGTGCGAGCAGGAGCGCAACGGCCGGCGCGATGGCGAAGCCGTGACCCGAGAACCCGGACCCGACCAGCAGGTTCGTGGTGGGCGGCAGGACGTCGATCACCGGGAGGTCATCGGCGCTGTACGTCTCGGCTCGGCTCGCCTCCGCCGTCTGGAGAGTCGCGTCGGCGAGGTCCGGGTAGACCGCGCGGGCCTCGGCGAGGTTCCCTCGGATCGCGCTCTCGACCGTCGAACCGGCCCCGGCCCTCTCGTCCCAGACACCCCGCCAGCCGCCGGTCACCATCAGCTCGTGCGGCCCGAGGGTCTTCAGCGACAGGGCACGGTTGTGGTGGCCCACGAGATGCCGGACCGGTGAGGTGCCCGTGGTCCGGACGGTCAGCGCCTGGGGCACCATGCGCCAGAACGGCAGGGGGGCGCCGTCGACCGTGGCCGCCAGCGCCGCGGCTCCCGAGTTGTTCAGCAGGACGACGGCCTCGTCGGCCTCGTGCGTCTCGCCGGACCGGGTCACCACGCCGGTGACCCGGTTCCCGGAACGGATCAGCGACGCGACCGGCGTGTGCTCCTGGACGACGGCGCCCGCCTGCCGCGCCGCGGCGGCGAGGGCACGCGTGGTCGCGGTGTGGTCGGCGACGCCGTCGAGCGGGCTCCACAGGCCGCCGCGGACGGCCGGTGCGACCCCCGGCTCGAGCTCGCGGACCTGACGCTCGTCGAGCGCCTCGGTCGGCACGCCGAGGCGATCCTGCCGCCATGCGAGCGCGCGGAGCGCGGCGAGGCCGCCACGCATCCCGGGCTGGTCCTCCTCGAACAGGTTGAGGCTCCCGACGCGTTCGTACCCGGTGTCGGCGTCGAGCTCCTCCGCGAGGCGTGGCCACAGGTCGTACGCGAGGCGCATGAGGGGGAGCTCCGTGGCGGCCCGGCGGTTGCCCCGGACGCCGCGCTTGCCCGGTCCGCCGGACGCGCCGCCCGCGACCTCGCCGGCCTCCAGGACGAGGACGTCGGCGCCCTGCCGCGCCAGGTGCCATGCGGTCGCGCTCCCGTAGATGCCCGCACCGACGATGATGAACCGATGCCTCATGAACCGATCCGGTGCCCGGTTGTGATCCACGCCATGCTGCGGCACTGTAGTGACAACTACAGAAGCGAGTCCAATAAGAAATGAACGCGACATCGCCGGAGCCTGCCCTCGATGCCCGGGTGGCCGCTCGTGCCGGAGCGCTCTCGCGCCAGGAACGGGCCGTCACCGAGTACCTCCTCGCCCACCCGCAGGAGTTCGTGACCTCCTCCGCGGCGCGCATCGCCGCCGCCACGGGCACGAGCGATGCGACCGTGGTCCGGACCGCCCGGTCGCTCGGCTACTCGGGCCTGCGCGAGCTGAAGCAGGCCGCCCTGGCCAACGTCGCCGCTCCCCGCGGCTCGGCCGCGCGCATCGAGCGCCGGATCGATCGCGTCCACGACGCCCCCGGGCGGGTCCTGGACCAGGTGCTGGCCGACACGGCCGCGGTGGTCCACGGCGTGACGGACGGCCTGGATCCGGCGGCCTGGGACCGGGCGGTGGACCTGCTGGCCGGCGCCGAGCGTGCCTGGGTGTACGGCATAGGCCCGGCCGGGCTCGTCGCGCAGCACCACGCCCTCGACCTGACCCGCCTCGGGCGTGACGTCACCGTGGTCACGCAGACGGGCTTCTCGCTGGCGGACCCGCTCCTCGACCTTCGGGGCAGCGACGTCGTGGTCGTCTTCGCCCCGCTGCGGATGTTCCACGAGATCGATGTCGTGCTGCGCCGGGCCGCGGAGGTCGGGGCGCACACCGTCCTGGTGAGCGAGGCGCTGCGAGCGGAGGTGGTCGACCGCGTGGATGCGCTGCTCACCACACCCGAGACGGCCGGCACGGCCGCGAGCGAGTACCTCGGCAGCTTCGTCGTCGCGCACGCACTGGCACTGGAACTCGCGGCGCGGGACCGGGTCGGGTCCGTGGCCGCCTGGGAGCTGCTGCTGCGTCTCCGGAACGAGATCGCGGGCCCGACGGACTGAGGTGGGGCGCACATCTCGGCCCCGCCCATGTGGCGGCGGGCCGCCTGCCACCGGTCAGTGGCTGCCGCGCAGGCGCCGCTGGATCTTGCGCGCGTGCGGCTCGAGCACGCGGGCGACCGCCTGGGCGTCGTGCGAGGTGGCCAGCCGGGTCCGCGGGGCGGAGGCCACGAGCGCGGCGCGCGGCAGGCCCAGCCCGTCGAGGATCGGGTACCCGACCGCGACGACGTCGTCCTCACCCTCGCCGATCTGGATGGCCCAGCCTCGGTCCCGGACCCGGTCCAGCTCGCAGACCAGCTCCTCCCACGTCTCGATCGCCGACCAGGGCACGTGCGTGAGCCGGTGCGTCGGGAAGCGCCGGTCGAGCTCTTCGGGCGGGAGGCAGGAGAGCATCGCCCGGCCACCGGCGGTGGCGTGCGCGGGCATGGTCCGGCCGATGGGGCTCGTCACCCGCACCGCCCGGTCGCCCTCGAGCGTCTCGACGAACCGCACGTCGCGGCCCTCGAGGACCACCACGCTGACCGTCTCGCGCAGCTCCTTGCACGCCTTGGCCACCTGCGCCGCGCCCGCGTCCCGCAGGGCCGTCGCCCGCGTCAGGCCGAGCGAGAGCTCGTGCAGCGCCGCGCCCGTCTCGTACATCCCGCCCGAGCCGTCCTGCCGCGCGAACCCGAGCTCGCAGCACGTGGTGAGCAGCCGGTGTGCCATCGACGGGCTGATCGAGAGCTCGCCGGCCACCTCGGTCAGGGTCGCCCGCCCACGCTGCGCCAGCAGCTGGACCACCCGCAGCGTGCGCTCGGCCGACTGCAGCACCGGTCTCGAGTAGTTCCGCACAGGGGAAACCCTTCCGTCCAGAACCCGCGACATCGCGGGACTGCGGGCGCCCGCGGGGGGCGGTTGTCCGTCGGTCCTTCCTGCCAGGGGAACCGGGGCACGACAGCCTTGTCACCCGTGAGAGCCGCTGGTGGGATCACCCTACACACGCACGGGCACCGCCCGTCGTGACGTTCCGACGAGGGAGTTGAACGTGAGTCTGGCGACCGACACCGACGTCGCGGCGCGCGTGGCGGAGCTCGCCCAGCGCGTCGCCGTCCTCGAGGCGCAGCAGGCGGTCCGGCGGCTGCAGCACCAGTACGGCTACTACCTCGACAAGTGCCTCTACCAGGAGGTCGTCGACCTCTTCGCGGACGACGGCGAGGTGCGGTTCTGCGGCGGTCTCTTCCGCGGCAAGGAGGGAGTGCAGCGGCTGTACGTCGGGCGGTTCCGGCAGCGGTTCACGGCCGGCCTCAACGGCCCGCGGTTCGGGTTCCTCCTGGACCACCCGCAGCACCAGGACGTGGTCACCGTGGCACCCGACGGGCTCTCCGCCCAGGGCCGCTTCCGATCGATGATGCAGGCCGGTCTGCACGACGACGCCAAGGACACCTTCCCGGGGACCGCGTCCATGGACCAGTGGTGGGAGGGCGGCATCTACGAGAACCGGTACGTCTGCGACGACGGCGTCTGGAAGATCCGGCTGCTGAACTACCGGCCCGTCTGGCACGGCCAGTTCACCACCGGCTGGGCCCACCAGAAGCCGATGTCCCGGTTCTTCGAGAAGACCTACCCGGAGGACCCGCTCGGACCGGACGAGCTCCTGGACGACGGCTACGAGTTCTTCCCCAACACCCAGGTCTTCCCGTTCCACTACCCGCACCCGGTCACCGGCCGCGAGGTGATCTCCGAGGACGACGACGCGGCCCGGCATGCCTGAGGAGCTGCCGGCCGCGACCGCGGTCGGCGCGGGCGCCGCGGTGAGCGGGGGCGAGCCGCTGCCGGTCGACGACCCCGCCACCGGCGAGGTCGTCGGCTGGTGCGTGCCGAGCGACGGTGAGGCAGTCGACCGCGCGGTCCGGGCGGCCGCCGAGGCGTTCCGGGGGTGGGCGGACCTGCCGCCGGGTGAGCGGGAGTCCGCGATGCTCGCGGGTGCCGCGGCGATCGAGGCCGAGGCCGAGGCCCTGGCGTCCACGCTCGTGGCCGAGGTGGGCAAGCCGCTCTTCGAGGCACGTGGCGACGTCGCGGGCGCCGTCCACCTGCTGCGGGCCTTCGCCGCACTCGCCGAGGAGGCCGCCGCGACGGCGGACCTCGCCGGACGGCCCGGTGCCGCCGCGGCCGACGAGGTGCTCTGCCGCCGGGTCCCGCTCGGTCCCGTCGCCGTCATCACGCCGTGGAACACCCCGGTCTACCTGACCATGAACTGCGTCGGGCCGGCGCTCGCGGCGGGCTGCTCCGTCGTCGTCAAGCCGGCGGAGGCGGCGCCCCTTGCGGTGACGGCCGCGCTGCGGCTGCTCGCCGGCGCGCTGCCGGACGGCGTCCTGCAGGTGGTCCAGGGCACCGGGAGCCAGGCCGGGACCGCCCTCACCACGCACCCGGCGATCCGCGGCGTCACGTTCGTCGGCGGCGTGGTGGCCGGGCGGAAGGTGCTGGCGGCGGCCGCCGAGACGGTCAAGAAGGTCTCGCTCGAGCTCGGCGGCAACGACCCGGCGCTGGTGCTGCAGGACGCCGACCTGGGCGAGGACACCCTGCGCGAGCTCGTCGCCGGGTGCTACGCCGTCAGCGGTCAGGTGTGTTTCAACGTCAAACGCATCTACGTCCACCGCACCCGGTACGAGGAGCTCGTGGAGCGCTTCACCGCCATGGTGGACCAGCTGGTGGTCGGACCGGGGTCCGTCCCCGGGGTGCACCTCGGACCCCTGACCACCCCGGCCGGCCACGCGAACGCCGGGCGCCTCCTCGCTGCCGCGCGGCAGGCGGGAGCGCACGTGCACGAGGGTGGCCGCATCGCCCCCGAGGCCGACCTCGAGCGCGGCCGGTACGTCCGGCCCTGCGTGGTCACCGGCATCGCGCGCGACCACGAGCTCGTCCTCGCCGAGCAGTTCGCCCCGATCATCCCGATCCTGCCCGTCGAGGACGACGCGGACGCGATCGCGGAGGCGAACCGCACGGAGTACGGGCTGTGCTCCTCCGTCTGGTCCGCCGACCCGGACCACGCCCGCGCCGTCGCGCTGCGGCTCGAGGCCGGCACCACCTTCGTGGGGGCACACCGTGTGGGGGCGAGCCCGCCGGTGGTGCCGTTCGGCGGCGTCAAGCAGTCGGGCCTGGGCCGCAACCACCTCATGCATGCGATCGCCGAGTGCACCGAGGAGCACGCGATCGTCAGCTACTCCCGCCCGTCCGAGCAGATCCGCGGCATCGAGCCGTGGCGGGACCTCACGTCGAGGACGACGGCGCCGGAAGGAGCCCGCACATGACCCTCGAGGCCCGCATCAGAGACGGACGCATGACCGGCTTCCAGCTCATGACGGTCGGCATCTGCCTGCTCGCGACCCTCTCGGACGGCTACGACATCATCGCGATCTCGTTGGCCGGGCCCGCGCTCAGCGAGGAGTGGGGGATCGACCCGGTCCGGTTCGGCTACCTGGGTTCTGCCGCCATCGCCGGCATGGTGGTCGGCGCCGTCGGCGTCGCGCCGTTCGCGGACCGGTTCGGGCGGCGGATGCTCTCGGTGGCCGGCCAGGCGCTCGTCACCCTGGGCATGGCGCTGTCCTGGGTGGCGCCCGGCTACGAGCTGATGCTGGCCGGCAGGTTCGTGGCCGGCGTCGGGATCGGCACGCTCACCGCCGTCATGGGCGTGCTCGTCGCGGAGTACTCCACCCGGCGGTGGCACGGCTTCATGATGGCGATGTTCTCGACCGGGCTCGGCCTCGGCGGGTTCCTCGGCGGGCTGATCGGGATGCGCCTGATCCCCGCGTACGGGTGGCAGAGCCTGTTCGGGGTCGGCGCGCTCATCAACGCCGTCATCCTCGTGCTGTGCGCGACCCTGCTGCCGGAGTCGATCCAGTTCCTGGCCAGCCGGCGCGGCGCGGGTGGGCTGGCACGCCTGAACCGGCTGCTCGCCCGGATGGGGAGGGAGCCGGTCACCGAGCTCGCGGGCGAGGCGTGGGGCGCGGCCGCGGCGGAGCGGGCGTCCACCTGGCAGACGGCGCGCTCGATGCTCTCGCGCGGGCTGGTCGTGGTCACGGTGCTGCTCGCCGTCGGGTACTGCCTGCTCAACGCGACCCTCTACGTCAACATCATCTGGACGCCGCAGCTCATCACCGGCGCCACCGGCGACGACGCGCTCGGCCTCACGTTCGGCACCCTTGCCCCGCTCGGCGGTGCGATCGGTGGACTGCTGTACGCGCTGGTCTCGTTCCGGGTCGCCAGCCACCCGCTGACGGTGGCGGCGCTGGGTCTCGGCGTGCTCGGTGCCGGCCTGCTCGGCCTCACCCTGCTGACGGGCGACACCGCGCTGGCCGTACCGCTGCTCATGTCCGTCGGGTTCGGGGCCGCCATCGCCGGGTACTACGCCCTCATCCCGGCCGCCTACCCCACGCAGATCCGGTCCTCCGCCTTCGGGCTGCACGTGGGCCTCGGTCGCCTCGCGGCGGCGTTCGGTCCCACCGCCACCGGCTACCTGGTGGCGGCCCACTGGAGCGCGAGCGGCATCTTCCTCGCCATCGCGGCGGCGCTCGCCGTCGGGCTCGTGGCGCTCGTCCCGCTGCGCGGCGCCGTGGGACGCGGCACGGACGACGCCGACGACGCGGCGCCGGCGCCCTCTGCGGTCGCCACGACCCCCGGTATCCCTACCGAGAGGAGCACGCCATGACGCACCACACCCGCCCTCAGGACGACGCGAAGGCCGAGGAGCTGCGCTGGACGCGCCTCGCGCCGAAGGAGCCGATCCCGGAGCCGGACAAGTGGCCGATGATCCGCTTCCCGGAGGCCCCGCACCCCTTCGACGCCCCCATGCGCGTCGAGGCGGACATCCGCGGCCTGGAGTGCATCCAGGGCGAGATCCCCACCCACCTGGACGGCACCTACTACAAGGTGGTCACCGACCGGCAGTTCCCGAAGTACGTGGACGAAGGTCCGCTGGGGAACTTCAACGACGACGGCATGGCCATCTCGTTCCGGTTCAAGGGTGGCCGCGTCGACTACAAGAGCCGCTTCATCCACACCCCGCGCTTCGACGCCGAGCAGGCGGCGGGCCGCTCGCTGTTCGGGCTGTACCGCAACCCGCTGTCGGACATGCCCGAGGTGGAGGGCATGCCGCGCGGCATGGCGAACACGAACCTCTTCTACCACGCGGGCAAGCTGTACGCCTCGAAGGAGGACTCCCCGCCGATCATCCTCGAGCCGGACACGCTGGAGACCATCGGCCACTACGACTTCGAGGGGTCGCTGACGTCGCAGACCTCGACCGCGCACCCCAAGATGGACCCCGTCACCGGGGAGATGGTGTTCTTCGGCTACTCGGCCAAGGGCGAGACCACCCGGGACGTCGCCTACTACGAGGCGGACCCGTCCGGGCAGATCATCCACGAGACCTGGTTCAAGGCGCCCTACTCCTCGATGCTGCACGACTTCTGCGTCACGCAGAACTACGTGATCTTCCCGATCATCCCGATCCGCACCGAGCTGGAGTGGCTGAAGAAGGGCGAGCCGATCTTCCAGTGGGACCCGGACGAGAGCGTCTACCTCGGCGTGCTGCCGCGCAAGGGCGACGGCCGCAAGATCCGGTGGTTCGAGGGCCCGAACCGGTTCGCCAGCCACATGATGAACGCCTACGACGACGGCCGGTACATCTACATCGACACCCCGGTAGGGGAGTCGAGCTACTTCCCGTGGTTCCCGATCATCGACGGCCGCGCGCACGACCCGGACAAGTCGAAGGGGTTCCTCTCCCGCTGGACGATCGACCTGGCGGACGAGCGCCGCACCTTCACGGAGCGGCGCATCGCCTCCACCCCGGCGGAGTTCCCGCGGATGGACGACCGCTACGAGACCCTGAAGTACCACTGGGGGATCGTCGGGCTCACCGAGCTGCCCGGGCACCAGGCCCCCGGCGGCGGGTTCCGGTGGGTCTCCTCCGTGGACCTGACCACCGGCCGGCAGCAGGTGTACTACCCGGGCGACTACGCCACCGTCGGTGAGCCGATCTTCGTCCAGGGCGACGAGAACGCGCCCGAGGGCAAGGGGTACGTGTTCGTCATCGTCTCGCGCCGGGACCTGATGCACTCCGAGCTGGTGATCCTCGACGCCGAGCACCTGGACAAGGAACCGGTGTGCACGCTCAAGGTGCCGCTGCGGATCCCGCGCGGCCTGCACGGCAACTGGGTCACGGCGGAGGAGCTGGCGGCGCGCACGGACTGAGCTGCCGCGTCCTGGGCGTCATACTGACGGCTTGGGACGAATGACGACGCGGCGGCGCCTCCTCGCGACGGCGGCCGTCGCGGCCGCGGCGCTCGCGGCCTGCTCAGGCTCACCCGACACCGACGACGGCGCGCCGCGGACGGTCCGCCTCGCCGGCGTCGCGGTGGGGGACATGGCCGCCGTGTACGTCGGGCAGCGGCAGGGGTACTTCGCGGAGGCGGGCCTGGAGCTGGACATCACGCTCGGCTCGAACAGCCCGGCGATGATCCCGGCGCTGGTCAACGACGAGTTCGACGTCCAGTACGGCGCGTCGGTCAACCTGCTGCAGGCGATCGACCGCGGCCTGCCGCTCGTGGCGGTCGCCACCGGCGGCCGCTCCACCGGCGTGCCGGGGGAGGACCACGGCGGCCTGCTCGTGGCGCACGACAGCACGGTCAGGCGCCCGGCGGACCTCGAGGGCGCGACGGTGGCGGTCAACGCGCTCGGCGGCCTGCTCGAGGTGTGCGTGCACTCCGCCATCGCGCACGACGGCGGAGACCCCGGTGGGGTCGACTTCGTCGAGCTGCCCCTGCCGGAGATGCCCGCGGCTCTGGAGTCGGGCCAGGTGGACGCGATCGCGACGGCGGAGCCGTTCCTCGGGATCGCGCTCGGCGAGGGCCACCGGCTGGTCTCCAGCGTGTACGTCGACACGGTGCCGGACCGGATGGTGACCGCCACCTACTACGTCACGGAGGAGAAGCTGGCGGCCGAGCCGGAGACGGTCGAGGCGTTCGTGCGTGCCCTCGAGCGGTCGTTCGAGTACGCGCAGCAGCACCCGGGCGCCGTGCGGGAGGAGCTGCGGAACTTCACCGACATCGCGCCCGAGCTCATCGATCAGATGGTGCTGACCGACTTCACCTGGGGCCTGAGCAGTGCCGACCTCGCCGTGGTCGCCGAGGCTGCGGCGGACGCCGGCACCCTCGAGGACCCCGAGGCGGCGACGGACCAGGCGGCGCGCTACGTCGACGGCCGTTAGCGGCGCAGGCCGGCTCGTGCTGCTACTCGGTGAGCTCGACGTCGTAGGCGTAGGAGCTGCCGACGAAGTAGGAGACCAGCAGCTCGACCGGTAGTCGCTCCGGGCCCAGGGAGATCCGGGAGACCCGCAGGTACGCGGTCTCGGCAGGCAGCTCGAGCTGGTCCGAGACCTCCGGGTCCACGACCGCCTCGATCCGTTGCCGTGCCCACGTCAGCGGCAGCCCGCGGGCGCGCAGCTCGCGGTACAGCGACCCGTGGTCGAGGTCCCACGTGTCGAGGTCGGGTGCGAGGTGGACCGGCAGCACCGCGATCTGCAGGCCGAGGACCACCTCGTCCGCCGTACGCGAGCGGACCAGCCGCCACACGTCGGAGGCACGGGAGAGATGCAGGCGCGTGGCCTCGTCGCGGGTGGCGCGACGTCTCTCGAGGCTGAGGACCTTGCCGCCCGGGTGGAGTCCCTCGCGCTCGAGGTCCTCACGGAGTCCGGAGACGGAGGACAGGCCCCGGACGAGCTTCCGCTCGGTGACGAACGTGCCCCGGCCCTGCTCCCGGCGCAGGAGCCCCTGGTTGACCAGCTCCGTGACGGCCTGCCGCGCGGTCATCCGCGAGACGCCGTGCTCGCGGCACAGCTCCTGCTCCGAGGGAACCACGTCCCCGACCGCGAGCTCGCCCGAGAGGATCTTGTGGCGCAGGCGCGCGGCGATGACCCGGTACAGCGGCCCGGTGAGCTCGCTCCGGCGGAAGTCTGGCGGATTTGCCTGTCTCACCATGGTCAACCTAAAGGTATCGGGGCTCAGCCGGCGTGTACTCCTGGCGCGAACATCGAGGTCAGCCCGCCGTCGATGCGCAGGTCGTGCCCGGTGATCGCCCCTCCGGCACGGCTCGCCAGGAACATGACCGCCGCGGCCACCTCCGCGGGATCCACGAGTCGATGCTGCGGGATGAGCCCCTCGACGTACGCCCGTCCCTGACCCGCCGGGAGGTCGTGAAGCTCCTCCATGCGGGTGAACAGCGGCTCGATCATCGGGGTCTCCACCCAGCCCGGAGAGATCGAGTTCACGGTGATGCCGCTGCCCGCGAGCTCGGCCCCGAGGACCCGGGAGGCGTTGAGCAGCGCGGCCTTGGCCGAGGAGTACGGGGCATAGGTCGGCAGGCCGAGGGAGGCCGTCATGGAGACGATGTTGACGATCCGGCCGCGGCCGGACGCGCGGAGCCGGTCGAGCACCTGCTCGGTCAGGCGCAGCGTGCCACGGCAGTTCACCGCGTACGCCAGGTCCCACGCGTCCCAGTCGATCTGACCGACCGGGGCCTTGCGCATGATGCCGGCCGTGTTCACCAGGACGTCCAGCGGGTGGTCCCCGAGGCGGTCCGCGAGCCGCCCCAGGTCCGCCGCGGAGGTGATGTCGCAGCTGACGAACTCCTGCCAGGGGCCGGACGCCGGCTCCGCCACGTCGACCGCGCGCACGGTCGCGCCGGCGTCGTGGAGCGCCCGGCACACGGCATGCCCGATCCCTCCGGCGGCACCCGTCACCAGGCACGTGACGCCGTCGAACTCCTCACGAGACCACATGGACAAGAACTCCTCCTTCGTCAGCCCTTGACGGCCCCGGCCATGAGGCCCCGGATGAAGTACCGCGCGACGAACGCCATGGCCAGGACCATCGGCACGCCGATCAGTGCGGCGCCCGCGAGCAGGTCTCCGCGCTGCAGCGCCGTCGACTCGGCGATGGTCGCCAGGCCGACCGGGATCGTCTTGCGGCTGTCCGTCGAGATGAGCATGAGCCCGAACACGTAGTCGGTGAACGAGACGATGAACGTGAAGATCGCCACCGAGGTGATCCCCGGGGTGATGACCGGGACGATCACGCGGACCAGCGCCTGGCTGCGGGACGCGCCGTCGATCCAGGCCGCCTCCTCGAGGTCGAACGGCACCGTCCGCATGAAGCTGATCATCATCCAGACCCCGAAGGGCAGGCACATGGCCACGTGGGCGAGCACGAGCCCCACGAGGGTGTCGTCCAGCCCGACCGCCACGAGCATCCCGAGCAGCGGGATGGCGAGGACCATCGGCGGCAGCATGTAGCCGACCAGCATGGACGTCCGGATGAGGGCGTTGAACCGGAACCGGAACCTGGTCAGCGCGTAGCCCATGCTGACCGAGAACACCACGGTGACCGCGGTGGCCACGAGCGCCACGATGACGCTGTTGAGGTAGTAGCGCGGGTAGTCCGTGGACGCCCAGATGTTCCGGTAGAACGTCCAGTCCGCGGCGGTCGGCCACAGCGTCGCGGCGTGGTCGAACAGTCCCGTGTAGCCGCGCAGCGCGCTGATCGTCACCCAGTAGATCGGGAACAGCGTGACGAGGACGATCAGGGCGACGAGCACCCCGAGCAGCAGGCGCTGGCCGATGGTCATCTTCATCGGGCCACCTCCCGGTTCTCCGAACGGTCCCGGCTGAGCCAGAGGAACAGCAGCAGGCCGGTGAGCATCACGAGCAGAGACACCACCGCGACGGCGGAGCCGTACCCGACGTGGAACTGCTGGAACGCCTCGTCGTAGACGAGCACCGGCAAGGTCCTGGTGCGGTCCAGCGGGCCACCCGCGGTGAGCAGGTAGATCATGTCGAACTTGTTGAACATCCAGATCCCGCGCAGCACGACGATGGTGATCACGAGGTCCCGGAGCATCGGCAGCGTGATCGAGAAGAACTGCCGCACGTGCCCGGCACCGTCGACCCGCGCACTCTCGTAGAGCTCCTGCGGGATGGTCTGCAGGCCCGAGAGGAACACGATGATGACGAACGGCGCCCACGCCCACGTCGAGAGCATGATCACGGTGGTCATGGCCCACGGGGCCGACAGGAAGTTCACCGCCTGCAGGCCGAGCGCCTCGAGCAGCTTGTTGAAGATGCCGGTGGAGGGATCGAGGATCCACTCCCAGGCGATCGTGGCCACGACGGCGGGCACGATGTAGGGCACGATCGCGGCGCCGCGCAGGAAGGTGGACCCGCGGAACTTCACGTTCAGCACCAGGGCCACCGCGATGCCGACGACCAGCTGGGCCAGGACTGAGCCCCCGGCGTAGACCAGCGTGCGCCAGAGGCTCTGCCAGAAGTCCGGGCTGCCCAGCAGGGTGGCGTAGTTCTCCAGTCCGACGAACGTGCCGCCGCCGGAGAAGCTGCTCGCCTGGTAGGTGCTGTACTGCAGCACCAGGACCAGCGGGACCACGATGACGAGGGCGACCACGGCCAGTCCGGGGACGAGCAGCACGGCGAACAGGGGCAGCTCGCGCGCGGTCAGTCTGCGAAGCATCGGCAGTCCTCCCTCGTCATCGTGTCGGGCCCGCTTCGATCACGAGTCGCCGGCGGTGCTGCGGATCTCGTCGGCCGTCTCCCGCACCACCGTCTCGGGGTCCTCGCCGTTGAGCACGACGCGCTGGAACATCTCCGGGACCACCAGTGACTGGAAGACGTCCGCGCTGCGCTGGTCCACCGCCGGACCCTCGGTGTCGATGGAGTTCAGGTTCGGGTTCGAGACGAACTCCTCCTGCGGCACCATCACCTCGTCCCACCGCTGGTCGAGCGTGTCCAGGGACCGCCACTCCTCGCTCTCGAAGACGGATCGCTGGGCCGGCATGTAGTGGTACGGAGCCGTGGCGTAGAGGTCGAGCAGGTGCTCCTGGAAGAACCAGCGCAGGAACTCGGTCGTCTCCTGCGAGTCCTGCGTGTTGAGGACGCCGATGCCGTCGTAGCCGAGGCTGGCGGTCGTGCCGTCCCCGTCCGCCATCGGCATGCCGAAGGCGACGACGTTCTGGGCGGCCTCCGGGTTCTGCGCGATCATCGAGTCGAGCATGCGACCGGAGTAGAACGCCATCCCGGACTGCCCGGACGCGAAGGACTCGATGGTCTCCCCGTACGAGGCGGAGTCCGCCTGGGGCGGCATGTGCTGGTACAGCTCGCGGAGGAACTCCAGCGCCTCGACCGTCCTCGGCAGCATCTCGTCGTTGTCGAGCACCACGTTCCAGCTGTCGTCGAAGATCCGGACGTCGTTGGCCCACAGCACCTGGCTGGTGATCCAGTTCGTGGCGCTGTCCGCCTGCAGCGGCATCATCAGGCCGTACTCGGAGTCGGACCGCTCGTCGAACGCACGCGCGACCTCGAGCATCTCCTCCCACGTCCGGGGGACCTCGAGCCCGGCCTCGTCGAGCCAGTCCTGCCGGATGAAGCCGAAGGCGATGTTGTAGTCGAAGGGCACCCACCAGACCTGGTCGTCGATGGGGAAGAGCAGCTGGCCGTCGTAGAAGTCCTCGGTACCGCCGAGATCCTCGATGAGGTCGTCGACCGGCACGAGCTTGTCCTCGCTCTGGAAGAGCGAGATGTGGCCGATGAACCCCGTGATGATGCCGTCGTACTCGGCGTTGGTCCCTGCCGCCGCGTTGACCTTGGTGTAGATCTCGTCCAGCGGGACCGCCTCGAACAGGACGGGCGTTCCGGTCTCCTCCTCGTACGCGGCGCCGGCGGCCTGCAGCGCCTCCATGGCCGCGGCGTCGGTCTCGGCACTGGCGATGCGGATGGTGGCGTCCCCGCCACCCTCCTCCCCGCCGCCGGCGGGGTCTCCGCCGCCCATGCAGCTGGCGGTCATGAGCGACGCCGTGGCCAGGGCGACCACTGCTGCTCTGCGGTGTGGATGCTTCATCGCGATCCTCTCCTAGGGGTGGGTGTGTCAGCTGTCGTTGTCCAGCTCGTAGCCCGGCTGGAGGGCCTGCTGGATGCGTTGGTACCGGGCGAAGGCCCGGTCGTAGGCGTCGGCGTCGGCGGCGCTCGGCCGGCAGGTCGTGACCGTGCCCTGCACCAGCCGTGGCGCGTCGGCGAGCCGCGGCAGCCAGCCGAGCTGTGCCGCGGCGAGCAGCGCACCGCCGAGCGAGGAGTCCGCGGCGGGGCGGACGTGGACGTCGGTGCGCAGGACGTCCGCCATGATCTGCGCCCAGACGGCGCTCTTGGCACCGCCCCCGATGAGCGACGCCTGGGGGATGGGCGGGGCGTCCGTGCCACGCGCCTCCCGCATCGACATGGCGACGCCCTCCATGACGGCGCGGGCCAGGTGGCCGCGGCCGTGCGCCGAGGCGAGACCCACGAAGGACGCACGCAGCGCGGCGTTCCAGTGCGGGGCGCGTTCGCCGTTGAGGTACGGGTGGAAGGTGACGCCGTCCGAGCCCGGGGGGACCTGGGCCGCATCGTCGTCGAGGCGTGAGTAGAAGGAGCCGTCGGACTCCCCGCCGGCGAGCGTCCTGGCGAGCCACGCGAAGGACGCGGCGGCGGAGTTAGTCGCCGAGTTCAGGTAGTACGTCCCAGCGATCAGGTAGGGGTAGCTGATCACGCCCGCCTCGGCGGACGGCTGGTCCTCGACGTGCGAGACGTTTCCGGCCGTGGCGAGCTTGAGGGTGTGGTCGCCCGGCTCGACGCAGCCGGCGGCGAGCAGCTCGACGGCGGTGTCGGCCGACCCGGTGACCACCTGGACGTCGGCGTCGAGCCCGAGCTCTGCGGCCACCTCGGGGGCGACCGTGCCGAGGGCGGCGTCGGGGGCGACGACCTCGGGCATGGCGGCGGGGGACAAGCCCGCCAGCTCCAGCAGCTCGGGCACCCAGGTACGGTCCTCCGGCGCGTACAGCAGGGTGCCCGAGGCGTCGACGTGGTCGGTCGTGTGGTGCGGCAGGAACGCGTGCCGCACGAAGTCCTTCATGAACAGCACCCGGCGGGTGGTGCGCAGGACGTCAGGCTCGTGCGTGCCGAGCCACTGCAGCTGCGGGAGCGTCCAGGTGGCCGCGGGGACGTTGCGGCACCGCGCCCAGATCAGCTCGCCGTGGGTCTCGGCGGTCCGCCGCGCCGTCGCTGCGCTGCGCTGGTCCGTCCACATGATCGCCCGCCGCAGCGGCGTCATGCTCTCGTCGCACAGGACCGCGACGTGGTGCGGCGCGGAGAACGCCAGCGCTCGCAGCCGTACCGGTTCCTCGGCGGCTGAGATCCGCAGGGCGTCGTGGAGGCCGCGGCGCGCGGCGGAGACCCAGTCGCGCGGATCCTGCTCGGCCCAGCCGGGCTGGTCGTAGTGCGTCGGGTAGCCGTGGTAGGTGGCGGCCCTGACCCGGCCGTCGGCGTCCAGCAGGGTCACCTTGCAGCCGCTGGTGCCGGTGTCGATCCCGGCGACGACGTCGATCGCGCTCACGAGGTTCCCCTCACGACGATCTTCCCGACGGCGGCCCCGGCCTCGACCCGGCGCAGGCCGTGCTCGAGCACGTCCTCGAACGCGATCTCGTGGGTGATGAGCGGCTCGAACCGGTCGCCGTGCGCCGCCAGCAGCGCCGCGGCCTCCTCGATGTCGGTCCGGGTGTAGACCCGCGAGCCGCGGAGCGTGAGCTCCTTGGAGATGACGGCCATGCCGTCCAGCTCGTTGGTCGCCTTGGGGAGACCGACCTGGCTGATCGTCCCGCCGCCGTCGACGGCGGTGACGAGGGTGCGCAGCCCCACGACGGTGCCCGTCGCCTCGAGGCCGGCGTCGTACCCGCTCCCGACGGCGGCGGCGTCCGGGATGACGTCGTGGCCGGCGGCGCGCAGCATCTCCTGGCGAAAGGCGTTGTTCTCCACGATGTGCGGGTGGTGGCCGCTGACGGTGAGGATGGTGGCCGCCAGCCACCCGATCGGACCGCCGCCGAACACGAGGACGGAGGCGGCCTCCGGCAGGGCGCCCAGTGCGCCGACGGCGTGGGACGCGACGGCGATCGGCTCGACCAACGCGCCCAGGCGAGGGCTCACGCCGTCGGGTAGCGCGATCAGCCTGTCGGCGGGGATGGCGACGACCTCGGCCAGGCTCCCGTCGGTGTCGACGCCGAGGATCTGCAGTTGGGGGCAGCGGTTGTAGTGCGGGCCCGTGCAGGCCCGGCACTGGCGGCAGGTGCGCAGCGGCTCGACGACGACGTGCTGGCCGGGCTGCCATGCGTCGGTGCCGGAGGAGACGACGGTGCCCACGAACTCGTGGCCGAGCGTGACCGGCGGACGCACCCGCGGGTGCAGACCGTGCGCGACGTGGACGTCGGTTCCGCAGATCCCGGTGTACGTGGGGTGGAGGAGCACCTCGCCCGCCGCGAGGTCGGGCCGTGGGACGGCCTCGATCCGGACGTCCTCGCCCGTGTACCGGACGGCGCGCATGGTCGCGCCGGTCACAGCGCCAGCCCCAGCTTCCCGGGGTTCATGATGCGGGCCGGGTCCAGCGTGTCCTTGATCTGCTGGACGAGCCGGTGGCCGGTGGGCGACTGCTCGGACATCAGCCAGCCGAGCTTGAGGCCGATGCCGTGGTGCTCGTTGAGCACCCCGCCGTGCCGGAGGTTGACCCGCGAGCAGTCCGCCCACACCTGGTTGTGCAGGCGCAGCGCCTCCTCCGCGGACTCCGGCGGCGAGTCGATGTAGAACCGGTCGTAGATCATGGTTCCCCACGGGTACCAGTGGGAGAAATGGGCGGTGTACTGGGGCGACCAGGCGGCGTACTTCTCGTGCAGCAGCGCCTTCTTCGCCTCGTACAGCGGGAGGATGGAGCGGTAGTCGGTGACCGTCTCGACCGTCCCGTACAGCTGCGGGTAGCCGGGCTGGAGCGGTGGCTTGTAGAAGTCGTAGCGGTGCTCCCACCAGTGAGCGCCCTCGGCCTCGCCGGCCAGCTGCCCGCCGCACTCGGTGACGATCCGCTCGATGTGCGCCATCTCGGCGCCGGCCAGGTCCTCCTCGCCGTCGGTCATCACCACGAGGTTCACGCCCGAGACGCGATGCCCCGTGCTCTGCAGCGACTTCACGGTGGCGCCCTCGTCGTACAGCCGCATGACGGCCGGGCGCAGCCGCCGGGTCATGACACGCCGGCCGGCCTCCAGCCCTTCTGCGACGCCGGGGAAGGTCACCATCTGGAACCGGCGGGAGGCCGGGATCGGGTCGAGCCGGATGCGCACGCGGGTGATGACGCCGAGCGTGCCCTCCGATCCCACGAAGAGCTGGAGCAGGCCCGGCCCGGCCGCGTGGTTCGGGTGGGCGAGGGTGTCGAGCACCTCGCCGGTCGGGAGGACGACCTCCACCGAGAGCACCATGTCCTCGGCCTTGCCGTACTTGGTCGACATCACCCCGGACCCGCGGGCCGCGAGATAGCCGCCGAGGCTCGAGATGTCGACCGACGACGGGTAGTGGGCGAGCATCAGACCGCGCTCGTTGAGCAGGTTCTCCAGCACCCGCCCGTTGATGCCAGGCTGGGCGTCGAGCACGAGCGAGGTCTCGTCGATCTCGTAGATCCGGTCCATCCGCCCCAGGTCGAGCACGATGCCGCCGTACGGGGTGGAGGCACCGCCCTGGGTGCCCGAGCCGCCGCCGCGGGGGACGACCGGGATCCGGTAGGTGTGGCAGACCCTCATGACGCCCGCCACCTCGGCGGTGGACGCCGGGCGGACGATGAAGGCGGGGCTCGGGACGTCCTCGCCGCGTGCCTGCCACATGTGCGTCAGCCAGTACTGGTCCACGGCTGCACGTGAGCGGGCCTCCTCCTCGCCGATCACGTGGTCGACACCGACGATGTCCTCGAGATACGAGCGGAGATTCGCCAGCTGGTACCCGGTGTGCGGCCTCATGCGGCGGCCCTGCGCCGCGCGGTGGTCGGGTACGTCGATGGGCCGGCCAGTTGCATCAGCTCACTCCTTCGTGACTCGTATAGACGTCTATATGTATAGACGCGCACGCAACTCGTCAAGCCCCGTCTCGAATGGCGTTGTCGATTCCGGGGAGGAGCCGGCTCTTTCGGGGACGCGAACGCCTACGGCGTCGACAGCTCGGGCTTCTTCACCCGCGCACCGGGATGGTCGCTGTCGCCGGTCACGACGTGGTGACCACGGCGCGGCCGGTGATCTCGCCGCGAGCGAGTGCCTGGTAGGCGTCGTCGACGTCGTCGAGGTCGTACCGGCGGGTCACGAGGCCGACGGCGTCGAAGTCGCCCGCCGCGGCTGCCTGCACGACGGCGGGCAGGTCCGCCCTGGTCCGGGCACCGAAGGACCCGACCACCGAGTAGCCGCGCCGGACGAGCGGGGTGATCTCGACCTCGCCCACCTCGGCGCCGGGCGCGATCCCGACCGCCACCATCCGGCCGCCGTCGGCCAGCAGGCCGAGCGCCTGGCGGAAGGTGGCCGGCCGGCCCAGCGCCTCGAAGGCGACGTCGACGCCGCGTCCGCCGGTGATCTCGCGAACGGCCTCGGCCGCGTCACGGTCCGCGGAGTTGACGGTGTGGGTCGCGCCGAGGCGGCGTGCCGCCTCGAGCTTCTCGTCGACGACGTCGATCGCGATGACGGGATCGGCCCCGGCCGCGCGGGCGAGCTGCAGCAGCCCGGACCCGACGCCGCCGGCGGCGACGACGGCGACCGACTGGTCGGCCGTGAGCTGCGCGGCCCGGTGCACGGCGCCGTAGGCGGTGAACGCGGCGCACCCGAGGACCGCTGCTGAGACGGGTTCGAGGTCCGCCGGCAGGGCGGTGAGCGCCGAGAGGGGGACCACGGCGTAGTCGGCCAGGCCGCCCATCGAGTACATCGCGAGGAACGACCCGTCGGCGCGTGTCAGCCGGCTCTCGCCGTCGTACAGCGTGCCGCGGAGACGGTTCTGGGCGAAGAAGGCGTCGCACATGTCGTCCCGGCCGCGGCGGCACGCGTCGCACCGCGTGCACGGCATGATGAACGCGCCCACCACGTCGCTGCCGACCGCGAGGTCGCCGGCCTGCTCGGTGCCCTCGCCGATCGCGACGATCGTGCCGCTGATCTCGTGGCCGAGGACGGCGGGCCGTGGGAACGCGACCTCGCTCTTGATGACGTGCAGGTCTGTGTGGCAGACCCCGCAGGACCGGATCCGCACCAGCGCCTCGTCCGCCCGCGGCGTCGGGACGGGGACCTCCTCGACCCGCAGCCGCGGCTCGTCGTCCACCAGGACGGCGGCGCGCATGGTCGCTGGTACGGGGGTGGCCGCTGTGGGTGCCTGCTCGGTCATGGTTCCTCCACGTCCTCGTGTCGGTGGGTTCGCCGCTCAGCCTGGCCCGGCCGGCGCCGGGCGGCAACGACAGTCCAGCACATCCGGCACGGACCGGTGCCGATCCGGCCCGGCGGCGGCCCCGGGTCGCCATACTGGAGAGGCGTGCCCGGCCGTGGCGCGCGGGCACCACCGAGGAGCGCGCATGCTGCGTCGGGCGGCGATCGTCGTGGGCGGGATCACGCTGGTGTGTGCCGGCTGGGCCGGCATGATCCTGGTGGGCATGCGGACCCAGGACCGTCGGATCCTGGGCGTGGTGCGGCGCTTCAACCGGGACGTGACCAACAAGCTGCAGCTGAGCGGTCCGGCCGGCGGGCCGGGGGCGTACGCCGCGATCATCCGGCACCGCGGCCGGAAGAGCGGGCGCGAGTACGCCACGCCGGTGGGCGCACAGCCGGTCGACGGCGGCTACCTCTTCGCCCTCCCGTACGGCCTGCGCACGGACTGGCTGCAGAACGTCCTCGCCGCGGGGACCGCCACGCTCATGCACGAGGGCCAGACCGTCGAGGTGGACAGCCCGGAGCTGTTGACCATCGAGGAGGCCAACCAGTACTTCGAGCCGTCCGACCAGTGGATGCACCGCACGTTCGGGGTGCGCAACTTCCTTCGGCTGCGGCGCGTCTCGCCGTAGCGCGCCCCGCGCGGCCAGGCACGGGCTGCCGCTAGCGTGGGGTGATGAGGTTCGGCAGCGAGAGCCGGCACGACGGCGAGGACGGCAACCCGTCGGGCCCGCCCACGTGGCGGGCCGGGGACCTCGTGGCCGAGGCGGCGCCGGTCCGCGTGGGCTTCCGCGGACGACGGTCGGTCACGGGGGTGCGGCTCGACGCCCGCGGCTGGCAGGCGCATCTGCGGGTCGATGAGCTGCGCGCCATGATCTCCGGCCGCGTCGGCGTCGTGGAGTCCCACGGCGACGGCCCGTTGCTGTTCCTGGCCCGCGTGGGGGCCGCGGCGCCCGACTCGATCGCCGCCGGGCAGACCGCCGGTCTGCCGCCGGACGCCGTCGCGCTGCTGCCGGCCAAGGAGGGCGTGCCGCCCGCGGCCGTGCTGGACGCCGAGGCCTTCGAGAGCTTCGCGCGATGGGTCGAGACGATCCCCGAGCACCGGTAGTCGCGTCCCGGCGGTACGACGCAGCACGTCGTTCCGCTCATCGGAAGTCGGCCTCCGGGGCCGTTCTGCGCACGCCACGATGCACCCGTTCGTGCCAGAACCTCGAAGGAGAGTGTTCGATGAGACGTCAGGCCATCGCGTGGATCGCCGCGCTCGCCAGCTCCGTGTCGCTCGCCGCGTGCTCCGGCTCGTCCGGGTCCGACGAGCCGGAGGGAGGAGGCGGGGGAGAGGGCGAGGAGCTGCAGACCGTCCGCCTCGCCGCCGTACCCGTGGTGGACCTGGCGGCGATCTACATCGGGATGAACGAGGGCTACTTCGAGGAGCAGGGCCTTCAGATCGACATCACCTACGGGCAGGGGAGCGCGGCGATGATCCCGGCCCTGCTCAACGACGAGTACGACATCCAGTTCGCCGGCTCGGTCAACCTCCTGCAGGCGACGGACCAGGGCCTCCCGCTGCAGGCGATCGCACCCGCGGGCCGCTCCACGGGCGTGCAGGGCGAGGACCACGGCGGGGTGCTCGTCCCACCCGACAGCGACATCCAGCGGCCCGCCGATCTCGAGGGTCGCACCGTCGCGGTCAACGCGCTCGGCGGCCTGCACGAGGTGTGCGTCTGGGCGGCGGTCGCCGAGGACGGTGGGGACCCGAGCACGATCGACTTCGTCGAGCTGCCCCTGCAGGACATGAACTCGGCGCTCGGGTCCGGCCAGGTGGACGCGATCTCCACCTCCGAGCCGTTCTACGGGATCGGGTTGGACGAGGGGAACCGGCTGGTCACCAGCGTCTTCGTCGACACCGTGCCGGATCACATGGTGACGGCGGTCTACATGGTCACCGAGGAGAAGGCGCAGGCCGACCCGGAGATGATCGACGCCTTCGTCGCCGGGCTGGAGCAGTCCTTCGCCCACGCGCGTGAGCACCCGGACGAGGTGCGTGCGGAGCTGAGCAACTTCACGGAGATCGAGGCCGGTCTGACCGAGTCGATGATCCTCACGGACTTCACCTGGGGCCTGACCCGGGAGGACCTGGCGGTCGTCGCGGACGCCTCGGCGCAGGCGGAGACCATCGACGACCCGGAGGCAGCCACCGACCGCGCGGCCGGGTACCTCGACGGGCAGGGCTGAGCCGGCCTCGGGACGCGGCGGCGGCGAGCATTGCCGCCGTCGCGTCGTCGTGCCAGGCTGCCTCCTGGGACGGCAAGGGGGCTGACCATGACCACGACGACGGAGACGTCCTCGACGACGGCAGCCGGGCTGCCCCACCAGCTGATGCTCGTCGTCGTCCGGCGCCTCCTCGTCGGGGTGCTGGTCATGGCGTTCGTCTACGCGTTCCTGACCACGGCGTCGGCGGGCTCCTGTGCCGGCGCGGGACAGTCGACCGACGTGGTTCCGCAGTGCGTCGACCTGACGATGGGACCGAGCAACGCCGTCTTCGTCGCCCTGGCCGCGATCGTCCTGTGGGGTGTGGCCGCGGCCGCGAAGCGGATGACCGAGGTGGCGGCCGTCGAGGTCCTCGACCGAGCACGGTTCCTCGCCCTCGGACTGGTGATGCTCTCGATCGTGATCGCCCAGGTGTGGCTGCGCCTGATCCCGATCCAGGAGTGGTTCGAGCTCAGCTGGGTGGTCTACCCGTTCCCCTTCGCCGACGTCGAGGTCGACGTGACGCCGATGCGGCGCTGATCTCGATGAATTTTCATCGAGGGTTTGCGGGACCACGGTGCGGATCCCGCGGGTTCGGGGTCACGTCGGCGATGTGCCATGCGGCCGGCGGCTCCCTACTATGGCCGACCAGCTCCGGGGCGACTGCCGGAGCAGTCGCCGACCGGGAAGGACAGCTCTGCCCATGGAGAGCTTGACCGCGAGCCTCGCGAGCTTCAACGACGGGCTCTGGCTCTACCTCATCATCCCCATCCTCGCGGCGCTGAGTCTGTACTTCACGGTCCGCTCGGGCGTGGTGCAGATCCGGATGCTGCCGGACATGTTCCGGGCAGTGGTCGCCAAGCCGCGGCAGGAGGAGGGGCGCGGGGAGCCGGTCTCCTCCTTCCAGGCCTTCGCGATCTCCGCCGCCGCGCGCATCGGCACCGGCAACATCGTCGGCGTGGCCACGGCCATCGCGCTCGGGGGCCCGGGCGCCATCTTCTGGATGTGGGTCATGGGCACCCTCGTCGGCGCCGCCAGCTTCGTGGAGTCCACGCTCGCCCAGCTGTACAAGGTCAAGGACGGGCAGGACTACCGCGGTGGACCGGCGTACTACATGGAGCGCGGTCTGCGAGCCCGGTGGATGGGTCTGCTGTTCGCCGTCGTGATCATCCTGACCTTCAGCTTCGTCTTCAACTCGGTTCAGGCCAACACGATCGCCGGCGCCATCGGCACCTCCGCCGAGGCGGCCCTCGGCCAGACGCCGGGCTGGCTGGCCGCCGTGGTCGGTGTGGCGCTCGTGGCGCTCGTCGCGGCGATCGTCTTCGGGGGCCTGCACCGGATCGCGAACACCGCCCAGATGCTCGTGCCGCTCATGGTGATCATCTACCTGGTGCTCGGCATCGTCGTCGTGGCTCTGAACATCGACCGGGTGCCCGGTGTCGTCGAGACGATCTTCGCCCACGCGTTCGGCCTGCGGGAGATCGCCGCGGCCGGCATCGGGACCGCGATCTCGCAGGGTGTGCGCCGCGGCATGTTCTCCAACGAGGCGGGCCTCGGCTCCGCCCCGAACGCGGCGGCGACCGCGACGGTCTCCCACCCGGTGAAGCAGGGCCTCGTGCAGACCCTCGGCGTCTACCTCGACACCCTCATCGTCTGCTCCATCACCGCGTTCATCGTGCTGGTCTCCAACCCCAGCTACGGCGAGAACGCAGGCCCGACCATGACGCAGCGGGCGCTCGAGACCAGCCTCGGCGGCTGGTCACTCCACGTGCTGACGGTCGTCATCCTGCTTGTGGCCTTCACCTCGGTGCTCGGGAACTACTACTACGGCGAGTCGAACGTCGCGTTCCTGAGCCGACGGCGCAGCGTGCTGACCGGCTACCGGGTCATCTTCCTGGTCATCGCGTTCCTCGGGGCCATCACCTCGGCGGAGCTGGTGTGGACCCTCGCGGACACCACGATGGCGCTCATGGCCCTGGTCAACCTGGCCGCGATCGCCCCGCTGAGTCCGGTGGCGTTCCGGCTGATGCGCGACTTCGTCGCGCAACGCAAGCAGGGGCGTGACCCGGTCTTCACGCGCGACCTCATGCCGGACATCTCCGGCGTCGAGTGCTGGGAGCCGGAGAAGCCGCACACACCACCCGCCGACGAGCCTCGTGAGGGTCGAGCTCTGCCCTAGGGTTCCGCCATGAGCTACGGCCCCGGGCCGGCACAGTCGCCCGCTCCCGGCGAGTCCGACGCACGCCTCACGCACCCTGCGCAGCCGTCGCCGTGGGGGAGCGGGGGTACGCGGGAGACGGCCGAGCGCTGGGCCGTGGCCGCGGTCCTGGTACTCGCGGCGAGCGAGTACGTGACCGTCGGACGGCAGCTTGCCTTCTCGGGGACGGACCTGGATCTCGGGTTCACCCAGAACAACGTCGTGTGGATCATCGCGGCGAACGCCATGTGGGCGACCGCGCTGCTCGCCGCGGCCGCCGCTGCCACCCGTGCCGCCCGTGTGGTGGTGCTGGCCGGCGTGGTGGCGGGCCTGCACCTGCTCGCCCTGCTGGGGATCCTCGTGGTGCAGGCAGTCCTGGGCGCCGAGAGGCATCTCATGGCCCAGACCGTGGACGGGCTCGTCCTGGTGGTCGCGGCTCTGGTGGCGGTGCTGCTGGGCGGTCTCGGCCGGAGCCGGGACAGGACCGGACGGCGCTCGACGTCGTTCGCACTTGGCGGCGTCCTGCTGCCGTTGGGGGCGATGGTCGTGCTGGACGTCCTCCGGATGGTCGAGCTCGCGACCGAGAGCGACTTCCTGACGTCGTTCGTGCTGAGCGAGCTGTACGGCGCCGCGGCGTTCTTGGGGGTGCTGCTGACAGGTCTGCGGTCCCGGGCCACCCGGTGGGCCGGCGTCGCGGTCTTCGTCCTGGGCGCCGTCTACACGGCCTACTACCTCGTGCAAGCCGTCCTGGGGGGCTATCCCGGGGCGGAGGTCGACTTGGTAGCCAACGTGCTCTACCTCGTCGGCTGGCTCGCGGCGCTCGTGCTCGGGATCCTCGCGGCGCGGAGCACACGGAGCACGCGGAGCAGCGGGCGCCTGTAGCCGTTCCGTCTGGGTGGTCTAAGGCGTGCTGTCCCGTCAGCCCGGTGCGGTGAGGCGTGTGTCGTGCTGGCGGACCTCGAACGGCTCGGTGGTCTGAGTCGTGATGCCGATGCCGGCGACCGGCTGCCACGGTCCGCCGGCGACGCTGTACTCACCAATCCAGCGCGTGCTCAGCGTGATCTGCCGCATCACCGCGGGACCGCCCGCGTCGGTGGCGTCGGTGTAGGTGTGATGGACGGTGTGGTGTGGATAGGGCGCGCCAGGATCCTCGGTGGTGAATACGGTGCCGTCGCCGTAGTCCCAGGTGTAGTCGAACGGAATCACGTGGACCTGGACAGGGGTGCCTAGGACCTCGGTGTCGATGTACTGCTCCGAAGCCTGCGTGTAGGCGATCGTCTCGATGTTCACGAGGACCCAGTCGCTGGCGGGCTGCATCACCAGGCCGCCCGGATCGATTGGCAGGCTGGCGAAGTCCTCTGCGGTGAAGACGATCGGCTCGGGTGCTGCGGCGTCAGGTTGCCCGGTCTCCTCGTCCTCTTCTGGTGGACCTTGCGCCCACGCGCACAGCGGGTCGACACTCCATCCCTCCGAGTTTGGCTCCGGGCAGTCGAGCTCCTCGGTCGCGACGGCTTCCGTCGCGTCGGGCGCCTGCGAGGGCGAGCTGGATCCAGCCGGCACAGTCGGCGGCTCCGGCGGTGCTGGGGGATCGGACGTTGCCGGTTCCTCCTCCGGGGCGCCGCCCTCGGTCCAGCCCTCGACATTTGCCCGGTCGCCGGTGATGTCAGCGACCACATCGGCCTCGGGGACAGGCAATCCCTCCGCGGAACTCGCCGTGGTCGCCGCGCCGGCGAGCAGCGTGATCGTCGCGACTATAGTCAAGACCGGACGTCCCATCAGCCGTCCGCCTCGCCTTGCTCTTCGTTGTTGTTAGCGACTTCGCGCACTAACCAGCCGTCGGCATCGCGCGCGAGCGCCATGTCGGCGTTCATCTCCGTACCGCTGGACTCAGCGAGGGTGTCGCCTCCTTCGCCAATGTGCGTCAGTGGTTCCTGAGTGCCTTCGACATGGACGTTGAAGTAGAGGTCGCCCTCACCGGGGGGCGTGGCCTCGATGACGTCGAGACGGATCATCCCGCCTTCCGCATGGCCGCCCGCATCGTGGAGTTCAGTGACGCGGTCGACCACGGTTTGACACGTCGCACACTCGGGATGGGACAGGTCTCGCCATTCGTCGAGATCCCCGGTGGCATAGGCGTAGGAATAGAGGCTCCAGAAATACCGCGCCGCCTCTTCGGCGCCGTGCTCATCGTCGCGGGCGATTGCCGCTCCGGGCTCGGGGTGGCGGGTCTCGGGCGGTGGGTGAGTCGGGGTCTGCGTGGGGTCTTCGCTCCCGCCGTCGCAGGACGCGATTCCGATGGTGACCAGCACGGCCGCACAGAGGACTGCAAGTCTGGGACGACGTCGGACCCCCTGCATGGCAGGTGACCGTATCCGACCGTGACCCTTCGCGGCCAGAGAGCGGGGCCACCTGTGGACGAGCTCGGCTCGCGCTTCCGCGGAAGCGCGTCAGCTGGCTCGTCGTCTGGCCATCGCCCAGTTCTCGGCCACCACGGAGACGCTGTATTCGAGGTCGAGGTGGCCGCCGTTGATCGGTGCCAGCGAAGGAGCGTCGGCAGTCGCGGGCAGCACGTCGGGAGCGGTCGGCGCAGCGGACTCCGGTACAGCCGTCACCCGAGAGCCGTTCTCTGAGACGAACGCGAGGTCGTCTCCATGGCCGCGGGCAATCTCGAACCCGCCCTCGTGATGCAGCCTGTGGTGCTGACCGCAGAGCAGGACCAGATTGTCCAGGTCGGTCGGCCCGCCGTCCGCCCAGTGCACGATGTGGTGCGCATGGACATACCGCCGGCGTTCGCAGCCCGGGAACCTGCAGCCCTGGTCGCGGTCCCAGAGCGCCCGGAACTGGGCGGCGTTCGGGGTCCTCCGACGTCGCCCGACGTCCAGCGTCCGTCCGCGGAGCCGGTTCGGCGTGAGCGAGCATCCGGGCTCCTCCTCGTGGAGCTGGACGACGACTCCGGTGTCACACGTGAGGCGTCGCGCCGTCTCGGGATGGAGTGCGAGGCCCTGCTCCAGCCGCGGACCGAGCAGGTCCTTCTCCTGCCGTTCCGATTGCTGCGCCTCCGCGGAAGCGAGGTCGCCGGGGGTCACGTGGATGACGGTCTCGCTCCGCCGTGAGCCGCGAGCCACGGCGTGCTCGAGCTGACCAGGCAACTCGGGTTCCTGCGCCCCGACGTCCGACTGCTCGCACACCAGGACCAGCGCGTCGACGAGAGCACGACCGGCGACGACGTGCCGGTCTTCACGGGACTCGGCGAGGTGGGCGCGGTCCAGCTCATCCTGCGCCCTGCGCAGTGCCTCGAGGATCGCCGCGCCATCCTCGGGAGAGCACCTGCCGCTGAAGGAGATGGAGCCGTCCGCCTCGTTGCGAAACGTCAGGTGCCGCCGGTCGTGACGCTCGTTCACGTCCACGACGGACATCGCTGTCCGGACACCCGAGCAGAACCGGTCGAGCTGGTTCGCGGTGGCCGAGTGGGCGATCTGCAGCAGATCCTCTTCGGTCTCCGTCGTCGCGACCCGCGAGATCGCGCGGACCTTGGAGTACGACAGCCGCCCAGCCGCGAACGCTTCCGTGACCATCGGCAGCGCGGGCAGTGCTCGCGCGATCCGGACATGCTCCCTCGCCGTGCTGGCGGACATGCCGCAACGCCAGGACAGCCACTGTGCCGTCGACACCATCCCGCGGGCACGAGCCCATCCCCCGCGGGCGTCGAACTCGGCAAGGACCAGCAGGAATGTGCATGTGGCTGCGGCGATACCTGCCGCAAGGGAGCTGAGCTCGGACTCGACCTCGTCCAAGCTCCGCTGTTTGCGGGGCTGCTGCTTGCAGGGCTGGTTGCCGAGCTCCTCATCACGCGCCGGGGCCGGCGCGTCCATCACCACGACCATGTGGCACCTCCTTCGAATACCTGTTCGAAGTCTACGAGGCGGGTCTGACGTGCCGCGGTCGGGCGTCCGGTGTGCGCTTCAGCGGAAGCGCGGGAGGTCGAAGGCGGCCGGGGAGTTGCACCCATCGGCACACCGCACGCTGTGCTCTATCGTCCCTGGTCATGAGCTCACCGCCAGGGTCGCCCTACCAGCCGTACGCCGCGGCGTCGTGGGGATCTGCGAACGCTTCGTCACCGTGGGGGAGTGGGGGAACGAACGACGCGGCCAACCGCCTGGCGCTCGCCGCCGCCGTCGTGCTGGCCGCGCTGGAGCTGGTGACTGTCGCGCATCACCTGCTGTGGAACGCGGGCGCCGCCTCCGCTTTCGGCCTCGCGACCCCGTGGTGGGTCCTGGCGATGACGGCCGTGTGGGCAGTCGCCGCATTCGGCGCGGCAGCCGCCGCCACTCGTTCGGGAAGCCTGGCGCTGGCGGCCGGTGCGATCGGCGGACTCAACCTGCTGCTCCTGCTGGTGCTCGTCGTCGCGCGGCCGGGCCTGGGAGCGGAGGAGACGCTGCCGCGTGAGGCGTTCGAGGGCCTCGTCGTCATGGTCGCCGCCCTTGTGGCCGCCACGATGGCGTACCTCGGCCACCGGCGCGACAGAGCCGGCCGCGCGTCGGCGGCGTTCGCCGTCATCGGTGTGGGGGTGCCGCTTGCGGCGGCGGTCGTGACCGACGTCGTGCGCATGTCCCAGGGCGTGGGCGCGAGCTTCATGGGGCCATGGGTCCTGCTGGCCCATCTCTACACCGTGGTCTGGTTCGGGGCGATCCTCCTGGTCGGCCTGCGCGCCCGGGCCACGCGGTGGATGGCGGTGGCAGCCTGCGTCGTCGGCCTGCTGCGTGGGTCCGTGTACGTCATCGAGTGGGTGATCGGGGAGGTGTCGGGCACGTCCCTCCAACTCATGACGGACGCGCTCTACCCCCTCGGCTGGCTGGTCGCCCTGGTGCTCGCCGTCCTCGCCGCCCGGCGGACCCGGAACACCGGCAGGCTGTAGCCGCCGGCAGGTCGCTCACCTGGCCCGCAGCACCGCCGGTCCGGGCCGCCCGGCCGCCAGCTCGACGACGACGCGCCCGTCCCGGGCGGTCGCCGAGCACCACGCGGGCTCCACCGGGGTGACGCGGAGCTGGCCCGCCCCGGTCAGGGCGACCGCCCCGCCCTCGCCGTCGAGCCGATCCACGAAGACGAGGGTCTCCCCGCCGTTGCGCACGGTGCGGACCCAGCCGTCGGCGGCGTCGAGCTGGACGGAGGTCGGCTCGGCGCCGGCGAGGGCGGGCTTCGCGACGGCCATCCAGCGGCCCATCTCGCTCAGCGCCGCACGCTGGTTCTCCGGGATGGTCCCGTCGGCCTTCGGACCAATGTTCAGCAGGAAGTGACCGCCGCGGGAGACCACGTCCGTCAGGTGCCGGGCGATCGCCGGGCCGTCGAGGCAGTGCTCGGGTCCCTCGACCTGGTTGTAGCCGAAGGACAGGCCGATCCCGCGGTTGTTCTCCCACTGCGCCTCGGCCTCGGCCGCGCGGCCCGCCTGGTACTCGCTGGTGGCGTAGTCGTGGTGGAAGTCGCGGCCCCCGAACCGGTCGTTGACCAGGCCGTCGGGGTTCTTCGCGTAGAAGTCCTCGAAGAGGGCGCCGAGGCCGTGCTCGCCGAAGTGCTTCCCGGCGTCGGGCCAGTTGATGTCGTTCCAGAGGATGTCCGGGTCGAACCGGTCGATCAGGTCCCGCAGGTGGAGGTAGGCGTAGCGCGCGTACTCGGCGTCCTTCGGGCGGCCGGTGTCGTGGACGCTGGCGTCGTCCAGGTGCGGCGGCATCGGGCGGTAGTGCCAGTCCAGGCCGCCGGAGTAGTACAGGCCGAGGTGCAGGCCCTGCCGCTCGGCGGCCTCCGCGATCTCCCCGATCAGGTCCCGGCGCGGCCCGCGGTGCACCGTGTTCCGGGTGCCGGTCTCGGGTGCGTCCCACAGGGCGATGCCGTCGTGGTGCTTCGTCGTGGGGACCACGTAGTCGGCGCCCGCCTCGGCGATCAGCCGCATGACGTCGTCGGCGTCGAAGTGCTCGGCGCGCCACGCGTCGAGGAAGTCGTCGTAGTCGGCGTCGCTGTAGACCTCGCGGTGGTGCTGCTGCGCCGGGCTGCCGTCGATGCGGATCGTGTTGAAGTACCACTCGGCGTAGGCGTTGTGCGCGAACCACTCGCGGGAGTCCTCCACGGTCCCCAGCTCGCCGGTCGGCTCCGCCCAGGCGGGCACGGAGTACGCGCCCCAGTGGATGAAGATCCCGAACGGGGACGTGCGGTACCAGTCCGGCGTCGGGCGGCGGAGGGCGTGCCAGCGGGCGGTGTCCGTCATCGAGTGGGTCCCTTTCGTCGTGGTCGTGCGTGCGGGAGTCAGCGGCCGCCGAAGCCGCCGAGGTTGACGCCGTGCGCCAGCTGCTTCTGCATGGCGACGACGATGAGCAGGCTCGGGATGACGGCGAGCGTGGCGGCCGCCATGAGCGGTCCCCAGTCGGTGCCGCGCTCGCCGGAGAACATCTGCAGGCCGAGCGGGAGGGTTGCCATCTCCTGGTCATACACGATGATCAGCGGCCACAGGAAGCTGTTCCAGTACTCGATGAACAGGAACGCGCCGACGATGGCGAGCGGGGCCCGCAGCAGCGGCGCGATGACGTGGATGAGGGTCCGCAGCTGCCCGGCGCCGTCGATCCGGGCTGCCTCCTCGTAGTCCCGCGGCAGGGTGAGGAGGAACTGGCGCAGCATGAACGCGCCGAAGGCGCCGAACGCGAACGGCAGGATGAGCGCGGCGTAGGTGTTCACCATCTCGGCGCGGCTGGCCATGATGTACAGCGGGATGACGAGGACCTCCTGCGGCAGCACGAGGGTGCCGAGGAAGACCAGGAACAGCCGGTCCCGGTACCGGAACCGCAGCCGGGCGAACGCGTAGGCCGAGAGCAGCGAGACGATCACCGCGAGCAGGGCGCCGCCGGCGGCCACGAGGAAGCTGTTGAGCAGGATCCGGGCGAACGGCGTGTCCGTCCACACCGCGGCGTAGTTCGACCACTCCACGCGGGAGCCGACGAGGCTGCCGCCGCTGGAGAGCACCTCGAGGCTCGGCTTGAGGGAGCTGGCGAACATCCACAGGAACGGGAAGAAGAACCCGATCCCGACGACGATGATGCCGATGCGGCTGAGCACGGACTTAGCTGTCATAGCTCACCCACCTCCTCTGGCCCGCGAACTGCAGGGCGGTGACGAGCATGACGAAGACGAACAGCACCCAGGCCAGCGCGGAGGCGTAGCCCAGGTCGTGGAACGAGAAGCCCTGGCTGTACAGGTAGAGCACCAGGGTGTTGGTGGCATCGCCGGGTCCGCCGGCGGTGAGCATGTACGGCTGGGTGAACACCTTGAAGGCGCCGATGACCGTCATGATCGTGCAGAAGAAGATGGCGGGGGACAGCAGCGGGAAGACGACGCGCGCGAACCGGGTCCAGCCGATCGCGCCGTCGACGGTCGCCGCCTCCAGGACGATCGGGCTGATGTTGTTCAGGCCCGCGCTGAGCACCACGATGTTGTAGCCGATGCCCTGCCAGATCGACATCGCGACCAGGGAGACCATCGCCAGCGCCGGCTCGCCGAGCCATGACGGACCGTCGATCCCGAGGAGGCCGAGGGCCGAGTTGACGATGCCGCCGTCGTCGAGCATGAGGCGCCAGACCAGGGCGTTGGCGACCATCGGCACGACGACCGGGACGAAGAACAGGATCCGGAAGAACGGCGCCCAGGAGCCGAGGCGCTGCAGCCAGACCGCCAGCGCGGTGGCCAGGACCAGGTTGAGCGCGGTGTAGGCGACGGTGAAGAGCACCGTGTTGAACAGGACGCGCCAGAACACCGGGTCATCGGTGAGCATCTCCCGGTAGTGCTCGAGCCCGAGGAACTCCCCGACGCCGAAGAGCGGCCAGTCGAAGAAGCTGATCGTCAGCGACGCCAGCAGCGGCACCACGATGAACAGCACGAAGCCGGTCATCCCCGGGGCGAGGTAGCGCAGCGCCAGGCGGCCGTCGCTCATCGGACGGACTCCTGCAGCATGGTGAGGATCTCCTCCGCCGAGCGGTTCCCGCGGTAGCCCTCGCTGGAGTAGCGGGTGAAGGTGGTCTCCAGCTCGTTCCAGGTGGGTGTGGTCTCCAGCGGCACCCCGGAGGCGAGCAGCGTCTCGACGACGGCGACGTCCTCCTCGGGCTTGCCCTCCGCCCAGGCGTCCACGGACTCCTCGATGGACGGCACGGTGCCGCGGGTGCGCCCGACCTCGCCGACCACCTCCGGGGTGGTGATCTGCATGATCTTCTCGAAGGCGGCCTCGGGGTCGTCGCAGGAGTGGGAGATCCCGAAGCCCGAGCCCTGGATGTTGCCCTGCGGCTGCCCGGACCTGGACGGCACGACGGCGATCCCCACCTCGGCGTCGGTCTCGGTGGTGAGCGTCTCGTAGAACCAGGGGCCGTCGATGATCATCGCGGCGTTGCCGGAGGTGAACTCCTGCAGGTGGATGTCGGACGGGTCGCCGGACTGCGGCGGGCTGGCCACGCCGTGCTCGGCGACGAGGTCGAAGGAGAACTGCATGTCCTCCACGAACCCGGGGTCGGTCAGCTGCAGCTCGCCGTCCGCGACGGGCACGTTGCCGTTGGCGGACGCCAGAGGGACGCCGGGTCCGCCGGTGAAGACGGGCGGCACCGCCAGGCCGTACCGGCCGTCCCGGGTCAGCGCCTGGGCGTCGGAGAGGAACTGCTCGGTGGTGTAGTCCAGGCCGGGCTCCTCCAGGCCGGCCTCGGCGAAGAGGTCCTTGTTGTAGTACAGGACCACCGGCTCGGCGTCGTAGGGGATGGCCCGCACGGTGCCGTCGATGGTCAGCGCGTCGATCATCGCGTCGTTGTAGTCGTCCAGGTCCAGGCCGTGCTGGGCGGCGAGGTCGTCGAGCGGCATGAGGATGTCGTCGAGCTCCTGGGCGCGGGCGGCCTGGGTGGTCAGGAGGCACGGGGCGTCCGCCGCTCCCATGCGGGTGTGCACCGTGGTCCAGTAGTCGTCGTAGCTCGGTCCCTCGAGGCGCAGGCGGAAGTCGGGGTCCTCCTGCTGCGCCGCGGTGATGAAGGCCTCCCACTGCGCGCGGTCGCTCGCGTTGCTGATCCACGTGTACATCGAGGAGGCCTCGTCACCGGTACCACGGTTCCCGCAGGCGGCGAGCAGGACGGTGGCCAGGCCCGCAGCGCCGACGACGGCGAGCTTCCGAGCGTTCGTTGCCATGCTCTGGGATCGGCCTTCCGAGTGTGACCGCACCGGGCTACGTTGCTGTGCAGGCGCGGCTCAGATCCGCTGGGGACGAGACCTCCGATGTGTAGCACGCGGGTCGACAGATGTCACACGAGCGTCCCGGTCAGCGGGACGGTGGCGCTGCCAAGACGTCGGATGTCTGCTGGGCGGGGCAAACCGACTCCACGGGACCCGGCTGTCACACCCGGAGCGTCGGGCCAGTACGGGGCGTCGAGCCAGCAGAGCAGCCAGCGGATCTCGCCCATACCGCGCAGGCTCGGTCCGACGTCGTCCCCGTTGCCGTACCGGACCAGGTGGGCGGCGGCACTGATGCGGCCGCGTTGCTCGGCGACGAGCGTCACCCGCTCCTGTACCCACGGGTCGACGATGAACTCGCCGGGCTGGCGCTCGATCTGGCTCAGGGCGGCGTTGACCGGGACCGACACCCCCGGCACGACGGCCTGGGCGTGGGCGTTGACCAGCGCCGTCAGCTGGTCGCGGTCGCCGCGCCGGAACGCGCGGATCTCGACAGTGGACATGGCTCCCGCTCGATCGAAGGTCTTCCGAGGAAAGCCGCCACCGGTGCGGTACGGGGTCAGGTTAGCGCGTGACGCGCTGTCCAGGCCGGTGTCGATGCCTGCGGTACTCACCGGGCGAGCACGCGCACATCCGACGGAAGTGCTCGTAGAACGAGCTCTGCGACGAGAACCCCGCCTCGTAGGCGATGTCTCCGGTGGTCAACGTCGTGGTGATGAGGAGGCGCTGCGCCTCCGCCAGGCGGCACTTCAGGATGTAGCCGCCCACCGTCGTCCCGACGGCCTTTCGGAAGAGCCCCATCGCATATGTCGGCGCCAGATGGACCGCTTGGGCGACGTCGGTGGTCGTGATGGGCTGTCGGAACGTGGTCGCGATGAACCGTGCCATCGTGGCGACGTGCTGCACGGCCACGGCCCGCTCGCCCTCGGAGATGTGGTGCGCGGGGGCGTCGGGCCCCGGCGGTGACTCCCGGTGATGCTTCAGGACCCGGCGCACGACCGCCTGGGCCTCGAGCAGTGCGATCTCGGCGTGGTCCTCGGTGAGCTCGTGACGCCACGACTCGAACAGCGCCTCCACGTCCCCGGGAACCGCGTCCATGGGCACGACCGCCGGATCCATGCGGAGCAGCGTGGAGACGTCGTCCTCGGGCAGCGGCCAGCTCAGCACGGTGGCCAGGGGGACGTGCACCCAGCACACGTCACCCTGCTGCGGGTCGATGAGCCGGTGCGGAGTGGCCGCCCAGAAGACGGCGATCTGTCCGGCCGCGACCGAGACGTGGGAGCCGCCGAAGAGGTAGTCGAGCCGTCCGCGCAGCACCACGTTGAGCTCGAGGTCGTCGTGCCGATGCGGCCGCTCCATCGTCGGCGGAGCACCGCGCCGGACCCACAGCGCCGGCTCCATCTCGATCACACCGGACGCGAGCGAGGAGGTGTTCAGCGCGTCGTCGGGCACGGTCTGAGCCTAGCCGCCCACCTGAGGATCCCGGAGAGATGCCGCCGAATCGCGGAAGTCTCACCGGATGGTGCAGGCATAGCGTGACGGGCATGGTCATGACGACGGCGCAGCCCAAGATCGCCATCATCGGCGCCGGGGGCTTCGTGTTCCCGTTCCGGCTCATCGGTGACCTGGTCAGCTTCCCGGCCCTGCGATCGGCGCGGCTCACCCTCATGGACATCGACGCCGACCGTCTCGCACGCGTCGCCGGCGCCGCCCGTGAGCTGGTCGACCACCACGGGTTCGACACGACCGTGGAGGAGACGACGGACCGCAGGCAGGCGCTCGCCGGGGCCGACGTCGTCATCATCACGTTCCAGGTCGGCGGCGTCGATTCCTACCGCCACGACGTGGAGATCCCCCGGCGCTACGGCGTCGACCAGACGGTGGGTGACACCGTCGGGCCGGGCGGGGTCTTCCGGTTCCTCCGCTCCGTCCCCGCCTACGAGGCCATCGCCGCCGACGCCCGAGAGGTCTGCCCGGACGCGCAGTTCATCAACTATGCGAACCCGATGGCGATGGCGACGGCGTTCCTCAACGCCCGGGGGCTGCGCACCGTCGGGCTGTGCCACAGCGTCCAGGGCACCACGCGGATGCTGGCCCGCACCCTCGGTGTCCCGTACGAGGAGGTCAGCTACCGCTGTGCCGGCATCAACCACCAGGCCTGGGTGCTGGAGTTCCGGCGCGGCGGAGAGGACCTGTACCCGCGGCTGCGGGAGACGATGCGCGCCAGGCACCTGCGGGGACGGGCGGCGGACGGGCTCGTCGAGGACGACGGCGACCACAGCGAGGCGGCGGAGGGGGCCAGCACCTACGAAGGCGGCAACGAGCAGGTCCGCACCACCATCATGGACCGGTTCGGCTTCTTCCAGACCGAGTCCAGCCACCACGCGTCCGAGTACCTGCCCTACTTCCGGAAGACCCCGGAGGTGGTCACCGAGTACATCCCGGAACGCTGGGACTACTACGAGATCTGCGCGAACCACGACGAGAGCGGTGACGTCGAGAGTCAGCTCGAGAAGCTCAAGGAGCGCCTCGCGCCGTCGGTGGAGTACGGCGCGAGCATCGTCAACGCGATGGTCACCGGAGTGCCCACCGTGGTCTACGGGAACGTCCCGAACGGGCCGGGCATCATCTCGAACCTCCCTGAGGACGCCTGCGTCGAGGTTCCGTGCCTCGTCGACGCCGGTGGCGTCCAGCCGACCGCCGTCGGTGACCTGCCGGCGCAGCTCGCCGCACTGAACCGGACCAACATCGGGGTCCAGACCCTCGCGGTCCAGGCGGCCCTGACCGGCCGGCGCGAGAACGTGCACCACGCCGTCGCGCTCGATCCCCTGACCGGCGCACTGCTGACGCTGGAGCAGATCCGTGACATGACCGACGAGCTCTTCGACGCGCACGCCGCGCTGCTTCCCGAGTCCCTGCGGCCCGAGCAGGAGCTCACCCCGTCCGGCGTGTAGTCACCGACCTCCTCACCGTGCGAGGCCTCGAGGGAGAGGACCGACGATGCACATCCCAGCAGTGGCGGCACGAGCTGTCGGTCCCACGCGCCGCCGGTTCCTGGCGGTCGCCGGGATCTCCGTGGCCGGTGCGCTCGCGGCGTGCGCGGGCGCACCGACCGAGACCAAGCACCTGAGGTTGTCCTCGTGGAACATCCCACTCGACCTGCAGTCCTACCAGCGGATCGCCGACGACTTCGTCGCTGACCACCCCGGCACGAGCGTCGCCGTCGAAGTCACCACCGGGCAGTTCCACCAGTGGTTCATCACCCGGCTCGCCGCCGACCTCGCGCCCGACATCATCCGGATCACGCCGCAGCAGATCGGCCGGTACGCGGCCAACGGGAGCCTCGTGGACATCTCGGCGGCGGTCCCGGCGGCGTACGAGCAGGACTACTCCGACGCCTTCTGGGCGATCGGCGCGCGTGAGAACGGCCTGTTCGGCATCTTCCAGCACACCGACAACTTCATCACCTACTACCGCCGCGACGTGATGGAGCAGATCGGCGTCGAGCCACCGCGGTCGCTGGAGGACGCGTGGCACTGGGACGAGTTCCTCGAGATCGCCGACGAGGTTCGGCGGGCGACCGGACAGTACGCCTTCGGCTTCGGCTGGTCCGGGTCGGAGACCGCGTACCGGTGGCTGCCGATCATCTACCAGAACGGCGGAGCCTTCCTCGGCGAGGACGGTGAGACCCCGAGCATGGACACGGCCGAGGCCGTCGGGGCGCTCGAGTTCGGCCGGCGGTGGTACGCCGACGGGCTGGTCTCGCCCTCCAACATGTCCAAGTCCGGCGGGGGAGACGTCGCACGGAACCTGTTCCTGACGGGGCAGATCGGCATGATGCTCAACAACCCTGAGTCCATCGCGCAGCTGGACGAGGAGATGCCCGGTGAGTGGGGGACCGCCCCCATGATCCGCAACACCGGTGAGGCGTCGGACCTGGGCGGCAACGCCTTGGCGGTGACGAAGTCGTCGAAGTACCCGGAGCTGGCGGCCGAGCTGGTCGCCTACCTCACCAGCAGGGCGAATGTGATCCGGTTCTGTCACGACGGCAACTGGTTGCCCGCCCGGTCCTCGCTGACCGCGGAGGACATCGAGTACGCCGCGAACGTGGACACGATGCAGCGGTTCATCGACCAGGGCACGACGATCCCGATCGAGATGGTGCGCGCCGAGACGGGCCAGTACTTCAGCTCGCTGAACATGGTGTTCGCCGACTACGCCGACCTGTGCTTCCTCGGCGAGCTGACGCCGCGCGAGACGTCCGAGCTGATGATGGAGGCGATGCGCAGTGTCACGGAGCGATGAGGCCGCGGCAGGTCGCCGAGGCGCCCGCCGCACGATCGCGCCGTACGTCTTCGTCGGCCCGGCCGCCCTGCTGTTCCTGTGCTTCTCCCTGGTGCCCATCGTCATCGCCGTGACGCTCAGCTTCCAGGAGACCGCGACCCTCGGCGAGGGCCGGTGGGTCGGGCTCGACAACGTCGCCACCATGGCGGGCGACGCGCTGCTGCGCACCGCCCTGCTGAACACCCTCGTGTTCACCGTGGGAACCGTGCCGACGGCGATGGTCATCGGCCTCACCCTGGCGGTCGCGCTGAACCGACCGCTGCCGGGCAGGTCCGTGCTGCGCGCCGCCTTCTTCGTGCCCATGGTCGCCGCCGGCGTGGTGGTCGGCGTGGTCATGTCGTGGATCTTCAACGGCGACTACGGCGTGCTGAACAACCTGCTCGAGACGGCCGGGCTCGGCAGGGTCCCGTGGCTCACGTCCCCGAGCTTCGCGATGCTGACGCTCGTCATCGTGGTCGTGTGGACCCGGATCGGCTTCTGCATGATCATCTATCTCGGAGCTCTGCAGTCCATCCCGTCCGACCTGCACGAGGCCGCGTCCATCGACGGCGCCTCACCCTGGACGCGGTTCCGCCGGGTGACCTGGCCGCTGCTCGGGCCGACGACGTCCATCCTGCTCATCCTCAACGTCGTCTTCTCCCTGCAGGCCTTCGACGTCATCTACGTCATGACGGGTGGCGGCCCGGGCTTCTCGACCACCGTGCTGATCCAGTACATCTTCCGCACCGCGTTCGCGGACGCCCGGATGGGGTACGCCGCCGCGCTGGGGCTTCTGCTCGTGGCCATCCTGCTGGTCTTCACGCTTCTCAGACACCGAGCGTCCCGACGGGCGGAGGAGCTGCTATGAGCTCGACCAGGCGCAACCGGCGCTGGCTGCTGACGGCGGCCCTGACCGCGCTCGCGGCAGTCATGGTCTTCCCCATGTACTGGATGGTGGTCTCCGCGCTGACCCCCGGTGGTCAGTCCCAGAGCCGCGAGTTCTACCTCTGGCCGGACGAGCCGACGACGGCGAACTTCGTGGAGGTCTTCGCCACGCAACCGGTCTGGCAGTGGCTCAGCAACTCGATGCTCGTGGCCGGCGTCGGCACCGCGTTGAGCGTCTGCGTCTCGCTCGGCGCCGGATACGCGCTCGCGAAGTTCCGGTTCCGCGGCCGGGGTCTCATCTACTCGGCCTTCCTGGTGACGATCATGATGCCGATCCAGGTGACCCTTGTGCCCGCGTTCCTCGTGGTCGCCCGGATCGGGCTCGTGGACTCACCCTGGGCGGTGATCCTCCCGACGCTGTTCGACGTCGTCGGCATCTTCATCGCCCGCCAGTTCATGCTCGGGGTGCCGGACCCGTTGCTGGAGGCGGCGCGGCTCGACGGCGCGAACGAGTTCAGAACGTTCGTCAGCGTCGTCCTGCCGACCTGTGGTCCGCTGATCGGGGTGCTCGTGATCCTCGGGTTCATGACCCGGTGGAACGACTTCCTGTGGCCGCTCGTCGTCCTGCAGGGCAACGAGAACCTCACCGTCCCCGTCGGTCTGTCGACCCTGACCGCGAACCCGGCCTTCTCCTCGCCGTGGGGCGCGGTGATGGCCGTCGCGACGGTGACGGTCCTGCCGCTGCTCGCGGTGTTCCTGGTCTTCCAGCGTCAGTTCGTGCAGGGCATCGCGAACACGGGCATCAAGTAGTACGTGGCGGCCCGGTCGCGTCCGCCTCCACCCGCAGCCGGCCCAGCGCCTCGCGCACGCGGCCGGCGCACGAGGTGGCCCGCTCGATGTAGTAGTCCGGGTCCTCGCCGGGGATGCGGCTGTCCGGGCCGGCGATGCTGAGCACCAGCGCGTCCGGGGAGCCGCTCACCACCGGTACCGAGCAGGCCCAGACGCCCTCGTCGACCTCGCTGCGGGAGACGGCGTAGCCGCGCTCGATGACCGCGGCGACCTCGCCGGCGAGGTCGCCGCGGCGCTTCGCCGGGACGGTGGCGAGCGCCTCCTTGCGGAGCTTCTCCGGCAGCGCGGCCAGGAGCATGCGGGAGGACGCGCCGCCGTGCAGCGGCAGCGGGTGGCCGAGCATGAACGTGAAGCGCATCGGTCGCTGGCACTCGACCCGCTGCACGCACACGGCCTCGTCGCCGCGCAGCTCGAAGAGCATGACGGTCTCGCGGACCTCCTCGGCGAGCTCCTCCATCAACGGCAGTGCGAGGCGAGCGCGGTCGTTGACCAGCTGCGCGGCCCGGGCCAACGGCATCACGCGCGGGGTCAGCTGGTACTGCCGGCCGGGCGCCTCCTCGAGGAGGTCGAGCTCCCGCAGCAGCGCGACGTACCGATACGTGGTCGCCAACGTGGCGCCGATCGCCTCGGCCAGCTCGGCGACCGTGGCGCGCGGCCGCGTCTCCGAGTAGCTGAGGAGCAGCTCCAGGACGCGTCGCGAGCTGGACGCGCCGGCCACCTGCTTGGTCATCGGGCCCTACCTTTCCGCGCGGCCGAGGCTCCGGCGGACCACCGTACCGACGTCGTCGGGAAGCGACGGGCCGCGCCAGGCCACGTGCAGGTCCGGCCGGACCAGCAGCAGGCCCTCGCCGTAGACGGCGCGCGCGTCCTCGCCCGTGAGGTCCACCACCGAGAACGGCGCCCCGAACTCGCCGTAGGCCGCCGCGAACGGAGCGGCGTCCACCCCCGTCGCGGCCCCCACCCGCAGCAGCGCGTACTCCTTGCCGACCAGGTCCTGCACCGCCACGCCCGGCTCGGCCCACACGTGGGGGAGCCGTGCCCCGGGCCAGGTGGTCGGGGTGTACTGGAAGCTGTTCGCATCCGGCGGCTGCTGGTCGCCGCCGTCCTCGGGGACGATGAGCGGCGAGCCGTCGTACCGGTAGCCGAGCTCGATGCCGTACAGGTCGTTGCTCCAGCGCTGCTCCCGGTCGGCCACCTCGGCCAGCCGGGCGCGGGCCCGGTCCCCGGCCTCCGAGCGCTCGGCGATCTCCGGCGTCCATTCCGCCCGCCAGGTGCGCCGCCCGCTCGCGGCCTTGCGCGACGCCGCCACGTTGCGCAGCCCGATCGGCCGGCGCTCGGCCTCATAGCTGTCCAGCAGACCCGGCCCGCCCCAGCCGTGGACGGTCCCGGCCAGCTTCCATGCCAGGTCCACCGCGTCCCCGGCGCCGGTGTTCATGCCCAGGCCACCGGTCGGGATGACCAGGTGCACGGCGTCGCCGGCCATGAGGACCCGGCCGGACCGGTAGGCGTCGGCCACCATGAGGCGCTGCTGCCAGGTGCCCACGTAGAGGGTCTCGTAGTCGACGTCGAACCCGAGGATCCGCTCGAACAGCGCCGGCATCTCCTCGTCCGTCTCCACCCTCGCGTGCAGGGAGAAGTGCTTCTTGTCGTCCTGGACGATGAGGAAGGAGTGCTCCTGGTCGGCGAAGTGGTAGTGCCGGCCCTTGCCGATGGGGATGCGCTCGAAGAGGTCCTCGGAGTAGAAGAGCGCCTGCCGCATCTGCAGCAGCGACTCACCACGCAGCTCGATGCCGAGCCGGCGGCGCACCACGCTGCTGCCCCCGTCGCAGCCCACGAGGTAGCTCGCCCGGATCTGCTCCTCCACGCCGCGGTGGTCGACGGTCGCGACGACGCCGCCGTCGACCTCCTCGAACGAGACCAGCTCGCACGCGGGCACCACCTCGACGCCGTCGGTCTCGCCGAGCACCTCCATCAGCAGCGGCTCGAGCGTGTACTGCGAGATGAGCTGGTAGGGCTCGGCCGGCAGCGTGCCGTCGTGGCTGTCCGCGACCGTCCCCTGCATCGCCGACACCGACGGGTACTCGTGGTGGACCAGCGGCGGGTTGGTCAGGTCACCCCAGCAGATGAAGACGTCCATCGGGACGTCACCCGCCAGGCCCGCGGCGCGGATCCGGTCGGCGATGCCCAGCCGGCGGTAGTTCTCCATGGTGCGGGCGTTGCACCGCTCCATCTTCGGCAGCTTGCCCGGCGCCGGCCGCTTGTCGATCAGCCGGGTCCGCACGCCCTGCCGGCCGAGCTCGAGCGCGAGGGTGAGCCCGACCGGGCCGCCGCCGACCACCAGGACGTCGACGTCGTTCGTGCCGGGGGTGGGCCCTCTCACCGCGGCGCCCCCGCCGGTTCCGGCAGCCCGAGCAGCCGGGTGACGTTGCCGTGGAAGATCTGGGCGCGCTCGGCGTCGGTGAGGTCCAGCTCCTGGAGGTTCGCGATGGTGGAGCGGATGTAGCCGGGCCCCTTCTCCGGGTCGTACGGGCTGTCGGAGGAGAACAGCACGTGGTCCACGCCGTAGAAGTCGATGGAGCAGCGCAGCGACGGGGCGGACCCGAACAGCGCCGTGTCCGCGTACATCATCCGGAAGTAGTCGATCGGCCGCTTGGTGAGCGGGTAGCCGGTCACGTCCTCCTTCTGGTGCTCCGGGGTGCGGGCGCCGAGCTGGTCCCAGCCGGGGCCGACGCGCCCGGCGAAGAACGGCACCATGGATCCGCCGTGGTGGATGAGGAGCTTCAGCTCCGGGTGCCGCTCGAGCACCCCGGCGAAGACGATCCGCGCCATGAACGCGGACAGGTCGTACTCCCAGCCGAAGGTCCACCAGATCTCGAACTTCGACCGCTCCTCAGTGGGGTAGTCGGCCCACGCGGAGGACCGGCACGGGTGCACCTGGAGCAGCCCGCCCGAGGCTGCCACCGCGGCGTAGAACGGCTCGAAGTCCGGGCTGTCCATCGGGTGGCCGTGCACGTGGGTGTAGATCTGCGCCCCGAGTGCGCCGAGCTCGCTGGTGGCGTACTCGTACTCGGCGACGGCGGCCTCCGGGTCGTCCATCGGGACGCACGCGGTGAACCCGGCGAACCGGTCCGGGTGGTTCGCGACGAGCTCCGCCATCGCCTCGTTGCCGATCCGGGACATCTCCTTGGAGATGGCGGGGGAGCCGATGTCCTCCACCGGGGGTGCGGCGATGTTGATGATCTGCCGGTAGTCGCCGAACTCGTCCATCTGGCCGAAGCGGACGTCCATGTCCACCAGGCACGGGATGTTCGAGACCCGCTTGCGGAGGTTCTGCGCGTGCAGGCCCACGTCGAGGCTCATGAACCTGTCGTAGTACGGGCGGGGCATGATGTGGCAGAACGCGTCGATCTTGTGCATGTGTCGCTTTCTCTCGATGGGGCGTGGGTGCGTGCGGGTCAGTCCTGCAGGACGTAGTCCTCGACGGGCGGGACCTCCTCGGCGAAGCCGAACTCGACCATGAGGTCGCCGAGGGTCTCCAGCGAGGCGACGTCGACCGAGTCCGTGTAGTCCGGCAGGACCATCGCGTCGACCACGGCCTGAGGGGTGTCGCTGTTCTCGACGAGCCAGTCCCGCAGCGCCTGCGGGTCCTCGGTCACGCGCTCCGCGGTGGCGGCGAGGCCGGCCCGGAAGCCCTCGACAGCCTCGGGGTTCTCCTCGGCGAACTGGCCCGAGGTGACGTAGGACCCGATCTGCAGCGAGGGCTGGACGGCGGCGGTGGTCCCGCCGTCGAGGAAGCGGGCGCCGCCCTCCTCGGCGATCGTCGCGAACGGCTCGATGATGCGGACGGCGTCCACCTGCCCGCCCTGCAGGGCGGCCTCCATGTCCGGGAACGGCATCTCGACGAGCTCGACGGTGGAGTCGTCGACGCCGTTCTCCCGCAGGGAGGCGCGGATGAGGACCTCGTCGATGTTCTGGAGCGTGTTGATCGCGATGGTGGCGCCCTCGAGGTCGGCCATCGACTGGATCTGCGGGTCGGTGACCATGACGTTCTGGTAGCCGTGCCCGGTCTCGTCGCCACCGAAGGTGCCGGGGCCGACCATCGTCACGTCGAGGCCCTGCTGGACGCCGAGCATCACCGAGACTACGTTCGAGCCGGCGAACTGCGCGTCCCCGGAGACCACCTGCGGCATGTTCGCGGCGCCGCCGGCGCCGGCCCGGACCTCCACGTCCAGGCCCTGCTCCTCGAAGTAGCCCTCGGCGATCCCGAAGGTGAGGTACTCGGCGGGCAGCCCCTGCACCTCCGCGACGGTGACGGGCGTCAGGCCGTCCTCGCCCTCGGTGGGTGTGCCGCCGGGCTGGCCCTGGCTGCTGCAGGCGGCGAGCAGCAGCGCTGCGCTCGCGAGCCCGAGCGCTCGAACGGTCAGCGCTCGCATGTGTCGCTTCCTCACCGGACCTCCTCGACCAGTCGCACTATGTGAAACGAGACTTGCAGATAGTGCGAACGACTCTAGGATGCCGGGGAAGGGATCGCAACGACCTGGTCCTCGTGTGGACCGGTCCAGCTCTGCAGAGAGGGAGGCTGAGACGTGCACGTCACCGAGGACTCCGTGGTCGTCATCACGGGTGGGGGTCGAGGGATCGGCGAGCAGCTCGTGCGTGCCTTCGCGGCGGACGGCCACCGCGTCGTCGTCGCGGACGTCATCGACGAGGCCGCGACGCTCGCGGCGGAGCTGTCCGACGGCGGCGCCGAGGTCACCTACGTCCGCACCGACGTCGGGGACGAGGATGCCGTGGCGGACCTCGCCGCCGCCTGCCGCGAGAGGTACGGGCACGTCGACGTGCTGATCAACAACGCCGGTATCTACCAGGATCTCGGGTCCAAGCAGCCTTTCGAGCAGATCGCCCTGCCGGACTTCGAGCGCGTGCTGCGGGTCAACACCGTCGGGGTCTGGCTCGTCACCAAGGCGCTGGTGCCGCTCATGCGGCCCCGCGGTGCGGGCCGCGTCATCAACACCGCGTCCTCCACGGTCCACATGGGCGTGCCGAACTTCCTGCACTACGTGGCCTCCAAGGGCGCCGTCATCGCGATGACCCGCAGCCTCGCCCGCGAGCTGGGCCGGGACGGCATCACCGTGAACGCCATCGCGCCGGGGCTCGTGGAGACCGAGGCCACGCGCACGCTGAACGACCCCGACTACCTCCCGGTCGCCGCCAGTCAGCGCGCCATCGCGCGCGCCATGACGCCGCAGGACCTGGTCGGCACCGCCCGCTTCCTCGCCTCCGCGGACGCCGGCTTCGTCACCGGCCAGACCATCGTGGTCGACGGCGGGGTGACGTTCTCATGAGCCTCGCCGTCCACGACAAGACCACCGGCGAGCACATCGAGACGGTCCGGCTCGACGACGCCGACTCGACCGCCACCGCCATCGGCCGGGCCGAGCAGGCCTTCACCTCGACCCCCTGGGCCAGGGACGCGCGGCTGCGGCAGGAGGCGCTGCTGGCCTGGTCCGACGCCGTCGCAGGCGCCCGGGCCGAACTGGTGGCGCTGCTGCTGCGCGAGACCGGCAAGGTCCGCGCCGAGTGCGAGCGCGAGATCGACTTCACCGTGGACGCGCTGCGCTTCAACGCCGGCATGGCCCGGCTCGTCAGCGGCTCCGCCCACGAGCTGTGGGACGGCTCGGCGGGCCACCTGGTGCGCCAGCCGGCCGGCCCGGCGGCGTTCATCGTCCCGTGGAACTGGCCGCTGTTCCTGCTCTTCCGGGACCTGGCGCCCGCGCTCGCCGCCGGTGTGACCGCCGTCGTGAAGCCGGCGCCGGCCACGCCCCTGGCGACCCGGCGGGCCCTCGAGCTGATGCCCGAGATCGTGCCGTCCGACGTCGTGACCCTCGTGTTCGGGGACGCGGAGGTCGGCGAGGCGCTCGCGAGCGACCCGCGGGTGAAGGTCGTGGCGTTCACCGGCTCGACGGCGGTGGGCCGCGCGGTGGCCCGCCACGCCGTCTCCCACTTCGCCAAGCCGTTCCTGGAGCTCGGCGGCAAGGGGGCGAGCCTCATCCTCGACGACGCCGACGTCGAGGCGGCGGTCGAGGCGTGCCTCGCGAACGCGTTCATCACCTCCGGCCAGATGTGCATGGCCAACTCCCGGATCCTGGTCCAGCGGCCCCTGCTGGGGCGCGTGCGTGACCTGGTGTGCGACCGCGTGTCCGCGCTGCGGGTGGGCGACCCGAGCGATGCCGGGACCGACCTCGGCGCGCTCATCTCCCAGGAGCAGGCCGACCGGGTCAGCGGGTACCTGGACATCGCCCGCGGCGACGGGACGCTGCTGCTCGGCGGCGGGCCGGCGGGGACGGACCTCGGCGGGGCGTTCCTGGCGCCGGCGGTCATCAGCGGGGAGCAGATCGACCCGCGGCTGCGCCGGGAGGAGATCTTCGGTCCGGTGGTGAGCGTCGAGGCGTTCGACGAGGACAAGGCCGGCGTGGCGCTGGCCAACGAGACCGACTACGGCCTCGCCGCCGCCGTGTGGACGGCGGACGCCCGCCGCGCCTGGACCCTGGCCCGGGAGCTGGACTTCGGGACGGTCTGGGTCAACCGGTACAACCGCACCTTCCCGGAGGTGCCCTCCGGGGGCATGAAGTCCTCCGGCATGGGGCGCACCCGCGGCTTCGAGGGGGTGCACGAGTTCACCGAGCTCAAGCACGTGAACTGGAACCTGGCATGAGCCTGATCCGGCAGACGAAGGAGTCTGACATGCGACGCCTGTCCTGTGGCCTGCTGGCCCTGTCCGTTGCGCTGGCCACCGCGGCCTGCGGTGCCTCCGGCGCCGAGGAGGAGGCGGGTGGCGACGACGGGCTGCGGCAGGTCACCGTCGGGGTCATCCCCATCCTCGACGTCGCCCCGATCTACCTGGGCGAGCAGCAGGGCATCTTCGAGGAGCACGGTCTGGACCTGGAGTTCCAGACCGCGGCGGGCGGTGCGGCGATCGTGCCGGCGGTGGTCAGCGGCGAGACCGAGATCGGGTTCTCCAACGTGACGTCGCTGATGCTCGGCCGGGCGCAGGGCCTGGACCTGCGGGCCATCAGCGCGGGCGCGTCCTCGACCGGTGACCCGGAGTCCGACTACGGCCAGATCGTGGTGCCGTCCGACAGCGACATCTCCGACGTGGGCGACCTGGCGGGCCGGACCATCGCGATCAACACCCTCAACAACATCAACGACACGCTGATCCGCGAGGCCGTGGACCAGGCCGGTGGGGACGCTTCGAGCATCGAGTTCGTCGAGATCCCGCACCCGGACATGAACGCCGCGCTCGAGGCCGGGCAGGTGGACGCCATCTGGCAGGTGGAGCCGTTCCTGACGATGGCCCGCCAGGACGGTGTGCGGGACGTGTTCGCGCTCTACGCGGACGTGGTCGAGGACCTGACGGTGGCGACGTACTTCACCACGGGGGAGACCCTCGAGTCCGACCCGGAGCTGGTGGAGGCGTTCACCGCCGCGATCCAGGAGTCGTTGACGTACGCCAGCGAGCACCCGGATGAGACCCGGGCCGTGCTGTCGGAGTACACCGACATCGAGCAGGGCACCATCGAGGAGCTGACGCTCCCGGCCTTCCCGAACGAGATCAACCGGCCCGCGGTGGAGCAGGTGGGCGAGCTCGGGGACAAGTGGGGCCTGTTCGACCTCGAGGCCGTGGACCTGGAGACGATGCTGCCGTGAGGTAGCGGGACCAGCACGCGGCGCTGTCGGTCCGTCCCCAGGCACCGATGTCACCGCACCGAGGTAGTCTCCCCGGCAGGTCACGAGACCCGACGCCAAGCCCACCGGCTGGTCGGGCGCCAACCCGCTTCCGCGGCGGGTGGTTCCGGTGGAAGACCTGGCTCGTACCGACCGGCACGGGCAAGCGCGGGATCCGAACGTGGTCCCCGGTATGTCGAGGAGACCGCTTGTGTACACGTGTGTGATCCCGCTGCCCTGCGAGGCTGGAGACTGCCGGACGGAGCACCCCGGCCACAGCATGGCGTTTCATCTGTGGCGCGGCTCGACCAAGAGCGGAACCTGGATACGGGCCACCGTGACCTCGGTCGACGACCACCTCGTCGCGATCGAGTACCCGGGCGGTCGCCAGGCGTGGATGTGGTCGCACACGTCGTTCGCCTCCGACCTGTTCGCCGGCGACGAGGTCGAGATCTGCCCAAGCTTCGGCACCGCGCGTGAGGTGGGCACACGCCCGATCGAGATCGACGGCATGGCCCTACGGAGGCAGTGGATGCGAAACGTCGCGATCATGGAGATCGCACCCGAGCCGGATCGTCACGGCGGCTGACTCGGACAGGCCGATCCGTCGCTCCGCCGGCACATGCTCCGCGCGAAAGAACTCATGATCGGTTCGATACGATCCGATCAATCGCTGGGTGCCTCTGGGAGGGAGTGTCGTGGGTTCGGAAGGGGGGTCCATCCGCGCACAGCCCACCCGGACCCGGCCTATCCCGATGGCCGAGCGGGTCTACGAGACACTCCTGAGCCGGATCCTCTCGCCCGATCTCAAGCCCGGCGAACGCATCACGATCGATGCCGTCGCCCGATCGCTCGGGGTGTCCCAGACGCCGATCCGCGAGGCCCTGCACCGGCTCGACAACGAAGGGCTCGTTGTCCGCACCCATAACTCCGGGTACCGGGTGGCGGAGCCCATGAACCGGGAGGAGTTCGAAGAGCTCATCGACATGCGACTTCTCCTCGAGCCTGCGATCGCGCGACGGGCGGCCGAGCACATCGAGCCCGAGGCCCTGGCCGAGCTTCGTGACATCAATGCCAAGATGGCAGAGCCGGCAGCCGAAGGGCAGGGCTCCGGGTACGCCGTCTTCGCCCGGCTCGACGCGGAGCTGCACGACCGGATCGCACAAGGGGCCCGGAACCGCGTCATGCGGACGGCGCTGACCCGCCTGCACACGCACGTCCAGCTGTTCCGTCTCAACTACACCGTCCAGATCACCTCCCTGGCCATCGGCGAGCACGACGCCGTGATCGACGCGATCGGAGCCAGGGACCCGGACGGTGCTGCCTACGCCATGCGGAGCCACATCCTGGCGTCCGCCGAGCGATTCCGGGCGGGCTATCCAGACGAGGCGTAGCGCGTGCGGCCGTTCCGCGCCGCCCTTGGGCACGACCCGCACCGGACGCCTTGACACCGCGATGTGCAGCGCCCTAGCGTCCGCAAAATCCGATCCGATCGAGTTTGGCGAACGAAGGAGTTCCCTCCGTGCGAATCGGCTTCATCGGCGCCGGCGGCATAGCCGGGCATCACGCCACCTCGCTCAGCCGGCACGCCGACGCCCGGATCGCGGGCGTCGTCGACGTGGACGCCACCGTCGCCCACGCCCTGGCTGAGCAGGTGGGGGCCTGCGTGTACCCGTCCGTCGCCGACCTGCTACGCCACGTCGACGCGGTCTACGTGCTCACCCCGCCGCGGAGCCGCCTGGAGATCATCCGGCAGGTAGCGGCCGCCGGAAAACCGATCCTTTGCGAGAAGCCTCTCGCCGCGACCGTCGACGACGGCGAAGAGATCGTCCGCGTCGTCGAGCGCGCCGGCGTCCCGCTGATGATGGGCTTCATGCGTCGCTGGCACCGGCCCGCGCAGCAGCTGAAACGCATTGTCGAGACGGGCGAGCTCGGCCGTCCGCTGCAGATTGTCCGTACGCGCGTCGGCACCGTGACGCCATCGGCTGGGAACTGGCGTATCGAGCCGGGTCAGCGGTGCGGTGTGACCATCGAGTCCCTGTCCCACGACGTCGACCTCGTGCGCTGGCTGGGCGGTGACGTCGTCGCGGCGAGCGGGATGACCCTCGAGTCACGACCGGACCTACCTGGCTTCGACGACAACGTCGCGGCGACACTCAGATTCGTCGACGGTCCGATCGGATCCGTCCAGCTCTCGTGGACCTCTGCCGTCGGCTACAACCAGACCGCGGTGGTCGGGGAGCGGGGCTCGGCCATCCTCGAGGGCCGCCACATGTGGGCCTCGCAGACCCTGCGGACCCGTGTCGAGGGCGGCGGCGAACACGTCGTCGAGTACCCGCCCGAGGTGGCGAACGACATGGGCTACGACGGCGAGAACTCTGCGTTTGTCGATCTTGCCCGCGGCCGGGACGTCACCCATCCGACGGCGCGGGACGGGCTCGCGGCACTCGTGGTCGCTGAGGCCGTCCTCGACTGTGCGATGGAGTCACTGCCACATGCACCCGCCTCGTCTGCGGACAGACCCTTGCGCGGGTAGTGGGCGAGGAGTAACTTCCGATCCGATCCGATCGGATAGGAACGGCCCGCCAGATCACGACACCGCTCGAGGTTGACCGGATGTCGGCGGTAGCCAGTTTCGCCCGCCATATAGATCGCTCCTGATCATCGTCCTGGCCGTGACCGAAGGAGTTCACCGTGGTTCAGCACAACGATCGAAGGACCTTCCTCAGGATGTCCGGTGCGACCGCGCTCGGCGCCGGTCTCATGGCGCTCTCCGCGTGCACCGGGACCCGCGACAGCGGCACCGGCGGCGGCGGTGGTGCCACCGTGCGCGTCTCATGGTGGGGAGGCGACGTCAGGCACGCCAAGTTCAACGAGATCTACGACCTCTACGAGTCCGAGAACGCGGGCACCACGATCGAGCGCGAGTACGCCGACTACGACGGCTACTTCGAACGGTTGCCCACGCAGTTCGCCGGCGGGAACGCCCCCGACGTGCTGCACGTGACCGAGCGCCAGGTCGCCGACTATGCCCAGCATGGCCAGCTCGCCGACCTCGAGGCACTGGCCGACGAGGGACACCTCGACCTGTCCCACTTCTCCTCCGCCTCGCTCGAGGCCGGGCGCTACCAGGGCACCCTCGTGATGCTGCTGATCGGCGCCACCATCCCGGCGACGATGTACAACCGGCGGATGTTCGAGGACGCCGGGATCGAGCTGCCTTCGGTGGACTGGGACTGGAGCACCTTCTACGAGGCGTGCGAGGGCTTCCGCGACGCCCTCGAGGACAACCAGACCGGCACCACCTACCAGGCGATCGCGGGGCCGCCGTTCGAGACGATGCTCGTGCAGAACGGCAAGAGCATGTTCGCGCCGGACGCCTCGGCCGCCCTCAACTTCGACGCCCGGGACGCCGAGGAGTGGTTCCAGTACTGGCGCGACATGCTCGACGAGGGCCTGTGCCAGTCCGCGGAGTCGGCGTCGGAGAACCAGAACGCGCCGTTCGAGGACACGATCTTCGCCCAGGCGAACGCCGCCATGCATGTGCAGAACTCGAACCAGCTCGTCACGTTCCAGACCGCGCTCGGCGAGGGGAACCCGCTCGGACTCGCCCCGTTCCCCCAGATCGGTGCCGAGCCGGTCGCCTTCGTCATCGGCAGCTACGCCTGCGTCAACGAGAGCTCGAGCCTCCGGGCGGAGGGGGCCGGCATCATCGACTTCTTCGTCAATGACCCCCGCGCCAACGAGATCTTCGGTCTCGAGCTCGGCACACCCGGGAACAGCAACTGGGCGGAGGCCGTCGAGGGGCAGCTCTCGGAGGTCGACCAGCGCGTCATGGACTTCGCCGCCGAGGTCGAGCCCATCTCCGTCTTCGCGACGCCACGCCCGCCGGGCAGCGGCCAGTCCGACACGATCATGAGCGAGGTCGGCCTCGCCGTCGCCTTCGGAGACCTCACGCCGGCCGAAGCGGGAGCCCGCCTTGTCGACGACCTCGCTGCCGCGATCGGCGCCTGATGCGGGAAGCGGACGGATCGCTCACGCGAACCCGGCCGCGCCCGCCCGGGGGTGCAAGCAGCGTCGGAGCGAGCACCGATGAAACGGATGCGATGACCAAGAAGACTCCGATCTCGAGGCAGAACCGACTCGAGGCCCGGGCGGCCTGGATCATGCTGCTCCCCTGGCTGCTGGGCTTCGTCGGCATCACGGCCATCCCCATGATCGCCTCGCTGGTCATCTCGTTCACCGACTACCCGCTGGTCGCCATGCCGACGTGGGTCGGGCTCGAGAACTACCGGGAGCTGTTCCAGGACCCGAAGTTCCTCACCTCCGTGAGTGTGACGCTGCGCTACGTCTTCATCTCGGTGCCCTTGCAGCTGGCGTTCGCGCTGGCGCTCGCGCTCGTGCTCAACCGGGGCCTGAGCGGCATGAGCATCTACCGCAGCGCCTTCTATCTCCCGTCGTTGCTCGGGGCCAGCGTGGCGATCGCCATCCTCTGGCGGGAGGTGTTCGGCTCGGAAGGGATCTTCAACGCCTTCCTCGGCCTGTTCGGGATCGAAGGGATCAGCTGGATCGGCAACCCGCAGTGGGCGATGTCGACCCTCATCGTGCTCAATGTGTGGACGTTCGGTTCCCCGATGGTCATCTTCCTCGCGGGACTGCGGCAGATCCCGCGCGAGTACTACGAGGCCGCCTCGGTCGACGGCGCAGGCCGGGTCCGCCAGTTCTTCCGGATCACGCTGCCGCTGCTGACTCCGGTGGTCTTCTTCAACGTCGTCCTGCAGTTCATCCAGGCCTTCCAGGCGTTCACACCGTCCTACATCGTCAGTGGCGGGAGCGGCGGTCCGGTCGACTCGACGCTGTTCTACACGCTGTACCTCTACCAGCGCGGATTCGTGCAGTTCGAGATGGGCTACGCGTCCGCCATGGCATGGGTGCTCCTGCTGGGGATCGGGATCTTCACCGCCGCGAACTTCATCGGGTCGCGCTACTGGGTCTTCTACGGGGACGGGCGATAACCATGACCGTGCTCCAGGCACGCGAACGCAGCCGGAAGGCGGCCGAGGCGCCGCACCCCACGTCGACCGGCCCAACGCCGTCGCGTTTCAAGCAGATGCTCAAGCACATCGCGCTGATCGCAGCGCTCGTGGTGATGCTCTACCCGCTGCTGTGGATGCTGTCGAGTTCGTTCAAGCCCCAGAACGAGATCTTCTCCAGCCCCGGACTCTGGCCTGAGCACTGGACGCTGGAGAACTACGTCGAGGGCTGGACGGCGTTGGAGTACGGCTTCGACGTGTACTTCCAGAACTCGCTGTTCGTCGCACTCGCCAGCGTCGTCGGGAACCTGTTCTCCTGCTCCCTCGCCGCGTTCGCCATCGCGCGACTGAACTTCCGCGCCGCGGGCTGGATCCTCGGCGTCGTGCTGCTGACGATCATGCTGCCGTACCACGTCGTCGTGATCCCGCAGTACGTCATGTTCTCTGCGATCGGGTGGGTGGACACGTTCTGGCCGCTGGTCCTGCCGAAGTTCCTCGCCACCGATGCGTTCTTCATCTTCCTCATGGTGCAGTTCATCCGCTCGCTGCCGCGGGAGCTGGACGAGGCGGCCAAGATCGACGGCTGCGGGCCGTTCCGCATCTACTGGCGCATCATCATGCCGCTGACGCTGCCGGCGCTGGCGACGACGGCGATCTTCACCTTCATCTGGACGTGGAACGACTTCTTCACGCCGCTGATCTACCTCAACGAGCCGGTCATGCACACCGTGCCGATCGCGGTGCGGAACTTCCTCGACGCCACGGGCCAGTCCTCGCACGGCGCCCTGTTCGCGATGTCCATGGCGGCCCTGGCGCCCGTCGTCGGGTTCTTCATCGCGGCGCAGAAGTATCTCGTCGAGGGCATCGCGACGACGGGAGCCAAGGGATGACGGGGGCTCCGTCGGGCTCCGCCGCCTTCCCGGCCTCCGACCTGATCCGCACCACGAGAACAGAAGGAGAACCGTGATCTCACTCCATCAGGGACGCGCCACCGCGACCCTCGACGGCACGTGGAAGTACCGCCTGGAAGACGGGTACAAGGCGTCCGACGGCGCGCCGAGCGAGTACGCGCGCGCTGCCCACGACGACGGCGACTGGCCCGAGCTCGACCTGCCGACCAACTGGTACCTGACCGAGATCGGGGACTTCTTCGGGACCGTGTGGTTCCGGCGACACTTCACCGTCCCGGCCGACCTGGCCGGCCAACGTCTCTTCGTGCGGTTCGAGGCTGTGGACTACTACGCCGACGTGTGGGTCAACGACGTCTACCTCGGCCATCACGAGGGCATGTTCAACCCGTTCGAGTTCGACATCACCGACGTCGTCGACCCGGGAGGCGACAACGTGATCGTGCTCAAGGACGGCGCGCCTCGGGACGAGACGGAGTACGTCCAGGCGGTCTTCTCGGACAACCCGCTCTCGGACGAGTACCAGCGGCATCAAGCCGTGGCGATCAGCCAGATCAAGGGCCACATGATCGACGCGATGCACCGCCCTGGGTCGATGACGAAGTTCCGCCAGGACGGCACCTCCGGCGGGCCGTGGGGGAGCATCGACCTCGTTGCCCGCCCCGACGTCTACGTCGACAACGTCCGCATCTTCACGCGCATCGGCATCAAGAAGGACTGGCTGGGCGACCAGCTCGACAAGCCCGACGGCACGGGCCTCGTCGCCGTCGACGCGACCGTCGTCAACACGACCGGGGAGACCGTCGTCGCCCGTGCCGACCTCACGATCACCCCGAAGACCTTCGACGGGCCCGCCACCCGCGGCGGGGAGCGCACCCTCGTGCTGCCGCCGGGGCGCTCTGTCGTCAAGCTGGTCCTCACCGTGCCCGAGGCGCGGCTGTGGTGGACATGGGACCACGGTCGGCCCGACCTGTACACCGCGACCGTGCGGGTGCACGAGGACCATCTCGACCAGAGCTTCGGCATCAAGGAGATTCGGCACGACGACGCCACCGGCCAGTGGTACCTCAACGGCAAGCGGATCTTCCTGCGCGGGATGCGCTACATCACGTCGCAGTGGCTCAGCGAGGGCAACCGGGAGCTGTGGGACGCGGATCTGCAGAAGATGCTCGACATGCAGATCAACTCGATCCGCATCGGCAGCCACGTCGAGCCGGACGACTTCTACACGATGTGCGACGAGCTGGGGTTCCTCGTCTGGCAGGTGTTCCCGCTGCACTACTGCGTCTCCGACAGCGACGACTTCATCGCGCGTGCGTCCGAGATGATCCGAGACATGGGCGAGATGCTCGTCAACCACGCGAGCCTGGGCATGTGGTCGGTCTTCAAGGAGCCGGAGATCTACCTGCTCCCGGACAAGCCGAACAACTACTTCCGGCTGTGCCAGATCCTCAAGGAGACCCTCGGGACCGTCGACCCGACGCGGTGGATCCACCTCGGCGACTATCGCGAGGGCGCGCAGAACCTCATGATCGGTGGTGTCCAGCCGGGCGACAAGGACATGCACACGACGATCGTCCAACCGCAGATCGTCGAGTTCGGCGCCGCGTCGATCCCGAACCTGGAGACGCTCAGGACCTTCATCCCGGAGGACAAGCTCTGGCCGCCGGACTGGGACACGTGGGAGTACCACGGCCTCTTCTACGACCTCGCGTTCAAGGGGGCCAAGGTCGAGCTGGGCAGCTCGCTCGAGGAGTTCATCGACAACTACCAGTCGTACGAGGCGCTGGTGGTCAAGGAGCAGATCGAGTTCTTCCGGCAACGCAAGTACGGCCCGGTCGCCTCCATGTACCTCTACTACTGGAGCGACTCGTGCCCCATCATCGGCTCGGGGCTGCTCGACTACTACCGGCGCCCGTACAAGGTCTACGACTGGATGAAGGCCGTCTACACGCGGGTGCTCGTCAGCTTCGAGCGCGACGCGTCCCCGTACGTGCTCGGTCGCGAGAAGGTCTACACCCGCGGTAGCACGTTCGCTGGGAAGCTGTGGGTGACCAACGACGTCGACACCGCGTACGACGGCGCCCGGATCGCCTGGGAGATCCGGGCGGGAGGGGCGAGCGAGCCCGTAACCGGGCGGACCTTCTCGGGCACGCTGCCGGCCGACTCGGTGGAGCAGGCGGACAACGTCGTCTGGGACATCCCGGCCGACGCGGAACCCGGCGCCCACCGGCTCACCATGTCCGTCATGGACGGCGGCGGTGAGGTGCTGTCGGAGAACTTCCTGGACTTCGAGGTGAGGTAGCGGCGCACCAGGCCGTGGCGGTCACGCGCTCGGACGTTCGCTACCAGCACCCCGGTCACCGAGCAGCGACCTCATCTTGTCCGCGATCATCTCGGTGGCCCGCCGCGGGGCGAGGCGGGCGAACCGGTCCAGCATCCGTGCGTCGCTGCCGATGGTGATGCGGTAGGGGCCGCTCTGCACCGCCTCGACGATCTGCCGGGCGGCGAGCGGCGCCGGAGTCGTCTTCGGCGTCGTCTGCTCCGCCGGCTGGTCCCGGCCCGCGATGTCCACACCAGAGTTCGTGGCAATGCCGGTGGCCACCGCGCCGGGGAAGACGACCGTGACCCTGACGGGCGTGTCCTTGAGCTCGGCGTACAGGCCCTCGGTGAAGAGCTTCACCGCCGCCTTGGACGCCCCGTAGGCCGACTGCCCGGGCACGGGCGCGAGCGCGCCCATGCTGCTGACGTTGACCAGGGCGGCCTCGGGCCGCCCGAGCAGGTGCGGCAGGAACGCCTTGACCGAGTTGACGACACCCCAGAAGTTCACCGCCATGACCTTCTCGATCTGCTCGTGGGTCAGGTCCTCGACGCGGACGAACGGCTGGATGATGCCGGCGACGTTGAGGAGACCGTCCACCTGCCCGTGCGCGGCCGTGACGGCCTCGGGAAGCGCGTCGACGGCGGCGCGATCCGTCAGGTCGACGGCGTGGGTCGACAGCCGCGTACCGGCGTCGGCGAGCTTGGTGGTCTCGGCCAGACCCGCCTCGCTGACGTCGACGCCGGCGACCCGGGCGCCGCGGCCGAGCAGGGCGAGCACCACCTCGCGGCCGATGCCGTTGCCGGCTCCGGTGACGACGAACACCTTGCCTGAGATCTCCACTATTCGCTCCTCGACTCTCGATTCGGGCTGCCAGTCTCTCGCAAACGGCACTCCATCACCTTGGGGGCGCTCAGCGGTCCCGGACCGGGTAGTACGGGCGGAGGAAGTCGTCGACGCGAAGGCGAGCGAACTCGGCGGTACCGAGGTCGATCGGGCTGGTTGCGTCGATCCGGGCCGCACGCGCGTCGAGTGACGCGCTCGTCGCCAGGTCACCCCACCGACCGGTCGTGATGCGGTCCTCGAGCGCCGTCAGCGCGGCCAGGGTCTCGGCGGCGGTGTAGCCGCAGTGGCCGGGACGGTCGACGAACGCCTGCCGGAGCAGGCGGGCGTTCCCGGACGCGGCGACGGCGTCGGCATAGGCACTCGCCTGGGTGACGGTCGGTGCGGTGTCGCCGGACTCGTGCAGCGTCAGCACCGGGTCGGCGATGTCGCCGCTCGGCGTGGCGTTCGCCAGCATGTACTCCACGGCGTCCGGGTCGGCCTCGATGCGTTCGGTGGCGTTCAGGCGGTCCAGATCGGCCTGGAGGTCCAGCCCGGCGTCCCGGTACAGCGCGCGGACCAGCCGGACGTTCCCGGACCGTGCCAGCTGCTCGCGGTAGTCCACGCCGGTGTTCCAGGAGAAGTTGCCGCCGGCACGTGCTTCCAAGGGCTGCCGCGGCGAGAAGACGGACCACATGAAGGCCGCGTACTGCTGCTCCTGCTGCGCGGCCCAGTCGCGCGGGCCGGGCCGGTCGGTGCCGGGCTCGGTCCAGGTGGGGAGCTGGGCGAAGGCCGCGGCCAGGGCGATTCGTGCGCGACCGGCCGCGCTGCCCTGCGCGGCGTCGAGCACCTCTCGCGCCGCGGCCGCACGGCCGACCTCGTCGTCGACGTCGACCAGCTCGATCGCCTCGTTGTCCGGGGCGAGCAGGGTGCGGAACGCGAACGAGGCGTCCAGCCCGGCGTTGAGCATCCCGACCGCCCCGGCGACCGACCCGCACAGGGGAAGGGCGCCGTCGAACACCTCCGGATGGACCTCGAGCAGGGCCGCGGACGTCAGCCCGCCCATGGACGTGCCCCAGGCGATGGTGCGGTCCGGTGCTCCGAGGTGCTCTGCCGCGACGGCGACGACGTCGTCCTGGTCCCGCAGCAGGTCCGCGACCGCCCAGCCGGCGGTGGGCGGCTGCGAGCCGGACAGGGCGTACCCCTCGGCCAGCAGCCACGAACGCGTGGCGGCGGACGGCGCGCTCTCCGCGGGCCCGCCCCCGTCACCGCCGATGTACCCGGGGCTGAAGACCAGGAGGGTTCCGTTCCAGCTCTCGGGGACCTCCAGGACGTACTGGGCGCCGCTGTCCAGCTCGCCGGTCACGGTCGAGGACGCCCCGGCGGCCGGCGGTACGGCGGCCTGTGGGACGGCGGGCGTGGCGGCCAGCAGCGTGAGGCCGACGGCGGCGGCGGTGGCGATGAGAGGTCTCACGGCGATCTCCTTCGACCGGTGGGGGCGGTCTCGGCACGGTGGCCCCGGAAGGTGTGGTGGGTGACCAGACCGGCGAGGTCCGGGGCGTGCTCGGCGACGATGCCGCGGAACCGCCGCTGCGCCGTCGGGCCGAGCCCGTCGTAGATCCGCACGCAGGCGGCGCGCGCCGCCGTCCCGGGCCACCCGGGCGGCAGCAGCTGCTCGGGGAGCTGCGGGTCGTCGGCCATGACACGCCGCCAGGCCGCCATGGTCTCGGTGCGGACGCGGAGCGCCCGCGACGGGTCGGACGCGCCGGGCTCGGCGTCGACGCCGCGGACCTTCTTGGTGAACGCTCGGTACCGCGCCGCGATGGAGTCCAGGTCGAACGCCTCGGTGAGGTCCCGCTCGCCGCCGAGGGGGACGTGCTGGCCCCGGAAGACCGTGAGCCGGCCCGTGGTGGCGTGGGCATCGAGCGTGGCGAGCTCGTCCGGTCGGTGCCAGGGCGAGATCCAGGAACCGTCGTCGAGCCGCCCGAACCGCAGCCGCCGCAGGGACTCGCGCAGCAGCCGGCGGGTACCGGGGTCCGGTGCCGAGAACGACACGACCGTCCACTGCCCGTCCCACGACTCCGGCCCGGGCGGGCCGAACACGTTGCGCACGTGCCGCTGGATCACGTCCTCGCTCTTGGGCGGCACCGCGTACCACGTCTGCCGGCCGCGCCGCTCGCTGACCAGGAAGCCCCTGGCCGCCAGCCGCTGGATCGCCGCCCGGGCACTCGCGCTGGTGATGCCGAACTCGCCGAGCAGCTGGACCAGGACCGCCGAGGGCAGCGGGTCCGAGCGCGCGAACCAGTAGTCCCCGAGCAGGGTGGTGAGCAGCCGCTGCGGCTGCGCCCCCCGCTGGCGGCGGGGGAGGTGAGCGGCTCGTTCGCTCATGGCGCGTCCTCGGTGGCGGGCACCAGGCGGAGCGGCACCGAGCGCGGCCCGAACTCGAGCCAGTTCATCATCTCGACCTCGCCGTCGAGCCCGAAGGACGCGGTGCGGGTCAGCAGCACGTCCAGGGCGATGACGAGCTCGGACCGGCCCATGGACGCCGCGGGGCAGCGGTGCGCGCCGCGGCCGAACGCGAGGTGCTTGTTCGGACGGCGGTCCAGCCGGAACGTGTCGACGTCGTCGAACCTCGTCTCGTCACGGTTGGCCGACGGGTAGATCAGGGTGATCGGCTCACCCGCGCGGACCAGCCGGCCGCGGACCTCCACGTCGCGGTTCGCGGTGCGCGCGAACACCCGGTACGGCGCGTACAGGCGCAGCAGCTCCTCGACCGCGGCGGGCAGCAGCGCCCGGTCCCGGCGCAGCCGGTCCTGCAGGTTGGGATCCTGGGCGAGGTGGGCGACGGCGCTGCCGAGCACCGCCTGCGGTGCGCCCATCCCGGCCACGATCAGCTGCCGGACGGTGGCGACGGCGGTCTGCTCGGTGACCACCGCGTTGTCCGGGTCGGTCGCCGCCCGGCGCAGATCCCGCACCAGGGTGCCGGGGTCGTCGGCGTCGTAGAGGTCTCGGGCGATGGCGTAGAGCTCGTCGCTGGCGGCCAGGACGGCCAGCTTGTCCATGTCCTGGATCGCGAAGGCGTACCGCACCCCGATCTCCCGCACCCGTAGCGCGACCTCGGTCGGCACCCGGAGGTACTCGGCGAAGCACTGCGCCACGTAGGGCATCGCGACGTCCTGGGCGTAGTCGCAGGCCCCGTGCGCGAGCCACGGGTCGAGCAGTGTCTCGGCCGCCGCGGTGAAGCGGGGCTCCAGCGCCTTCACCTCGGCCCGGCGGAAGCTCGGATCGATCACCTCGCGGAAGGCGGTCTGCTCCGGCGGGTCGTAGTGCAGCGGCGGCCGGCGGGCGGTGCGCGGCACGTGCGGGACCACGTTCTGGGTGGCGGTGCTGAAGGTCTCCGTGTCGCGTGCGATGGCGACGACGTCGTCGTACGTGGTCGCGGACCAGAAGCCGCCGAACGCCTCGCTCCACGGGAACGGGTTGTCCCGCCGCAACCGGGCGTACGTGACCTGGGCACTGCCGAAGGTCTCCGGCTCGGTGGGGTCCCACTCGGAGTCACGGACGGGGCAGCCACCCGGCGGGATCTGGTCACTCATCGTTCTCATCCACCTTTCCGGTCACCTCAGAAGACCTTCCGCCGGACCCACCGGGCCGCCGACTCGATGCCGAGCACCACGACGACGAGCAGGACGAGGATCGCGCTGGTGGTCTCGTAACGGAGCGTGCCGACCGACTCGTGCAGCAGGAACCCGATACCGCCCGCGCCGACGATGCCGAGCACGGTGGACTCACGCAGCGCCAGGTCGGAGGTGAACAGGCCGTTGCCGAGGAAGGAGGGCACGAACTGCGGCCAGACAGCGCTGACGAACACCTGGACGCGGGAGGCCCCGGTGGCCTCCAGCGCCTCGCGCGGCAGCGGGTCCAGGCTCTCCAGCGCGTCCGTGAAGAACTTCGCCGCTAGGGCGGTGCACGAGATCGCCAGCGCCAGGAAGCCGGGGAACGGGCCGAGCCCGAGGGCGGCCACGAACAGCAGCGCGAAGACGAGGTCCGGGACGCCGCGCATGAGCACGACCACCAGCCGCACCGCGCCGTTGAACGCGCGACTCCGGACCAGCAGGTCGGTCGAGAGCACGGCGAGGACGAGGCCGGCCACGACCCCGACGGTGGTCGCGCTGATCGCCATGAGCAGGCTTTCCAGCACCCCGAGGAAGACGGCGCCGCTGAGCGCGGGCGGCACCATCCCAGTGAGCAGCCGCCCCACCGCCGGGATCGACTCCCGCACGCGGGCGAGGTCGGCGTCGAGCGACCAGAGCGAGACGGCGAACAGCGCCACGACGGCGAGACCGAGCGCGAGGCGCCGCCGCCGTGGCCCGTCCCAGCCGACCGCGTGTGGCACGCGGCCGGCGGGCAGCAGGTGGGCGGTGGTGCCGGAGTGGCGGTGCACGGACAGGCGACGTCGCACCGTGACGGAGATGACCTCGAGGAGCAGGATGAGGCCGATGATGACCAGCACGATCCCGGCGGCGCGGCGGTAGTCCAGGCTGCCCATCGCGGTCTGCAGGGCCACGCCGATCCCTCCGGCGCCGACGATGCCGAGCACCGCGGAGGCGCGGATGTTGATGTCGAGCCGGTACAGCACGATCCCGGTGAGCGCGGGCAACGACCGCGAGAACACGGTGGCGACGAACGTCTGGAGGCGGCCCGCACCGGTCGCGGTCACCGCGTCCTGGGGGCGTCGGTCGAGCTCCTCGAGGTGGTCGGCGTACAGCTTGGCGATCATCCCGACCGAGTGCACCGTGACGGCGAGCCCGCCGGCCATCGGGCCGATGCCGAAGAGCCGGACGAAGATGATCGCGAACACCAGGCTGGGGATGGCACGGGTGATGACGACGACGAGGCGCGCCGCACCCTGCACCACGCGGTTGCCCGTCCAGGTCGCCGCGCAGACGGCACCGAGCGGCACGGACGCCAGGGCTGCCAGGGACGTCCCCGCGACCGCGATCAGCAGAGTCTCCAGGACCAGGCGCGCAACCGTCGCCGGCGAGCCGAACGTGGGGGGCGTCATCCGGCCGAGCAGGTTCCGGGTGTCCTCCCACCCGGCGACGAGGGACGAGGGGGAGACGTCGATCCACCAGAAGCCGAAGAGGGACACGCCCACGTAGACGACCGGCAGCAGGGCGACGAGCCAGGCCTGGGACCTGGGCGCCGCGCCCGCGGCCGACCCGGCCCGGACGGGCTGCGCCACTGCCGTCTCAGCCATGCCCGGCCTCGGCGGCGTAGACCGCGCGCATGGCGGCCTCGTCGAGCTCGCCCGCCGGCCGGTCGAGGACCTTGTGCCCGCCCCGCAGCGCGACCACGCGGTCCGCGACCTGGAGCGCGAGGTCGACCTGGTGCAGGGAGCACAGCACCGTCCGGCCGTCCTCCTTCGCGATGCGGCCGAGGACGTCGAGCACGGCCACCGAGGTGGCCGGGTCGAGGGAGGCGACCGGCTCGTCGGCGAGGATGACCCGCGGGTCCTGCATCAGCGTCCGGGCGATGGCCACCCGCTGCTGCTGACCGCCGGAGAGGGTGTCGCACCGCTGGAAGCGATGCTCGACCAGGCCCACCCGCTCGAGGTTCTCCACGGCCCGGGCCCGGAGGCTCGCCGGGTAGGTCATCACGCCGTACCGGGGCAGCCGGAGCGTGGCCAGCGCACCCATGAGGACGTTCTCCAGCGCGGTCAGGCGGCCCACCAGGCCGAAGTCCTGGAAGACGAAGCCGACGTCGCGGCGCAGTGTCCGCAGCGCTCGCCGCGAGCAGGCTGCCGGGTCGGTCCCCAGGACCTCGACCGTGCCGGAGTCCGGCGCGTGCATGCCGTTGAGAAGCCGCAGCAGCGTGGACTTCCCCGCGCCGGAAGGGCCCACGAGCGCGACGAACTCGCCCTGGGCGGCGTCGAGGCCGACCCGGTCCAGCACCGGGCCGGCACCGAAGGACTTGGTCACGTCGGCGAGGCGGACGCGCGTGGGCGATGTGTCAGTCACCTTCGGTGCAGACCTCCGCCTCGGTGACCTCGCAGATCTCCCGGATCGGGTCGTACGCGGCGTCGTCGGTGGGCACGAACGCATAGGCGCCGGTGCCACCCCACATGCAGGACGGCTCTCCCGCGACGTCGCCCCACGGCTCGGGGGCCGGTTGCTCGGCGCCCTCGCAGAAGCCCGCCTCGGCGGCAGAGACGGCGTCGTAGCTGGTGAGTGCGTCGGTGATCTGGGTCCGCAGCTCCTCGTCCAGCCAGTTGCCGACGACGAACGGCGGGCCGGGGACCACAGAGGACTCCCAGACGACCTCGACCTCGTCCGGGTCGAGCTCACCCCTGGCCGGGAGGAGCACGTCGACGAACGTGGCGGCCGCGAACGCCAGGTCGCAGTCGCCGGCGAGCATCGAGGAGAGCGCGGTGTCGTGACCGCCGGCGTACGTCGGGCTGACGTCGGCCTCCGGGTCGACGCCGGCCTCGATCAGCCCCGCTGCCGGAGCCAGGTACCCGGTGGTGGACGCCGGGTCGGTGAAGCACACGTCCGCGCCGGCGGCGTCGCCCAGGGAGGTGATGTCCGAACCGGCAGGGACCACCCCGTAGGCGGGGACGCCCGGGTCCATGCCAGGGCCGAGGACGTCGACGGCGACCGGGGTGACGTCCGCCCTGGTGCTGGCGAGGAAGTAGCTGAACGCGCCGTAGACGGCGATGTCCACGCGCTCGGAGACCTGCGCCTCGATGACACCGCTGTTGCTGCTGACGGCCTCGAACGTGACCTCGCGACCGAGCTCGTGCTCGAGGGCGGCAACCACCGGCTCGAACGAGGCCTCGAGCTCCTCGCTGGCCTCCGCGGGCACCGCCGCCAGCACGAGCGCGTCGTCCCCGCCGCGGGCGTTCGGGCTCTCGCCGCAGGCGGCGAGGGCGGCGGCCATCGCCGCGCCCAGCGCCGCGGCGACGATCTGCTTCTTCTTCATGGGACGCGACCTTCTTCTTCGTGTCGGGAGGGGAGATGGAGTTCGTGACAACCGACCACACCTACGTGGTCGATCGGGCGGAAAAGTGTTGCCTGTCGCTGCTGCGTCACTGCCTCGAGCGATGTGGTGTGTGCGCCAGGATGGCAGTGATCGTTGAAGGCGTCAACGATTCATCGCGGCCGTCGCAGCCCGGACGGAGTATCAAGTTCTATGATATTTTCCGTTGCGCATGACTCGGCCGTGAACCCCTCCAACCACGACGATGTGGAGATGTCATGACACGGACAAGACTGGCTCCCACCGCCGCGGTCGCGGGCGTGCTCCTCGCCCTCGCCGCATGCACGTCGGGCACCGGCGGCGGCGATACCGGCGGTGACGCCGGCGGCGGCTCGCCGGGCGCATCGGGTGAGGTCAACCCGGACGCGCCCCTGTACGACCAGCTTCCCCCGGAGATCCAGGACGCGGGCGCCATCACGATCGCGACCGACACCCACCCGCCGTACCGCACCGTCGAGGACGGCGGCGAGGTCACCGGGATCGACCCCGACCTGCAGGTCGCGCTCGCCGAGCAGCTCGGCGTCCCGTTCGAGCCACAGCTCACCAGCGGCCTGGACGCGATCCTCACCGGGATGCTCTCCGGCCGGTACGACGCCTTCAACGGCCCCGTCCGCACGACCCCGGAACGGGAGGCGGACTTCGACGCCGTGGTCTGGATGACCACCCGGACGTCCTACGTCTACTCCGCCGAGCGGCAGGACGAGCTCGGCGAGCCGACCGCACTCTGCGGTGCCCGCGTGGCCGGCGTGACCGGCTCGGTCACGGAGAGCCAGCTCGAGCTCTACAACGAGTGGTGCGCGGGCGAGGGGCTCGAGCCGGCGGAGTTCATGGGCTTCGACGACACCAACTCGACCTTCCTCGCCGTCAACTCCGACCGGGCCGACTACGCCGGCACCACCGAGTCGGCCGCGCTCGATCTCCAGGCGAGCGACCCCGGCACGTACGAGTACATCGTCCAGACGGACGAGCAGGGCGCAGGCACCGACCAGCTCGCCATGTTCATGCCCAAGGGCAACGGCCTGGCCGAACCCATGCACGCCGCCTTCGAGGCCATCTTCGAGAACGGCGAGTACGAACGGGTCATGGGCGAGTGGGGCCTCGAGGACGTCATGGTCGACGCGCCCACGCTCAACCCGATGAGCGGCCAGTAGGTCTGCGGAGGTCCCCGATGTCGCACGCAACGGCCGCCGCGGCCGGTCCTCGGACCGTCGACGTGGCGGCGGCACGGAGCCGAGTCAATCCTTGGCGGATCGTCGGCACGGTGGTGCTCGCCGTCGTCGCGCTCGCGGTGATCGCGTTCCTGGTGACCAACGAGCGCTTCGAGTGGCACGTCGTCGCCGAGTACCTGTTCCACCCGAGCGTCCTGCTCGGGCTCGTGATGAGCGTGCTGCTCACCGTGATCGGCATGGTGCTCGGCTCGATCCTGGGCACCGTGCTGGCGGCCGGGCAGCTGAGCAGCTTCGTCCCGGCCCGGGTCGCATCGATCGTCTTCGTCGGGTTCTTCCGCGGCGTCCCGCCCCTGGTGCAGCTCATCTTCTGGTTCAACCTGGCCTACCTGCTGCCGCGCATCTCCATCGGCCTGCCCGGCGGCCCGGAGCTGTTCGGCTGGTCCACGAACGACCTGATCACGCCGCTCACCGCGGCGATCATCGGGCTGTCGCTGCACGAGGCGGCCTACATGGCGGAGATCATCCGCGCCGGCATCCTCTCGATCGACCAGGGTCAGCGCGACGCCGCGGCCGCGATGGGCTTCAGCCGGTGGCACACCTTCAGCCGCATCGTCCTCCCGCAGGCCATGCGCGTGATCATCCCGCCCACCGGCTCGCAGGTCATCGCCCTCCTCAAGGGCACCTCACTGGTGAGCGTCATCGCGATGGGCGACCTGCTGCACTCGGTCCAGGTCATCTACAACCGCACGTACGAGGTCGTGCCGATGCTGATCGTGGCCGTCGTCTGGTACCTCGTGGTCGTCACCCTGCTGACCCTGGTGCAGCGACGGGTCGAGCGGCACTTCGGCCGGGGCACCGAACGGACCGCGCCGGCGCGGCGCGCCAGGCTGGAGGCGGGAGCGTGAACGAGGCACGCACGACGGCGGAGCGCAGCCCGCTGCTCGAGGTCGTCAACGTCACCAAGCAGTTCGGCGACCTCGCCGCGCTCGACGGCGTGAACCTCGCCGTCCACCCGTCCGAGGTGGTCGCCGTCCTGGGCCCGTCCGGGTCCGGCAAGTCCACCCTGGTGCGCTGCATCGACCTGCTGGAGTCGATCGACGGCGGCGCCATGTACCTGGACGGAGAGCTGCTCGGCTACGAGGAGCACCGCGGCCACGTCCGCCCGCTGACGGAGGCGGGACGTGAACGCCAGCGCCGGCGCATGGGCATGGTCTTCCAGCAGTTCAACCTGTTCCCGCACTGGACCGTGCTGCGGAACATCACCGAGGCACCGGTCAGGGTCCACGGCGTCGCGCCCGCCGCCGCGCGTGAGCGCGCCCTGGAGCTGCTGGAGAAGGTCGGCCTGTCGGACAAGGCGGATGCCTATCCGCGCCACCTCTCCGGCGGTCAGCAGCAGCGGGTGGCGATCGCGCGGGCGGTGGCGCCCAACCCCAGGATCCTGCTGTTCGACGAGCCGACCAGCGCCCTCGACCCCGAGCTCGTGGGCGAGGTGCTGCAGACGATCAAGGCGCTCGCCGCCACCGGCATGACGATGGTCGTGGTCACCCACGAGCTCGACTTCGCCCGGGACGTGGCCGACCGCTGCGTCTTCATGACCGACGGGCACGTGGTCGAGGACCGTCCGGCGGCGGAGTTCTTCTCCGCCCCCCGTTCGGACCGGCTGCGCGGGTTCCTGGCCCGCTCCTCGGCGTCACCGGCACCCGCGGAGCAGCCGTGACCCTGATCTACGCGACCGGTGACCTCATCCTCGAGCGGCCGGATGCGACCGCGCTGCTGCGGGCGGCCGCCCCGGTGCTCGCCGAGGGGGACGTCGTCGTCGGGCATCTGGAGGTGCCCCACACGACGGCGAGCGAGGTCATGACCACGGACGTCCCGGCGCGTCCGGCGCCGCCGTCGGCGCTGGACGCGGTCGCCGCGGCGGGGTTCGACGTGCTGACCCTCGCCGGCAACCACGTCTTCGACCTCGGTCCCGCCGGCATCGCCGACACGAGGCGGCACTGCGCCGAACGCGGCCTGCTCACCACCGGCGCCGGACCCGATCTCGAGGCGGCGTGGGAGCCGGCCGTCGTCGAGCACGGCGGGCGGCGCGTCGTCGTGCTCAGCGTGAACTGCGTCGGCCCGCGCGAGACCTGGGCGACCGCGACGAAGCCCGGCGCGGCCCACGTCGAGGTCCTGACGCACTACGAGACGCTCGGCGCGAACCCCGGCGGCCCGCCCCGGATCCACACCGTCGTCGAGCCGGGGTCCCTGGCGGAGCTGCGCCGCCGCATCGCCGGGCACGCCGCCGCGGACGCCACGATCATTCTCGCCCTGCACAAGGGCCTGGTGCACGTGCCCGCCGAGCTCGCCGCCTACGAGCACGAGGTGGCCCGCGCCGCCATCGACGCCGGCGCGGCGGCCGTCATCGGGCACCACGCGCACATCCTCAAGGGCGTCGAGGTCTACCGCGGCCGGCCGATCCTGCACGGCCTCGGCAACTTCGCCACCGTCACCGGCGCGCTCAGCGTGACCGAGGCCGTTCCCGAACGCGCCGCCTGGGCGCGCCGGCGCGCCGCGCTGTTCGGTTTCGAGCCCGACCCGTCGATGCCCGAGTATCCGTTCCATCCCGAGAGCCGCAACACCGCGATCGCCGCCCTGGAGGTCGGTGACGACGGCGCCGTGGCCGCAAGCCTCGTGCCGTGCCGGATCGACGACGACGCCGCCCCGGTGCCGCTCGCCCGTGACGCGGGCGGCGGGCAGGTGGGGGAGTACATCCGCCGCATCACCCGCGATGCCGGGCTGCCGAACCGGTTCGCCTGGCGCGGCGACCGACTGACCGTTGAGACCGAACACTGAGGTGACCATGACCGCTCCGCTCGAGGGCAAGACCGTGATCGACCTGACGACGGCCCTGGCCGGCCCGTACGCCACGCTGCTGCTGGCCGGGATGGGGGCTCGGGTGATCAAGGTCGAGAACCCCGAGCGCGGCGGCGACACGTCGCGGAACAACTCGCCCTACCTCAGCTCGGACGGGCTGAGCCTGACTCGCCGGTCACCCGACGACATGTCCGTCTCGATGATGGCGCGCGGCCGGGGCAAGGAGAGCATCACCCTCAACCTCAAGCACCCCGAGAGCAAGCAGGTGTTCTTCGACTTGGTGCGCGACGCCGACATCGTCGTGGAGAACTACAGCGCCGGGGTGACCAGGCGGCTCGGGGTCGACTACCAGGCGGCGCGGCAGGTCAACGAGCGCATCGTGTACACCTCGATCTCCGGCTTCGGCGCGACCGGTGACGCCGGGGACCGCAAGGCGATGGACACCATCATCCAGGCGCTGAGCGGCGTCATGATGACCGCGGGCGAGCCGGGCGAGCCGCCGGTGCGGTTCGGGCTCCCGGTGGGGGACCTCGTTGCCCCGCTCTTCGCGGTGATCGGCACCATGGCCGCGGTGCTGCACGCCGAACGCACCGGCGAGGGCCAGCACGTGGACGTCTCGATGCTCGGGGCGCTCACCTCCCTCGTCGCGTGCGAGCCGTTCGACGCGCTGGAGTCCGTCGGCTTCCCGCTGCGCACCGGTGCGCACGTGCCGCGGCTCGCCCCGTTCGGGACCTTCCGCGCCGTGGACGGCTGGTTCGCCCTGTGTGCGCCGACCGACCCGTTCTCCCGGGGGGTGTTCCGCGCCATGGGCCGTGAGGACCTGCTCGAGTCGCCGGACTTCGCCACCCGCGACGCCCGGGTCGCGAACGCCGACCGGCTGCACGGCCTCATCGCCGGCTGGGCGGCGGAGCGGGCGCTGGCGGAGGTGCTCGAGGCGCTGGACCGGCACGGTGCGCCGGCGGCGCCGGTGCGGGACACGGCCGAGGCCGTGCGCGATGCCTCGGTGCTCAGCCGCGGCGACGTCGTGCCCCTGGTGCACCCGCGGTTCGGCCACCACGACGGCTTGTACGGCAGCGGCCTGCCGGTCGTGTTCTCGCGCAGCACCGTCGACCTGACCCGTCCCGCGCCGGGCCTCGGGGAGCACACCGAGACCGTCCTGCGCGAGCAGCTCGGCTACGACCCCGACCACATCGACCGGTTGCGCAGCGCCGGGGTGCTCTGAGGTGGGCCGGCCGGCGCAGCGGCTCGGCGTCGTCGGGAACGACGTCCCGCGTCCGGTCGTGCTCGCGCACGGTGCGGTCCCGGTGCGGCTGTCCGGAGCCTGGTCGGGGCCGGTCTCGGCGCGGGCGGCGGCCCTGCTCGGCGCCGTCGACGCCGCGGCCGCGCGGCTGCTGGACGGCCTGCTGGAGGGGCCGAAAGACGGCCGGCTGGAGGGTCTCGCGGGACTCGTGGTGTGCCACGACTCCGCGGCCCACCTGCGACTGTTCTACGTCCTGCGCGTCCTGGCCGACCGGGGGGACCTGCCCGTCCCGGTGCATCTGCTGGACGCCCCGCGGTGCGACGACCCGGTGACCGGCCGCCCCGACCCCGAGGGCCCTCGCGTACGGTTCGTCGAGCGGAGCTACCACCGGCTCGCCGAGTTCTGCGCGGGCCTCACCGGGCGGCGGCCGACCAGCCACGACCTGGCGGAGGCGTGGCGTTCGGACGAGCAGGTCGGCACCGCGCTGGCCCGCCTGCGCGACCGGCGGGCCGGGCAGCACGTCACGGGGACCGCCGCGCTCGGCGCGTACCGCGCCGCCGCCACGCTGCCACCGACCGACGCCCTCGCGGCCATCGCCGGGGAGGTAGGCGACGACGACGCTGTGCCGATCGTGGTCACCGGCAGCAACCACCCCGACGCGAGCGTGTACGCGGAGATCGAGCGGCACGGGGCCTGCGTCGTCGCCGAGGACCACGACACCGGGGACGCGACGTGGATCGACGCGGCCGACGAGGGGGGCTGCGATGGCGACGGCGACTTGGACGCCCTGATCGGTGCGCTGGCCCGCAGGCACGCGCGGCGGCCGCCGGCCGCCAGCCGGTCCCGGTCGTCGGTGCGCGCGGAGCATCTTCTCGCCACGGTGCGCCGGACCGGAGCGCGCGGGGTGCTGTGCCTCGCGCGCGCCCATGACGACGCACCGGCGTGGGATGCCCCGGTCCAGGACGCCGCCCTGCGGCGAGTGGGTATCCCGTTCGTCGCGCGCACCCGGATCGGCGACGACCCGCTCGCGGTGGCCGCCGCGGCCACGGACGAGCTCGTCGCGGCGGCCACGGCAAGGGAGGCAGGCCGATGACCGCCGACCGGCTCCACGCGGCCACCGCGGCGATCCGCCACCAGAAGCAGTGGTTCGCCGAGACGGCGCGGCGCGCGCGAGCGGGCGAGCCGCTGGCCCTCGTCAGCGCCGACGTGCCGCACGAGATCTTCCGCGCCCTCGACATCCCCTACGTGGTCAGCCAGTGGTGGGCCTCCATCATCGCCGCCAAGCGGGCCGGCCCGGCGAGCATGGCGCGCGTCGCCGCCCGCGGGCTGCCGGACTTCAGCCAGCAGTACGACGCCATGCCGCTGGGCGCCCAGGACCTGCCGGAGCAGGACCAGCCGTGGGGCGGGCTCCCCGCGCCGACGTTCGCCGTCGCCGAGAAGAGTGGTGACGTGACGCAGAAGATCTTCGAGCAGTGGGGCGAACGCCCCGGGACGCGGGCGTTCCTGCTGTCCCGCACGGGTGCCGACCCCGCGCCGTCGCGCTGGTGGGACCTCGTGCCGCACGCGTGGGAGGAGGTCTTCGGCCCGGACCGGATCGACCTGCTCCAGGACGAGATCAAGGAGCTCATCGCCTGGCTCGAGCACGGCACGGGCCGCCGGCTGGAGAGGGACCGACTGGCCGAGGTCATGGCGCGCGGCAACGAGCAGGCCGAGTGGAACCGCCGCACCCGCGACCTCATCGCCGCCGCGCGGCCCACCCCGGTGCTCGTGAACGACACCATGCCCGCGGTCATGGTGCCGCAGTGGCACCGCGGCTCGGCCTGGGCCGTGGCCGCCGCCCGGTCGCTGCACGAGGAGATCGCCGCCCGGATCGACCGCGGTGCCGCGGTCTGCGCCGAGGAGCGGCGCCGGCTGATGTGGATCGGCCGCGGCCTGTGGGGCGACCTCGACACCTACCGCCGCTTCCACGAGGAGTTCGGCGCCGTGTTCGTGTGGTCGATGTACCTCGCCATCGCCGCGGACGGCTACCCGCGGTACGGCGAGGACCCGGTGCGGGCGCTCGCGGCCCGCTTCGTCGGCCTCACCGACCTGCTCTACGTGCCGCCGTTCTCCAGCGAGTGGTACGTGCACCAGGCCCGCACCCACGGGATCGACGGCGTGGTGCACCTGGTCGCGGACGACACTCCCGGTGGCACCCTCATCACCGAGGCGCTCGAGGTCGACGGGGTCCCGGTGCTGGAGATCCGCGCCAGCAACGCCGACTCGCGCTCGACCGGTGCCGCGCGGATCCCCGAGCGGATCGCCACGTTCCTGCGCGATCGGGTCCCGGCCCGGGCATGAGGGCGGGGTCCGGGGGAGTGCTGGCCGCGTTCGGCCGGGGCAACTTCTCGGTCTACTTCGCCGGTCAGGTCGCCACCAACACCGGCTCGTGGTTCCAGAACCTGGCGCTGTCCCTCGTGGTCCTGGAGGTGACCGGCAGCGCGGCGGCGCTCAGCGGCGTCACGGTCGCCCAGTTCACCCCGATCCTGCTGCTCAGCATCCCGGCCGGCCGCCTCGCGGACCGCATCGCGCCGCGGACCATCCTGCTGGTGGCCGCGGGTGCCTCGGCAGCGATCGTCGGGGCGCTCGCCGTCGTCGTCGCCGGGGAGTCGCCGTCGGTGTGGCTGCTGTACACGCTCGTCGCCGCGCTCGGGTCCGTGCACGCGTTCGAGCGGGTCGCCGCGCAGGCGATCATCGTCGAGCTGACCGGCCCCGCGCTGCTCTCGAGGGCCGTCTCGATCAGCACCATCTCCCAGGCCGCGGCCCGCTCCATCGGGCCGGGGCTCGCCGGGGTGGCGTTCGAGAGCCTCGGGCCGGCGAGCTGCATGCTGCTCAACGCCGCCTCGTTCGTCCTCGTCCTGCTGTCCCTGCTGGCCATCCGCCCGTCCGGCCTGTACCCCCGTCCGGTCCAGCGCGAGGACGCCGCGGTGCGAATCGGCGACCTCCTGCGCGAGCGGCGGATCGCCACGTTGCTGGTGGTGAACGTGGTCGTCGCGCTGCTCGCGACGAACCTCATGCTGGTGCTGACCGCCACGGTCACCCTGACCTTCGCGGGCAGCGCGAGCGCGGTCGGCGCGATCCACGCGCTCAACGCCGTCGGCGGTGTGGTCGGCGGGCTGCTCGCCGCGGCACGCCCGACGGTCTCGGTGCGCACGCTCGCCGGTGGCGCGGCCCTGTACGGGATGGGGCTGCTCCTCAGTGCCGCCGCGCCCACGCTGACGCTGCTGCTGTGGTTCGGGCCGGTCCTCGGCCTCGGGTTCGGCTACTACCTCGGGGTGCTCCACGCGGCGGCGCAGGTCTCGGCGCCGCCGCGGGCGCTCGGCCGGGTGATGTCGCTGGTGACCCTCGGCAACTACGGCATGGCCCCGTTCGGGGCACTGCTCATGGGTGCGGTCATCGACGCCACCTCCGGGCGAGTGTCGCTCGCCGTCGGGTGCGCGGCGGCGTTCGGCGTCGCGGCGTTCGTGCTGGCGCGACACCGCGGCTGAATGCTCAGCTCCGGCGTGCCGGGCGCCCACGGGCGGGCCGGCGCCGTCGCGCCACGGCGGCCGCCTCCGCCTCGGCGTCGCCGAAGTAGCCGCCGGCCAGCACGTCGGCCGTGTGCGTGAGGATCTCGGTCAGGGAGTCGCCGGGCGCGGTGCCGAGCCGGCGCTGCAGCTCGTCCTCGACGGCGACCAGCTCCTGGGTGCACCGGTCCAGGACGGCCCAGCCGGCCTCGGTGAGCCGGGCGAGCCGGACCCGCCGGTTGGTCGGGTGGTCGCGGTACTCGACCAGGCCCTGCGCGATGAGCTCGGTCAGGACGATGTGGGCGGCCTGGGAGCTGACGAACGTGCGCCGGGCGAGCTGGGCGTTCGACAGCGGCACGCCCTCACCCAGCACCTGGATCATGAGGAGCTGGGCGAGCGTCACCCCGTTGGCCAGGGCGGTGTTCTCCGCCGCCCTGTTGAACGCGCGCGCGAGCCGGTTGGCGGTGTAGTTCAGCCGCGCGGGTGCGGGGGAGCCCCGCGGGTCGCGTTCGAGGTCGGCCATTCCTGAGACCCTAGCGGCCGGGCCAGTGCCGGGACGGGGCGGCATCAGTACGGCCGGTTGAACCGGTCGGGCTGGTACGTGAGGAACCGCGCCGCACCGAGGCCGAAGGACTCCGCGGTGCGGTTCATCTCCTCGCTGGACTCGCCACCGGTCCACCGGCCGCGGTCCAGCCGGTCGAGCAACAGGTGCGCCGCGGCGAGACGTTCGGCGTCGGAGAAGCCGCAGTGTGCGGGGGAGGCGACGTAGGTCTGCCGCAGGAGCCGCGCGTTGCCGGCCTCCCGGACCTCGCGCTGGTACTCCTGCTGCTGCGCAACGGTGGAGATCTGGTCCCCGATGTTGTTCATGGTCACCACGGGCACGTCGAGCTCGCCGGTGACGTCGAGCCGGGCGAACCGCGTCAGCGCGTCCGGGTCGGCGCTGATCCGCGGCGCGTCGCGCAGGGCGGCGAGGTCTTCCTGCAGCGAGAGGCCGGCCTGGCCGTAGAGGCGCTCGACGACGGCGCGGGCCTCGTCGGAGACCCGCTCCAGCTGCACGGCGTAGTCGATCCCGACGTTCCAGGACGGGTTCCCGCCGTACACCTGGGTAAGCGTGTGGCGGCTGCTCATCGCCTGCCCGATGTAGGGGAGGCTGTCGCCCGAGAGCGCGCCGTACCACCCGGCCTGGTAGGAGGCGGTGTCCCGGGGGTCGGGTCGTGGTGCCGACTCCGACCAGGCGGGGAGCTGGCCGATGGCCGCGGCGAGGGCGATGCGGGCCCGGCCCTCGGGGGTCTGCTGGGCGTCGGCGAGGTGCGCCTGCCAGGCCGCGATGGCCGCGTCCCGGTCGGGGATGTCGATGACGGGGAGGTCGCCGGCGGGGTCGGTCAGCTCGGAGAGCACGAAGACGGTGTCGAGCTTCTGGTTCCACTGGGCAACGGCGCCGGACAGCCCACCGCACATCGCGACCGCGCCGTCGATCTCCTCCGGGTGCTCCTGGGCGACGCCGGCGGCGACGAATCCACCCATAGAGGCGCCCATCGCGATCACCCGCGAGGGCTCGCCGGCCTCGGCGGCGAACCGGTGGACCGCCTCGACCTGGTTGTCGATCGCCTGGGAGATGTCCCAACCGGTCACGGCCCGGCTGGTGCCGCCGTAGGCCGCGCCGTCCTCGAGCAGCGCCCGATGGGTGGGCGTCACGGTCCCGCCCGCGAAGTCGAGGTCGACGAAGACCGTGCCGTTCCAGTCCGGTGGGACGAGGAACTCGTACGGGGTGGTGTCGTCGAGCGTGCCCGAGACCTCGGTCGGTTCGTCGGCGGAGGCCGGCGCGACGGCGAGCACCGAGACGGCGAGCGTCGCGGCCAGGACGCCGGCCACCCGGGTGCGGGGGCGACGGGTCGTGCGGTTCACGGGCTGCCTCCATCGTTCAACGTCATCGTTGCGGCGCGTCCGGCGGCCGTGCGCGGTGGTGAGCGGCGGGCACGACAGCGGACGCAAGGAGCATGGCGAACGGTGGATCGAGTGTCAAGGAACTTGATACTGAGCCCAGCTGCATGGTGGGGCGCGGAGAGCCGCGGCGGCGGACGTTGACGGTCTCCGGGTGACCCAATACGGTGCGTGCGATATCAGGTAGCTTGATAAGTGTCGCCTTCGATGGAGAAGCGCCATGGACCTCGGCTCGCCGCAGCCTCACGTCAGTCGCCGCCCGCTTCGCGCCCTCGCCCTGCTCGGGGCGCTGGCACTGAGCACCAGTGCCTGGGGCGCCACCGCCGTCGGGACCGGGGAGCCGGCCGCCGCCGGGTCACCCGCCGACGGTGGTGGTGGCGGTGTCGCGGGCCTGCCCGACGGCGTGCCGCCGGCCGCGCTGGCCGCGGAGCCCGCGCTGCCCGAACCGGATGGCTGGCCGTTCTCGGAGGACTTCCCGCGCACCTCGGGAACGCACCGCCTCGATGACGGCGCACTGCTCTGGTCGGACTGGCTGTACGACGACACCGGAGCGGGGCGCTACTCCTACGAGGACCCGGACGCCGTCGCCAACGGCGCGGACATCTTCCGTGCCGGCATCGGGCTGGCCGGGTCGCGCTCGTACTGGCGCGTGGACTGGAACAGCCTGGTGGACCCGGACCTGCCCATCGCGGCGTGGGCGCTGGACGTCGACGACGATGCCGGGACCGGAACCGCCGAGTGGCCCGCGGACGCGAGGGTCTCCTCGCCCGGCGTCGACCGGACGCTGGTGGTCTCCTCCCGCGGCGCCTGGCTCATCGGCGCCGACGGATCGCGCACCGACCTGCTGGACGCCGGCGCGGAGCTCGTCGTGGACGTCGAGGCCCGGTCGTTCGTCCTGTCCGTCCCGAGAACTGCCCTTCGGGTGAACGGCGAGTGGCGCGTGCGCCTGGCCGCCGGCGTCGCGAACGAGGCAGGCACGGGCTTCGCCGCACCGCCCGAGGCGGCCGGTGGCACCCGCGTCTACAACGCGGCCTTCCGCGACCGGGAGGACGAGCCGTACCTCGTCGGAGGCTTCGGCGGCATGGAGACGCGCTGGAACAACGGCGCCCAGTCGGCCGCCCTGACGGAGGGCACGGTCGCCGACTTTGCGCTCGACGTCGACTGGCGCGCGCTGGCCAGGGGCGCGACGACGCCGCAGCCCCGCCCGACCGGGTTCTCCACCCGCTGGTACGTCTCGTCGGTGGACCTCGGCCAGGGCCTCGAGCCCGACGTGCGCGAACCGCAGGGGATGCCGCCGGACAACCGCCCGCGTGTCTACGGCAGGGTGCAGCCGTACGCGATCTACGTTCCCACCGGCTACGACCGGCGGTCGCCCGCGCCGCTGACGATCCTGCTCCACGGCGGCGGCGGGAACCACAACTCCTACGCCGGCACGGGCGCGGGCGAGCTGTACGGTCCGATGTGCGAGGACCGCGGCTCGATCTGCATCACGCCGCTTGGGCGCGGGGACGGCACCTGGTTCATCAACGAGGCCGAGCTGGACGTCTGGGAGGTGTGGAACCGCGTCGCCGTGACGTACTCGCTGGACCCGGAGCGCACCGTCGTCGCCGGACACTCCATGGGCGGCGTCGCGACCACGCGGTTCGCCGCCACCCACCCGGACCTGTTCGCCGCCGCGGGCATCGTCTCCGGCGGCGGGTACATCAACACCGACGGCGTCCGGTCCCAGGAGGGTGACCAGCTGCGCGCCGAGAACCTCCGCACCCTGCGGACGTTCCTCGACGCCGGCACCGAGGACATCGCCCTCGAGAACACCCTCCAGTGGGAGGACGCGATCCGCGCCGCCGGCTCGCCGTACCGCGCGCACTACTACGACGGCGCCACGCACGGCGACTTCGGCGTGCTCGGTTGGCCCGAGCTCGCGGACTATGTGGCCGATGTCCCGCGCGAGGTCCGGCCGCCGCAGGTCATGTTCCGGTGGCAACCCGGCGACGAGCGTGCGGACCTCGGCATGCCGGTCGACCGCGCGTACTGGGTCAGCGAGCTCGACGAGCGTGATCCGGACGCGCGCTGGAGCCGGATCGAGGCGACGTCGGCCGCGCTGGATGACACGGAGTACGAGCCGAGGGTGACCGAGGAGTCGCTCACGATCGACGGCCAGGCGGTGGAGGCCCGCGAGCTGCGGCTCGAGCCGGTCGGGGAGCGGGAGACCGCGAACGCGGTGAGCGTCGACCTCCAGAACGTCGCCCACGCGCGGATCGACCTGCTCACCGCCGGGCTGGACCCGGACCGGCCGATCGCCGTGCGGGTCACCTCCGACGGCGCCGCGACGCTCGAGCTGGACGCGGGCGGCCGGCGCACGACGGTCAGTGTGACGGCCGGAAGTCGGACGTTCGTGGACCTGCTCGACTAGGCGGCCGGTGCAGGACGAGCGCACGCCGGGATCGCGACGCCGCCTCTCGTCCCGGCAAGGTGCAGGTGAATCCTGTTTTCGGCAGGAGGGCTCTTGCCGACAGCGGGATGCCGTACCGACACGGAGGCGAGGCTAACCGTCGGACAGGGCTGGTTCGATGATCGTTTGCGGTTCCGTGCTATGCACAGGCGGCGTCGGCACACGCGTAAGACCCGGGAGGCACGCACCACAGACGGTCGCATCAGCATGGTCGGCCTCGAGCTTCTGGACCACGGCCAGATCCTTGCCTTGGCGAGCATAGTGGGCACGCCGTCCGGAAGTGTCAGGCCCTACCAATAGCGTCCGATCCATGTTCGAGCACGGAAAGGCCGACGTCGGTGACGAAACGCTCTCGCTCAGGCCTGTGAAGACACCGATTGTATTGGTCACCATCTATGGGGCCGCGTACTCCATCGCAATCTTCGCCTTGGCCGCGAGTCACCCGTTGGTCGGAGGAATCTCCGGCGTCTGGGAACTCGCAACGGTCGCCGGCGCGGCCGCAAAGCCGCACATCGGTTGGGGCATGGGAGCTCTGATAACTGGTCTGCTCGCGATCTATGCGATCGTCCTCGGCGGGCAACGATCCGCGGCGCTCGATGGGATCGAGGCAGAGCAGGTCCGTACGCTCCTAGCCAGGTTCGCCGTCCTAACCGCCGCAGCATTCGTGCCCCCGCTCCTGATGGTCGTCGCGTACTGCCTGAGCGAGCCGGACCAAGCGGGCGCACTATTCGTCGTGCTTCCCGTCGCCTCGCTGATGTACTTCCTTTCCGTCCAGGTCGGAAGGTTCGACTTCTATGGCGAGACGAAGAGGATCGAGATCGCGTTGGCGCGTAAATCGTGGGCGGAGGGTCGTTTGCGCCAGCTCGGGTCTAACGAACACCATCCGATGTTCCTGGTCCTGGTGGTGCTCGCGAACACGCTTGTCGTCAGCTCGGTCGGTTACCTCGTGGGGTTGGCAATCGTTGGCGTCCCGGGGCCCGGTTTCGAATGGTGGCTTGTGCTGACGGTGGTTCCTACGGTGCTCGCACTCGGTGGCGCGTATGGAGCGCTCGTGACACGAACGGTCCGACTACGAGTGGAACGCATGATGGCTTGGCTGGTTGCCGGGGCGGTCTGCTGCCTGACACTCCCGGTCGCCCAGGCAGTGTTTGAGGTGTCGACAGCCCCGGGCCTGATCATCGTTGGCCAGGCTGTCGTCTTGGCGCTGTCCACCTGCTGGCCATCGGGGAAGCAGGGACGCCCGCCCGTCTGGACGATATCGGGAGCTGCCAGCGCGGTTGCGGCGCGAGTATTGGGCCACACTCTCCGAATCGCCCAGAGTGAGCTGCGAGAGCTCGGGCCGAAAGCGCCGGGGCCGAACAAGAAGCTGAGCGACCGGCTTCGCGCCGCGGTGCGAGCGTTGATGGTCTCCTGACGCAAGCGACTCAGTCGGTGAGCTGTCCGCTGGACGGTGAGCGGTGACTTGTACAACTACTCTGCACGGTGTGGTCACCGGTGAGCTGAAGAGCAAGATCGACAGAGTTTGGGACGCGTTCTGGTCGGGCGGGATCTCCAACCCGCTGGAAGTGATCGAGCAGATCACCTACCTGCTGTTCCTGCGTCGGCTGGATGACATCCAGATCGGAAAGGAGAACAGGGCGCGCCGCACCAAGCAGCCGGTCGAGAAGCCGGTGTTCCTGCCGGACCAGGAGCACCTGCGCTGGTCCCGGTTCAAGGACGTCGAGCCCGGGGTAATGCACCGGACGGTCAGTGAGAAGGTCTTCCCGTTCCTGCGTGAGCTGGGCGGCGACGGCTCGACGTACTCGGAGCACATGAGGGACGCGCGGTTCACGATCCCGACGCCAGCGCTGCTCGCCCGTGTGGTGGACATGCTCGACGACGTCCCGATGGCGGACCGGGACACCAACGGCGACCTTTACGAGTACATGCTGAGCAAGATCGCGACGGCGGGGACCAACGGCCAGTTCCGCACGCCGCGGCACATCATCCAGCTCATGGTGGAGATGACGGCGCCGCAGCCCGACGACGAGATCTGCGACCCGGCCTGCGGTACGGCGGGATTCCTGGTGGCGGCGTCCGAATACGTGCGGGATCGGCACCCGTCGGTGATGACGGACGACAAACAGCGCCGCCACTACCACCGCTCGATGTTCCACGGCTACGACTTCGACTCCACCATGCTGCGGATCGGCAGCATGAACATGCTGCTGCACGGGGTGGAGCAGCCGGATATCCGATACCGCGACTCGCTCTCCGAGGGCGCTTCCGCCGAGGCGGGCCTCTTCTCGCTGGTGCTGGCCAACCCGCCGTTCGCCGGGAGTCTCGACTACGAGTCGACGTCGAAGGACCTGCAGCGGATGGTCAAGACCAAGAAGACCGAGCTGCTGTTCCTCGCCCTGTTCCTGCGGCTGCTCAAGAGCGGCGGCAGAGCCGCGGTGATCGTGCCCGACGGCGTCCTGTTCGGTTCGTCCAAGGCGCACAAGGAGCTGCGGCGCACCCTGGTGGAGGACCAGAAGCTCGACGGCGTGGTCAAGCTGCCGTCGGGAGTGTTCAAGCCGTACGCGGGAGTCTCGACGGCCATCCTCTTCTTCACCAAGACCGAGTCCGGCGGCACGGACCACGTGTGGTTCTACGACGTGCAGGCGGATGGGTTCAGCCTGGACGACAAGCGCAACCCGATCGAAGCGAACGACCTGCCCGACGTGCTCGCGCGGTGGGCCGAGCGCGACGGTGCCGAGCGGGCGCGGGCGCGGGCCGAGCGGTCATTCTGCGTGCCGAAGGACGAGATCGCGAATAACGGATACGACCTGTCGCTCAACCGGTACAAGGAGGTCGTCCATGAGGAGGTCGAGCACCGGCCGCCGCTGGAGATCCTTGCGGACCTGGAGAAGTTGGAGGGCGAGATCCAGCAGGGGTTGAAAGATCTGAAGGCGATGTTGTCGTGAACACGATTGGTGACCTCCTCGTGGAGTTCAAGGAGAAGCCAGCGCGTAGCGGTGAAGAGCCGGTGCTGACGCTCACCGAGCGCAACGGATTCGTGCGCCAAGCTGATCGGTTTCACAAGCGCCTCGCGACTGAAGACACGAGCAACTACAAGCTTGTCCGCAGGCATGACATCGCGTTCAACCCCTACCTCCTCTGGGCGGGAGCGGTCGCTCAGAACACGATCGTGGACGCAGGGGTGATCAGTCCGCTCTACCCCACCTTCCGCGTCCGGGACGGCCACGACCCTCGATTCGTAGCGCGACTACTCCTGACGCCACAACTCATCTCCGCGTACGACGGCATCGCTTTCGGATCTGTTCCGCGGCGAAGGCGGTCTTCAGTCCGAGACTTTCTTAATCTGCCTCTGCCAAGCATTCCGAACCACGACGAGCAGCGCCGCATCGCCGCGATCCTCGACCAGGCCGACGCCCTCCGCACCAAGCGCCGCGAGTCCCTCGCTCTCCTCGACACCCTCGCCCAGTCGACCTTCCATGACATGTTCGGCGACATGGCCCCGTCTGCGACGGTTGATGAGATCGCCGCCGAAACGAAAGGGTCGATTCGTACAGGCCCGTTCGGGAGCCAACTTCTACATTCGGAATTCGTGGACGAAGGGATCGCCGTCCTCGGCCTCGACAATGTCGTCGGAAACGAGTTCAATTGGTCGCACCAAAGGTTCATTACGCCGTCGAAGTACGAGGAACTCCGGCGATACACGGTCTCACCCGGCGACGTACTCATCAGCATCATGGGTACCGTCGGCCGTTGTGTCGTCGTTCCGGACGACATTCCAACCGCAATCAACACCAAGCACATTTGCGCTATCACGGTCAACGATAAACAGGTCCTACCGGAGTTTGTTCGTGCATGCTTCCTCTGGCACTCCGGCTCACGGGCGCACCTCCGGCGGCAGACCAAAGGCTCGATCATGGACGGCCTGAACATGGGGATCATCAAGGCGATGCCGATCCCAGTTCCGTCGTTTCCGCTCCAACGAGACTTTACTCATCGTGCGCAGATGATCAGCGCCAATCGCATTGGCTTAGTTCGTGCTAGCCAGAAGGCCAACGACCTCTTCACCTCCCTCCAAGCCCGCGCCTTCTCGGGAGCGCTCTGAGCCGATTACTCCTTCGGCCACGGCTCACCAGGCGGCCACGGATCGGGTAGGCCGAAGAACTGCGAAGGACTGATCACGGGCGGGTGCTCGACGACCTTGGAGCCTTCCGTTGCCAGTGTCGTGACCGGAAGACGTGTTTCGCCCAGTGGGTAGGTCGGAGCAGGATGCTTCCACAGGGCGGCATCTGCTCGTCCGACGTACCAGGGCATCAGTTGGTCCACCAGGAGCACCGCTGATACGTGCTGGCACTTCCAGTCCGGCGGCGCACCGAAGTAGCCATCCGGTTGGCGAGCTGGCCGGGTGACAACCTGTCCGCTGCTTGTCCACTGAATCTCTACACCGTCCCGTCCGTACAGGGCGTTGGCGCTGCCCCATCGATCGTGATCAGAGGTGTAGATGCCAACGGCAATGATGAATGGGGCGTCCGGGACTCCGTACACGCGGTGCTTCTTGCCAAGCGCGGTGCGAATTGTCCCAGCATCGTCAATCCACTGTGCCTCGGCGTCGGCATACAGGCCGATGGCACGGTGACCCGGCCGGGCACCGCGGCGCTCGGGCCGCACGGCGATCGCACCGAATCTGACAACCCACCCTTCGTCATGCCAGTCGAAGTAGGGGCCCCTGATGCCATCGCCATGCCGGTCAGGGTCAAGCCCTCGGAGCCAGCTCATGACCTTCCTGCGCATCTTCGCCGCCGGCAGCGGCTTGGGCCCTACTTCGAGTCGCTCGAGTGACAGGTAGAAGTTCGGATCCGCGAGTGCGTCGATGACGTCGAGCGCGTCAGCCCGTCGCCGTTGCGCGCCGATCGCTGCCTTGCTCGCTCCAGGAACGGTCGCTTCTAGGTAGAAGCACACGTCTCGTCGTTCGGCGTAGAAGTCGGGCTGCCGGTCGCTGCCAGCAACCATTGGATGGAACGTCACGTCGAAACCCGCGCGGATCAGGCTCTCGTGCAGGTACAGCTCAAGGAAGGCGCTTCGGAACTCACCGTCATGGTCAGATCGCAGCCGCGAACGGAGGTCACGGTACGCCGCTGGCTCGGCGATGTGATCCGCCCACTCCTGGATCAAACACCTTGCATGCTCCCAGTAGTCGCCTGCCACCCGGTTGAGGAACGTGAAGGTCCCTTCGGCGTGCCTGCCGGGCCGCCGATCGTCACGCTCGCTGTCATCAAAGACCGGTGACCGTTCGACTGCCATGCTCCGAGTGTCTCAATCAACACCAGTCGTCGTTGGGCTTATAGACGGGATCGAGGAAGGATCGACGATGGGACCCAAAGGCCGGAGCAAGGAGATCGAGGAGTACGACCGACAGGTCAAGGAGTGGCAGGATTGCACTGCCGGCGAACTCCGCTACCTCCACGCACACGTTCGAGCTGACTCCGAGTTCTACAACTCGGTTCAGATAACCGCTGGTGCGGTGATCGCCGTGATCATTGGGGTCTTTGGTGTCCGGCTCGAGAATGCGGGCTGGAATCTACTAGGTACGGCCCCCGTTGCGGTGCTGCTGCTCATCAGCTATCGGCTCCCCTCTTGGCGCGCAAAGGCCGTTCGCGATCTCGCGACATTGGAGCACCTCATCCCGCTGGCGCAAGCTCGTGATGACGACCGCGCAAGGCGATCCAAGCGTGGCCCCGATGAGGTGCTACGGACGAGCGTCGAGCGCCTACTCGCGCACGAACGGACGTCAGCCGGGCGCTGACGCTCATGCTTCGCTCTTTCGGGCCAACGCCCGTGACTGCGTGAGACTGTGCGAAGCCTCGGCAAAGAGCGGTACCCGAGGTCTTGCGCGTGCCGTGCGTGGGCGTCGACCATGCTGCGACCCGTGCCGTACGGTGCTGTGCGGAGATGCTCCGATTCAGAACAGATCGCACTTGAGTGACATGGGTTGCCTGACAATGTCACTCAGTGCCCCCTAGAGTGACATTGTGGACGTGGGCATGTTCGTCAAAGACGCTCCGGGGTCACTTGTTGCGATCCATGGAAGCGACCAGACGGGAGACTGGTCGCACCGTGCTTTTGTGCCGCACCCGCTGCCGGAGCGCAGTCCTGAACTGACCGGCGCCACCTACCGCCGTGTCGCGGATGCACGTGCCGCTCTCGCCGCGCTCGACAGCACCGCCCGCCAGCTTCCTGACCCGACGTTGTTCCGCCAACCGGCGCTGCGGCGAGAGGCCCAGAGTACGAGTGCGTTGGAAGGCACGTACGCCCCGCTTGACCGGGTTCTGCGAGCCGACGAGGACGCACCCGGCGACCTGGAACTCACGGAGATCCTCAACTACGTGCGGATGGCCGAGCACGGCTATGGCTGGGTCGAGGAGGGGCGACCCCTCAACGCCACACTGCTGATGGACCTTCAGCGGATCCTCATGGCGGGAACACCCCTGGCCCCGACCAGCGGCGCGATCCGAGACATCCAGGTCGTTATCGGCGTTCGTGAGGGCGCACCCATGACAGCGCACGCCATCCACGCAGCCCGCTTCATTCCGCCGCCCCCTGGGCCGACGCTCGAGAGTGGTGTACGAGACCTGCTCTCGTGGATGGGGAGCGACCTCCGTCGGCATATCGATCCCGTCGTGTCGGCAGCAATGGCGCACTATCAGTTCGAGGCCCTCCATCCGTTCCGCGACGGCAATGGTCGTCTCGGGCGTCTGCTCATCGTGCTCCACCTCCTCCAGAACGGAGTCCTGCACGAGCCGACCCTGACCGTCTCGCGCTGGTTCGAGGCTCGCCGTGCCGACTACTACGACCGCCTCCTCGAGGTCAGTACCCGCGGCTCCTGGGACCCATTCATCTCGTTTTTTGCCGCGGGCCTGACCGATGCCGCACAGGAGACGCGACGGCAGATGCTGGCGCTCAGCGAGGTTCGAGACGCACTTAAGGAATCCGTTCGCGAATCTCCGTTGCGCGCGGAGAGTGCGGTCGCGCTCATCGATATAGCGGTAGCACGGCCGTCCTTCACCGTTCGCCAGGTCGAGTCGGACCTCAATCTCTCCTACGGCCGAGCCAACAGGCTCGTCTCTCAGCTCACCGAGATCGGCATCCTCGAGGTCCTCGACCCGAACGCCTACAAGCGCCGGTTCATCGCGCCTCGCGTGCTCGACGTCCTCCTGGATCGAACTGACCCGGGATCGGAGGCTCCGACGTGAGCAACTTCGACTTCATCAAGGCCGAGTGGCCGGAGATCCACGCCGACTGCCTTCGCGCCGAGAGCTACCTCCACTCGGACCCGCGGTCCGCGTGCTTCTATGCCAGGCGCTCCGTCGAGCTGCTCGTCGGATACATCTACGACGTCAACCGGCTCCGGCTCCCTTATCGCGACGACCTGTCCGCCCTCATCAGCGCGCCAGCGTTCCGCAACAAGGTCGGTGGCCCGATCAGTCAGAAGCTCACCCTGATCCGCAAGGTCGGCAACCGCGCCGTCCACGATTCGCGCCCGATCAACCCGCAGACCGCACTCAACCTGCTTCGCGAGCTGCACCACGTCATGATCTGGGCGGCGTTCCGCTACTCGACCGACCCCGCAGCGGTCCCGACTGGCGCAGTGTTCGATCCCGCCGTCGCCCGCCGGCGTGCGCCTCTCACCCGCGAGGAAGTCGCGAGGCTCGCCGAGCGGTTCCGTGCTCAGGACGAGCAGCACGCCCGCGAGCTCAAGGAACGCGATGATCTCGCCGCCGCGAAGGACGCCGAGATCGCCCGCCTCCGCGAGCAGATCAAGGCCGGTCAGGCAGCCGCACAACCGCTCGCCGACACCCGCGACTACACCGAGGCGCAGACCCGTGAGCACCTCATCGACGAGGACCTTCTGAGTGCCGGCTGGAACCTCACTGATGAGCGTGACCGCGAGTTCGAAGTCAGCGGGATGCCCAACGCGAATGGCGTCGGCTACGTCGACTACGTGCTCTGGGGAGCGGACGGACTGCCGCTCGCCGTCGTCGAAGCGAAGCGCACCACCAAAGACGCCACGATCGGGCAGCAGCAGGCCAAGCTGTACGCCGACCGCCTGGAGGTCATGACAGGACGCCGGCCCGTCACCTTCTTCACAAACGGCTATGAGACCTGGTTGTGGGACGACGGCGCCGGCTACCCGCCGCGAAAGGTCGAGGGGTTCCTCACCGCCGACGAGCTCGAGCTCATGATCCAGCGGCGGACAAGCCGCCAGGTGCTCGCCGACGTGCCGATCGACAGCGACATCGTGGAGCGTCACTACCAACAGCGCGCGATCCGTGCCATCGACGACGCATTCGCCAGGAAGCAACGGTCCGCGCTTCTCGTCATGGCGACAGGCACCGGCAAGACCCGTACGGTCATCGCGCTCGTCGATCAGCTCATGCGCGCGGGCTGGGTGAAGCGTGCGCTCTTCCTTGCCGACCGCACAGCACTGGTCAACCAAGCCGTCAGCGCCTTCAAGAAGCACCTGCCCAACGCCACCGCGGTCAACCTCGTCACGGACAAGGATGAGGAGGGACGGGTCTACGTATCGACGTACCCGACGATGCTCAACCTCATCAACGAGGTCGATGGCGGCCGTCGGCGATTCGGCCCCGGCCACTTTGACCTCGTGGTCATAGACGAGGCGCACCGGTCCGTGTACCAGAAGTACCGGTCGATCTTCTCCTGGTTCGACTCCCTACTCGTCGGCCTCACCGCAACGCCAAAGAACGAGGTCGATCGGAACACCTACAGTCTCTTCGACCTCGAAGACGGTGTTCCTACCGATGCTTACGGCCTCGACGAGGCAGTTCGGGAAGGGTTCCTCGTCCCTCCGGTAGCTGTGTCCGTCGGCACCAAATTCCTGCGTGAGGGCATCAAGTACGACGAGCTCTCCGAGGACGAGAAGGACGAGTGGGACGCCCTCGAGTGGGACGAGGGCGGTGACCCGCCGGACGTGGTCAGTGCAGAGGAGCTCAACCGATTCCTCTTCAATGCAGACACCGTCGACAAGGTGCTAGCGACACTCATGACCGACGGTCAGAAGGTCGCCGGCGGGGACCGAATCGGCAAGACGATCATCTTCGCGAAGAACCAGCGGCACGCGCTGTTCATCGAAGAGCGGTTTAACGTCAACTACCCCGAGCACGCCGGACACCTCGCCCGCGTCATCACACACGGAGTGCCCTACGCGCAGACCCTCATCGACGACTTCTCGATCAAGGACAAGGCGCCACATATCGCCATCTCCGTGGACATGCTCGACACCGGCATCGACGTGCCTGAAGTCGTCAACCTGGTCTATTTCAAGCTCGTACGGTCCAAGACCAAGTTCTGGCAGATGCTCGGGCGCGGTACCCGACTTTGCCACGACCTCTTCGGGCCGGGAAGCGACAAGCGCAACTTCTACGTCTTCGACTTCTGCAGCAACCTCGAGTTCTTCAGCCAAGACCTACCCGACACCGACGGATCGTTGGAGAAGTCGCTGAGCGAGCGCCTCTTCGAGGCCCGGCTCGGTCTCGTCTCGGCGCTCGACCAAGACCACGCGGTAGACGACGAGGACCCGCCTGTGGGGAACGGCGAGACGTCCGACCGCGGATTGCGGGTCGACGTAGCTTGGGACCTCCACCGAATTGTGGGCGGCATGAACCCGCAGAACGTGCTGGTGCGTCGCTCGCGCCAATGGGTCGAGCGCTATTCGGACTGGAAATCGTGGACGAGGCTATCGCCACAGGATGCCGGCGACATTGCCGCCAACCTTGCAGGCCTTCCTTCGGCGGTTCGCGACGACGACGAGGACGCCAAGCGGTTCGATCTCCTCTTGCTCAACATTCAGCTCGCCCGTGTCGAAGGCGACGTCCTGGCGTTCGAGCGGCTCCGCACCAACGTACAAGGCCTGGCAGAGGCCCTGCTGACGCGGACAACCGTGCCCTCTATTCGCGCCCAGCAAGGACTCCTTGACCAGATCGTCGGTGACGAGTGGTGGGTCGACGTCACTCTGCCCATGCTCGAGATGGTGCGCCGTCGCGTGCGTGCCCTGGTGAAGTTCGTTGACAAGAAGGGACGCAACACCGTCTACGCGGACTTCGTCGACGAGGTCAGGGAAGGAACCGTGGTTGACCTGCCAGGCATAACGCCTGGTACCAACTGGGAGAGGTTCCGTGAGAAGGCGCGAACCTACCTCCGTCAACACGAGAACCACGTTTCGCTGCAGCGCCTTCGCCGCAATCAGCCTCTGACCGCAGGGGACCTCGGTGAGCTTGAGCGGATGCTTGTCGAGTCTGGGACCGGAACCGAAGAGGACGTCGCTCTGGCCCGGGAGAACTCTCACGGGCTCGGGCTCTTCATTCGGTCCCTGGTCGGGCTCGATCGGCAGGCGGCAACCGAGGCATTCAGCCATTACCTCGTCGACGGTATGTTCACTGCGAACCAACTCGACTTCGTCCACCTCATCATCGAGCACCTCACCGCCAACGGCGTTCTGGACGTTGCGCGACTCTACGAGTCGCCGTTCGTCGACGAGGCGCCGCAGGGTCCGGATCAGATCTTCAGCGAAGACCAGGTTGACGACATCGTGCGGATCCTTGGTGAGGTGCGGGCCAATGCCCAGCCTGAGTTGACGGTGGCCTGACGCTCCCGGAGAGTCCGCCGGACTGGTTCGTTTCCTTGCCTAGGAAGTCGCGATGCCTCGTGCTGACGGACCCTGGCCCGATCCGTCGGGTCTCACGCCGGGATTCGGGGTGTGTTTGGCCCGTCCCGCCGTGGGAGCAGGTTCTTGGCGGTGACTGTCTGTACAAACCAATAGAATGATCCGGCGTCACCAACCTCAGGACCTCCTGCCGTGAGGCGTGTTGGTTCCTCGCCGGCACGTGGTTGTCGAGGCACGAGGTCCATGGGCGCGGGGTACTTCATTTGAGACCGGCAGAACGATGTAGCAGTAAGCCACAAGCGGCCGCCGTCCCATAGTGGTTCCACCTTCGGATCTCCTACTCCGCGTTGCGATTGTGGCGGCCAGTACGGATTGTCGTACGACACGACAATGTCGACGTCCCACGCCATGTTCGGACCGAAGATGGTTGATTGCCTGTAGCCTGCTCGGCCCTCGACGAGTGTGGGAGCGGCGGTGGCCACGCTGGCTCGGAAGCGTTCGCGCTGTAATGCCCAGCTCCAACGCAATCTCGCCACGAGCCATGATCTCGGACCGATCGACTCACCGTCGAGTCGGGCTCCCTTCTTTGGAACGGCGTGTTCAACGACATGCCCCGCACTCCTGGCGTGTGCGACCGCCTGCCGATCGACCTTGACGTGAAACCTATGCCCAGCGAAGGAATGGCCTGGCCCATGGAGTGAGAGATGCATTGTGTCGCCAGCGTTTCCGAGAGCGTCCAGGTAGAAGCCGCTCCGCTTGGCCGTGATCCGCCACGCCGAACCAAGTGCGGGTGAGTCATTTGCGGTTCTCACGAGAAAGATCTGTCTATTGCGCGTGCTGCCGCTCACGGGATGAGAATAGCCGTCGGCCGTTGACGATTTGCCCGATTCGGTCGTGTGACTCCTTACGGTCCGACCTGGTCGGCGGCAGAAGTGATCGATGTAGGGAACCTAGATTTGGCGGCGATTGGCGTGTGTAGCCGATGGCACGTCACTACGAGTCCGCGTGCCTTCTGGAGCTCCGTCGCCTCGACAACGGTCGCTACACCGGGATTCCCATCTGCCGCCGCGACGATGTATCACGGATACCGTTGGCCCATGGAGGTTCTACGAGACGCGCGCGTCCGTGCTGGCATGACTCAGCAGGAACTCGCCGACGTCTCCGGGGTTGCCCGCGCCAACATCGCGGCCTACGAGTCGGGCGCACGGCCCTTGACGCCCGCGATGAATGCCCGATTGCTGGCCGCGATCCGGCGTCCCTCGGACAGCCTCGCGGAGCATGCGGACGAGGTCCGGGCGATCCTCGCCGCAGCCGGGGCGAGGAACCCGCGTGTCTTCGGCTCCGTTGCGCGCGGGACGGACTCCGCCACGTCCGACATCGACCTCGTGGTCGATCTCGACGGCGATGCCGATGCCTTCACGCTGGCAGGCGCATGGCGGCGAGTCGTCGACCTTGTCGGGCATCACGTCGACCTCGTGCCGTCGTCGGGCCTGGAGGCTAGGCGCTCGAGGATCCTGGACGAAGCCATCCCGCTGTGACCGGCGAGGACGGTGCCAGGGTTTCGCGCACCTCGCAGAGACGTGTCGAGATCGCTGGTGTCTACGGCGAACGGACGGTGGCGGCCATCGATGCATCGAGCACGCCGCTATGGCGGATCGCCTGATCGCCCGAGGAGCTCACGGCGACGACGGAGAGGCAGTTTGGCTCGACACCTTGGCGCCGCCGGCGGATGGGTGATGCGTTCGTGGTGACTGTCCGCCGCACGTCCGGCCCGGCTCCGCGCCGTCTCAGTCGGCTCTGGAAATGGCCCGTGCGGCGACGTATGCGTTGAGTACGACCTCGAGATTCCTGCCTTTCGTGACGGCTGTGGGGATCGGACTCGGGTGAGGGGAGTCGATGACGAGCACGCCACGCTGGGTCAGATCGCCCACCAAACCGGACACCGCGGCTTGAGCTTTGTTACCCATGGGAACGACGACCCGCACGGCGGGCATCAGGTCCAGGAGTTCTAACAGGTAGCCGCGGCCGGCCTTCACATCCGCGAGGCCGGGGGCCTTGACCTTTGCGCCCTCACCTACCTGCCAAGGAACGGCATTCCAGTGAAGCCCCTGGTTACGGGGTAGGCCACTGTCGCGGTAAGCGACCCACATGTTCTTCGCGGTCTCGTCGTTGTTGTCGACCGAGATCATTCCTGAGGTGACTGCCTTCGGCCCCGGCGATTCAAGCAAGAAGAGGACACGTGAGCGGATACCGCCTGAGTCCGGGTCGACATACGGCACCGGCGCGCCCACTTGCTTGCCGATCTGGTGGACGAACTCATTGATTGGCGCGATGTGCGGCTCCCAAAGCCTGGCCTGCTTAGCGGCCAGGAAGCCGGGATCGCCGTGCATCTTCGGTTCCGTGGAAAAGTTCGTCGGCAGGTTGATGGCGGCAGGTGCCGCCTTTGATGCGGGTGGATTGTCGCCGGCGTAGACATCTGGGCGCTTGCGGACAGCAGCGAGGACGTCTCTCCACTCCGCACGCAAACTGTCTCCTCCAACGTGGTGGTCGACGCTCGCCAGGAAGAAGGCCCAGCCCTTGAGTAGGTCTACGCCGCACCAGTCCGGCACCTGGCCACGAACCAGGTAGGAGTTTCGCGCGGGTCCGATGAGCCTCCCGAGTTCCTCGGGAGTCTTGGCCAGGCGCAGATAGCCGTCGTACTCCCGCGCCCACGCGACCTCGTCGTGGGTGGCCCACTCAGCCATGCTCGTCTGCCTCTCCCGCCGTCCCGAATGCTGTCGCCCAATGTTGCAGTATCGCGCCATCCACCTGGCGACCACGCGACACGTGGGCGCGACCCGTTGAAGTCTGCGTGAGCCAGCGTGGATTGCCATTGGCGCGCCCGCGAACCTGGGGCGCCGCGGGCGCGTTGTCGACGCCCGGGTATTGGAGTGGTGGGGGCATCACCTTCCAGCAGTAGCCTCCGCAGGTGGGTCTGGACCTGAACCTCCTGCGTGTTCTGGTCGCCGTCATCGAAGAGGGCACCTTGACGGCGGCCGCCGAACGGCTGCACGTCACGCAGCCATCGGTGAGCCATTCCCTTCGGCGGCTCCGACGCGCGACCCACGACGACCTCTTCGTGAAGAAGGGACGCCTGGTGCAGCCGACTCGCGTCGCCTTGGAGCTGTACGCGCAGTTCGGGGACATCCCGCGCCGGCTCGACGACGCCTTCGGTCGCGCGGCGGTCTTCGATCCGTCCTCGAGCGACCGGGTCTTCCGCGTCGGGCTCACTGACCTGGGCGAGATCACCGTCCTGTCGCCCCTCGTCCGGCAGCTGCAGCAGCGGGCGCCGCGCACCGGTGTGGAGGTCATGCGCGTGCAGATCGACACCCTCGAGGACCAGCTCGCCACCGGGCAGCTCGACGTGGCGGTCGCCTCGTGGAAGCCGGAGGGCCGGCTTGCGTCCATCCCGATGCGGCAGGAGACCTACGTATGCATCGCGCAGCGCGGCATGTTCGGCGCCGACGGCCCGACCGTCGAGGAGGTCGAGCGCACGCCGCGGGCCCAGGTCTCCCCGTCCACCGGACACGTGACGCCGTCGTACCTGTGGGAGTCGACGCCGCCCGGGTCGGCGACCGTCCAGAGCTTCGCGGCGATCCCGCCGCTGCTCGCCTCCAACCGGATGCTCTCCGTGGTGCCCTCGATCGTCGCACCCGACTGGACTGAGCGGTGGCCGCTCGAGAGCTGGACGCTGCCGGTCGAGCTCCCGGACGTGATCGTGTACTGCCACGTGCGGGCCGGCCCGCTGCAGCCCGCGCAGCGCTGGTTCATGCGTCAGGTCATGGAGGCCGCCCACTCGGCCTGGGAGTGACCCATGAACACTGTCTATGAATAACCCCAAAAATCTTTCGTAGTGCTGAGGGATCCCCGCGGATACGTTGTGGCGCATCCCGGGGCACCGCCGCTCCGGACCGTTCGACGGCGAACGATCGAGGAGCACCGTGAGAATCACCGACGTCCAGGTCGACCAGCTTCGGGTACCGGTCCGATACCCCCTGCACGAGAAGGACGCCTACGCACCCGTCGTCCTGCTGCGGCTCATCACCGACGACGGACGCGTCGGCACGGCCGCGTCGACGCACCCGCAGCCCGAGTCGCTCGCCGCGTTCTGCCGCCACACCCTCGCGCCGCAGGTCATCGGCATGGACCCGCGCCGTCCCACCCAGCTGCGGTCCAAGCTGCTCGTGAAGACATCCCAACGGTCCGTCCAGGGCGTCTGGAGCCGGGCCGCCTCCCTCCTCGACGTCGCGTGCTGGGACCTCAAGGGACTGGCCGCGGGCGAGCCGATCTGGCGACTTCTGGGCGGAGCCCGCTCGACCGTCCAGACCTACGTGACCTTCGGCCTCGCCTCCTACTCCCAGGACGAGCTGTGCGAGGCGGGTCGGCTGCTGGTCGCCGCGGGGCACAAGGGCCTGAAGATGGTCGTCGGCGCGGGCTCGAGCGCCAGCGGCGACGACCTGTTCGGCCTGCCCAGCGACGACGACGTCGTGCGCGACGCCCAGCGCGTCGCGGCTCTGCGCGAGGCGGTCGGACCGTCGGTCAAGCTCATGATCGACGCCAACAAGAACTTCACCCTGCCGCAGGCGCTGCGGCTCTCGAAGCTGGTGGAGGACCTCGACCTGACATGGTTCGAGGACCCCATCCTCATGGCCGACGCCCGTCTCATGGGCGAGCTGCGCCGCCGCACCGACCTCGCCATCGCGGCCGGCGGCCTGGGAACCGGGGACGTCGTCTACATGCGCGAGTACATCGAGCACCGTGCCGTCGACGTCATCCAGCCCAACGTCCGCGACATCGGCGGGTACACGGGCGCGCTGGCGACGGCGCACCTCGCCGAGGCGTACAACATGGCCGTCGGCATGGGCGGCAGCGAGCCGCACCTGAACATCCACCTCTATGGGGCCATCGCGATGGACGGCCCCGTCGAGTACCACATCCAGGGCTGGGAGTTCGCGAAGAAGCTCTACTCCGGCCTGCCGGAGCCCGAGGACGGGCTCGTCCGGCTCACGGAAGAACCGGGCCTGGGCCTCATCCTCCGCGAGGACGCGGTGGCGGAGTTCCGGGTCGAGACCCACTGAGAGGGGAACCGAGATGCGCAGGAACGGCCTGGCAATGGCGCTGGCCATCAGCACCGCACTGGCCCTGGCGGCCTGCTCGGAGAGCCAGAGCAGCACCCCGGAAGGCGGCGGCGAGGGCGGGGGTTGGACGCCCGAGGAAGACGTCGAGGTCGCAGTGGGTGCCCAGCCCGGCGGCGGCAGCGACATCCTGGGCCGCGAGTTCGCGGCCGCGTACGAGGGCGTGACCGGGGTGACCGCCGTCGTCGAGAACTACGACACCGTCGCCGGGGTCCTGCTGCTGAAGGAGGAGCCCGGCCGCGGTGAGATCATCGGCGTCGGCAACACCGCGAACATGATCGTCCGCCCGAGCGAGCAGGACATCGGCTACACGTGGGAGGACTTCACCCAGCTCGCCGTCATCGCCGAAGACGTCTCCTACATCGTGGCCAGGGCGGGCGCGTACTCCTCGGCCGAGGACATGATCGAGCAGGCCCGGTCCGGCAACCTGACCGTCGGGCAGGTCGGCAGCGGCTCGGGCGACACCCTGGTCGCGGACCAGGTCGCGGAGGCGTTCGACCTGACGTTCCAGCCCGTCGTGTACGAGGGCGGCGGCGACGTGGTCCGCGGCGTCATCGCCGGAGACATCGACCTCGCGGTGCTGGAGCCGACGGAGTTCCTGCCGCAGGTCGAGGCGGGCGAGATCGACGTCGTGCTGAGCACCGGCAGCGAGCCCGCGCCGCACCCGCTGCTCGCCGACGTGCCGCTGGCCAACGAGCTCGGCACCGACCAGGAGTTCGCCACCCAGGTCCGCCTGTTCTTCGGCGCGCCGGAGCTGAGCCAGGAGCAGGAGGACTACTGGATCGACGTCCTCACCGAGTGGACCGAGTCGGACGGGTACGCCGAGTACATCGAGGAGAACGCGCTCACGCCGCGGCTCATGACCGGGGACGAGCTCGACACGTTCCTCGCCGATCAGGTCGAGACCCTGGCCGGGAATGGTGGCTGAGCGCGAGTCACGGGCGCCGGCCGCGGAGTCGCCGGCCGCCCGGTGGATCGGCATCGGGTTCGCCGCGTTCCTCGCCGCGGCCGGCGTCTACTTCACGCTGACCGCCTTCGGGTTCGGGATCACCGCCGAGGGCACGCCGATCGGTCCCGGCGCCGTGCCGGCCGGTCTGGGTGTCCTGCTGGTCGTCTCCGCCGTCGTCGTGCTGGTCGGCGACGCGCGGGCCCTGCGGGGCGGCGCCCGACGCTCCGCTCCCGCAACCGGCGGGCTCGGCACCCCCGACGGCGGCACGCCGGACGAGCCCACGCCGGAGGCACCCGACGACGGTGCGGGGCGCACCGAGCACCGCACCCTGCTGCGGGCGGCACTCGTCGTCGCCCTGCTCGGCTGCGGCCTCGCGCTCACCCAGGTCGTCGGCATGGTCCTCGGCCTGGCCATGGCCGTCGTGGCGATCTGCCTCGTGGTCGAGCGCATGCCGCCGGTGCGGGCGCTCCTCCTCGGTGCCGTCACGGCGGTGCTGCTCTGGCTGGTCTTCGGCGTCCTGCTCTCCGTCAACTTCCCGAGCAGCATGATCGGGCTCTGACATGGACATCCTGCAGGGCATCCTCACCGGCTTCAGCGTCGCCCTCCAGCTGGAGAACGTGCTGTTCTGCCTGCTCGGCGTGGTGCTGGGCACCTTCATCGGCATGCTGCCCGGCCTCGGGTCGGCGTCGGGCGTGGCGGTCATGCTGCCGCTCACCCTCACGCTCGACCCGGTGACCGCGCTCATCATGCTCGCGGGCATCTACTACGGCACTGAGTACGGCGCGACCATCAGCGCCGTGCTCATCAGCACCCCCGGCGACGGCGCATCGATGGTCACCGTGATCGACGGCCACAAGATGGCCCTCATGGGCCGGGCGGGCCAGGCGCTCGCCGTGGCGGCCATCGCCTCGTTCGGGGCGGGCACCTTCACCGTCCTGCTCATGTCCGTGCTCGCACCGGCGTTCGCGGCCGTCGCGCTCAACTTCGGTCCACCGGAGATGTTCGCCCTGATGGTCCTCGGGCTCCTCACGGTGGGCGGGATCGTCGGCCGCAACCCGCTGAAGGGCGTCATGATGGCGGTCGTCGGCGCCATGATCGCCATGGTCGGCATCGACACGCAGACGAGCGTGCTGCGCTACATCTACGACTTCTCCGAGCTCTACTCCGGCGTCAGCCTCGTCGCCGTGGTGGTCGGCATCGTCGCGCTCGCCGGGCTCGTCTCCCAGGGAGCCAGCGGGCACGTCGCCCCGATCCGGACCCGTTTCCGCGACATGACGCTGTCCCGGAAGGAGCTCCGCACCGTCGGCGGCAGCATCACGCGAGGCGGCCTGCTCGGCTTCCTCGTCGGCATCCTGCCGGGTGCGGGGCCGACGCTCGCCTCGTTCTTCGCCTACGGCGTCGAGCGACGCGCCGCGAAGGACCGATCGATGTTCGGCCACGGCGACATCCGCGGCGTCGCCGCACCGGAGGCCGCGAACAACGCCGCCGTGAACGGCGCCTTCATCCCGACCCTGACCATGGGCATCCCCGGCTCGGCCACCACCGCGATCCTGCTCGGGGCTTTCGTCCTCTTCGACATCCAACCCGGCCCGCTCCTGTTCGAGCAGCAGCCCGACGTCGTGTGGGGACTCATCGCGTCGTTCTACCTCGGCAACATCCTGCTGCTGGTGCTGAACCTGCCGCTCGCGCCCGTGTTCGCCTCGGTGCTGCGCATCCGCTACTCCTACCTGTACCCGGTCGTGTCGGCGGTATCGGTCGTGGCCGCGTTCGCCGTCTCCGGCCTGATGTTCGACGCCTGGCTGGCGCTCGGTCTGGCACTCTTCGGGATCGTCATGAGGCAGCAGGGCTATCCGGTGGCGCCACTGGTGCTGGGGCTCGTGCTCGGCGGCATGCTCGAGGCCGAGCTGCGTCGCTCTCTGGCGATCAGCGGAGGCTCCTTCGGGATCTTCGCGGAGCGGCCCATCGCCATCGCGATCTTCGTGCTCGGGGTCGCCCTCGTCGCCGTGCCGGCGATCGTGCGGACCATCCGACGCCGTAGCGTCACAGAGACGGTAGGAGTGTGATGAGCGAGACCTCGGCAACCATCATCGGCGCCGCGGGCGGCATCGGGGCGAGCGTGACGACCGAGCTGGTCCGGCAGGGCCTCTTCGACGTGCTGCACCTGGTGGACGTGCGGACCAACGTGCTCGAGGCGGACCGGATCGACCTGCGCGAGTCCGCCGTCGTGGCGGGAGGAGTGCCGCCGCGGATCACGGTGCACGACCCGCACTCCGCCCGAGAGCTGGACCGCCCGTCGGACCTCGTCATCTGCGCGGCGACGCTGGGGGAGCGGCCCGGCCGGTCCCGCAGCAGCTTCGCGGCCACGAACTGGGAGCTGCTGGAGTCGCTGGCGGAACCCATCCGGCACGCGGCGGGGGAGAGCGGGATGGTCCTGGTCATCACCAACCCGATCGACGCGATGGCCGCCCGGCTGGCCCGCGCCGTCGGGATGCGGGACCGGATCATCGGGTACTCGCTCAACGACTCGACGCGCCTGCGCCTGGCCGTCGCCGACGAGCTCGGGGTGACGCCGGACCGGGTGCACGCCGAGGCGCTCGGCGTGCACGGCGAGGAGCTCGTCCCGGCGTTCAGCCGGGTGCGGGTGGACGGCGAGCCGGTCGAGCTGGCGCCCGAGCAGCGGGTCCGCGTCGTCGAGGCCATGGACGGGTGGTGGGAACGATGGCACGCGCTCAACAGCGGCCGCTCCTCCACCCGGTCGACCGCGGCCGGCGTCGCGGCGTCGGTGACCGCCATGCGGCAGGGCCGGACGCTCCCCATGTCGGTCGCGACGGACGGGATCGACTACCTGCCCGACGACGCGTTCGTCGGCTACCCGACGTCCTTCGCCGGCGGCCGGGCCGCGCCCGACACCGAGGTCGACCTGGCAGGGGCCGAGCGGGCGGAGCTGAGTGCCGCCGCCGAGAGCGTGCGACGGCTGGCCGACAGCCTCGGCTGAGCCCTGCACAGCAGAACGGGGCGGCGGCGGTCGCCCGGTAACGACGTACGAGCGTGAGGAAGAAGAGATGAAGGTCGATGAGGCAGTAGGGCTGGCGATCGCGAAGATGGGCGCCTCGAGGGTGTTCGGCGTGGTCGGCAGCGGGAACTTCCGCACCACGAACGCGCTGACGGCGGCCGGGCTCCCGTTCGTCGCCTCACGCCACGAGATGGGTGCCGCCTGCATGGCCGACGCCTACGCGAGGTCCACCGGCCGCCTCACCGTGGTCAGCGTGCACCAGGGATGCGGGCTGTCGAACGCGCTCACCGGCATCGGCGAGGCGGCCAAGTCCCGCACGCCGGTCCTGGTCGTCTCTGGTGACACGCCGGGCGGCGAGTACGAGAGCAACTTCTGGATCGACCAGGACAAGGTCGTCGAGGGCATGGGCGCGGTCCCCGAGCGGATCCACACGCCCGCCACCGCGATCCGGGACACCGTCCGGGCCGTGCGCACGGCCGTCAACCGGCGGCGGACCGTGGTGCTCTCGCTGCCGCTGGACCTCCAGCGCCAGGACCTGCCGCCGTCCCAGCAGGACCTCCTCGAGCGCCTCGCGCCCCCGGTGCCGCCCACCGTCCCGGTGGCGGCGCCCGAATCCGTCTCCCGCCTGGCGGACCTGCTGGCCGGGGCGGAGCGCCCGGTGATCGTCGGCGGTCGCGGCGCCGCCCACGCCGTCCCGGAGATCCGCCACCTGGCCGAGCTGGCCGGGGCGCTGCTCACCACGAGCGCCGTCGGCCGCGGGCTGTTCCACGAGGACCCGTGGCACCTGGACGTCATGGGCGGCTTCTCCACCGAGGGCGCCGCGGAGCTGATCTCGCAGGCGGACGTCCTCGTGGCGTTCGGGGCGGCCCTGAACCGCTGGACCACGCGCGACGGCTGGTTCCTGCGGAACAAGACCGTGGTGCAGGTCGACGACACCCTCCGCGCCTTCGGCTTCCACTACCCGGTGGACGTCGAGGTGCTGGGGGACACGGCCCTGACGGCCGCCGCGGTCGCGGCCGAGCTCGAGTCCCGCGGGGGCGTCCCGCACACCGGCTACCGCACCGAGGACGTGTCGCGGAAGGTGGCCGAGTCGCTCAACTGGAGCGACCAGCCCTACGACGACACCTCCGAGCCGGTGGACCCGGCGGTGCCCGGGTCGGGGCGGATCGACCCCCGCACCCTGACCAACGCGATCGACCGCATGGTCCCGATGGAACGCGTCGTGGTCCCCGACGGCGGCAACTTCAACGCCTACCCCGCGATGAACCTCAGGGTTCCGGACAACCGCGGCTACTGCGTGCCGCTCGCGTTGCAGTCCATCGGCCTCGCGCTGTCCAGCGCCATCGGATCCTCGGTGGCGAGCCCGGAGCGCGTGACGATCGCCGGCATCGGCGACGGCGGGTTCATGATGTCGCTCGTCGAGCTGGACACAGCCGTCCGTCTGCAGCTGCCGCTGATCGTCGTGGTCTACAACGACAACGCCTACGGCGCCGAGGTGCACCACTTCGAGCACGAGACCGACCGGCTCGACACGGTCGTCTTCCCGGAGACCGACATCGCCGCGATCGCGCGCGGCTTCGGCTGCGAGGGCATCACCGTCCGTGCCGAAGAGGACCTGGAGCCGCTACGCGCCTGGCTCGACGGCGCCCGGGACCGCCCGCTCGTCATCGACGCTAAGATCACGGCGTTCCCGTCATGGGTGCTCGCGCACAGTTTCGCGGAGCACGAGTAGGGGCACGACCGGTCTGCCGCTCAGCCCACCACCGCACTGAGCAAGAGCGCCATCGTGCAGCCGGTCAGGCCGACGATGGTCTTCATGACGGTCCAGGACTTGAGTGTGTCCGCGACGGACATGCCGAAGTACCGGTTCGCCATCCAGAAGCCGGAGTCGTTGACGTGGGAGAAGGCGGCGGCGCCGCTGGCGATGGCGATGCACGTCAGTGCGGTGACGGTGTCGTTGACGCCCAGCGTGTTGGCGATGGGGGCGGTGAGGGTGGCGCCGGTGATCATCGCGACCGTCCCGGAGCCCTGCGAGATGCGCAGCACCGCCGCCACCAGGAAGCCGAACAGGACGATGGGCATGTTGGCGCTCGCCATCGTGTTGGCGAGCATGTCGCCGACCCCGGACTCGACGAGGAGGCCGCCGAAGACGCCGCCGGCGCCGGTGATGAGGATGATGACCCCGGCCGGGGCGAGGGCCTTGGTGGCCATCTGCTGCAGCTCGTCGCGCGACCGGCCCAGGCGGAGGCCGAAGAACCAGAGGGTGAACAGGCAGGTCAGCAGGAGCGCGATCACCGGGTTGCCGACGAAGGTGAAGAACGTCCGGGCCGAGCTGTTCTCGGGCAGGACGGCCTCCGCCGTCGTGCCGGCGAGGATCAGCGCGAGGGGGAGCAGCAGGGTCGCGACCACGGAGCCGAATGACGGCAGGTCGCGCGGCTCCCGCGGCTCGGGCGGGGCCGCGAGCTCCTCGGGGACCGGCACGAAGATGCGGCTCGAGATCCACCGGCCGAACAGCGGGCCGGCGATGAGCATCGCGGGGATACCGCAGATCGTGCCGTAGAGGATGATGAGGCCGAGGTCCGCCTCCATGATCCCGGCGGTCGCGATCGGCCCGGGCGTCGGCGGGATGAAGGTGTGCGTGACGCTCAGGCCGGCGCACAGCGGGATCCCGTAGAACAGCAGCGACCGCTTGGTGCGTCGGGCGATGTTGTAGAGCATCGGTACGAGGATCACGATGGCGACGTCGATGAAGACCGCGATCGAGACCAGGAAGCCGGCGAACCCCAGCCCCCAGGCGACGTTGCGGTCGGAGAACTTGGAGATGAGCGTCGTCGCGAGGCGCTCGGCGGCCCCGGCCCGTTGCAGGACCTCACCGAACACCGCGCCGAGCCCGATGACGAGCGCCACCTGCCCCAGTCCGCCGCCCATCTCCTCGACCACGAGGTCGAGCAGCCCGACGGGGTCGATCCCGACCGCGATGCCGAACGCGATGCTCACCACGAGCAGCGCGATGAAGGCTTGGATCTTCGCCCAGATCACCAGCACGAGCAGCACGGCGACCGCGAGCACAGCGGCGATCAAGGTCCAGGTGGTCGGCTCCACAACATCTCCGTCGATGGTTGGTGCCCGGGTGGTCACCGGGCGGGTACGGATGGGTCAGCGGGTCCGTGGCACCGAGCCGCGGACGTCCTCGGCCTGGAGGAAGCGGAAGTCGACCCCGGCCTCGGCCTGGGTGACCTCCTCCAGGAAGAGCTTTCGGTAGCCCCGGCCCCCGGTCGGCACCGTCTGCGGAGTCTCGCCCGCGCGTCGCGCGAGCTCCTCGTCCGAGACCTCGACCTCGATGGCGCGGTCGCGGACGCTGAGGCGGACGACGTCGCCCGTGCGCACGTGCGCCAGCGGTCCGCCGACCGCCGCCTCAGGGGAGACGTGCAGAACGATCGTGCCCGCCGCGGTACCGGACATCCGGCCGTCGGACAGCCGGACCATGTCTCGGACGCCCTGGCGGGCGAGCTTCTTCGGGATCGGGATGTAGCCCGCCTCGGGCATCCCCGGTGCGCCGACGGGTCCGATGCCCTTCAGGACGAGGACGTCGTCAGCGGTCACGTCGAGATCGTCGTCGTCGATCCGTGCCGCGAGGTCCGCGGAGCCCTCGAAGACGACGGCGCGGCCGCGGTGCTCCAGCAGGTCCGGTGACGCGGCCGCCCGCTTGATGATGGCGCCCGACGGCGCGAGATTGCCGCGGAGGACCGCGATGCTCCCGGCCGGGTAGATCGGGTTCTCCCGCGGCCGGATGACGTCCTGGGGGAACGGCGTGAAGGCGTCGATCTCCTCGCCGACGGTCCGGCCGGTGACGGTCATGATGTCGCGGTCGAGCAGGTCGCCAAGCTGGTGCAGGAGCATCGGGACGCCGCCCGCCCGGTGGAAGTCCTCCATGTAGTGGCTTCCCGCCGGCTTGAGGTTCACCAGCACCGGCGTCTCCTCGCTCATCCGGTCGAACGCGTCGAGGTCGAGCGAGAGGCCGAGGCGACCGGCGACGGCGGCGAGGTGGACGATCCCGTTGGTGGACCCGCCGATGGCGAGCATCACCCGCAGCGCGTTCTCGAACGCGGCCGGGGTGAGGATCTGCTCGATGCCCACGCCGTCCTGGGCCAGGCCCACCGCCCGTGTCCCGGTCATCTCGGCGATCCGCATCCGGTCGGCGGTCACCGCCGGGGGAGAGGCGCTGCCCGGCAGGGCGATGCCGAGCGCCTCGCTCACGCACGCCATGGTCGAGGCCGTGCCCATCACCGAGCAGGTGCCCACGCTGCCGACGAGGCGGGAGTTGACCTCGTCGATCTCCTCCTGGTCGATCTCCTCCGCGCGGTAGCGGCCCCAGAAGGCCCGGCAGTCGGTGCAGGCCCCGACGCGCTCGCCGCGGTGCCCGCCGGTGAGCATCGACCCGGTGACCAGCTGGATCGCCGGAACGCCCGCGGAGGCGGCGCCCATGAGCTGGGCGGGGACCGTCTTGTCGCACCCGCCGATGAGGACCACGGCGTCCACGGGCAGCGCGCGGATCATCTCCTCGGTGTCCATGGACATGAGATTGCGCAGGTACATGCTGGTCGGGTTCGAGAAGCTCTCGTGGAGGGAGATCGTCGGGAACTCCACGGGAAGCCCGCCGGCCAGCATGACGCCCCGCTTCACCGCCTCCACGAGCTGCGGGACGTTGCCGTGGCACGGGTTGAACCCGCTGCCGGTGTCCACGATGCCGACGACGGTGCGGTCGAGCGCGTCGTCGGTGTAGCCGGCGCCCTTGATGAACGCCTTGCGCAGGAAGAGCGAGAACCCCGGGTCCCCGTAGTTGGGAAGGCCGCGGGTGATGCCCTCGGCGGACGTGCTCTTCCTCGTCATCTCTTCCGCGACCTCATTATCGATAATGTTGGTGATAACGATCGGTCGCTGAGTCAACCACGTGGGCGGTGAGGCAGGCAAACGGCATGCGAAACTGCTTCCTCCGACCGACGAACGACCCGAGAGGATGGCCGCGGGTGTCCCTGCTCGAGCAGCTGGAGGAGGAGATCGTCCTCGGGCTGCGCTACCCGCGCGAGAGACTCGTCGAGGACGACCTGATGCGCGACTTCGGCGCTAAGCGCCATGTCGTGCGCAGCGCCCTCGTCGAGCTCGAGAACCGGGGGCTCGTCGAGCGCCGCCCTAACGTCGGCGCGTTCGTCAAGGCGCACACCGCCAAGGAGGTGCGCGACCTCTACGCCGTGCGGGAGCTGCTGGAGACCCACTGCGCGAGCCTGATCCAGGTGCCGGTCTCGCAGGACCGGGTCGAGGAGCTGCTGGAGATCCAGCAGCAGCACGACGACGCGATCGCCGCCGAGGACCTGCGGGCCGTGGTGCGCGCCAACACGGCCTTCCACCAGGCGCTGTTCGCCCTGGCCGACAACGACGTGCTGGTCGCCGCGATCCGTCGACACGCCCAGATGGCCTACCCGATCAGGTCCGTCACGGTGACCAGCCCCGAGTTCCTCAGCCGCAGCCGGGACGAGCACTGGCAGATGATCCGTGCCCTGCAGGACGGTGACACCGCCGGCCTGGCGGAGGTGTGCCGGGCCCACCTGCTTCCGTCGCGCGACGCGTATCTCAGGCGGCTGGGGCCCGGGTAGGGATGGGTCCGAGAGTCGTCACCAGCAACAGAAGCCACCATCAACCAGGAGATCGACGCCTGTGCAGAACGATGCGGCAGACGAGAGGAGGAACACCGTGGGGCCGGCGATCTCCTCGGGCTCGGCCATGCGCTGCATGGGCGTCTCCGACGCGAACTGGCTCATTTGGTCGGCGACCTCCGGACGGGTGTTCATCGGGGTGGCCGTGTAGCCAGGGCTGATCGCATTGACCCGTACGCCACGATCTGCCCACTCCGCCGCGAGTGACTTGGTCAGGTGCTGAACAGCCGCCTTGGCGCTGTTGTAGTGGACCTGCTTAAGACCTCGGTTGGCGATCGTGCCCGACATCGACGCGATGTTCACGATGGAGCCGCGCCCACGTGCCAGCAATGCCCGACCCTGGGCCTGGCAGCTCAGGAAGACGCCGGTGACGTCGACGTCGTACAGCGTCTGCCACTGTTCGAGGGGCATGTCTTCGGCTGGAGCAGCGTTGGCGATCCCCGCGGCGTTGACGGCGAGCTCGAGCGGGCCGAGGGTGTCCTCAATTCGTTGAACGGCCTCGGTGAGCTGGTCGAGCGACGTGACGTCGCACGCAACCGCGAGGGCGGATGCGTCGTGCGCCTCGATCGCGGCGGTCGTCTCGGACATGTCGACTCCGGGCCGGTCCAGACACGCGACGTGCGCCCCGGACGCGGCCATCCCGATCGCCGCAGCCTGTCCGATTCCGCTCGCCGCCCCTGTCACCAGGCCGACCTGCCCCGCGAGCGAGAAATCAACTCCTCGGGACTTCAACGAGTGCGTCCGACTGGTCTCCATCATCAATTGCCTCTCCGCCAATCTCGTCGACGAGACCGTGCGCCGTGTTCTCGTCGGTGATGAGCACGTTCACCCATCCGCCACGCAGTACCGCGCGGATCGCTTCCAACTTGCCCGGTCCTCCAGCGACTCCGACTCGTCTGGGGATCTCCTTGAATGCTCCGGCCCCGATCCCGACGACTCGCTGATCCAGGTCCGTGCTCAGGTGGGTGCCCTCGGGATCGACGAACTTGAGTACGACGTCGCCGACGGCACCGAGCTCCCGGAGGGCGTCCATCTCCTCGGCCGGCACCGAGTTGCCCGACCGCAGCAGGAGGGGGGACGGGTCAAGACTGCCGATGCCTACGAGTGCCACGGTCAGCGCACTCCACATGCCTGCCGTGCGTGCCACCTGAGCATCCTCGAGGAGCGCGTCACGGACCGCGCGCGATGACACCAGACCCGGCGCCTGCAGGAAGTAGGGTTCGGCGCCCGTCACCTCGCTGAGGCGAGAGGCGAGCCGTGTCGCATCGAACTGCACCTCGGGTCGCCCGACACCACCCAGCAGCTGGACGACAGCCTGGGCCGACCGGGTTCGCGACTTCGTCATCGCGTCGACAGCCTCGAGCAACGTCTCCGACCATGACGAGATTCCGACGACATCTGCGCCGGTGAGCGTCGCCTCGATGTACTTGCCCGCCACGCCGCCGATCGCGGCGAGCAGGGCCCGATCGGTGATTCCCTGTGTGTGCACGACGACCACGTCGAGCAGGCCGTACCGGTCCCTGACTGCGTCCTCCAGCTCAGGTTCCAGGCCTGCGGGCGGGATCACCGAGATGCGGACGATCTCCCGGTCATGTGCCTCCTTGAGGAGGCGGGAGACACGTGATTGGGACATGTGCAGCTGGTTGGCTATGGTCGGCTGCCGCAGACCCGACTCGTAGTACAGGCGAGCCACTTTCGTCACCAGCTCGAGGTCTCCCTGGCTCCTCGCACCTCGCGAGCGGTGTCGCTTGGCCGGGATGTCGTTCACGAGCTCGCCTCCGTCGTCCTGCTAGACCGTTGCCAGTGCCATGATGCGCTCCGGTGTCATCTCTGACCGTTCGATGATTCCTTGCTGAGCACCCTGCGCGAGAACCATGATCCGGTGCGACAACCCCATCACCTCCTCCAGGTCGGAGCTGACAACGACGACCGCGAGTCCTTGCTCCGCAAGCCCTCGGACGACGTCGTAGATCGCGGCGCGCGCGCCGACGTCGATGCCCCGGGTCGGCTCGTCCAGCAGGACGACCCTGGGACCGAGCTCGAGCCACTTGCCGATGACGACCTTCTGCTGGTTACCGCCAGACAATGCCTCCGCTCGTGTCTCCGACCTGCCTTTGATCTTCATGGAGTTGATCACGCGCTGACCAAGCTGGGCGACCCGGGACCGGTCGATCCGGCCATGGCGCATCACCTTGGAGAAGTTCGTCAGCATCGTGTTGTCACCGACGGTGAGGTCGGCAACGAGGCCATGATGACGGCGGTCCTCCGGGACGAGCACGACGCCGTTCGTGATGGCTTCTGGCACCGAACCGGTGCGGATCCGCCGACCGGAGACCCGGACGCTGCCCGCGGTTGCCTGGTCTGCGCCGGCAATTGCCCGAACGAGTTCCGTCCGACCTGCGCCGACGATGCCCGCAATCCCGACGACCTCTCCCGCCCTGACTGAGAACGTCACGTCCCGGAAACGGTCGTCCGCCCCCGTGAGTCCCTCGACTTCGAGGACGACGTCCTCGGCCGGGTCGGGCATTCGGGGGAAGAGGCGGTCCACGGAGCGCCCCACCATCTCCGTAACCAGTCGATCCACCTCGACATCGCTGCTCTCATGCTCGGCGACCTTCCGCCCGTCCCGCAGCACGACGATGCGATCCGCGATCGTCCTGATCTCGGCCAGTCGATGGCTAACGTAGATGAACGAGTGACCTCGTTCCTTCAGCTCACGGATCCTGCTGAACAGCGCTTCCGTCTCGCTCTGACCCAGGGCGGCCGTCGGCTCGTCGAGGATCAGTAACTTGGCGTTCTGAGCGAGCGCCTTCGCGATCTCGACCTGCTGCTGTGCAGCCACGCTCAGATGGCGGACCAGGGTCTCCGGGTCCGGCTGGAAGCCCAGGCTCTGCAGGACCTCGGCAGCCTCGGCGAGGAGGCGCCTGTGGTCGACGAACCCGTGCGCCCCGGTGGGCCAGCGCCCGATGACGACGTTCTCAGCGGCGCTGAGCTCGGGCAACAGCCGCATCTCCTGATGGATGAGGGCGACGCCTGCCTCGAGCGCAGATCCGGGAGAGGGCGGGCGATAACGCTCGCCGAGCCACGTCATCTCGCCCGCGCTGGGTTCGGTCAGCCCGGCGAGGATCCCGGCGAGTGTCGACTTGCCGGCTCCGTTCTCGCCGAGGAGCGCGACCACCTCTCCGGGGCCCACGTCGAGATCGACGTCGTCGAGCGCCTGCGTCCCTGGGTAAGCCTTGCTCACGCCACTGATGCTGAGGCCACTCACGGGTGCTCCTCGATGAACTCCTCGACATTCTCCGGAGTGGTGAGGATCCCTTCCTGCAACTGTTCGGCCGGGAGGTCTTCGCCGTTCACCAGCTGGATGGCGGAATCGAACGCGAGCCTGCCCATGTGCTGTGTCTGCTGCGTGATGGTGGCATCGATGACGCCATCCCGAACGGCCTCCAGACCGGCGACATCGCCGTCGAATCCGACGATGAGGATGTCCTCGCGTGAGTATCCCGCTCCGCGGGCAGCCTGCGCGGCGCCGAGTGCCAGCGCGTCAGCTCGACCGAAGAAGATGTCGATGTCCGGGTTGGACTGCAGCATGTCCTGAGCAATGTCGAACCCCTCGTCCTGGTGCCAGCCCTCGGAGGCCTGCCGGGCGACTTCTTCGATGTTCGAGTCTTCGAGAGCCGCCTCGAACCCCTCGTTCCGCGCGATCTCCGGAGTGGTTCCGATCTGTCCCTGGATGACGCCGAGCCGACCCTCCCCGCCGGTCTGCTCGACCACCCAGTCGCCCAGCTCCCGGGCGGCCGCCACACTGTCGGTGGCGATGAAGGTGTCTCCCGGCGCGTCCTCCGGATTGCGGTCCACGGACACGACGGGGATGCCGGCCTCGCGTGCGTCGCGGACAGGCACCGATGCAGCAGTAGCACCGGCGGGGATGTAGATGATCGCGTCGACCTGCTGTGTGATGAAGTCTTGAACCTGACTGACCTGGCGGGAGGCATCACCACCGGCATCAGCCAGCACGATCTCGACCCCCTCGGCCTCGCCCTTGGCCTGCACGGCCTCACGGATCTGGTTGAAGAAGTCGGCTTGTTGATTCGCCACCGCGAGGCCGATCGTGACCTGCTCATCGTCGGACTCGGCGGTGAGCGCACATCCGGTGACCATGCTGGCCACACCGGCCACCACGGCCATTGCTGTCAGTCGCTTTGTCATGATCTCTCCCTCGAGACGTCGTGCTTGGGACGGCTTGGAAATGGCTATTTGTTTCGCTGGCGGAGGATGTCCGCCATCACGGCGAGCGCGATGACGACGCCGATGAAGATCTGCTGCATGAATGGCGAGACGCCCAGCAGATTGAGTCCGTTGCGGAGGATGCCCATGATCAGGACTCCGGCGATCGTCCCGGCCATGCGTCCGGTCCCGCCGCTGAGGCTTGCGCCGCCGATGACGACCGCCGCGATGACGTCGAGCTCGAGGGCGGTGCCGGCCGACGGTTGGGAGGAGTCGAGCCGGGTGGCCAGAACCACGCCAGCCACGCCAGCCAGCAGACCGGTCCAGACATAGGTCATCGTCACGATGCGACGGACCTTGATGCCGGCGAGACGTGCAACCTCCTTGCCGCCGCCGATCGCGTAGAGGGAGCGGCCGCCGGGCCGATAGCGCAGGTACAGGCCACCGATGATGAATGCGAGCACCATCACGACGGTTGTTACCGAGAGGAACCCGAGGAATCCCGATGAGGACAGTCTGAAGAACCAGTCCGGGTAGCCCACGATCTGCTGGCCGTCGGTGATCAGGTTCGCCAACCCGCGAGCGACCGACAGCATGGCCAGTGTCGCGATGAACGGTGGAAGCTTGGCGACCGTGACGCCGAGCCCGTTGATGAGGCCACACAGGCCGCCCACCGCGATTGCAGCGAAGATGGCGAGCCAGGTGGGAAGCCCACCGGCGTGTGACAGCCAGCCGAGCACCATCGTCGAGAGGGCCAGTACCGAACCGACTGAGAGGTCAATGCCACCGGCGATGATCACCATGGTGGCGCCGACGGCGATGATCGCGAGGACTGTGACTTGGTCGAGAATGTTGAGAAAGTTGTTCACGGAGAAGAATCCGGGCGTCGTCAAGGACAGGACGACGAACAGGACTCCGAGTCCCGCGAAGGCACCGCCAGAGCCGGCGAGTCGGGAACGCAAGGTCCCCCGAGCGTCGGGCGGACGCTCGAGGTCCAGCTGGCTTGGGGCTTGGGTCTGAGACATGGGTCGCTCCGTTGCGTGGTCGGAAGGGGGACCAAGTTGCGACGGCCTAGTTCATGAACATGCCGCCATCGACGTTGAGTGCCTGGCCGGTGATGTAGCTACCGGCATCTGACGCGAGGAACAGCAGGGCATTGGCGATGTCACCCTCGGTGGCCGCCCTACCGAGCGGGATGCTGGCGATGGCCTCGGCGACATACTCTCCGGGCTCGTACCCACCGAATAGTCGGCCCCACTCGCGGTCGTTGTACTCCCACATCGGTGTCTCGACGATGCCGGGGCAATACGCGTTGACGCGGATGTTGTCGGGCGCGAGCTCCTTCGCCAGGGACTGCGTCATACCGACGACCCCGAACTTGGATGCCGCGTAGCTCGGTGTGTACATAAAGCCCTGGCGGGCCTGGCCAGAGGCGGCGTTGAGGATCGTTCCGCCCCCAGCACGTCGGATCAGCGGGTGCGCCTCCCGGATGGCGGTGAACTGTCCGGTCGTGTTGACGGCCAGCACCCGGGCGAAGTCGTCCGTCGTGGTCTCGGCGAGCTTCTTGATCGAGATGATGCCGGCGTTGTTGACCAGCACGTCGAGCTTGCCCCACGTGTCACCGACACGCTCGAACACCGCCCGCACGCTGGTCGCGTCCAAGACGTCCGCTACAGCACTCTCCACGGTGAGTCCGACGGCGGACAGACGCTTGGACGTCTCGTGGACCGAGTCATCGAGGTCGGTGAGAAGCACGTCGGCGCCGCACCCGGCGAACGCTTCGGCGACCGTTGCTCCGATGCCACGCGCGCCGCCCATGACGACGGCCGTCTTCCCGGCGAAGTGTCCTTCGAAGATCTGTGAGTAGGCGTTCTGCGACATGAGGTGTTCCTCTCTCGACGTCGTGGTCAGACGTCGGCGAGTGGTGGGACGGGCATGCGCGACCTGGCCACGGCATGCGCCCAGCTGGTAATCCGTTGGAGGCGATCGGCGGGCCTGAGTGACGGCGCGAACTCGTCGCCCCGGCGGTGAAGGCCATCGAGGTCGGCCTCGCTCCAGAGCCCGATGCCGAGGCCGGCCATGTGTGCTGCGCCGAGCGCGGAGAGGCACGTTGCGGCGGGCCGGATGACTTTGCGGTCGCTGAGGTCGGCTTGGCACTGCATCAACCAGTCGTTGCTGGCCGGCCCTCCGTCCGCGAGAACTGTCGCGATGCGCCCGTCGACCAGGTCGTCGGCCCGGGTCAGGACGTCCTCGATCTGCAAGACGACGGATTCCATCGCTGCGCGTGCGAGATGTGCGGGTCGGCTGCCCAGGTCGAAGCCCTCGACGATCGCGACGGCCTGCTCGTCCCACCACGGCGCCCCGAGACCGGAGAACGCCGGCACGATGTTGACGTTGCCGCTGTCAGGAACACTCTCGGCCAGCACCGCCAGCTCGTCAGTGGGTCGCCCGAGAATCTCGGAGAGCCACACAAGGGTCGCTCCGGTCGCGAGGATGTTCCCCTCGAACGCGTGCGCCGCTGTTTCGGTCTGCCACGCCAGCGTCTCGACCAGGCCGGCGTCGCCAGGGACCTGGTGATCCGTGAGGCCCATCACCGAGGATCCGGTTCCATAGGTGGTTTTCACCGTTCCCGGTTCTCGCACACCGTGTGCGAAGAGGGCGGCATGCGAGTCGCCGAGTACGCCTGCCAAAGCAACGCCGGCAAGGCCGGGTAGGGGCTGGTCGAGAGGCGTGGAGAGGTCCGACCGGACCACGTCGGGGAGTGACTGCCGGGGAATGTCAAACAGTTCGAGAAGGCCCTCGTCCCAGTCCCCGGTGCGGACGTCGAGGAGTTGGGTCCGGCTCGCGTTGCCCGCCTCGATCTGGAACCCCCCAGTGAGCTGATACACAAGCCAGCTGTCGACCGTGCCCAGGCGGATGCGGCCCCGTCGCGCCTTCGACCGATCGGGATCGATCTCGTTCAGGAGCCACTCGAACTTGAGCGCTGAGAACATCGGGTCGATGGGCAGCCCGGACGTGGCGCGGACCTGAGCCGCATGATCCGCCTTCAGCTCGGTCGCGCGCTTAGCCGTCCGCCGGTCCTGCCACCCGAGCACCGGAGCGAGGGGCTCACCAGTCTTTGCGTCCCATGCCAATGCTGATTCTCGTTGGGTGCTCAGCCCGATCGCGCCCACGTGCCCTGGAACCAGCTCAGCCATGGCGGTCAACGCAGTTCGAACGCTCTCGAGGAGCTCGAGTGGGTCCTGCTCGACCCATCCGGGGCGGGGTTTCGCGAGGGAGAGCGGGACGCTTGGCCCTTCGCGGACGGCGCCGTCGGCGGAGAGCGCGACCGCCTTGGTCGAGCTGGTGCCCTGATCGACTGCGAGAACGTACGCCGTGTCAGACATCGGAAAGCGCCTCGCGCACTGCTGTGCTGATCGCAGAGGCCGTCAGACCGAAGTAGTCGAGGAGGTTGTCGTTGCTGCCGGTCGGGGCGAACTCGTCACGGACGCCGAGGATGCGCATCGGTAGGCGCCTCTTGGACTGTGCCACCTCGACAGCGATCCCGGCTCCGAGTCCTCCGGAGATGTTGGCCTCCTCGACGGTGACGAGGGCATTGACCGATGCCGCGGCGTCGGCGATGGCTGCGCGGTCCAAGGGCGCGACGTATGCCGCGTTGACGACGCGCACCTCGATGCCCTCCGACGCGAGCAACTCGGCGGCCCGGAGAGTACGCGAGACCATCGTTCCGATGGCGAAGACGGCCGCGTCATCCCCGTCCCGGAGCGTGGTCCAGTGTCCCCGTTCGAGCCGCGCACCCTCGGGCGTGACGTCGGGGACCTTGAACCTCCCGACGCGGATGAACGTGGGGTGGTCTGCGGCCGCGGCGATCCGGAGGGCTTGCCGTGTCTCGAGACGGTCCGCGGGCACGACGACGTCGAGGCCCGGCAGTGCGCGGAGCCAGGAGAGGTCCTCGACCGAGTGGTGAGTTGGTCCCAGCTCGCCGTACGCCATGCCCGGGCTCATGCCACACAGAACAACCGGGTATTGGCTGTATGCGAGATCTGCCTTGATCTGCTCGAGGGCGCGGCCGGTGAGGAAGGGGGCCGCTCCGCTGACGAAGGGCACGAATCCGCCGTTGGCTAGGCCGGCGCCCACACCGACGAGGTTCTGCTCCGCGATGCCGACGTTGATGAGTCGGTCGGGGAACTCTGACTTGAATCCGCCCAGCTTCGATGAGCCGACAGAGTCGTTGCACACCGCGACGACTCGTGGGTTCTCGCGCGCAAGCGCGATCAGTTCATCCGCGAAGGCATCGCGATTGTCGTACTCCGCCGGCTGGACGTCGCTGCCTCCCGTGGCTGTGCTCATGCCAGCTCCTCGAGCGCCGTTCGTACCTGTTCGTCAGTCGGCACCTTGTGGTGCCACGAGACGTCGTCCTCCATGAAGGAGATGCCCTTCCCCTTGGTGGTGTTGGCGACGACTGCGACGGGCCGCCCCCCGGAGGATGGCTCGAACGCATCGATGAGCGCCTCGAAGTCGTGCCCATCAACGGTCCGGACCTCCCAGCCGAAGGCATGGAGCCGTTCCGCCAGCGGGTCGAGAGCGTTCGTCTCCTCTGTCGGGGCACCTTGCTGAAGACGATTGCGGTCGATGACCGCGCACAGGTTGCTGAGCTGGTAGTGCGCGGCGGACATGAGCGCCTCCCAGTTGCTTCCCTCTTGCATCTCGCCGTCGCCGAGCACGGCAAAGACGCGATAGCGCGCTGATCGCAGCATCCCGGCATGGGCGATCCCGACGGCGATCGGCAGTCCGTGTCCGAGTGGACCGGTATTGGCCTCGACGCCGGGAACCTTCAGTCGATTGGGGTGGCCGTTGAGGCGGGATCCCGGTGCCATGAACGTGCTGAGCTCGCTCGAAGGGATGAACCCGCAGGAAGCGAGCGCCGTGTAGAGCGCCCCGGCGCAGTGCCCCTTGGACATCACGAGCCGATCGCGGTCAGGCCATGCCGGGTTCGCGGGATCGATACGGAGAATGTGGCAGTACAAGACGGTGAGGATGTCTGTGACCGACATGTCGCCGCCGATGTGCCCCTGTCCCGCCTCAGAGATCATCCGGACGTTTTGCCTTCTCCGCTGCCGCGCTTCCTCGGTGAGGAGCGCGCTGCGCTGCAAAGCAGAGGCATTGGCGAGGTCTTCCTTCAGTGAACGCCACAGATCAGTCTGTGCGACATCGTTGGCGATCATGCATATCCATTCAGTAGCGACTGGGTGTGCGGAGTCATGACAGCACCGTACGGATGGCGTGTCAACTGCCTCGGCGCTATGCCGAGTCCTGTTCGCGGCCCGGAACTGCGGTGACCGGTTCGGTCGGTTACGCCACCAGGTCCTTCGGCACGTAGGCGACGACGAGCTGGTTCCCGTCCACCGCCTCGGCGATGACGAAGTCGACCGCGAGGCTGCACAGGCGGTACGCCTCGGTGACCGACAGTGCGCCGTCGGTCTGCTCGCGGATGAGGGCGATCGCCTCGGTGGTGGCGATCTTGAGGGCCTCGTCGAGGTCGGTGTGGGCGCCCATCGCGAGGTGGTGGCCGGGCAGCTCGGCCCTGGGCCAGGTCAGGCTCCGGCCCTTGCGCAACGTGAACCGGGCGGTGAAGGACGTCGAGTGCTCGACGGCGGTCTGGTCGACCTCGCCGTGGCCCTGGGCGCCGTGGGTGTCGCCGACGTAGAACTGCGCGCCGGGCTGGAACACGGGCAGGTAGATCGTGGAGCCGGCTGTCAGGTCCTTGATGTCCATGTTGCCGCCCCACCGGTCCGGTGGGTTGGCGGAGACGAAGCCGGCGTCGTCGGGCGGGGCGACGGCGGTGATGCCGGCGAACGGGCGGAACGGGATCCGGATGCCGTGGCCGAAGTCGTAGGCGCGTTCCTGCTCGTCCAGCCGCAGCAGCCGGGTCGAGGGCTCGGGGATCAACCCGGTGCCCCTGAGGACTCCGGAGTGCGGGCCGGTCACGTTGACGCCGTAGGGCACCCGGGGCGCCAGGTGCAGGACGTCGACCTGGAGCACGTCACCCGGCTCGGCACCCTCGACGTGCACCGGGCCGGTCAGCACGTGTCCGGACGAGCCCGGCGTGCGGGGGATCGTCGCGATATCCGCCAGCTCGGGGATCACCTCGTCCGCAGGGACGCCGAGCTCCTCGAAGTACGCGACGGGCCCCTGCTCCGCGGAGACGCCGAACTGGTTGACCGCGTCGATCTTCACCACCGCACCGGACGGCACGGTCAGCACGGGCTCACGGCTGGTGGGGAACCATCCCCACAGCGAGGTCTCCTTGGTGGCTTTGAGGTACGCGTCGTACGCGGGCTCCGTCATGCGGTCATTCGACCATGCTGGTGTTTCGCGACATCCCGCATGCGCCGTGTCAGCGACCGCCCGTTGCCCCGACCGCCGCACTCCCTCGCTGGCGCACCGTGGCTGCGTACGGTGCCTCCGCCACGGTCGCACGCACGGTCGTCTGCTGGTGCAGCTCGACTTGGGGCTTACGGGAGCCGCCATCGGGTTCGCCCCAGACGATTTCGACCTCTTTGCCCGGTGTGGCGTGCTCGACGTCGATCATTGCGAGCGAGAGCAACTTGCGCTCGTTGATGCTGTAGCCGGTCTTGGTGGCTAGGCCGATGAGTCCTCCGTCGAGGCTCCGCACCTCGTCGCGGTGCATGAGGTTGCCATAGTCAGCGACCGGGAGCTCGAGATACTTGTAGGGAGTTCCGGGGTCGAGGAGCGAGCCGACGATGCGCAGGACGTCGTCCTTGTTCCAGACCAAGGTCACCTTGGTCCGGGCCGGGTTCGCCGCGAATGATTCGAGCGCCTCTTTCCCGATGAAGTCGTGGTCGAACTTGACGAGCTTCCCGTAGCCCATGTCGAACGGCGTGACGTAGTACGCCTCGATGCTGTCTGGGCGGAAGCTCCCGGCGAGCTGGAACCGTCCCTCCCAGCCGGTGGCGGGTAACCACTCCCGGTATGGGCGCAGCTCCTCGCCCGTGTATACACCAGGCAGCGGATACGCCATCCACCCACCTTCGAAGCTCGCGCTGTAATAGGTCTTCGCGCCGCCTCGGAGGAGCCCGTGCTGCGCGCCCGCCTCGAGGATGGCATCGCGCACGACGTCGCGGTGCAGATAGTCTCCCGAGATCTCCACGCCCCGGTGGCCGGACATGCTGTGGCGGAGAACCATGACGTCGACGCCTGCGATCGTCAGCCTCGCAGTCCGGAAGAACGGAATGTCAGGGGGCGTGCCGTCCACGATCTCGTCGAAGATCGCCCCGGCGTTGGGTCCGTCCAGCTGGAACCGGAACTTGGTTCGACGGCCCGTAGGGTTGTCCGACGTGTTGTTGTCCCGCTCGAGGCGCACGTCCCAGGAGCCGGTGGCGGCGTGGTACTCGATCCAGTTGAGCAGAGGGGTGCTACTCACCAGCTCATAGGTCTCGCCACCCAGGTCGTAGAGGATGCAGTCCCCGATCATGTGGCCGCGAGGGGTGCAGCCGATGAACTGCTTTGCTCGGCCGGGCTGCAGGTTCTCGAGGCTGTTGACGCCGATGTGACCGAGCAACCTTCGGGCGTCGGGGCCCGAAACGAAGAGCTCCGGCATGTGGTGCGACTGGTCGAAGAGGATCGCCGTCTCGCGCCATGACCGCTGCTCGTCACGCCAGTTGGTGAACTCCTGGCGGACAGGGGTCAGGTCGGGCCGGGTACGGCTGTGGGCGCCTGGGGTGTCGTTGTACAGGTAGTCGACAAGGTCTGGGGTCGCGTCGATCAGGTCCTGCAGCGAGCGCGTGCTGGCTTCAGCGGTCACGGATTTCGATTCCTCTCTCAAACGGGTCCGTCAGTTGATCGGGAACGTCGTGGTGAAACGGCTGGTGTGCCGACGAAGCCACGGCCCACCCCTGCCTGTTTCGCCGCCCAGCCGCCTGCGACCCGGCCGCTGAAGAGGGACGGGCCGAGCATCGTTCCCTCGAGCGCGGCGGCACCGTTGATGTGACCGCCGGCCATGCCCGCGACCTCACCCGCCGCGTACAGTCCGGCGATCGGCTCCGACTTCTCGTCCAGGACGCGGCACCTGAGGTCGGTCCGCACACCACCGAGCGTCTTGCGTGCGAGCGGGAACATCTGGATGGCGTAGTACGGCGCCACCCCAAGGGGTGAGCATCCGGCGAGGGGCTTGCCGTGATCCGGGTCGCGCTCGAGAGCCGCGGCGAAGAAGCTGTTGTATCTCGTGATCGTCTGTGCGAAGACCGCCGTGGGCATCCCCGTCGCGATGGCGAGCTGCTCGAGCGTGTGGCCCTTCTTGATGTGTGGTGAGGTCTCGAGCAGTTCGTTGACCCGCTCCCTCGAGGAGACGTCGCCCGTCTGGTAGTACGGGTCCGCGATCTCTAGCGACTTGGCCATCGCCGAGTCGAGAACGGCCCAGCAGTGGCGAGGCCGCTGGGCAAGTAGGGCTGGGAGGGCGCTCTTGCCGCCAGAAAGCGCCTCATTGTGGAATCGTTCGCCCCGTTGGTTCACCCAGACGTTGCCCGGTACTTTCCGGAAGACGAACCCGCGGTGCTCCGAAGTGTCGCGTGGGTCCGGCGTCGCGTGGACGTAGAACCAGATGTTGTCCATGTGACAGGACGCTCCGCCGGCAGCTGCTACGAGACGGTGACCTGAGCCTGTGGCCCCACGCCCGGACCCGAGCAGGATGCGTTCTCGGGCAAGGTCGGGCCGCTCGGTCAGGACCATCTCGAGATTCGACGCGAAGCCCCCGGTGGCTACCACCACCGCCCTCGCCCGGATTCGGATCGGAACGTCTTCGCCTCGGCGGCCTTCCAGGCCGCAGACACGTCCGTCCTCGACGAGCAGTCGCCGGACCTTCGTCGAGGTCAGCAGCTTGCCGCCGCGTTCGTCGAAAGCAGCGATGAGAGCGCGCATCATGCCCAGGCCACCGTTCTTCGGTCGGGTCCATCGGGGAACGGTGTTGCCCTCGTGATGGCTTAGTCCGATCCATCGGATCCCGTGCGTCTCGGCCCAGTGGTACACATCGTGCAGCGAGTGCTCGACGTAGAAGCGTGCCCAATCCGCGTCGACGGTCGGGCCACCCCAGGCGAGCCAGTCTGCAATCGCAAGTTCGGGGCCGTCTTCGATCTCGGACTGCTGCTGGAGCGGCGTGTCCACGACTAGGCAGCCGCCACCGGAGATGATCGCGGTACCACCAGCGGCGTCGAACTGCTCGATGACCACGACCCGTGCGCCTGCGTCGCGGGCCTCGATGCCGGCTGCTACGCCAGCCGCGCCCGCACCGACGACGGCGACGTCGGTCTCGAACGTCTCGCCGCGTGGAGGTGCGGTGTGCCGGTCTCGTCGGGGAGTCAGCGTTCGGCCCCGTCGGTCGTTCGGTGGTCGTACTCCTTGTACCGGGGTGCGTGCACGGCCCTGGTGATGTGAAAGTCGAGAAAGAGTGGTCCGGTGCGGTCCCACGCACTCAGTGCATGGCCGAGGTCGTCGAGGGACTCGACGACGACGCCGCTTGCTCCGAGCCCGATTGCCGCCTTGGCGAGGTCGGCGACCCCGAAGATCGCCTCATCGGGCGAAAGGTCTGCGTACTCCGCGAGGAGGAGTTCGGACCCGGCGGCGCCGTCATTGAAGCAGGCAACGACGAGGGGGATACGTTCACGGACCGCGACCTCGAGATCGCCCATGGCCATGTAGAAGCCGCAGTCGCCGACGACAAGGACGGTGGTCCGGTCCGGACGCCCGACCGCCGCACCGAGGCTCGGGCCAATCCCGGAGCCGACAGCTCCGAAGTCCGCGGTCCACAGCATGGTGTCTGGGCCCCGGTGACGCATGTGTGTGATCGGCCAGGATGTGAAGTGCCCGCTGTCGACAACCACGGTCCGCTCTGCAGGAAGCAGTCGGTCCAGCGTGGAGGCGACCGCTCGTGGGTCGAGCTGGTCAGTTGCCGAGACGTCGTCCCAGGGCTCCGCGGCCGGTGCGGTGGGTAGGCTCCGGGCCGGTTCGAGAGGGCAAGCCTCAAGCCTGCTGACGAGCGTCCGTGCCACGACGATGGTGTCCCCGTGCACGGGGACGGCCACGCGGTCATGCTTGTTGAGCGCCAGCTCGTCTGCGTCGACTTGCACGACGACCTTGCCAGTGAGGTACGTCGAGGAACGGGTCTGCAGGTGGTTGAGGCTCGCACCGAAGGCTAGGACGCAGTTCGCCTCGTCGATCGCCTGCTTGCCCGCTGCGTGCGTGAAGCCACCGAAGATGCCGAGGTTCGCGGGTGAGTCGTTGAAGATGCCGATGGCCTTGACTGACGTCGCGAGGTACGCCCCGGTGAGCTCGGCCAGACGTGCCAGCAGTGCGGTTGCCTCCGGGTGCGCCGCGCCACGCCCGGCGAGGATCACCACCTGCTTCGCGTCACGCAGCGCATGCTCGGCTGCGTCGATCGCCGCGTCCGACGGCACAACTGGGGCTGTCGTGACGTCCACCAGCCGGGTCGCGTTCTCGACGTCGTCGGCGCTGGCCGCTGTCTCGACCCCGTGCGGGATGACGAGCGCCACGGGCGAACGGGTCCGCTTCGCGGTCAGGTACGCGCTGACGGTGTCGTGCGCGGCGGTGTCTGCGCTCACTCGCACGACGGGCACGCCGATATCGGCGAGGATCCCGTCTGCGGCCAGCCCCTGGACGCCCGCCTCGAAAGGGTTCTGCCGGGGCGGGACCGCTGAGGTGTCCGGAAGGAGTAGGACCTGCGGGCTTCGAGCTTTGACGGCGGTCCGCAGGGCCGTCATGGCGTTGGTCAGTCCAGGTCCTTGGATCACGCTGCTCCAGCCGACATCTCCGGTCGCGCGCGCGTAGCCGTCAGCTGCGCCGACGACGGCGTTCTCGTGCCGGAGGTGGTGAAGGGCGGCGCCCGCATCCGCGAAGTGGTGGATGACGTGCATGTTCGTCCCACCCATGAGCATGAACAGGTGCTTGGCACCCAGTCGTACGGCCGCTGCCGCGATGACCGCGGCGGTGATCACGCTGATGCCTCCGTCGTCGCCCGCGTGATCAGCTTGAGAACGTCGGTTCGCAGCTCGGCGAACCGAGGCAGACTCTTTGTCGTGACCTGACTGCGCGGTCGCGGCAGGTCGACGCCGATCACGTCTGTGACCACCGTCGGTCGGCCCGACATCACCACCACGCGGTCTCCGAGGTAGACCGCCTCGTCGATGTCGTGAGTGACGAGGACGACGGTCAGGCCGGTGTCGTGGCGGACCCGCAGTATGAGGTCCTCGAGGTCGGCGCGGGTCTGTGCGTCCACGGACGCGAACGGCTCGTCCATGATCAAGAACTCCGGGCGGTATGCCAGTGCGCGGGCAATCGCCACCCGCTGCTGCATCCCGCCGGAGAGCTGCCAAGGGTAGGAGTCGGCGAACCCGTCAAGGCCTACCTCGTGGAGCGCCTCATCCACCGCCGACTGCCGGTCGCGCCGGTCGGGGATGGTGTTCTTGAGCGGCAGACCGACGTTGCGCCCCACCTTGAACCAGGGCATCAGCGAGCGGCTGTAGTCCTGGAACACACAGGCGATCTCCTTGGGTGGGGAGTCGATGACGGTCCCCGTACGCGTTAGGGTCACCGATCCGCCGGAGCGGGGGAGCAGTCCGGCAAGGCAACGCAGCAGTGTGGTCTTGCCCGCGCCGGACGGGCCGACCACCGTGACGAACTCACCCTCCTCGACGGTGAAGGTGATGTCGCGAAGCACCTCCAAGGGGCGTCCAGAGACGTCGTACGTCTTCTGCAGACGATCGATCGTGAGCACGTCAGTCCTCCCGTTCTTGGGCGTACCAGCGGAGGAGCCTGCGCTCCACCAGGACGAAGAGGCCGTTGACGAGGACACCGAGGATGCCGAGCAGCAGCATCCCGGACCACATCAAGGGCACCTGAAAGCTCTGCTGCGCCTGCAGGGTGACGTACCCGATGCCGTTGGTTGCGGCGACCAGCTCCGTCACGACCATCATCACGAAGGCGACGCTGAGCGCGATGCGCATCCCGGCGAGCACCTGTGGCGCGGCCGCAGGGAGTTGTACGTGGAGCACGCGCTGGGCCCTTGTCAATCGGTAGGAGCCGGACACGTCCTCCAGCACGGGATCCACGCTCCGGACGCCGTCGATCGTGTTGAGCATGACCGGGAAGAGGGTGACGAAGGCGATCAGGGCGATCTTCGGCACGTCGCCGACACCGAGCAGGACGATGCTGACGGGGACGAGTGCCGTCGCCGGGAGGGCGCGGCCGAACTGCAGAGTCGGGTTCAGGGCGCGGGCGACGAGCGGTAACCGTCCGAGGAGAGCGCCGAGCGCGACGCCGACGACCACGGCGATCGCGTACCCCGTGACCATGCGTCCAAGGCTTGGCAGGACGTCGGTGACGACCCGTGTGGACAGCCAGTTGTCGGCGAAGGCCTGCAAGATAGTGCTCAGCGGCGGATAGAAGGGCGACGCGCTGTTGGCTGACCCGAACCACCAGGCGACGATGATGCCGACAGGGATGATGAGTGAGGTCGCGATCCGACTGGGGTGGGTCGGCGACTGCCTGCGGTTCCGCGCGGCGGTGGCTCTAGCGTCGCTGGGCGCGGTCATGACTGCTTCTTCCGGTGCGAGCTGTGCCAGTGCAGGAGGCGGCGTTCGAGGGCCTCGAGCAGGAAGTTGATGAACACCCCGAGCAGGCCGACGATGCCGACGAGCGCGTACATCTCTGGGTAGACGCCGTTTGTGGCGTAGACGGAGATGTCCCGACCCAGCCCGTCTACGGTCGTGATGATCTGGACCGCGACGACGACCACCAACGCATGCAATGCTGCGATCCTTAGCCCGGTCGCGATGAACGGGGAGACCGCTGGCAGGACGATCTGCACGAGTCGCTGGTGGGGCTTCAGGCCGAAGACTCGACCGGTGTCCTTGAGGATCGGTGGCACCCCGACGACCCCGTAGTACGTCTGGAACAGCATCGGCCAGACCGTGCCGACAGCCGCGAGGATGTAGCAGGTCTGCGGTGTCGCGCCCAGTACGAGCACCAGGACGGGCAGGTAGACCACGGCTGGAATGAAGCGCAGGAAGTCCAGGACGTAATGCGTGAGGCGGTGCAGCAGTGGCACGGATCCGACGGTCACGCCGAGACCGACACCGACAACTGCTCCCGACGCCAGGCCGGCGGCGAACTGACCGATGGTGGCCATGAGGCTCGCCACGAACTCAGGTGTCGGTACGAGCCCGACAGCCGCTTGCACGACAGCGGTGAACGGGGGCACTTCGTCGGGCAGAGCTCCGACCCTGCTGAGCAGCTCTTCGACCACGACGATCGCCACCGTCGTGACCCACGGGACAGAACGCTCCAGCCGGCGTCGCCCAGGGGTCGCAGCGCTCGCTCCGACGTTGCCGGACCGTTCGGGACCGCTCGACTCGGTCGACATGTCCTTCGTGCGTGAGGTGAGGGTTGCCTTCACGGCGCGATGATCTCGTCGAGGCCCGGGGCCTCCTCGAGCACGCCGTACTTGACGAGAAACTCTGCTTCTCGCTCGATGGTCTCCCGGTCGATCTCCGCGGTGTACATCGGCAGGGGAGCGGCGTCGACCAGTGCGGCGTCCGTGCCCGTCTGGTCGACGATGTAGGAACGAGTCTCTTCCGGGTGCTCGTTCGCATAGTCGGACGACCGCTGCAGTGCAGTGCGCCACCGCTCGAGAACTCCGGGGTTCTCCTCGATGAACTGCTGGGCCATGTAGTACGTGGTGTTGCCGTTGTTGGGGTTGTCGAAGGCAATGGCTGCCGAGTCGCCGATGTCCCGGAAGCCCTCTTGCCGGAGGGCGGTGGCGAATGGCTGGAGCGTGCTGATTGCGTCGACATCGCCCTGGCGCAGTGCCGTGGCCGCGTCCGGGAAGGGCAGCTGGAGGAACTCCACCGTGCTTGCGTCGCCACCCTCTTGCTCGATGGCTTCGCGGATCCAGAACTCCCAACAGCATCGGAGCGAGTTGACGCCCACGGTGTGGCCAGCCAGGTCAGAGAACGACTCGATGTCACTGTCTCCGGGCACAAGGGTCTGGTATTGGGTGCCTGCAGGGTCTTCGCGGTCGTTGACCGAGCCCGAGACCATGACCACGGGTATGCCTTCAGCGACTGCCGTGATCGCCGGTGAGAGGGCGCCAAGCGCCACCTGGAGCTGACCGTTGATGAGCTGCGGGATCGCTCCAGCGCCGGTCGCTGAGTCGTCCAGGGTCAGGTCGATGCCTTCCTCTTCGAAGAACCCCTGCTCGACCCCGATGAAGAGAGGGGCCGAGGTCGGAGACGCCGCGACGCCGGCGGTGATGGCAATTATCTCTTGTCCGCCTTCGCCGCCGTCGGCCGGGCTGCTACCACAGGCAGCCGTCAGGCTGAGGCTGAGCGCCACCCCGGTCAGCGCGATGCGGTCCCTTTGTCTGCGAAACAACGCTCGGTCCTCCAGTCGTTGAGTGTCGGAGCGTGCAGGCCGCCATCGCAGCTAGGCCGCCAGTGGCCTTTCGTACGTACACGAACGGTAGACCTGCGTTGCATTCGGTGCAAGGGTCTGCCGACCTGACCGCGAAGGATCAGCGGTAAGCGACCGTGTGCAGAAGGTCGACGAAGCGGTCGATGTCTTGCCCGGACAGTGGTGCAGTCAGGTCCTGCTGTACGAGCGCTACCGTCGGCGTGATCTCCTGCAAGAGCTGGCGGGCCGTCTTGGTGAGCACGACCAGCTTTCGCCGGCGGTCCTTCTCGTCTGGCGCTCGGGTGACGAGGGCTCGTCGCGCCAGCCGGGCGACGATGTCGGCCGTGCTCGACTTGTCGAGAGAGGCGAGGTCGCCCGCCGTCCGCTGGTCGATCGGCGAGTTCCAGGCCAGTGCGGCGAGAAGGCCGTACTGGGGCGGCGTGAGGGTCGTCCCGACGCGGCGCGCCCAATGTATGCCGTGCAGCTGTTCTCCGCGCCGGATGAGGTGGCCTGGTGTGGTCGGCATGGGGAGGGCGCGACTCTGGCTGGGCTCAGGCGGCAGCTTTGGAGGGTCGCCGCCATAGGCCACCCGGGCCAGAGAATTGATGAACCAGGCGCGTTCGTCCGCGGCCAACGGTTCCAGGAGCAGCCGCTGGATCTCTGCCACCCGCGGCGTGATGTGTTGCAGCGCAGCCCGGGCCGGAGCCGTGAGGGACAGGAGGTAGCGGCGGCCGTCGGACGGGTCGCGGTGGCGGCTGAGCCACCCGTTCCGTTGCAGGCGGGCGACGATGTCCGCCGCTGTCGATGTGTCGAGCGAGGCCAGTCGCCCGGCGGAGCGCTGGTCGGTGGCCGGGCGCTGCGTGAGTGCGCTGAGCAGGGCGTACTGCGGTCCCGTGAGATCGCCGTCGAACTCCTCTGCCCATCGCGCGGTATGCACTTGCTGCGCTCTCCGAAGCAGGTGGCCGACAGTCGTGCCGAGCGGGAGTGTGACGGCCGCGCTCTTCGGGGGTCGTCTCTCCACAGCTGACAAGTGGTCCACTCTCCCGTCTCGCATTCGCTTCCGCGTGGCCGTACCAGCGACTCGCCTGGCGAGCAGCCTAAGGCGTAGCCCGTCCTCGAGGTATTGGAGCCATGAAGGATCGACGCTAGGTTAATCCGTATACGGAGTACTGTTCGTCGCGACGGCTGCGGGAGGTCAGTCCCGGCACGACGACGTCGGGGATCGCCGTGGAGTCGACTCAACGAAGTCTCGAATCCGAAGCGACCTGGCGACCAACAGGATGCGCAAGAGGGTGATCCCATGCAGTTCCATCTGAACGGCTTCCAGCACGGCGACCCAGAGCTCCATCCGGTCGATCCTCGGCGATCGCGCACCGAGCCGCTCCGGACCGGCGACGAGGTAGACGTGCTCATTGTCGGGAGCGGACCTGCAGGTCTGGTCCTGGCCGCGCAGCTGGCGGCCTTTCCCAGCATCGCCACGCGGATTGTCGAGCGCCGCTCAGGTCCGCTCGAACTCGGTCAGGCTGACGGGGTCGCCTGCCGGTCGGTCGAGATGTTCGACGCCTTCGGCCTCAGCGAGCGCTTGCTCAAGGAGGCCTACTGGGTGAACGAGACGGTTTTCTGGCGGCCGGATGCCGTGGGCAGCAGCCGGATAACCCGGAGCGGCCGCATACAGGACGTCGAGGACGGGTTGTCGGAGTTCCCCCACGTGATCGTGAATCAGGCCCGGATCCACGGGTTGCTGCTCGACGTCATGGGGCGGTCACCCAGCAGGCTGACGCCCGACTATGGAGTCGAGATGACCGGGTTGAGCATTCCCGAGGACGGCGACGCACCAGTCGACGTCACGCTCCGGAGAGCGGGCGACGATGCCACGGAGGAGATACGAGTCCGGGCGCGGTACGTGGTCGGCTGCGACGGTGCGCACAGCACGGTGCGCGAGGCGATTGGTCGCGCACTCCGGGGAGACTCGGCCAACCAGGCGTGGGGAGTGATGGACCTGCTCGCCGTCACGGACTTCCCAGACGTCCGGTTCAAGGCCGTGATCCAGTCCAAGGCGGGAAACATCGTCCTGATTCCGCGCGAGGGTGGCTACCTCTTCCGGCTCTACATCGAGCTCGATGAGCTGGAGCCCGGAGAGCGTGTGGCTTCACGAGGCATCACCGTTGACACCCTCATCGATACTGCCCGTCGGATCCTCCACCCGCACACGCTCGACGTGCGTCACGTCGTGTGGTGGTCGGTCTACGAGATCGGTCAGCGACTCACCGACGGGTTCGACGACGTCCGGGCACCTGACGTCGACGCCTGCCTACCGCGGGTCTTCATCACTGGTGACGCGTGCCACACGCACAGTCCCAAGGCCGGGCAGGGCATGAACGTCTCGATGCAGGACGGGTTCAACCTCGGCTGGAAGCTCGCCGCAGTGTTGCAGGGTCGATCAAGGCCCGAGCTCCTGCGCACGTACTCGGCGGAGCGGCAGGCAGTCGCACAGCGCCTTATCGACTTCGACCGAGAGTGGGCGGCGATGCACAGCGCCCGTACCGAGCACGCTGGGGATGAGACGGTTGCGAGCGATCTCCCGGGGTTGCAGCGGCTATACACCGAGCAGGGCCGGTTCACTGCCGGCGTCGCGACCCGGTACGAGGCCTCGGTGATCTGCCGGCCGTCCTATCACCAGAGGCTTGCAGAGGGCTTCGTCATCGGGGAGCGGTTCCACTCCGGGCCCGTCGTCCGGCTGGCCGACGCCAAGCCGATGCAGCTGGGGCACGTGGCGGAGGCCGACGGGCGCTGGCGCCTCTACGCCTTTGCCGACGCTGCTGACCCCCGTGACCCCAGCTCGCCACTCTGGCGCCTGTGCGACTACCTCGCCAACGATGAGGCATCCCCTGTCCGTCGCTTCACGCCGGCCGGCGCGGACATCGACGCGGTGCTCGACCTTCGCGCCGTGGTGCAGCAAGGCCACCGGGACCTGTCCGTCGTCGGCATGCCAAGCCTGCTGCTGCCGCACAAGGGACGCTATGGCTTGGTGGATTACGAGAAAGTGTTCTGCCCGAACCTGAGGTCGGCCCCGGACATATTCGACCTGCGAGGTATCGATCGGGATCGCGGTTGCATCGTCGTCGTCCGGCCGGACCAATATGTTGCGCACGTCCTGCCGCTCGATCACCACGACGAGCTTTCGCAGTTCTTCGGTGCCTTCATGGTGCAGGCCGACGCCCGAACCGCCGGGGGCAGCAGCGCCGTCCGGCCGGGCGAGACCGTGACGAGGAGGTGACTTCCGTGCCCGGCAAGATCGACACCCACGCGCACTACGTTCCGCCCGCCTACCGGCGATACCTGGAGGAGGAGGGCTTCTTCGGTGGGCAGGCGACGCCTCGATGGAGCTCGGATGAAGCACTGGAGATGATGGCGACGTTGGGCGTCGACACCTCGGTGCTCTCTGTCGCCCGGCCCGGATTCTGGTTCGGCGACGTCGAGCGCGCGGCGGCGATGGCTCGACAGGTCAACGAGTATGCCGCTGACCTGGTCCGCGACATGCCCGATCGATTCGGCCTGTTCGCTGCCCTGCCGTTACCCGATATCGACAGTGCGCTCCGTGAGGTCGAGCACGCGTTCGATGAGCTCCGGTGTGACGGCGTGGTCCTCCTCGCGAACTGCGATGGCGTCTACCTCGGCGACCCGCGCCTTGAAGAGCTGATGGCCGAACTGGACCGGCGCGAAGCGGTGGTGTTCGTGCATCCCAATGCACTTCCGGCTGATCCGGTCCCGGGCGTACCTGTTTTCGTCGCCGACTTCCTGCTCGACACCACACGCGCGGCACTCAACATGGTCCGTCACGGCGTGTTGCGCCGGCATTCACGACTCAAGGTCATTCTCTCTCACGGCGGCGGCCTGCTGCCCTATGCCGCCCACCGGATTGCGAGCCTGACGCCGACAGGGGAGTCGGGAGTGGTGGACCGGGAGGGATTCCTGGAAGCCGCCCGGTCGTTCTATTTCGACACGGCGCTCACCAGCAGCCCGGACAGCATGCCGAGCCTGCTCGCGTTCGCCCGGCCGGGACACGTTCTCTACGGCAGTGACTGGCCGTACGCGCGGGAGGACAACTCCGAGTACTTCACAGAGCAGCTCGATCGCTATTGTCTCGACGACCACGCGAGGCGCTCGATCGAGCGTGGTGCTGCAGAGCACCTGATACCGCGGCTGGGCCACGACGAATAGACGCTGTCGCGTCCCCTTGGCCGCCCCGCGCAATCCGCCGACGGCCCGCACCCGGCAGACTCCGCCTTCCTGCGCGCGTTCGACGTCGTCGTCTCGCTCACAGAGCACGCCCGACCCGGGGTTGCTTGGACGAGGCGTCTACTGTAGACAATAGTCGCGAACTGCTCAGCGTAGAGAGGAACACGATGACGTCGCCGACGACCACCCTCGAGAAGGCCGACCCGAACGACCTGAACAGCCTCTACAAGTACCTGCGGGTCTGTGACGTGGCGGATGCTCTCGACGGGATCGGCTACTTCAACCTCACGCTGATGTCGCGCGAGGTGCGCCCGCTCTGGGAAGGCATGAAGTTCTGGGGGCAGGCCGCCACCATGCGGTGCGTCCCCGCCAACAAGCCGATGTGGAAGCTCGACAGCACCGAGGACATCGTCGACGCCCACCGCATCTGGTTCGAGCGTCACGGGCACCGCAAGCTCCCCGGCGACCTCCCCCCGGGCCACGTCGTGGTCATGGACTCCGGCGGCGGCCCCGAGGTCGGTTTCTGGGGCTCGGAGAACACCATGGCCGCGGTCGCCGCCGGCGCCGTCGGCATCGTCAGCGACGGGTACTGCCGCGACACCGGCGAGGTGATCCTCCAGCGCACCCCCGTCGCCGTGCGCCGGCGCGGGCGCACGATCATCCCCGGCCGCATCGAGGTGGTCGAGGTGCAGGGCACGATCTCCTGCGGCGGCGTCCAGGTCCGCCCCGGCGACATGGTCGGGTGCGACGACGACGGCGTCGTGGTGGTTCCTGCCGAGGTGGCGCAGGAGGTGGCCACGCACGCGCGGGCCATCCTCCTCGCCGACATGCACAAGCGGCGCAAGCACTACAGCACGCTGGGGATCCAGCCCGACAGCACCGTCGACGTCGAGGCCGTGCTCGCCTACTACGACGGCGTCTGATCCGACACGGGTCCCGCGGCCCCGATCGGCCGCGGGACCCGCAAACCCCCTGTCCGTTCCCGACCACTCAGCGAGGTCTGGGCGCCCAGGCGCACCGACGCGCACCCCTGGAGGAGGACCGGTGGCAACACTCTCGACCGGGACCACGGCGGCCCCCGGACCGGCCCCGGACCGTCAGCCCGCACGGGAGCGGTCCGGATCGATGAGCCGACGCACGCGTGAGGCGATCGCCGGGTACGGCTTCCTCGCGCCGTGGATCGCCGGGATGGTGCTCCTGACGCTCGGCCCGATGGCGTACTCGCTCTACCTCAGCTTCACCGACTACGACCTCATGTCGCCGGCGCAGTGGATCGGGACGGGCAATTACGAGCAGATGGCCGCCGACCCGCGGCTGGCCGCGTCGGTGATCGTGACGCTCAAGTACGTGGCCGTCTCGGTCCCCGCCGTACTCGCGTTCTCCCTCGGCGTCGCGATGGCCCTCAACAAGGGCATGCGGTTCCTGCCGGTCTACCGCGCGGCGTTCTACCTGCCGTCCTTGATCGGGACGAGCGTGGCCATCGCGGTGCTGTGGCGGCAGGTCTTCGGCGGCGACGGCATCGTCAACGCGGCGCTGGGCACGCTCGGCATCAGCGGCCAGAGCTGGATCGGCAACCCCGACTCGGCGCTGTGGACGCTCGTGGTGCTCAACGTGTGGACGTTCGGCTCCACGATGGTCATCTTCCTCGCCGGCCTGCGCCAGATCCCCACCGACCTGTACGAGGCAGCGGCGGTCGACGGCGCCGGACCGATCCGCCGCTTCCTCAGCGTCACCGTGCCCCTGCTGACTCCGCTGATCTTCTTCAACCTGCTGCTGACGACCGTCAACGCCTTCCAGGCCTTCACCCCGGCCTACGTCGTCAGCGGCGGGACCGGCGGACCGCTGGACTCCACGCTCTTCTACACCCTGTACCTCTACCTGCGCGGCTTCGCCAACCTTGACATGGGCTACGCCTCCGCCATGGCGTGGGCGCTGGTGGCCGTGCTCGCCGTCTTCACCGCGGCGCTGTTCGCCACGTCGCGGTACTGGGTCCACTACGGAGACGAACGATGACCGCCACCGTCAGCTCCACCGGGCGCGCACGCGACCGTGCCACCGGCGAGCCCGCCCCGCCGCGCCAGTTCTTCGGACGGCGTCCGGTGCGCAACCGGCTCCTCGCCGGGATCGTGCGGCACGCGACCCTCATCGCCGTGCTGGCGATCGTGCTCTACCCGCTGCTGTGGATGGTGGGGGCGTCGCTGCGGCCCAGCAACGAGGCGTTCGGCACGCTGAGCTTCTGGACGTCCAACCCGACGCTGGAGAACTACCGCGCGGGGTGGAACTCCGGGTCGTTGAACTTCTCCCGGTTCTTCCTCAACTCGCTGGCCATCACGGCGCTGTGCGTGATCGGGAACGTCGTGGCCTGCTCCATGGCCGCCTACTCCTTCGCGCGGCTGAACTTCCCGTTCAAGCGCTTCATGTTCGCGCTCATGCTCGGCACGATGCTGCTGCCGTACCACGTGACGATGGTGCCCCAGTACGTGCTGTTCAACGAGCTGGCGTGGATCAACACGATCCTGCCGCTGACGGTGCCGAAGTTCCTGGCCACGGACGCGTTCTTCATCTTCCTCATGGTCCAGTTCATCCGGACCCTCCCGCGCGATCTCGACGACGCCGCGCTCCTCGACGGCTGCGGCCACGTGGGCACCTTCTTCCGCGTCGTCATCCCGCTGTCGCTGCCGGCGCTGGGCACCACCGCGCTGTTCACCTTCATCAACACCTGGAACGACTTCCTCGGGCCCCTGCTCTACCTCAACCGTCCGGAGCTGTGGACGGTGACCCTCGGCCTCAACGGGTTCCTCGACGCGACCGGTGAATCGGCCTTCGGGCCGCTCTTCGCGATGGCCACGTTGTCCCTGGCACCCGTCGTCGGGTTCTTCCTCGTCGCGCAGAAGCTGCTGGTCGAGGGCATCGCGACGACGGGACTGAAGTAACTGCCGATCGATCACTGAACGGTCATGACAGAGAGGACACCTCATGACTCCCACGACACGGCTGCGCAGGTCGGTCGCGGCAGCGGCCACGGCCGGCACATGCGTCGCCCTCATCGCCGCCTGCACCGGCGGCACGTCCATCGGTGAGAGCTCCGGCGGGGCGAGTCCCGGCCAGACCGTGGACGGCACCGGGCCGGTCGAGGGGACTGTCCGGCTGGCCTACTGGGGCTCGGGCCCGCGGATCGAGCGCACCCAGGCCGTGGCGGACCTGTTCCGCGAGGAGCATCCCGAGGTCACGATCGAGCACGAGAGCGCCGACTTCGCGCCGTACTGGGAGCGGCTCAACGTCCAGGCGTCGAGCGGCAACATGCCGTGCGTCACCCAGACCCAGGGGCGCCAGCTCAACGACTACACCACGCGCGACGCACTTCTCCCGCTGGAGCCGATGATCGAGTCCGGCGCCATCGACGTCAGCGACCTGCCCCAGGACGTGCTCGACACCGGGCGAGGGCTGGACGGCAATCTCTACATGGTCCCGTACGGCGCCGCCTACGACGCCGTCGTCATCAACGAGACTCTCGCCGAGGAGGCAGGGGTCGGGCTGCCCGAGGAGGGCTACACCTGGGAGGAGTTCGGGGACTACCTGCGTGAGGCCCAGGAAGGCCTGCCCGAGGGCGTCAAGGCCGCGAACCTCGGCGGCGGACTGCCGAACTACTTCATCGCCTACGTCCAGGGCACCGGCCAGGCGCTCTTCGACGGCAACCAGATCGGCTTCGACGAGCAGGTGCTGGTCGACTACTGGAGGTTCTGGGACGAGCTGCGTCAGGACGGCGTCACGACGACGCCGCAACAGTCCTCGGAAGAGCCGGACCAGACCGAGCAGCGGTACGTCGCCCAGGGCAGGGTCATGGTCGACAACCTTCCCGGCAACGCCCTCACGCCCGCGCAGGAGACCCTCGACGGGCTCGCGCCGGGACAGCAGCTCACCAGTGCGCCGGCCCCGTGGGGCGAGGCGGGGCAGGGCAATGCGCTGTTCACGTCGGGCTTCTCGATCCCGGCCAACTGCACCAACGCCTCCACGGCGGCCGCCTTCATCGACTTCTGGGTCAACAACGACGACGCCGGCCAGGCCTTCGCCTCGGACAACGGGGCCGCTACCAACACCCGGCATCTGGAGCAGCAGCTGGACGATCCGGAGCTCCCCGCGGAGAAGCAGCACGAGCTCCGGCTCTACCAGGACATCGTCGATCGCGAGCCGGAGTCGATCCTCTACCCGCCGGGCTACCAGGCGAACTTCGAGGACACCTTCACCCGCCACTGGGAGTCCATCGCCTTCGGCGAAGCCAGCGTGGAGGAGGCAGCCCACGCGTTCTACGAGGAGGTCAACGCGGCACTGGCGGCCGAGTCGACCGGGTAGGGAAGTAGGTACGTCCCGGGGCGGACCGTCACTCCGCCCCGGCGGCGATCCGCGCCGCCGTCGCCAGCAGCTCTCGGCGCTCGGCGGGGCCGACGTGGTGCCCGTCTGCGACCACGGAGTGGATCAGCCGGGTGTTGCGGATGTCGGCGAGCGGATCCGCGTCCAGCACCACGAGGTCTGCCACGCGGCCCGCTTCGACCGTGCCGGCCCAGTGCTCCCGGCCGAGGAACCTGGCCGGCTCGATCGTGGCGGCCTGCAGGGCCTGCAACGGGCTCAGCCCTGCCAGGACGAGCTGCTCGAGCTCGACGTGCAGGCTGAACCCGGGGAAGAGGCCCGGCCCGACCGAGTCCGTGCCGGCGAGCAGCCGCACCCCCGCCTCGGACATGGCGCCCACGGTCGCCCGTCGCCAGGTGAGCAGGTCGCGGTGCTGCACGTGCTCCTCGGCCGACCGGCCACCGCCGCAGTAGATGTGCCTGGTCAGGAACTCCCAGGACTCCGGCGTCCCGGGGACCAGGTAGTCCATCCGGGGGTCATCCAGCCGGATCGACTCCGGCTCGTCGACGGCCACGTGCACGGCGAGGGTAGGGGTGTAGGCGACGTCCGCCGCGACGAGCCGGTCGAACACCGAGCCCGCCGCCACGCGGTCGTACGTGGCGATCGCGTCCCACTCCACCTGGGCCACCTGCTTCAACCAGCTCCCGAGATGGAACTCCGGTGACGTCTGGATCGCGGCCAGCGCGGCCTCGAGACGGTCCATGTCCGACGATGCGGCAGTCCAGATGCCGCCGAACATGTGCTCGAAAGACCGCTGTCCGGACTCGATCTGCTCGACGAAGGGGACGTTGTCCGACCGATGGCCGGCGACCGGCACATCGCGCCGGTGCGCCTCGGCGAGGACGGCCCGGTAGCACTCCGGATCGAGCCGGGAGTACACCTTGACGAAGTCGGCTCCCGCGTCGACGGCCTCGCCCACGGCTCGGCGCGCCTGGGCGGGGTGGCCGATCGCCACGACCGGGGCGTCGGGGACGTCGGACCACAGTGCGGGGTCACCGTCGAGCAGCGGGCTGGCGATGGTCATCCGTGGTCCGAGGAGCGACCCGGAGTCCACCAGGTGGCGGATCCGGTGCAGCGAGGGGCGGCCCCACATCTCGCGGACCGCCGTCACGCCGTTGGCGATGTAGAGGCTGGCGAAGTGCCTGGGGTCGAGGGTCTCCGACTCGCTGTGCACGTGCATGTCCGTCAGGCCCGGGATCAGGTACTTGCCGCGGACGTCGTGGACGACTGCCCCGGGCGGAGTGGGCACCTGCGCTGCGGGGCCGACCGCCGTGATCATCCGGTCGGCGACCGTCACGGTCTGATTCGGTCGAGGCGGTGCGCCGGTGGCGTCGATGACGGTGGCGCCGACGTAGGCATGAACCCTCTTGTGTGACATGCGTACACCGTATGGCCGGCCCGGCGCAGACAGCACTGCGGTTAGTGCACTTCTTCCAGAATCCGCATGATGGCAGGCAAGCAGGGCGCCATTGCCTGTGCGGTGGTGCGGATCGCACTAGTACACTGGCACTCGTGGCGCCATCGGGCGAAGGACCCTCGGAGCGGATCGCGGCGAGTCTGCGGGAGCAGATCGCGAACGGGGATCTCCGTGCCGGCGATCGAGTCCCGTCGACTCGGCAGCTCGTCCGGGACTGGGGCGTCGCCATGGCGACGGCGAGTCGCGCCCTGGCGATCCTCCGGGACGAGGGCCTGGTCTCCGCGCGGACCGGCTCGGGAACGGTCGTGCGAGGCGGCCGGGGAGCGGGCGCAGCGTCCTTGACGCGAGCCCGCATCCTCGCCGTCGCCATCCAGATCGCCGACCGCGAGGGGCTGGAGGCGGTGTCGATGCGGCGGCTGGCCGGAGCGCTGAAGGTCGCCCCGATGTCGCTGTACCGGCACGTCGCCGGCCGCGAGGAGCTGGAGGTCCTGATGGTGCGCGCCATCTTCAGGTCCAACCCGCTTCCCCAGCCGATGCCGACCGGATGGCGGCAGCGACTCGAGACGGTCTACCGGCTGCAGTGGCGGCTGTACCGGTCCCACCCCTGGCTGGCGGAGCTGACCCTGGTCACCCGGCCGCCGTTGGCTCCGGAGGCGATGCTGCACAGCGAGTGGACTCTCGAGGCGCTGGCCGAGCTTGACCTCGACCCGCACACCCGGGTCCGCGTGGCCCTGGCGCTCCCGGCCCTGGTCCACGGCCTGGCGCTCGGGGCGCTCCGCGAGATCCACGCACAGCGGGAGACGAGCCTGCGGAACGAGCAGTGGTGGGCGACGATCGACGCCGAGGCGTCCCAGCTTCTGCAGGGCGGGGACTTCCCCCGGCTGTCCGAGCTCGACGCGCTCGGTGCCGGCGCGTCCGGGCTCCGCGGGCTGGACGACGCGTTCGAGCTCGCCCTCGGCCACTACCTGGACGGCCTCACCGCCGCCGCCCACCGGACGGGAGGGTCCTGACCGTCGTGCCGGGCCGGAGAGACGTCACCGGCCGGTCGCGCGCGCGAGCACCGCCTCCGCACCGGCAGCATCCGCCGCGTCATCCGTGCCAGCCGACCCGGCCCAGGCGACGTACTCGTCCGGCCGCACGAGGACCAGCCCGCTCTCGTACCTCGTCGCGGACGCGGCATCCAGCACGACGACGTCGAGCGGCACGCCCAGCTTCTCGGCCGCCGCACGGAACGGCTCCGCCGTCGTGGCGTCCGCCGCCAGCAGGGTGAAGGCGCTGCCGAGGGCCGCGAAGACCTCGCCGCCGTCCGCGGTGGTCCCCGGGGCGAGGTGGTGCCCGGCGCGTGCCCGCATCTGGTGGCCGCCCAGGGCACTCGGTGCTGCGCCGTCGTCCGCGCCGACGATGACGGGGGAGCCCGCGTAGTTCGGCTCGAACGCGTCCACCTCGCGCTCGGCGCCGTCGTCGCGGTGCCGCCACGCGGCCTCGAACGCGGCCCGGTCCGCCGCCGGGTCGTAGGCGGCGAGGAAGTCGCGGTCGTCGCGGATGGACCGGTCGATGAAGTCGTCACGGGTGGAGGCGAAGACCGGACGGCGCTCCGCGTCGTAGGAGTCGAGCAGCGCCGGCCCGGCCCACCCGTGCAGCTGCGCGGCGAGCTTCCAGGCGAGGTTCCGGGCATCCTCGAAACCGGAGTTGATGCCGTAGCCGCCGTAGGGCGGGTGGCTGTGTGCGGCGTCGCCGGCGATCAGCACGCGCCCGGCGCGGCCCGAGCGGTAGGAGTCGGCCAGCGCGAAGCGCAGGTCCCACTGGCCCAGGTACTCGACAGCGAAGTCGAACTCCTGGCCGACCGCACGCGCCAGCAGCTCCCGCAGGTCCACGTCGCGCACGTCGGCGGCGTCCACCGGCGCGTGGAAGAACCACGTCTCCTTCGCGTCCACCCGCCCGAAGAACTGCCAGTACCCCTCCAGCCCGGGGTTCATGACGTTGACGAACGCGACGCCCGGGTGGCGCTCCATGATCCGGTCGAACTCCGCGGAGCGGAACACCAGCAGCACCATGACGCGGTCGTGGTCGGCGAGGGTCTGGGTGATGCCCGCTGCCTCACGCACGCGCGAGCGGCTGCCGTCGCACCCCACCACGTAGCTGGCGCGGATCTCGCGCCGCTCGCCGTCACGGGACTCCATGCCCACCGTCACGCCGTCCTCGTCCTGGCGGATCGCGTCGGCGGTCCAGCGGTGCAGCACGCTCACGCCGTCCAGCTCGGTGGCCCGGTCTCGCAGCACGGTCTCCGTGGCGTACTGGGGGAGCCGCTCGTTGGCCGCCGCGTAGAACTCGCGTACCCAGGCGCGGTTGAGCCACGGGTACCGGTACTCGCCCAGCAGGCTGCCGTACGCCGTCATACCGCCGGCAGGCTGGTCGGCGCCCATGGTGCGCGCCGCCCGCAGCCTGTCCTCGATGCCCCAGCGGCGGAAGTGCTCCATGGTGCGCTGGGTGAGGTTCTGCCCCTTCGGCACCCGCTGCGGGGTCGCGTGCCGCTCGATCACGGTGCAGGCCACGCCCTGCTGGGCGAGGCTGATCGCCAGGGCGGTGCCGACCGGTCCGCCGCCCACGACGGCGACGTCGGTGTCGTTCTTCGTTCGCATCGGCCATGACTGTAACCAGTGCGGACCGCCCGTCTCGGACGTGTCCACGCCACGGTCCGAACCGGCCGCCGGCCCCGACCGGCGGACGTGAGAAAGTAGCGCCAGGACCGCCGAGACCGACTCCCTGGAGGACGACCGACCGTGGTGGATGCGACGCCGTCCGGCGCACCCGAGCAGATGCGTGCCGCGCTGATCGTCGAGCGCGGCGGACCCGAGGGGCGCGTGGTCGGGGAGCACCCCGTCCCCGACGTCGGACCGGACGACGTCCTCGTCCGGGTGCGGGCCTGCTCGCTCAACCACCTCGACGTGTTCGTCCGCAAGGGCGTGGCCGGCAAGCACCTGCCGCTGCCGCACATCTCCGGCGGCGACATCGCCGGCGAGATCGCCCGCGTCGGCCGGGACGTCACCGGCGTCGCGGTCGGGGACCGCGTCCTCATCGACCCGCTCGTGCACGGCAAGGCCCTCGGCGAGGACATGCAGGGCGGGCTCGCCGAGTACGCGGCCGTCCCGGCCGCCAACGGCATCCCGCTCCCGGACGACGTCGACTTCGTGACGGCCGCCGCCCTGCCCATCGCCTACGGCACCGCCCGCCGCCAGCTCATCACCCGCGGTCGGCTCCAGGCGGGGGAGACCGTGGCCATCCTCGGCGCCGCCGGCGGGCTCGGCACCGGCGCCGTCATGATCGCCAAGGCGATCGGCGCCCGCGTCATCGCCTGCGCCAGCACCCCGGCCAAGCGCGACCGGCTCACCGAGCTCGGCGCCGACGTCGTCATCGACTCCAGCGCCTCGGACTGGGGCGCCCAGATCTGGAAGGCCACCGGCAAGCAGGGCGTGGACCTCATGGTCGACAACACCGGCGCCGCCACCTGGCAGGACTCCATCCGGGCCACCCGCGCCGGCGGCCGCGTGGTCACCTGCGGCGCCACCAGCGGCTACGACGTCACCCAGTTCCAGCCCTACGTCTGGGTCCGCGAGCTGGACATCCTCGGCAGCAACGGCTGGCGCCGCGAGGACCTCGAGGCCCTCCTCGCGATGGTCCGCGACGGCACCCTCGCCCCGGTCATCGACAGCACCTACCCGCTGCAGGACATCCGTGCCGCCGAGCAGCGCCTGGAGGACCGCTCCGTCATCGGGAAGGTCGTCATCACGCTGTGACCGACCCCGGCACCCGCGACAACCTCGCCGTCCGGCTCCTCGCCGGCAGCGAGGCGCACCCGGGGCGGACCGCGATCCGGCAGGCCGATGACCGCATCAGCTATGCCGCGCTCGCCGAGGCGGTGCGCACCACCGCCGCCACGCTGCGCGCCGCCGGCGTGGGACCGGGGGACCGGGTCGCGCTGCTGTTCGGCAACCACCACCGCTTCGTCGAGGCGCTCCTCGGCGTCATCTGGGCCGGCGCCGTCGCCGTCCCGCTCAACACCCGCGCCGGCCGCACCGCGCTGCAGCACGTCATGTCCGACGCCGCACCCGCCGTGCTGCTCAGCCACGGCCCGCTCGCCGAGCGGGCACGCGAGCTGGCGGGCGGCGCCCGCCTCCTCCTGGCCGGCCAGGTCGGCTGGGACGACGGCGGAACGGGCGCCCCAGCGCCGTCGGACGGTGACCGTGCGCCCGCCCCGGTGCACGCCGACGACGTCTGCCTCCAGCCCTACACCTCCGGCTCCACCGGCAACCCCAAGGGCTGTCTGCTCACCCACGGCGGCCAGCACTGGAACGCCAGCACCGTCGCGCAGGTGTGGGAGCTGCAGGAGGACGACCGCGGCCTCATCACCGCGCCGATCTACCACAAGAACGCCATGATCTGCGTGATCAAGCCGCTCCTGCTGACCGGCGGCACGATCGTGATCGGCCGCGGTCCGGACCCCGCCGGCATCCCCGCCGAGGTGGCCGAGCACCGCTGCACCTACACCACCGGCGTCCCCGCCACGTACGAGATGCTGCTGGCCAGCGGCGAGCACACCCGGCACGACCTCGGCTCCCTGCGCTTCGTCATCTGCGGCTCCGCGCCGCTCTCGGAGGCCCTCGGGCGCAGCTTCGCCGAGGGGCTCGGTGCCCCGGTCATCGAGGCGTACGGGTTGACCGAGGGTGGGCCGCAGGTTCTCATGAACCCGCGCACCGCCACCCCGCGGTACGGCCTGGCCGGCCGGCCCATGCCCGGCGGCGAGGTCCACCTGCTCGACGTCGAGGAGATGCCGGCCACGCCCGTCGCCGAGCTGCCGCAGGTGCCCACCGGGCAGGTGGGGGAGATGTGGGTCCGCAACCCCGGCGTGACGGCCGGCTACCACCGGCTGCCCGAGGTCACCCGCGAGCGGATCTCGGTGGACGGCTGGCTGCGCACCGGTGACCTCGCCGTGGCCGACGACGACGGGTACTTCCGGGTGCTCGGCCGGGCGGACGACATGATGAACGTGGGCGGCGAGAACGTCTACCCGCTCGAGGTGGAGCAGCTGCTGCGCGGCATGCCCGGCGTCCAGCAGGCCGCCGTGGTGCCCGCGCCGCACACCCGCAAGGGACAGGTGCCGGTCGCGTTCGTGGCGGCCGAGGGCCTCACCGAGGCGGAGGTCAAGGAGTACGCGCTCGCCAACGGCGCCGCCCACGCCCACCCGCGGCGGGTCTGGTTCCTCGACGCGCTGCCGCTCGGAGGTACCGGCAAGATCGACTACGCACGACTCGCCGCGCTGGTCCGGGAGCACCTGGCGGACCGGCCGTTGGGCGCGGCGGCCGACGGAGAGGACCGACCATGACCGTGGACATCGCCACCGTGCGGGAGCTGCTCACCAGCCCCGCCTACCACCGGTGGCTCGGGCTGGAGCTGGTGGACGCCTCCGACGGCACCGTCACCATCGGCATGACCTGCCGCCCCGACCTGACCGCCGACGTGGCGGGCAGCTACGTCCACGGCGGCATCCTCGCCACCCTCCTGGACGTCGCCGGCGACTTCGCGCTCGTCTCCCAGCTCGGCGTGGGCCTGCCGACGATCGACCTGCGGGTGGACTACCTGCGGCCCGCCCGCCCGGGCGACACCCTCCTGGCGACCGGGACGGTGGTGCGCCGCGGCCGGTCCCTGGGCGTGGCCGACTCGAAGGTGGTCAACGGCGACGGCAAGGAGCTCGCCGTCGGGCGCGGCGTCTACAGCACCGCCGTCGCCTAGACCCGCCCGCGACTCGTCATCCGTGTGCCGAGTCGCAGGATTCTCGGGCGGGCGTGGGGTGCGCCCGATCCCTCAGCGGCCGACGAGGTTCGCCCCGCCGTCGACCGGGAGCACGACGCCGGTGATCCAGGCCGCCTCGGCGGAGAGCAGGAACGCGACCGCCGCTGCGACGTCCTCCGGGTTGCCCACCCGGCCCAGCGGGTACTCCGCGGCCCGGCGCTCCAGCAGCGCCGAGTAGTCCTCGGCCGCCATGCCGCCGGTCACCCAGATGCCGGTGTCCACCAGCGACGGGCGCACGGCGTTGACCCGGACCGGCGCGATCTCCAGTGCCAGCGCCCGGGTGAACGCCTCCACCCCGCCCTTGGCCGCCGCGTAGGCGCTCGCGGACGGCTGCGGATTGGCCGCGATCGAGGAGCTGAGCGTCACCACGGCGCCGCGGGCAACCCGCAGCGCCGGCGTGAAGGCCCGGCAGGCGTTCATCGTGCCCAGCAGGTTCACCTCCACCTGGCGGGTCAGGTCAGCCACCGGCGCCTCAGCCAGCGCGCCTCGGGTCACGGCGCCCGCGCACGTGACGAGCGCGTCCACGCGACCGAGCTCGGCCTGCACCTGCTCGGCAACCCGCGCGAGCGCGTCGGCGTCCGCGACGTCGGCCTGGTGCTCCACGGGAGGCGTCCATCCGCCGTCGGCATCGGCGCGGTGCCGGGCGATGCTCACCACGCGGTAGCCGCGGCGATCCAACCGCTCGCCAACCGCCCGGCCGATGCCGGCGGAGCCGCCGGTGACCACGGCGACCGGTGCGTCGCTCACCGGGTGGCCTCCGCCGTCGTCGCGGGCTCCTCGAACAGGCGGAAGTGCCGGTCGAGGTGCGCCGTGCTCGGCGGGCGCGTCAGCAGGCTGACGACCACGAGCACCACGACACCGAGGATCGCCGCGGGCATCGCGGGGTGCCACCCGGCCAGGTTGACCGGCAGCCAGCCGCGGTCGAGGGAGAGGAACAGCGCCTCGGAGACCACCATCGAGGACACCGCGCCGGCCGACGTCGCGCGTCGCCAGTACAGGCCCGCGAGCAGCGCGGGGAAGATGAGGAACACCGCGGGCCAGGTGATCTCGACGATGATCCCGATGATGCTCTCCGGGCCGAAGAACGCCACGAGCAGCCCGCCACCGACCAGGACCGGCAGCATGGCGCGGGTGGTGATCGTCAGGGTGCGGTCCAGCGCCCGCTCCGACGCGCCGCGCCGCGCCGCCACCGGGCGCACGTACTCCTTCGCGACGATGGAGCTGAGGGTGAGCACGATGGAGTTCGCGGTGCTGCCGGTGGCCGCGACGATCGCGAGGATCGCCAGCAGCAGCAGCCACTGCGGCAGCACCTCCACGATCATCGCCGGGTAGATCGACTCCGGATTCTCGAAGCCCGGCCGGGTCGCCACACCGACCATCGCGATGTAGAAGCAGCAGATGTAGATCAGGCCCGTGCCGATCGGGAACGTGATCGCGATGAACTTCAGGGTGGAGTGGCTGCGGGCCGCCATCCACCGCTGCTGCAGCTGCGGCATGGTGAAGTGCGAGGCGGCGAAGATCACCAGCACCGAGATGAGGTACGGCAGGCTGAACAGGGCGTCGCCGCCCGGGTTGGACAGCAGCTCGGACTGCTCGCCGACGGTGTCCATGAGGTTGGTGAACCCGCCGGTCTGGGTGAGCACCAGGATGAGCATCGCGACGGCGAGGATCACGTACATCAGGGCGCCCTGGACCACGTCCGTCCAGACCACCGACCGGAACCCGCCGCTCATCACGTACAGCGTCACGACCACCGCGAGGAACACGGCACCCGCCCAGTAGGGGATGCCGCCGCCGGTGACGGCCTCCAGGGTCAGGCCGCTGCCGCGGAACTGCGCACCCATGTATGGCACCAGCGCGACGATGACGATCACTCCGGCCACCAGGCCGACCGAGCGGGAGGCATACCGGTCCGTGAGGTACTCGGTGACGTTCACCAGGCCGTAGCGGCGGGCCACCAGCCAGATCCGCGTGCCGGCGAAGTAGATGATCGGCCCGACGGCGGCCGTGGTGGCCACCTGGATCCAGGACCCGATCCCGTTGCTGTAGAACTGCCCGGTGATCCCGAAGTAGCTGAAGGCGCTGAACAGGGTCGCGGTGACGGTGAAGAACGCCGGGAGCTTGGCCAGCTTTCGGTTGCCGAGGACGAAGTCCTCCATCGTGGTGGACGTCTGCCGGTTCCCGAGGTAGCCCAGGTAGATCAGCAGGACCGAGAACGCGATGAGGCCGATCCACATCATGGTGACCGACATCAGCGGGCCTCCTCGGGCTCGGCGGGACCGCTGGGTTCGGTGCGCGCGATGCGCGCCTCGTGCTCGGCGTTCGCGCGCCGCACGACGGCGGCGTACGGGTCCCACCGGTAGGCCAGCCAGGCCAGGTACGCCGTGAAGAGCCCGGTCCAGACGACCCAGAAGAACAGCGGCGCCGGGATGACTCCGAGGATGATCGGCGTCGCCGTCCCCTCCGGCCACGGGTAGACCATGAGAGCGGCCAGCACCACGCCGAGGACGACGGCGAGCACGGCCCTGGTGCGATTACCGCGCGACACAGTCATCGGTCCTACTTTCCGCGGCCACGGACGGCCGCCGGGATTCGTTGTCGGGGTCAGTGTCGTCTGCGAAGGACAGGAGCGACGCCGCGGACCTCCCGTATTCCCGAGCGGTGAGATCCCTATTCTCGTCGGATGGCCCTCGACCCCACGACACTCCGCACTCTCGCCGCCGTCATCCGTGGGGGTTCCTTCGCCGCTGCCGGGCGCGAGCTGGGCTATACGGCCTCGGCGGTCTCGCAGCAGATGTCGGCTCTCGAGCGGTTGCTGGGCCTGCAACTGTTCGAGCGGCAGGCGCGAGGCGTCACCAGCACCGAAGCGGCGCAGTACCTGTACGAGCGTGCCGGAGAGCTCCTCGATCTCGTCGACCAGCTCGAGGGCGATGCCGAACGCCTGGCGGCAGCGCAGGCGGGGCGACTGCGTATCGGGAGCTTTGCCTCGGCCGGTGCGCCCATCGTCGCGCAAGTGATTGCGCGGTTTCTGGTCCGGCGGCGTGACGTCGAGATCTCACTGGACGAGGGAGAGCCGCACGAGCTGTTCCCACGCGTGGTCGACGGAGACCTGGACGTCGCTCTCGGCTTCCGTTACGACCTCGTCGCCACCGCATGGCCGCGTGACGTACAGCTGACGCACCTCATGGTCGAGGACGTGCACGTCATCGCTCCGCGCAAGCATCGCCTGGCCCGCAGGGACGGAGTCGACCTGTCCGAGCTGGCCCGCGAGCGGTGGATCGCAAACACTGAGGACACCGCGGCCAGCCGCTGCCTCGTCGCACTCGGCGCGAGCGAGGGGTTCACCCCGCACATCGCATTCCGTAGCAACAGCTTCGCGACCGTCCGTGGTTTCGTCGCCGCGGGTCTCGGCGTCGCGATGATCCCGAACCTGGCTCACGAACCCGACGAGGCCATTGCGACCTTGCCCATCACCCGGCGGCTTCCGCAGCGGAAGATCGTGGCCGCGACGCGAAAGGTCCATGACAATCCGCTGACGAACGCCTTCCTCGCCGCCATTCGCCACGTCACGGCCTCCATGACGAGCACCCCGGTGGCTCCTGGAGCCATAAGCGATTCTTAGGCTCAGCCTCGCCAGTTGGCATCGCGTCCCCCTGTTGTGGGCGCGACCTGCGCCACCACGATCGGTAGCCAGCGGAGCACCACGGCGGTGAGCCACACAGATCGGAGACCACATGGCTGGCAGCACGATGTCCTCGGTCATCACCTTCAGCGTGTACCTGGTGGTCATGTTGGCCATGGGAGCGTGGTTCGCACGCAAGAACACGGAGTTGAGCGACTTCGCCATCGGCGGCCGGCGACTGGGCACGTTCGTCGCGACGGTCAGCGCCAAGGCCACCGACTCCAGCTCCTGGGTCTTCCTCGGCCTTCCCGGAGCGTTCTATGTGAGCGGGATGGCCAACATCTGGACGAGCGTGGGCCTGACGATCGGGTTCTACGTCAGCTGGCGAGTGGTGGCAGCTCGCTTGCGCGAGCATTCTGAGCGCGGATTCGACTTCCGGACCGGCGCAGCGGCGGAGTCCGTCACCCTTCCGGCTTTCCTCGCCAACCGGTTCCACAGCGACCTGCTCAGGGTCGTTTCGTCGGTGATCATCCTCGGGTTCTACGTCGTGTACGTCGGATCCGGGTTCGTCGCCGCCGGGCTCATGTTCCACCAGGTCTTCGGCGTTCCGACCGCGACCGGCGTGCTGCTCGGGGCGAGCGTCGTCATGATCTACTCCTGCCTCGGCGGATTTCTCGCCACGAGCTACACGGACGTTGTACAGGGCTGCATGATGTTCGCCAGCCTCGCGATCGTCTCGGTGGTCGCACTGGTCAGCGCCGGTGGGCCGGCCGCCGTCGCCGAATCACTCGCGGCGCGCAACGGCAACCTCATGTCACCTTTCGTCGAGGTCGCGTTGACGGACGGTGAGTGGGTGACCGGCCGATCAGTCGCCGTCGTCGCGATTCTCTCGGGACTGGCCTGGGGACTCGGCTATCTGGGTCAGCCACACATCCTGGCGCGATTCATGGGACTGCGCTCGTCGTCGTCGGCGAAGAACGGGCGCCGACTCGGACTCTTCCTCTCCATCACGCTGCTCGGATTCGCCGCCGTGATCGGGATGCTCGCGATCGTCAACTTCGGGCCGTCGCTGGCCAACCCCGAGAACGCCTACCTCGAGATGGTCGCCTCGCTCGTTCCGCCGTGGCTCGCCGGCATCTTCCTGGCCGGCATCCTCGCCGCGATCATGAGTACCGCGGACTCGCAGCTCGTGGTGGCTGCTACCACCCTGTCCGAGGACTTCTACCGCGCATTCGTCAAGCGGAACGCCACCGAACGTGCCCTGGTCTGGATCAGTCGCGGGACGGTGGTGGCCGTCTCGATCGTCGCTGCCCTCATCGCCCTGCGCGGCGGCACGGTGCTGGACCTGGTCTCCTACGCCTGGGCAGGCTTCGGTGCCGCTTTCGGACCAGTGATCCTTGCTGCCCTGTACTCACGCCGGACCACGCGGCTGGGGGCGTTGTGCGGGATGGCTGCCGGGGGAGTGACGGTGGTCGTGTACCCGATGGTCGACCGGATCGGACTCTACGAGATCATCCCCGGCTTTGCCGCCGGCCTGCTCGGAATCTGGCTGGGCAACCGCTTCGGTCCCGGTCCGCACCCGGTGGCGACCGAACAGTTCGACCTCGTCAGTACGCCTGCCGGGACGGAGCATGCGGCCGCCGTGGACTCGCGTCCCTGAGCCACGCGCACGAACCACGTACGAGACAACGAGTGGAGGACTCTTGGGAGTAGTCACGCAGGAGATCGTGAACGGCTGCGGAGTCGTCACCCTGGACAATCCGGATGCGCTGAACGCATGGACGCAGGCCATGCAGCGCACCGTCGCGCAAACCGTCCGTGATCTGGACGCCAACCCCGACGTGCGCTCCATCGTCATCACGGGTGCGGGGGACCGCGCTTTCTGCTCCGGGCAGGATCTCAACGAGCTGACCGAGTTCACGTCGGAGAACGTCGAGGATTGGCTGGACGGGTTCGCGCAGGTCTACGACGCCGTGCTCGGAGCGTCGACACCGGTCGTGGCAGCCCTGAACGGTGTCGCTGCGGGGTCCGGTTACCAACTGGCCCTGGTGTGCGACCTGCGTGTGGCGCATGACGGCGTTCGCATCGGCCAGCCGGAGGTCAAGTCCGGCATTCCGAGCATCACCGGGATGTACCTGACGTGGCAGTCCCTCGGACACGCCAAGACGGCGGAGCTCATGCTGACCGGGCGGCTGATGGACGCGGCCGAGGCTCACCGCCTCGGTCTCATCGCGGAGATCTGTGCCCCTGAACGAGTGCTCGAGCGCGCAATCGAACGAGCCGGTGAGCTCGCGAGCCAGCCCGCCCACGCCTTCACGATGACCAAGCGGTATCTGCACAGCATGCTCCGTCCGGGCCTGCAGGATGCATTCGCTGCAGCGCTGGACATCGACAAGGCCGCATACAGCGCCGGCGAGCCGCAGGACACCGCCGGCCGCTTCTTGTCCCAGCGAGCGAACGACTGATGCCCGTCCATCGGACGCCATCGGTACCGACAGATCTCGACGTCGACCTCGCCCAGGACCTCGCCGGCCTCGCCGCGAGGGAACCGCATCGGATGTACGCCCGTGAGCGCGGGCGGTCGGTCACGGTCGGAGACCTCGACGCCGAGGTGGATCGGGTCGTGTCCGTGCTGGCGGAGGCCGGCGTCGGGCCCGGTACCCGCGTCGCGGTGTCACTGCCGAACTCGGCCCTCCATATCGCGGTCGTCTTCGCCCTGATGCGTCATCGCGCTCTGTGGGTCCCGCTGAACACCAAACTCAAGGGCGCGCCGCTGGCCCACCTCCTCGACGACTCGGGTGCGACGCATCTCATCGCGGAGCGCGACGGCTCGATCGCGCAGGCGGTCGACGCCCAGCTACGAGCGGAGCACGGATGCGGTCTGGACGTGCTGGCGTCGTTGTCTAAGGACGCCGGCGTAGTCCTGTCCCGCGGCCGCGAGGTAGGTGACGTGCCGGATCCCATCCCGGACACCGCCCTGCTGATGTACACCTCTGGCACCACTGGGCCGCCGAAGGGGGTTCGGGTCACCCAGGCGATGCTGCGCGCCGCCGCGCTCGGGGCGGTGGAGGTCACGGACGTCGCCGTCGGGGACGTCCTGTATCTGTGGGAGCCGATCTTCCACATCGGCGGGGCGCAGGTGCTGCTGATACCGCTCTACACCCGCGCGTCGCTCGCGATCACTGAACGCTTCAGCGCCTCTCGCTTCTGGACCGAGGTGCATCAGTTCGATGTCACCCACATCCACTACTTGGGCGGGATTCTCCAGATCCTGCTCCAGTGTCCGGAGACCGACCTCGAGCGTGACAACCGGGTGCGGGTGGCGTGGGGCGCGGGTGCCACGCCCGCGGTCCGGGAAGCTTGCGCCAAGCGGTTCGGCTTCGCGCTCCACGAGACCTACGGCATGACAGAGACCTCGAGCATCGTGACGGTCAATCGTGGCGTCGCCGATCACGGTGTCGGCAGTCCGCTGCCGTGGTTCGACGTGCGTATCGCCGCAGACGACGACGAACCGGGTGCGGTCGGCGAGATCTTGGTCCGAGGGCACATCCCCGGTCTGTTGACCCCCGGTTACCTCGGCCGGCCGGAGGCCGACGCTGCCGCGCGCGACGGTGACTGGTTCCGGACCGGTGACAACGGCTACCTGGACGAGACGGGGCATCTCCACTTCGTGGGCCGGGCCAGCGACAGCATCCGGGTCCGCGGAGAGAACGTCTCTGCGTGGCAGGTCGAGGACGTTGTCGCCCGGCACCCCGACGTCGATCGATGCGCTGTGGTCGGCGTACCGTCGGACGTCGGTGAGTCGGACATCCTGCTCCTCATCACGAGCCCGCGTCCGCAGATGGTCGACGCGCGAGCCGTTGTCGAGTGGGCATCGGATCACCTGGCCCCGTTTCAGCTCCCGCGCTATGTCCGTGTCATCGACGAGATGCCGCTGACACCGAGCCAGCGGGTGGCCAAGCACGAACTGCCGCGTGGGCTCCAGAACGCGATCGACTGCGCACCCCGCCCCATCTGACGGAACATGCCGGGTGCGCCGCCCCCCCGCGACGCGGTCACGGGAACCACGGGAGCATCGACGCCCGTCCGAACGGGCCCGACCACGCCGGACGAGACCCGCGTGCCGCTCGCCGAGGTTCCCGGGCTCGAGGTGGATACCGCACTGGTGCTCACCGGCCGCTCACCAGCGGCCGCCTGATGATCAGCTGGCGGACATCCCCATCGACCCCCGACCGGTTTCGTGGTGGTCTAAGGATGCGCAAGCCCTCGCGCACCCACCCCCGTGACGAAGGAGTCGTCCCGCATGACCTTCAACCTCGGCATCGTCGGTGCCGGTCAGTTCTCCGGGCACTTCGCCGCGCTGTTCGACCTCCACCCCGGTGTGGGTCGCGTCAGCGTGACCGACGTGCTCCCCGACCGCGCCCACCGGCTCGTGGAGGAGATCGGCCTGGCCGGCACGCACGAGGACTATGACGCGATGCTCGCGGACCCGGACGTCGACGCCGTCGCGATCTTCACGCAGCGCTGGACCCACGGGCCGCTGGTGCTCCAGGCGCTCGAGGCCGGCAAGCACGTCTACTCGGCCGTCCCGATGGCCACCTCGCCCGCGGAGATCTCCGCGATCATCGAGGCCGTCTCCCGCACCGGCCTGACCTACATGATGGGGGAGACGAGCTACTACAACCCCGCCACCGTGTTCGTGCGCAAGAAGCACGCCGCCTGTGAGCTCGGGCGGGTCTTCTACACCGAGGGCGACTACCTGCACGACATGGACCTCGGGTTCTACGACGCCTACCGCTACAGCGGCGGCGAGGCCTGGAAGTCCACCGCAAGCTACCCGCCCATGTGGTACCCGACCCACTCGATCGGCGGCGTCCTCGGCGCGGTGCCGGGCCACGCCGTCGCGGTGAGCTGCGTCGGCGTGCGTGACCACCTCGACGACGGCGTCTTCGACACCGAGGTGTCGATGTTCGACAACGACTTCTCGAACATGACCGCGCTGTTCCACCTCGCCGACGGCGGGACGATGCGGATCAACGAGTTCCGGCGGGTCGGCTACCCCTCGCCGCTGCGCGAGAGCCGCTTCCGCTTCTTCGGCACCGACGGAAGCTTCGAGCAGCTCGCGACCACGTCGGTGTGGCAGGACAAGCAGGGCGTCACCGACGTCTCGGACCAGATCGCCACCCGCACGACGCTCAGCCACGACGACCCCATGCTGGCCGACGTCGCACCCTCGCTGCGCGAGGCGTTCACCTCCGGCCACGCCCCCGTCCACGACGACGACGCGCGCCGCCTCCCGGAGACGTTCGCCCACGCCCCGAACGGCCACGAAGGTTCCCACCAGCTCCTCGTCGACGACTTCGTCCGCGCCGTCGGGCAGGGCACCGTGCCGACCGTGAACGCCTGGGTCGCCGCCCGCTTCACCCTGCCCGGCCTGGTGGCCCTGGAGTCGGCGCGCCGAGGTGGCGAGCTGCTGCCGATAGAGGATCTCGGACCGGCACCGGAGCGGCTCGACGCGGCGGCACGCGGGCGCGTCTAGACGCCCCGGCCCGGCGCGGGTCACGCGCGAACGGCTACCGGCGTCTCCTTGACGGCTGTGCCACGCCAGTCCTACGGTCGCTGAAAACGATTACATCAGGGGGCGGGATGGCACAGCGGGGACCGGTCGGGGTCGGTAGGCGGGATCTGCTCGTCGGAGGTGCGGCAATGCTGGGTGCCGGTGCCGGTGCCGGTGCCGGCACGCCGTCGGCGGATGCGGAACCGGCGGCCGCGGCAACGTCGACGGGGCCACCCTCGTCCCGTCCGCCCAACATCCTCGTCGTCTATCTCGACGACCTCGGCTACGGCGACCTGAGCTGCTACGGCTCGCCCATGATCCAGACGCCGAATCTGGACCGACTGGCGCGCCAGGGCACCCGCTTCACCCACGGCTATGCCGGGCACACCGTGTGCACGCCGTCACGAGCCGGTCTCCTCACGGGTCGGGTCCCGCCGCGTGCGGGCCTGCCGCACGTGCTCTTCCCCGAGGACACCAAAGGCCTGTCGGCGGACGAACGCACCATTCCCGAGTACCTCAAGCAGGCCGGCTATACGACGACGTGCATCGGCAAGTGGCATCTCGGCTCGCAACCGGAGCACAACCCCACCCGGCACGGGTTCGACCACTTCTTCGGGGCGCTCTACAGCAACGACATGAGGCCGTTCCAGCTCTGGCGGGACGAGGAGATGGTCGAGGACCCGGTGGACCAGTCCACTCTGACCCGCCGGTACACGGAGGAGGCCATCGCGGCGATCGACCGTGCGGGTGACGATCCGTTCTTCATCTACCTCGCCGAGACGATGCCGCACCTGCCGCTCGCCGTCGAGCCGCGCTTCGAGGGCCAGTCCGAGGCCGGCGAGTACGGCGACGTCGTCGAGTCGCTGGACCACTACCTCGGGGTGCTGTTCGAGGCACTGTCCACCCGGGGCCTGGACGGGAACACGCTCGTGATCGTCACCAGTGACAACGGGCCGTGGTACGACGGCGACAGCGGCCCGTTCCGCGGCCGCAAGATCGGGACCTACGAGGGTGGGTTGCGGGTCCCGTTTATCGTGCGGTGGCCCGGGGTGGTGCCGCGCCGTGAGCACGACTTCCCGGTGACCGTCATCGACCTGCTGCCCACGCTGTGCTCCTACGCGGGCGTGACACCCGACCCGGACGTGCGGCTCGACGGCACGAACGTCCGGCGCGTCCTCGAGGGACGGCGAAGCGTGCCCCGCACCCCCATCTACTACTTCGACGACAACGACGGCAGCCTCGCCGCCGTCCGGGACGGCGGCTGGAAGCTGCACGTCCAGCGCCAGGACGGGACCACCCGGCGGCTGCCGGAGCTGTACGACCTCGAGCGAGACCCGGGGGAGAGCTACAACCTGGCCAGCCGGCACCCGGACGTCGTCGAGCGCCTCGCCGGGATCATCGACGAGATGGAGGCCGAGCTCGCGCCGGCCTGACGGCGCGCGCCCCGGTGAGCCTCACTCGCGCTCCTGCACCTCACCCAGCTCCTGCACCGCCGCCTCGATGGGCTCACGGTTCACGAGCGTGCCCAGGTCGACCTCCGCACCGGGAGCCAGGGTCTCCATCTGCGACATGCGCTCGATCGTGTACCGGAGGCGATCCTCCTCCAGGCCCACGTTCTGCGGGAACGCCTGGACGTCCTCCATGTAGACCTCCCACGCCTCGTCGATGACGGACTCCTCCATCGACGTCGCCTCCGCGATGATCGGGACCACCCGGTCACGCTCCTCGTACATGGCCCGGTGCGCCCTGGTGATCGCCTCGGCGAAGCCGCGGGCGGCCTCGGGGTCCTCCTCGATCCAGGCGTTGTCGGCGAAGTACGCGCCGTAGAAGTAGTCCGGCTCCACCTCGTAGAGGTTCACCAACGGGTGCAGGCCGGGGTCCTCCTGGGCCGCCTGGATGCTCTGCTCCGGGTGGAGCACGGCGGAGGTGATCTGGCCCTGGACCAGGCCCGAGACGTAGGCGTCCGCCGAGACGGAGACGTAGCTGACGTCGTCCTGCGTCATGCCGGCGTCCTCGAGGACCATGCGGGTCATGGCCTCGCGGAAGGCGCCGATCTCCTGGATGCCGAGGTCCTTCCCGGCGAGGTCTTCGACTGACTGGACGTCCTCGGGGACGACGAGCTCGACCTCGAGCCGGTCGGCATAGCTGGCGAACACCGAGATCTCCGCTCCGCCGGCGACGGCGTTGATGACGGGCTCGATGCTGGCGCCGCCGACCTCGAACTCGCCGCCGACCACGCCGTTGGTCACCGAGGTGCCGGACCGCAGGTTAGAGACCTCCACCTGCAGGCCGGCGTCCTCGAAGTAGCCGAGCTCTTGGGCCACCGCGACGTCGGCGTTGGCGAAGCTCGTGACGGACGTGGGCAGGGCGACGCGGACCTCGGCGGGCCCGCCGTCGTCGCTGCCGGCGGTGCCGGAGCAGGCCGCCAGGGCGGCGCCGAGCGTCAGCGCGCCGGCGATGGCCAGACCGCGGCGCACCGGCCGCGGAGCCGAGAGGGGTGCAGACATCGTGGTCACTTCCGTTCGGTTGTCACGCGGGGGCGTCAGGCGTCACGGCGCCACGGCGCGAGCTGCCGCTCGACGATGCCGAGGATCGCCGTGAGGACGACGCCCATGAGGGAGAGGGTCACGATCGGCACGAAGGTCCGCGCCGTCTGGAACGAGTTCGAGTTCGTGACGATGAGGTTTCCCAGGCCGGAGATCGCGGTGAAGAACTCCGCGACGATCACGCCGACCAGGCCACGTCCGATCGCCAGCTTGATGCCGGTGAACACGTACGGCAGCGACGCCGGGACGAGCAGGTCGCGCCACACGGCACGCTCGGGGGAGCAGAAGGACCGGGTCACCTCCAGCAGCTCGGAGTCGACCTCCTCCACGCCCCGCGTGGTGTTGATGACCACCGGGAAGAAGACGAAGAACGCGACGATGAAGATCTTGGCCGTGTCCCCGAAGCCGAACCACAGCACGATCACCGGGATCAGGGCCACGGCGGGCAGCGCGTAGAGCGCGCTGATCGGGATGTCGAGGACCTCCTTGGCCACCCAGCTGCGGCCGGCCAGCAGACCGGTGCCGATCCCGAGCACCACCCCGATCACCGAGCCGATGGCCAGGACCGAGCCGGTCTGCCACGTCGCCGTGAGCCACGTGCCGTCGGCGACCATCTCGATAGCCGCCTGCACGATCGCCACCGGGTAGGTGAAGAGCACCGGGTTGACGCTGCGGCCGTAGAGCTCCCACGCGAGCAGCAGGAGGGCCAGTGCGGCGTAGCGGACCACGATCCGCCGCCCGCGGGTGGGCTGGCTGATCCGCATCGCCCGCCGCTGCCTGACCTCCTCCTGGGACGCGGTGGTCGCCAGCGGGTCCACGCGGCGCGGCTCGACGTTGTTCGGGTGCGTCGGAGAGGTCGTCATGCGGCTGCCCTCCCGGCCTCGAGCGCGCTCCACAGCTCCTTGCGGAGCGTGAGGTAGTCGGGATGGCTACGGACGGACTCCAGGGTGCGGGGCCGGTCGATGGGGGAGCGGACGTCGAGCACCACGTGGGCGGGTGGGCCGCCCAGCACCACGATCCGGTCGGACATGATGATCGCCTCGTCGAGGTCGTGGGTGACCAGCAAGGCGGTCCGGGGCTCGGACTCGATGAGATGGATGACCTCCTGCTGCATGACCTCGCGGGTGATGGCGTCCACCGCGGAGAGCGGCTCGTCGAGCAGCAGCAGCTCGGGCTCGAGCACCAGCGCGCGGGCGATGCCGGTGCGCTGCTTCATCCCGCCGGAGAGCTGGCGCGGGTACTTCCTCCGGGCGTCGTCCAGGTGCATGACGTCGAGCAGGCGCTGGACCCGCTCGGTCGGCTCCTGGCGGTGCTGGACCCGGACGCCGTAGAGGATGTTCTCCTCCACCGTCTTCCACGGGAACAGCCCGAAGTGCTGGAAGACCATCGCCACCCGCGGCTCGGGTGTGCGCAGCGGCTCGCCGTGCAGCTCAGCCCGACCGATCCGCGAGCTCAGCGGCAGCAGACCGCCGAGTGCGCGCAGGAACGTGGTCTTGCCGCAACCGGACGTGCCCACGATGCTGACGAACTCGTCGTCGTCCACCGTCAGGGACATCCCGTCGATGATGGTCGCGTTCTTGAACGTCACGTGGACGTCCTCCACGCAGAGGGTCTGCGTCATGTCACTCACTCCTTCTGGGGGCCTGGTGAGCGGTCAGAGACGGATGACCGCCTTGAGCGGGTCGCCGTCGCGCTCGCGGACGACGCGCAGCGCCTCGGCGATGTCCTCCAGCGGGAACTCGTGGGTGACGAGCTCCTCGCCCTTGAGCCGCCCCATCTCGGCGAGCGCCAGTGCGCGGCGGACGTTGTTGCCCCCCTCGCCGCGCGTGGTGTGGACCTGGACTCCCTGCCGGACGACGGCGGAGAGGTCGATGGTCACCGGCTCCGGGTAGAAGGCGACGACGAGGATCGTCCCGCCGCGGCGGACCGCGTCGACGCACTGCTGGGGCGTCGCCACGTTTCCGGAGGTCTCGATGACGACGTCGGCGCCCTCGCCGCCGGTCAGGCGGCGGATCTCGGCGACCGGGTCGGTGCGGCGCGCGTCGACCACGTGGTCGGCACCGAGGCCGGCGCCGCGGGCGAGCCGGCTCTCGCGGGTCCCGACCAGCACGACCGTGCGCGCGCCGAGCTGCTTGGCGGCCTGGACCGTCATGAGCCCGACCGGCCCCGGCCCGAAGACCACGACGTCCTGCCCGAGCAGGTACCCGCCGATCATGTCGATCCCGAACAGGCCCGTGCCCGCCGTCGTGATGAGGACGGCGTCCTTGTCCGAGACGGCGTCCGGCATCCGCGACAGCGCCGCGACGTGGTGGATCGCGTACTCCGCGAACCCGCCGTCGACGGTCATGCCGGAGGCCTTGTGGCCCTTCGCGACGTCGCCGTAGTTCAGGCAGGCCGTGTAGCTGCCCGCCATGCAGTTCTCGCACCGGCCGCAGCCGTGGTGCGCCTCGATGCAGACCCGGTCACCGACGGCGACCTCGTCGACCGTCTCGCCGACCTCCACGACAGTCCCCGCCCACTCGTGCCCGGGCGTGTAGGTGCCGTACGGGGGCGTGCCGGGGAAGTGCCCGTCGTAGATCTTCAGGTCCGTCCCGCACATGCCGCAGACCGACACCTTGACGAGGACCTCGCCCGGCCCGGGCCGTGGGACCGGTTTGTCCACCACCCGGATGTCACCAGGGCCGAACATCACCGCCGCCCGCATCGTCTGGGGTACCTCGCCCGCAGGACGTGGCGTCGGTGCCACCTGTTCCGCAACCATTCCGTGCTCCTTCGCTCTCGGTCGTGCGTCCGCACACCCTCCAGGGCGTCAGCGGGCGGCGGGCATGAGCTCCAGCAGGGTGGAAGCCGCCGCCGCGGCGAACGCGGGATCGTTGATCGTGACGTCGTGCAGCTCGAGGCGGACCCGTGGGTCGAGGTCGGACTCGAGCACCTCCACGAACGCCCGGTTGGTGTCCGGGTCGTGGAGGACGCCGCCGGGGCTGCCGACCCCGGACCAGCCCTTGAGCGGGATGAGGACCGCGGCCGGGCCACGCGCGGCGTTGAGCCGCTCGGCCACCAGCCGGCCGACGTCCCGCAGCTCCTCCGCAGAGGTGCGGACGTTGGTGTTGTACGGGTTGTGCACGTGGACCGGCCGGTCCCGGTAGCGCTCCGGGATGGACTCGAGGGCGCCGAAGCAGAAGTACTCCAGCCCGCCCGGCGCCACCACCTGCGGCACGCCGCGGCGTCCGGCGGCGGTGAGCCGGCCGGGCCGGACCGGCGCGTAGATGTCGGCCGGCTCCAGCTCGCCCAGCACCTCGTGGGTGGTGAGGTCCAGGACGCCGGTGAGGATGCCGTCGTCGACGAGCCGCTCCATCGCCGAGCCGCACGCGCCGGAGGCGTGGAACGGCACGGACGCGACACCGGCCCGGTCGAGGTGCTCGATCGCCGCGACGACGGCCGGCTCGGTGTTGCCGAACGCCGTCACCCCGACCGTGGGCCGGCCGGGCTCGTCGCCGGCGGGCCCGTCTAGCACCGCCCGCGCCATGGCGACCACACCGGCCGCCGCCCGCCGCAGGATCATCCCGGTCACCCGGTTGGGACCGCCGAGGAGGTCTCCGACGGAGAACTGCATGGTGATGTCGGAGTCCCGCACGTAGTCGCGCACGTTCCCGGACGCCACGGTCGAGACGATGAGCTTCGGCGGTCCGATCGGCAGCTGCCGCATGGCGATCGCGGCGACGGCGCTGCCCTGGTTCCCGCCGACGGCGACCGCACCGTGCAGCTCGCCGGCGGCGTGCCACTCGGTCAGCTGGGCGCCGGCCGCCTCGCCCATCGTGGCCATGGCCTCGCCGCGCGGGCCGGCCCGCAGGTCTGCGAGATCCCGCCCGGTGCGGGCCGCCAACGCCTCCGCCGCGACGTCGACCGGGGCACCGTGCCCGGTGCCCAGCCCGACGTCGACCACGCGGGCGGTGCCGCCCGCGACCGCGACCTGATCCGCGAGGTAGTGCGCCTCGGCGGCCTTGGTGTCCACCGTGGCCAGGACGGCGATGACGGGTCCGTCGGCGGACATCAGCCGCCCTCCGCCGTCGGGTCCGGGTCATCGGCGAGCTCGACGTCGCCGGGCGGCCTGGCGGCGAGGATCCCCGCCGCCAGGGCGACCCGCGCGTTGTCCTCCATGTAGTCGGTGCGGTGCACCGCCGTCGCGAGGTCCGGCCCGACGGCGATCGTTCCGTGCTCGCGCATGAGCACGACCCGCACCTCGGTGCCGGTCATGACCTTCTCGACGGCCTCGGCCAGCTCCGGGGAGCCCGCCGGCAGCAACGGCACCTCCGCGATCTCACGGACGTGCCCGCGGGCCGCGGCGGTCACCAGCGGCGGGACCTGCCCGGCCACCGAGAACGCCACCGACAGCGGTGGGTGCAGGTGGGCGACGGCGCCGACCTCGGGCCGGGCGCGGTAGATGGCGGCGTGGAAGCGCCACTCCTTGCTCGGGTTCCGGCCCGGGTCGAGGACCTCGCCGTCGAAGGACATCACCACCGTGTCCTCGGTGGTCATGTCGCCCTGCGAGCATCCGGAGGTCTTGATGACCATCGTGCTCGTGCCGGGACAGCGGATCGAGTTGTTGCCGCTGACCCCGGGGACGAGCCCACGCTCGAAGCTGCGCCTCGACAGGCGCACGAGCTCCTCGCGAAGCGCGTCGGTGCCGGTCATGGGACCACCTCCCTGTGGTCGCCGCGGATGGTCGTCAGGCCCGCTCGGGATAGTCGGAGCGGACGTCGCCGACCTCGAACCCGCGGACCTCCTCGACGTACGCCGCGAGGTGGTCCGCCATGGCGTCGAACATCGCCAGACCCTTCTCCTTCGTGGCCCGGAACGGGTTGCCGATCGTCGCGGTGTCCGAGTACTCGTGGTGCTCCATCGGCACCCAGATGTTCTCCGAGCCGCGGAACTTCACGGTCCCGACGCCGTCGATCTTGGAGAACGCCTCGCCCATGTACGCGGGAGCGTGGGCGCGGTCGTCGACGGCGCGATCCATGTGCACGAGGTTGTCCGCCGTCGCCATGAGGCAGGCGGTCTCGAGCTCCGAGGAGTGCCAGCCGGGTGTCTCCTCCGGGGGGTTGTCGAACAGGTGCTGGACGACGTTCGCCTCGCGCTCGGTGGGTGTCTTGTAGAAGGAGATGTACGCGCCGGTGTGGTACCTCAGCTGGCGCATGAGCTCGTCGATCGGCTTGGTGTTCGAGCCGTGGTGGGAGACGAAGACGATCTTCTTGACGCCGTGGAAGATGAGGCTCCGGGCGACGTCGTGCAGCACGCGCCGGTACGTCTCCGCGCGCAGCGTGATGGTGCCCGCGCCCTCCTCGTTCCGGCCCATGTGGTGAGGGGAGTAGCCGAACGGCTGCAGCGGGGTGTGCAGCACGTCCACCGCCTCGGCGGCCCGGTAGACGACCTCCATCGTCACGTAGCTGTCCGTCCCGAGGGGAATGTGCGCCCCGTGCTTCTCGGTGCTGCCCATCGGGATCAGGACGGTGTCCTGCCCGGGCTCCGCGAGGCGCTCGGCGACCTCCGCGAACGACATGCCCAGGATGTTGTGCTTCCGCTCGCTCGCGGCATCGGTCTTGGCGTAGTCCTTCACCGACATTGTTGAGAACTCCTTCGTCTCGATCGACCTCTGCGTCGTGCCGGGGGAGTGCTGGTGCGCCGGCTGTCAGGTCCGGGCGCTCCGGGCGGCTCGTGGCTCGCCGTCGGCGGCAGGTCTCGCGCCGCAGCTCGCCCGCACGACGATCTCGCCGTCCACCGTGCGGTGGCGGGTGCTGGTGTCCCCTTCCTCTCGTTCCAGGATCAGCTGCATGGCCTCCGCCCCGAGCCGGCCGGAACGGAGGGAGTACGTGGTGAGCGCCGGACGGACGTAGGCCGAGATCGGCGTGTCGTCGAAGCCCGCGAGGGCGACGTCGTCCGGGACGCTCAGGCCCAGGTCGTGGGCCGCCGCCATGGCGCCGATCGCCATGCGGTCGTTGGCGGCGATGATCGCTGTCGGCCTGGCGGCCGCCTGCAGCAGCTCCATGGCCGCGGTGTAGCCGCCTTCCTCGGTGTAGCCGCCCCGCGCGGTCGCCGGGGGTTCGAGCCCGGCGGTTCGCAGCACCCGGCGCACGCCCTGCTGGCGCAGGCGGGTAGCGGTGGAGCCGCGGCTGCCGGCGAGGAACGCGACGCGCTCGTGCCCGAGGCCGAGGAAGTGCTCGGCCATCACCTGACCCGCCCGGACGCCGTCCGCCTGGACCGTGGAGAACGTCTCCGACGGTCGGCCGACCAGCACCACCTCGGTGCCGTAGGGGGCCACGTGCTCGGGTGTCAGGCGGATCTCCTCGCCGCCGCCGAGGACCACCAGCGCCGCCACACGACGGCGCAGCAGCGCCTCGAGGGCCGCGGCGGCGCGCGTCCGGCGCCTGTCGGTGCTGGAGAAGAGCACCTGGTAGCCCGCCGCGTGGGCGGCATCCTCGATGCCCCGGGTGACCTGCGCGTAGTACTGGTTGGCCATGTCCGGCGCGACGACGCCGACGAGGTGAGTGTCCCGCCTGCTGAGGTCGGTGGCGCTCTGGTTGGGCCGGTAGCCGAGCGCCTCGATGACCGCCTCGACCCGCTCCCGCGTCCGCGCGCCCACCGGGTAGTCCGAGCCGGACGCGATACGCGACACGGTCGCGACCGACACACCCGCGGCCTCGGCCACATCGCGGATCGTGACGACTGCCATCGTTGCGCCTCCCGCTCGGACGGACAGGACCTCGTCCCGGCGCTCGGGACTGGTGCAGCGCCGAAAGACAGTAACCGGCTACTGCTATAAACGCTTGTGCGGCAATTAATAGAAACCGCTTACTGTCGACCGTAGGCCCGCACCCTCCACCCCGTCAACCCGTGAGAGGCCGGCGCTCGGTGAGACGTCGCTCGGTGCAGCTCGCTCGCTGCCCCGGTGTGCGCGAGCCCGCGGCGGCCGGGGGCAGGCTCCACGGGCAGGCGGGAGGTGATCGGCGCGTGCTGCGAGCGGTCGACGGCAGATGGGCAGGAACGTGCGGTTCAACTCGTGTAGAGAGTCCCTTGTCGGCGTGTGTCTACTCGAGTAGCATCCGAGTGCCGGCGCTACCGAGGACCCGCTCTCGACGGATGAGAGCCGGTCGGACAGGACCTCATGAACGACTTCCCACCACTCGCCCACGCTCCCGGGGCCCGCGAGGGAACTGGCCGCACGTCTTTCGTCCTGGACACCGACATCGGGTCCGACGTCGACGACCTGCTCGCCCTCGCGATGACGCTCGGGTCACCGGAGCTCGACCTGACGGCGGTGACCACGGTCTACGGTGACGTCGAGCTGCGGGCCCGCATCACCGCGCGAGCGTTCGCGGCCGCCGAGCGACGGGCGCCGAGCATCGCGCCGGGCCTGCGCACCCCACGCTCCGGTCGCGAGGTCTGGTGGCCGGGTCACGAGGGCGAGACGATCGAGGACCTCGACAGACAGACGTACCGGACCCGGCGGGAGGCGGTCGCCGAGCTGGGCGACGCGAGCACCCTCGCGGCGATCGGCCCCCTGACGAACGTCGGGGCGGCGGTGGAGACGCCAGGTCGGTCGGTCGAGCGGATCGTGATGATGGGCGGTTGCTTCGACGGCGAACGGGTCGAGCACAACGTCCGGTGCGACACGGCCGCCGCCCACGCGGTCCTGAGCTCCGGCATCGACCTGACCGTGGTCGGCCTGGAGCAGACCGAGCGCATCAGCCTGGACGAGGCCGACCTCGCCCGGATCGGTCGCAACACGACCCTCGGGCGGCTCCTCGACGGTGAGGTCCGCCGGTTCTGGAGGTTCGTCGGCCGTTCCCGAAACACCCCGCACGACGCCCTCGCCGTCCTGGTCATGGCCCGCCCGGACCTCTTCGAGCTCCGGCGCGGCCACGTGAGCCTCACCGGCGACGGCGAGCAACCCGGCCTGACGACCTTCGTGGCGGACGACGGCGGGCCGCACCAGATCGTCACCGACTACGACCTGACGGCCGCGCACGACGAGATCGTCGCCCGGATCGCGACCGCCTGCCACGGCGGCAGGCCGGATCTCCGGGTAGCAGAACGATGACAGGAGACACGAGATGAAGACGACGACGCGCACGCTCGCAGTGCTCACCGGATCGCTCGCTGCGGCATCGATGCTCGCAGCGTGCTCGACCGGACCGACCGACGGAGGCGAGGACGGCGCGATCACCCTCACCTTCGCGAACGCTGACCCCGCCGAGACGTGGGCGCGGGTGATCGAGGCCTACGAGAGCGAGCACCCGGATGTGCAGATCGAGCAGCTGAACATCCCCTACGAGCAGTACACGAGCACGATCAATCAGCGGCTCGCCGGCGGCAGCAGTGGCATCGACCTGGTCGTCGTCGACGCCGGCGGAGCCGCACGAGACTGGGACAACCGTGGATTCCTCGCCGACATCAGCGACCTGCGGGACGAGGCGACCGACGCCGCCGTCAGTCCCGACATCGTGTCCTCCCGCGAGGTGGACGGTCGCCTGCTGGCCCTCGCGCCGTGGACCTCCTCGCAGTTCCTCTACTACAACACCGACGTCCTCGAGGCCGCGGGCGTGGAGCCCCCGCCGGCCGACCCGACGGCGCCGTGGACCTACGAGCAGCTGCAGGACGCTGCCCGTGCCGTGGCGGACGCAGGTGCGGCCCAGTACCCGTTGCTGTTCGACCAGTGGGACACCTACTACCAGCTGCAGATGCTCGGGGAGTCGGCCGGTGGCGGAAGCGGCATCGACGAGAACGGGGACGTCGACCTCACGAACGACGGGTGGCAGCACGCGCTGACCTGGTACCGGTCGCTGTTCGAGGAGGGGCTATCCCCGCGAGGGGTGACCAACGACCGGAACGGTGCCCTCTTCCAGACCGGGGAGGCCGGCTTCATCCTCTCCGGACCGTGGGGCGTCTCGGTGGCCAACGAGGGCGACATCAGCTACGGCGTCGCCCCGGCGCCGTACTTCGAGGGTGGCGAGCCGGCAACGTCCACCGACTCCTGGGCGGTGGGGGTGACCGCGTCGTCCCAGTATCCCGACGCCGCGAAGGAGTTCCTCCGGTTCATCACGATCGACCCCGAGGGCAACGCGACATCGGCCGAGGTCGCCGGGATCACGCCGACCAACGCGGAGGCCTACGCGCAGTACGCCGACAGCGTCGAGGCGTCGGCCGAGGGCGCTGCGGACACGTTCGGCGAGATCATGCAGCACCAGCTCGAGAACACCTCGGTGCATCGGCCGAACGTCATCGGCTACAGCGTGTTCGAGCCCGCCGCCGGCCAGGCGTTCTCCGACATCCGCAACGGCGCCGACCCCGCCGAGCGCGCCGCCCAGGCCGAGGACGAGATCGAGGCCCAGATCGAGCGGCTCCGGTGATGATGGCGCGCCGGACGAAGCACCTCCTCGTCGCGCTCGGGATGCTGGCGCCGGCGCTGGTCGTGCTCGTCACGATGCGCGTAGTCCCGATGGTCGGGGCCGTGGCGCAGAGCCTGCAGCACATCTCCCTGGCGACGGGGGAGACGACCTTCAGCGGCCTGGACAACTACATCTACCTCTTCACGGAACCGGGCTTCTACTCCGTGCTGACGGTGACCCTGCTGTTCAACCTGGTGCTCAACCCGGTCATCGTGGTGATCGCGACGGCGGTCGCCCTCCTGCTCGCGCAGACCATTCCGCTGGCCGGCCTGTGGCGCTCGCTGGTCTTCGTTCCGGCCGCCGTCCCCGGCCCCGTGGTGGCACTGATCTGGAGCGTCACGCTCCAGCCGGACGGCCTGGCGAACGCGCTCCTCGAGGCCGTCGGACTCCCGCCGCAACCGTTCCTCACCTCGAGTGGCCAGGCCGCCTTCTCGATCGGCCTGATGGTCACCTGGGGTGCGCTCGGCTACTGGATGGTCTTCATCACGGCCGGCCTCAAGGACATCCCCGAGAGCCTGCTCGAGGCTGCGGCGCTGGACGGCGCGGGCTGGTGGCGACGGCTGTTCTCCATCGTCCTGCCCCTCGTGAGGCGACCGATGGCGTTCGTGCTCATCGCCTGCACCGTCGGGTCGTTCCTGCTCTTCGCGCCGGTGCAGCTGCTCACCCAGGGCGGCCCGAACGGCTCGACGAACCTCATCATGTTCGACATCTACAACCGCGCCTACCTGCTGGGGGATCTCGGCGTCGGCCAGGCCGAGGTCGTGGTGCTCATGGCGATCCTCTCGGTGATCGTCGCCGTGCAGTTCCGGCTGATGCGGGAGGAGAGCTGATGCGTCATCCGCGGTGGATCACGGTTCTGCTGACCTTGGCGGCGGCGCTCACCGCGCTGACCGTCTTCATCCCGCTCTGGTGGGTGTTCGTCTCCTCCCTCCGCCCCGGGAACTCCTTCGTCGAGCACGTGACCCCCTTGTCCTGGCTCGCGTTCGTGCCGAGCGGCGGGGACTTCAGCAACTACGAGGTGCTGCTCAGCGGGCCGTTCGTCCGGGGCCTGCTCAACAGCCTCCTCGTCTCCGGGCTGACGATCGTGTTCGGGCTCGCCGTCGCGGTGCCCGCGGCCTACGTGCTGGCGACGATGTCGTTTCCCGGCCAGCGGCTCGTGTTCAGCTTCATCGTCGTCGTCGCGATGATTCCGTTCGACACGATCGCGATCCCGCTGTCTGCGCTGTTCCAGACCTGGGGCCTGTCAGACACCTACACGGGTCTGGTGCTGCCGGCCCTGGCCAACGGGTTCGCGATCTTCGTCCTCCGGCAGTTCTTCATGGGCATACCCCAGGAGCTCGTCGACGCGGCCGAGGTGGACGGCCTGGGACGGTTCGGCACGCTCTGGCGGATCTTCCTACCGCTCTCGCGCCCGGCCCTCATCGGAGCGGGGATGATGCTCTTCCTGTCGCAGTGGCAGGCGTACCTCTGGCCGCTCCTCATCGGCACCTCTCCGGAGCGACAGCTGGCGCCGATCGCCCTGGCGAACCTCAGCACCATGTTCTCGGTCGACCTCGGTCAGATCCTCGCCGGGGCGTTCGTCCTCAGCGTGATCCCGATGCTGCTCCTGCTGATGTTCCAGAGGCAGTACACCGCCTCGCTGTCCACGACGGGCATGAAGGGATGACGCCCTCCGTGTGCGTCGTGGGTTCCCTCAACCTCGACCGCGTCGCCCACCTCGCACGGCTCCCCACCACCGGAGAGACCCTCCACGCGGAGGGCGTCGCGCTGCTGCCCGGCGGCAAGGGGGCCAACCAGGCCGTCGCGGCCGCCCGGCTCGGTGGGGACGTGGCGATGGTCGGTGCCGTGGGGGAGGACGAGGCGGGCAGGACGCTGCTCGCGGCCGCCCGGGCCGACGGCGTCGACGTCGACGGCGTGGCGCGCGTCGCGGGCATCCGGACCGGCGAGGCGCTCATCCTCGTCGCGACCGGTGGCGACAACGTCATCGTGGTCTCCCGCGGCGCCAACTGGACCGTCGAACCGGCCGGCGTCCGGGCGTCGATGCCGTCAGCAGACGTCGTCGTCACCTCGCTGGAGATCCCCGACGACGCCGTCCTGACGGCCGCCCGACGGGCCCGGGAGCTGGGGGCGCACTTCGTGCTGAACCCCTCGCCGTACCGGCCGCTCGATGGGCAGCTGCTCGACCTGGTGGACACGCTCGTCGTCAACGAGACCGAGCTCGCCGAGCTCGCGGGCCGTCAGGACGGCGACCTCGAGGACGCGATGCGCACCGTCCGGACGGGCCGGCACCAGACGCTCGTCGTCACGCGGGGAGCGGCCGGAGCGGCAGTCCTCGGAAGTGGTGCGGACGGCGTCGAGCACGTCGCCGCGCCACGGGTCGACGCCGTGGACACGAGCGGGTGCGGCGACGCCTTCACCGGGGCGCTGGCCCTCGGGCTCGCCGCCGGGCACCGGGTCACCGAGACGCTGCCGCGGGCCCTCGCCGTCGGGGCCTTCGCCGCCACGCGGAGGGGAGCCCAGCCGTCCTACCCGTCGGCCGCCGAGCTGGCGGCCTGGCCGGCGGTGGCGTCGTCCGGAATCCGCTGAGTGGTCTGGTCGCACCCGCACGACCGTCGGACGACGAGCTGCACGGGGATCGATCGCGCCTCGTCGGGAGGGCTTTCGCCCAGCACCATCGCCAGGGCCGTCTCGACAATGCGGTCGACAGGCTGGCGCACGCTCGTCAGCGGCGGGTCGCTGAACACGGTCTCCTCGGTGCCGTCGAACGAGATGACGGCGAGCTCGTCCGGGACGGCGATGCCGAGCTCTCGCGCGGCGAGCAACAGACCCGTCGCCTGCACGTCCGAGGCGACGAAGACCGCGTCCGGGCGGGGCGACCGTTGCAGGAGCTCCCGCCCGGCGACCAGACCGCCGTCGCGCGAGAAGGGGGCGTGGACCACGAGGTCGTCGTCCGCCGGCAGGCCGGCGGCGAGGGCGGCCTCCTGCCACCCGCTCCGGCGGGCGGCCGTTCCGGGCGCCCCCTCGGGGCCGGCCAGGTGACCGATCCGCCGGCGTGCGTGCTCGGCGAGGTGGTGCACCGCCTGGCGCGCGCCGTCGGCGTTGTCCACCACCACCGAGGCCTGCCCCTTCGATGTGCGCTGGTCCAGGTAGACCACCGGCGTGGTCCCGACGTCGGCCGTCGAGCCGGGTTCGAGGCTCACGACGATCAGGCCGTCGACCCGGTGGGTGACGAGCGACTCGATCTGCGCGCGTTCCCGCTCGAGGTCGCTGTGCGAGTCGCCGAGGAGCATGGCGTACCCGGCCGAGAAGGCTCGGTCGGACAGGACCCGGGCGAGCGTGCCGAAGTAGGTGTTGGAGATGTCGGGGACCACGAGGCCGACGGCGTGGGCTCGCTGCATCCGCAGGGCCCGGGCGACGGCGTTCGGACGGTAGTCGAGGTCACGCATCGCCGCGAGCACCCGCTCGCGGGTCGCCGCCGCCACGGGGCGGGGACCGTTGTTGACCACGTAGCTCACGACCGCGGTGCTGACGCCGGCACGGCGCGCGACGTCGGAGCGCGTCGCGACCCGTCGCGCCGCTCCACTCGGCTCGGCTGGATCCACTGCTGCGTCCCTCACTGCTCGTCGGTCAACTCGAGTAGAGTACCGAGGTGCCTGTTCCGGTGATCTCGGTGACCGACCTCTACCATCCTCCGGAGGATCCTGGCGACAACTTCGACATCCTGCTGCCCTTCGGGTACGACCGGGTCGACCTGCGTGCCGTGATCCTCGACGCCTCCATCGAGAAGCGCGAGTCCGTGTCCGAAGGTGTGCGCGGGTACCCCGGCCCGCGCGAGCCGGGCCTGATCCCGGTGGCCCAGCTCAACGCAGTCTTCGGCACCCGCGTCCCGTGCGCCGTCGCGCCCCTGGCGCGCATGCGCTCGCCGGAGGACGCCATGCTCGACGTCCCGCGCTTCCAGCAGCAAGGGCCCGAGCTGCTGCTCGAGACGCTGCGTGCCTCCGACGAGCCGGTGCAGATCATGTCGTTCGGCTCGGCCCGCCCGATCGCGGTGGCACTCAACCGCGACCCGGACCTGATGCGCGAGAAGGTGGCGCGCGTCCACCTGTCTGCCGGGTCGACGAGCCTGGACTACCTCGAGTGGAACGTCTACCTCGACCCGGTCGCCATGCGCCGTCTGGTCGAGTCCGACCTCCCGCTCGCCCTCTACCCGTGCGCCACGGAACGCGACTGCTACTCCTACGGCCCGCACAATACGCTCTGGTGGTTCGAGGACCTCGCCTGGATCGAGGACATGCACCCGGCGCTGCGTCGCTATCTCACCTACGGCCTTGGTGCCTGTGACCGGATCGACTTCCTGCGCGCCCTCGACGAGGACGCTCCGCAGGGGATCAAGGACCGGGTCTACCGACGTCGTCATGCCGTCTGGGAGACCGCCGCCTGGATCACGGTCGCCGGTGCGGCACTGGTGCGGCACGCGGACGGCAGGGCCGAGATCGTCGGGGCCGAGGAGGTCCGCGACGGCGACGTCGTCGTCCCGAACGAGCAGGTGCCGTGCAGGGTCGCGTCCCACGAATCGGGTCTGTACACCTTCGAGCTCATGCCGGACGGGCCCAGCCGGACGACCGTCTTCAGGCGTGCTGACCCGTTCGACTACGAGGACGCGCTGCGCGAGGCGCTCCCTCGTCTGTATCGCTCGTTCGTCCCGGAGGCGTGGGCCGGATCGACGACCGGCCCGGTCCGGGACCGCCCTCCGACGCGGTACGCCGGGCCGATGACGGCGGCGCCGGTGACGGCGACCGCTGACTGACGCGCAGGGCAACGGCTCACTGCCCGTGCCCGGGCCGGTCCACCACGGTGCCGGTGATGGACCACAGGTCGTATTCGAACAGGGAGTCGCAGGTCGCCTGCGACCAGTCCGGGTCCTCGACCGTGGGCAGGCTCTCGCAGCTGTCGGTGAAGACGATCTCGATCCGTTCCCGTGCCGGCAGGTAGCCGTGCCACGTGCGCACGAGCCCTGCGTTGTGGTTCCGCGGGTGGCCGGTGACCTGCTGGTCGACGTCGGCCTCGACGCTCCACTCACCGCCTCCGGACAGCACGTTCGCCATCGGCATGCTCGCGAGCTGGACCGCCTCACCGATCCACCACGGGTTGAGCTCGGGGTACGGGTGCTGCTCGCGAACGGTGTAGACGCGGCCCCGGTCCCGGTCCAGCGCGACGTCGTACCCGTTGAGCCAGTCCGGTCCGCCGTCTGTGCCCACGAGGCCATCCGTGGTCAGGAGCGTGGGGGGACCCACCTCGGGGGTGCGCATGTCGCCGAGGTCCAGGACGCGCTGGTAGGCGCGCGTCGAGGTGTCACCCCGGGTGTAGAAGAGCATGACCCGACCGGACCCCGGCGCCAGCGCGACGGCGCTCGGCTGCCCGACGCCCCACTGGTCCTGTCGGTCGAAGGTGACCAGCGGGTCGGGATACTTCACCCACGGCCCTTCGGGGGCCTTGGCGAACGCGACGCCGATCTGGTTGTGCGCGCTCGCGTCGAGGTCGTTGCCCAGGTAGAACATCGCGTAGCCGTACCGCTCGCCGTCGAGGCGGAAGGAACCCGAGATGACGCTCGGGTCGCACACGTGGAAGCTGTCCCAGGCGGGGGCCGGTGACGCCTGCAGCACCGACCGGGACTCCACGACCACACCGTCCACGACCTTGGTCATGTAGATGTGGTCCTTGATGGCGTCGGCCTCGTCGTTGTGGCATGTCCAAATCCACTCGGTGTCGCCGTCCCGGACGACCGACGGGGCGTAGGTGTAGAAGCCGGGCGGCGGGTCGTAGACCTCGGACAGTGTCGTCCGGTCGAGGACGACCTCCGCCGTCGCCGCGGGCGCCGTGGTCGCGGTCAGCGAGGCGGCGACCGCGATCGTCGCGGTCACGCGAGCCCATCGGCTCCCATGGTCGGTGCGCATCATCGACACTCCCTGTGCTCGTGGGGGCGACCGCGACGAGTCTACTCGAGTAGTGCACGGCTGGGCCGCCGGAGCTCGTGGGCCTGTGGATCTCCGCGCCCTACCGGGCCTGCGCGGCGAGCGCGACGGCGTCGGCGACCCGTTCGACGTCGGGGATCGGCAACGACGTCACGATGCGGATCCCTGCCGGCGGGCGCCCGTACCAGCTCGCCCCGACGCCCATGGTGGCCACGCCGTGGGACGCCAGGACGAGGGCGGCCGGATGCTCGGCGAGGACGGGTACCCACAGCGCGAGGTGACCACCGCCGCGCACCTCCAGCCCGCGCTCGCGCACGAGGTCGGCGAAGCGCGCACGCCGCTCCTGGTACACCGTGCGGGCGTGGGCGACGGCGGCCCGGGTGTGCTCGTCCGTGAGCATCCAGGCGAGCGCGTTCTGCAGGATCCGGCTGGTCCAGCCGTCGCCGAAGTGCCGGTAGGCACGCACCCGCTCCACCGGTGCCGACGCGCCACCCATGACGCCCAGCCGCAGGTCCGGCGAGTGCGACTTGGAGTAGCTGCGGACCATGACGGTCCGGTGGGGGAGCACGGCACCCAGCCCGCGGTAGGCGACCTCCGAGAGGTCGCCCCACGGGTCGTTCTCGATGACGAGCACGTCCCGCGGCTCGAGGATCGCGGCGAGCTCGTCCCGCCGCTCCGTGGTGAGCGTGGCACCGGCCCAGGAGGAGTCCCGGGGCTCGTACACGAAGGCCACCGGGCGGTGCCGCAGCGCCGCCCGCAGGGCGTCCGGCCGTGGGCCGTCCGCGTCCACGGGAACGGGCAGGACGCGAGCGCGGACCTCGTCGAGGATGTCGAACAGGCGCGGCGTGGCCGGCTCCTCGACGGCGACGTACTCGCCGGCCACCACGCTCGTGCTCAGCAGGGCGTAGAGCCCGTCGTAGCCCCCGCGCGAGGCCAGCCACGCCTCGGCGGGGAACGGCCAGGTGGCGGCGGCGGCCTCGGCGAGCGGCCGGCTGATCGGCTCCACCTCGTAGGTGTGCATGTGGCTGTCGTCCAGCGCGGCCTGCAGGGCCGGGCCCAGGTCCGGCACCAGCGCCGGGTCGGGCACGGCGCGGCTGAGGTTGAGGGTCTGGGCGTCCCAGAACCGCACGAGGTTCTCGTACCGCAGCGGGCTGGCTCCGCCGACGCCGCTGGCGACGCGGATCCCGGCGCGCCCGCCGCCCTCGAGGAACCGCTGCTGCTTGAGGGTGGTCCACGCCGCGGACACCGTCCCGGGGCCCACGTGCAGCAGCGGCGCGAGCGCCCGGACCGTGGGAAGCCGGGTGCCCTCGGCGAGCGTGCCGTCGCGCACGAGCCGCGCCACGGCCGCCGCGATGCCTGCGGCGCTCGCCTCGTCGATGCGCTCGGCGAGCCACTCGGGTGTGCAGGAGTCGTCGATGTCCGCCACGGTGTCCACGGTACGTTCAGTAACGTTCCTAGAAATTGTTTCTGAGGTGCGGATCACAATAGCGTCGTCCGCCAATGAGCCCTCGACCCGTGCGTATCGGCACCCGGCACTGGGACCACGTCACCCCGATCGCCCTCGGTGACGTGATCTCGGACGTGCCGCTCGCCCACCGACGCCTCGAGACGACGCCGGACCTGTGGACCTCGACCGAGCTCGACGTCGCCGAGACCTCCCTGAGCCGCTACGTACGGGCGCGGGCGGCCGGTGACACCCGGGTCACAGCGCTGCCGGTGTTCGTCATGCGTGGCTTCCGGCACCGCTGCATCGTGGTCCGGGAGGACGCCCCGTTCGAGCGGCCGGCCGACCTCGCCGGCGGACGGGTCGGCCTGACCGGCTGGCCGGACAGCGGCAACGTGTGGACCCGTGCCCTCCTGCTCGACGCCGGACTCGCCCTGACCGACGTCGCGTGGTGGGTGGGACGCCTCGCGGCGGACCATCCGAACTTCGACCGGCTCGGTGGCACCACCCCTGGTGCGCACGTCCGCGTGCTGGATCCCGAGGACTCCCTGCTCGGCGCGCTCGGCGGCGGCCGGCTGGACGCCGTCATGACACCGTTCATGCCGCCCGGCTTCTACTCCGGATCCGGGCTGCGGACGCTGCACCGGGACAGCCGGGCCGCCGAACGGGCCTACTTCGAGCGCCACCGCTTCGTGCCCGGGATCCACCTCATCGCCGCCCGGACCGAGCTCCTGGAACGCTCGCCCGCACTTGCCCAGGAGCTGCTGGACGTGTTCGAGCGGGCCAAGCAGACCGCCGTACGGCGCCGGGTCAAGCTCCAGGACGTCCTGCCCTGGCTGAACGAGGAGATCGCGGCGACCGTCCCCGTCTTCGGCTCCGACTGGATGCCGTACGGCTGGGCCGCCGACCGCGCCATGGTCGCGGAGTTCCAGCGCCAGCTCCTCGCGCAGGACCTCCTGGAGGAGCCGGTCGCGGAGCGCGACCTCTTCCCGTGGCCCGTCGACCCCACCGTCCCGTCCCTCCAGGAGCAGCCGCTGTGAGCAGCCTGACCGCACGCGCGGCACAGTTCGCCGCCAGCACCGACTGGTCGCAGAACGCCGTGGCCGTCGAGCGCGAGATCGACCTCGCCGAGCACGACGGCGTGGACCTCCTCGTCCTTCCCGAGGGCGTCCTCGCCCGCTTCACCGACCAGAAGGAACGCATCCGCGAGTACGCCCAGCCCCTGGACGGCCCGTTCGTCACCCGGGTGCTGCAGGCGACCCGCGGCACGACGGTGACGGTCGTCCTCGGCGTGCACGAGACCTCCGACACCGACAAGCCGTACAACACCCTCCTGGCCGTGCGGGACGGCGAGCTCGTCGCGCGCTACCGCAAGATCCACCTCTACGACGCGTTCGCCGCCCGGGAGTCGGACAACATCACCGCGGCTGACGTGGTCCCGCCCCTCGTCGACGTCGCCGGGTTCCGCGTCGGCCTCATGACCTGCTACGACGTGCGGTTCCCCGAGCTGGCGCGGTTGCTCGCGCTCGCCGGCGCCGACGTGCTCGTGCTGCCCGCGGCCTGGGTGCGCGGGCCGCTGAAGGAGCACCACTGGAGCACGCTCGTGACGGCACGCGCACTGGAGAACACGACCTACGTCGTCGCCAGCGGCGAGTGCGGGGAGGCGAACATCGGCCGCAGCCTGGTCCTCGACCCGCTCGGCGTGGCCGTGGCGCAGGCCGGCGAGGGACCCGACCGCATCACGGCGCTCCTCAGCCGGGAACGGCTCACGGACGCCCGCACGCGGCTCCCCGTGCTCGAGAACCACCGGTTCGACGTCTCACCGACCCCGCGACCGCTGCCCGTCCGCTGATCCGACCGGAAGGAAGATCATGAACCGCTCACGCACCCTCGTGGCGTCGGCACTCGCCGTCTCCGCCGTGCTGCTCACCGCCTGCACCCCGGACCCCGGTTCCGAGCCGTCCGCCGACGGCGGCGGGGACACCTCGGGGGCGACCGAGGAGGTCACGATCCCCGAGCAGGAGGTCGACCAGGAGCTCCACGACGCGCTGCCCGCCGAGATCCGGGAGAGCGGGTCGATGGTGAGCGTCAACAGCGGCTCCTTCCCTCCGTACACGATCGTCGGCTCGGACGACCAGGTCACCGGCGCCACCGCCGACCTGGCTACCGCCCTCGGCCAGCTGCTCGACGTCGAGATCCGGCACGACACGGTCGACGGCCTGGCCAGCGTGCTGTCCGGCATGGACGCCGGCCGGTACGACATCTCCCTCGGACCCGTCGGCGACTTCACCGAACGCCAGCAGCAGGCCACCTTCGTCGACTGGGTCCAGGAGTTCGTCGTCTTCGCCGTCCCGACCGGCAACCCTGCGGGCATCGAGGACCTGGACTCCACCTGCGGGAACCGCATCGCCGTCCAGTCCGCGGGCTCGGCCGAGGAGGTCATCAAGGAGCAGTCCACCGTGTGCGAGGAGAACGGCCAGGAGCCGATCGACGTGCAGTCCTACCGGGACCAGCCGCAGTCCGTCCTCGCCGTGCAGTCCGGGCGGGCGGACGCCTTCTTCTCCTCGCAGGCACCCCTGACGCACTTCGTGGAGGAGTCCGGCGGCGAGCTCGAGCTCGCCGGCACCGGCCAGCCCAACGGCTTCGACAACCTCTACCAGGGTGCCCTCGTCCCGCGGGACTCCGAGCTCGCCGACGTCCTCCTGGCGGCCTTCGAGGAGCTGTACGCCAACGGCACCTACGAGGCGATCATGACGAAGTGGGGCCTCGAGGCGAACATGCTCGAGGAGCCCGGCATCAACCTGGGGAGCTGACCCGTGAGGACCGCCGAACCGGCCGCACCGGCCGGGTCCGCCGACGCCGAGGAGGGCCTCGACGTCTCCCGCGCCGCCCGTCGGCCGCACCCGTGGCGGTGGGTGGGTGCCGCCGTCGTGGCGGTGCTGCTGGCGATGCTCGCCAACATGCTCATCACGAACGATCGCTTCGAGTGGGACGTGGTCTTCGCGTGGCTGACGGCCGAGTCGATCATGAAGGGGCTGGGCGTCACGCTCCTGCTCACCGTCATCGCCATGACCATGGGCATCGTCCTCGGCGTGGTGCTGGCGATCTGCCGGATGTCGGACAACCCGCTGCTCGCCGGCACCTCGGCCGCCTATATCTGGTTCTTCCGCGGCACTCCGACGCTGGTGCAGCTGATCTTCTTCTACAACCTCTCGGCCCTCATGCCGCAGCTCTCGCTCGGCATCCCGTTCGGGCCGGAGTTCGTCACGTTCCAGACGAACGCGCTGATCACGCCGCTGCTGGCGGCCATCCTCGGCCTCGGGCTGAACGAGGCCGCCTACATGGCAGAGATCGTCCGCGGCGGGCTGCTGTCCGTGGACCCCGGGCAGCGGGAGGCCGGCGCCGCCGTCGGGATGTCCGAGGGCCGGATCCTGCGGCGGATCATCCTGCCGCAGGCGATGCGGTTCATCATCCCGCCCACCGGGAACCAGGTGATCAGCATGGTCAAGGCGACGGCGCTGGTCAGCGTGATCGCGCTCTCGGACCTGCTGTACACCGCCCAGTCCATCTACAACCGCACCTTCGAGACCATCCCGATGCTCGTGGTCGCCTGCCTCTGGTACCTCGTGATCACCTCCGTGCTGTACGTGGTGCAGGCGAACATCGAGCGCCACTACAGCCGGGGCGACCGGCACCGGAAGGCCGGGTTCTGGGACTTCGTCCGCATCCGGCCCAAAGGACCGGCCACCCCGCCGTCGGCCCAGGGAGCACCAGCGTGAGCACCGACCCGACCACCGAGCCCACCACCGACCCGGCAAGTGCGGACGCCGCCGACGGCGCGGCCGCCCCGGTCCTGGACGCGCGCGGGGTCCGCAAGAGCTTCGGCCACCTCGAGGTCCTCACCGGCATCGACCTGCAGGTGCACAAGGGGGAGACCGTCGTCGTCCTCGGGCCCTCCGGGTCCGGGAAGTCCACCTTGCTGCGCTGCGTGAACCTCCTCGAGAAGCTCGACGGCGGACGCATCCTGGTGGGCGGCCGGGACGTCGGCTACGACGTGCGGCGGGGACGGCTGCACGAGCTCGCGCCGGCCGAGATCGCGCGGCGGCGCGCCCGCATCGGCATGGTGTTCCAGCAGTTCAACCTGTTCCCGCACATGACGGCCCTGCAGAACATCATCGAGGGCCCGGTGGGTGTGCTCGGCGAGCCGCGCGAGCAGGCCGTCGCCCGGGCGCGCGGCCTGCTCGCCCGCGTGGGCCTGGAGGGCCGGGAGTCCTCCTACCCGCGGCAGCTCTCCGGTGGTCAGCAGCAGCGGGTCGCGATCGCCCGGGCGCTGGCCATGTCGCCGGAGCTGATGCTCTTCGACGAGCCCACCTCCGCGCTCGACCCGGAGCTGGTCGGCGAGGTGCTGGCCACCATGCGGCAGCTGGCCAGCGAGGGGCTGACCATGGTGGTGGTCACCCACGAGATCACCTTCGCCAAGGAGGCCGCGGACCGGGTGATCTTCATGGACGGCGGGCAGATCGTCGAGCAGGGCCCGCCGGGCGAGGTGCTCGACAGCCCGCAGAACGAGCGGACCAAGGCGTTCCTCGCGCGTTTCCTCTGACGCTCGCGCCCGTGCCCGGCGGCCGGAGTCAGCCGACCCGCTCCTCGCGGCAGCCCAGGACCTCCTCGCCGCGGACCACGCACGCTCGCAGCGTCGTGCCCGGCGTGAGCCGGCCGTGCCAGTGCTCGGTGGTGCACCGGTCACGTGAGGTGCCGCCGTCCTCGACGGTCCGCACGGCCGGGTCCGTGCCCGGGCGGTGGAGGCTTGCGCGCACCAGGGTGCCGTCGTCGGTGTCGGTGCCGGCGTTCTTGCACGCGGTGAGGCTGCCGCCGCCGGGACCGACGGCGGCCTGCCCCCAGCCTTCGGTCCCGTCCGTCCCGGCGGGGACGGCGGCGTGCGCCACCACCGGCGGCCGGCGGACCTGCAGGTCCGTCACCACGGCCAGGTGGTCGGCCGCCTCCCGGTCCACCAGCGAGACGTGGGCGTCGCGCACCGTCAGGTTGGGGGAGGCGTACACGTAGTCGATGCGCCGGTCCGGGTGGTCGCCGTCGGGCCGGCCGTGGGAGCCCGGAACCGTGACGCCGTCGCTGCTGTCGGCGACCCGGGTCCACGTGTCGATCAGGCCGGCGTCGGCGATCCGGGACTGCAGGAGGCTGTTCGCGGTCGGGACGCCGGCGGCGTCGGCGGGGCGCATGTTGAAGTCGCCCGCGAGGAGCGTCGGGTCGTCCACCGCGCCGATGTGCTCCAGGACCGTCGCCACCTGGGCCTTCTGGTCCTCGACGTGGGCCTGCGTGGCGGGCGCGCTGTGGTGCGTGACGAAGACGCGGACGTCACCGAGGGCCGGGACTCGCACGGTGACGCCGAGCATCCCGCGGCGGTCCCGGCCGCCGGGGTCGGCGTGGTCCGTGGGGAGGGTGACGTGCTCGGGGCCGTCCGGGTGTCCCGGGCCGGTCGGGAAGGGGTACTTCGAGAGCACCATGTTCCCGCACGTGTACGCGGCGTCCGGGCCGGACGTGGCGGCGCCGCCGGTTCCTTCGCCGGGTGAGTGCACCCCGCAGCCGGGCCCGGAACCGTCGTCGTGACCGGACGGGATCGTCTCGGTGGCGGCGTAGTAGCTGTACCGGTAGCCGTGCTGCGCGAGCAGGGCGGCGAGCTCGGCGGGCTGGTCGCCGTGGCCGCCCGGCAGTCCGTCGCCGTCCTGGTGGACCTCGTTGAGGGTGACGACGTCGGGGTCCTCGGAGCGGATGACGGCGGCCACCCGCTCCAGGTCCGGCTCGTCGCCACCGAGCGGCACGCCGTACTGGATGTTCCAGGTCATCACGCGCAGGCCGGCGCCACCCGACGGCGCGGGTGCGGCCGCGGCGGGGCCCGCGGCTGCCGCGCCGGCCAGGACCAGGCCAGGGATGACGCCGAGGACCAGCGCCAGGAGCGGGAGCTGCCGCAGCCGTCGTGCCACCACGTCGATCCTTCCTCGACCGGGTCGGAGACGGACCCGAGTCAACAGTCCGCGCGGGGTCACGTCAACGGTCTCGCGCACGGTCGGCGCCCGGTCGGTCAGGCACGTGCTGCGCGCGCCCGCAGGGCGGGCGTTGATCGCGTCGGCCCGTACGATCCACGCATGCGCCTGGTCGAGCTCAGCCACGTCATCGAGAACGGCACGGTCACCTACCCGGGCCTGCCCGCGCCGCGGATCGGGGAGCACCTGAGCTTCGCGGACTCCCGGAGCCACTACGCGCCGGGGACGGAGTTCGCCATCGGCCGGATCGAGATGATCGCCAACACCGGGACCTACCTCGACACGCCCGCCCACCGGTACCGAGACGGCCACGACCTCGCCGCGCTCCCGCTGGAGAGGTGCGCCGACCTCCCCGCCGTCGTGGTCGACGCCGCCGGCGCCGTCACCGCGGAGGACCTGGCCGGCCGGCAGCTCACCGGGGCAGCGGTCCTGGTCCGCACCGGCTGGGACGTGCACTGGGGGACCGGCCGGTACGGCGAGGCAGACCACCCGCACCTGACCGCCGACGCCGCCGAGGCGCTGGTCGCCGCGGGCGCCACCCTGGTGGGCATCGACTCCGTCAACATCGACGCGACCAGTACCGGTGAGCGGCCGGTGCACAGCGCGCTGCTGCGCGCCGGCATCCCAGTCGTCGAGCACCTCACCGGACTGGACCAGCTGCCGGTCACCGGTGCCCGGTTCACCGCGGTGCCGCCGCTGATCTCCGGGATGGCGACGTTCCCGGTGCGGGCCTTCGCGGTCGTGCCCGTGCGGGAGCCGCGCGGGCCCGGGTCCATCGAGGGCGACGGGGGCGTCTAGGGCTCCACGAGCCCGCTCCGGTAGGCGAGGACCACCGCCTGGGTCCGGTCCCGGGCCCCGAGCTTCGCCAGCAGCGACGCCACGTGCGTGCGCACCGTCTCCACCCCGAGCACGAGCGTCTCGGCCACCTCGGCGTTGCTCATGCCCTGGGCGATCAGCCCGAGCACCTCCGACTCGCGCGGCGTCAGCGGCGGCCCGGTGTGCCGGACCGTGCGGGCGCGCGGGCGCAGCAGGTCCCGCACGGCCTCGGGGAACAGCAGGCTCTGCCCGCCCGCGACGGTGCGCACCGCCTGGACCATCTCCTCCGACGTCGCCCGCTTGAGCAGGAAGCCGGACGCCCCCACGGTGAGCGCGTCGCGGACGTACTCGTCGTTCGCGAACGTGGTCACCACCAGCACCTTCGGCGGATCCGGCAGTCGCAGCACCAGCTCGGTGGCGCGGATGCCGTCGATCCGCGGCATCCGGACGTCCATGCACACCACGTCCGGCCGCAGGCCGCGGGCCAGGGCCACCGCCTCGGACCCGTCCCCGGCCTCGCCGACCACCCTCAGGTCGGGCTCGGCCTCCATGATCAGGCGCATGCCCTGACGGACCAGCGGCTCGTCGTCCACCAGGAGCACCGAGATCTGCCCGGCCGGGCTGGTGTCACTCACGCGCCGCCCCCTCCGGCACGGGCAGCGTGGCCCGCACGACCCACGTCTCGCCGTCGGCGCCGGCCTGCACCGTGCCGTCGAAGAGCGCCACCCGTTCTCGCAGCCCGGCCAGGCCCCGACCGCCCGACCGCCGGACGGCACCGCCGCCGCGCGGGTTGACCACCTCCACGGTGACCGTGTCGCCGGCGCGCGCGACGGTGAGGCGGGTCGCGCCGTCGCCGCCGTGGCGGTGGGCGTTGGTCAGCGCCTCGGCGACGATCCGGCGGATGTTGCGCTGCAGCATCGTCGGCAGCCCTTCCGGCAGGTCGATCGTGGCGACCACGTCGAGCCCGGCCCGCCGGTGGGCGTCCACCACGGCGTCCAGGTCGAGCGGGGCGACCGTCCCCGGGCGGTCCTCGCGCAGCACCGCGAGCATCTCGTCCAGCTCGGCCAGCGCCTCCCGGGCGGTGTCCTCGATGGTGCCCAGGGCGGCAGCCGCTCCGGGCGGGTCCTGCTCCAGCACGCGCCGGCCGGCCGCGGCCTGGACGCTGACGATCGTCAGGGCGTGGCCGATGCCGTCGTGGAGCTCGCGGGCCAGCCGGGTCCGTTCCGCCTCGCGCGCCGCCCGGTCGACGGCGACGTCGAGCAGGTCGTGCGCCGTCGGCCCGAGCATCCGTCCGGCGAGGCGTGCGGCCACGGCGCCCGCCGCCCACGGCAGCCCGAGCGCGACGAGGGCGACGAGCACCGCGAGTGCCCCCCGCGCAGGGCGAGGGAGCCCCGCCGTCGGGACCTGGAGGGTCGCCGTGAGGTCCCGCCCGCCGATCGCCTCGACGAGGACGAGGACGGCCGCCGGGAGGATCGCGAAGAGCCCGAACGCCACCAGCAGACCACCGACCAGGTGCAGGAGCACCCAGCCGGCGGTCTGTGCGCGGTGTGCCGTCCGTGGACGTCGCGGCGCGACGAGCTCGGCGTCCGTCCCGAGCATCGTCCGGGCGGCGGTCACCTCGAGCTCCCGCACGCCCGGGACGAGACTCAGGGCCCCGCAGCCGAGCATCGAGAGGACCACGGTCGCCCAGAGGGGTACCGCAGTTGTCGCCGCGACGAGGACGACGGCCAGTCCGATGGCGGCGCCGAGCATGAGCCACGCGGACCGGCGGACCAGCAGTCGGAAGGTCCGCATGGGGTGATTCTTCCCGATCAGACGGTCGCCGCACCGGTGGACGCCGGCACGTCAGGGATCGAGGTCTCCCCGCGGCGGTGCCCGACATACCCCCACACGGCCAGCGCGAGCGCCGGGCCCCAGAACCAGCACGGGAAGGCGACGGCGGCCGTGAGGAACTCCGCCAGGCCCTCGCGGGCCCCGGTGTAGAGCATCGGCACGGCGGTGAAGATCAGCACCGTGGCGACGACTCCACCCGGCACGGCGGCCGCGGCGACGGGCACCGGCCGGCTGGCGACCCGTGGCATCCACCGCGGCCACACCTCACCCCAGCGCCGGATGAGCCCCAGGGTGAGGACGATGCCGAGCCAGGCGCCGCTGGAGAGCGTCAGTCCCCAGATCCGGGTCGACATGGTGAGGTCCTCGGCCGGGATGTCGAGACTCCACGGCGTCAGCCAGGTCAGCCGCATCAGGGCGTACGGGAGCGGCCCGAGGGCGGCGACCACGGTGAAGAGCTTCCGGTGCCGCGTCACCCAGGCGGTGGCGCGGGCGGCTGCCGGAGTCCCCGCGGCCGCGGCGGCGGCCGCGGCCGCCCACGCGAAGCCGACGCCGATCAGGAGCAGGACCACGACCAGCCGGGGCCACGCCTCGGCGAGGCCGGTGCCGAGGTTGCCCAGGACGCCGCCGATCGCGTCCCGGCCGAGGATCACGCCGGCCCCTGCCGCGAGCAGGGCCGGGAGCCCCAGGGTCCAGCGCGCGACCGGGTAGCGCCGCGTCACCTGGAGAAGGATCAGCAGCAGGATCGCCGGCATCGCCATCGCGACGAGGTAGCCCGCTGTCGCCAGCGTGCCCATGCTGCCCAGCACGATCCCGAAGGTGAGGACCTGCAGCACCGCCGTGGCGACGATCGCGCCCCGGCTCACCACCCCGGCCAGGGCGGCGATGCCGGCGGCCAGACCGAGCAGGGCGACGATCGTGTGCACGACCGTGGCGGCGGTGGTGCCCGCGAGCGAGGCGAGCATGGCGTTCTCGGGGTTCGAGTAGAAGAAGCCGGTGTCCGGCCGGGTCAGCCAGATCAGGCCGAGAGCAGCGGCGAGGCCGGTGGTGGCGGTGGCGCCGGCGAGAGCGAGTCGAGCGGTTCTGTGTGGTGTGCGCATGGCTCCACGCTCGTCGCGGCGACGCTGCCGCACCTCCCCCGCGCGGGGGAGGTCACGCCCCGAGCGGGGGACCGGCGGCTCAGGCCTGCCAACGCTCGATCGAGGACTCGATGTACCTTGTGACGTGGCCGACCAGGTCGATCTGCGGGGTCAGGAACCACTGGATCTCGATCCCGTCCAGCACGGCGAGGAGGTTGTTCGCCTCGTACCGCCGGGTGGCCGGGTCCATCGGCCGGATCTCGCCCAGCTCCTCCGCCTCGGCAAGCCACTCCTCGAAGTTGCGCTGCGTCCGCGCGTAGCGCATGACCATGAACGGGTGCGCCGGGTGCGAGGGGTCGGTGGCCTCGGTGGCGAGCGTCAGGTAGACCTCGAGCAGGCCGGGATGCTCGGTGTGCCAGACCATCCGGTCGCGCACGCCGCGCACGGCGGCCAGGCCGGTGTGCCTGCGGGGCGCGTCGACCTGCTTCTCGTCCCACACGCGGAGCACCTCGAGGAGGAGCTGCTCCTTGCCGCCGAAGTGCTTCAGCACGGCGGCCGGCGTGATGCCGGCGCGGTCGGCGATCTCACGGATGGTGCTGGCGCGGTAGCCGTACTCGCTGAAGACCTCGACCGCCTTGTCGATGATCTGCGCCCGCCTGCGGATGCCGCTGCGGTACGGCCCTCGCACGCGTCGGGTCTGGGTCTGGGACTGGGGGTTCGTCACGAGCCTCCTCGCTTCGGGCCGCTCCGGGACACTCCACGTCCCGGCATTGACCTCTGACGCGAGTCCATCTAGTGTCGCCGGGGCCAAAGGTACCGCCAGCGTAACTATTCGTGTCGGCGGGACACCAGGGGTGAGACGACGCGGTCCTCGAAAGGAACACATGCCATCTCGAAGCGCCAGTGTCGGCGTCGTCGGCGCGGGCGCCGCGACCCAGGCCATCCACCTCCCGACCGTGGCCCGGTTCCCCGAGCTGCAGGTCACGGCGGTCACCGACGTCGACCAGGAGGTCGCCGCGGCCGTCGCCGGACGGGTGGGTGCGACGGCGGTGCCGACCCTGGCGGACATGCTCACCCCCCGCGCTCCCGACGTCGTGGTCATCTGCACGCCCAACGCCTTTCACGCCGAGCAGGTGATGGCCGCCTGCCGCGCCGGCGCCCGAGCCGTGCTGTGCGAGAAGCCGCTCGCCACGTCCCGGCAGGAGGCGGAGGCGGTCGCCGAAGTCTCCCGGGAGACCGGCGTGCCGGTGGTCGTCGGCACCATGCACGCCTACGACCCGGCGTGGCAGGCCGCGACCCGGCGCTGGGCCGAGTCCGGCGCGAGCGCCCACACCGTGCGCATCGCCGCCCACATCCCGCCCAACCCCTCGACCGAGGACCTGGCCACCGAGGTCGCCGGGCGGCCGGCCGCGTCAGCCGGGCGGGCGACGTCGGCGCGCCCGACGCTCGAGGAACGCCTCGCGCGCCTGCGTGGCGGAGTGCTCGGACTGGCGATCCACGACCTCCCGCTCGCCCGGCAGCTGCTCCCGGACGCGAGCCCACGGGTGATCGCCGTGCGGGAACCCGCCCCCGGCGGCTACGTGATCCTCGCCGACGTCGGCGGCCGGCACCTGGAGGTCCTCGGCGGCTCCACGCGGACGTGGCTGCCCGACTGGACGCTCGAGGCGATCGCCGACGACGCCGCGCTCCGCGCCGACTTCGGCCCCTCCTACGTCCACGGCGAGTCCGCCGTCGTCGAGCTGTCCGAGGCCTCGGGGGAGGCCGGCTTCACCGGCAGCCGGCTCGGACCGGCCACCGAGAACGGGTACGTGCGGCTGTGGCGTGCGATCTGCGACATCCTCGACGGCCGCACGGCCCCGCCGGTGCTCGACACCCTGGTGGCGGACCTCGACCTCGCCGTCCAGCTCGCCGACCGGGCCACCGAGGTGCTCGTCTCCCACGAGGCCGCGACGGCGGAGGTGACTGCATGACCGCTGCGCCCATGACCATCAGCCACGACGGCCTCGACGACGAGCAGCAGTCCCGGCTCGTCGCCACCCTCGCCTCCCTGCCCATGACGTTCCGCCCGGCGAAGGCCGGCCGGCCCGGGGACGTCGTCGCGGTCGGGGGACCGGACTGGGCGCTCCGCACCGACCGGGCGGCCGCCGCCGGTGCCCGCGGCATCCTGCTGCTGGACCCCTGGCCGCTCGAGCACCCAGCCCTGCGCGAGGTCGCGGCCGTGCGCCGCCCGGTCGTGGTCGACACCGGGTGGCGTCACAACCCGGCCGTGGACACCGTCCGCGACGGCGTGGCCCGATACCGCAGGCCCGGCGCCCTCCTCGAGGTGCGCTCGGCGGTCCGGCCGGGTGAGGACCTCGTCCGTGCCGCCGTCGGGCCGCTCGACCTCGTGACGGCGGTGGCTGGCGGGCTCGCCGGGCTGGAGGTCCTCCGGCACGACGCGCGCCACCTGGTGCTCGGCGGCGAGCTGGCCGACGGCGGAGACGTCCTCCTCACGGTCCTCACCACCCGCGCACGACCGCGGTCCACGTCGCTCACGGTCGCCGGCGACGACGGTCGCGCGGAGCTGGCGCTGCCGGACCCGGGCACCGCGGCGCCCGGCGTCGCCGCGCTGGTCGGCCCGGCCGGCCGGACGGTTCTCCCGCACGTCTCGGAGTCGGCCCGTCGCGGCGCCCTGCGGTGCCTGGCGGCCGCTGTCGAGACCGACGCCGCACCCGACGATCTCCCGCGCCTCCTGGACGCCGCCGCCCTGCTGGCGGCGGCGATCGAGGAGGGGCGACGCTCCGTCCCCGGAGCACAACCCACCCACGACACGACGGGGGTCCTGTGATGCCACGATCGTCTCCATACAGGCCGGGCGGTGTGAGCCGGCGGACGATGCTGAGAGCCGGTGCGGCGGGCGCCGCGGCCTTGGGCCTGTCCAGCTGCGCTCGCTGGGGGTTCGCGAGCGAGACCCCGCAGCTGAAGTTCTGGAACATGCCCTGGGGCGGCACGACGTTCAACCCGCTTGACCGGCAGATCACCACCGGCTTCGACGGCAGCCCGCCCGCCACGTACCAGGTGATCCAGTGGGCGAACTTCGTCCCGACGTTCACCTCCGCCGTCGCCTCGCGTACCGGGCCGGCCGTCAGCTCGGGGGGCGGCACCCAGGCCTTCCAGTTCGAGGACCAGGGTGCCATCGCCTACGCCGACGACCTCATCGCCGGCTGGGAGTCGAACGGGCTGGCGGAGGACTTCCTCCCGGGCCTGCTCGAGACGATGCGGGTGCCGAACGGCTACGCCGCCGTGCCCTACAACCTCGACATGCGTGTCCTGTGGTACAACCAGCGGCTGCTCGAGGAAGCGGGTGCCGCACCGCCGACCGACTGGCCGTCCTACCTGGAGGCCTGCGCCGCGCTCAAGGAGATGGACGTCTACGGGTACGGCACCGGCACCGGGGCCGGTGCCTTCACGGGCACGCACGCGCTGGTGTGCTGGATGATCAACAACGGCGGCGGGCTGTTCAACGAGAACCAGGAACCGGACTTGGTCACCCCGCAGAACATCGAGGCGATGGAGTTCGTCCTCGAGATGGTCGAGCAGGGCTACGTCGACCCCCGCAGCCCGTCGTACTCGGCCGACAACGTCCAGAGTCAGTGGGAGGCCAGGGCGTTCGGGATGGGCTTCGAGGGCGGAGGCCTGGCGAACAACATCGGCGGCCAGATCAAGGAGGAGCTCGCCGTGCTCTCGCCGCTGACCTCGCCGTCGGGCGAGAAGGGCGCCCTGTTCTTCCCGAACAACATCATGATGTACACCGACACCCCGAGCCAGGCGGCCTCGGAGGAGTTCGTCACCTACTACTACGAGAACATGGCGCCGCTGTGGACCGAGCAGACGGGCATCGGGCTGCCGCCGCTGACGTCGATCACCCAGACCGACGGGTTCCGGGCCGATCAGAACGCCGTGAAGATCATCGAGGAGTGGCAACCCATCGCCCGCACCTGGGCGGCGCCGGGCGGTGACGCCCTCTTCGTCGGGGTGACCGCCGCCGACGGCACGCCCGCGATGACCTCGTTCGCCCAGACGATCCTGAGCGGCCGGACCGATGCCGAGTCGGCGCTGACGCAGTTCCAGCGCGACCTCGAATCGACGCTCATCTCCTAGATCGGGGACCTGAACATGACGCAACGATCGCTGAAGGAAGGCCTCGACCGCGCCCAGCGCGGGGTCGCTGTCGCGGGACCCGGCAGGCCCGGCAGGCCGCGTGAGCGGCGCCAGGCCGGCCCGAGCGGGCGCACGCTGCTGGCGTTCGCCACGCCGGCCATCGTCCTGCTGCTCCTCATCAACCTCTACCCGCTCATCTACGCCGCCCTGCAGAGCGTGCGCAGCGGCACCCTCATCGACACGGGCGACTTCGTCGGCCTGACCAACTACGGCAACGTGCTGTCCGACCCGAGGTTCTGGGACAGCGCGGTCTTCACCGTGGTCTTCGTGCTCGTCGGCGTCTTCGGCAGCTGGGCGATCGGGCTCGGGCTGGCGCTGCTGCTGCGCTCGCACATCCCCGGCGGGGTGCTGTTCAAGGTGCTGCTGCTCCTGCCGTGGGTGGTGCCCGTCGTCGTCTCGGCGACGGCGTGGAACTGGCTGGTGGCCACTCCCCAGAGCCCGATCCCGGTCATCGCCTCGGCCATCGGGCTGGGGAACGTCAACTTCCTCGCCGACCCGACCCTGGCGCAGATCACGGTCTGCGTCTTCAAGGTCTGGATCAGCTTCCCGTTCATGATGATGATGATGTCCGCCGCGCTGGCGTCGGTGGACAAGAACGTCTACGAGGCGGCGAAGATGGACGGCGCCAGCCGCTGGCGCGAGCTCACCCAGATCACGTTGCCGCTGATCTCGAAGACGACCTACGTCAGCTGGGTGCTGATGACGATCTTCTGCGTCAACGACTTCCCGACCATCTATCTGCTCACCGGCGGCGGACCGGTCGACGCCACCAGCACGCTGGTCGTCCTCGCCTACCGCACCGTGTTCCAGGAGTTCGACACCGGCACCGGCGTCTCGATCGCGTTCCTCATGACCGCGGTCCTCATCGTCGTCTCGGTCGTCCTGTACCGCCGCATCAGGAAGGTGAACGTCGCATGAGCACCACGGACACGCTCCTGACGACGAGTGAGAAGGCACCCTCCCGGGGCGGAGGCACGCCCGTGAGCCAGCGGGAGCTGCGCGGCAGGTGGTGGCGCTTCGCGCTCATCACCGCGGTCACCGCCGTCGTGCTCGTGCCGATCGGGGCCGTCGTCGTCCTGTCGTTGCGTCCGTCGCTGGGCAGCGAGTCGGACGCCTCGGTGACGCTGGAGAACTTCGCGATCATCTTCCGGGACACCAACGTGCGGCTCTGGCTGGAGAACAGCCTCATGGTCAGCGCGGTGACGGTCGTGATCTCGCTGATGGTGGCGGCCCCGGCTGGCTACGTGCTCTCCCGCGGGCGGCACAGGCTCGTCTCGGGCTTCGCGCTCGTGCTGTTCATCGTGCAGTCGTTGCCGCTGGTGACGGCGGTGATCCCGCTGTTCATCCTGTTCGCCCGGCTCGGCCTGGTCGACAACCTCAGCGGCGTGACGATCGTGTTCGTCGGCATGACGATGTCGGTGGCGATCTGGATGATGGCGGCCTACTACGACTCGATCCCCATCAGCCTCGAGGAGGCCGCCTGGATCGACGGGTGCACGGTGCTGGGCAGCTTCGTGCGCGTGGTGCTGCGCAACTCGCTGCCGGGTGTGCTGTCGACGGCGATCTTCTCGTTCCTGCTGTCGTGGAACGACTACCTCGTGGCCCTGGTGTTCCTGCGATCCGACTTCGTCTACACGCTGCCGGTGGGCCTGCAGTCGTTCTTCCAGCAGAACGCGACGAGCTGGGGCCTCGTCATGGCGATCGCGGTCATCATGATGCTGCCGCCGGTCCTGCTGTTCGCGCTGCTGAACAGGTACTTCAGCATCGGCGGAATCGGCGGGTCGCTGGCGGGCCAGTGACGCGTCAGTGACGGCCCGGGTCGTGGGCGCGCGGGGCTACCGGCCCGTGGCGCCCACGGCCCGGCCGTGTCGTCAGGGGTGAGGCGACTGGCGGCCGGTCCGGCGACGTGACGGGCGCGTCGGTGCCGTCATGATGGTGGGCATGACGTCGGACCTGCTTCTCGGCCGCTACGAGCTGGGCCGCCTGCTCGGCAGGGGCGGCATGGCCGAGGTCTGGGAGGCGCGCGACACCCGGTTGGGTCGGCGCGTGGCGGTCAAGACCGTGAACCTCGCGGCCGCCCACGACCCGACACTCGGCGAGCGGCTCCAGCGTGAGGCCCGGGCCGTCGCGAGCCTCAAGCACACCGACATCGTCACCGTCTACGACGCCGGCCTCGAGGACGATACGGCCTACCTCGTCATGGAGCTCGTGGACGGGACCGACCTGGCGACGACCCTCCGCGAGGGCCCACTCCCGCCCGGCGAGGCGGCGCGCGTCGGAGCCCGGGTCGCGGGTGCGCTCGCGGCCGCACACGGCGCCGGGGTGGTCCACCGGGACGTCAAGCCCGGCAACGTGCTGCTGCACGGCGACGACGTCACTGTCGTCGACTTCGGCATCGCCGTGGCCACGCAGGCCGCCGGGGCGACGCTGACCGCGCCGGGCACCGTGATCGGCACGGCCGACTACATGGCGCCCGAGCAGGCCGAGGGTGGCGAGGTCACGGCGGCCACCGACGTCTACGCGCTGGGCTGCCTCGTCACCGCCATGACCGTGGGCCGGCCCCCGTTCGCCGGTGACCACCCGATGCAGGTCGTGCGCCAGCACCTCGACGCCACCGCGCCGCGGCTGAGCGCCGCGATGCCCGACGTCCCGCGCGAGCTGGACGACGTGGTGGCGCGGATGCTGGCCAAGGACCCGACCGCGCGGCCGAGCCTCGAGGAGGTGCGGCGCACACTGGAGCGCGTGGCCACCGACGCCTCGGGGGTCGGGGCGACGGCAGCGGTCGGGACGCCCGACGCCGAGGCCACCGCTGCGATGGCGTCGGCGTCGACCGCGGCGATGCCGGCGGGCGGCACCACGGCGGTGATGCCGGACGGTACGACGGTGGCGATGCCGGCGGGCGGGACGGCCGTGATGCCGGCGGGCGCCGAGCCACCCACCGAGACATCGAGCGAGGCAGCCGGTCCTCGCCGTCGTTGGTTCCTCGCCGTCGCGGTCGCGGCTGCGCTGCTGGTCGCGGTGATCGCCGTCGCCCAGCTCAGCGGCAACGGTCAGGAGCCGGCGGCCGGCGGCCCGACCGCGGAGGAGACAGCGCCGGATCGGGTCGAGACGACCGAACCCGAGACCGATCCCGAGGCCGCCACGACCCCTCCTCAGGAGGACCCGGGCCCGGAGGGCCCAGGTGGTGAGGGCCCCGGCGGCGGTCCCGGGCGTGCAGGCGAGGGTGGCCCCGGCGGGGGACGCCAGGGCGAGGGCAACGCCGGCCACGGCAACGCCGGACGCGGCAACGCCGGACGCGGCAACGCCGAGGCTCCCGATGACGACATGGGCCAGCTGATCTCCTCGCTCGGACTCGAGCCCGACGTCGAGCGGGACCTACTCAGGAAGTGGGAGGAGGTCCTCAAGGCCGTCGACGAGGGCAAGGAGGACAAGGTCGAGGACCGCACCGAGGACTTCGGTGACCGTGTCGACGAGCTCGAGGGCGAGGGCCGGATCTCCGAGGATCAGGCCGAGGCTCTCCAGGACGGTCTCGACTCCGCGTTCGGCGACTGAGAGGGCCGCTGGAACGAGCGGGATCACGCCCGCTCCCAGGGGTCGGTAGGAACGTCGTCGTCGACTGCGGCGGCGATGTCGGCCCGCCAAGACTCGGCCTTGCGTCGTGGGATCGGTGTGCTTGTCAGCAGGTCGGCGCCACGCACCCACCGCACCGCGTCGCGGGCGTCCGGCAGGCCCTGCGTGTCCCCGAACGCGCCGATGACCCCTGCGGCGAGGTCCGAGCCGAGCTCGGCCGCGGCGCGCGGTGAGGCGCCGGTCAGCCGGGCCGCGAGGTAGCCGCCGAGGAACGCGTCTCCGCCACCGACCGGGTCGACGACGCGCGTGGCCCGGCTCGCTAGGTGCACCGGTGCGCCTTCGGGGCCGGGGTACCAGCAGCCGCGCTCACCGCCCTTGAGGACGACCTCGCCGACGCCGCGGTCGCGGGCTGCGGCGAAGACCGCCGCGGGCTCGGTGGCACCGAGGACCGGCTCGGACTCGTCGTCGCCGAGGACGAGCAGGTCGGTGCGGGGCAGGATTTCCCCGAGCGTGGCGACCACGGCGTCGAGGTCGCCGAAGCCGGGGCGGAGGTTCACGTCGACGACGACGCTCGTGCCGTGGTCCGCGGCGCGTGCGGCCAGTGCGGTGACGAGATCGCGCGGTCCCGCGCCGAGCGCGGCGGTCAGCCCGGAGAGCACGACGGCGCGCGGCGGCTCGTCCCAGACCCGGGCCGCGTCCGTCGTCGTCATCGCCGAGGCGGCCGAGCCGGACCGGTAGTACGTGACCCGGCGGGCGCCGTCGGGTGGCACCTCGCGCAGCAGCAGCCCAGTGGGGCGGCCGGGGTCGGTCGCGACGAGCGCGTCGTCGATGTGGAGGTCGGCCATGGCGCGGCGGATGCGATCGGCGGGGGAGTCCGCGCCGAGCCGGGTGAGCAGCGCGGCGCGGCCGCCGAGCCGCGCGACGGCGGCGCACAGGTTGTACTCGGCGCCGGCGACGTCGACCAGCATCGTCTCGGCGTCCGCGACGGTCCGCGGGGGCGTGGCCTGCAGCAGGAGCATGACCTCGCCGACCCCGACGACGTCGAGACGCTCCCCGAGGGATCGGGGCTCAGGTGGCCAGCTCATCGGGCCGTGAGCCCGGCGGACCATGCGGCCTGCAGGGCGCTCGCCCGGTCGGTGAGCACGTCCCAGTGAGCGGCAGCGACGGTGCCCTCGTCCACCAAGGCGCTGCCGACGCCGACGCCCACGCAGCCGAGCGCGGCGTAGGCCCGTGCATTCTCGGCGTTCACGCCACCGGTGGGGACGAGCGGGACGTCCGGCAACGGCGCCTGGACGGCCTTGACGTACGCCGGTCCGCCGAGCGCGTCGGCCGGGAAGACCTTCACCGCTGCCGCACCCTGCTGCCATGCGGCGTCGATCTCGGTGGGGCTCAGGGCGCCCGGGACGATCGGCACGCCGGCGTCGCGGGCCACCGCGAGCACGCCGGAGACGGTGGTCGGGGTGACCAGGAACTGGGCACCGGAGTCGATCGCGCGGCGGGCGTGGTCGGGGGTGCGCACGGTGCCGACCCCGACGAGCGCGCCGCCGTCGTCGCGCCACCGCCCGATCGCCTCCAGCGCCCCCGGCGTGTCGATGGTGACCTCGACGGCACCGACACCGCCGGCGACCAGCGCCCTGGCGATCTCGTCCACGGCGCGCTCGCGGCGCAGCCGGACGATCGCGATGATCCCGGACGGCGCACCCGTCTCAGGCATGGGGACCTGCTCCTTCGTCGTCCTGACCTGGCAGCTGCGACCCTATCCGGCGCCAGGCGGGAACCTGGAGCGGGCGTCGTCCCTGCTCCGCGTTTCGGCGAACGTGGATTCGCGCAGCGGTCAGGCGAGCTCAGTCGAAGACGATCCCGCCGCGCACGTTCCGGCCCTCGAGCAGGTCCTGGTACCCGGCGGCCAGCTCCTCCAGCCGATAGGTGCGGCTGATGAGCTCGTCGAGCTTGAGGTGCCCGGCCTGGTAGAGCTGCAGCTGGCGCGGGATGTCGGCGCGCGGGTTGGCCGCCCCGTAGATGGCGCCCTGGATGCGCTTCTGGAAGCGGGTCAGCTCCAACGGCCCGACCGGGATGGAGTCCTCGCTGGCCGGCGCGATGCCGGTGATCACCACCACGCCGCCCTTGCCGATCGCGGCGACCGCCTCCGCCACGTGTGCGCCGGTCACCACGCCGACCGTCACCAGCGCCCGGTCGGCGCCCTGCCCGTTCGTGACCGAGCGGGCGTACTCGGCCGCCTCGTCCATGGTGGCGAACGCGTGCGTCGCGCCGACCTCGAGCGCCTTCTCGCGCTTCAGCTGGACCGGGTCGACGGCGATGACCGCCACCGCGCCGGCGTGCCGGGCGCCCTGGACCGCGTTGATCCCGATCCCGCCGATCCCCATGACGACGACGACGTCGCCCGGCCGGGTCTCCGCGGCGTACACCGCCGTGCCCCAGCCCGTCCCGACTCCACACCCGAGCAGCCACAGCGTCTCCAGCGGCGCGTCGTCGGGCAGCTTGACCGCCGAGTCCACGGAGACGACCGTGCGCTCGGCGAAGGTGCCCAGCGCGCAGAACTGCCCGACCGGTGTGCCGTCCTCGAGCTGGAATCGGTAGCTGTCGAGGTCGTCGAACCGGCTGCCGCGCAGCAGGTAGGCGCCGAGGTTGCACAGGTTGGTCATGCCCTCGTTGCAGTACCGGCAGCGCCCGCAGCTCGGGATGAAGGAGAAGACGACCTTCTCGCCCACGCTCCACCCGGGCGTCCCCGGGCCGACCTCCTCGATGATCCCGGTGCCCTCGTGGCCGCCGACCATCGGCAGGTGGCTCGGGACGGAGTCGCCGGTGACCAGGTGGTAGTCCGAGTGGCACAGCCCGGCTGCCACCATCTTCACGCGGATCTCGCCCTGGCGGGGGTCGTCGAGGCCGAGCTCGACGAGCTCGAAGTCTCCGGGGGTCTCGCGGATGATCGCGGCGCGTGTGGTGGTCGGCATGGCGGACGAGCGTAGGGCGGGCACGCCCGTCCGCGGCGGCCGCTTTCCGCCCAGTGGCAGAGCGTCTTCCGGAGTGCCGCGGCGCGGGGCACGATCGGCGCGACCTGGCGACGGAGGCAGCTCATGGGAACACGTCCGCACCGGACGACGATCGGCATGATCGGCGTCGCGACCGCGCTGTGCCTCGCTGCGTGCGGCGGGGCGACGGGAGCCGGCGAGGATCCGTCCGGCGGCGGGGAGGAGGCGGCCGGCGGGCTCACGCCCGTCACGATCGGCGCGATCCCGACGGCGGACGCCGCGGTGATCGAGCTCGGTGACCGGCAGGGGTTCTTCGAGGAGGAGGGCCTGGAGCTGACCATCGACCAAGGGGCCAGCGGTGCCGCCGTCGTGCCGGCGGTGGTCAGTGGCGAGTACCAGGCCGGGTTCAGCGCCACGCTGTCGGTGTTCCAGGGTGCCGAGCAGGGCCTGCCACTGGCGATGATCGCGGTGGCCAACGCCTCCTGGGGCGACCCGGACCGCGGCCAGAACGACATCATCGTCAACCCCGGCCAGTTCGAGACCGCGGCCGACCTCGAGGGCGAGTCGGTGGCGGTGAACTCACTCGGCGGCTACGCGGAGCTGCTCGGCCGGGCATCGGTCGAGGCCGCCGGCGGTGACCCGGACGCGGTCGAGTTCGTCGAGCTCCCGCTCCCGGACCAGGTACAGGCGCTGGAGACCGGCAACGTCTCGGCGTTCGTGGCGGGGGAGCCGTTCGGCACCATGGCGCTCGAGCAGGGCATGGTCTCCCTCGCCAACACCCACTGGGACCTCTCGCCCGAGCCATTCGTCATGGGCGCGTGGTTCATCAACCGGGAGGCGGCGGAGGCTGACCCGGAGCTCTACGGCGCCCTGCAGCGTGCGGTGGAGCGGTCGCTCTCGCACGCCGCCGCGCACGAGGAGGAGCTGCGCGAGCTCACGCCGGACTTCACCGGCATCTCACCGGAGGTGGCCGCGGTGACGCCGCTGAGCAACTTCGACGCCGAGCTCACCGCCGAGGGGCTCGCGCCGATCGCGGATGCGGCCCGCCGGTACGGGATGGTGGGCTCCGAGGTGGACCTGGAGTCGCTGATCTGGAGGCCGTGAGCGGCCCTCACGCCCGACGGCGCGCCGAGACCGCCTCGTAGTACTCGGTCGACTCCCGGTTCCACAGCAGCACGAGGATCGAGACGGCGAGCAGCAGCCGCAGCACCCCGAACGCGAGCTGGGCGGGCAGGGCCGTCTGCTGGCCGATGCTGAACAGGAAGCCCACCACCGCCAGACCGCCGAAGACCGTCGCCACGACCCTGGCCCAGGACCGGCCCTGACCGTTCTTGACCGCCATCCACACCCACAGCAGGACGGCGATGAGCGGCACGGCGACCGAGACCGTGAACACGAAGTCCGCCATCTGCCCCGCGAGCCCCGGCGCGCCCTGCTCGGTGGCCACCTGCTCCGCCATCTGGCGCTGCGCGTCACGCGTGGTGCTCGCCGCGATCGTGTCGAAGAGCGACATGACGGCGCCGACGTACATGAGGATGACGGCGAGCCGCAGCGGCCGCGGCCGCTCGAGTGCCGCGGGCCCGTCCTCGCCGGGCCCCGCCCCTCCGGGTCCTGCGGGCCCGGACGCGTCCGGTCCGCCGCCCGGCCCGTCCTGCGCGCCGTACCGCGGCGGACCCTCGGGGGGCAGGCGCTGGCCGAACCGGGGCGGCTCCGGCTCGCCGGGCTGACGCTGCGGGTCGTTCGGGTCCGACATGGCTCTCCTCGGTCACGGCGGCGTGGGGCACCAGTCTGCCGAAGATCGTGGCCGAGCGGCAGTACGGTTGCCGCCGACGTCGCAGGTCATGGCGCTCCCGGCCGGTGCGACGCGCCTCACCCGGCCGCGTTGACCGGCACCGCCGGCGGGGATACGTTCCGGACGGTCGGCAACCGTCCCCGCGCGCAGGAGCTACCCATGGAGATCGTGCAGAGCGTCCTCGCCGGCATCGCCAACAACATCTTCAACCAGGTGCCGATCCTCATCGGGATCATCGCGCTGGTCGGACTGCTGCTGCAGCGCAAGCCGAGCGAGACGGTGGTGGGCGGCACGCTGCGGGCGGTCGTCGGCGTCGTCATCCTGACGATCGGCGTGGAGATCTTCACCGGTGGGCTGTCCGCGTTCCAGGCCATCGTGGCCTCCGCCGTCGGGCTGGACCCGCCCACCTCGAACAGCACGCTCAACGACTTCCTCGCCGGCGCGGGCTCCGCGGTCCCGCTCATCATCGCCGTCGGGTTCGCGGTGCACCTGATCCTCGTGCGCGTCTTCCCCGCGGCCCGCTACGTCTACCTCACCGGCCACCTGATGTTCTGGATGAGCATCGTCATCGCTGCCTCGCTGGTGGAGGTGTTCGACGGGCTGCCGCGCACCACGCTGATCCTGGCCGGCGCCGTCATCATCGGCTGCTACTGGACGCTGCAGCCGCTGTGGGTGGCCCCGCTCATGCGACGCCTGATGGGGCACGACCAGTTCGGACTCGGGCACACGACCTCCACCGTGGCGCTGCTGGCCGGCTACGGCTCGCGGGCGCTGCGGCTCGGCGACGCCGCCGAGCACGACTCGGAGAAGCTGAAGCTGCCGCGCCAGCTCAGCTTCTTCAAGGACATCAACGTCTCCACGGCGCTCGTGGTGACCGCGATCATCCTGGCGGCCATCGCCTTCGCCGACCCGGCCGTCGTGGAGGAGCAGATGGCGGGCTCGGAGCTGTTGCCGTGGGCGTGGGGTCTGACCCAGGCGTTGCGGTTCGCCGCGGGCATCGCGATCCTGCTGTTCGGGGTGCGGATGTTCCTCGCGGAGATCGTCCCGGCGTTCAAGGGCATCTCGGACAAGGTGCTGCCCGGCACCCGGCCCGCGCTGGACATCCCGGTGACCTTCCCGAAGGCCCCCACCGCGGTGATGATCGGCTTCCTCTCCTCGACCGTGGTGTTCCTCATCCTCATGGGGGTCTTCGCCGCAGCAGGCTGGTTCGTCCTCGTGCCGCCGATGATCATGCTGTTCTTCGGCGGCGGGTCCGGCGGCGTCTTCGGCAACGCGGTCGCCGGCTGGCGCGGCGCGATCTTCGGCGGCGTGGTCAACGGCGTGCTGCTCGCGTTCGGGCAGTGGATCGGGTGGGGGCTGTACGGCGACACCGCCCCGGAGATCGCGACGCTCGCCGACCCCGACTGGTACGCCGTCGGGTGGCTGCTGCTCGTCCTGGCCCAGGCGCTCGCTCCGCTCGGCGCGGCGGGCGCGACCTGGGTGGTCGCCGCCGCGGTCCTGCTCGCCACGGTCGTGATCCTGCTGGTGCTCTCGCGCAGAATGACTCCCGACGACGCCTCCGCGGAGGCCGTCACCCCGAACAGGACGGAGGACGCCGCATGACGGACCGCCCCGACCCGCTGAAGGTGCTCGCCGTGTGCGGGCTGGGGATGGGCACCTCGCTCATCCTGCGCATGACCACCGAGACCGTCCTGCAGCGGCTCGGGATCCCGGCGCAGGTGGAGAACAACGACATCTCCTACGCCCGGTCCGCCGACGCCGACGTGATCGTCGGGCAGGGCATGCACACCTCCGAGCTCGACGGCGCCGCTCCGGTCACGGTCACGGTCGAGGACTTCGTCGACGACGCGGCGCTCGAGGCCCGGCTCAGGCCGGCGCTGGAGGAGCAGGGGTGGCTGTGACGCCCGGCAGCGTCCCGGTCCGCGCCGTGCTCGACGTCGACGCCCCGGACTGGCGGGCGGCGGTACGCGCCGGTGCCGAGCTCCTGGTCGAGCTCGGCACCGCAGACGAGGCGTACGTGGCGGCCTGCGTGCGGTCGGTCGAGGAGAACGGCCCCTACATCGTGCTGACGCCGGGCGTGGCCCTGGCACACGCGCAGGCACCGGACGGCACGACGACGGAGGGCCTGGCGGCCGCCCGGCTCGCCGAGCCCGTGGCGTTCGGGCACCCCAGCAACGACCCCGTGGACGTCGTGCTCGCCTTCTCCTCGGGCGGCTCCCACATGGCGATGATCAAGGCCCTGGGGACCGCGCTGTCCGGTGGGCTGGCGGACATGCTCCGCGGTGTCGGCGACGCGCGGGCCGCCGAGGAGCTGCTGGCCGGAGGGGTCCGTGTCTGATGCGCTCCGGGCGTACACCGCCGCAGCCCTCACCCACCTGCAGGACGTGGTCGCGGCCAACGCGGCGGCACTGACCGAGGCGGCCGGCCTGGTGCTCGCCGCGTGGCGCGCGGACCAGCTGGTGTACTCCCTCGGCTCCGGGCACTCGACCTCCGGCGTCGTGGAGACCTTCTACCGCGCGGGCGGCCTGCCGTTCGTCCGGCCGCTGTGGCACCCCGACCTGCTGCCGCTGAACGGTGCCGGCGCCTCGACCGAGGCCGAGCGCCGCACCGGTCTGGGCGGGGAGCTCGTGACCGACGTGGCCGAGGGGGACGTGCTCGTGGTGTTCTCCAGCTCGGGGATCAACCCGGTGCCCGTCGAGGCGGCGCTGGCCGCCCGTGACGCCGGTGCATCCGTGGTGGCGGTGACCTCGCGTGCGGCGTCCGACGCCGGACCGTCCCGGGCCGGGACACGGCTGTACGAGGTCGCCGACGTCGTGCTGGACACGCGCGTCCCGCCCGGGGACGTCACCTGGCCCGCGGCGGACCCCCGCACCGCGCCGCAGTCCTCGCTGGCGAACGCGCTGCTGTGGAACGCCGTGCTGGTGCTGTGCGCCGACGCCGAGCCGGCCGTGCCGTTCTGGCGCAGCGCCAACGTGGGCGAGGGCCCCAGCAACGAGACGCTGCTGCACCGGTACGGGACGCGAGTGCCCGAGCTGTAGGGAGCCTCCGGCCTCGGGCTGCGTGAGTCGCGGCGGAGGTCAGACCCGGGGTGAGCCGGCTGCCCGGTAGTAGCCGAGCGCCTCGGCGAGCTGCGCGATGCGCGGGTCCTGCGGGTCGAGCGGCCCGAAGGCCGCGATGTTCGCGAGCGCCTCGCGGTGGGTGTCCAGCGGGTGGTCGTCGTACACGGTCATGAGCCAGACGAACGCCTCGCTCGCCTCCGCCCAGTGCGGCGGCATGACGCGTACGGTCCCGCGCTCGGGCGCGGCCGGGTCGCTCAGCGCGCGGTGCACCTGCGCGGCCGTGCTGTCACGCCCGGCCTCCGGCCCTCGGTAGCCCCCGCCGGCCTCCGCGAGGCCGGCCGCCAGCGCCAGCACCATGACCGACTCGACCGGCTGGTCGGCGGGCGGGACGGGCCACCCGTCGGGGCCGGGCCCGACCGCCTGAGGATCGCCGAGCTCGGGTGCCTCCAGCTCGGGAGCGACCGGCGCGGGCGTGCCCGGCGCGGGCACGCCCGGCGGAGCTGCGTCCGGTGCCCCACCGGTCGAGGCACCGGCCATCTGCGGCGCGGCCTGGGGTGGAGCCGTGCGGGACGTCACGACGGACTGCCAGTCCGCCTCGCCGAGCATCAGCGCGGCCGCCTCGGCGGGGGAGACCTCCCCGGTCTCGACGGCGCGGCGCAGCTCCTCGCGTCCGGCCCAGAAGTCGTGCCGGAACTGCTGGGCGGGCCCGCGCATCCGCTGGGACACCTCCCACAGCCACAACCCGATGCCGATCGGCAGCAGACCGGGCACCACGAACCCGAGCAGCCCGGCGCCGAACGCGATCGGGAACGCGCCGAGCATGGCCTGCGGGCCGGTGAGGTCCGTCGTTGACGCGCTGCCGGCGATCACCGCGTAGACGATCAGCCACACGAGGAACCCGCCGGTGAGGATCCCGGTGCCGTAGCACCGCACGAGGCTCTTCTGCTTGCGGTCCCGCGGCGGTCGCTCCTCAGGGACCGCAGGCAGCGGTTGACCGGCCTCGAGGACCCGGACGTCGCTCTCCACGATCGACGTGGCCCAACCGAGGAGCTTGTCCTGGTACCTCCTGGCCACCCACTCCCCGAGGAAGCCGCCGACGATCGCCGAGGTGAGGGTCGTCGAGACCCAGCTGGGCACCTGCTGGATGACCCCGAAGCCGTACCGTGGACCGCCCGGCCCCGAGAAGGGCATGAAGCTCATGACGGGCAAGTGTGCACCACGGCATGGTCTCGGTCACCGGGTGGGCATGGGCTAGCCCCGCTCGCCGGCTGGTCTTGCCCGCGCACGGACGTACGCGGAGGAGGCCGGCAGCCACAGCAGCACGACCGCGGCCAGGCCCACGCCGACGTATGCCAGCCAGGGCAGGAGCCCCGGCAACATCTGCGGGTCGTCGAACCCCGGGGGCATCACGCCGGCGTAGGCGTCGGCGATGGCGTGACTGACGGCCAGCATGTTGCCGAGGTTGAACGCCGCGAGGACGGTCGCGACGACCCGTGCCCAGCGCCGGCCTCGCCGGTTCGTGATCGCCATGACGAGCCAGACGCTGGCGACGCCGAGGATGGCGATGGCGACAACCGTGGCCAGCATGCCGACGACCAGGCCGCTCCCGGGTAGCCCGCTCGTGCCGGCCTCGTCCTGGAGCGTGAGGTCCCGGCCGGCACGCACTCCGCCGGTGAGGACGAGGATCGCGACCGCGACGGTGACGGCGGCTCCGAGGTACATGAGGGCGACGGCGGCCCGGACGGTGCCCGGGCGGCGTGGCGTGACGAGGGCCGGTGCGGGTCGCGGGTCGGGCGTGACGTGGCCAGGGTCCGTCGGGACTGCTGCGTACGGATCGCCGACGCCTTGCTGCCGGTCCGGCATCTCGGTCCCCCTCGTCGCGACGGTGTGACGGACCTCAGTCTGCCGGGGTCGGCCGCACCGCGTGAGGGGCTGTGGACAACCCGCTCAGGGATGCTCCGCGACCGCGGCGGCGATCAGGTCCTGCACGTCCTTCGTGACCGTCGGCATGGCCATCCGGTGCCCCCAGACGGCGCCGTCGCGTGCGGACATGGCGGCCTTGAGACGCGAGATGCTGGCACCCACCAGGGGCAGCATCTCCTCGATGACCGCCTGGGCGGCGCGCGCCTCCTCGTCGTCTCCGTCGTCCAGCGCCGTGGCGAGCCGGGCGTACGTCGCGGGGAACGCCGCCGACAGCGCGGCGATCACCCCGGCACCGTCCTCCTCGACGACGGCCGGCAGCGTTCCGCCGTCGCCCGAGTACAGCTCCTGGTCCTGCTGGAGCGCCGGGGCGTACTCGCCGCGGCGCGCGCTCGCGCGTCCGGACAGCTTCACCCCCGCCACGCCGGGCAGGGCCATGATCTCGGCGAAGACCTCGGGGTCCAGGTCGGAGCCGGTGCGCTCCGGGAAGAGATAGGCGTACAGACGCACCTCGGGGAACGCCGTCGTCACCGCGCGGTAGTGGTCCACGATCGATGCGCCGTCGCCCTGCAGGTAGTAGGGCGTGACGAGGGCGAGCCGGTTGAGGCCGGTCTCGACGGTGGCCTCGGCGAGCCGGAGCACCTGGTGCGTGCTGCCGTGCCCGACGTGCGCGATGACCCGTTCCCGGCCGAGCGTCTCGCGCGCGGCGCGGAAGAGCGCGAGGCGCTCCGGGTCGTCGAGCGAGACGAACTCGCCGGTGGTGCCGGCGACCAGCACGCCGGCCACGTGAGGCTCGATCCGCTGCAGCGCCGCGTCGAAGGTGGAGAGGTCAACCTCGCCGTCGACGGCGAAGGGGGTGGGGATGGCGGTGACGACCTGCGCGGGCACGGGACTCCTGTCGGCCGGTGGTTGGGGGCGGTTGCGAGCCTGCCACGGGTCGGGTGCCCGGACCACCGGGATTCGGCGCGGGGGACTCGCTCGTGCACCTGCTCGGACGAAAGCGCGTCGTCGTGGTCCCGGGTCCGCGCCGGCCCACGTCTCTCGCGTGCCGACCGCTCGGGCGGACACGGTGCGTCAGCCGTGGACATCGGATCGAATACATGTTCGAATGCTGCTGTGCGATGGGAAGCCCAGCGGATCGACGGGACGGACCCGCAGGCGCTGCTGCCCCTCAAGGGGCTGGTCCGCAGTGTCCGGACGCCCGAGTTCGACGGCGTCACGTTCCACGAGGTGCTCTGCAAGAGCGCGCTCAACCGCATCCCGGCTCGATCCAGCATGCCGTTCACGTGGACCATCAACCCCACGCGGGGATGCCTCCATGCCTGCTCCTACTGCTTTGCGCGGAAGACGCACGAGTACCTGGACCTGGACTCCGGTGCGGACTTCGACACGCAGATCATCGTCAAGACGAACGTCGTCGACGTCCTGCGGCGCGAGCTGGCCAGGCCGTCGTGGCAGCGCGAGCACGTGGCCCTCGGCACCAACTCGGACCCGTACATGCGGGCGGAGGGGCGCTACCGGCTCATGCCGGGGATCATCCAGGCGCTCGCGGACTCCGGGACGCCGTTCTCGATCCTCACCAAGGGCCCGCTGCTGAAGCGGGACCTGCCGCTGCTCGTGGAGGCGGCGAAACAGGTGCCGGTCTCGATCGCGGTCTCGATCGCCCTGCTGGACCCCGATCTGCAGCAGCGTCTCGAGCCGGGCACGCCTGACCCGCGGGCCCGGCTGAACCTGGTCCGCGCCATCACCGACGCCGGGCTGGGCTGCAACGTGCTGGCGATGCCCGTCCTGCCCTGGCTGACCGACTCCGAGGAGCAGCTCGACGCGCTGCATGCCGCGCTGGCCGAGGCGGGCGCCGGCGACGTCACGACAGGTGCCCTGCACCTGCGGCCGGGGGCGCGCGAGTGGTTCATGGCCTGGCTGGCGCGGGAGTACCCGCAGCTCGTGCCGCGGTACCGGCGGATCTACGGGCGCGGCTCGTACGCCTCGAAGGAGTACCGGACGTGGCTCGGGGAGCGGGCCGGCCGGATCCGCCGTCGGCACGGCTTCGACCGGCGCGCCGAGCGCATGTGGCGTGAGCGTGATGCCGCCTCGACGCCGCAGGAGTCGCCCCCGTCCGTGGAGCCCGCCCAGCCGGCGCTGTTCTGACCGTCGCCTCGTGCCCGTCAGTCCGGCGTCTGCTCCACCATGCCGTGCCCGAGCACGTCGGGGCCGTCGTAGGTCTCGACGGCGTCCACGTACGCCTCGCCGTCGTCCTGCGGCTCGTACCCGAGGCCCCGGGCCGTGGACAGGTCCCACCAGGCTCGGGTGTTCGCCGAGATGCCGTAGGCCACCACGTGGCCCTCGACGGGACCGGCCAGGGCCGCCTGGACCAGGCGGACCGCGTCGCCCGGGCTCAGCCAGATGCCCAGGTCGAAGGTCGACGCGGGCCGGTCCGCGCACAGCCCGATCCGGAGCGAGACGACTTCGAGCCCGTACTTGTCGGCGTACAGGCTGCCCAGGGCCTCCATCGCCGCCTTGGAGACGCCGTAGAAGGAGTCGGGCCGTACGGGCCGGTCCGTCCGCGCCACCTCGTCCGTGGGGTAGAACCCGACGGCGTGGTTCGAGCTGGCGAGCACCACCCGCCGTACGCCGGCCTGCCGTGCCGCCTCGAGCACGCGATAGGTGCCGTCGATGTTGGTGCGGCGGATCCGGCTCCAGACGTCCTCGCTGGGGATCCCGGCCAGGTGGACGACCGCGTCGGCGCCCGTCATCGCCTCGCGCAGCACGTCGGAGGACTCCTCGAGGCTCACGTCCGCGGTGAACGCCTCCTCCTCCGGCCGGCCGTCCTCGACCGGTGTGACGTCGAGCAGCCGGAGTCGCCATCCGCGCTCGGCGAGGCCGCCGTCGACCGCTCGCAGGTACTGCCCGATCCGCCCCGATGCCCCGCTGACCACCACGGTCCCCGTTGCGCTCACCGCGCCTCCTCGCTCCGTTCCTGCTCTGCGGGACCAGGGTGGCGAAGGAGGGGCAGTGGCGCACGGCGAGCGGCGAGACGCCTGCCCGGACCCGCGCCCGACGCTCCGGTCCGCCGTGGCGCCGGTTCGCGCCGGCGCCGTCGCGTGAGCACACTGGGGCCACATGAGCCGCGTCGTCGTGATCGCCACCGGAGGAACCATCGCCTCGGCAGGTCGAGGGGATGACGGCGCCGTCGCCATGCACAACGCCTCGGACCTGCTGACCGGCGCCCCGGTGGACGACGTCGAGGTGATCGGCCGCGACCTGTTCACCATCGGCTCGTTCCTGCTGCGCCACCACGAGCTGCGCCTGCTCGCCGAGGCCGTGACCGAGGAGCTCCGCCGTGACGGCGTCGACGGCGTGGTCGTCACCCACGGCACCGACACGATGGAGGAGAGCGCCTACCTCCTCAGCCTCGTCGGTGACGGCGAGAAGCCGGTCGTGCTGACCGGCGCGCAACGGACCGCCGACCAGCCCGACACCGACGGTCCCCGTAACCTCCGGGACGCGATCGCCGTCGCCGCGTCGCCGCACACCCGGGGCTGCGGCGCCCTCATCGTCTTCGCCGGCGGGATCTACGACCCCGCCCGGACCCGGAAGCACCACACCATCGCGACCGGCCCGTTCCGCACGGGCGACGGCGGACCCGTCGGGACCGTCCGCGACGGGCACGTCTCGCTGACCGCACGCCCCGTCCGCCCGGCACCGCTGCCCGTGCCCGGCCCGAGGTTCGACGAGACGCGCGTCGACGTCGTCACCGTCCACCCCGGCGCCGACGCGGCACTCGCCCGGGCGGCCGTGGAGGCGGGCGCCCGCGGCGTCGTGCTCGCCGGGACCGGGGTGGGCAACGGCAACCACGCACTGCTGGACTGGACGCGCGAGGCCGTCCCGAGCGGCACGGTCGTCGGCCTGTCCACCCGGGTGCCCGAGGGCCCGGTCGTGCCGATCTACGGCAACGGCGGCGGCGTGGACCTCGTGGCCGCGGGCGCGTTGGTGCTCGGCGGCGTGCCGCTGTTCCACAGCCGTCTGCTGCTCGCGCTGCTGCTGTCGACCGGAGAGGACGTCACCCAGGAGGTGGTGGACCGCTACCTCTGACGGGCGGCTCCCGACTCCGGGGGGCGCCGGCGCACCGCAAGGCACCGACCGAGACGGAGGACCATCGTGGCCAAGGACATCTTCGTGGCGTTCGGCATCGACGTCGACGCCGTGGGCGGCTGGCTGGGCTCGTACGGCGGGGAGGACTCGCCCGACGACATCTCGCGCGGACTCTTCGCCGGAGAGGTCGGCGTGCCCCGGCTGAACACCCTGCTGGAGCGGTACGGCCTCCCGGCCACCTGGTTCTGGCCGGGCCACTCGATCGAGACCTTCCCCGAGCAGTTCGAGCAGGTGGTCGCCGCCGGCCACGAGATCGGCGTGCACGGCTACAGCCACGAGAACCCGATCGCGATGAGCCGGGAGCAGGAGTCGGCCATCCTCGACCACTGCATCGGCCTCATCGAGAGCCGGACCGGCCGCCGGCCGACCGGCTACGTGGCGCCGTGGTGGGAGTTCTCGCGGGTGACCAACGAGCTGCTGCTCGAGCGTGGCATCACCTACGACCACTCGCTCATGCACCGGGACTTCGAGCCCTACTACGTCCGCGTGGGGGACACGTGGTCGAAGATCGACTACGACAAGCCGGCCGAGGAGTGGATGAAGCCGCTGGTCCGGGGCGAGGAGACGGACCTCGTCGAGATCCCGGCGAGCTGGTACCTCGACGACCTGCCGCCCATGATGTTCATCAAGACCAGTCCGAACAGCCACGGCTTCGTCAACCCGCGCGACATCGAGCAGATGTGGCGCGACCAGTTCGACTGGGTCTACCGCGAGTGCGAGTACGCGGTCTTCACGATGACCGTCCACCCGGACGTCTCCGGCCGCCCGCAGGTGCTGCTCATGCTCGAGCGGCTCATCGAGCACATCAGCGGCCACGAGGGCGTGCGGTGGTCGACGTTCGACGCCATCGCGCAGGACTTCAAGGCGCGCCGACCGCGCGACTGAGCGGACCATCCGGAGGAGTTCACACCGGGTTCGGGAGGCGTTGTCCGGCCGTTCGCCCGTGCGCACAACCATCGTCCGCATGAGACGACACGGACGTAGGAGACGACCCGCGACCGCCCTGCTGACCGCCGCCATGGTCGCCGGGACGGGCGTGCCCGCCCTCGGAGCACCGGCCGCCGCGCACCCCGGCCACGGGACGCCGGGCGGCCCGCACGGTCACGACCTGCCGGCCCACATCGACGGCGGAGCCTGGGACGCCGGCCACGTGCAGGGCATCGCGGTCGACCGTCGCCGCGGGTACGTGTACTACTCGTTCACCACGATGCTGGTGAAGACGGACCTGGCGGGGAACGTCGTCGGGACGGTGACGGGCCTGACCGGTCACCTCGGCGACCTCGACCTCAACCCGCGCGACGGACGGGTGTACGGCTCGCTGGAGTACAAGGACGCCGAGGCGTTCTACATCGCCGTCATCGACGTGGACGAGGTCGACGAGATCGGCATGGACGCCGAGACCTCGGGCGTGCTCACCACGGTGCACCTCCAGGAGGTCGTGGACGACTTCACGGCCGACATGGACGGCGACGGCGTCTTCGACGGCGACGTGGCCGACACCGCCGACCACCGGTACGGGTGCAGTGGGATCGACGGCGTCTCCTTCGGGCCCGCCTTCGGCCATCGGCACGGCCGGCAGCACGGCCGGCAGCTGCTGTCGGTCGCCTACGGGGTGTACTCCAACACCGAACGGTCGGACAACGACCACCAGGTGATCCTGCAGTACGACGTCAGCCGGTGGCGTCACCTCGAGCGCCCGCTCAGCGAGGCGGAGCCGCACCGCTCCGGCCCGCGCGAGCCGGCCGGCAAGTACTTCGTCCGCACGGGGAACACCAGGTACGGCGTGCAGAACCTCGAGTACGACCCGTACACCGGCAACTGGCTGCTCGGGGTCTACCGGGGCGAGAAGCCGCAGTTCCCGAACCACTCGCTGTACATCGTCGACGGCGCCGCGCCACCGGTCCGCGGACCGGTCGTCGGCCAGCCGGAGCCGGAGGAGGGCATGCTGCTCTCGTTGGTCGAGGACGGCCGGCTGCACGAGCCGTCCGGCGTGCGAGGCTGGGAGTTCACCGCCGACGTCGGCATCGAGTCCTTCGGCGACGGCACCTACTACGTGGCCCGCCAGTCCGACGTCGTCGTCGACGGCCGGTCGCTCGAGGCGGCGGACCTGTACCTGCACCGGTGGACCGGCGAGGTACCGACGCCGTTCGAGCAGGTCGGCGGCACCCGGTAGCGCGACCGGCCGGCCGTCGGCACCGCTGCGGAACGCCGCAGTCCGACCGGGGAGGCCGTTGTCGCGCCCCCCGTCTGGTGGTTAGATCTGTCGGGTGCCAAGGGGTCATGCGGACGTCGCGTCGGCCGCGCCGACGACCCCGGGCGTGGGTCTCGCCGGAGAGGCCCGGAGAGGACTCGAGGTGACGCGCTCCCGACGACGTGCCGAGGTGCCCTCGTGAGGCGCTCGCGCACCGCCGTCGCCCTCGCCGGAGGTGTGCTGGCCGCGCTCCTCGCACCCCTCGCCACGGCCGCGCCCGCCGTCGCCGGACCGCGGCCCGACCCCGGCCGGGAGTGCACGCTCACCCACGCGACGATCTCCGCGACCGCCCGGCCGCACGCGCCCCTCACCGACCTCTTCACCACGTACGCCGACGCCGGCGCCGGCTGGACGGGCGCCGACTCCACCTACTCCGTCCCGCTGCGCGACGGCAGGCTGGTCTGGATCTTCTCGGACACCTTCCTCGGCCCCGTCGCCGAGGACGGCTCACGCCCCGAGGACACCCCGTTCCTCAACAACTCGCTCCTGGTCCAGGACTGGGGCCACCTCCGCACCGTCACCGGTGGCACGCGGCAGGAGCCCACGAGCCTCGTCGGGCCCACCGACGACGCCGACTGGCACTGGTTCGGCGCCGGCCTGCCCACCCCGTCCGGCGACCTGCAGGTGGGCGTGCTCGGCTTCGACCGCCTCGGCGAGGGCCAGTGGGACTGGGAGTGGAGCCACAACTCGCTGGCCACGATCGACACCGAGACCTGGGACGTCACCGACCTCGCCCCGCTGCCGTCCGAGGCCGGTGTGCAGTGGGCGTCCTGGTACGCGCGCACCGGTCCCGGCGGGACCGTCTACGTCTACGGGGTGGAGGACCTCGGCGAGGAGAAGTACCTGCACGTGGCCAAGGTGCTCGGCGGCGACCTGACCGACCCCGACACGTGGCGCTACTGGGACGGCACCGGGTGGACGCGTCAGGAGACCGGCTCCGCCCGGGTGCTGCCCGACGTCGCCAACGAGTACAGCGTGACGCCGTACCGCGACGGGTACCTGCTGATCACGCAGGACACCTCCGAGCCGTTCAGCCCCGCGGTCGAGGCCTACGTCGCCTGCTCGCCGCAGGGCCCGTTCCGCCACGCGACGACCCTGTTCGACATGCCCGAGGTGGGACCGGAGGGCAGCTACGGCAACCCGAACGTCATCGGGTACAACGCGCACGAGCACCCCGAGCTGCGCTCCGAGGACACCCTGACCGTCACCTACAACGTCAACTCGCTCCAGAACACCGACCTGTACGACGACGTGAGCATCTACCGGCCACGGTTCGTCGAGGTCACGCTCGACGTCGAGCCCTGAGACCCGACACACCGGACAGCCATACCCGACCCGACCCCCTCACACTGATCCACCCGACCGCCCACCCTCATCCACCCGACCCGCCCGACCGCCCACCCCCTTTCACGACGAGGTGAACACATGAGGAAGCACGCGCCTGCCGTCGGCGGCCTGACCGCACTGGCACTGGCCCTGGCCGCCTGCGGCGGCGGCTCCGGCGACGGCGGAGGCGGCGGTGAGGACGGCGAGGCCACGATCTCGTTCTTCACCGACAAGGCCGCCTGGGAGCCGGACTTCGACGCGATGAACGAGGCCTCGGCCGGTGCGGGGATGACGCTGGAGTTCACCGGCTACTCCGACCCCGCCGCCTACGACTCGTTCATCACCCAGTCCTTCCGGACCAACGACGTGCCCGACCTGTTCACCTGGCACACCGGGCCACAGCTCGGCGAGCTCGTCGAGCAGGGACTGGTCGCCGAGACCACCGACCTGTGGACAGAGTTCGAGGAGCAGGGCCTGGTCCCGGAAGGGCTCATCGACAACTACACCTACGACGGGCGTCAGTACTGCGTCCCGCTGCACGTCTCCTACTGGGCGATGTACTACAACATCGCCACCTTCGAGGAGTACGGGCTTCAGGAGCCGCAGACCTGGGACGAGCTGATGACGACCGCCCAGACCCTGGTGGAGAACGGCGAGGTGCCCTTCCACCAGATGAACATCATCTTCGAGTTCGTGTGGTTCATGGCGATGCTCGCGGGCAGCTCGCCGGAGACCTACGAGGGCCTGCAGACCGGCGACGCGAGCTACCTCGACCCCGAGGTCGTCGAGGTCATGGAGCAGTGGGGCCGGATGATCGATGACGGCTACTACGTGGACCCCGGCGTGCAGACCGACCCGCAGACCCTGCTCTCCAGCGGGGACGTCGCGATGGCCTACTTCGGGACCTTCTTCACCGGCCAGCTCGAGGAGGCCGGCGCCGTCTCCGGGGAGGACTACGGCGTCTTCCCGATGCCGAACCTCGACCCGGACACCGCGCAGCAGCAGATGGTCCTGGAGACCGGGCCGCTGTGCGTCGGGTCCGGCGCGGAGAACGAGGAGGCCGCGCTGGAGTACAGCTCCTGGTGGCTGTCGGACGCCGCGCAGACCGAGTGGATCGCGGCGCACGGGGACGTCCCGGTCAACCCGAACGTCGAGACCTCCGACCAGGAGCTCGCGGACCTGGTCCAGACGGTCAACGACGGCGACTTCCAGATCCAGCAGCGCTACCTGGAGGCCACGCCGCTGCCGGTCTACAACGCCTCAACCGAGGTCTTCGGCGAGTTCGTCACCAACGGCGGGGACCCGATGCCCGCCCTGGAGCGGCTGCAGTCCGAGGCGGAGGCCTACTGGGCCGAGCAGGAGTAGCGGGCGAGGATGACAGCCACCGCGGTGCGGCGGTCGGCTCGGACGAGCCCATCGCCGCGCAAGCCTCGCCCGACGTACCGCTGGTCCTCTCGCGCGTTCGTGCTGCCGGCGCTCGCCGTCGTCGTCGTGCTGCTCTACCTGCCGTTCGTGTGGACGGGCTACCTGAGCCTCACCGAGTACGACGGCCTGGGCGACCCGGAGTGGGTGGGCCTGGCGAAGTACGCGGAGATGTTCACGGACGAGGGCTTCCTCGCCGCCGTCGGCAACACCCTGCTGTGGGTGGTCGGCACCCTGGTGCTGCCGGTGGGCCTGGGCCTGCTCATCGCCGTCCTCGCGCACGACCTCGAGGGCTCGTTCTGGTACCGGCTGCCCTTCCTGCTGCCGTACGCGATCTCCGGCATCGCTGTCGGCGTCATCTGGACCTTCATCCTGCAGACCGACGGCGCCCTCACCCAGGCGCTGCGGTTCCTGCACCTGCCGGGGACCGAGCTGAGGTGGCTGCTGGACGCCCCGCTCAACACGATCGTGATGATCCTGGCCGCCACCTGGCAGGGCGCGGGCGTCAACGCCCTGCTGTTCGGCATCGGGCTGCAGTCGATCCCCAAGGAGCCCCTCGAGGCGGCCCGGCTCGACGGCGCCTCCGGCTTCACCCTGTTCCGCACCATGACCTGGCCCATGCTGGCGCCGCTGACCACCGTGGTGGTCGGGCTGTCGATCGTCGGGTCGCTGAAGACCTTCGACATCGTCTGGGGCATGACGAAGGGCGGGCCCGGAACCTCCTCGGAGACCCTCGCCCTGAGCATGTACAAGGCGTCCTTCGTCGACCACGACTACGGCCTGGGCGCCGCCATCGCGGTGTTCCTCACCGTGGTCACCGTGGCCGGGTCCGTGCTGTACCTGCGCCGCCAGCTCGCCCCGGCGAGGGAGCTGTGATGGGCCGGCCGACGAGCCGCGCGCGGGCGGACACCGCGCGCAAGGCGATCCTCATCGGGCTCGGCCTGCTCTGGCTCGCGCCGGTCTACCTCATGCTCGCCAACGCGGCGAAGACCAACGAGCAGTACGGCGCGGCCTCCGTCTGGCAGCCCGGCTTCGGCGGCCTCGTGGAGAACGTCACGACCGCCTGGGGCCGCGGCGACATCTCCGAGGGCGTGCTCTCCACCGCCCTGTACAGCCTGGTCTCGCCGCTGCTGGCGGTGCTGGTCGGCGCCGCGGCCGGCTTCGCGATCGTCGCGCTGCGGCTGCGGCACGGGTTCTTCTGGTTCGTGGTGATCTTCTCCTCCACGGTCTTCCCGATCCAGATGATCCTCATGCCGCTCTTCCTCGCGTACGTGCAGGTGGAGATCTTCGACACCCGCGCCGGGATGATCCTCATCTACATGGTGATCTCGGTGCCGTTCTCCGCGTTCGTGATGCGCAACTTCTTCTCCGGCATCGCCCGGCAGGTCTTCGAGGCGGCCGTCGTGGACGGGGCGTCGACCTGGCGGATCTTCTGGCGGATCTACCTGCCGATGTCCTCCAGCGCCCTGGTCGCCGTGTTCATCCTGCAGGCCACGTTCATCTGGAACGACCTGCTGCTCGGCCTCACCCTCACCCAGTCCGCCGAGACCCGCCCGGTCATGACGGCGCTCTCGGCGCTGCAGTCCACCTACGGCGGCTCCACCATGCCCACCGTGCTCACCGGCGGGCTGCTCGTGTCCATCCCCACCGTCGCGCTGTTCCTGCTCACCCAGCGCGCCTTCACCCGCGGCCTGTCTCTGGGCCAGTTCTGACTACAGGAGGTTGACGCCCATGGCATCCGACGACGCACGCACCTGGGACGGCAAGGTCGCCCTCGTCACCGGGGCCGCCGCCGGCATCGGCGCCGCCGTCGCCGAGGCGCTCGTGACCCGCGGCGCCGTGGTCGTGGCCCTGGACCGTGACGAGGCGGCCCTCGAGGCGACGGCCGCCGCGCTCGAAGGCGGCCCGGGACGCCTCGAGCCGGTGGTCGTGGACCTGACGGACACCGCCCGGCTCGCCGAGGTCGCCGCGGACGTCGAGGCACGGCACGGCGGCCTCGACGGCGTCGCCTGCGCCGCCGGGATCCAGCGGTACGGGACCGTGGAGACCACCACCCCGGAGCTGTACCGGGAGGTCATGGACGTCAACGTCGGCAGCGCCTTCAACACCTGCCGCGCGATGGTCCCGCTGCTGCGCGCCAGGGGCGGGGGAGCGGTCGTGCTGGTGGCCTCCGTGCAGGCCTTCAACGTCCAGACCGACGTCGCCGCCTACTCGGCCAGCAAGGGCGCCCTGGTCACGCTCGCGAAGTCCATGGCGCTGGACCACGCGCAGGAGAGCATCCGCGTCAACGCCGTCTGCCCCGGTTCGGTCGACACCCCGATGCTGCGGTGGGCAGCCGGGCTGTTCGCCGGGGAGCGGACGGCCGAGGAGGTCGTGGCCGAATGGGGCCGGTCCCACCCGCTGGGCCGGGTCGCACGCCCGGCCGAGGTCGCCGAGGCGATCGAGTTCCTGCTCTCGCCACGCGCGTCGTTCGTCACCGGCACCTCGCTGACGGTCGACGGCGGACTCACGGCCGGCATCGCCGTCGCGCTGCCGGACAGCGACGCATGAGCGCCGGCACGGGCCCGGCCGCCTGGACGGCGACCGGCACCGCGACCGGCGGCCCGAGTGGAACCGCGGCCGGGACCCGCGTCATCCCCACGGTCGAGGACTTCACCTCCGCCGTCGTGGTGGACGCCTACGACGACATGATCAACCCGCCCGGCCTGACCAACCACGTGACGACCGCCCAGGTGGACCACGACGTCCTCGCGGTGCGCTCGCTCAACGTGCCGCCGGTCTCGCAGGGCGACTGCGTCACCGGGCAGCTCTACCTCGGCGGCCGGCTGGCCCGCTCGTACGGCGAGCCGGTCGAGTGCCGGTGGCGGCCCGACCGCGTCACCCGCCGCACCACCATCGACGGGTGGCGCATCGAGACCACCACCGTGTGCCCGCCCGGCGAGCCCGGCGTCGTGGTGCGGGCCGAGGTCACCAACACCGCCGCGCACGCCCGCGAGCTGCGGTTCGGCGCCTGGATCGACTCCACCGTGGTGCGGCAGGACGGCCCGTGGCTGCGGGCCGAGCCGCCGCAGGCCGCGAACACCATGACGGTCGCCGGGGCGCGGCGCATCGGCCGGCCCGAGGACGGGTCCGCCGTCGCCGTGCAGGGCCTGGTCTCCGGCCGCGGCGGCGAGGCCGCCGACGTCGCGGGAACGCCGCGGCTCGTCGAGGAGCGCCGTGAGGTGGCCGCGGGGGAGACGTGCGTCCTCGCCTACGTGCACACGATCGGGCCGGACGAGGCGACGGCGACCGCGGCCTACGACCGGATCGCGCGTGACGTCGCCGGGGCGATCGAGGCGTCCCGCGCGGCGTGGGACGCGAGCCTCGCGGCGATGTTCACACCCGGGAACCCGGAGTTCGGCGGGTGCCTGCCGGTGCTGGAGACCAGCGACGACGCGCTGCGCACCCTGTACTGGTGGGGCGCGCTGGGCGTGCTGTGGTTCCGGCGGGACAACCCCGCCTCGGTCCTCGGCCGCACCTACGACACCCTCATGCCGCGGTACTGGCAGACCACGACGTTCATCTGGGACTACTCCCTGTCCTCGACCGTGCACGCGCTGCTGGACCCCGGCGTCATGCGCCGGCAGATCACGCACTGGGTGGGGCTGGACATCGAGCGGCACTTCGGCACCGAGTGGCTCACCGGCGGACCGGTCGGCTACTGGTACTCGGTCAACCACTACGCCATGACCAGGCTGGTGGCCGACTACCTGCGCTACCACGGCGACCGCGACTTCCTCGCCGAGGCCGTCACCACCCCGTCGGGCGAGCGGCGCACCATGGCGGAGAACGTCCGGGCGTGGGCCCGCGCGTGGCACCGGATCCGGTCGGGCTCCGGCCTGGCGGACTACGGCGGCATCGACAACCTCCTGGAGTGCGTGAGCACCTACGTGCACGAGGTCGCCTCCCTCAACGCCGCCAACGTCTGGTGCCTGCGGACCGCGGCCGAGGTCGCCGAGCTCGAGGGCGGTGCCGACGCGCCGGCCGCGGCCGCCCAGCTGCGCGCCGAGGCGGACGCGCTCGTGCCACTGGTGAACGCGCTGTACGTCGACGGCGCCGGGTACTTCCACGCCCGCCAGCCCGACGGGTCGTTGGTGGAGACCCGGCATGCCTACGACTTCGCCACGGTCGGCACGACGATCGCCGCCGACCTGCCCGCCCGGCAGCGCCGGGAGATGGTCGAGTTCTTCGTGCGGGAGCTGCGCACCCCGTCCTGGATGCGGGCGCTCTCGCCCTGGGACGAGAACGCCGGCTACTCCGTGCGCGCCGACCACCAGTGGAACGGCGCCTACCCCGCCTGGCCCCCGGACTCCGCCCGCGCGGCGATCGCGCTGGGCCGCCCGGAGGTGGTCCTGGAGTGGCTTGACGGCCTGGCCCGCAGCGCGAACCAGGGGCCGCCGGGGCAGGCGCACTTCGTCGAGGAGGCCGTCACGCCGATCGACGGCGGGGCCCGGAAGACCCCGCCGCAGCTGCCGTACATCATCGACTGGTCGTGCTCCTCCGCGGGTGCCTGGTGCGAGCTGGTGCTGCGCGGCATCTTCGGCATCGAGGTGTCCCTCGAGGGCACCGTCACCGCCGGTGGCTGCATCGCCGACCTCGACCCGGGAGCCCGGCTTCGTGGACTCGTGGTGCAGGGCCGCACCTACGACGTCGGGGCGGACGGGGCGGTCACCGCCTCACCCGCCTGACGGGCCCGGCTGCGCGGACGACGCGCGCCCGGTCAGAGCCCGTCGGGCCGGCCTTCCGCTCGGCTCCCCTCGGCCCTAGATTGTGGTTCCGGGCCGCGCGCCGCGGCGCGGTCCGAAGATGGAGGGGGCATGTCGCTCACCCGCGTGCACAACTTCTCGGTCTCCCTCGACGGCTTCGGCACGGGCGAGGGCCTCAGCGTCGAGGAACCGTTCGGCCACGCCGGTGAACGGCTGCACGAGTGGATGTTCGAGACCCGGTTCGGCCGGGAGATGCTCCGCCGGCCCGGGGGACCACCGGGATCGACGAGGCCTTCGTCCGGCAGCACGAGCGGGGCTTCGGCGCCGAGATCATGGGGGCCGGGAAGTACGGCTACCCGGGCTGGCACGAGAACGCCGGGTGGCGGGGCTGGTGGGGGAGCAACCCGCCGTTCCACACACCGGTCGTGGTGCTCACCCACCATGTGCGGGCGCCGATCGAGATGGACGGCGGCACCACCTTCCACTTCCTCGACGCCTCACCCGCGGACGCACTCGAGCATGCCCGCGAGCTGGCCGGGGGCAAGGACGTCCGGCTCGGGGGCGGGGCCACGATGATCCGCGACTTCCTCGTCGCCGGCCTCGTCGACCACATGCACGTCGTCCAGGTCCCCATCGTGCTGGGCCGCGGCGTGCGGTTGTGGGACGGGCTCGAAGGGCTCGAGGAGACCTACGACCTCGAGGCCGTCTCCGCGCCGAGCGGCGTCACGCACCTGACCTTCTCCCGCCGGGCAGGATGAGGCACCGCGCCGCCGCTCAGCCGGCGAACTCGCCCACCGGCAGTCCCGGCACGTCGACCTCGACCCGGAACACGGCACCCGCACCGGGCAGCCCGGCGGGCAGGTCGCGACGGGAGGTGGTGAGGAACAGGTCCGTCAGGTCCGGCCCACCGAGCGTGCACGCGGTCACGTGGGGGACCGGCACGTCGATCTCCTCCAGCAGCTCACCCTCCGGGGAGTAGCGCAGCACGCGGCCGGCGCCGTACACCGCGACCCAGATGGTGCCCTCGACGTCCACGACGAGCCCGTCCAGGTCGCCCTCCGACCGGTCCCGCTGCACCAGGGGCCGGCGGTTCGTCAGGCGGTGGTCCGCGACGTCGAAGACGTCCATCCGGCCGGCGCCCGAGTCGACGTAGTAGGCGCGGGCGCCGTCCGGTGAGAAGCCGAGGCCGTTGGAGATCGTCACGCGGTCGAGCACCTGCTCGACCCGCAGGTCCGCCGTGACCCGGTACAGGCCCGCGGCCTCGGGCTCCTGCTCCCACTCCGTGGTGCCGAGGTAGAGGCTGCCGTCGGGGGCCACCGCGCCCTCGTTCGAGCGCAGCCCCGGTCCGCGACCGACGTCGACGAACCGGGTCGGCTGTCCGTCGACGTCGTCGGCGAGACCCAGCCCGTGCTCGACGGCGACGACGTACCCGCCCTGCCGTCGCGGCCGCACGAAGGCGGCCACTCGCCCGACCTCGATCCGGTCCACGGCGCCGTCCGCCCGCAGCGTGAGCACGCCGCCGGCGAGCATGTCCACGAACCGGAGCCCGCCCCAGGCGTCGGACCAGACGGGGCCCTCGCCGTGGTCGGTGACGACATCGGTGACCTGCTCGACGCTGCGCATGGCGGTCAGTGTGGCAGGGCGTCGTGGGACCGGGACTCAACGGGCCGGTGCGGCGCCTCGCCTCTCGACGGCCGCCGCGACCGGCGCCGCCGCCGCGGCCACCACGATGCCCAGGATCGCCGGGCTGCCGAACCCGCCGTAGGTGCTCGCCAGCGCGGCGGCCGCGCCGGCGAGGTAGGCGACCAGGCCACCCACCCGCACCATGGGCACCTCCGAGAGGTCGGTGCCGGGGTCCTTGCCGCGCCACACGAGGAAGAACGTGCCGATGATGGCGCCGCCGAGCGGTGGGATGACCACACCGAGCAGGCTGAGGAACTGCACCAGGTGGTCGGCGATGCCGGTCAGGGCCAGCGCGATGCTCACGATGACGCCGCCGACCACGAACGGCCGCTTGTCCGGCTTGCCGAACAGCTCCGACCCGGCGACCGCGAAGGCGTAGGCCGTGTTGTCGTTCGTGGTCCACAGGTTCGTCAGCAGCAGGAAGAGCGCGAGCCCGACGATGCCCATCGCCAGCAGCACGTCGACGAAGTCGCCCTCGCCGAACGCCGCGACCCCGACGCCGCCGAAGAACAGCATCGCGAACTGCACGACGAGCACCGAGACGAGGGTCAGCAGGAAGGTCTTCGTGGCGCCGGCGGAGAACCGCGTCCAGTTCCCGATCTGCGAGCCGCCGGAGATGAAGGTCGCGATCATCATCGTGATCGCCGTCCCCGCGCCGATGCTGCCGGCCTCCGTGCCCCCGCCGGCGAGCAGCTCGTCCCAGCCGCCCGCCTCGCCGACCGAGCGGGCCGTCACCCACAGGCAGAGCACCATCATGAGGGGGACCGAGACCCAGGAGAGGATCTCGATGCCCTTGAACCCGAAGTACGCGGTGGACGCCATGAGGACACCGCCGACGATCATGACGAGCCACCCGGCGGTGAACCCGGTCGAGGCCTCGACCAGGCTGGCGAGCACGCCGAGCGAGACGCCGTACCAGCCGAGCTGCGTGCCGCCGAGGACGAAGGACGCCCACTTGCCGCCCGCCTTGCCGAGGATCAGCCGCGAGACCAGCGCGGTGGTCAGCCCGGTGCGTTCGCTCACCACGCCCAGCAGCGCGATGTAGGCGGCGAGCACCACCGTGGCCACCGCCGCGAGGCCGAGGAACTCGCCGAACGGGAAGGCGGTCACCACCTGGCCGCCCGCCACCATCGTGGGCGTGTAGAAGAAGAACCCCGCGATGACGACGGCGATCGCGAGCGTCCCGTGCCGTGCCGACCTCGGAACCCGGCTGAGCGGGTAGTCGCGGTCCTTGGGTGCGCTCGGTGCGGTGGGCTGGGAGGCGTCGTCGACGACGGAGGTCATGGGTGGGTACTCGCTTCCTGGGGTGACGCCCGGACGCTAGCAGCGTGCTGTTACGCGCGTGTTGCCCGCCCGCACCGTGGTGGGGAGAGGTCCCCACCGCGGGACGCGGTCACGGCGCCGGAACCCCGATAGCCTTCGCGGACGGGGAACGGGGGACCAGATGAGCCAGGACGACCACGGCAACGCCGACGACGGCGCGCACCGCCCGGGGGCACCGTGGGGGCCGCAGGACGGCCGGCAGGGGGCGGACGGACCACCGGGACCACGGGGCCCGTACGGGCCGCAGCAGGGTCCGTGGCAACAGGGGGCCCCCGGGCAGCAGCCGCCCGGGCAGAGCCCGCCGGTGCCCGGAGCGCCGGGTGCCTGGCAGGTTCCGCAGCAGCAGCCGTGGCACGGCCAGCAGCACGGGCCGCCGCAGGCCCAACAGCCGGCCCACGGCCAGCAGCACCACCAGCAGCAGTACGGACGGCCGGTGCCGCAGCAGCACCACCACGCCCCGCAGTACGTGCCGCACCAGCAGCAGTACCAGCCGCACCCGCCGCAGCAGCAGTACCAGCAGTACCAGCAGCAGTACGGGCAGCACCCCCAGTACCAGCAGCAGCCGCATTACCAGCAGCAGTACGGGCAGCACCCCCAGTACCAGCAGAAGCCCCCGAAGAAGCTCGGACGCGGTGCCCGAGCCGCCCTCCTCGGAGGTGCGGGCGCCGTCGTCGTGGCGATCGCCGTGGTCGCCGCCGTCGTCCTCTGGCCGAGCCCGGGCCGGGTCCTGTCGGAGGCACGCCCCACCAGCCCTCAGGAGCTCGTGGAGGGGTACCTGGGCGCCGTGGCCGAGGGGAACGCCGCCGAGGCGCTGTCCTACCTCCCGACGGACCAGCGGCCCCAGGACGAACCCCTCCTCACCGACGAGGCGCTCGCCCGTTCGCTCGAGATCGCCCCGATCAGCGAGATCGAGGTGGGGGAGGTGGTCGAGGGGGACGCCACCGCCGAGGTGAGGGTCAGCTACCTCATGGGCGGCGAGCCCGTCGACACGGTGTTCCTCGTCGTCGACCGCGCCGGGAACGGCAAGTGGCTGCTGGACGGCGGGCTCGCCCAGATCTCGACGCCCAACCTCACCGGCCTGGACCTGACGGTCAACGGTCAGGACGTCGCGGGCGGACCGCTGAACGCCTTCGTCGGCACCTACGAGATCGCGACGTCGGCCCAGCACTTCCGGCTCGAGGGCGGACCGCTCCAGGTCACCGCCCCCGGTCCCCACGACACCGGCGGACTCACGGCCTCTCTCACCGACGACGGCGTGACCGCGTTCCGGGACGCCGTGCGGGAGTCCGCCGAGCAGTGCGTCTCCTCCTCGGCCCTGGACGCGAACTGCGGCCTGGGCCTGGAGGAGAACGCCGACGACGGAACCCGGCTGCACGACGGAACGATCGACCGGAGCCTGAGCCGCCAGGCGCGTGACCAGCTGGACCAGCTCGAGCCGCTCCTGCACCTGGAGGAGGACATCACCCAGGTCACGGGGATGCTCGGCAACGCCCGGGTGAACGTCACGGCGCGGTGCACGCAGAACGGCGTGACCGGCCCCTGCGAGCTCACCAGCCCGCTCCAGCTCGGCGGGCTGCTCGGCCTCGTCACGGTCGACATGGCGTCCGAGGACCCCGCGGTCACGTGGGCCGTGGACGGCAGCTGACCACGCATCCCACGCGAGAGGGCGGATGTGGTCGTCCCCCATCGACCACATCCGCCCCCTCCGTCTCGTCCGGGCCCGCCGGCGGTCCGGCCCCCGGCGGCGGCGTCAGGACTTCGTCGAGCTCACCCGTGCCGCCGGGTAGCGGATCTCCTCGACCATCTCCTGCACGTGCTCCGACGGCGGCCGCGTGACCGACGACACCAGGATCGTGACCACGAAGTTCACCAGCGCGCCGACGGCGCCGATCCCCTCCGGGCTGATGCCGAGGATGTGGTCGTTCTCGGGGGTGCCGAAGACTTCCAGCGTGTAGATCATGTAGCTGCCGGTGAAGGCCAGGCCGGCGAGCATGCCCGCCGCCGCTCCTGCGGCACTCGCCCGTTTCCAGAAGATCCCGAGGAGCAGCACCGGGAAGAACGTCGAGGCGGCCAGCCCGAACGCGAAGGCGACCACCTGCGCGACGAAGGCCGGCGGGTTGATGCCGAAGTAGATCGCCACCAGCACGGCGAGACCCATCGCGACCCGCCCGGCCAGCAATCGCTGGCGGTCGGTGGCGTCCCGCTTGACCACACGGAAGAACAGGTCGTGCGAGACCGAGGAGGAGATCACCAGCAGCAGACCGGCGGCCGTGGACATGGCCGCCGCCATGCCGCCGGCCGCGACGAGGCCGACGACCGGGGCAGGCAGGCCCGCGATCTCCGGGCTCGCGAGCACGAGGATGTCGTTGTTGACGAGCAGGTCGTACCCGCCCTCGGCGAACGCCTCCGCGTCGTTCGTGATGGTGTTGACCGCGTCCGAGTTCTCGGCCACCGAGACGAGCCCGGTCGCCTGCCAGTTCTGCACCCACTCCGGCAGGTTGTCGACGGACACCCCCTGCACGCCCTGGAGCAGGTTCAGCTTGGTGAAGGCGCCGACCGCGGGAGCGGTCGTGTAGAGCAGCCCGATGAAGAACAGCGCCCAGAAAGCCGAGAAGCGTGCGCCGCGGACGGTCTTGGTCGTGTAGAAGCGGATGATCACGTGCGGCAGGCCGGCCGTGCCGAGCATCAGCGACATCGTCACGAGGAAGACGTCGATCTGCCCGCCCGGGCGGCCCGAGAACGCCTCGGTGTAGGCGGCCAGCCCGAAGTCCTGGCTGAGCGCGTCCAGCTCGGCCAGGATCTGGCCGAACGAGACCTGCGGGACAGGGATCCCGGTCATCTGCTGCGCGACCGCCACGGCCGGGATGAGGTAGGCGATGATCAGCACCGTGTACTGGGCCACCTGGGTCCAGGTGATGCCCTTCATGCCGCCGAGGACCGTGTAGGTGAAGATGATCAGCGCGGCGACGATGACGCCGCCGGTGATGTCCAGGCCGAGGAAGCGGCTGAAGACGATGCCGCCGCCGTTCATCTGCCCGACGACGTAGGTGAAGGAGACGATGATTGCCGCGACGGCCGAGATGAGCCGGACGGTCTCGGAGTACCGGTCGCCGACGAACTCCGGCACCGTGAACTTGCCCCACTTGCGCAGGTACGGGGCGAGCAGGAGCGCCAGCAGCACGAAGCCGCCCGTCCAGCCCATGAGGTAGATGGAGCCGTCGGAGCCGAGGAAGGCGATGAGGCCCGCCATGCCGATGAACGACGCCGCCGACATCCAGTCCGCGGCCACCGCCGCACCGTTGGCGACGGTCGGGATGCCCTGGTCGGCGACGTAGAAGCCCTCGGTGTCCTTCACCCGGCTGCGCCAGGCGATGACGATGTAGATGCCGAAGGTGACGACGATGAAGACGAGGGTCCAGATCTGGATGTCGCTCACGGCTGATCACCGTTCCCGTTCCGCTCGCTGACGCCGAACTCCTCGTCGAGCCGGTCCATCCGGAGGGCGTAGACGAGGATGAGGATGATGAAGGTGTAGATCGAGCCCTGCTGGGCGAACCAGAGGCCCAACGGGAACCCGGCGATCACGATGGAGTTCAGCGGCTCGATGAAGAGCACGCCGCAGCCGAACGCGACCACGAACCAGATGACCAGCAGCACCAGCATCAGCCGGAGGTTCTTGCGCCAGTACTGCTTGCGCCACCCGTTGTCCTCGCCCCCACCGGGCGGCGGGCTCCCGCCCAGCTCGCCCTCGTGAGCCGTGTCGGCCATCGGACGCTCCCTTCGTCGCGATCGGCCCCGTGCGTCCTCGCCCGGGGCACGTCCTGTCCGTGTCCTTGATCGGCGAGCGAACCGCACCCCGCGTGGCCGGCACAAGCGACGCGCCACGGACGGCCGGTTGGGATTCGCGAACGGTCGCCCTGCGCCGTCGACCGGTGCGACGCGCCGGCCACGACCGCTCGTCGGCCTGTATCGACCGTTCGCGCGCCGGTGCGGACCGTTCGCCCCTCGCGTTGCCGCTGCGGCGTCCGCGTCGCCTAGCATCGACGACATGGCCTCGACGACGAGCTCACCCGCCGGCACGGCGGGCACCTCCGCACCCGGCCCGCAGAAGCGCATCCTGCACCCGGGCAGCGTCGGCATGCTCCTCGGCGGCCTGCTCACCCTGGTCGGCTCGCTGCTGCCCTGGGTCATGACGCCGCTCGGCAACCTCGCCGGCACCGCCGGTCCGGGGCTGTGGACGCTGTGCGCAGGATTCCTCGGCATCGCCGGCGCCGTCCTGCCGTACCGCCGGGTCGCACTGGCCCACTGCCTCCTGGCCGGGGGCGTGGCCGGAGTCATCGTGGGCTGGCAGGTCGCGCGGCTGGCCCACCTCAGTGCCACCACCGACGCGTGGGGACAGCTGCTGCCGGGGATGGGACTGGTCATGGTGGCCGGCGGCACGGTGGTGCTGCTGCGCACCGGCATCCGCCTGCTGCGGACCCCCGCCACCACCACCTGACCCGCGCCGTGCGCCGGCCGGAACCTCCCGTGCGCCAGCCCGTTGCCCGCACCAGGTGCATAGGGTGTGCGCATGCTCGACGGCGACGACGGCGACGACGGCGACGACCTCGCCCGCGAGCGTGACCTCGACGCCCGCGACACCCCGGCCGAGGTGGACGCCGCGTTCCGGACCCTGCGGCGCGTCGCAGTCGGCTACTTCGTGCTCTTCCTCGCGGTCGTCGGCGGGTTCCCGGCCCTGTCCCTGACCCTGGACTGGTGGTCCGACGCGCGGCTCGTCGGCAACATGAGCCCGGGCTTCGTCATGGCGGCGTTCGGGCTGTACGCGGTCTTCGTGGTGCTCGGTGTCGCCGCCGCGAGCCTCTCCACGGCCGTCGAGGACCGCATGCTCGGCGGTCCCGACGGCGACGAACGGCCCGAGACCCCGGCCGAGGACGTCCCGTGAACCTCGCCAGCGTCGTCGCGCTCGCCGTCGTCGGCGCCATCGTCGTGGGCGTCGCGCTCGCCACCCGGCCGCGCGGGACGTCCACGCTGGACTTCTACCTCGCCGGACGCCGGGTCGGCGTGCTCACCAACGCGTGGGCGATCTGCGGCGACTACTTCTCCGCCGCGTCCTTCCTCGGCGTCGCGGCGGCCGTCTACGTCTCCGGGCTCGACGGCGCCTGGTACGCCGTGGGCTTCGCCGCCGGGTTCGTTCCCCTGCTGCTGTTCGTCGCAGCCCCGCTGCGCCGGTTCGGCGAGTTCTCCATCCCGGACTTCCTCGCCCGGCGCCTGGGCTCGGAGCGGGTGCGGCTGGTCGCCGTCGCCGTCGTGCAGCTCGTCATCCTCTCCTACCTCATCCCGCAGTCGGTGGGCGCCGGCATCACCTGGCAGCTGCTCGTCGGCCAGGGGATCCTCGGGCTGCGGCCCTACGAGACGGGCGTGCTCATCTCCACCGCCGTGGTCGCCGTGGTCGTGGTGCTCGGCGGGATGCGGGGGACCACCTGGAACCAGGCCGTGCAGTTCCTCGTGCTGCTCGCCGCGCTGGTGTGGCTGGCCGCGGTCGTGATCGGCGAGGGCTTCCGGTACGGCGACGCCATCGACAGCCTGGGAGCCGAGCCGCTCGCCAACCCGACCGAGGAGGACGGGCGGTGGCGGCTCGAGCCCGAACGCAGCCAGATCGACCCGGACGCCCCCGCCACCTTCGGCGAGCCCGGATCCCGGTACGGCGCGCTCGGCCAGTTCGCGCTCGTCGTCACCCTCGCCCTGGGCACGGCAGGGCTGCCGCACGTGCTCAACCGGTACTTCACCTCGCCCACCGGGAAGGCGGCCCGCGTGACGACCGTCTGGGTGCTGGGTCTGGCGGGGACCTTCTACGCGCTCGCCGTCATGCTCGGCACGGCGGCACGAGCGCTCGTACCCGGCGCCGTCGACGAGCACCCGTGGCTCGCCGGGCTCACGGTCGACGGCGTGCTGCGGGTCCCGGAGCACGCGCTCCCGGTGCTCGGCCGCATCTACGGTGGCGACGCCGGGCTCGGCGTGATCGCCGCGGGTGCGCTGGTCGCGGTGATGTCCACCATCGCCGGGCTGCTGCTGGCGTCCGCCGCCACCTGGGGGCACGACGTGTACGAGCGGCACATCAACCCGCGCGCGACCCAGCGTCAGGCGGTCCAGGCCGGCCGCACCGCCACCGTGGTGGCGGCCGGCGCGGCAGCGGTGCTCGCCCTCGTCATCCACCCGGACGCCTTCACCACGTCCATGCCCTCCATGGTGGCGACCATGGTGACCTGGGCCTTCGCCGTCGCCGGGTCCGCGTTCACCCCCGTGTTCATCCTCGCCATCTGGTGGCGCGGCACGACGGCGGCCGGTGCCGAGGCCGGGATGGTCACCGGGGCCGTGCTCGCCGTGGTGATGTTCACGACCGGCAACGCGGTGGAGCCGTGGGTCCTCGAGGAGGTCCTGGTGACCCCGACCGTCGTCGCCGCACCCGTGGCGGCGGCGGTGACCGTGCTGGTCTCGCGGCGCACCGCCGCGCCACCGGACGTCGACGAGGCGTTCGTCCGGATGCACGGGACCGCGGCGGACCGGCGGGCCGAACGGCTGGCCCGGCTGACCGTCGGGGAGCGTGGCCGGCGCGGGCGGCGGTTCTTCGGCATGAGGGGGCCTCGTGCGCGGCGGTAGCGGTCTGCTCGCGGGTGTGCTCCTGCTGGTGTGGGGGTTGGTGTACCTCGTCACGCAGGTGCTGGTGAGCCCGGCCCTGGGCGTGCTGCCCACGGTGGCCGCCGGCACGGCGCTGAGCGTGGCGGCGGTCCTCGGCTACCCGTCGGCGCTGCGCGGGCCGCGCGGGCCGCGCTGGGCGCAGCGGCCGGTGGAGGAGCGGGAGCGGCCGATCGCCGCCGCCGGTCGCTCGATGCCCCTGCGGTCCGGGCTGACCACCGACGCGGCACGCCGCACCGTGGAGCTGCTGCGGCCGATGCTCGGCGGGGACGCCGTGGCCATCGCGGACCGGGACCAGGTGCTCGCCTTCGTGGGCCCCGGTTCGGACCACCACCGCGTGGGCGGCGCCCCGCAGACGCGGACCACGGCCCGGGTGATCGAGCGGCGGCGCACCGTCGTGGTGCCCGACCGGGCCGGGCTGGCGTGCAACCACCCGGACTGCCCGCTGCAGTCCGCCGTCGTCACGCCGCTGGCCATCGGGTCCCGCGTGGTCGGCGCCCTCGGTGTCTACCGCGTGCACCCCGACCCGCCGCCGCGCGGGCTGGTGGAAGACATGGCGAGCATGCTCTCGCTGCACCTGGAGCTGGCGGAGATGGACCGGGAACGGCGCCTGGCGGCGCACGCACGGCTGGACGCGCTGCGCGCGCAGATCAACCCGCACTTCCTGTTCAACATCCTCAACACCATCGCCTCCAAGGCCCGGACGGATCCGGAGGAGGCGCGTCAGCTCCTGCTGCGGCTGTCCGACTTCTTCCGGTACGCGGTGCGGCAGGACGGCCACTTCGCCGAGTTCGCGCAGGAGTACTTCTTCGTGCGGACCTACCTCTCGCTCGAGCAGGCACGGTTCGGCGACCGCCTGCGCGTGCGGTACGACATCGACCCCCAGGTGCTCACCACCCGGGTCCCCGTGCTGACCATCCAGCCGCTGGTGGAGAATGCCGTCAAGCACGGCATCGCGGACAAGGTCGAGGGCGGCACCATCCGGCTGCGGGCCCGCGTGGACCCGCTCACCCGGACCACCTCGATCCGGGTCTCGGACGACGGCGTGGGCATGCGGCCCGAGGTGCTCGCACGCCTCTCCGACGGCGAGCGGGGTGGCCCGCCACCCGAGAGTGACGCCACGGCGGACGGAGAGCCGGGACGCGCCCGCGGGGGAGGTGTCGGGCTGCGGAACATCTCCGAGCGCCTCGACTCGCTCTTCGGCGAGCGGTACGAGCTGAGCATCACCCCCGCCCCTGGCGGCGGCACCGTCGTCGACCTCCGCATCCCCCTCCGCTGACCCGCCGAGTTGTCAATGCTGTGCCGAGTCGTCACTCCCACCCTCCAGCCGCGGCGGCGACGCCGCGGTCCCCGACGTCGACGAACCGTGAGCCTGGGGCGACTACCCTGACGGGATGCGCCCCCGCGCCCTGATCGTCGACGACGAGGCCCCGGCCCGGGAGGAGCTGCGGTACCTGCTCGAGGAGATCGGCCAGGTCCAGGTGGTCGGCGAGGCCACCAACGGCGAAGAGGCACTGCTGCTGCTGCGGTCCCTCGACTACGACCTGGTGCTCCTCGACGTGCGGATGCCGGGCGGCTCCGGGCTCGAGGTGGCCGCCGCGCTCCGCGACCTCCCGCACCGCCCGAAGGTCATCTTCACCACCGCCTACCCGGACCACGCCGTCGAAGCCTTCGACCTGGCCGCGGCGGACTACCTCGTCAAGCCGTTCGACGCCGACCGGCTCCGGCGGGCCGTCGACCGTGCCCTCGCGTCGGAGCGCACCGAGGAGGGGACGGCGGCCGGGCAGGGCTCCGCCGTCGAGCCGTTGTCGCGGATCCCGGTCCAGCGAGAGGGACGGACGGTCCTCGTCGACGGCGCCTCGATCGTCTACGCGGCCGCCGCGCGCGGGTACTCCTCGCTCAAGCTCGCCGACGAGCGCGTCCTGGTCTCGCTGTCCCTCAACGAGCTCGAGCGCCGCCTGCGCGGGCACTTCTACCGGGCGCACCGGTCCTACCTGGTCAACCTCGACCACGTCCGGGAGCTGGTCCCGGACTTCCGCGGCGCGCTCGTGCTGGTGATGGACGACCGGCAGCGCAGCCGCGTGGAGGTCTCCCGGCGGCACGCCCGCGAGCTGCGCCGTCGGCTGGGCCTGTAGCCGTCAGCCCGGCCGGCGGTGGGTGACGGAGACGAACGACCGTCGGCCGTGCACCAGGTAGTACAGCCCCGCGGAGGCGAGCACGACGGCGGCCAGCAGGAGGTACATCACCCGGTAGCCGGACGCGCCCGCGACCACGCCGAGCAGCGCCGGCGCGACCCCCGTGCCGATGTCGACGGCGAGGTAGAACGTCGAGACGGCGACGCCGAGGCGCTCCTCCGGCACGAGGCCGACGGCGGCCGCCTGGGAGGAGGAGAGGATCGTGCCGAAGCCGAACCCCACGAAGGCGGCGGAGATCACGACCATGACGTCCGACGTCGCGACCCCCAGGACGCCGAGCCCGACGGCGAGCGAGGCGATGGCGGGCACGATGACGACGTTGTCGCCGCGCCGGTCCTGGATCCGGCCGACGAAGAGCCGGGCCACGAACAGCACGACCGCGTAGACGAGGAAGAAGGCGCCGGCGCCCGCCCGGAGCCCGGCACCGTTCGCGTAGGAGTCGAGGAACGCGATGACGCCGGAGTAGGCGGAGGCGACGACTCCGATGAACACCGCGAGCGGCGCGACCTCCCGCGCCAGCAGGTCGCGAGCCCGGAAGTGCTTGAGCCGGTCACGCTCGGCGGGGGAGAGGTCCAGCTCCGGCACGCGCAGCAGCAGGGCCACGACGAGGCCGGCCGCCGAGATGACCACGGCGCCCCAGAACAGCCCCGAGTACCCGAGGGCGTCGATGAGGGTGAGCCCGAGGAACGGCCCGACCCCGGTGGCGACCGTGTTGCTCAGCGTGAAGTAGCCGGTGCCCTCGCTGCGCCGCAGCGGCGGGATGGTGCTCTGCGCGATCGTGATCGCGGCCGTGCTGGTCATCCCGAACGCCACGCCGTGGACGAAACGCTCCACGAGCAGCAGCCCGAGCGACGTGGTGGGCAGGTAGCTCAGCGACGCCAGCAGGAACAGGACGAGCGCCAGCAGGAGCGTCCGGTGCCGGCCGACCAGCTCGAGCACGTTTCCGCCGACCGCCCGGGCGAGGATCGCCCCGACGATGAACATGCTCGCGGTGAGGCCGGACATGCTCTCGCCGGTGCTGAACGTCTCGGCCGCGTAGCGCGCCAGCGTGGTCATGAGGAGGTAGAAGACCGACGCGGCGCAGAGGTTGACGACGGTGGCGAGGACGAAGTCGCGGGTCCACAGCGGCTCGTTCCTCGTGGTCATCGTCCTCCCTCCGGCTGTTCAACCTAACGACGGGTTCCCGGACGCGCGCGGGCGTCTCAGCCCGCGTCCGCAGGTGCCTGGCACGGCTCTAGTCGAACAGCGCCCGGATGTCGGCGGCGTCGATCGAGGTGGAGGACGCACCGCCGGAGTCGATGACCTGGCCGAACAGCTCGGCCTTGCGCGCCTTGAGCTGCATGACCTTCTGCTCGATGGTCTCGGCGGCGACGAGCCGGTAGACGTGCACCTTGCGCTCCTGCCCGATCCGGTGGGCGCGGTCGACGGCCTGCGCCTCGGCGGCCGGGTTCCACCACGGGTCCAGCACGAAGACGTAGTCGGCCTCGGTGAGGGTCAGGCCGGACCCGCCGGCCTTGAGGCTGATGAGGAACACCGGGGCGGACCCGGTGCGGAACTCCTCGATCACGGCACCGCGATCCCGTGTGGACCCGTCGAGATACGTCGCATCGATGCCGTGCTCCTCGAGCGCCTCGCGCACCCGCGCGAGGTAGGAGGTGAACTGGCTGAACACCAGGGCGCGGTGACCCTCGGCGGTGACCTCGCGCAGGTGCTCCAGGAGCACGTCGAGCTTCGCCGAGCCGCCCGTGTCCTCCTCGCCGACGAGGGCCGGGTCGAGCGCGAGCTGCCGCAGCTTGGTGAGGGCACTGAAGATGGCCACCCGGTTCTTGTCGAAGTCCGCGACGAGGCCGAGGATGCGCTGCCGCTCCTTCGCCAGCCACGCGTCGTACAGGCGCCGGTGGCGCGGGGTCAGGGTGACCTCGAGGACCTGTTCCTGCTTCGGCGGCAGGTCGTCGGCCACCAGCTCCTTCGTCCGGCGCAGCATGAACGGCCGGATGCGACGCCGGAACCGGTCCAGCGCTGCCTCGTCGCCGTCTCGCTCGACCGGCCTGACCACCCGGTCGGCGAACTGCTTGGGCCACGGGTACAGGCCGGGCACCGTGAGCGACAGCAGCGCCCACAGCTCCATCAGCCGGTTCTCGAACGGCGTGCCGGTCACCGCGAGCCGGAAGTCGGCCTCGACGGCGCGCGCCGCCGCGTACGTCTTGCTGAGGTGGTTCTTGACCTGCTGGGCCTCGTCGAGGACCAGGCCGGCCCAGGGCCGGTCGGTGAAGGCGTCCTTCTCGAGGCGCAGCAGCGTGTAGGTCGTGACCACCAGGTCGGACTCCGCGGCGATCTGCGCCACGTCGTCCGTCCGGCGGCGGACGACCCCGACGCGCAGGTGCGGGGCGTGCCGTGAGGCCTCGGTCTCCCATGCGGTGACGACGCTGGTCGGGGCGACCACGAGGAACGGGCTGCCGGTGCCGTGCTCGCGCGCGTGCTGGACGAGCGCCAGGACCTGCAGGGTCTTGCCGAGGCCCATGTCGTCGGCGAGGATCCCGCCGAGGCCGTGCTGGTGGAGGAACGCGAGCCACCAGAAGCCCTCGAGCTGGTAGGGCCGCAGCTCGCAGGTCAGGCCCACCGGCTCCGGGCGGGGCAGCTCGGTGAGGTCCCGCAGCGCGCGGGCGCGCTCGACCCACGCCGCGGCCTGCTCGGAGATCACACCGGCCTCGGCCAGGTCGGCCCAGACGCCGAGGTCGTGCGTGCCGACGCTGATCCGGTCGCCGTCCCGGTCGCGCAGCTCGGACGCGGCCTCGACGACCTCCCGGAGCTTCTGCAGCTCGGGCACGGCGGTGGGCAGGTAGAGCCCGCTGGGCAGGACGAGGAACTCCTCGCCGAGGGTCAGCGCGGCCAGCACCTGGGCCAGTGGAACGGCTTCGCCACCGACCCGGACCGTGACGGCGAGGTCGAGCCAGTCGGTGTACCCGGGGTCCTCCTCGAGCTCGAGAACCTCGAAGGAGACCTCCGGCGCGTCGGTCGCCTCCCGGAAGTCGGGCCGCTGCTCCTCGGTGACCGTGACGTCGTCGAGGCCGCGCAGGTACGGCAGGTCGTGGACGGCGAGCGTGAGGGCGTCCCCGCCGGTCACCGCGGCGTGCCCGCGGATGCCCGCCGGGACGGACGCGAGGATCTCCTCCTCGACGCCCCGGGCCCGCACGCCGCCGAGGTCGTCGACGTCGCCAAGGGCGCACCGGCCGACCGCGCCGTAGGACCACGCCCACCGCAGGTCGGCCGCGGTCGAGCTGTGCCACGTGACGGTGAGCTCGAGGCTGGGACGTAGCGGTTCGGGGATCTGCACGGAGCCGTCGTGGGAGCGAACCGCGACGTGCTGGACGAGACCGGCGAGCCGGTCGTGGAAGGCCTCGCTGTCACTCGCGGGCACGTCGACCGGGCCGGCGAGCAGCAGACGTTCGGCGGTCGCCGGGAGCGGTGCGGCCAGCGGCGCGACGAGGAGGTGCCCGTCGTCCAGGAGGACGGCGGTGGTCGGGCGCGCACCGCCGAGCAGGATGACGTGGTCGCCGTCCCACAGCTCGTCGTCGATCGCGAGCGTCAGCCGGAAACGGGTGCGGGTCTCCGCGACGACGGCGTCCGCCGCGAGCACGAGCGGCTCTTCGCGCACGCTCACCGAGCGCAGGGCGCCGGCGGTGATGAGCTCGATCCCGGCGTCGCGCGCCGCGGCGAGCTGGCGCGGCAGGCGCGCCCCGAAGGCCTGCAGCGGCGGGCCCTTGGCGGTGGAGGAGCTGCCGTACGCGCGCATTCCGAGGTACAGCGCCTCGAGCGGCTCGACCTGCTCCGGCGGGACCCGACCGGAGGCGATGAGCCGGTCCAGCTCCGACCAGCCCGCCGAGGCGCGGACCCAGGTGTTCCTCGCGCCGCGTCGCATCGGGCGCAGGTGGATCGTCGGCTGGTTCGCGTGGTGGTAGCGGGACGGTGGCGACATCGACAGCTGCAGCGCCATGGGCTGCTGCTCGCCCGACCGGCTCGCGGCATCCCGGCTCACCGCGGACAGCTCGCGGGTGAGCGCGTCGAGGTGACGCTGCCAGGCGGGCTGCGCGGGGACGAAGGACTGGCGCAGCGCCAGGGCGAGGGCGGCGCCGTGCTTGCACATGCTGCCGACCGGGCAGCTGCACACGCTCGAGACCCAGCCGTGGCCGGCCGGCGTGCCGCCGGGACGGCCCAGGTCGGCGTGCAGCTCGACCTGGTAGGGCAGCGGGTCGGTGCCGTGCACCGCAGCCTTCGCCGTGACCGTCTCGGTGCTGAGGTCCTCGACCGACGGCTGCCCGAGCAGGCGCTCGACGTACCCGCGGGCACGGGCCAGCGTCTGGGGACCGAAGTGACGGGCGAGGAGGTCGTCCGTCAGAGCCGCGAGAACGTTCATGTCGCGAGCCATCGTGGCACGCGGCACCCACGTGGCGACCGCCGTTGTGGACGGCGCGGCGTCCGCGCGGACGCTGTGGAGGCGGGGGGCACGGCGCACGCCCCGTGAGGCTGCTCAGCCTCCCGACCAGGGACTCGACCAGCGGACTGAAACGGTTTAGTGGTTACGATGGCCTCGGCCGGACCGGCAAGCCGCGCAGGGGGAGGCTTGGCCGGGACGCGTCAGGCGGTGAGAAGCTCGACCTCGGCGAGGGCGCCGGGTGTCGCGAGCACCAGCCGGACGTCCCGCAGCGCGACGGGTTCGGCGAGCACGAACGGCCGGAGCTGACCGGGCCAGGGGAACACCTCGTCCTCCCGCTCGTCGACCACCCGCCACCCGCCGTCCTTCCCGCGCACCTCGAGCCGCCACGCGGACGGCGCCGCGCGCCCGTCGACGGCGGAGGTGAGGGTGTAGCAGCGCAGCTGCGGTTCCGGCGACGGAACGTCCGTCGTACCGCCCGCCTGCCAGGTCAGCCTCCCGGCGGGCAGGTCGGCGGCGGAGTCGTAGGAGTCGTCGCCCAGTGCCGTGAGCTCCGGCTGCTCCGTGCCGGGAGCCGGGCACGAGGGACCGGCGTCGGGCGTGAGGCGCCACGAGCCGGCACCGGACATGTCGCGCCACGGGCGCAGCGGCGGACGGGGGAAGGTGAGCGGGGCGTCCCGGCCCCAGTCGCCGGGCGTCTGCGCCATGGTGAACCGGAGCGTCGCGCCGCCACGCAGCGCGCCGTGCTCGAGCACGGGCGCCGGCACCGGGAGACCGTCCAGCTCCAGGCCCTGCACGTACGGCGCCTCGGGTGCGTTGCCGGGCGCCTCGACCACGAGGTCGCCGTCCGGCCGGTGCACCACCGCACGGGTGAACAGCGGCGATCCGGCCGCCCAGCGCGAGGAACCCACCTCGAGCGGGTAGAGGCCGAGGGCGGAGAGCAGCCACCAGGCCGACATCTCGCCGTTGTCCTCGTCGCCGTGGTAGCCCTGGCCGATCTCGCTGCCGGTCCACAGCCTCACCAGGATCTCCCGGACGGTCTCCTGCGCCCGGTCCGGCCGCCCGGCCGCGAGCCAGATGTACGGGATGTGGTGCGAGACCTGGTTCGACTGCCCCAGCTGACCCATGCGTACGTCGCGCGCCTCGACCATCTCGTGGATGACGCCGCCGTACCCGCCCGGCCGGTCGGCGCGCTCCGGCGTCGCGAAGAACTCCTCGAGCACGTCCGCCAGGCCCTCCGGCCCGCCGTGCAGCTCCGCCAGGCCGGCGGGGTCGTGCGGCGCGTGGAAGGCGAAGTTCCAGGCGTCGGACTCGGTGAAGTCCCCGCCCCAGTCGCGCGGGTCGAACGGCTCGGCGAAGGCGCCGTCCCGGCCGCGGCCGCGGAGGAACCCGGTGGCCGCGTCGAAGAGGTGCCGGTAGCCGCCTGCGCGCTGCTCCAGGTACGTCGCCTCGTCGAGCAGTCGCCGCACGTGGCGCGGCGCACGGCCGGCCGGCACATCATTGACGACTCGGCACAGAGTTGACGACTCGGCGGGAGGGGGTGGGGAGGTGCCGGCGGGACCTGCGCCGGTGGCGAGCCGGCGGGCCATGCGGGCGAGCGCGAGGTCGTTGATGTAGCCCTCGAGGCTCCAGGACACCGACTCGTGCACGTCCTCGTCCCGCGCCACCCAGCCGCGGTAGGTCGCGTGCGCGAGCCCCTTGCGGCCGACGCCGGGCTCGGTCGGCGCCGCGGTCGCGTTGCGCAGGCCCGCCACGTAGGTCCCCTCCGGGTCGGGCAGCAGGACGTCGCGGAGCAGCAGGTCCGCGAACGCCACGTCCGAGGACGTGCCCGTCATGAGGTCGGCATAGCCGGGGGAGGACCAGCGGGCCACCCAGCCGCCGTCGCGGAACTGCTGGACGAACCCGTCCGCCAGCCGGCCGGCCAGCTCCGGGTAGAGCAGGGCGTAGGCCGACCAGCAGGTGCGGTAGGTGTCCCAGAAGCCGTGGTTGACGTACAGCTCGCCCGGCAGCACCCGGCCCGGCGGGTCGGACACCGGTGAGGCGTGCACCGGCCTCGGCTCCGCGGCGCTCCCGGCGTTCTCCCACTGCGAGGACGGGTACAGGTTGAGCCGGTACAGGTTCCCGTAGAGCGTGGCCAGCTGCTCCTCGCTGGCCCCCTCGACCTCGACGACGGCGAGGCGCTGCTCCCACGCCGTGCGCGCGGCCGCCTCGACCTCCTCGAAGGTGCGGCCGGCGAGCTCGAGGTCGTAGGTGTGCCAGGCCTGCTCCAGGCCGACGAAGGACGTCGCGACCCGCAGCTCGACGGCCCGCCCTCCGCCCGGGCCGCCCGGGCCGTCCCGGCCGTCCAGGCCGTCCAGGCCGTCCAGGTCGATGGTCGCGTACCGGGCGTGCGGCCGGTTCCCACGCGCCGCGCCGTGCGCCACCACCGGCGCGTCCAGCCGCCCGGCGACGAACATCCGGCTGCGCCCGACCGACAGTCCCGAGCCGGTCTCCACCCAGCCCGACAGCGTGCCGTCCGCGTGCCAGGTCAGCTCGCAGGGGCCGTCCGGTCCGGCGCCGTCGGTGCTCACCGCGTCCACGAGCACGTGCCCGCGCGCGGTGCCCGCCGGGAACGTGAACAGCAGGACGCCGCCGTGGTCCGTCGGCGTGACGTCCACCCGGTGGCCGCCGTCGAGGGGGACGCCGTACCGGTGCGGCCGGGCGATCTCCTGGCCGTGGTCGAAGCCGAGCCCGCGCGCCGCCGGGGTGGCGTCCGGCACGTCCTCGCCGGCGGCGAGGTGGAAGGCGACCTGGTTCCGGTCGCCCATCCACGGGCTGGGCACGTGCGAGACGCCGACGCCCTCCAGCCGGGGCCGGTTGTCCGGGCCGTTGTGGCCGGCCCAGGAGTACAGCCAGGAGTGCGAGGTCGCGTCGGTCAGCGGGACGAGGAGGCCGAACCCGTTCGGCACGGCCGTGGCCGGCACGGTGTTCCCGCGCGAGTAGGCGCCCGAGGAGTGGGTCCCGCGGCGCGTGTCGACGTGGTCCACGGGGTCGCGGCGGGCGGGCCGGTCCGGGACCGCGATCGCGACGTCGTCCCACCAGACCTCGACCGGCTCGCCGTCGCCGGGCTGCTCGAGCACGACCGCGAGGGTGGTCACCCGCCGGCCCACGGCCTTCGCGAGCGCGACGCGGACGAGGTTCCAGTGGTCGGGTAGCAGGATCTTCGCCGCGCCCTGCCCCGCGGCGGTGGCCCGCATGCCGTGCTGGTCGACCGGGTCGAGGTCGGACAGCCAGGTGCCGTCGTCGAACCGGCAGTCCAGCGCGGCCCAGGTGCCGCGGTAGGCGAGGTCCGGCTCGAGCACGGGACAGACGGCGTAGCTCAGCTCGGTGCCCGCCGCGACGGGCACGTCGAGGCCGTCGAGGAGGACGGCACGTCCAGGGCCCGGGGCGTGCACCCGCAGTGAGCGGGGACCGGTGAGACCGGCACGGGGCCGGCCGGCGGGCAGATGCTCCGGCCCGCCGGAGACCTCGACGGACCAGCCTGCGGGCACCGGCACGCCCGGCACCGGCTGCCCCACCTCGAACGACGTCGCGAAGCCGGTGCTCATGCGGTCGCACCGACGGTGGCGGCGGTGGTGCCGGCGCCGGCGGCGCAGGTGACGAGGCTGACGGCACCGGCCGGCAGCGCGAACCGCGGTGGCGTGCCCGCCTCGGCGGCCTCGACCCACGCGGCGAACAGGGGCGAGCCGGGAGCGCTGGCCGAGCGCACGACCCGGCCCGCATCGTCGGTCGGCAGCTCCCACACCTCGGCGGCCGGCGCCGGGGTGCGTGTCGCGAGTTCCCGCAGCTCGGGCAGGACGTCCCGGACGGCCGCGCCGAGCGGTTTGACGGACCGGTCCGCGGCGAGCAGGCCGAGGGAGTACTCCAGCTCGGGGAAGTCCGCCAGCGAGCGGTCCACGTCGTGCGAGCACCACCACGTCACGCCCCACAGACCGGGCCGGGCCACGGCGCGCCGCAGCGTCTCGCGCGCGAAGTCCGGGACCCGGTCCGCGCCCAGGTGCGGCACGGGGGCGCCCACCTCCTGCAGCCACAGCGGCCGGTCCGGCCCGCCCCAGGCCGCGGCGAGCTCGAGCAGGTACCGCGCGAACCAGGTGTGGGCCGGGTGGTCGGGCGGGAAGTGCCGGGCGACGCCGGTGAAGACCCAGGAGTGCACCGTGGTGACGTCGCCGATGCCCGCCGCGTGCTCGGGCGTCACGCCGGAGGAGTCGACGAACCACACGTCGTCGTCGAAGGAGTGGCTGTGCACCCGGCCGGGCGCGCAGTCGTGCGCGGCGGTGAGCAGCCGCTCCAGCCAGCGTCCCGCCACCTGCGGGCCCAGCGCCTGCCGGTCCGGGTGGATGGCCTTGCCGAACTGGTTGGTCTCGTTGCCCAGCGTCAGGCCGAGGAAGCCCGGCCGGCCGGTCAGGGCCGATCCCAGCGCCGTCACCAGCCGCTCCTGCGCCTCGACCACGGCCTCGTCCGCGAAGATGTTGCGGCGGTGCCAGCTGAGCACCCACGAGGGCAGGAAGTCGAAGCTGGACAGGTGTCCCTGGAGCACGTCCACGCTCGTGCCCAGCCCGTGCTCGTGGGCCACGTCCACGACGGAGACCACGTCCGCGACGGCCCGGTCCCGGATGAGCGTCCGGTTCGGCTGCAGCGTCTCCCACAGCGGGAAGATCCGCACGTGGTCGAGCCCGAGCGCGGCGAGCGAGCCCATGTCACGGGCGACCGCGTCGAGGTCGAGGTCGTACCAGGAGTGGAACCAGCCCTCGCTCGGTGTGTAGTTCGCGCCGAACCGCATCCCGCCCGCAGCGCCGCTCACGAGGCCGCTCCCGTGCTCTCCCGTGCCGTGAGCTCCGGGACGGGCGCCTGGACGACGTCCTCGACGTCGGAGCCACCCAGCCGCGCCAGCAGCACCTCCGCGACCAGGCCGCCGAGCGCGAAGGTGTCACGGGTCATGGCGGTCAGCGGCGGGGCGACGAGGCGCGCCAGCTCGGAGTCGTCGAACGAGACCACCGACACGTCCGCCGGGACGCTCAGCCCCGTGTCGCGCAGCACCGTCAGGCCCGCGAGAGCCTCGACGTCGGAGTCGTAGATCACCGCCGTCGGCGGGTCGGGGAGGCGCACGAGCTGCTTGGTCACCGCGACCGCCTCGGTCTCGGAGAAGTCGGTGGGCACCGAGACGACGTCGAGGTCGTGCTCCCGGGCGGCGGCCTCGAGCGCCGCGACGCGGCGCCGGGAGTGCACGAACCGGGGGATGCCACCGACGTGCCCGACCCGGCGGTGCCCGAGGGCGACGAGGTGCTCGACGATCTGCCCCATCGCCGCGTAGTCGTCGATGAAGACGGCCGGTACCGGCTGGGGCGAGCCGTCGCCGCCGACCAGGACGGCCGGCACGTCGAGCTCGGCGAGCACCGCGGGGCGCGGGTCGTCCACCTCGAGGTCGAGCAGGACGAACCCGTCGGTGCGCCGCTCCGCCGACCAGCGCCGGTAGACCTCGACCTCGGCCGCCTTGTCTTCCACCACGAGGAGCTGGAGCGCCACCATGTCGCCCGAGAGGCGGGCCTGCAGGCCCGAGACGAGCTGGGCGAAGAAGGGCTCGATGCCGATCGTGCGCGCCGGCCGCGCCACCACCAGCCCGACGGTGTCCGCCTGCTTCCCGCTGAGTGCCCGGGCCGCGCGGTGCGGGTGCCAGCCGAGCTCCTCCACCGCGTCGAGGATGCGCTGCCGGGTCGCGTCGCTGACGCCGGGCCGGCCGTTGAGGGCGAAGGAGACCGCGGCGGTGGACACACCGACCCGGCGGGCGATGTCGGCGATGGTCGGCCTGGCGCCGTTCCCCGTGGATGTCATGTCTCTCTGCTCGTCGTCCGTTCCGGTTCAGCCCTTGATAGCGCCTTCGTCGACGCCACGGAAGAAGTACCGCTGCAGCGAGGCGAAGAAGATGACGATCGGGATGAACGCAATCATGGTGCCGGCGGCGATCACGCGCGGGTTGGCCGAGAAGGTCCCGTTGAGGTACTCCAGCCCCACCGTCAGGGTGAAGTTCTCCGGCGTGGTCAGCACGATGAGGGGCCACAGGAAGTCGTCCCAGGCGCCGATGAACGCGAAGATCGTGATGACGGCGATCATGCCCTTGACGTTCGGGACCCCGATCCGCCAGAACCGGTGCCACACGTTCGCGCCGTCCACGATGGCGGCCTCGTCGAGCTCCTTGGGCACGGCGAGGAACGCGGTGCGCATGAGGAGCACGTTGATCATGCCGATCGCTCCGGGCAGGGCGACGCCGAGGAGCGTGTCGGCCAGGCCGAGCTCACGGATGGTCAGGTACTGCGCGACGAGCGTGGCCTCGCCGGGCAGGAGCATGGTCATGAGGATGGCGCCCATGATGGCCTTGCTGCCCCGGAACCTCAGCTTCGCCAGCGCGTAGCCGGCCAGCGTGGCCCCGATGACGTTGCCACCGACCACCACGGCCGCCACGAACATGGAGTTCGCGGCGAACCGCAGGATCGGGACGGCCTGGAAGGCGCGGACGTAGTTCTCCAACGTCGGGTCCTGGGGGAGGAACTGCGGCGGCTGGGTGTAGATGTCCTCGCCGGGCCCCTTCAACGACGTCGAGAGCTGCCACAGGAACGGACCGACCGTGATGACCAGCACGAAGGCGAGCAGCAGGTAGCGCACGGCCATCTCGCGGCGGGACATGGTCGAGAAGCCCCGGGCGCCGGAGCGGTGGGTGACCTGACGCGTTCCGGAGGCCATCAGTCCTGCACCTTCCTGTTGATGCGGGCCAGGAGCAGCAGCGGCACCAGGGTGAGCAGGAACAGCAGGATGGACAGGGCAGAGGCGTAGCCGAGGTTCCCGCTGAAGCCGCGCGCGTACATCTGGATGAGCATGACCACCGAGACGTCCTGACCGCCGATGCCGCCGGTGCCGTTGGTGAGCATGTACAGCTCGGAGAAGATGCGCAGCGCGGAGACGATGATGAGGATCGCGACGAGCATCATGGTGTTGCGCACCCCGGGCACCGTGACGGTCCAGAAGCGTCGCCACACCCCGGCCCCGTCCATGGCGGCGGCCTCGTGCAGCTCGCGGGGGACCCCGCCGAGCGCCGAGAGATAGATGATCATGTAGTAGCCGAGGCCCTTCCAGATCGTCAGGCTGATCGCGGAGAACAGCACCAGCCAGCGGTCCGTGAGGAAGGGGATGGCCTCGGAGACGAAGCCGAGGTGCCGGGCCATCGAGTTGATGAGGCCGCGGTCGTCCAGCATCCAGTTCCAGATCAGCGCGACCACGACGGCGGAGGCGACCACCGGCGTGTAGAAGACCGTGCGGAAGAACGCCATGCCGGCGAGCTTCTTCTCCACCAGCAGCGCGAGGGCGAGCGGGAGCAGGAGCAGGAACGGCAGGCACACGATCATGTAGATGACCGAGTTCAGCAGCGCCGTGGCGAGCTGGTCGTCGTTCAGCATGCGCTCGAAGTTCGCCAGCCCGATGAATCCGCCGCCGGCCAGCGGGCGGACGTCGGTGAAGGCGAGCAGCACACCGTTGACGGACGGCCACAGGTTGAACGCGCCCAGCGCGACGAGGGCCGGCAGCACCATGAGCCACGGCGCGTACCACGCGTGGGTGCGGGCGGCGACCCCACCGGTGGTGGCGGGGGCGGGGCGGCGCTCGCGGACGCCCGGCCGTGGGGGCGCGGAGGTCTGGAGGGTCATCGGGTCTCTCTCGTCGGGGAGGCGGGGCGGCGGGCCGGATCCCGGCCCGCCGCCGCGCGTGTCACTGCTGCAGGAGCTCGGTGCAGTGCTCGACCGACCGGTCGAGCGCCTCCTGCGCCGTGATGTCGCCGTTCATAGCGGCCGCGATCTGCTGGTTGACGTAGGTCGTCATCGCCTCGCTGACCTGGACCGGCTGGAGCAGCTCCGCCTCCGGCAGGGACTCGAAGGCGATCTGGGCCGCGTCGCCCTGCGGCGTGCCGTCGGACTCGAACGCCGCTCCCTCCTGCGAGGCGGTCGTCGAGGGGAAGATGCCCGGCACAAGCTCGGCGAAGGCCTCCTGGTTCTCGGCGTTGGTGACGAACTGGGCGAGCGCGACGGCCGTCGCGAGGTTGTCGGAGCTCCGCGCCACGGACACGCCCTGGACGTACATCGGCGGGGTGTCCATCGCCGGGGTGGCCACGATGTTCCCCTCCATCGACGGGTTGTTCTCCAGCACGCCCTCGATGAAGTTGCCGCTGCCGGTGGACCAGGCGACCTCGCCCTGGGTGAACATCTCGCTGTTGCCGAGGTAGGCGTCGGTGAGGACGTCCTGCGGCATCAGGCCCTCCTCGTAGGCGTCGACGTACTGCTGGAGCAGCTCGACGGCCCCCGGGGTGTTGAAGACGAACTCGGTCCCGTCCTCGTTGAGGATCGGTACGCCCGCCGCGGCGAAGTCGCCGATGCCCGGCTTGCGGCTCAAGAGGTAGTCGCCGGTCTCCTCGTGCATGGTCCGTGCCTGATCGAGGAGCTCGTCGAACGTTGTGGGTGCCGCGGCGGGGTCGAGGCCGGCGGCCTCCATCATCTCGACGTTCCAGTAGTTCACGTCGGTATTGAGGTACCACGGGTAGCCGTACGTGCCGTCCAGGCCGGGGTACTGGTAGGCGCCGAGGGCGCCCTCGACATAGGTGTCGCCGGCGGTCTCGTCCGCGGAGGCGACGTCGAGCAGCAGGTTCTGCTCGGCGAGGGGGAGCGCGAAGTCCGGCGGCAGGTTCGTCACGTCCGGGAGCTCACCCGCCTCCGCCTGGCTCAGGACCTTCTCCGAGTACCCGTCCCCGGGCTGGTCGAGCCAGGTGACCTCGGTACCGGGGTACTCCTCCTCGAAGTCCGCGATGAGGTTCTCGACGTACTCGGTGAACCGGGGACGCAGTGCCCACGTCTGCAGCGAGACCTCGCCGGTGATCTCGCCGTCGACCTCCGCGGGCTCCTGGGCGCCGCCGCCGTCGTCGGCGCCCTGGCTCAGAGCGCACGCGGACAGTGCCGCGACCGCGCCGAGGGCGGTCAGCGACGCCCCGAGCTTCCTGATGTGCATGACTACCTCCTGGTGCGCCGTCGCCGCGGGAGGGATCCGCGGACTTAACCGTTTAAGGAACGGTCCGCGGAGAACACTCCGCCGCACCGGCCCTGCGTGTCAAGCGGGGCGGCCCGCCGTGACCAGACCGTGACGAAGCGCGCCGCGCGGCCCCGCCACCGCACGGGCACGAGCCCTGGTGCCCGTCCCCCACGCGGAGGCGGACGCCAGGGCTCGGCCGGCGGCCGGGGCCGGTGCTCAGGCGAGAGAGAACCGGAGGGTGCGCACCTCGAACGGGCCGAGCGCGACCGGCACGGTCCCGGCGTCGGCCTGGACGGGGCCGAGGTCTGCGCCGTCCTCTTCGAGGAGGGTGACGGTGCGGACCCCGGTGACCGGGGCGTGCACCGTCACAGAGCCGTTCGCCCGGCGTCCCAGGGCCTCGTAGACGCGGACGACCAGGTCTCCGCTGCGGTCGTCGGCGAGCTTGACCGCCGAGACCACCACGCCGGCCCCGTCGGAGGAGACGAGCGGGTCGAACCCGGTGGCGCCGCGCACGACCCGTTCGGCGAGGTTCATCGTGGTGCCCGCCTCGGTGGCGAGGGCGGCGTCCGCGCCGATCACGAGGCCGTAGCGGTGCGTCTGGGTGCCCTGGTCCGTCTCCGGGTCCGGGAACCGCGGGGCGCGCAGCAGGGACAGGCGCAGCGTGGTGGTCACCGGGGTCTGGGACGGGTGCTCGGCGACGTCGCGGGTGACGTCGTAGCCGTACACCGAGTCGTTGACGAGCGCGACGCCGAAGCCCGGCTCCTCGGCGAGGACGAACCGGTGCATGGACGTCTCGAACTTCGCGGCCTCCCACGAGGTGTTCGTGTGGGTGACGCGCTTGTGGAAGCCGAACTGGGTCTCGGCGGCGGTGTGCTCGGCGCGCACGTCCAGCGGGAAGGCGACCTTGAGGAACTTCTCGGCCTCGTGCCAGTCGGTGGTCTGGGCGAACCGGAGCGTCCGGCTGCCGGGCTCGAGGGAGATCACCACCTGTGTGCTGGAGCTGCCGAAGCCGCGCTCCACGGTGACCGTCGCCACGCCGTCGTCGGTGAGGCCGGCCGAGATCGAGGTGACCTCGCGCAGGTCGGTGACGTTGTTGCGGTAGAACCGGTCGACGTCCCAGGCGTCCCACATGTTCGGGAAGTCCTGGTGCAGCTGGAGCACGCCGGCCTCGCGGCCGGGCGCGATCGCGTCGCGGCCCGTCGCCTTGTCGAGCGCGGAGGTGATGTGGCCCTCGCCCGTGACGGTGACCGCGACCAGGTCGTTCTCCAGCACCCAGCCGTCCGCCGTCTGCTCGAGCGTCGCCGCGCCCTGCGCCGCCACCTCGCTCGCGAGGGCGCCGCCGAGCGCGGGCACGTCGTGCCGCCGGTACGGGGCGGGGTTGACCACGACCGCCTGCTCGCCCTCGCCCACCAGCGCCGCGAGGGCGGCCGTGATGATCGCCTCCGCGTCCGCACGGATCTCCTCGTACGCGGCCACGGCCTCGCGGTGCACCCAGGCGATGGACGTGCCGGGCAGGATGTCGTGGAACTGGTGCAGCAGCACGCGCTGCCACAGGTCGTCGAGCTCGTCGTAGGGGTAGTCGAACCCGGTGCGGGCGGCCGCGGTGGCGGCCCAGGCCTCCGCCTCGATGAGCAGGTGCTCGCTGCGTCGGTTGCCCTGCTTGGTCTTGTGCTGGGAGGTGAGCGTGGCGCGGTGCAGCTCGAGGTACAGCTCGCCGACCCACACGGGCGGGTCCGGCAGCTCACGCCGGGCCCGGGCGTAGAAGTCGTCCGGGTGCTCCCAGCGGACCTTGGCGCTGCCCTCGAGGTCGGCGAGCCGTTTCGCCTTGCCGACCATCTCGCGGGTGGTGCCGCCTCCGCCGTCGCCCCAGCCGACGGGGGCGATCGAGCCGGTGGCGCGGCGCGACTCGCGGAACTGGCGGCTCGCCTTGGCGACCTCGGCGCCGGAGAGCTGGGAGTTGTAGGTGTCCATCGACGGGAAGTGGCTGAAGACCCGCGAGCCGTCGATGCCCTCCCACAGGAAGGTGTGGTGCGGGAAGACGTTGACCTGGTTCCAGGAGATCTTCTGCGTGAAGAACCAGTCGAAGCCGGCCCGGCGGATCAGTTGGGGCAGGGCGGGGGAGTAGCCGAAGCTGTCCGGTAGCCACACGCCGTGCGTGCGCACGCCGAGCTCGCGCTGGAAGAACCGCTGGCCCTGGGAGAACTGGCGGACCATGGCCTCGCCGGCCGGCATGACCGTGTCCGACTCGACCCACATGCCGCCGAGGGGCAGGAACCGGCCCGCCGCCACGGCCTGCTTGATCCGCTCCCAGACCTCCGGACGGTGCTCCTTGACCCACGCGTACTGCTGGGCGGAGGACATGCCGTAGACGAAGTCGTCCGTGCGGTCGATGAGGTCGGCCATCGAGGAGGTGGTGCGGGCGACCTTGCGGATCGTCTCGCGCACCGGCCAGAGCCAGGCGGAGTCGATGTGGGCGTGACCGACGGCGGAGATGACGTGCGCGCTGGTCTCGGCGGGGCTGGCCAGCACGTCGGTCAGGCGGGCGCGGGCGTCGGCCGCCGTGGCGGGGATGCGCTGCAGGTCGAGCACGTCGAGGGCGTCGTCCAGGGCCTGCAGGATCCGCATCTTCCGGGGCCCCGTGGGCAGCTCGTGCGTGAGCTCGAGGAGGACCTCGATGTCGAGCGCCAGCTCGTGCACCTCGGTCTCGAAGATCGCCAGGTCCAGCCGCCGCGTGGCGTAGAGCTTGCGCGGGGAGGAGGTGCGGATGTCGCCCTCCTGCGTGGGCAGGAAGGGGTGGTAGTCGAGGATGACGGGGTTGGAGGCCGCCTCCAGGTAGAGCTCGACCTCCTCGCCGCCGGCCGCCTTCTCGGTGATGGTGACGCTCTGGTTGCGGGGGTTGAGCGACTTCACCGGGCTGCCGTCCGCGCGGTACACGAGCGCCTCGGCCTGGAAGCCGGGCATGTTGACGTCGAAGCCGAGGTCGACGACGGCCTCGACGGTGCGGCCGGCCCACTCGGCCGGCACGGCGCCGCGCAGCCGGAACCAGGTGGTGCCCCAGGCGGCGCCCCACGGGGCGCCGACCTCGTACGGGGTGTAGTCGAGAGCCAGACCGTCCGTGGGCTGGACGGGCTCACCCGGCAGCTCGTGCCAGGCGACCTCCAGCGGGGCGGGGTGAGAGTGGACGGCAGGCCAGAGGCGTTCGGTGAGAACGCGCTTGGCCCGGCCGGTGGTGAGACTGACGTCATCGTGCATGGGTTGGTGAACCGCTTCAGTAGTCGGGGGACGGCCGCCCACGACCCTAGCTACTCGGCGAGCAGCGGGGCCAGACCGGCGCGCGCGTCTCCGATCGGCAGGTCGAGGGTCGCGGCGCCCCAGCGGACGGTGGCGGTCGCCTCGTCGAACCCCAGCCGGACGGCGGGGTTGTCCAGGTGCGGCTCGACCTCGGGGACGCCGTCGCGGAACCCCTCGGGTGCGCCGTCGACCAGGAAGGCGGTGGCCGCGGTGACCTCGAGCGTCGCGCCGCCCGGGACCTGCCACCGCACCCCGGGGTCGCCGGTGCCGTGCGGGTGCCAGGTGGGCGCGCTCGCCGCGAGGGCCTCCACCCAGCCCGCGAAGTCGCCGTCGCGTTCTCCGCCGACGGCGACGACCCACACGGCGCCCCGCCCACCGGTGCCCTCGGCCGGCAGCCACTCCTGCCAGGCCGTCTCGCCGAGCCGGCTCGCCGAGACGCCGCCGGGCGTGGCGACGGCGACGCACCCGGAGCCGCGGCGCACCGCCAGCCAGTCGCCGACCTGCCGGTGCTCGTCCGCCTGCGCGACCGGCAGCCACAGGTGGGTGCTGGCGACGGGATCGGTGGGGGTGAACCGCTGGACGTGCACGAGCGCGTTGCGGTGCTGGTGCACCCGGGGCAGGACCCGGTGCCCGGCCCACGCGTTCGGCCGCGCCGAGTTACCGGTGCCGGGGGCCGGGTGGGTGACGAAGACCTGCAGCTCCCGCCCGAGGGTGGCGCCCCAGACGTGCTCCTGCAGCCCGGGCAGGCCGGCCCGGTAGTCCTGGACGGAGGACAGCATGACGTCGGGGGTGCGCCACACCCGCAGGTCGGAGCGGTAGGGCCGGGACAGCAGGTCCGCCTCGAACGCCAGGCGGCCGCGGTACACCTGCCGGCCCCACCAGTTCTCCGGCGGGTCGGAGGCCAGGGCGCGGACCACGTCCGGCACGCGGTAGCTGCGGGCGAGCGCGAGCGCGGTGGCGGGTAGGACCGCGTCGTTGAGCGTCCCCACGCCGGCCACCAGCCGCAGGATCGGGGAGGTCTCCTCGAACCGGGCGCTGCGCAAGGTGTGCACGTAGGAGCGGCCGTGCGCCGCGCCGTGCACCCCGCGCCAGGAGTTCGCGGCCAGGGTCACGAGGAGCTTGTCCAGGAGCGTGCGGGCGGCGACCACGAGGGGCTCGTGCGCGCTCAGCTCGATCAGGGCGCACAGGGCGTAGGTGTCGATGGCGAGGTAGGCGTTGGAGTCGAACTCGCTGAAGCCGCCGGCGAGCTTCCGGTCGATCCAGCCGGCCGCACGGCGAGCCGCCTCCGCCGCGTGCTCGGCGCCGGTGCGGCCGTCGACCGTGAAGACCTCCTCGGGGTAGGTCTCCCCGGCGAGCAGCTCGGCGACGTGCCACACCAGCTGGTGGTTCTCGGTGAAGTAGCACATCGCGTCCAGGCCGGGCTGGGTGATCCAGTACTTCAACCCGGTGAGGGCGGACGCGACCCGGCCCGCCAGATCCGCGGGCCAGGCGGACCCGGGCACGCGACGGACGGCGAGGAGCAGGGCGAGCGCGTCGAAGTCCGCGCAGTCCGCCCGGCCGGTCACTCGATCCAGCGCCGCGGCGAGGTCGGCGGGGTGGACGGTGGTGCCCGGCCCGTCGAGCTCGTACCGGGCCAGGAGTCCCGCCACCCCGGTGCGCCCGGGCGGCCCGGCCCCGACGTGCTGGAGCAGCTGCCGCCGCCAGGTGGCGGGGTCGCCCGTCGGCTCCTCCGTGCTGTCCGGCGGGAGGACGGCGACCCGGAACGTGCGGTGGGGCGGGCAGCGGTCGTCGTCGACCCGCACCGTGACGACGTGCTCGCCGAGCTCCGGCGCGAGCCGGTAGGGCGCGATGCCGCGATCGTCGGCGCGCACGTGCTGCCAGTCGCCGTCACCGACCCGGACGCGGAGCGCGACGCCGGGCGGCGCCTCGAGCGTCGCGGTCGTCGAGTCCTGCGCCCACGAGCGGGACGCCACGCGCTCGAGCACTGCATCCGCGAGCGACGCGGCGGTCTCGTCGGCGCCCGGCGAGGGGATGACCACCCGGACGGGCAGGCCGACCACGCGCAGCGCGGCGACGTGCCGGCACTCACGGAAGGCGACCTGCCAGGTGGCGAGGTGGACCGCCGTGGTCCCGGACGGGAGCCGGACGCGGGCGGTGTGCACCTCCGGCTCCATGTAGGACACCGTCCGCCCCGCCAGCTCCACCCGTCCGTCGAGCCACAGCACGAACGGCCCGGTGGTGCGGACCTCGAGGGTGCGCCACTCGGCCTGGTCCACCTCGAGGACCGTGGCCGCGAGGGACCACCGGTACTCCGGGATGGGGCAGAACGCCGACCAGTCGAGGAGCCCGTCCGGCCCGGTCCGCGTCCTGCGCCAGGTCGCGTGGCGGTCGGTGCCGTCGGTGCGCCAGCACAGCGGACCGCCCTCGACCGGCTCGGGCAGCTCGGGCGGGTCGGTGGGGAGGGGATGCGCGGCCGCGAGCCGCTCCTTGAGCGGTCCGACGTCGGGACCGTTGGTGAGCACCCAGCGGGCGGCGCGCTCGTCGTCGGACCGCCACGGGTCGCCGTCGGGGTTGACGTGCTCCGCGAGGTCCGTGCACGGCGCGGCCCAGGTGGGCGAGACCAGCCAGTCGCGGACGGTGCCGTCCGCCGTCGTCGTGTGGGCGGTGCGGTCGGTGGGTGCGAGCGGGTCCGGGATGGCTGGGTCGGTCACTTGATCCCTGTGTTTGCGATACCGGTGGCGATCTGTCGCTGGAAGAAGAGGAACAGGATGACGACGGGCACGATGGAGACCACGCTCATCGCGAGGATGAGGTTGAAGGGGACCGTCTCCTCGGCGTTGAACCGGGCGAGCGCGACGGGCAGGGTGTAGACGCTCTCGGACTGCGCCACCACCAGCGGCCAGAGGAAGTCGTTCCACCGCCACATGATCGAGAAGATCGCGACGACGGCGAGCGCCGGCTTGGCGAGCGGCAGCACGATCCCCACGAAGGTCCGGAACTCGCCAGAGCCGTCCACGCGGGCCGCCTCGATGAGCTCGTCGGGGATGGTGAGCATGTACTGCCGGAGCAGGAACACGCCCGTGGGGGTGGCGGCCGCCGGGATGATCAGGCCCCACAGGGTGTTGACCATGCCGAGGCTGGCGACCACCTGGTAGACGGGGATCAGGATGACCTGCAGCGGGATCATGATCGTCGCCAGCGTCAGCAGGAAGAGCGCGTTCTTGCCGCGGAAGTTGTACTTCGCCAGGGCGTAGCCGGCCATCGAGTTGATGACCAGCGTGAGCACCGTGGCCCCGATCGTGACGAGCACGCTGTTGCGCAGGTAGGTGACGAAGTCGAACCGGGTCAGGGCCGCGGTGTAGTTGGTCAGCGCCCAGGACTCCGGCAGGAAGGTCGGCGGCCGGGCGGCCAGCTCGGTCGGCGACTTGAACGAGCCGAGCACGGTCCACACGATCGGCACCAGCGCCACCAGGGCGAGGGTGACCAGGATGACCACGCGCAGCGCGTCGGAGACCCGGACGGGGCGGGAGGACGTCGTGGTCCAGGTGGTGGGGGACTCGGGGCTCCTCGCGCTCATGCCGCTTCCCTCCGGCGGCCGATCGCCCAGTTCACGAGCGTCAGGGCGAAGATCGCGCAGAACAGCAGCACCGAGCCGGCCGCCGCGACGCCGTACCGGATCGGCGAGACGAAGCCGTTCTCGTAGATGTACTGGACCATGAGCGTGGTGGCTCCCACGGGCCCGCCTCCGGTGAGCGTGAAGATGAAGTCGAACGCCTGGAACCCGTGGATGGTCGCGAGGATGCCGACGACGAGCACGGAGGGTTGCAGGAGGGGCAGGGTGATGCGCCCGAACTGCGTCCAGCCGTTCGCCCCGTCCATGCGAGCCGCCTCGTACAGCGAGGGGTCGATGCCCTGCAGGCCGGCCAGCAGGATGAGCATGTAGAAGCCGATCTGCATCCACACACCGACGCCGATCACTGCCACCAGCGCGAGCGTGCTGTCCACGAGCCACGGCACCTGCCCGATGCCGAAGAGGCCCAGGAAGGTGTTGACCAGGCCGCCCTGCCGCTCCAGCATCCAGTCCCACACCAGGCCGACCACGACCGGCGAGAGCAGGACGGGGACGAAGAACACGGCACGGAAGAACGTCCGGCCCCGGCCCTGCTGGTCCACGAGCACCGCCAACGCCACCCCGATGACGGCGGAGAGGATCACGTATGCCGCGGCGTAGAACACCGTGTTGCGCACCACCTCCCAGAACTCGGGGTCGGTGAGGATGCGCTCGTAGTTCCCGAGACCCTCGTACGTGAAGGTACGGCCGTTGGAGGAGTCAAACCGCGAGATGTTCACGCCGTTGATGGCCGGCCAGATGACGAACACGCCGAAGATCAGCATGTTCGGCAGCAGGAACAGGTACGGCGCCGCACGCAGGCCGAGTGGCTTGCGGGCGCGGCGGGCCCTTCCTGTCCCGCCAGGTAGGGCACGGCGCCCGGTCGCGGGAGGGGCGGCCGTCACCCGGACGTCTCCTCCACGAGTGCCTGGGTGGAGTCCTGCAGGTCCGTGATGGCGGTCGGCAGGTCCTTGTTCCCGGCCACGACCTCGGACATCTCGTTGATGAGCTCGGTGGCGGAGGCCGAGAACGCCGGGTCGCCGTTCGCCTCGTACCCGAGCTCGGGCGTGCGCCCGAGGTCCTCGAGGAACACGTCCATGTCCTCCTGCCGCTCCGGGTAGGTCACGCCGGACTCTGCGAGGTCGGCCCGGGTGGGCAGGAAGAGGCTGTGTGCGACGAACCGCTCCTGGTTCTCGGCGGTGTTCATGAAGCGGATGAACTCGGCGGCCAGGGCGGGGTTCTCGGACTCGGAGAGCGCGGCCATGTACTTCCCGCCGGGGAACCCGCCGCACTCGGTGGCGCACGGGTTCGGCGCGGCAGCCCAGTCGAACTGCGCGTCGGCCGCGAACTGGGCGACCTGCCAGTTCCCCGAGAGGTACAGCGGGGCCTCCTCCGCCAGGAAGATCTCGTTCCCGCCCTCGTAGCGCGACCCGGAGCCGAGCCAGAAGTCGCGCGGCATGGCGTCCTCCGCCATGAGGTCCATCAGCGGGCTGAGCGCCTGCTCGGCGGCGTCCGGGTCGAGCGCCATCTCGCCGTCGGCCACCAGCGCGGTGCCGTGCTGGCTGAGCACGGTCGAGACGCGGTGGCCGGAGACGTCCATGACCATCGAGTAGGGCGTGCCCGCGGCGGACCTCACCTCCTCGACGGCCTGGAGCATCTCGTCCCAGGACCACGGGTCCGCCGGGTCGGGCAGCTCGACCCCGGCCTCCTCGAACATGTCGACGTTGATGAACGGACCGTTGAGGGTCAGGTCGGACGGGATGGCGAGCAGCTCGCCGTTGTCGCCGGTCGCACCGGTCAGCGGGCCGGGGAGGAACTCCTCCGAGTAGTTCTCCCCGAGGTAGGCGCGCAGGTCGAGCAGGTCGGGCTCGAAGTCGGCCAGAGACGTGAGGCGGACGACGTCGGGTGGATCGCCGCCGGAAAGACGTGCCTGGACCGAGGTGACCAGGTCGGCGTAGGGGAGGATCTCGAGCTCGACGGTGACGTCGTACTCCTCCTCGAACTCGGCGATGAGCTCGCGGGTGATCTGCTCGTCGGGTCCGTCCGTGAAGTACACGTAGTTGAGGGTCTCGCCGGCGAACTCGGCGGGATCGACACTCTCGACCTCCGGGGGGCCGGTGGGCTCGTCGTCGCCCTCGCCCTCGACCTCACCGGGGGCGCACGCCGCCAGCAGCACGCCGACGCTCGCGAGAGCAGTCAGCCGGATCGCGATGTGTCTCCTGCGCACAGCATCCTCCTCGATCGACCGGTCCGCCGTGGGCGGGCCACTGTGTCCGGTACGCGCGTGCCGGACGGCCAGAAGCGCACTGCAGACCATGCACGACGACGGCGCACCGTGAACAGAGCCGAGTCCCGGCGCGGCCGATGTTCCCGCGCTGTTCATGACCCGTTCACGTGCCCCTCAGCCGCGGCACGGCGCCGGTCGCGCGGCCCGCTCGTTGTCACGGAACATTCACCGGGCAGGTCTGGCAGGTCCGGCGTCTTCGGGTCATAGTGGTGTGTCGGAGACTGACCACGAGGAGATTGATGAGCACCACCGGAGAGGCCGGGCGCCGGCCCCGGCTCCTGATCGCACTGGTCGTCGCCGTCGTGCTGGTGCTGGCCGGGGGCGTGGCCGCGCTGGCTCTACGGTCCGAGCCGGCTACCCGCGGTTACGCGGCCGTCGAGCGGCCCGAGCCGCCGCAGCCCGAACCGGCCCCTTCGCCGGAGCCGCAGGAGCCGCGGGACCCGCTGGCCGACCTTGTGGTGCCGGAGCCGGTCTCTGAGGGGGAGACCTTCGGGACCATGCGGGTGCCCAAGTGGCGTGCCGAGTTCCCCGTGAACGAGGGCATCAGTGACGCCGTGCTGAACAGCCCTGGCGTGGGCAGGTTCCCCACCAGTCAGATGCCCGGCGCCGAGGGCAACTTCGCGATGGCGGGACACCGCACGCTGCACTCCGCGCCGCTGTATCGGATCAACGAGCTCGAGGTCGGTGACGAGATCATCGTGACCACCGACGACGGCGAGTACACGTACACGGTCAGTGAGTACGAGATCGTCAGCCCGGACCAGGTGCGCGTCATCGAGGAGGACCCGCACAACCCCGGCGGCCCGGCTGTGGGGCGGCTCCTGACCCTGGTTGCGTGCCACCCGCTCGGGTCGACGGCGCAGCGCTGGATCACCTACGCCGAGCTGGAGTCCTTCGAGGCAGCCTGAGAGCGGACTGGCGTCCGACCAGGCGCTGCGCCTTCTGGCCCGGTCGCGCGTGGCCGGGGCCCTTCCTCTACCCGTTGAGACCTGCCCCTGCCCGTGGGAGCGGTGTGTGACGCGCCGAAGCTTCCGCATTGCGCACGCATGTGCGCATGTTGGCGACTCTGGTAACGTCCGGCGGCGGCAAAGATGCCTCACGGGTCGCTCCGAGGGGCGCACGCGTGAGCGGCACCCTCGAGGGAGACAGGCCTGTGAACGCTGTTGCGAACTTCTTCACCCGTCTGGTGAACCGGTACCTCCCGGACCCGCTGGTCATTGCGATCGGGCTGACGGTCTTCACGGTGCTCCTGGCCATCGCCTTCCAGGGCACGAGCCCCGTGGACGCGGTCCGGTACTGGGGCGACGGCTTCTGGGACCTGCTCGAGTTCACGATGCAGATGACCGTCGTGCTGCTCTCGGGCTATATCCTCGCCAAGACACCGCTGGTCGACGGGCTGCTGGACCGCCTGACCGGCCGCATCTCCTCCCCGCGCGCAGCCATTGTCGTCGCGACGCTCGTCGGCGCCGTCGGCAGCTGGATCAACTGGGGCTTCGGCCTCGTGATGGGCGGCATCGTCGCTCAGAAGCTCGCCATGAACGTACGCGGTCTGCACTACCCCCTGGCCATCGCCGCGGGTTACTCCGGCTTCGCGCTCTACGGGATCGGACTCTCGGGCTCCGTCCCGCTCCTCATCGCCACGCCCGGTCACTTCCTCGAGGACCGGATCGGGATCGTCCCGCTCGGGGACACGGTCTTCTCACCGGTCCTGCTCCTCACCTCCCTCGCCGTCGTCCTCCTGCTGCCACTCTTCAACACGCTGCTGCTCCCCAAGGACCCGGCCAAGGTCGTCGAGATCGACCGGTCGACGGTTCCTGCGCCGCCCTCGATCGACCGGGACGCACTGAGCGAGCGGACTCTCGGTCAGCGGATGAACGACAGCCCGTGGGTCGGCATCGTCATCGGGGCGATGGCACTCCTCTACGCCATCCTCTACTTCACCGACGGCGGCACGCTCGACCTGAACGCGGTGAACTTCATCTTCCTGTTCCTCGGCATCACCCTCTTCGCCCGACCGTCGCGCTTCCTGGCCGCCGTCGCCGACGGCATCAGGACCATCGCCGGGATCGTGATCCAGTACCCCTTCTACTCCGGCATCATGGGCGTGCTCGTCGGATCTGGACTGGTGGTCGCGTTCGCGAACGCGTTCAGCGAGTTCTCCAGCGGGCAGACCCTGCCGCTCTGGTCTTTCGTCTCCGCCGGGTTCATCAACATCCTTGCCCCCTCCGGCGGCGGCCAGTGGGCGGTGCAGGGTCCCGTCATGGTCGAGGCGGCACAGTCGCTGGGCGCCGATGTCGCCGCGACGGCCCTGGCCGTGCAGATCGGTGACCAGTGGACCAACATGATCCAGCCGTTCTGGATCCTGCCCGTCCTGGCCATCTCCGGACTGAAGCTTCGCGACGTGATGGGCTATCTGGTCCTCGTCCTTGTCTTCCTGGGGCTGATCTTCGGCACGGCCGTCACCGTCTGGGGGTTCATCTCGGCATGATCCTGCGGTGGAACCGGCGGCCGGAGGGTTCGACCTGGGGCGACTTCGGCGCGGACGACGTCCTCGGGCGGCTCAATCTGCTCACGCCCGAAAAGGTTCGGGAGGGCGTCGCGGAGGTCCGTGAAGGGCTTGCGATCCCGCTGAGTCTCCCGCTCGACCGGCCCGGCGGTCCGGTGCTGAACCCGAGCCGGCGCCCGCCGGTCGTGCGCCCGACGTTGCGGCGCGGACGGGTCAACCTGAACTGTGCCATGTCGGAGCTCGAGCCGGGTCTCACCGACGTCATGTGCGACGACCTCGTTGTCCTGCACACGCAGTACTCGACCCAGTGGGACTCGTTGGCCCACGTCGGTTCGATGTTCGACGTCGAGGGCGACGGAACTCCGCGACCGGTCTACTACAACGGTTTCCGGGCGGGCGAGGACATCGTCGGACCCGCGACGCCGGAGCATGCGGGCGCCGACTCGCTGCCCGGTCCGAGCACGAGCTCGGCAGGGCCGCTCGGGATCGACACGATCGCACAGACCGCCGTGCAGGGACGCGGGGTGCTGCTCGACCTGCGCGCGCATCTCGGCGATGCCCGGCAGCCGGTCGCACACGCTCAGCTGACCGAGATCATGGCGGCCGACGACGTCGTCGTCGAACCGGGGGACATCCTGGTCCTACACACCGGCTTCGCGCAGCACGTCCTGGACATGGGTGAGGAGATCGACGCCGAGGCGCTCGACCGGGTCGGCGCCGGGCTCGACGGACGCGACCCTGAGCTCCTCGAGTGGGTGACGGACTCGGGCGTGGCCGCGATCGTGGCGGACAACTACGCCGTCGAGGTCTTCCCCGCGCGCGCCGTCGACGGGCCGGCATCCTTCCTTCCACTGCACGAGCACTGCCTGTTCCGGCTCGGCGTCCCCCTCGGCGAGCTGTGGTACGTCACCGAGCTGGCCGCGGCCCTGAGGGAACGCCGCCGCTCACGGTTCCTGCTGACCGCGCCGCCGCTCAGGCTCCCCGGGGCCGTTGCATCTCCGCTCACCCCGGTGGCGACGCTGTGAGCGACCGTGTCCTCATCACCGGCGGGGCGAACGGCATCGGCGCTGCGATCGCCGCGCGGGGCCGCGCCGACGGGTTCGACGTCGTCGTCGCGGACCGCGCCGGAGGCGACGTCGTCGTCGACCTGACCGACGTGGACGCGACGCGTGCCGCTCTCGAGACGGAGCTGGCCCGCGGGCCGATCACCCGCCTCGTCAACAACGTGGGCGCCGTGTTCCCGGCAGCGGTGGAGGAGCAGCGCCCCGAGGAGATGCAGGCTGCCTGGGACCTCAACGTCCGGCCTGCGCTGACCTGCATGCAGGCGCTGCTGCCCGGCATGAAGGCGGCCGGCTTCGGACGAGTCGTGAACGTCTCGTCCCGGGCCGCTCTGGGCAAGGAGCTGCGAACGGCGTACAGCGCGACCAAGGCCGCGCTCCTGGGCATGACGCGCACCTGGGCGCTGGAGCTGGCTGGGCACGGGATCACGGTGAACGCCGTGGGGCCCGGCCCGATCGCGACGGACCTCTTCGAGCGGGCCAACCCGCCCGACAGCCCGCGGACCCGCGCGATCGTCGAGGCGGTGCCGGTGGGGCGGATCGGCCGGCCGGAGGACGTCGCACACGCCGTCGCCTACTTCCTCGACTCCGGCAGCGGATTCGTCACGGGACAGACGCTGTACGTGTGCGGCGGGCTCACGGTGGGGCTGAGCGAATGACGGCCGGCACTGGTGATGCGGGGCAGCTCACTGTCGGTGTCCTCGGCGGCGGCGCGCTCGGCCTCGGCTTCGCTCTCCGCGTGGCGCTCTCTCGCCATGTTGCCCTCGTCTACGAGCCCGACGAGTCACGACGGGGTGAGCTGGGCGAGGAGCTGGCGGACCGACTGGCGACCCTCGGGCGGTACAACCTCCTCGACGAGACGCCGGCCACGGTCGCGCGTCGCGTCGTCATCGTCCGCGGACTCGCCGAGGCCATCCGTGGCAGCGCCCTCGTGCAGGAGTGCGTTGCCGAGGATCTCGATATCAAGCGCGCCGTGGTCGCGGACGCGGCTGCGGATCTCGGGGAGCGCACGCCGATGGCGAGCTCCTCCTCGGCTATCGGACCGTCGCGGATCTTCTCCGCCTCAGCGGTCGAGGACCGCGGTCTCGTGGGGCATCCCCTGAACCCGCCCCACTTGATTCCCGTGGTGGAGGTGGTGCCCTCGCCGATGACGGACCCGCGCGTCACCTCCCGCGCGGAGGAGGTGTATCGGGCCATGGGCATGCGGCCGGTGCTGGTGCACAAGGAGGTCGACGGATTCGTGACCAACCGTCTGCAGGCGGCACTGCTGCGCGAGGCCTACCACCTCGTCGCGGACGGCGTGGTAGCGCCTGACGACGTCGACGCGCTCGTTCGTGACGGCCTTGGTCGACGGTGGTGCTTCATGGGGCCGTTCGAGACCGCCGACCTGAACACCCGTGGAGGCATCGCCACGCACGCCGAGCGGCTGGGACCGGCGTACGCCCGCTTCGGAAGGGAGCGCGAGGGCCAGGACCCGTGGCGCACCGGTGCCGTTGAGGAGGTCACGGCGGCGAGGCGCGAGATCCTTTCTCTCGAGGACTGGCCGGAGCGGGTCCGGTGGCGGGACGAGGAGATAGTCCGGCGAATGGCGCGTCGGCTGGCCGTGGAACAGGAGGAGTGAGGACTATGCCGTACCTGGTCGAGACCTTCGACAAGCCCGCATCCGGCGCGTTGCGCGAGCAACTGCGGCCGGAGCACCTGAACTTCCTCGACGCTCACCGGCACATCCTGCTGGCGTGCGGCGCCAAGCTCTCCGACGACGGAGAGTCGGCCGACGGCGGCATCTACCTGCTCGATGTCGACACCAGAGGCGAGGCCGAGGAGTTCATCGCACAGGATCCGTTTACCCGGGGTGACCTTTTCGAACGCGTCGAGGTTCGGCGGTGGCGGAAGGCGTACCTCGCCGGCGAGCGCTTCATCTGACGGCCGGTCGAGGTTCTGATCGAAGGGAGACCACATGCTCTACCTCGTTCGCATGGACGTGGACATCCCCGACGCCGTAGGCCTCGAGGAGGCTGATGCGTTGAAGGCCAGGGAGAAGGCCTACTCGCAGGAGCTTCAGCGTGGCGGCGAGTGGGTCGGCATCTGGCGGGTTGTCGGTGAGTACGCGAACTACTCGCTCTTCGACGTCGACTCGCACGACCGACTCCATGAGATCTTGTCGAACCTGCCGTTGTTCCCCTACATGACGATCCAGGTCACCGCTCTCGCCACCCACCCCTCGGCGATCGGCTGAGCGGAGCTGCTCGGCTGCCAGTCCGGCCGTGCTAGCCCGGGAGTGCTGCGATCGTGCGCACGGTCTCCACGGTGTCCGCCTCGGCGGCCGTCTTGTCGTCGCGGTACCGCAGCACCCGGGCGAACCGCAGCGCCATCCCGCCGGGGTAGCGCGACGATCGCTGCACCCCGTCGAACGCGATCTCGACCACCTGCTCCGGCCGCAGAGTGACCACCCAACCGTCATCGGAGACCTCGAGCTCGCGGAAGCGCTCGGTCTGCCAGGCGAGCATCTCGTCGGTCATCCCCTTGAACGTCTTGCCCAGCATCGTGAACCCGTCGCCGTCCCGCGCGCCCAGGTGGATGTTCGACAGCCACCCCCGCCGCCTGCCGGAGCCCCGCTCGACCGCGAGGACCACGAGGTCAAGCGTGTGCCGCGGCTTCACCTTGATCCACGCCGAGCCACGCCGACCCGCGTCGTAGGCGGAGTCGAGCTTCTTCAGCACCAGGCCCTCGTGACCTGCGGCGACCAGATCCGTGAAGAACTCCTGGATCTCCTCAGCGTCCGCGGTCACCCGCCGGGGGATCCGCGACTCCTCGGGCACGAGCTCCTCGAGCACTGCGAACCGGTCGCGCGCCGGGGAGTCGATGAGGTCGGTCCCGTCCCGGTGGAGCACGTCGAAGAAGAACACGCTGAGCGGGACCTCCTCCCGCAGGGCGGCGCCGTCGCGGCTCATGGTGCGGGATCCGGTCTCCTGGAACGGTCGCGGGCGGCCGGCCTCGTCGAGCGCCACTGCCTCGCCGTCGAGCACGACGGCATCGCTCGCCAGGCCGAGCGCCGCCTCGACCACCTCGGGGACGCGGTCCGTGATGTCGTCCAGGGACCTGGTGAACACGGCGACGTCGTCCCCGCGCCGGTGGACCTGTACCCGGATGCCGTCGATCTTCGCGTCGGCGGCCACCGGCACCGCGCCGCCCGTGCCGTCGCCGAGCTTCTCGAACGCCTCGGAGACGTCCGTGGCGGAGGCTGCCAGCATCGGACGCACGGGACGGCCGACCTCGAGGCGGAACGACTCCAGCGCCCCCGCCCCGCCGGAGAGGGCCGCCTGAGCGATGGGACCGGACAACGCGCTGAACATGGCGGCGCGGCGGACCGACCCGATCGGGACCTCCGCGGCAGCGGCGATGGCATCCAGCAGCAGCGAGTCGAGCGCTCCCTGCCGGAGCTCGCCGACGATGAGCGCGCGCAGGTAGTCCTGCTCCGCGGCGGTCGCCGCCGCGAACAGCTCGGCGACGGCGGAGGCACGGGCGGCGTGGGAGCCCGCGCCGGCCAGGGCGGCGGTCCGCTCGAGCGCGGCGTCGACGTCGCCCGGCGTCAGTGTCGCGGACCCGGCCGGCTGCGGAAGGTCCGTGAGGCTGCGCCAGCCGATCCCGGTGCGCCGCTGCCGCGGCCGGCCCGAGAGGTAGGACGCCGCGATCTCCACCTGCGGCGGTGGCCCGGCCGCGGCCGAGCGCAGCGCCTCGGCCAGCAGCTCCCGCTTGCGCAGCCGAGATCGCGTCGCGGACAACGCCGCGTGCGTGGCCACCAGGTCGGCGAGGAGCACGGCACGATCCTGGCACGTCGCCCCCACACGGTCCCGCCGTCGGCCTCGCGCACCCCGGACGACGCACCGCAGGCGACGCACGCGTCGGCGGCCCTCCCTACGCTGGACGGCGTGCCCTCCCCACCGCCCGCACCCGACGCCGAGCACGTCTGGGAGCCGGACTGGCCGCTCCGGCCCGGCCCGACCCTCGGCGCGCTGCGGCACGGCCCGGCGGACCCCACCGTCCGCGCCGGGTCCGGCGTCTGGTGGCGCGGCGTCCGCACGCCCGAGGGGACCGCGACGCTGCGGCTCGACCTCGGTGGCGCAACCGTCCGCGCCGCGGCGTGGGGAGCCGGTGCCGCCTGGGCTGTCGCAGCTGTCCCGAGCTGGCTGGGTGCCAACGACGACGCCGCCGGCTTCGAGCCCGGCCGGCATCCCGTCGTCGCGCGGCTGGCGCGGCGTTTCCCCGGACTCCGGCTGCCCCGTACCGGACTTGTCATGGACTCCCTGGTCCCCGCGGTCATCGAGCAGAAGGTCACCGGCACGGAGGCGTTCGCCGGCTACCGGCGGCTCGTGCACCGCTTCGGAGAGCGTGCCCCGGGGCCGGGGGACCAGCTGCGGCTGCGGGTGGCGCCCTCGGCGGAGGTCCTGGCGCGGATCCCGTCCCACGAGTGGCTGCGGCTCGGCATCACGCCGGCACGCAGCCGCACGCTCCGCGGTGCCGCGCGGGTGGGGCCGTCACTCGAACGGGCCGCCACGGTGGACTCCGCCGAGGCGGACCGGCGGCTGAGGTCGCTGCCCGGCATCGGCCCGTGGACGTCGGCCGAGGTACGCGTCCGTACGCACGGCGACCCCGACGCCGTGAGCTTCGGCGACGCGAACGTCTCCCGTGACGTCGGCTGGGCCCTCACCGGCCGCTACGGCGTCGACGACGACGGGCTGGCCGAGCTGCTCGAGCCCTTCCGTCCGCACCGGTACCGCGTGCAGCGTCTGGTGGAGCTGGCCGGTCTGCGCCAGCCGCGGCGAGGTCCCCGCATGCCGCTGCGCACCCACCTCCCGACCGGCTGACGAACACACCACCGTCCGAGCGCACCACCCGTCCGAGCCCACCCGCGAACGCAACGCCGAGGGACCGCCCGACCGGCCCGCGGCACGGTGTTGACACCTCGCGCCGGGAACCCTAACGTCATCCCGCAACGGTCAGTAATCGATTTCCATCGACGTGCGCAGCGCTGGCCGGTACACAGACGTACGAACCCCGCCGCGCCACGCCGTCGTGATCGCGTCCGCCCCGGGGTCCCGTCGGAACGGCCCGCAACGAGGGGGAGGGACGTGGACGACCGAACGGCGTCGGCTGCCGTCCCGCGCCTACGCATGGAGGGGATCGTCAAGCGTTTCGGCGGTGTGCAGGCGCTCGCCGGGGCGGACCTGACCGTCGGCCGGGGCGAGGTCCTGGCACTCCTCGGCGAGAACGGCGCCGGGAAGTCCACGCTGATGAACGTGCTGTCCGGGGTCGTGACGCCGGACAGCGGCACGGTGGAGGTCGACGGCGAGGTCCGCCGCTTCCACGGCCCCGGTGACGCTCAGCGCGCGGGCGTCGCCATGATCCACCAGGAGCTCGACCTGGTCCCGCAGGGGTCGGTGGCATCGAACCTGTTCCTGGGGGACGAGCCCCGCACCGCGTTGGGCGTGGTGAGTCGATCGGCCATGCGTACGCAGGCCACCGAGCTGCTCTCCGACCTCGGCATCGACATCGACCCGGACGTGCAGGTCCAGGAGCTCCGGGTCGGCGAGCAGCAGATGGTGGCGATCGCGAAGGCGCTCCGGCTGGACGCCCGCATCCTCGTCATGGACGAGCCGACCTCCGCGCTCACCGAGTCCGAGGTGCGGACCCTGTTCGCGCTGCTGCCGGCCCTGCGCCGGCAGGGCATGGCCACCATCTACATCTCGCACCGGCTGGACGAGATCACGGAGGTCGCCGACCGCGCCACCATCCTGCGTGACGGTCGCACGGTCGGCACCGTCTCGCTCGGCCGCGCCACCGACCCGTCCGAGGTCATCCGGCTGATGATCGGCCGGGCCGTCGAAGAGGTCTTCCCGGAGCGGCCGCCGCCCGGCGAGGACGTGCGCCTCGCGGTGACCGGACTGTCCGTGCCGCGGCACCCACTCTCCGGTCGGCGCGAGCCCGCCGGGATCGACCTGACCGTGCGCCGAGGAGAGATCCTCGGCCTCGCCGGTCTCCTGGGCTCCGGGCGCACCGAGCTGCTGGAGGCGCTGTACGGCCTCGCGGGAGAACGGGCCACCGGCAGCGTCGAGATCGACGGCGAACGGGTCCGGATCACCGCACCGTCGGTGGCGCTGCGGCTCGGGATCGGCTTCGTGCCCGAGGACCGCCGCGCCGCCGGGCTCGTGATGCAGCAGCCCGTCGGCGCGAACATCCTGCTCAGCGTGCTGCGCCGGCTCTCCCGGCGAGGGCTGCGCAACCGCCGGGCGGAGCGTGCCCGCGTCCGGGAGTCCGTGGACCGGCTGCGCATCAAGACCCGTTCGGCGGACGCGATCGTCGCGACGCTCTCCGGCGGGAACCAGCAGAAGGTCGTCTTCGCGCGCAACCTCCTGCGCGACCCACGCATCCTGCTGCTCGACGAGCCCACCCGCGGCGTCGACATCGGCGCCAAGTCCGAGATCTACCACCTGCTCGCGCGGCTCGCCGCCGACGGTCTCAGCGTCGTCGTCGCCTCCTCCGAGGTGGGCGAGCTCGTCGGGCTCTGCGACCGCATCGCGGTGCTCCGCGGCGGCCGCGTCGTGGACGTCGTCGACCGGGCGGACGCGGACGAGGAGTCGATCCTCGCGGCGGCGGCCCTGCCCCGCGGTCTGGAGAGCCCCGAGGAGGTCGCATGAGCGAAGCAGGCACGGGCGCCGCCGTCGAGCAGAAGCGCCGGTTCGTCATCCCGGCGAAGGTCTTCGCCGTCCAGAGCTACCTTGCCCTGGTCCTGGTGCTCGTGGCCGCCGTCATCTTCTCGCCGCGCCGGGGCGGGGAGGTCGTCTTCCTCGCGCCGGAGAACCTCCTCAACATCATCCGCGCGACCTCGGAGATCGGCATCATCGCGATCGGGATGACCTTCGTCATCCTGGTCGGCGGCATCGACCTCTCGGTGGGCGCCGTCCTCGGACTCGCGGCCACGGGCTCCGCGAGCCTGCTCATGGTCAACGGCATGGGCGTGGTCCCGACCGTCCTGATCATCCTGCTCCTGGGCCTGGTCTTCGGCGCCACCCAGGGCCTCATCACGGCGACCTTCGGGATACAGGCGTTCATCGTCACGCTCGCGGGCCTGCAGATCGCCCGCGGGCTCGCCCGGATCTGGTCCGGCGGACAGGGGATCCCGATCGCCTACGGCGACGGCCCGGGCACCGCGCCGGACACCTTCGCCCTGCTCAACTCCCGGACGTTCAACGGCACCGTCCCGATCCCGGCGCTGATCTTCCTGGCCGTCAGCGTCATCGCGATCCTGCTCGTCCGGCACACCGTGTTCGCCTCCCACGTCTACGCGGTCGGCGGCAACGAGCGGGCCGCCCGGCTGTCCGGGGTCAACACCACCCGCATCAAGGTCGCGGTCTTCGCCATCGCCGGGCTCCTGTCCGCGCTCGCCGGGATCATCCACGCCGGTCAGCTCAACCAGGGCAGCCCCAACGACGGGATGGGGTACGAGCTCGACGCGATCGCCGCCGTCGTCATCGGGGGGACCAGCCTCATGGGCGGGATCGGCACGATCCCGGGGACCATCGCCGGCGCGGTGCTCCTCGGTGTCCTGAACAACATCCTCGCGCTGAACAACATCGACTCGAACGTCCAGCTCCTCATCAAGGGCGTGATCATCGTCGTCGCCGCCGGAGTCCAGGCGTTCCGCCCCGGGCAGAAGTGACCCGGGCACGACCAGAAAGGCACACCATGCGCACACCAGCCCTGCGACCCCGGCGGGTGGCGGCTCTCGGGCTCCTCGCCGCCACCACCGTGGGCCTCGCGGCCTGCGGCACCGAGAGCGACGCCCCGGGCGTCGGTGACAACACCGGCGGCGGTGGGTCCCCGGCGGAGTGCGAGGGCCAGGACGGGGAGTACCTCATCGGGATGAGCCAGGCGAACGTCGCGGAGCCGTACCGGCAGCAGATGGACGACGACATCCGGGCCGCCGCCGAGGAGGTGCCGCAGTTCGAGGTCGTCTTCGCCGACGCCGCCCAGGACAACGCCAAGCAGGTCAGCGACGTCGAGAACTTCCTCGCCCAGGGGATCGACCTGCTCATCATCAGCCCGAACGAGGCCGCCCCGCTGACCGCCGTCGTGGAGCGGGCCTACGGCGAGGGCATCCCGGTCATCGTCCTGGACCGCAAGATCGAGGGCGACTCCTACACGCAGTTCATCGGGGCGGACAACTTCGAGATCGGCCGCGCGGCGGGGGAGTACGTCGCCACCGAGCTGCTGCCCGACGGCGGGAACGTCGTCGAGATCAAGGGCCTGCCCGGCTCCACGCCCGCGCAGGAACGCTCCGAGGGCTTCGCGGAGGGCATCTCTTCCGTCCCCGAGATCGAGGTGGTCGCCGACGGCGTCGGCGACTGGCTGCGGGAGCTGGGCCAGAGCCAGGCGGAGGCCATCTACCAGGCCAACCCGGAGATCGACGTCGTCTACGCCCACAACGACCCCATGGCGGAGGGTGCGTACCTCGCCGCCCAGTCGGCCGGGCGCGCCGAGGAGATGGAGTTCATCGGCATCGACGCACTGCCCATCCCCTCCGGCGGGATCCGCGCCGTGGAGGAGGGTCGGCTGTCCGCGACCTTCGTGTATCCGACAGGCGGGCGCGAGGCGGTCGAGACCGCCCAGCAGATCCTTCTCGAGTGCACCGAGGTCGAGCAGGAGCAGGTCCTCCAGACGCAGCTGGTGACCGAGGAGAACGCATCCGAGCTGTACACCGAGCTGGGAGGTCAGTGATGAGACGTCGAGCCGCCGCACTTGTTCCGGCCGTGGCGCTGGTGGCCGCGGGGCTGTCCGGGTTGGACGGGCTGTCCGCGGCAGGCGCCGCCCACGCCGTGCCCGCGCCCGACGTCGGCCCGGTGGGCTGGGAGACCTATCGCCAGCTGGACCGGCTCCCGGAGCTGACCACGGGCGTCCAGACCCGCCAGTTCTCCAGCTTCGACCGCACCGGTGGCAACAACGACGGGTTCGAGGGCACGTACTCCTGCCTGCGCGAGACGGCCTCCGGCTGCGTCCTCGCAGAGGACACCGGCGCCGGCGAGGTGCAGTCCATCTGGTTCACCCGCGACGGCGGTGACGTCACCGCCACCGGCAACATCGTCATCGAGCTCGACGGCGAGACGGTCCTGGACGCCTCGCTGCAGGACGTCGTCGACGGCGAGGTCGGCGGGCCGTTCGTGCACCCCTTCGTGGCCAACGCCGACCAGTCCTCCGGCGGCGTCTACCTCCGCGTGCCCATGCCGTACCGGGAGTCGATGCGGATCTCGACCACGCAGAACCCGTACTTCTACCACGTCTCCCACCGGAGCTTCCCGACGGCGCAGGGCATCGAGACCTTCGACCCGCAGGAGGTCCCCACCGACGTGCTGGCAGCCGCCCGGTCCTGGGGCGAGGAGGATCCCAAGCCCGCCGCCGCCCGTCCCCGCACGTCCGACACCGAGCTCCGGCTCGCGCCGGGGGAGCGGGTCCGCCTCCTCGACGCACACGGTCCCGGCGTCGTCGACGAGCTGCGCCTGCGGCTGCCGGAGGTCATCGGGTCCCCGACGGGTGAGACCGTGACCGACGACGGTCGTGCGTTCACCGGCTCCTCGACCTTCACCGTCGCCGTCGACCCCGACAACGAGGGCGTGCGGCTGACGCGCCGGTTCGACACCATCTCCACCGACCAGCGCGCCACGGTCTGGGTGGACGGCGAGCAGGTCGGCACCTGGGAGCCGGTCGGGCCTGCGCTCGGCTGGGTCACCCAGACCGTCGACCTGCCTGCCTCCGTCACCGCGGGCAAGGACGAGATCACGATCCGCAACGAGTTCGTCTCCGCGGGGATCGACTACTCGGAGTTCCGCTACTGGGTGGACTCCGTCGTCGGTGGTGCGGAGGTCCGTACCGACGAGGTCGACGTCGGCCCCTCGCAGGAGGCACGCGCCAGCGAGGCCGCGCACGACTACCAGATCGTCGACCAGACTTGGCAGGGCGAGCAGACCTACCAGCTCCCGCCCGACCGGACCGACGAGGAGGAGGTGGTCCGCTCCGACGAGCTGCTCCGGGGCCTGCGGCTGCGGATGACCTTCGACGGCGCACGGACCGTCGACGCGCCGGTCGGGGAGTTCTTCGGCTCCGGCCTCGGCGAGGCGGAGGTGCACGCCCTGATGTACGCGATGGAGACCGCGCCGGACGGCTCATACTACTCGTGGTGGCCGATGCCGTTCCTGCGCGGCGCCCGCGTCGAGCTGGTCAACACCTCGGACCACACCCTGCGCTCCGGTGACGCGTCGGTCACGTTCGACCGCGACCGGGGCCGCGCGGCGGGGCTGGCCGACCGCGGTCAGGGCTACTTCCAGGCCACCTCCCGCGCGGGAGACACCGTCGACGGCGAGGACTGGGTCTTCCTCGACGTGGCCGGCGCCGGCAAGTTCGTCGGCGTCAACCACACCATGGAGGGGCACATCACCAGCGGCAACGTCCGCAACTACCTCGAGGGCGACGAGCGCGTCTACGTCGACGGCTCCCGCACCCCGCAGATCCACGGCACCGGCTCCGAGGACTTCTACCAGGGCGGCTGGTACTTCAACCGCCAGCAGTTCTCCAACCCGATGAACGGGGCGCCGGAGATGGAGACCGGGTCATTCGGCTGCACGTACCAGTGCGACGCGGCCTACCGGCTCATGATCGGGGACGCGGTCGCGTTCGGCTCCGGCCTCCGATTCGGCATCGAGCACGGCCCGGAGGCGAACGAGCCCGGCCACTACGGGTCCACCGCCTTCTGGTACGGGCACCGGGAGCGTCCGGCGCTGCGGGTCACCGACACCCTCGACGTCGGGTCTGCGGAATCGGAGGCCGACCACGGGTACGTCTCCGACGGCGAGGTCGCCACCCTGACCTCGACCTACGAGGGCGACCACGACGACGTGCAGGTCACCGACACGGTCGAGCGCACCACGGGACCCGTGTCGTTCACGCTCGCCGTAGACCCGCGGAACGACGGCGTCACCCTGCGTCGCACGTCCGACCAGGTCCGGGCGGGCCAGGCCGTGCGGGTCACGGTCGACGGCCGGGACGCGGGCGTGTGGCGCCAGCCCCTGGCCAACGAGACCCACCGGTGGCTCGAGGACACCTTCGAGCTCCCGGCGTCCCTGACCCACGGCCGCCGGGCCCTCGACGTCGAGCTCGTGCCCCTGGAGGACGGCGCCTGGTCGGCGGCCCGCTACGAGGCGCTCAGCGCGGGCTGACGCCGACCGCGCCGGGCGCGCTGACGCCCGGCGCGGTCGACGCCCGGCGCGGTCGACGCCCGGTACCGGGGCGTCGGTGGCGAGTGAGCCCGCTCAGATCGCGACGTCGCCGCAGAGGTGCACCTGCACCCCGAGCGCGTCGAACATGGCGACCTTGGCGAGCAGGGCCTTGTCCGCCGTGGCGGCGTCGGGCGCGTAGGCGACCTGGGCGTGGTTGGCCTGATGGCGGGCCATGAACTGGTCCCGCGTCACGCCGTGCAGCACCACGTGCGCGATCGGCCACTCGGGGTTGGTGGACTCCTTGCGCCGACGCGTCTCCTCCTCGGGGAGCTCGACCACGCTGGCGCGGCCGATGTCCACGTGCAGCCCGCCGTCGGCGATGAACACGCGGGACCAGACGATCTCGCCCGGCTTGGAGACGCCGTTGATGGTGGCGCCGCCGGCCGGGAAGAACACCGTGCCCTGCCGCCAGCCCTCCGCGCCGGCGTACCCACCGGTCAGGTGCGAGGCCGGCACGGAGCCGGAGATCTCGTAGACCCAGACGAACCGGCCGTCGTAGTCCTCGCCCCAGCGCACGTCGTGCAGCGTGGTGGCCGGGTCCAGGCCCATCGCGGTCCAGATGCGGTTCGTGACCAGCGCGTCGACGGCCACGCCCTCGTCGACCTCGTTGAAGTGGGGGAGCGGGGCGCCGTCGTAGAGCACCCGGGAGCCGTCGCGGCTCGTCACCGGCGGCCGGGAGACGTTGTTCAGCAGGCCCTCCGGCAGGTCGGAGGCGGGGCAGACGTTCTTCAGGCCCTGCTGGTACTGGATGCCGACGGCGTCCAGGCCGAAGTCGTCGGACAGGCGCAGGGCGGAGATGTACATCTTGTACTGCCAGCGCAGCTGGTCCTCGGTCAGCTCGGTGGCCGGGTCCGACCCGAGCCGGAAGGTCATGCCCGCCTCGCGCAGCCACGCCCCGACCGCGTCCGCCTCCTCGTCCGGCACGGTCTGCATCTGAGCCCAGAGCTCGGACTGGGAGAGCCGCTCCTTGTAGATGCCCAGGGGGTTGAGCATCTCGTCGTCGATGATCGCGTTGTACATGCCCATGCAGCCCTCGTCGAAGACGCCGATGATCGCCTTCTCCGTGCGCAGCTGCTCGGCCAGCGCGACCCCGAGCTCGGTCTCCGCGTTCTGGGGCAGCGCGGGCAGGTCGCGCACGTGCGAGGTGTCGTGCGTGACGCTGCCGGTCTCCAGCCAGGTGGCGAGGTGGCTGCGGAACCACTCGTCGGTGCCGTCGACCGTCCACAGCGTGGAGTACTGCACGCCCGCCTTGGTCAGCGACGCGTTGAGGTTCAGCAGCCCGACCAGGCCCGGCCAGTCCGGCGCGAAGTTCGCGACGGTGAGGATCGGGCCGCGGTGCGTGCGCAGGCCCGCCAGCACGTGGTGCGAGTACTGCCAGTTCGCGATCGCGACGATCAGCGGCGCGTCCGACGGGACGTTCTTGAAGACCTCGAGGCCCATCCGCTGGCTGCTGACGAACCCGTGCTCGGCCGGCTCGAAGGCCCGCACGACGTCCTTGCCGGCGGCCCGGACCTGCTCCGTGACGAGCCGTTCGAGCTCGGCCTGCAGCGGCCAGGCGGCGAGGTTGGCGGGCTCGCGCGAGTCGCCGCTCGTCGTCAGATAGACGGTCCCGGCAGGGGTGCTCTTGGGGGCTGCCGTGCTCGGCAGGCGGTACGGGCTGAGATCCGTGGACGAAGACATGCGGCGATGGAATCAGAAAACGATTACTCTCACAAGTACCTCGGCACTCGATGCGTGCCGAGGGCCGCACCAGCACCAGCACCCGCGCCCGACCCGGGCCGGCACCCGTGCCGCGCCCGACCCGGGCCGGCCCGGCACCACCCGCGAGGAGACATGACCCAGACCCCGCCCGCCTCCGACTTCTTCGCGACCGTCCAGATCGAGGAGGGCGCCTCGGTACGCACGGACAGCGACGGTGACCTCTGGCCGACGGCCTGGGCGGACGACGGGCACCTGTACACCGCGAACGGTGACGGCGCCGGGTTCTCCGACGGGGAGTACACGGACATCGTCGTCAGCCGCATCGAGGGCACGCCCGAGACCGGCCTGACCGGCGAGCGGCTGGCTGCCGGTCGCGACGTCGCCCCGATCTGGGGCGACCCGGCGCTGGTGAACTCCAAGCCCACCGGCATCGTCGCCGTCGACGGGAACGGCGACGGGCGCGACGAGCTGTACCTCGCCGTGCAGGATCTCGCCTGCACGCCGGAGAGGATCTTCGACGAGGCGCCGGCGGCCGGCGTCGTCGCCTCCGACGACTACGGCCGTACCTGGCGCGCCCCGGACGGGCCGATGTTCACCGACCACCTGTTCACCACCGTGATGTTCCTCGACCTCGGCCGCTCGCAGGAGCACGCCCGGGTCCTCGGCACCGACGGCACGGAGGGCGTCGGCTTCGTCTACGCCTACGGTCTCGACGGCAACTGGCGCACCTCGATGCGCCAGGTCGTCCCCGACCCGCAGGAGCTCTTCCTCGCCCGGGTCCCGGCAGGCCGGGTGCTCGACCGCGACGCGTGGGAGTTCTGGACCGGCACCGGCCCGGACGGCGGAGCGCGCTGGAGCCCGCGCATCGAGGACAAGCGCGCGGTCCTCACGGACCGGCGCCGCCCCTACGCCCCGGCCGCGGACGCCGCCACCGTGCCCCGCGCGCCGGAAGGGCCGTCGGTGATCGCACAGGGTGGCGTCGTCTACGTCGCGCCGTTGCGGCGGTTCGTGTACAGCTCCTGGTGCGAGTTCACCTTCGAGCTGTACGAGGCCCCCGCGCCCTGGGGCCCTTGGCGGCACGTCCACTCCCACGACTTCGGGCCGTTCCCGTGGACGGGCCCGCTCGGCCCGCACCCGCGGCACGGTGGCTACGGCACCACCATCCCGTCGAAGTTCATCTCCGCGGACGGGCAGGACATGTGGCTCCAGTCGAACTGGTTCGTCCGCGCCTCCAGCTATTCCGGCAGCGCGTACCACTTCTCGCTGCGCCGGGTCCGCCTGGGGGTGCCCGAGCCCGGTGCCGCCACCAACTCCCCGGACCCGCGACGCAACCTGGCGCGGGGCACCGGCGCCGTCCCGATCGCCCGGATGACCCGCAGCGGCCACCCCGAGGTCCTGGCCGACGGCTCCACCGAGCGCGCCGAGGACAGCTGGAACGGATCCGCGAAGACGCATGACCACTGGGGCTACACCTGGACCCGCCGGTACCGCGTGGACACCGTCCGCTGGGTCTCCGGCGCGCGCGACTACAACGGCGGCTGGTTCGCCGAGCCGCCGGTGGTCGAGGTCCGTCGGGCCGGACGCTGGCAGCCGGTGCGCGAGCAGCGCCTCGACCGTCCCTACCCGGCCGATCCCACGGCGACCGGCCGCCGAGCCTTCACGGCACGGTTCGCGCCGGAGGAGTGCGACGGCGTCCGGCTGGTCGGCCCGCCCGGCGGGTGGGCCCGCTACACGACCCTCAGCGAGCTGGAGGTCTACCTCGCCGACGGCTGAGAAGGTCACCGTTCGGTGACGGCCGGGCAGGTTCGCTTGACGCTCCCCGAGTCCCGCAATACCGTCCAGAAATCGTTTACTGACGCCTCTCCCGAGGCACCCCTCGACATGCGGAGGACGCGACCCCGATGCCATCCGGATACGGCTCCTACGGATCCAGCCTGCGTGACCTGCCCCGGCTGCGGAACCACCGCCGCCTGCGCGCGTCCAGCTGGGACCGCACCGGCGGGAACGAGGACCGCCTGACCGTCCGTCCGGGCGAGACGGTCGAGCTCGCCGACATCCGAGGTGCCGGCTCGGTGAACCACATCTGGATGACCGTGGCCCCGCGTGACCCGCAGACGCCGGACAGCGCCGACCAGGACCACCTGCGCCGCCTGGTGCTGAAGATCTACTGGGACGACTCGCCGGCCCCGAGCGTGCTGGTGCCCCTCGGTGACTTCTTCGGCGTCGGCCACGCCCGCACCGCGAACTTCGCCTCCCTCCCGCTGCAGATGAGCCCGCAGGACGGGAAGGGCTTCAACTCCTTCTTCCACATGCCCTTCACCACGCGCGCCCGCTTCGAGCTGACGAGCGAGTGCGAGGAGGAGGTCATGTGGTTCTACTACTACATCGACTACGACGCGTTCGACGCGCTCGAGGACGGCCTCGGCCGCTTTCACGCGTCGTGGAACCGGCAGGTGCCCACCGACGGCGAGGACCAGGGCACCCAGACCAACTCCGAGTACCTCTTCGGCGGCACCAACCTCACCGGCGAGGGGAACTACACCATCCTCGAGACCACCGGACGGGGCCACTACGTCGGGTGCGTCCTGAACATCACGAACCTGCGCCACACCTCCGACTGGAACTGGTACGGCGAGGGCGACGACATGATCTTCGTCGACGGCGAGCCGTTCCCACCGAGCCTGCACGGGACCGGGACGGAGGACTACTTCAACACGGCGTGGTGCCCCTCGCAGAGCTATGCCGCGCCGTACCACGGTCTGACGCTCCCCGGCGGGGAGAACTGGAGCGGTCAGATCTCGACCTACCGCTTCCACGTCGAGGACCCGGTCACCTTCACCCGCTCGATCCGGGTCACCATCGAGCACGGTCACGCCAACAAGCGGTGCGACGACCTGTCCTCGGTCGCCTACTGGTACCAGGCGGAGCCCGCGTCCGGCCTGGAGCTGCCGGCGGTCGAGCACCGGCTGCCCCGGCTGTGAGACCCACCGAACGTGCGGCCCTCGCGGGAACCTGACCCGCCGGCCGCCTGACTCACCGGCCTCGCCGCGCACGGCGAGGTCTCCACCGGCTCGCTCGAGCCACTCATCGAGGAGGATGGGATGTACTCCATCAACAAGCGCCGCCTCGGCGGCATCGGCACGGTTGCCGCGGCAGCCGTGGTGCTCGCCGCCTGCAGCGGCACGCCCGAGGGCGGGCCCGGTGGCGGCGGGGGCGGCGGCGAGCCGGCACCCGAGGGCGCCACCACCGTCGAGTTCTGGCAGACGAACTACACCGACGAGGAGAACGAGTGGTACGAGGGGATCGTCGAGGCCTTCAACGAGTCCCAGGACGACGTCCACGTCCGGCTCACGGTCGTCCCCGGTGACGCGTGGGACCAGCGGATGACCGCCGCGCAGGCGGCCGGCAACGCGCCCGACGTCTACACCCAGAGCTACGGCAACATCCCCGACGGCGCCCGGACCGGCCAGCTGCACCCGCTCGGTGACCTCATCGGCGCCGAGGCCTGGGACGACCTGCAGGACAACGTCCGCGGCATGGTGTCCTACGACGGCGAGGAGTACGCCTACCCGCTGCTCGTCGAGCCGTCCGCGGTGCTGTACTACCGCACCGACCTCTTCGAGGAGGCGGGCCTCGAGGGGCCGCCGCAGACCTGGGACGAGCTCGAGGAGTACGCGGCCACGCTCACCTCGGACTCGGTCTTCGGCCTGCGCCTGGCCCAGAACGCCAACGACCTGGCCTGGTCCACCTGGGGCTACCAGCACAACGTGGCCGGCCACCTGCCGATCAGCGACGACTGGTCTGAGCCGGCCGCCACCGACGAGTACGCCCCGCTCCTGCAGGCCTTCCAGGACATGTTCGAGGCCGGCTCCATCCCGCCCGCCGACGGCCTGGCCTACCCGGACGCCTCGACGTTCGGAGACGGCGAGTACGCCATGATGGCGAACGGCTCGTGGGCGGCGAGCCAGCTGCTCGCGGACTACCCGGACCTCGTCGAGAACGTGGCGGTCGCCCCGATGCCGACGTTCGACGGTGGGACGGGGCAGACCACCGCGACCCTCGGCGGCTGGTCGCTCGTGGTGGACGGCAACTCCGAGAACCCCGAGGCCGCGGCGTCCTTCATCGAGTGGGCGCTCGGCGGCGACGTCGAGAACGTGCTGCCCTTCTTCGAGGCGACCGTGTACTCGAAGGTCTCCCCGCGCGAGTCGGTCGCCCAGGCGATCAGCGAGTCCCCCGACGTCGAGGACGTCAACCCGTTCAACCAGGTCATCCAGGAGGAGATCGTCCCCTTCGCGGAGCCGGAGCCGACCTACCCGTTCAACGTCAGCCTGGCCATGGGTGAGGCGATCGAGGCGGCGATGCAGGGCACCGACGTGGACCAGGCGCTCGCCGAGGCGACCGAGAAGATCCGGGTCGAGATCCAGAACTCGCAGCTCGCCGGCACCGGTCCCGGGGCCTAGGCCATGGCCGCTGTGACCACCGGCTCGGGCGCCGCCACCGCGGCGCCCGAGCCGCCCGCACCGAACCGGCCGCGCCGCAAGGACAACCGGACGGCCTTCCTCATGCTGGCCCCGGCGCTGGTGCTGCTGACGACGTTCGTCATCGTGCCGCTGCTGTACGCGTGGTTCGTCAGCTTCCAGCGGTGGAGCTTCTACGAGCCGAGCGTGTTCGTCGGGCTGGCCAACTTCCGCATGGTGCTGGCCGACCCGACGTTCCGTGAGTCGATCGTCCGCGGCCTGGTGTTCTCGGGCATCTCGGTGCCCACGATCCTGGTCATCGCGTTCGTCTTCGCGAACCTCGTGAAGTCCATGGGCGCGCGGATGGCCACCGTCTTGAAGGTGAGCATCTACATCCCGACGGTGATCTCCGGCGTCATCGCCTCGATCGTGTTCGTCCTCGTCTACGAGTACCGGCAGGGCCTGGTGAACTACCTGCTCAGCCTCGTCGGGGTGGCGGACGTGCCCTGGCTGGGGTCGGCGGAGACCGCGCTGTACGCGCTGACCGTCCCGCAGATCTGGCTCGCGCTGGGCCTGGCGTCCCTCATCATGCTCGCCGGCCTGCTGGACATCCCGGAGAGCTACTACGAGGCCGCCGAGCTGGAGGGGGCCAACTGGTTCCAGCGGACCGTCTTCATCACGATCCCGCTGATGAAGAACATCATGCTGTACCTGCTGGTCACGACCTTCGTCGCGACGATCCAGCAGTACGAGCTCCCGCTGATCATGACCACCGGCGGGCCGACCCAGTCGACCCTGCTGCCGAACCTGCTGATCTTCCAGCGGTTCACCAACGACCTGTACCCCGGATACGCGATCGCCGGCGCCCTCCTGCTGTTCCTCGTGCTCGGCGGGCTCTCCGCCGTCATCTTCCGGCTCATCAACTCCGAGAAGGCGGTGGACGACTGATGACGATGACCGGACAGACCTCGGCGACGACCCTCGGCGCCGAGGTGGCCGCTGCGGCGGACACCCGCACACCACAGCGCCGGCTGCGCCGCTCGGCCCGCAGCACGGGACCGCTCGGCACCGTCGCCCGTTACCTGGCGTCCGCCGTCGTGGTGGTGGCGGCGCTGCTGCCGCTGGCGTGGATGACGATCTCCGGGTTCAAGGCCCGCAGCGAGGTGGTGACCTCCCCGTTCCAGTTCTTCCCGGACATCTGGTATCCGCAGAACTACGTCGAGATCGTCCAGGACCCCGCGTTCATGCGGGCCCTGGGCGTGACGTTCGGCGGGGCGATCCTCTTCGCGACCCTGAGCCTGACCGTGAACTCGATGGCGGCGTACTGCTTCGCGCGACTGGACTTCGCGTTCAAGCGGACGCTGTGGGCGATCGTGCTCGGCACGATGTTCATCCCGCAGATGGCCATCCTGCTGACCTCCTACATCGTGGTCACCAGGATGGGCATGCTGAACACGCTCGCGGTCCTGGTCATCCCGGGCGCCACGGCGGCGGTGCACATCTTCTTCATCCGCCAGTTCTACCTGGGCATCCCGACGTCGATCGAGGAGGCGGCGCTGCTCGACGGGTGCTCGCGGTGGCAGATCTTCCTGCGGATCTTCCTGCCACTGTCCAAGCCCGTGTTCGTCGTCGTCGGCATCACCTCGTTCCTGGCGTTCTGGAACGCGTACGTGTGGCCGATCATGACCATCACCGAGCCGGACAGCTCGCTGACGCAGATCCAGCAGTACCTCGCCACGTTCCGGTCCGAGCGCCGGGTCGAGTACGGGATGCTGCTGGCCGGCTCCACCCTCGCGGCGCTGCCGGTGATCGTGCTGTTCCTCGTCTTCCAGCGGTACATCATCAGCGGCATCCGCATCTCCGGGATCAAGTAGCCCGGGAGCCGGTGGCGGCGCGGACGCGTCGCCGCGGGCCGTGCCGTCGGGTGCGTCGCGCGGCAGGATGGTGCCCGTGAACGGTTTGCCCAAGGAGGCGCGGGACCGCGTCCGGGTCTCGGCGATGTGGATCGTCGTGAGCGCGGTGTGCCTCGGCGTGCTGCTCATGCTGTACGCCCTGCTCGTCGGCTTCGACCGGGAGCGGCAGGCCCCGGTCGAGGCCGTCGCGGCGGACGGGAACGACCTCGTGGTGCGGTACGTGGGCGGGGTCCCCGGGTGCGGGGACCCCGGGCGGGTCGAGGTGAGCGAGTCCGACAGCGAGGTCGAGCTGTCCGCGTACGTCGTGGTCCGCCACGCGACCCGGCACGACCGGATGTGCGCGCAGATGGCCGTCCCTCTGATCACCACCGTGCGGCTCGCCGAGCCGCTGGGGGACCGGGTGGTGCGGGACGGCATGCGGCCCGGCGCCGAGGTGCCCGTGGCCGACGGCCTGGCCGACCTCGCCCCGCCCGAGGGGTGAGGCGAGGGCGCTGGGCCTCAGTGCTGGGCCTCAGCGCTGGGCCGGCAGCAGATCCTGGTGCTCGGTCCTCGCCAGGAAGCCGCGGATCGCCTCGCGGCTCTTCGTCAGGCACGCGATCCGGCTGTCGATCTGGCCGAGCTCGGCGGTGAGCTGCTCGGCGAGGGACCTGGTGCAGGTGGCCGCGAGCTCCGCGGAGCGCCGGCCCTCGATGTCCAGGATGGCGCGGACGAGGCGGGTGGGGACGCCCGAGCGGACAAGCCCGGCCACCCGCTCCACGCGGGCGACGTCCTCCTCGGTGTAGGAGCGGTAGCCGTTCGCCGCGCGGTCCGCGGAGAGGAGTCCCTGCTGCTCGTAGTAGCGCAGCAGCCGCGGCGCCACGCCGGTACGTCGGGCGAGCTCACCGATCTTCATGGCCGACCCCTCGTGGTCACGGCCGACTCCTCTCGACGAATGGCCTTGACATTGACATCAATGTCAAAGTCTAGCGTCGCGGGCATGAGCGTGAACCGGACCGGCGAGACCCTTCCGTGGCCCGCCCTGCTGACCCTGGGGCTGGCGGTCTTCGTCGTCGTCAGCGGCGAGATGATGCCGACGGCGGTGCTGCCCACCCTCGCGGCGGACCTCGACGTGCCGGTCGCCCAGGCCGGGCTGCTCGTCTCCGCCTGGGCCCTCACCGTCGTCGTGGCGAGCTTCCCCCTGGCCCGTCTGACGGCGCGCTACGACCGCACCACCGTCATCGCCGTCGCCATGAGCGTCTTCGCGTTCGCGACCCTCGTGACGTCGATGGCGGGCAGCTACGGCCTGGCGATGGGCTCCCGGCTGGTCGCCGCGGCGGCGACCGGCCTGCTGTGGTCCACCGTCAACGCCCACGCCGCCTCGATCGTCCCCGAGCACCGGATCGCCCGCGCGACGGCGATCGTGCTCTTCGGTGGCACGCTCGGCACCGTCGCAGGCATCCCGGCGGGGAACGCCGTCGCGGAGGCGGCCGGATGGCGCCTGCCGTTCGTCGCGCTCGGTGTGGCCGGGCTGCTGACCGCCGTCGCGGTCCGGGCGGTGCTGCCGCGTACGCCGGTCCTGGGGACGACGCACACCGGTCACGGCACGGGGACGTCGGACGCCGAGGCCGGCGGCGCGCCCCGCCGGGTGCTGCGGCACGTCCTCGTGATCGGGGCGCTGGGCGGCCTGACGCTCGTCGCGCACTTCGCCGCCTTCACGTTCGTCGCCGAGCTCTTCGCGCCCAGCACGCTGCCCACGCCGTTGCTCCTGGTGGTGTTCGGTGCGGTCGGTGCCGGGGGCGTGGTCCTGGTGGGCGCCGCGAGCGACCGGCACCCGCACCTCAGCCCGGTGGCAGTGTCGCTCCTGCTCACGGCGAGCCTGGCGAGCATGCTCGCGTTCGGGCGCTCGGCGGGGCTCGACGTCGCGGTCGTCGTCGCGTGGGGCGTGGTCACCGGCGCCATCGGCCCGGCCGTGCAGGTGGCGATGATGCGCGCCGCGGGCCTCGCCCACCGCGCCACCGCCGGCACCCTCATGCCGGTGGCGATGAACCTCGGCATCGCCGTCGGCGCCGCGCTCGGCAGCGGGGTGGTCGACCGCTGGTCCGTCCAGCTCCTGCCGGTCCTCGCCACCGGTGCCGCGGTCCTCGCCTCGGTCGGGTTCGCGGTGCTCGCGAGGCGTCTGCGACGGCGGACGATCGGTGGCCTGGAGCCGGTGCCCGCCGACGGTGCGGGGGCCGCGAGCGTCGGATGACCAGCGTACGGTCGTGTCATGGCTGAGCCCGAGCCCGGCTGGGAGTTCGCCACGGCGCCGCCCCGCAGTGCGCCGGGCGTCTCCGCGATGGTCGGCTACCGGGCACTGGGCCTGCCGGCGCCGCTGCACCGGGGGCTGCCGTCCTCACGGCTGACCTTCATCGTCACCCTCGACGAGGGCGTGGAGGCGGCGCCGACCGAGCCCGGGCTCGCAGACGTGCGGCCGGTACCGGTGATCCTCGGGGGTCTGCACACGACCGCCTCCTACGTGCGGCAACGGCCCGGACAGGCGGGGGTCCAGCTGGCGCTGCACCCGCTCGCCGCCCGGGCGGTGCTCGGCGCCCCGGCCGCGGAGCTCAGCGTCACGGACTTCGACGGCACGTCGTTCCTCGGCGCGTGGGCCACCCGCCTGCACCAGCGGCTGACGGAGACCACCGGCTGGCCCCAGGCGTTCCGCCTCGTCGCCGAGGAGCTCCTCGCGCGCTCGGCCCTCGACCGGACGCGGCTGCGGCCCGAGCTGGTGCATGCGTGGCACCTGCTCGAGCGCTCCGGCGGCCGCATGCCGGTGGAGATGGTGGCCAGGGAGGTCCAGCTCTCGGCCCGGCACCTCGGCACGCTGTTCCGGCGGGAGCTCGGCCGGTCCCCGAAGGCCGTGGCCGGGCTCATGCGCTTCGAGCACGCCTCGAGCGCGATCGCCGAGCGCATCCGCCGCACCGGCCGCACCGAGCTCGCGCGGGTCGCCGCGGAGACCGGGTACGCGGACCAGGCCCACCTGTCCCGCGAGTTCAACCGGTACACGGGCACCTCTCCCCGCGGCTGGATCGCCGAGGAGTTCCGGAACATTCAAGACGGCGGCCACGGTCGTGCCGCAACCTGGACGCATGACTGAGCACACGGACAGCACCACGACCGGACCGGCCGTCTTCGTCACCCTGCACGCGCACGACGCGTCCGGCCTGATCGACTACTACGTCGAGACTTTCGGGTTCGTCGTCACCGCGAGGTACGCGCAGGACGACGGCACCGTCGATCACGCCGAGCTGCGCTGGCCCGAGGGGCCCGGCGGCGTCATGCTCGGCACCCACCGTCCCGACGCCGCGTGGTCCCGCCCGCCCGGGACGGTCGGCGCCTACGTGGTCACCCGGGACGTCGACGGCCTGTACGAGCGCGTCGTCGCCCGCGGTGCCGACATCCTGCGGCCGCTGGACGACACCGACTACGGCAGCCGCGAGTTCGCCGTCCGGGACCCGGAGGGGAACCTCTGGTCCTTCGGCACCTACGCCGGGGCAGCTCTCCCGGAGTCCTGACCCCGCGGCGTGCGTGCCGGGAGTCAGCCCAGCAGACCGTCACGCCGGGCGATCGCGGCCGCCTCGGTCCGGCCCGCCGCGCCGAGCTTCCCGAGGATGTTGGAGACGTGGACGCTGACGGTCTTGGTGGCGATGAACAGCTGCTTGCCGATCTCCCCGTTGGTGCGGCCCTCCGCGAGCAGGGCGAGGATCTCCAGCTCCCGGGCCGTCAGCCGGGACCCTGCCCCGCCGGCGCGACCGGTTGGGCCCCGGTCCGTCCGCTCGGACGCGTCCAGCTCCTCCAGCAGCACGACCCATCCGAGGTCCTCGGCCGTGGCCCGCGCGGCGGTGGCCTGCTCGCGGGCGGCCTGGCGGTCGCCGAGCAGGTGCAGGGTCTGGGCGTACGAGGTGCGCACGCGGGCCAGCTCCGGCAGGTGCCCCAGCGTCTCGAACGCCGCCACGGCTGACGTCCAGGCCTCGACCAGCTCCTCGCGCCCGGGCGGGTCGACGCCGGCGAGCCACCGCACGCGCAGGTGCTCCGCCACCAGCCTGCGCTCCCAGGCCGCGCCCTCGACGCCCCACCGGCCGGGCAGCGCGGCGAACCGCTCGCCGACGAGCCGGCCGTCGGCGAGCAGGCCGTCCGCCCGCTCCGCCAGGGCCCGCCGCTCGGCAGCGCTCGTCGCCGGCACGGCCCGGGCGAGCGCCGAGAGGGTCTGCGCGGCGAGGCGAACCTTGCCGGCGAACTGGTCGGTCCAGATCCGGCCCAGGACCGCGACGACGTCGTCGTAGCACGCGGTCGCGGCGGCCGCGTCGGCGCTGCGCCCGTACGCCTCGATCTCGATCGCGGCGGCGTACACCGCTATCCCGCCCTCCTCGGGCCACAGCGGGCGCAGGGCGCGCAGCCGTCCCAGCACGTCCTCGCCCCGGGCGGCGAGCACCTCGAGCCGGGCGACCTCGAGCAGCGCCCGCGGCACGGCGGCGCCCCGCTCGTCGTCGGCGAGCGCAGCCAGCGCGAGCGCCTCGTCCCACGCGCCGCGCGCGTACAGGACGAGCACCAGCTGCCACCGGCTCTCCAGGCTGTACGGCGCCCACGGCAGCCCGGCCGCGAGCCCGCGTTCCATCGCCGAACGGAACCACCCCACGGCCGCGTCCCAGTCGGCCTCGTCCTGGTGCGAGCGGGCGAGGAGCCACCGGGCACGCAGCTCGGCGTCGATCGCGTCCGCCCCGGCCGCCTGCCGGACGGCCTCCTCGAGCGCCGCGCGGACGTTCTCGGCCACGGTGCCGAGCGTCGTCGCCACCTCGGAGGCGAGCTTGGGCAGCTCGAGCCGCTCGGCGAGCGTGAGGGCCTCGGCAGCAGCACGCCGGGCCTCCTCCTGCAGCTGAGGGTCTGGGCTGTGTCCTACGGACCCCTCCAGCGCCGTGAGGATCCGGGCGTGGTCGGCCAGCACCCGGGCGCGGTACCGCTCCTCGGCGCCCTCCGCCATCGCCGCCGCCTCGCGGGAGAGCGCCAGGAAGTCCTGGTCGGTCTCGGTCATGAGCAGCAGCGTCGCCCGCAGGCTCAGCAGCCGGGCACGTGAGCCGGCCGGATGATCGGCCGGCAGCCGGGCCAGCTCCTCGCCCACGAGCGCGGCGGCGCGGGTCACGTCGCCCGTCGCCCGCAGCGCATCGGCCGCCCGGGCCACCACGTCGGCGTGGTCCACACCCAGCCGTGCGGCACGGCCCGGCTCGGCAAGCGCCTCCAGCGCGTGCTCGTAGTGGCGGGCCGCCTCCTGCGGGGCACCGACCGTGACGGCCTCGTCACCGGCCTCGATGTCCGCGAGCGTGGCCCGGTCCTGGTCGGCGGCACGCCGCGCGTGCCGCGCGAGCTCCGCCGCCGAGCCGCGCGCGGCACCCTCGGTGAGCGCCGAGACGTACTGGGCGTGCATGCGCACCCGCTCGCTGGGCAGCAGGTCGTCGTAGACCGCCTCCCCGAGCAGCGCATGGCGGAAGGAGTACCGGTCGCCGTCGGCGAGGAGCAGGTTCATCTCGACGGCCTGACGCACCCCGGCCTCCAGGTCGCCGGGCGACATGCCCGCGGCCGCCGAGAGCAGGTCGTGCGAGACGCTGCGTCCCGCGACGCTCGCCACCCGCACGACCTCGCGTGCCGCGTCGGACAGACCGTCCAGCCGCACCAGCAGGACGTCGACCAGGTCCTCCGGGACGCCGCGGCCGTCGGTGCCGGACGCGACCAGCTCCTCGACGAAGAACGCGTTCCCCTCGGCGCGCGCCACGATGTCGGCCAGCCGGTGCTCCGGCAGCCCGGCGGGTGCCAGCGCCGCGGTCAGCTCCCGCACGGCCGCGTCCGGGAGCGGCGCCAGCGCGAGGCGGTCCAGCTCCGGCAGCCGCGTCCAGGCGGCGACCTGACGCCGCAGCGGGTGACGGCGGTGCAGGTCGTCCGACCGGTAGGACGCAACGATCGAGACCGGGTTCTGCAGCGGCCGGGTGAACAGGTAGCCGAGCAGGTCACGGGTCGACTGGTCGGCCCAGTGCAGGTCCTCGACGACCACCAGCAGCGCCGACTCCCGCGCCGCCGCGTCCAGCAGGTGGTGGACCGCGTCGAACAGCTCGGCGCGGTCGAGGTGGTCCGGCTCGGCGGCCTCCGGCTGGGGCTGGTCGCGGGTGCGGCGCCCGGGACGCAGCCGGGTGATCGCCGGGTAGGACGCCGCCACGTCCTCCACCAGCTCGGGCGCGTCCGCCTCGAGCCGGCCGAGGACGTCGCTGAAGGGCAGGTAGGGCAGTGCGCTCTCGGCGAAGTCGAGGCAGTGGCCCACCACCACCCGCCAGCCCGCCTGGCGTGCCCGCTCGCCCAGCGCCGTCAGCAGCCGGGTCTTGCCGACCCCGGCGTCGCCGGCCAGCAGCACCGCACCGCGCGCGCGGCCACCGGTCCCGCCCGTCACGCCGAGCAGCGACGCGAGTTCCGTCAGCTCGGTGTCACGGCCGATCATGGTCGGGCTGGTCTGGGTGGCCACGACGCCCATCATGCCGCGCCCGGCGACGTCCCGGCCGCGTACCCTGATCGCCGTGGACCCGGTCTCGGCGCTCGAGCGCGTGGCGTACCTGCTGGAGCGGGAGCTGGCGGAGACCCACCGGGTCAAGGCGTTCCGCAAGGCGGCCCGCCGCCTCGCGGCCCTGGACGAGGCGGAGCTCGCCCGGCACCTCGAGGCGGGCACCCTCACCTCGCTCCCGGACGTCGGCCCGCGCACCGCCGCCGTCGCCGCGTCCGCGGCGAGCGCCGAGGTCCCCGCCTACCTCGCCGAGATCGAGGACCGTGCCCGGTTCCCGCTCGTCGCCGGCGGGGAGACGGTCCGTTCCTGGCTGCGCGGGGACCTGCACAGCCACAGCGACTGGTCCGACGGCGGCAGCCCGATCACCGAGATGGTCGAGGTCGCGATCGCGGCCGGGCACTCCTACCTGGCCCTGACCGACCACTCGCCCCGCTTGACGGTGGCCCGCGGTCTGTCGCCCGAGCGGCTCCGCGAGCAGCTCGACGTCGTCGCCCGCCTCAACGCGGAGTATGCACCCTTCCGCCTGCTCACCGGGATCGAGGTCGACATCCTCGAGGACGGCAGCCTCGACCAGGACGCGGACCTCCTCGCCGAGCTCGACGTCGTCGTCGCCTCGGTCCACTCCAAGCTCCGCATGGACGCCGCTGCCATGACCCGCCGCATGGTGACCGCCGTCGCGAATCCCCACGTCGACGTCCTCGGCCACTGCACCGGCCGGCTGATCACCGGTGGACGCGGCACCCGGCCGGAGTCGGCGTTCGACGCCGAGATCGTGTTCGAGGCGTGCCGGCGCTTCGACGTCGCGGTCGAGATCAACTCTCGGCCCGAGCGGCGCGACCCGCCCACCCGGCTGCTCGAGCTCGCCCACGACATGGGCTGCCTGTTCACCATCGACACCGATGCGCACGCCCCCGGCCAGCTCGACTTCCTCGACCACGGGTGCCAGCGTGCCCAGACGCTCGGCATCGCCCGGGACCGCATCGTCAACACTCGCGACCTCGACGACCTGCTCGCCTGGACGGCCGCATGAGCGCGCCGCCGCCGGACGCAGCGGGCGCAGGGGCCGCAGCGGACGGAGTGGCCGCGGGGGACTCCGAGGATGCCGCGGACCGGGCGGCCGACCTCGCCGCCGACCTGCGGGACGCCGGCTTCACCTCGGTGGCGGTCCGTGGGGCCTGGGGCGCCTCCGCGGACGACGCGGTCGGGCGCGGTCTGCGCGCCCCGGCCCTGCACGCCCTGGGCGGCCGCGCCGACCCGCTCGCGACCCTCGGGCGGCTCCTGGTGCTGGGCGTGCCGCAGCCCGTGGCGACGGTCGACGCCGCGCTGCCACGGACCCGGGCGGCCGGGCTGGTGCGGCTCGGCCTGGCCACGCAGCAGGAGCAGCACGTGCAGGCGCGGGCGGTGCTGCGTCCGCAGTCGTTCGTCGACGCCGCGGGCGAGGGGGAGTGGTGGATCGCCTCCGACCTCGACGAGGTGGCCCTCGGCGCCGGCGGCCTCCCGCCCGACCACGTGCTCGGCGCCGGCGGCGCCTCGCTCACGCTCGCCGGGCTGCAGCTGCCCACGCCCGCCCGCCGGGTGCTCGACCTCGGTACGGGCTGCGGCATCCAGGCCCTGCGCGCCACCCGCTACGCCGCCGAGGTCCTGGCCACCGACCTCTCCGAGCGCGCGCTGGCCTTCACCCGCCTGAACGCGGCGCTCAACGGCGCCCCCGGGATCCACACGCGGCACGGCAGCCTCTTCGAGCCGGTCGCCGGTGAACGGTTCGACCGGGTCGTCTCCAACCCGCCGTTCGTCATCACCCCGCGTGCGGGCGGCGTCCCCGCCTACGAGTACCGCGACGGCGGCCTGGTGGGGGACGCCCTCGTCGAGCAGGTCGTCACCACCGCGGGCGAGCACCTCGAGGTCGGCGGGGTGGCGCAGCTCCTCGGGAACTGGGAGTCGCGGGACGGGCAGGACGGGCTCGAGCGCGCCCGCGCCTGGGTCGCGGCCTCGACGGTCCCGGTGGACGCCTGGGTGGTCGAGCGCGAGCACCTCGACCCGGTCGAGTATGCCGAGCTGTGGATCCGCGACGGCGGCACGCTCCCGGGCACGGCCGAGCACGAGCGACTCCTGGAGGCGTGGCTGGCGGACTTCGACCGGCGCGGCGTGACCGGCGTCGGCCTCGGTTTCGTGCTGCTGCGGCGTCCCGGCGGTGCGCCCACCCTGGCGCGGTACGAGCGACTCCCGCAGCGTCTGCCCCGGGAGGCGACGCTGGGCACCCACCTCGCCGAGGCGCTCGCCGTGCACGACGCGCTCGCACAGCTGGACGACGACGCCCTGGCCGCGACGGTCCTGCGCACCGCCCCGGACGTCACCGAGGCCCGGCACCACCACCCCGGCAGCCCCGACCCGAGCGTCATCGAGCTGCGGCAGGGAGCGGCCTTCGCCCGGACCGTGACGGCCGACCCGGCGCTCGCGGCGCTCGTCGGGGCCTGCGACGGCGAGCTCGCCGTCGGTCCCCTCGTCGCGGCCATCGCCGGGCTGCTCGAGGTCGACGCGGGGGAGCTGCGGCAGGCCCTGCTGCCCGAGGTCCGCGGACTCCTCGTCGACGGGTTCCTCACCTTCGGCGCCTGATGGGTCCAGGCGTGACGTACTCCTCACGTCTGGACCCGTCAGTGCCGGGCGGCAGGGTGCGCGCACGTCGCCGGGGCCGCGCGTCGGTTTGACCCGACATGACCCGGGCCATACCTTCGCCGGAGGTAGTTAATCACTCATCAGCTCGGAGGCATCATGGCGGTACCCGAAGCAGGCAGGCCCGCGGAGGCGGCGCCGGCCTCCGCCCGCATCGCAACCCCAGCCGACCTCGCCGCCCTCACCGACGACGCCGTCGCCCTCGCCGAGGCGTGGCTGCGCGCCACCGAGGCGGGCCAGGACGACGCCGAGCGCGCCACCTCCGCCCAGCTCGCCGCCCTCGTCGGCGACCCCGCGGGCCTCGACCTGGCCGTCCGCTTCGTCGACCGCGTCGCCCGGCCGGAGGACGCGCGCGTGGCCGCGAAGGAGCTCGCCGGCATCTCCGCCGGGTCGGCCGGCTTCCTGCGTCCCACGGACCGGGCACTGCTCGGCGTCGGCGCCCGCGCGGCGCGCCTGGCGCCCGGCGTCGTGGTCCCGCTGGCCCGCAAGCGCCTCCGTCAGCTCGTCGGCCACCTCGTCGTCGACGCCCACGACCCGGCCCTCGCCGAGCACCTCGCCCGGGCCCGCACCGAGGGCTTCCGCCTCAACATCAACCTCCTCGGCGAGGCCGTGCTCGGCGAGGCGGAGGCCGCCTCCCGCGCCGAGCGCACCCGCGCCCTGCTGCAGCGCGAGGACGTCGACTACGTCTCGATCAAGGTCTCCTCCCTCGTCTCCCAGATCTCGACGTGGGACGAGGCCGGCACCGTCGAGCGCGTCCTGGAACGGCTCCGGCCGATCTACCGCGCCGCGAAGGCCCGCAGCCCGCACGCCTTCGTCAACATGGACATGGAGGAGTACCGCGACCTCGACCTGACGATCGCGGTCTTCACCGCCCTGCTGTCCGAGCCGGAGTTCCACGACCTCGAGGCCGGGATCGTGCTGCAGGCCTACCTGCCGGACTCCGGTGCCGCGTTCGAGAAGCTGGCCGCCTTCGCCGCCGAGCGCCATGCGGCCGGCCGCGCCGCCATCAAGGTGCGCCTCGTCAAGGGCGCCAACCTCTCCATGGAGAAGGTCGAGGCCGAGCTGCACGGCTGGCGGCAGGCCCCCTACGCGGACAAGGCCGACGTCGACGCCAACTACCTCCGCCTCGTCGAGCGGGCGCTGCGCCCGGACCTGGCCGGCGCGCTGCGGATCGGCGTCGCCTCGCACAACCTCTACGACGTCGCCGCCGCGCACCTGCTGGCACGGCGACGTGCTGTCGAGGACTCGCTCGACGTCGAGATGCTCCAGGGCATGGCCCCGTCCCAGGCCCGGGCCGTGCGGGACGCCGTCGGCACGGTCATCCTCTACACCCCGGTGGTCGCACCGGAGGACTTCGACGTCGCCGTCTCCTACCTGGTGCGCCGGCTCGAGGAGAACGCCCAGCCGCAGAACTTCGTGCACAGCCTGTTCGCCGGCGACGACGCCGCGATGACCGGGCAGGAACGACGGTTCCGGGACTCCGTGGCCGCCGTCCCGACCGCCCCGAGCACGCCGCGCCGCACCACCGAGCGGGAGCCGGCCGGGGAGACGTTCACCAACGCCACCGACTCCGACCCCGCACTGCCGGCGGTGCGCGACTGGGGCCGGGCCGCTGTGACCGCGGAACCGCTGACCCCGACCTCGCGGACGCTCGGCTCCGCCGACGAGGTCGACCAGGTGCTCGCCACCGGCCGTTCCGCGCAGCCCGCGTGGGCGGCCCGCCCGGCCGCCGAGCGGGCGCGCGTCCTGCGGCGTGCCGCGGACGAGCTGGAGGCGCGTCGCGCCACCCTCGTCACCCAGGCGGTGCACGAGGGCGGCAAGACCATCGACCAGGTCGACCCGGAGGTCTCCGAGGCCGTCGACTTCGCCCGGTACTACGCCGACCGCGCCGAGGAGCTCGCCCCCGGCGCCTCGCTGCACACCGACGGCGCCTCCTTCACCCCGGACGTGCTCACCCTGGTGACCCCGCCGTGGAACTTCCCGGTCGCCATCCCCATCGGCGGCGTCCTCGCCGCGCTCGCCGCAGGCTCCGCCGTCGTCATCAAGCCCGCGCCGGCCGTGCCCGGCTGTGCCGAGATCGCCGTCGGAGCACTGCACGCCGCCGGCGTGCCGCCGGAGGTGCTCCAGATCGTCCGCTGCGACGAGGGCGACGTCGGGCGCCACCTCGTCGCCCACGACGACGTCGACACGGTGATCCTCACCGGCGCGGCCGAGACCGCCGAGACGTTCATCTCGTGGCGCACCGGACGCGACCGCGGCCCGCGCGTGCTGGGGGAGACCTCCGGCAAGAACGCGCTCGTCATCACCCCGGCCGCCGACTACGACCTCGCCGTCGCGGACCTCGTGAAGTCCGCCTTCGGGCACGCCGGCCAGAAGTGCTCCGCCGCCTCGCTCGGCATCCTGGTGGGCTCGGCGGGCCGTTCGGAGCGGCTGCGTCGCCAGCTCGTCGACGCGGTCTCCTCGCTCCGGGTCGCCTGGCCCACCGACATCGGCGCGACCATGGGCCCGGTCATCGAGCCGCCCGGCGAGAAGCTCCGCCGGGCGCTGACCACGCTCGAGCCGGGCGAGTCCTGGCTGGTGGAGCCCAGGCAGCTGGACGAGTCCGGCCGGCTGTGGTCACCCGGCCTGAAGGAGGGCGTCCGGCCCGGCTCGTGGTTCCACCTCACGGAGGCCTTCGGCCCGGTGCTCGGGCTCATGCGCGCCGAGAGCCTCGAGGAGGCGATCGCGCTGCAGAACGCCACCCAGTACGGGCTCACGGGTGGGCTGCACTCCCTCGACGAGGACGAGATCGCCACCTGGCTGGACCGTGTCGAGGTGGGCAACGCGTACGTCAACCGGCACATCACCGGCGCGATCGTGCGGCGCCAGTCCTTCGGCGGCTGGAAGGCATCCTCGGTGGGCCCCGGCGCCAAGGCGGGCGGTCCGAACTACGTGGCCCAGCTCGGCACCTTCGCCCCGGACGGGCTGCCGGCCACCCAGGCCGACCTCGACCTGGACATGCGGGCCGCCCTCGCCGACTACACCGGGCTCGTGACGTCCCAGGCGGACCGGTCCTGGCTGCGGGCCGCCGTCGCCTCCGACGCCGCGGCCTTCGACGCCGTCCTCGGCCTGGAGACGGACGAGTCGGGCCTCGCGGCCGAGGCGAACGTCTTCCGCTACCGGCCCGTCCCGGTGACCGTCCGCACCGTCCCGGGGTGCGCCGCCGTCGAGCTGGTGCGGGTTCTGCTCGCGGCCGAGCTGGCCGGCAGCCCGGTCTCGGTCAGCCTGGACCCCGAGACGTCCGCGGCCCTGCGGGAGCTCGGGCCGAGCGGGGAGAACGCCCGCGCCGGCCTTCGGCGCCTCGGCGACCTGGACACCCGTGCCGAGCCCACCGAGGACTTCGTGGAGCGGATGCGCCACGAAGGGGCCGGGAGGATCCGCGTGGTCGGCTCCGGACCCGAGACCGAGGAGATCGTCGACGCCCTCACCGCGCCCGGCGTGAGCGTGCTCGCCGGCCCGGTCCTGGCCACCGGGCGGCGCGAGCTGCTCACGGTGCTGCGGGAGCAGGCCGTCTCCCAGACCCTGCACCGCTTCGGCCACCTGCCGCCGGAGCGGCACGACGACGCGGAGGCGTGGCGGTGAGGCTCGCGCGGGCCTCGCTGAAGGACCAGGCGCTCGCGGTCATCCGCGAGTCCATGCTGGCCGGCGACATCCGACCGGGCGAGACCTACAGCGCGGCGTCGATGGCGGCCCGGCTCGGCACCTCGAACGGCCCCGTCCGCGAGGCCATGCTCACCCTGGTCGAGCAGGGGATCATGCAGGTGGTGCCGAACGTCGGGTTCCAGGTCACGCCGTTGACGGACGCCGACCTCGACGAGATCTACGACCTGCGCCTCATGCTCGAGGTGCCCGCCATGCGCCGCCTGGCGGGGCAGGGCGTCGCCGGACGTGACGCCGAGGCCCGCGAGCACGCCGAGCGATGTGCCCGGGCGGCGGCCGAGGGCGACGTGCGGGCCTTCATCACCGCGGACCGTGACTTCCACCTGACCGTGCTCGGGCTCCTGGGCAACGCCCGGCTGACGAAGTTCGTCGAGACGCTGCGGGACCAGACGCGGCTGTACGGGCTCAATCTCGCCGGGGCGGAGAAGCTGCGGGCCTCCGCAGCCGAGCTCGTCGAGCTGCTGGACGCCCTCGAGGCGCGCGACGCCGACCGTGCCGAGGCCGTCATGACCTCGCACCTGGAGCAGGTGCGCGACGAGTGGATCGGACCTGCCCCGGAGGAGGTCGCGGGATGAGCCTCACCTTCGCCGGCATGCGCCTGATCTCCGCCGAGGAGGTGGCCGCCACCACGTCCTACACCGATGCTGTCGACGCCCTCGAGGCCGCGCTCCGGAGCGGGCTGGACCCGGAGCACGACACCCCGCGCAGCCGGGTCGAGACCGACGCCGGCGAGCTGCTCGTCATGCCCGCCACCCTGCCCGGCCACTCGGGGGTCAAGACGCTGTCGCTCACGCCCGGCAACGCCGGCAGCGACGTCCCGGTCATCCAGGGCGGGTTCCTGCTCATGGAAGGCCCGGCCCAGCGGCCCGCCGCCTACATCGACGGCATCGCGCTGACGAACCTGCGCACGCCGGCGGTCTCCGCGCTCGCGGTGCGCCACCTCGCGCCCGAGCCGGCCGGTCCGGAACGGGTGACCGTCTTCGGTACCGGGCCGCAGGCACGCGGCCACGCCCGCGCCCTGCTGGAGACGCGTGAGGTCGCAGAGGTGCTCGTGGTCGGGCGGCCCGAGGCCGCCTCCGCCGTCGTGGCCGGGCTGGCCGAGCAGCTCGACGGCGCAGCGGCCCGGGCCGTGGACCGTGCCGACGCGGAGGCCGTCGCGCAGGCCGTCGCCACCTCGGACGTCATCTGCTGCTGCACCAGCTCGGCCGAGCCCGTGCTCGACGGCGAGCTGGTCCGCGACGGGGCCGTCGTCGTCGCGATGGGGTCCCACGACCCGGACCGCCGCGAGGTCGGCGACGCGCTCGTCCGCCGCGCCTCCGCCGTCGTCGTCGAGGCCCGCACCGCCGCGCTGCGCGAGGCCGGCGACGTCGTGATCCCGCTGAGCTCCGGCGTGCTGGCGCCGGACCTGCTGGTGACGCTGCAGGAGCTCGTCACCGGCGTCCGAACCGTGGACCGCGGCCCGCGGTTCTTCAAGTCCACCGGTATGTCCTGGGAGGACCTCGTCGTCGCGACGGCGGTCTACGACGCCCACGGCGACCCGACCCGAGGAGAACGATGACCGGAAGCACGTCCCCCGCCACGGCGTCGAAGCCGCGGACGAACCTCAAGGTCCTCGTCGGCAGCCTGAGCGGCAGCTCGATCGAGTGGTTCGACTTCTTCCTGTACGCGACCGCGGCGGCGCTGATCTTCGACCGGCAGTTCTTCCCGACCGAGGACCCGGTCGTCTCCCTCATGCTCAGCTACCTGTCGCTGTCGCTGACGTTCTTCATCCGGCCGTTCGGCGGCATCGTCTTCTCCCACATCGGTGACCGCATCGGCCGGAAGAAGACCCTCGTCGTGACCCTCTCGCTCATGGGTGGGGCCACGGTGGCGATCGGCCTGCTGCCGACGTACGAGTCCGTCGGCGTGCTCGCGCCCGCTCTGCTCATCCTCATGCGCGTCATCCAGGGCCTGGCGATCGGCGGGGAGTGGGGCGGTGCGCTGCTGCTGGCGTACGAGTACGCCCCGCGCAACCGCCGCGGGCTCTTCGGCTCGATCCCGCAGACGGGCGTGACGATCGGCATGCTGCTCGCCACGATCGCGTTCGGTGCGGTCTCCGCCCTGCCCGGTGACGCCTTCGAGAGCTGGGGCTGGCGCGTCCCCTTCATCGCGAGCATCGTGCTGGTGCTCATCGGCCTGTGGATCCGCGGCGGGCTGGACGAGACGCCGGCGTTCCGGGCCGCGAAGGCCTCCGGCGACGTCGCCCGCCTGCCCCTCGTGGACACGCTGCGTCACCACTGGCCGGCCGTCCTGGTCTCCATCGGGGCCAAGGTCGTGGAGACCGGCCCGTTCTACATCTTCGCGACGTTCGTGGTCTCCTACGCGACCTCCGACGCGCTCGGCTACGGCCGCCCGACGGTCCTCAACGCCGTCAGTGTCGGCGCCCTGATCGCCTGCGCCATGATCCCTCTCATGGGGCGGCTCTCGGACACGCTGGGCCGTGCTCCGGTCTACCGGATCGGGGTGGTCGCGATCGCCGTCGTGGCGGTGCCGTTCTTCCTGCTGCTCGACGTGCAGGCGGGCTGGGCGGTCTTCGCCGCCGTGGCTCTCGGCCTGGGCATCGCGTGGCCGCCGGTGACCGCGACGCTGGGCACGATGACCTCGGAGATCTTCTCCACGCGCGTGCGGTACACCGGGGTGACGCTCGGCTACCAGATCGGGGCCGCTCTCGCCGGCGGGACCGCACCGCTCATCGCGACCTGGTTGCTGCAGGTCTCGGGCGGCTCCTGGACGCCGGTGGCCCTGTTCATCATCGTCACGGCCGCGATCTCCTTCGCCGCCACGCTGGCCGCGCCGGCGCTGGCTCGGATCGAGGCCGCGCGGGACCCGGGGGAGAGGGCCGCCGACGCGGCGGGGTGAGGGGCCGGCCGGGCTCCCGACGGCCGCGGCTTGGCCGACTCAGGCTGGGACCGACTCAGGCTGGGACCGACTCAGGCTCGGACCGCGTCCCGGATGAGGTCGGCAGCGTCGGCGGCGAGCCGCAGCCCGTCGCCGTACGGCTCGCGCCAGATCGCCAGCATGTCGCTCGCCGGCAGACCCAGCACGCCGCGGCTGAAGGCCTCGATGCCGATGGGCCCGCGGTAGCCGGCTGCGACGGCGGTCGCGACGACGGCGGCCACGTCGACGGACCCCGAGGCGAGATGGCCGCGGCCGGACTGGCCGAGCTCGAGATAGCCGAGCAGCGGCACGGCGTCGCGCACCGCGGCCCTCATGTCGGCCTCCTCGACGGCCATGTGGAACGTGTCGAGATGGATCCGCAGGTTCGCCGAGCCGGACATGGCCACGTACTCGACGGCCTGGGCGGCCGTGTTGAGCGCCGACGTCTCGTACCGGTTGAGCACCTCGAACGTCATCCGCACCCCGGCCTCGGCCGCCTCGTCGGCGACGGCACCGACCTCGCGTGCCGAACGCTCCAGGGCGTCGGCGGAGGTCGGACCGCCGGGCGGCCCGAACTGGCCGTACGGCACCCCGTTGAGCTGGTCGGAGCCCAGGTCGGCGGTGAGCCGGACCATCCGCCGCAGGACCGCTGACCCCGCGGCGCGCACGCCGGCGTCGGCGGAGGAGACGTCGGCCTCAGGCGTCTGACCGGCGATGGGCACCGGCACCAGCCCGCGTGCCGCGAACGCCTCGCGGAGAGCCGGGACGTCGATCGCGTCCGGGTCCACGGGGGGTAGGACGACCCGTGAGTAGCCCGCCGCGGCGAGAGCGTCGAGCGCTGCCGGGAGGGCCGGGTCGTCGAGGCCGGTCACGACGACGTTGAGGTGACAGCCGAGTGCGAGGTCCGCGACGTGTGCGTCGTGTGTCATCGGGGGCCTCAGAACGCCGGCAGCGCGCCCAGCCGCTGCTTGAAGACGGAGTAGCCGTCGTCGACGTGCACGACCGTGCCGTTGATGACGCGCGACTCCTCGGACGCGAGGAACGTGACGACGTCGGCGATCTCCTCCGGCTCGGTGAGCTTGTTCCGGAGCTGCTCGGCGGCGAACGTGCTCCTCAGCTCGTCACTGAACTGGTTGATGATCGGCGTCCCGACGCGTCCCGGCGTGATGGCGACGCACCGGATGCCGTACTGGGCCAGCTCGTACGCGGCCGAGCGGGTGAAGGAGATGACGGCGGCCTTGGCGGCCGAGTACGTGAACGCCAGCTCGGCGGCCTGCTCGCCGTAGATCGAGGAGGTGCTGACGATCACCCCGGGCGTCTGCTGCCGGACGAACTGACGGGCCGCAGCAAGGATCCCGTAGTACACGCCGTGCTGGTCGACCCGGATCATCGGCTCGTAGTCGACCGCCGGATCATGGTCGAGGAGGGCCTTGCCCCCCGCGATTCCCGCGTTGTTGAAGATGACGTCGAGCCTCCCGAAGACGTCGACGGTCCGCTGCACGGCGGCCTCGACCTGCGAGAAGTCCGAGACGTCGACCTCCACGGCGGTGGCCGCGCCCGCGTGGCCGCCGGCGTCGACCTCGGCGACGACGTCCTGCGCACTCGCCCGGTCGATGTCCGCCACGGCCACCTTGGCCCCGGCACGGGCGAACCTGTGCACGGTGGCCCGGCCGATGCCGCTGCCGCCCCCCGTGATGAGCGCGACCTTCCCGTTCAGTGTCATCTCTCTCCTGGTTCCTCTCGACGGTGCCGGTCCGATCCGTGCTGCCGACTCAATCGGTGACGCCCAACGTCGGCTCGAAGCTGTCGACGTTGCCCGGATCGACCAGCTCGGCCTCCACCTCGACGTAGTTCTCCTCCGGGAGCGTCGCGGAGGTCGCGTACGCGTCCATGTGTCCGAGAACCTCGTCCGCGACGGCGATCCAGTCCTGCGAGGCGGTCGCATACATCGGACCGCCCGCCTCGATGGCCTCGGTCGTCTCGGCGAGGGCGTCGACCCCGGTCACGTAGACCTCGTCCTGCCCGGCCTCGTTGATCGCCTGCACGGCGCCGAGCGCCGCGTCGTCCCAGCCGACCCACACCCCGTCGAGCCCGTCAGGGTTCGCCTGCAGGTAGTCGGTCACGAAGTTCAGGGCCTCGGTCCGCCCCGTCCCGGGGTCGAGCGCCTGCCTCATCTGGCCACCGGCGATGGTTGCGCCGGCCTCCTCGAGCATGTCGACGGCGAGGTTGCTGCGTGCGTGGATGCCGACGTGCGGGTCGTGCCCGATGACCATGACGTCGCGGCCCTCGAGCCCGCCCATGGCCTCCTCGAGCGCGTCGACGGTGATCTCGGCGATCTGCTCCTGGTCGAAGGTCACGTCGACGGCGAAGTCCGGGTTGGGCTCGACACCGCCGTCGATCGAGAAGATCGGGATGCCGGCGTCGTGCGCGGCCTGCACGAGCGGCTGGGTCTGGCGCGGGTCGGGGAAGCCCGCGAGGATCGCGTCGGCGCCCTGCCCGATCGCCGTCTGGACGTCGCTGTTGATCTTGTCGTAGTCGAACTGGCTCGTGTAGAGCGTGACCTCCCAGTTCTCGCGCTCGTTTCCCTGCTCGGTGAAGTAGTCGAGGGTGAGCTTGCCGGCCGGCGTCGCATAGCCGGCCGTGAAGGCCGCGACGCGGAAGACGCCGTCGTCGCCCATGCCGTCGCTCTGCCCGCCGCCGGCGGCGTTGCCGCCACCTCCGCCGCCCTGTCCGGTGTCGATCGTGCAGCTCGTGACGAGCGAGGCGGCGAGGACGCCTGCGCCCGCCGCCGCGAGCACCTGTCGTGTGCGAGACGTACTCATCAGGAGACTCCCTTGCTTCGTGATGGCTGTGTCGTGATGGCTGCGTCGTGGCGGGCCGGTCAGGTGGTCTTGTTCTTCAGGCTGGAGAGCAGGACGGCGGCGACGATGATCACGCCGATGAGGACCTGCTGGACGTAGGTGTTGACGCCGAGGATGTTGAGGCCGTTCTGGACGACGCCGATGATCGCGACGCCGATCAGGGAGCCGCCCACGTTGGCGCGCCCGGAGCGGAGCACCGTCTTGCCGAGGAACACCGCCGCGACGGCGTACATCATGAGGTTCTCGGCACCGCCTGACCCGGCGCTGCCGAGCCGGCTGACGAGGACGACGCCGGCGAGCGCGGCGAGGATGCCCGCCGAGACGAAGGCGAGGAAGCGGGTGGGTCGTACGGCGACCCCGGAGAGGCGAGCCACCTCGGCGTTGCCGCCGATCGCGTACCACTTCCGGCCGAGCGTGGTGAAGCGCAGGACGAGCCAGACCACGATGGCGACGACGATCGCGTAGACGACGGGGAACGGCACACCGTTGACCCGCGCCTGACCGATGATGCTGAAGGTGTCCGGCCAGCCGTAGAGGGTGGTGCCGTCCGTGACGATGAGGGTCAGCCCCATGCAGGTGGTCATCATCGCGAGCGTCGCGATGAACGGAGAGAGGTTGAAGACCGCGACCAGGACGCCGTTGACCGCACCGATCGCGGCGCCGACGGCGAGCGCCAGCAGGATCGCCGACGGGATCGAGGCGCCGTCGATCATGAGCGCACCCGCGGTCGCGCCGGCGAGCGTCGCGGTCGTCCCGACCGAGAGGTCGAAGTCGCCGACGACCATCACGATGGTCTGCGCCACCGCGACGATCGCCAGGATGGCGACCTGATAGAGGATGTTCGTGATGTTGCCGGGGCTGAGGAAGCCCCCGCCGCCGACGATCGTGAAGACCGCCACGAGCACGACGAGCGCGACCATCGTGGAGGACTGCCAGATCCACGGCAGGATCGGGCCGCGCCGGGCCGGGGCCGCCGCCTGGACGGTGAGCGTGTCTGTCGCGGCCATTCATGCCCTCCTTGTTGTCCTCGGGTCGGTCTCCTCGCACTCCGCTCGTGCCTCGCTCGTGCTTGTCGACCTCCGTGTCCTCGGGTCGGTCTCTGTCGACGCACGTCCGTACGCGTGGGTGAGGATCAGCTCCTCGTCGGCATGCGCGGCGTCGACCACGCCCACGAGCCGGCCCTCGTGCATCACGAGCACGCGGTCGGCCAGGCCGATGAGCTCGGGGATCTCGCTGCTGACGAACACGACCGTGGTGCCGCCGGCCGCGAGCTCGCGGACGAGGCGATAGATCTCCGCCTTCGTGCCGACGTCGATGCCCCGGGTGGGCTCGTCCATGAGGAGGACCTGCGGGTCACGCGCAAGCACCTTCCCCAGCACGACCTTCTGCTGGTTGCCGCCGGAGAGCTGCCCGACCGGCTGGCCCGCGCTGCGCGCCTTGATCCGCAGGTTCCGCATGGCGTCACGTGCGAGCCGTGCCACCCGACGCCCCGAGACGACCCCGCCGGCGGAGACCGACGCGAGGTTCGGGATCGAGAGGTTCTCCTTGACCGGTGAGTCGAGGATGACGCCCTGACTGCGCCGTTCCTCCGGCACCAGCGCGAGGCCGTGCCGCAGCGCCTGACCGACGCTCCGGCCGGGGTGGGGCGTGCCGCCCACCTCGACCAGGCCGCCGGAGCGTCGCTGCGCGCCGGCGAGCAGCCGCAGGAGCTCGCTGCGTCCCGAACCGGCGAGGCCCCCGATGCCGAGCACCTCGCCCTTCCGGGCGCTGAACGACACGTCCCGGACACGCGCGCCGGCCAGGGACTCGACGCGCAGCGCGACCGTCTCCTCCGCGCCCCCGCGGCTCGGGTAGAGGTCCTGCTGCTCCCGCCCCACCATCGTCCGGATCACCTGGTCGATCGAGGACTCCGCGACGTCCTGGGTGAGGATGGTCCGCCCGTTCCGCATGACGGTGAGGCGGTCGCAGACGTCGAAGACCTCCTCCAGCCGATGCGAGACGTACACCACCGCAACGCCCTCGTCGCGCAGCCGACGCAGGACGCGGAAGAGGTCCTCGATCTCGGAGTCGGTGAGCGCCGCCGTCGGCTCATCGAGGATCAGGACCCTCGCGTCGATCGAGAGGGCGCGCGCGACTGCGACCATGGTCTGCTGCACCGGTGAGAGCTCGCCCGCCAGCCGGCGCAGGCCGATCCGCTGTCCCAGGCGGTCGAGCTGCTGCTGCGCGCGCCGGCGCATCGCACCCCACCGCACCACGCCTGCCACCGACGGAGCGCCCTCACCGAGCACGATGTTCTCGGCGACGCTGATGCTCGGAATGATCGACAGCTCCTGGTACAGCGCGACGACGCCGGACTCCTTCGCGGCGCGGACGCTCGCGAACTCCGCGGGCGCGCCGTCGATGCGGACCTCGCCGTCGTCGGGGCGGTACAGGCCGGTGACGACCTTGATGAGCGTGGACTTCCCCGCGCCGTTCTCCCCGAGCAGGGCGTGGATCTCCCCGGCCCGGACCGCGACACTCGCCTCGTCGAGGGCGAGCACGCCGTCGAACCGCTTGACGAGGCCCACCGTCTCGAGGGCGGGCGGCGACTGGACGTTCACGCCGTGGCACCGTCCTCGAGGTCGTTGCAGCGGATGACGACCTTCGGGTGCCGGCCCGAGACGTGCACCGCGAAGGCCTCCGGGGCGTCCTCGAGCGGGTACACGACTTGGGTCAGCTCCTCGACCTCGAGGTGGCGGAGCAGCTGCAGTGCCCGCGGGAACGCGTAGGGCGAGACGAAGACGCCGGTGAGCGTCAGCTCCTTGAGGTACAGGTGGTCCGAGAGGTTGAGCGGCATCTCGAAGTCGGCCGGGTACATGGCCCCGTACACGACCGTGCCGCCGTGCGCGGCGAGGTCGAGGAGCCCGTGCACGGCTCGCGGCGAGCCCGAGGCGTCGATGACGACGTCGTAGCCGCGGCCACCGGTGATCTCGTGCGCCCGGGCGGGCTGGTCGTCCGCCGTCGGGTCGATGACGTGCTCCGCGCCGTGCCGCAGCGCCATCTCCCGGCGGTCCGCGATCGGCTCGATCATGGTCAGCGACGTCGCGCCGAACCTCGCCATCACCTGCAGGGCGAGCTGCCCGATCGGCCCCCCGCCACAGATCGCGACGCGGTCCCCGACTCGGACGCGGGTCTTGTCGGCGATCCGCACGGCGACAGCGGTCGGCTCGAGCAGACACCCGGTGAGCAGGGTGACGTCGTCGGGAAGCCGGTAGACCTGCGAGGCGTGCCAGGTGACCGTCTCGGCCATGCCGGGCCGGTTGTAGTCCTGGAGGTGCTCGCAGAACTGCTGCCGGCCGTCCTGGCAGGGCCGGCACGTGCCGCAGAACCGCAGGAAGTTGCCCGCGACACGGTCCCCGATCGCAAGTTCGGTCCGATCCGCAGCGGCGTCACCGAGGGCCTCGACGACGCCGGAGATCTCGTGCCCGAGGCCGATCGGGACGTCGGTGCCGAAGTACCCCTCGGCGAGATGCGGGTCGGACCCGCAGATCGCCGCGTAGGCGACGCGGATGCGCACGTCCTCCGGTCCGAGCGGATGGTCGGGGAGGTCGACGATCCCGATCTGCCCGCGCGTGGCCTCCTCCGGGTCGCGGAGGCTGCCGATCCTGGTCACCGCAACGGTTCGCACGTCCCCTCCCTCAGCGTTCCGCCGCGCGCCGGGTCGCGGCCAGGGTGGCCTCGAGGCCGTACCCGTGCTTGTCGCGGAGCTGCTCGTCCTCGCCGAACCCGGCGTAGACCTGCGGGACGCCGAGCCGTTCGAACGCCGTCAGGCGGAGGCCGCGGTCGGTGACGACGTCGGAGATCCGGCTGGCGAGGCCGCCGTACGCGAGGTGGTCCTCCAGGACGACGAACCGCCCGTCGGTCTCGGCGGCGCAACGCTCGACGAGGTCCGCGTCGAGCGGCTTGAGGGTGAACATGTCGACCACCCGGACGGAGAGGCCCTCGCCGGCCAGCTGCTCGGCGGCCTGGAGCGACTGGGCGACGACCGTGCCGTGGGTGAAGATCGTGACGTCGGTGCCCTCCCGCGCCACGATGCCCTTGCCGATGCGGACCTCGTGCTGCCCCTCCTCGTAGAGCACCATGTCCTGCTTGCCGACCGCGAGGCGGATGTAGAGCGGGCCCTCCATCGTCATCGACTGCCGGAGGACCTCGCCGACCATGCGCGGGTCGCCGACCGAGGTGACCGTCATGTTCGTCAGGGCGCACATGAGGGCGAGGTCCTCGACGGCGTAGTGGGTGGATCCGCCGTTGCCGACCAGGCCCCCGTGGGTGCCGATGATCTTGACCGGCAGGTTCGGGTAGCAGACGTCGCTGCGCACCTGCTCCAGGGCACGCATGCTGAGGAAGGGCAGCATGCCGGACACCACGGGGATGTTGCCGTCGTAGGCCAGCCCGGCGGCGATGCCGACGCACACCTGCTCGGCGAGGCCGACGTCGATGAACCGGTCGGGGAACTTCTCGCGGAACTCCACCAGGGTGGCGCCGATGTCCGGGGTGAGCACCCACAGGTTGTCGTAGGTGTCGCCGAGCTCGGCCAGCGTCGAGCCGATGACCGACCGCGCCGAGAGCATCTCGCCGAAGGTGAACGTGACAGGCATCAGGCGGACTCCTTCTCCCGGGTGGCGGCACCGCGACTGGTCTCCAGGGCGAGCAGCGCCTTCTGCAGGTCTTCCCGGCCGAGGGAGCCTGCGTGCCAGGCGAGGTTGCGCTCCATGAAGTCGACGCCCTTGCCCTTGACCGTCTCGCAGATCACCACCGTGGGCCGGTGGCTGTCGGGAGCAGGCAGGGCGTCGAGGGCGGCGACGAGCTGACCCATGTCGTGGCCGTCCACCTCGACCACGTCCCAGTCGAAGGCGCGCCACTTCTCCGGGTAGGGCTCGAAGACGACCCGTTCCCCGGCGTGGCTGGTCATGAGCTGGCGGTTGCGGTCCACGAAGGCCACGAGGTTGCCGAGCTCGTTGCTGCGGGCGGCCATGACCGCCTCCCACACCGAGCCCTCGCCGGTCTCGCCGTCGCCCAGGAGGCAGACGACGCGGTGGTCCTCGCGGCGGTGCCGCGCGGACAGGGCCATCCCGACTGCGAGAGGCAGCCCGTGGCCGAGAGAGCCCGTGGAGCACTCGACGCCGGGCAGCTGCACCTTGCACGGGTGCATCCCGTAGGCGCTGTCGAGCTGCCCGTAGGTGCGGACGATCTCGTCGTAGGTGAAGAAGCCGCGCATCGCCATCGCGATGTACATGCAGACCGCGGCATGGCCCTTGCTCAGCACGAACCGGTCTCGGGCCGGGTTCGCGATGTCGCTCGGGTCCACCCTGAGTCCGTGGTGGAAGAGCACCGTGAGGATGTCGGCCACGGACAGGTCGCCGCCGATGTGGACGGCGCCCTCGTAGGTCCCGCACAGGTGGAGCAGCTTCTGGCGGAGCTCGTACGCGAGGTCCTCGAGCTCCCCGATGGTCTTGCGGTCCGGACCGGTCAGTGTCGTCTCGCTCATCTAGCCTCCCGACGGCGGCGGCCGGCGAGTGACGTCAGGGGCGTCCTCGTCGAGCCCTTCCGTACCTCGCGTCCCCTCGTCGGAACGCGACGGCGGCGACGCTAGCACCGTCGCGTTTACGTGTAAACAGGGATGTACGTAAACTCGACTGGCCGACGGCGCCCCGCCCGGGTCGCAGGGCGGCCGAGGGCGGACCGAGGACGGCTCCTCTGACAGACTCGGACACGGACGAATCGGCGGCGAGCGGCCGACTGAAGGCGGGAGCCTCATGGGAACGAACGGTGAGCATCGGGTCGGTCAGACGCCGCCCGAGAGCGCCGTCACGGAGCCCCTCGCCGAGATCATCGATCCGGAGAACTTCACCCCGCGTCTGCTCGCGTTGCTGTCGAACGCGCTCGTCTGGCGCGAGTCCCACGAGCTGCGGCGGCGGTTCGGGCTCGGAACGAACGACTGGCGGGTGATCTCCGCGATCGCCATTCGTCCGGGCGTCTCCGCCACGTTCGTCTCGGGATTCCTCGGCCTCAACAAGGCGGTCGTCTCCAAGAGCGTCAGCACCCTGGTGGGTCGCGGCCTGGTGGTGCTCTCCGACGGCCCGCGAGGCTCGCGACCGATGTACCTGACCGCGGGCGGCGCCCAGATGCACGAAGACATGCTCCCGATCTCGATGCGCGGCCAGGAGATCATCCTGGCGGACCTCTCGCCCCAGGAGATCGGCAGGCTGAACACCCTTCTCCGGCGGATGCTGGAGAAGACCCGTGAGCTGCGAGTGCTGGAGAGCGAGGCCGACGCGGCGGGGTGATGGGGCGCGAGGCGCCGATAATCCGTCGCCCGCGACGGCGATGCCCGGCTAGCGTCGCCGCTCGTGGCCCAGGACTTCGAACCGATGCAGCCGGTCAAGGTCGATCACGCGGAGGCGATCGCGGCGAACCGCGCCAACTGGGACGACCGCGCCGTCGTGCACGTGGCGAGCCGGGACTACGGCGTCGAGGACTATCTCACCGACCCGGACCACGTCTCCGGCGTCGCGGCCGAGGACCTGCGCCTGCTGGCGCCGCACCTGCCGAACGGCACCGACCTCACCGGGCTCGACGTCGTGCACCTGCAGTGCCACATCGGCACCGACACGCTCTCGCTGGCCCGGCACGGAGCCCGGATGACCGGCGTGGACCTCTCACCCGGGTCCCTCGCCGCCGCCCGCGAGCTCGCGGCCCGGACCGGCACCGAGATCCGGTACGTCGAGGCCGAGGTGACCGCGGCCGCCGCGGTGGTGGGCGAGACGTTCGACGTCGTGTACACCTCGATCGGCGTCCTGCCCTGGATCCCCGACCTGGCGGCCTGGGGCCGGACCGTCGCCGCCCTGCTGCGGCCCGGGGGAGTGTTCTACCTGCGCGACCAGCACCCGTTCCTCACCACCATGGACGACACCCGCGGTACCGGTGAGGACGGCGACGGCGAGCTGGTCGTGGCCTACCGGTACTTCGGGGACAGCTGGGCACAGACCTACGACGAGGCCCTCACCTACACCGACGGTGACCACTCCCGGATCGAGAGCACCCGGAACTACGAGTGGCCGCACCCGGTCTCCGAGGTGGTCGGGGCGCTCCTGGACGCCGGGCTGCGCCTGACCGGCCTCGAGGAGCACCGCACCCTGCCGTGGCCCGCGCTGCCGCAGATGCGGCCGGCCGACGGCGGAGGGTGGGAGCTGCCGCCCGGGCAGCGGGACCGGCTGCCCGTCGCGTTCTCGGTGGTGGCCCGCAAGGACTGACCAGGGCACGTTCAGCGAACCGTTTCCGAATTGCAACCCGGTCCCACGGGCGCCCACCAGCACGGACGGCATCCTGGTGACGGTCCCGTCCCGACTGAGGAGTGTCATGACCGCAGGTCCGGCGTCGTCCGACGTCCTGGTGGTGGACGGCGTCGTACGCCGCTTCGGCAAGCTCACCGCGGTCGACGGCGTCTCCTTCCGTGTCGCACCGGGCGAGACGTACGGCCTGCTCGGCCCGAACGGCGCCGGCAAGACCACCACGATCTCGATGGTCGCCGGGCTCGTCCGGGCGGATGCGGGGACCGTCCGCGTCATGGGCGAGGCCGTGGGGCCGGACAAGATCGCCGTGCGCCGGCACATCGGGCTGGTCCCGCAGGACCTCGCGATCTACCCGGAGCTCACCGCCCGCGAGAACCTCACGTTCTTCGGCAGGCTGCAGGGTCTGGAGCGGCGGGACCTGACCCGGCGCGTCGGCGAGGTGCTCGAGCTCGTCGGTCTCGACGAGCGGGCCGACGGCGCCACCAAGGAGTTCTCCGGCGGCATGAAGCGCCGCCTCAACATCGGCGTCGGGCTGCTGCACCGGCCGGCGCTGCTCATCCTCGACGAGCCGACCGTCGGGGTGGACCCGCAGTCCCGCAACGCCATCCTCACCTCGGTCGAGGCGCTCTCCGTCGAGGGCATGGCCGTGCTGTACACGACGCACTACATGGAGGAGGCCGAGCGGCTCTGCGACCGCATCGCCATCATCGACTCCGGCCGGATCCAGGCCGAGGGGACCCGGGACGAGCTGGTCCGGCTCACCGGCGGCATCGACCACGTCCGCCTCACCGGGAGCGGCGACGTGGATGCCGCAGCGGCGGCTCTCGGTGACCTGCGCGCCGTCGAGCGGGTCGACGCCGACGGCCAGGTCCTGCTGCTCACCGTGCGGGACGCGTCCTCGGCCGTCGCCTCGCTCGTCACGGGTGCGACCGGCGCCGGCATGAGCCTCAGCGACGTCGAGATCAGCCGGCCGAACCTGGAGTCGGTGTTCCTGCACCTGACCGGCAAGGCGCTGCGGGACTGAGACCGATGCGAAACCTGTGGACCCTCACGCGCGCGGACCTGCGTCAGCGCCTGCGTGACCGCTCCGTGCTCATCTTCGCGCTCGTGGTCCCGCTCGCCCTCATCTCGGTCCTCAACCTCGTCTTCGGCGGCGTGGAGGACCTCGAGCTGGAGCCGGTCACGGTCGCCGCCTCCACCCCGGCCGATGACATGCTCGGCGAGGTCCTGCTGACCACCTACGGCCAGATGGACGGCATGGACGTCACGGTCGAGCAGGTGGGCGCCCGGGAGGCGCGCGGCATGGTCGACGACGGCGAGGCCCACCTCGCCGTCGTGGTCCCCGGCGGGATCAGCGCGGACCTGGAGGCGGGGCGGGACGCCACCGTCGAGATGGTCGAGGGTGACGACGCCGGCGTCGAGGTCGACGTCCTGCAGTCCGTCACCCGGTCCGTGCTGGACCAGTACCGGGCCGGGGTGGTCGCAGCCGCCGCGGGCGGCGAGCTGGGACTGACACAGGCGGAGCTCGGGTCGATCTCCGAGCAGGTGGCCGCGGCGACGTCCACGATGACGGTCGTCGAGGGCGAGGCGCCGGACCAGCAGCTCGACACCGGCGCGGCGCTCGTGGCCGGCCAGGCGGGCCTCTTCCTGCTCTTCACCGTCGGGTTCGGCGTGCTGGGCATGCTGACCGAACGGAAGCAGGGCACCCTCGCGCGGCTGTGGTCCACCCCGGTCCGGCCCGGTCTGGTGGTGCTGTCCAAGGCACTGGTCAGCCTGCTGCTCGGTGTGGTCGCCACCGGCGTGCTGCTCGGCGTGGGCGCCCTGCTGTTCGGTGCGGACTTCGGCTCGCCGCTCGTCGTGGCGGTGCTCGTGCTCTGCGTCGTGATCGCCGCGACGTCGCTGATGTTCATCATCGTGCGGCTGGCCCGCACGGAGGAGCAGGCGAACATCGTCCAGTCGATCCTCGCCATCGGTCTCGGAACGGCGGGCGGGTCGTTCTTCCCGATCAGCGCCTCGGGCGCGCTGGGCACCGTCCTCGACCTCAACCCGGTGGCGGCGTTCACCCGCGGCCTCGGGATCTCCCACGGCGGCGGCGGGCTCGGCGACGTCGGGGGACCGATCCTCGTCATGCTCGGATTCGCCGTCGTCTGCCTGCTGCTCTCCCGCGTCGTGCCCGACCGGGGAGGCGTGCTGTGAGGGCATCGCTGACCATCGCGCTGACGGAGCTGCGCCGGTTCCTCAAGGACCGTTCCAACATCTTCTTCGTCTTCATCTTCCCGCTGCTGCTCGTCCTGGTCATCGGGGCACAGTTCGGCGACGCCGCCTCGTCGGGACGCGTGGTCCTCGTCGGCCCGCACGGCGAGCTGCGCGCTGCCGTCGAGGAGCGGCTCTCCGACGACGGCGTCACGGTGGCGGGCGCGGACGAGGCCGGCATGCTCGAGCAGGTGGCGCGCGGCCGTGCCGACGTGGGCGTCGTCGTCGACGGCGGCGACGACGAGGCCTACCAGGCCGGCGATCCGGTGGAGCTGGAGGCCTTCGCGAGCAGCGAGGCCTCCTCGGCGTCCGCCGTCCAGGTGGTGCGCGCGGCCGTGCAGGACGTGGCGCTCGCCCACGGGCAGGTCCTCGCACTGACCTCCGCGGGAGCGGGCGAGGACGCCGCCCGCCGGGCGCTCCAGAGTGCGGAGTCGTCGGTGGGGTCCGCGCAGGTCGAGGTGGTCGACACCTCACAGATCGCGCAGGCGTTCGCCGGGATCGGGCAGTTCGACGTCGGCGCCGGCTCGCAGCTGCTGCTGTTCGTCTTCCTCATGTCGCTCGCCGGCTCCGCGACCCTCATCGAGTCCCGGCGGCTCGGCGTGGTGCGCCGGACCATGGCCGCGCCGGTCTCCGCCGGGCGGGTGCTCGGCGGGCAGGCGCTGGGCCGGCTCGTCATCGCCCTGTTCCAGGGCGGCTACATCATGGCGGCCACCGGGCTGTTCTTCGGTGTGAGCTGGGGCAACGTGTGGCTCTCGCTGCTGGTGCTGCTGATCTTCGGCTGCGTCTCCGCGGGAGCGGGCATGGTCCTGGGCTCCGTGATGGACAACGAGGGCGCGGCCTCCGGCGCCGGAGTCGGGCTCGGGCTCGTGCTCGCCGCGCTGGGTGGCTGCATGGTGCCGCTCGAGCTCTTCCCGGACACCCTGCAGACGGCCGCCCACCTGACCCCGCACGCCTGGGCGTACGAGGCGTTCGCGGCGATCCAGCGTCACGACGCGGGGCTCGTCGAGATCCTGCCCGAGCTCGGGGTGCTGGCCGGGATGGCGGCGGTGCTGCTCGTCGTCGGGGGCATCACGCTGCGTCGGTCGCTCTCGCGCGCGATGTGAGTCGAGTCGCCGGGGATGTGAGCGCCGTGCGGCATGCTGTGCGCATGACAACCCGGCCGCTGCTGCTCCTGGACTCTGCGAGTCTCTACTTCCGTGCCTTCTACGGCGTCCCGGACTCGATCACGGCGCCCGACGGCACGCCCGTGAACGCGGTGCGCGGGTTCCTCGACATGATCGCGCAGCTCGTGACCGACCGCCGGCCCGCCCGGATCGTCGCCTGCTGGGACGAGGACTGGCGTCCCGCCTTCCGGGTCGCGGCCATCCCGTCCTACAAGGAGCACCGGCTCTCCGAGGACGGCGTCACCGAGACGGTCCCGGAGGCGCTGACGCCGCAGGTGCCGCTGATCGTCGAGGCGCTGGCCGCGCTGGGGATCGCACGCGTCGGCGCCGCGGGCCACGAGGCCGACGACGTCATCGGCACCCTCGTGGCTCGCGAGACGGACGGCGGGTCGGGTACGCCCGTCGAGGTCGTCACGGGGGATCGCGACCTCTTCCAGCTCGTCGACGACGCCGCCGGCGTCACCGTGCTCTACACGATCCGCGGCCTGAAGAACCTCCAGGTCACCGACCAGGCGCTGCTGCGGGAGAAGTACGGCGTCGCCTCCGGGCAGGCCTACGCCGACATGGCGACGCTGCGGGGTGACCCGAGCGACGGGCTGCCGGGCGTGCCCGGGGTGGGGGAGAAGACGGCCTCCTCGCTGCTGGCGAAGTTCGGGGATCTCGACGGGGTGCTGGCTGCCGTCGAGGCTGGACAGGTCAGCGCTGGTCACCAGGCGAAGTTCGCCGCGGCCCGCGACTACCTCGCCGTTGCCCCCGGGGTGGTGCGGGTGGTCCGGGACGCGCCCGTCGGCGAGGTCTCGGACGCCGTCCCCGCCGCCCCGGCCGACCCGGACGCGCTGACCGCGCTCGCCGAGCGGTGGAACCTGGGTGGCTCGGTGACCCGGGTGGTCGAGGCCCTGGCCAGGAACAGGGGCTGAGCTCGGGCCGGAGCGGCCACGTACGCGGCCAGACCGTGGTTGGGTACGGAGCATGGTGCTCTCGCCGCGCCTGCGGGCGGTCGTCGACGCGTTGCCGTTGCGGCCGGGGATGCGCGTGCTCGAGATCGGTGGCGCGCCCGGTGCGGCGGCGCGTGAGGTCGCGACGCGCATCGGCGAGCGCGGTCACGTCCTGGTGGTCGACCGCTCGGCCAAGGGCATCGCGCTGACGGAGCAGCACGCCGCCGACGAGATCCGTGCCGGCCGGATGGGCGTGCGGTGCGTGGCAGCCGAGGACTTCGAGCTGTTGCCCGGTGAGGCCCCGTACGACCTGGCCTTCGCCGTCCGGGTCGGGGCGCTTGACGGGCGCCACCCTCGCGCGGGCGAGAGGGCCAGGGGGCGGATCCGGGCGGCACTGACGCCCTCGGGTCGGCTCTTCATCGACGGCGGTGACCCGTTGCGCGAGGTGGAGCTGGGGGAGCGCACGGGCTGATCGGGTGCGGCGGCGCCGGGGGCGGACATGCCGGCTTGTCCACAGGCGCGTCCGAAGTGACATGGTGTCCACATTTTCGTTGGAATGACGCCAAAAACCTTGACTGTCGAACAGGCGTACGAAAGAATGGGCGAAGGTCGATGAGGACAGCGACCGAGGACGGTCGAGACAGCGGCGGAGGAGCCGCGCGAAGGAGCGAGGGAGGGTCCGTTGACCACCGCGACGATGATGGGTCTGGACAGCGATCTCGACGCGTTGTCGGTGGCGGACCGGGTCGCCCTGGCCGAGCGGGTGTTGGCCTCGCTGACGGACACGGATCTGCAGGGCCTCGGTTCCCGGGAGCTGTTGGAGACGCTGGATGGCTTGGAGCGGGTCGAGCGGCGGCTCGATGCGGTGACGATGCGGGCCCTGGTGGCCGCCGAGACCGACGGGATGTGGGCCACGAGCGGTGCCCGGTCGTTCCCCGCCTGGTACGCGGCTCGGACCGGTCGATACATCGGCACCGCCCGCAGCCGGACCCGCACGGCGAGGCGGCTGCGGGACCACCTGCGCGCCACAGCCGAGGCGCTGGAGGCCGGAACGATCACCACCGGGCATGCCGAGGCGATGGCCCGGCACGCGGTGAAGTCCGATGCCACCCGTGCCCGGCTCACCGACGAGCGGCACGGCGAGAGCTTCCTGCTGGAGCACGCCGGAATCCTGGACGCCGGCCGGTTCAACACGTTGGTCAGGCGCTGGGCCACGGCGGCCGACCCCGACATGGCCGAGCGGGCCTGGCGTGAGGAGTCCGGGCGCGAGGAGGTCACCCTCGCCCCCACCCTGGACGGGTACCACCTGCAGGGCTGGCTCTCCACCGAGTCCGGCCAGGTGCTGGCCGAGGCGCTGGAGGCCCGCACCGGCGTCCCGGCCGCGGGCGACGACCGCACGCCGGCACAGCGGCGCGCGGACGCCCTGGTCGGGTTGGCACGGCTGGGCCTGGACTCCGGTGTCCTGAAGCCTGGGGCGCGGGTCCGGCCACACCTGGCCGTGCACGTGCCCTACGAGACCCTCACCAGGCTCGTCCAAGCCTCGAAGCCCACGAGCGACGCGACCGGCGACGGCGGGGATGCTGGCGGGACCGTGATCACCGCCGCGCTCGACCCGGCCGTCATGGTGGGGGTCGAGCCGGCGACGCTGCCCGACGGTAGCCCGCTGGCACCGGGCCAGCTGGCTCGGCTGGCGTGCTCCTCGGGCCTGCACCGGGTGATCTTCGGCCCGGACGGTGAGGTCCTGGACAGTGGCCGGGAGGAACGGCTCTTCACCGCGGGACAGACCCGCGCGATCGTCGCGCGAGACCGACATTGCCAGTACCCCGGCTGTCACGCCCCTCCGGGGGAGGGCGAGATCCACCACTGCCTGTGGTGGTACGAGCACGGCGGCGGCACGAGCACCGCGAACGGGGTCCTGGTCTGCTGGCACCACCACGACCAGATCCACCAGCACCACCTCACCATCAGACGCGACCACGGGACGTGGGTCTTCACCAGGCCCGACGGCAGCCGGGTGGCACCACTACGGCTCGTGTGACGCCCGCTCGCCGACCCGATGCCACGTCATGGGTCTGAGCTGCGCGTGGGTTCGAGCCAGGACATGCGGAGCTGGGCGCCGGTCTGAGCCGACACGTGCAGCGGGTGTGGCCGGGAACGATGCGCAGCGGCCCGGTTGCCGCGAGGTTCCGTGGCAAAGCGGGCGTGCCGGATGGCGTGACACGGAAGAGTGGGTCAGAACCGCAGAGCCGCACGAGGAGGCGTCATGTTACGAGGACTGACCACCCACACCTGCTACGTCCCCGACGTCCCGGCGGCCGTGGCCTGGTACCGCGAGCTGCTCGGCGTCGAGCCGTACTTCATCCGCCCGTCGCCGGAGGAGCCCGCCTACGCCGAGTTCCGGATCGGTGACCACGAGGACGAGCTCGGCCTCATCGACACCCGCTACATGCCGCCGTCGCGGGCGGACCGAGGGGTCGGCCGCGAGACCACCTACTGGCACGTCGACGACGTCGCGGCCACGCGCGATCGCATCCTGGAGCTGGGCGGCACCGAGGTCGAGCCTCTGGTGGAGCGTGAGGCCGGATTCGTCACCGCCGTCGTGGCAGACCCGTTCGGGAACGCCCTCGGCCTCATGCACAGCCCCCACTGGCTGGGGCAGCTCGACCACGAGGGGGGAGACGGCCGTTGAGCACGGCCGGATCCTCCCCTCGCCGACGGGCGCGGCAGGCAGGGACCCGTAGCGCGGCAGACAGGGACCCGTGGACCGTGGCGCCCGGATCAGCCCGCCAACCCCGACTGGTAGGCGAAGACCACGAGCTGTGCCCGGTCGCGCGCCCCGAGCTTGATCATCGCGCGCGAGACGTGCGTGCGGGCGGTCGCGGGGGAGACGAACAGCTGCTCGGCGATCTCCTGGTTGCTCAGCCCCTGCGCCACCAGCGCGACCACCTCGCGCTCCCGGTCGGTGAGCGTGTGCAGGTACGGGTGCGGCGTCGTCGTCCGGCCGGCGCGGGCCGCGAACTCCTCCACCACCCGGCGGGTGACCGACGGAGAGAGCAGCGCGTCCCCGGCCGCGACGAGCCGGATGGCGCGCAGCAGGTCCGGCGGTGAGGTGTCCTTCAGCAGGAACCCGCTCGCGCCGTGCCGCAGCGACTCGAACACGTACTCGTCGATCTCGAAGGTCGTCAGCACCACCACGCGGGTACCGGCGAGGTCCTCGTCCGCGCAGATCCGCCGGGTCGCCTCGAGCCCGTCGATCCCCGGCATCCGGATGTCCATGAGCACCACGTCGGGCTTGAGCCGTACCGCCTCGGCCACGGCGGCCAGGCCATCCCGGGCCTCGCCCACCATCACGAGGTCCGGCTCGCTGTCGACCAGCGCCCGCAGGCCGACGCGCACGAGGTCTTGGTCGTCCGCGACCAGCACGGTGATCGGTGCCCGGCCCGAGGACGGATCCGTCGCGGTCGTGTCTGCTCGCCCGGTCACAGCTGCTCTCCCAATGGAATGACCGCCTCGACCTCGAACGACCCGTGCGCCGGTCCGGCCCGGAACGCGCCGCCCAGGGCGGTCACGCGCTCCCGCATGCCCGGGATACCGAGTCCGCCGGCGACCGCTGGAGGCCCGTCCGGCGGCAGGGGACTGGTCACCCGCACCAGCAGGTTGCCGTCGCGGTGCTCGATCGTCACGCGGGCGCGGCGTTCCGCGGCGTGCTTGAGGACGTTCGTCAGCGACTCCTGCACCACCCGGTAGGCGACGACGTCGACCGCGGCGGGGACGGGCCGGCCGCGCTCCGGCCAGGTCAGCGTCACCGACATGCCCGACGCCTCCATCCGGGCCGTCAGGTCCGCCAGCCGGTCCAGGCCCGGCCCCGGCTCGCGTGGTGCCCCACCGCCCTGCACCGCCGCGAGCGTCCCGCGCAGGTCCCGCAACGCCTCACCGCTGGTGTCGCTGATGGCGTGCAACGCCCGCCGCGCCTGGGCGGGGTCGTCCAGGTGCAGGGCCACGTCCGCCTGCATCTTGATCGCCGCCAGGCCGTGACCCACGACGTCGTGCACCTCCTGCGCCACCCGCAGACGCTCCGCGTCCACCCCCTGGCGGACGGCGTCGGCGCGTGCCCGGTCCGCCGCCTCGGCCGAGTTGCGGACCGCCGCCCCGATCGCGAACGGCACCACCGCCCAGGCAGAGCCCGGGAGCACACCCGTGACCGTCCGGCCGTCGGTGAGCACGTGCGCCACGAGCACGACGGCGGACAGCGCCACCCACGGCAGGGCCCCGCGCGGCGGGACGTGCCGGGCCACCGAGTACACCGCGACGGCGTAGCTGACGAGTACAGGGCCGTAGGTGTACCCCACGACGAGGTATGTCCCCACCAGCACCGCCACGACGGCGAGCACCAGCCGTGGTCGGCGACGGCGCCACAGCAGCGCCAGCGGGCAGGCCCCGACCAGCACGAGCGCGAGCCAGTCGACCGCACGGTGCGGCATGTGCGCCCAGCGGCCGGCCGCGACCGTCATCGGCACCGTGCCCAGCAGCACGAGCGCGGGCACCACGTCTGCGGCGCCCCACCGACGCGCGGCTGCGTTCCTCACGGGCACCACTGTGTCGCCCAGGACGCCTCGGCGCCTCCGTCGCACGGCGGCCCTGCGCGTACGTCACCGGGCGTACTCATCACCTGTGCGGCTCGACCGCTGCGCCGTGGTAGCCGTGTGCCCGGAGCAGCGACGTGAACGTGGCTGCGGCGTCCCGCGGTGCCGCGGCGGCCGCGACGAAGCCGTCGGGGCGCACCAGCAGCCACCTCCCCGGCGTCAGGCCGAGGTCCTCGCGCGGGTCGAACCGGTGCGTCCGGGCCACCAGGGCAGGCAGCCCGGCGAGCGGCGGCAGCTGCGGCCCGTATGCATGGACCTGCCACGTCGCCGCCGCGAGGCTCGCGTGGTTGGCGCCGGTCCACGGCAGCCGGCGTCCGACCACCGGGTCGCGGCGTCCGCGGGCGCGCTCGGCGGCGCTCATCCAGTAGTGGATACGGATCTGGCCGACGTACTGGGCCAGCCGCTGTGCGACCGGAAGCCGCGGCAGCACGGTGGCCACCGCCGGAGCCAGCAGCGGCACGAGCAGGCGGCGCAGCCGCACGGCCCTCGGCGATGGGTCCGTGACCGCGGCGAAGAGTCGGTCCGTGGTGCTCACCAGGCGGCGGGCGACCGGCATCCGCTCCTCGGCGTACCGGTCCAGCAGCCTCTCGTCCGCCCGGCCCGCGGAGACGTCCGCCAGCTTGAACGCGAGGTTGTGGGCGTCCTGCAGGCCGGTGTTCATGCCCTGGCCGCCCACGGGTGAGTGGATGTGGCCGGCGTCGCCCGCCAGCAGCACACGGCCGGAGCGGAACCGTGACGCCACCCGGTGGTGCACGCGGTAGGTGGTGAACCAGGTGGAGTGGTCGAACTCGACGCCGAAGTCGCGTGCCACCTCAGCGCGGAGCGTCTCCTGCTCGGGCACCTCCTCCGGATCGGGCACGACGCCGATCACCCGGTGATGGCCGGGCTCGCCCATCGGGAACGTCAGCAGGAACGAGTCCGGTCCGAGCCGGACGTTCACGGCCGCCTCGCTCACCCCGCGCACACCGTGCGCGTCGGCGAGCCAGAACGTCTGCGGGTTGGTCATCCCCTCGAAGGAGATGCCGGCTGCGGCACGGACCGCGGAGGAGGCACCGTCCGCCCCGACGCACCACCGGGCGGTGACCGTCCGCCGTCCGCCCGGCCCGTCGAGCTCGGCCTCGACGTGGTCCCCGTGATCGGTCAGGTCCACCAGCCGGTGCTGCCACGAGACCCGCCCGCCGAGACGCCCGAGGTGCTCCGCCAGGAGCCGCTCGTTGACCGACTGCTCCAGCAGGTGGATGCCCGGGTACGGGGTGCCGCGGGTCGCGAGCCGTCCGAGCGGGATGGCGCCGGGTGCCGGCCGCGACTGCCACCCGGGCCGCAGCCGCGGTGCCCACGTGGCCCGGTCGCGGACGGCGTCGACCATCCCGAGCTGGTCGTAGATCTCCATCGAGCGGGCCTGGACGGCGAGCGCACGCGACTCCCGTGTCGGTCCGTCCTGGTGGTCGACGACCTCGTGGTCCACGCCGAGGCGGGCGAGCCAGCACGCGAGCATCAGCCCTGTCGGTCCGGCGCCGGTGACGAGGACCTCGGTATCCATGAGCACACCGTAGACCTCGCCCCCGCTACGTCGGCCGTCGTACGCGACGGCGGCCGCCGTACGCCGTCCCACGTCACCGAGGACCAACACCCCGCTGACGACGGCGCGCCCGTCGCCGACCAGCCTGGAACCACGCCCGGACACCGGTCCGGGCCCGAGAGGAGATCGATCATGACCACGTTCCTGCAGACCGTCCCGCTCCTCGCCGAGGGCTGGGGCCACCACGGTGCCGGCGGCGGCCCGGGCTGGTGGATCGCCTTCCCGATCGCCTGGTTCCTCCTGCTCGCCGGCGGCATCACCGCGATCGTCCTGACCGCCCGCCGACGGCACCGCCTCGCGGGCCTGCGCGCCGGAGAGGCACGCCTCGCCGAGCGGTACGCCGCGGGCGAGATCGACGAGGAGGAGTACCGCCGCCGCATGACGGGTCTTCGCGGTCTCACGGACCGCTGAGCCGCCCGCTCGAGGGTGCCGGGACCGGACACGAAACGCCCGGTCCCGGCACCCTCGTCGCGTCTCGCCGTATCGTCGGACACGCCGTGGACGCCACACCCGCCCCCGTTCCGCCGCCGGCCGTACCGGTCGACGGCGCGAGCTCGGTCGTGCTCGTCGAAGGCACCTCCGACGCGACCGCCCTGCGCACGCTCGCCGAGCTGCAGGGCCGGGACCTGGCCGGAGAGCGCGTCGCGGTCGTGCCGATGGGCGGTGCGACGAGCGTGGCGAAGTACCTCCAGCGGTTCGGTCCGCCGGGCCTGGGCCTGCACGTGGTCGGCTTGTGCGACACCCGCGAGGAACCGTTCGTGCGGCGTGGTCTCGCGGCCGCCGGCATCGCCGAGGTGACCAGCCGCGAGGAGACCGAACGGGCCGGCTTCTCGGTCTGCGTGGTCGACCTCGAGGACGAGCTCATCCGTGCGCTCGGGCCGGCCGGCGTGCTCGCCGTGCTGGAGGAGCACGGCGACCTCAGCCGGTTCCGCCGCTTCCAGCGCCAGCCGGCGCACCGGCGGGAGCCGGTCGCGCACCAGCTCCGCCGCTTCCTCGGCACCACCAGCGGACGGAAGGCGCTCTACGCGCAGCGGCTCGTCAAGGCCGCCGGACCGGACCGGGCACCGGCGCCGCTGCGGGCCGTCCTCGCCCGGGTGTGAGCAGACCGCCGCGATCGGAGCACACCGCCGATCGGGCACGTGCGCCGGCACGGAGCGGCCTACGCTCGAGGCGCGTGCACGCGCGAGGACATCCGGACGGGCCACCCCGCCCGTACCTCCTCCAAAAGAACCGTCGTCGCACGCAGGGAGGGACCATGGCCACCACACGCGCGTCCGCGGCGCTCGCCGGCCTCGGCGTGACGGGTGGGTCGGTGGGGCTCGCGGAGCTGTTGACCCGGCTCGCCGGCACCGGACCGGGCCCCGTCGAGGCCGTCGCGGAGGCCTTCATCGACGCCACGCCGGCCTGGCTGAAGGACCTGGCCATCGCCCTGTTCGGCACGGCCGACAAGGTCGCGCTCGGCGTCGGGATCGTGGTCGTCATGGCGGGCCTCGCCGTCGCGGCGGGCCTGGCGGAACGGGCCCGCACCGTCCGGGGAGCCGTCCTGCTGGCCGTCCTCGCCGTCGTCGCCGCGGTCGCCACGCTCGTGCGGCCCGACGGCGGAGCGCTCGCCACGTGGCCGGTGCTGGTCTCCGGGCTCGCCGGGGCGCTCGCGCTCGTCGGCCTCCTCAGACCCGCACCGCTGGACCCCGCCCGGGCGATGGCGGACCGCAAGGTCCTCGACCGGCGCCGGCTTCTCCTCGGCGCCGGCGCGGTCGGCGGTCTCGCCGTGGTGGGCGGCTCGGTCACCCGGTTCGCCGGCGGCACCCCAACCGCCGGCGCGGCGCCGCTGGACCTGCCCGTGCCCGCCTCGCCAGCACCACGGGTCCCGCCGTCCGCGACGCTGGACGTCCCGGGCCTGACGCCGTGGCGCACACCGAACGCGGACTTCTACCGCATCGACACCGCCTTCGTCGTCCCGCAGGTCGACCCCGAGAGCTGGACCCTGCGCGTCCACGGCCTCGTCGAGCGTGAGGTGGTCCTCACCCTGGACGAGCTGCTGGCCGAGGACCTCGTCGAGGCCTGGATCACGCTGTGCTGCGTCTCCAACGAGGTGGGCGGCAGCCTCATCGGGAACGCCCGATGGCTGGGCCTGCCGGTGCGTACCGTGCTCGAACGCGCCGGTGTGCGCGACGATGCGGACATGGTGCTCTCGCGCAGCGTCGACGGGTTCTCCGCCTCCACCCCGCTGGAGGTGCTCACCGACGATCGCGACGCGCTGCTCGCCGTCGGCATGAACGGCACCGAGCTGCCGCCCGAGCACGGCTACCCGGTCCGCGTCGTCGTGCCCGGCCTGTACGGCTACGTCTCGGCCACCAAGTGGCTCGCCGAGCTGGAGGTCACCCGCTTCGCCGACCGGACCGCCTACTGGACCGACCGCGGCTGGTCCCCGCGCGGCCCCGTGAAGATCTCCTCCCGCATCGACGTGCCTCGCGGTGCCCGCACCCTCACCGCCGGCGAGGTTGTCGTCGCGGGCGTCGCCTGGGCCCAGCACACCGGCATCGCGGCGGTCGACGTCCGGATCGACGGCGGGCCCTGGCAGGCCGCCGAGCTCGCGGACGAGCTGTCGGTGGACACGTGGCGCCAGTGGGTCTACCGGTGGGACGCACCCGCCGGCGACCACAGTCTCGAGGTCCGGGCCACCGGCCACGACGGCGAGGTGCAGACCGAGGAGATCCAGGGCGTGGTGCCCGACGGCGCCACCGGCCTGCACCGGGTGGAGGTGGTGGTCGAGTGACCCCGCCGTGGACCGGCGGCCGCACGAGCGAGCGCGCCACCTGCGTCCTCGCGCCCAACCCGGGCGTGATGACTCTCGAGGGGACGAACACCTGGGTGCTGCGTGAGCCGGGCGCCCCGGAGGCGGTCGTGGTCGACCCCGGTCCGGACGACGACGCGCACCTGGCCGCGGTGCTCGAGACGGCGGGCGCCGATGGCGGCCGCGTGGCCCAGATCCTGCTGACCCACCATCACCGGGACCACACCGACGGCGTCCCCGCCCTCGCGGCCGCCACCGGCGCACCGGTCCGCGGGGCCGGCGAGGGCCGCCCGTTCGGCGACGGCGAGCGGCTCGAGATCGGCGGGCTCGTGCTGCAGGTCCTCGCCACGCCCGGCCACACCGCCGACTCCGTGTCCGTCATGGTGCCCGAGGACCGGCTGCTGCTCACCGGCGACACCGTCATCGGCCGCGGCACCACCGCCATCGGCATCAACGGAGACGGCGACCTCGGCGACTACCTGCGCACCCTCGACCAGCTGAGCACGCTGGCCGATCTCGGCTCGTTCGACCGGATCGGCCCGGGCCACGGTCCCGTCATCGACGACCCTCAGCCAGTCCTCGCCGATCTCAAGGCGCACCGGTGGAAGCGGCTCGAGGAGGTCCGTGCCGCGGTCGACGCGGGCGCGCACGGTGTCGACGAGGTCGCTCGCGCGGTCTACGGCTCGCTCGCAGCTGACCGGCGCTGGGCGGTCGAGCACAGCGTGCGGGCCCAGCTGCACTACCTGAATATCCGCCACGACCTCACCGACTGATCACTGCCGTGCTGTCCCGCCGAGCCCTGTTGCGCGGTGCGGGCATCTGCGGTGCCGCCGGGGTCGTCACGACCGCCTGCGCGGCGCCGCGTACGCTTGCGGTGGTGGCTGAGGACATCGACAAGTACCTGCGGGAGAGCCTGGCGGGGCCCGCCGCCGTCACCGTCGCCGTCGTCCGCGGCGACGACGTCGTCTACGCCAAGGGTTTCGGCCTCACCGACCGCGTGCAGCACGTCGCCGCCGGCGTCGGCACCGTCTACGACATCGGATCCGTCTCCAAGCAGTTCACCGCTGCGGCGGTGATGTCGCTGGTCGACGCGGGTGCGGTGACCGTCGACGACCGCATCGCCGACCACCTCGACGCGCCGTGGTCACAGGAGGCGGCGGACATCACGCTCCACCACCTCCTCACCCACACCTCGGGTCTCGGCGACCTTGGGATCGGCGACTACGAGCCGCTCACCATGGCGGACATGATCGCCGGCGCGGCGCGGGCGCGCCTGCACTCGCGCCCGGGCACCGCTCACCGCTACGCGAACCTGAACTACAGCCTGCTTGCGGCCGTGGTCGTCACGGTCGGCGGGCTCGGGTTCGAGGAGTACCTCGCCGAGACGTTGTTCGCAGCGGCCGGGATGGCGGAGACCGGGTGGCTGCTGCCAACCTGGGACCGGCTGCGCGTCGCGCAGCAGTACGACGCCTCCGGGCGGCCGCAGGGCAGGCCGAACGAGCTGCCGTGGGCAGCCGACGGCCCGCACTGGGCGCTGCGCGGCAACGGAGGTCTGCTCTCGACCGCGCCAGACATGATCGCCTGGCACCGGGCACTGCGCGCCGGGACCGTCCTCAGCGCGGAGTCTGGGCGGGCCATGTTCACCCCGCACGTGCCCGAGGATCCCCACGGCGAGGGTCACTACGGCTACGGCTGGGCGATCTGGACCGATGACGGCGGGCGGGTCGCCGGCCACGACGGCGCCAACGACTGGTCCTACTGCAGCGTCATCCGTGGACTGGACACCGACGACATGGTCTTCGTCGCGACCAGCACCGGCGGACCGGCCTTCGCGGACCGCGACCTGGCGACGGAGCTCAGGGCCCGGCTGCGGTGATCTGAATGGGCTGCGGACTCCCTGCCGTCCGGTGACGGCCCGGCGGCTAGCCTGGCGAGCATGGACCACGTACGACTCGGACGTTCCGGACTCGCCGTCTCCGTCGTCGGACTCGGGTGCAACAACCTGGGCCGGCCCGGCACCGCCACCGAGACGGAGGAGGGGACCGCCGCCGTCGTGCACGCGGCCCTCGACGCCGGGATCACCCTCTTCGACACGGCGGACACCTACGGTGCCGAGCCGGGCCTCAGCGAGACCCTCCTCGGACGGGCGCTCGCCGGCCGCCGGGACGAGGCCGTGGTGGCCACGAAGTTCGGCATGGACGCCCGCGGCGCCAACGGCACGGACTTCGGTGCCCGCGGGTCGCGGCGGTACATCGTCAAGGCCGCCGAGGCCTCCCTGCGCCGCCTCGGGACCGACTACATCGACCTGTACCAGCTGCACCGCCCCGATGCGCAGACCCCGGTCGAGGAGACCCTCTCGGCGCTGGACGACCTGGTCCGCGCCGGCAAGGTCCGGTACGTGGGGCACTCCAACTTCGCCGGCTGGCAGATCGCCGAGGCGGCGCACACCGCGGAGCAGGGCGGGTTCACGCCGTTCATCTCCGCGCAGAACCACTACAGCCTGATCGAGCGCAGCGCCGAGCGTGAGGTCACCGAGGCGGCCGAGCACTACGGGCTCGGCGTGCTGCCCTTCTTCCCCCTCGCGAACGGCCTGCTCACCGGTAAGTACTCGGGCGGCACCGCGCCGGAGGGCAGCCGGCTGAGCAGCGGACCTCGCAGCGGGTGGCTCGAGAACGAGGAGCTCATGGGGAAGGTCCGCGCGTACGGCGACTTCGCGCGCGAGCGCGGCCTGAGCGAGGTCCAGGTCGCGTTCTCGTGGCTCGCCTCCCGGCCGAGCGTCGCCTCCGTCATCGCCGGCGCCACCCGTCCCGAGCAGGTCGGCCAGAATTCCGCGGCCGTCGGCTGGGTGCCGACCGAGGAGGACGAGGCGGAGCTCGACGCGATCTTCGCGCCCGGCGCCTCCTCGCTCTGACCCGGCCGTCCGCGTTCTGACACGACCGTCCGCCCGGCGCGCGAGCCGAGCCCTCAGGCCGGCGAGGGTGCGAGGCCGGCGATCTCCGGTGCCTCCTCGCCCAGGATCGCGCGTGCGAGTGCGTCCCCCACGAGGGGGCCCATGGTGAGCCCGCCCGCTCCGAACCCCGTCGCGACCCAGACCCCGTCCTCACCCGGCACCTGACCGACCACCGGCATCTCGGCGAGCGGCCGGAGCCCGACCCGCGTCTCGACCAGGGTGGCGTCCGCGAGGCCCGGTGCCACCGCCAGCGCGTCCTGCAGCACCTGCGCCTGCCCGGCGGCCGTGATCCGCGGGTCGAACCCGCTGCCGGTCTCACGCGTGGCACCGACCACCACCCGGCCGCCGTCGAACGCCACCAGGTAGTGCGGGGCGACCGGGGTCACGGTCGGCCAGCCCGAGGTGTCCACGCCGTCGAGGCGCAGGTGGGTGATCTGACCCCGCTGGGGCTCGACCGGCACGACGGCGTCCGCCAGGAGCCGGGGCGTCCACGCCCCCGCGGCAACGACCACGGCGTCGGCCTCGAGCGGCGTGCCGTCCACGGCGACGACCGACCGCTCGCCGTACCGCGTCAACCGGGCCCGCTCGGTGACCTGCCGGGCCCCGTACCGGCCGGCCGCCGACAGCAGGGCGTCACGCAGCGTCCGGCCGTCCACCCGGCCGCCGCCGGTGAGCAGGACGCCGCCCAGGTCTTCGGCGAGCGGCGGGAAGAGCTCGCGCGTCTGCGCCGGGTCCAGCCGCGCCACCTCGCCGGCCACCGGACCGGCCGCGGCGGCCCGGCGGCGCAGCCGCTGCTCGGCCTCCTCGAGCACGGCGGGGTCCCGGTGCACGACGAGGGCGCCCGTGCGGCGGTAGTCCGTCGAGGTGACCCCCGCCGCGGACAGCCGCTCCAGCAGCGTCGGGTAGTAGCCGCCGCCCGCGGCGTAGAGGTCGTAGTACGGCCCTTCCTCGGTCACCGTCCACGGCGCCACGATCCCCGCACCCGCCTGCGTCGCCTGACCGTCCGCGCCGTCGTCGACGACCGTGACGGCGACACCGCGGGAGGCGAGGGCGAACGCCACGGACGCACCGGCGATGCCGGCACCCACGACGACAGCGGAGGAGGTGGGGGAGGTGACCACGGCACCATTCTCACCACACCAAAGCCCTGGGTCGTGTCCCCGCCCCGCCCTACCCTGGCGCCATGCCCACCATGCCCACGGTCGAGCTGCACCTCCACCTCGAGGGCACCCTGGAGCCGGAGCTGATCCTCGCCCTCGCGGAGCGCAACCGCGTGGACCTGCCGTACGCGGATCCCGAGGATCTCCGCTCCCGCTACGAGTTCACGGACCTGCAGTCCTTCCTCGACCTGTACAACGCCAACCTCGACGTCCTGCGCACCGGGGAGGACTTCCACGACCTCACCGCCGCCTACCTCGCGCGCGCGGCCACGGCGGGCGTGCGTCACGCCGAGGTGTTCCTCGACCTGCAGTCGCACACCGGGCGCGGCCTGCGACCGGAGGAGGTGCTCGACGGCGTCACCGCCGCGCTGGACACCTCGCGGGAGCGCGGCCTGACGAGCGGCCTCATCGTCACCCTCATGCGCCACCTCCCGCCCGAGGGCGCCGTCGAGGCCGTCCGGCAGGTCCTCGACTCCGGCGCGGAGGTGCTCGGCATCGGCATGTGCTCGACCGAGCTGGTCCGCCACGCGCGCGACTTCGCCCCGGCGTTCGGCCTCGCCCGGGCGCACGGGCTGCGACTGACCTCCCATGCCGGGGAGGAGGGCCCGCCGCAGCACGTCGCCGACGTCCTCGACATCCTCCACGTGGAGCGCGTCGACCACGGCGTCCGCGCCATGGAGGACCCGGCTCTTGTGGAGCGGCTGGCCGCCGACCAGGTGCCGCTGACCGTCTGCCCGCTGTCGAACGTGCGGCTGGGCGTCTTCCCGTCGCTCGGCGAGCACCCGCTGCGGCGCATGCTCGACGCGGGACTCCTGGTCACCGTGAACTCCGACGACCCCGCCTACTTCGGCGGCTACGTGGACGAGAACTTCCGGCAGGTCACCGCGGCGCTCGACCTGAGCGCCGACCACCTGCGCACGCTCGCCCGCAACGCCGTCGAGGCGGCCTGGGTCGACGACGCCCGGCGGGCCGAGCTGCGCGACGAGGTCGCCGGCTGGGCGGCAACCCCGTGAGCGCGGAGCTCGTCGTGGGCGAGGACGGACTGGCCCGGCCGGCCTGGGCCGCGACCGACCCGCTCATGCGCACGTACTACGACACCGAGTGGGGCATGCCCGTGCGCGGCGAGCGGGCGGTCTTCGAGCGGCTCAGCCTGGAGGCCTTCCAGTCCGGGCTGTCGTGGGCCACCGTGCTGCGCAAGCGGCCCGCCTTCCGCGAGGTCTTCCACGACTTCGAGGCCGACGCCGTAGCCGCGTTCACCGACGACGACGTCGCACGGCTGCTCCAGGACGCGCGCATCATCCGCAACCGGGCCAAGATCGAGGCGACGCGCACCAACGCGCGCGCCACGGTCGCGCTGCGCGCGGACGGCGGCCTGGAGGCCCTGGTCTGGTCCTACCGGCCCGCCCGCACCCCGGTGCCGCGCACCATGGCCGAGCTGCCCACCACGAGCCCAGAGTCGGTCGCGCTGTCCAAGGACCTGCGCCGCCGCGGCTTCGCGTTCGTCGGCCCCACGACCATGCACGCCCTCATGGAGGCGATCGGCATCGTCGACACCCACCTCGTCGGCTCCCACCGCCGCGGCTGCTCCGGCCTGTGGAACCCGGACGGCACGCCGCGCGAGGCCGCCGACGCGCTCGGGTAGCCTGCCGCCGTGCGCGGCACGTACCACGAGGTGTGGCGGCGGGTGGCGGCCGCGGTGCCGGACCGTCCCGCCGTCGTCTCGTCGCGGGCCACGCTCACCTACCGGGACCTCGACCGCGACGCCGCCCGGCTCGCGGGACTGCTGCGCGAGCGGGGCGTCGGCGCCGGCGACACGGTCGCGATCTATTCCCACAACAGCGTCGAGTACCTCACGGTCGTCTTCGCGGCCCTCACGCACGGGGCGGCGCCCGTCCCGCTGAACTTCCGGTACCGCGCCAATGAGGTCCAGCCGCTGCTGGAGATGGTCTCGGCCGCCGCCCTGGTGTACCCGCGCTCCCTCGCCGAGGTCGTCGCCGCCGTCCGGGACGCCCGGCCGGAGATGCTGCTGCTCGAGATCGACGACGGCGCCAGCGGGTCGGCGGGCCGGGATTCCGCGGCCGGGGGCCCTGCGCTCAGCGGTGCCGTGCCGTACACCGCGCTCGAGTCCGCCGCCGAGCACCGGCCCGACCCGCTCCCCGCCGACGGTGACCTCCTGCTGTGCACGGGCGGCACCACCGGCCGCCCCAAGGCCGTCGTGTGGTCCGTGGCCGAGCTGTTCGCCGGCCAGCAGTACGCCACCTACGGCACGCTCGGCCTTCCGCTGCCGGGGACGCTCGACCAGGCGGTGCAGATCGCCCTCGACCCGGCCACACCGCGCACGGTCGTCCTGCCTCTCGCCCCGTTCATGCACGGCACGGCGCTGTTCAACAGCATGAACGTCCTCCTGCTCGGCGGCACCGTCGTGGTCCTCGACTCGTCCCGGCTCGACCCGGACGAGGCGGTGCGACTGGCGCGGCAGGAGGGGGTCACCCGCCTCATCATCGCCGGGGACTCGGTCGCCCGCCCGGTCCTCGACGCGGCCGAGCGCGCGCATCCCGCCGGACTGCCCGCCCTGACGTCGGTCATCTCCTCCGGCATGCGCCTCAGCGACGAGTCCAAGGCCCGGCTGCACGCCCTCGGCACGGTCACCGTCTCGGACTTCCTCGCCTCCACGGAGGGCGGGCCCTACGCGGTCGCCGTCTCCACCGGCCCGCAGGACCTGCCCGCCCCGCTCCGGCTCTTCCCGGGCGCGGTCGTCCTCGACGAGCACCACGCCGAGATCCAGGACCGCCCCGGCGCGGTGGGCTTGCTCGCCTTCCGGGGCGGCCTGCCGACCGGGTACCTCGGCGACCCGGACCGCACGGCCGAGACCTTCCCCGTCGTCGGCGGCCGGCGGCACGTCGTGCCCGGGGACTGGGTCCAGGTGCTGGGAGACGGCGAGGTCGAGCTGCTCGGCCGGGGGAGCGCCGTGGTCAACAGCGGCGGGGAGAAGATCTACCCCGCCGAGGTCGAGGAGGCGCTCATGACGCACCCGGACGTCACCGACGCCGTCGTCTTCGGCATCCCGGACGAGCGGTGGGGTGAGGCCGTGACCGCCGTGGTCGCCGTCGTGCCGGGATCCTCGGTCACCGGTGCCGACCTCGCCGCGCACGTCGGCACGCGGCTCGCGGGGTACAAGAAGCCGCGTCGGGTGGTGCTGCGCGACCGGCTCGAGCGCAGCCCCACGGGCAAGATCGACCTGCGCGCCCTGCGCGCGGAGGTCGCGAACCTGCCCGGCCGGCCCGCCTAGCGCGCGGGAGCCACCACGTCACGCCACTGCTCAGGGGCGAGCGAGGGCGTGGGTGTCGACGCGCCACGCGTCCCGCGCTGCAGCGCCCGGCAGACGGCGATGGCCTCGGTCAGCAGGACGCGCAGACGCTCGTCGCTGTCCGGCACGCACGCGGTGGCGATGCCCGGCACGGCGAAGTCGAGGATCACCGGCCCGGGGTGGAACCGGACCGGGCCGATCACGCCCTGGCTGATGAACCGCTTCGCCCACTGCGCGGCCAGCGGGGCCTGCGCGAGCGCCATCTCGGTGGTCGGTCGGAGGGTGTCCGGGTCGCGGCCGTCGGCCGCCGCGAGCATCCGGTCGACGCTGAGTGCCCCGACGGCGAGCGAGCGCTGCGTCTCCTCGGCGACCACCGGCAGCGCCGTGGTCGCGGTGAGCAGTGCGATCTCGTGGTCCCACCGCGGGTCCGTGCTCGTCAGCCCGATGACCGACGGCACCAGCGGCGCGAGCGTCGGCCGGCCGGCGTCGGAGGTGCAGTCGTTGACCAGACGGGCGAGGTGCGCCAGCAGCCGGTGCGTGCAGGCGGGCCGGTCGCTCCAGCGCTCGCCGGCGAGGTGCGAGGCCAGCTCCATGAAGCACGCGCCCTTGCGAGGGTTCCGGTGCTTGCCGCGCCCGAGCATCGGCAGGATGTCGTAGTCGTTGTCCATGACCTCTGCTCCCACTCCGGAGTGATCGCTGTCACACCAGGATGCGCCTCCGGCCCGGGGTGGCGCAACGGGAACTGGGTGGTCTACGGCGTGGCGACTTGACGAAAAGGAGTGCCGACGTCGCTCAGGCAGTCACTCCGACGGGCTGTGCGCGGCAGCGAGCCCCAGGGTCAGCGCCCGCTGGAAGTTCTGCTCACGCTCGGCCGCCGAGAAGTCCCCGGTGGAGTCCAGGAGGTGGTCGGAGATCGTGCAGACGGCCAGGGCCTGGCGTCCGTGCTCGGCGGCGATCGCGTACAGCGCGGCGGCCTCCATCTCCACCGCGAGGGTGCCGTAGTCCGCCAGCAACCGGATCTGGTCGGCCGGGTTGCCGTAGAAGTGGTCGCGGGAGACCACGGGCGCCACATGCACGGGCACCTCCGGCCCGAGCCCTTCGGCCGCGGCGACCGCGGCTGCCACCAGCGGGTAGGAGGCGACGGCGGAGAACCGGATCCCCGGGATGCGACGGTCGTTCATCGCCGAGTCGGTGTGCGCGCCGAGCGCCACCACCACGTCCCCCACGCTCACCGCGGGGGACAGGCCACCGGCGGTCCCGACCCGCACGATGCGCCGGACGTCGTAGTGACTGAACAGCTCGTTGGCGTAGATGCCGAGGGACGGCATGCCCATGCCGGACGCCATGACGGTCAGCGGCTTCCCGTCGACCTCGCCGGTCCAGACGCCGTTGCCGCGGACCTCGGAGACGAGCCGCGCGTCCGGCATGAGCTGGGTGGCGATCCGTTCCGCCCGCCTCGGGTCACCGGGGAGCAGGACGGCAGGGGCGATCTCGCCCGGCTGGGCGGCGATGTGCGGTGTGGGCATGCGGCACATCGTCGCACGAGGGGCCGGGCGCACCGGCCCAGGGTGACCGTCCCCGTGCCGCCATCCCGCTGACCTGGAGGTTCATGAAGGGTTTCTCATCTGTTCATCATCTCCGGCTCACCCGGCCCGGGCATCGTGGTCCGCGAACGAGGCCTTCGACAGGAGGAACGATGAGCGTCACAGCAGCGCCGGGCCCGGTCCGCACCGCACGAACCGGTGCCGGCCGCCGGCTCCGGGTCGCGCTGTACTCCCACGACGCGCAAGGGCTCGGCCACGTGCGCCGCAACCTCGCGATCGCCCACGCACTGTCCGTGGTCGACCCCACCCCGGACGTCCTGCTGCTGACCGGCGCCCCCGAGGCGGTCACCGCGCACCGCCCGGCCGGGTGCGACCTGGTCTCGCTCCCGGCGATGACAAAGAACGGGTCGGGCGAGTACGGCGCGCGGCACCTCTCGGTCGACGACGAGCACGTGCTGGCCATGCGCCGGGCCGTGCTGACCGCCGCCATCACCTCCTTCCGGCCGGACGTCCTCGTGGTCGACAAGCACCCCCGCGGCCTGCGGGGCGAGCTCGAGCCCACTCTGCGCGCCCTCGCCGACGCCCCCACCAAGGTGGTGCTCGGCCTGCGCGACGTCCTGGACGACCCGCAGGTCGCCCGGCACGAGTGGCGCGCAGACCGGGGGACCGCGGCCGTGAGCCGGTGGTTCGACCAGATTTGGGTCTACGGCGACGCCGGTGTGCACGACCCCGTCCTCGACCTCGACCTCCCGCACCGGCTCCGCGAGCGCACGGTGCACACCGGGTACCTGGCGCACGGCCGCCAGGGGGTCCTGGCGGCGCGTGCCACCCACGTCGAGACGCCCTACGTCCTGGCCATGGTCGGCGGCGGGTCCGACGGCGCCGCCCTCGCGGAGACGTTCGCCGCCATGCCTCTGCCCGCCGGGCACAACGGCGTCCTCGTCACCGGACCTCAGATGCCGGCCGAGCAGCGCCTCCGCGTGCGCCGCGTCGCCGCCGGACGACCCGACATGCACGTCCACGACTATGTCGAGGATGCGCCCGAGCTCCTCGCCGGCGCGGCCGCCGTCATCGGGATGGGCGGCTACAACACCGTCTGCGAGGCCATGGCGGCCGGCACCCCCATGCTCGTCGTGCCCCGCGTGACCCCGCGCAAGGAGCAGCTCGTGCGTGCCCGTGCCCTGAGCGCCGTCGGCGCGGTCGAGCACCTCACGCCCGACCGGCTCGGCACCTGCACACTCGCCGCGTGGGCCGCGGACGCCGTCGCCCGCGGGCCTCGACGCCCGGCCGCGCGCCTCGACCTCGACGGCTTGGCCCGCCTGCCGCACCTGGTCACCGACCTGGTCGGGGGCACCGCCGCGCGGAAGGAGAACGCCGATGTCGCCTGAGGCCACCCGTCCCGGCGCCGAGCCGACCGGCCGCGTCGGGTACGTCCTGAAGATGTACCCGCGGTTCTCCGAGACCTTCGTCGTCTCGGAGATCCTCGCCCGCGAGGCGCGTGGGGTGGAGATCGAGATCTTCTCCCTCCGCCCGCCGGTGGATCCGCGGTTCCACGACACCCTCGCCCGGGTCCAGGCCCCGGCGACCTACGTGGCCCGTCCGCGCAAGGCCGAGGAGCTGTGGGAGTCCATGGCACGCGCCCGGGAGGTCCTTCCCCGGCTGCCCGAGGTGCTGCCCGAGCTGCTGCGTGCCGACGCCTCCGACGCCGCCCAGGCGCTCGACCTCGCGGTCGCCGTCGTGCAGCGCGGCCTGACGCACCTGCACGCGCACTTCGCGTCCCTCGCGACCACGGTCGCCCGCCTCGCGTCCCTCCTCACCGGAGTCCCGTACTCCTTCACCGCGCACGCCAAGGACCTCTTCCACGAGGACGTCGACCACGACGAGAACGCCCGCAAGATCACCGACGCGCACCACGTCGTCACCGTCTCGGACTACAACGTCCGGCACCTGGCCGAGCGCTACCCGGAGGCGGTCGCCGCGACGCCCGTCCACCGCATCTACAACGGGCTGGACCTGGAGGCGTTCCCCTTCGTGCCTCCCGCCGACCGGGTGGGCGAGCGTCTCCCGACCGTGGTCGCCGTGGGACGGCTCGTGGAGAAGAAGGGCTTCGACGTCCTCGTCCGCGCCGTCGCCGCCCTGCGCGAGGCCGGCCGGCCCGTGCGCTGCCGGATCGTCGGCGGCGGCATGCTCGAGGAGGACCTGCGGGCGCAGGTCTCCGCCCTCCACCTCGGCGACCTGGTCGAGCTCACCGGCCCGCTCCCGCAGGACCGGGTGCGCGAGGCGGTCGCCTCGGCGGACGTCTTCACCGCGCCCTGCGTGGTCGGCGCCGACGGCAACGCCGACGGGCTGCCCACCGTGCTGCTTGAGGCCATGGCACTCGGCACGCCGTGCGTCTCCACCGACGTCACCGGGATCGGCGAGGCCGTGCGGCACGAGAGCACCGGCCTGCAGGTCCCGCAGCACGACCACGGCGCCCTCGCCGGCGCCATCGTGCGCGTGCTCGACGACCCGGCCCTGGCCCGGCGGCTCGTGAACGCCGCCCGTGCCCTGGTGGAGGCCGAGTTCGGCTCGGCCGGCCAGGCCGCCCGACTCGAGGCCGTCCGGCGCGATGTGCGCCCGGCCGCCCGCCCCCTGGCGGCCGGCGCGCCGGACGGCCTCGACCCTCTGCTCGTCGGCGCCGGGAGGTCCTGATGCGACGCATCGCCTACGTCTGCGCCGACCCCGGCATCCCCGTCTTCGGGACGAAGGGCGCCTCGGTGCACGTCCAGGAGGTCGTGCGCGTCATGCTCGACCGCGGCGCGCGGGTCGACCTGTTCTGCCGCCGCACCGGCGGCGAGCCGTCCGGCCCGCTGGCCGAGGCCGTCACAGCCGGCCGTCTCACCGTCCACCGCCTCGAGCGCATCGCCGGCCCCGCCGAGGTCCGGGAGCGGCGCCTGCTGCACGCGGACGCAGACATGCGCGCGGCCCTCGCCGCGGCCGCCGGTCCCGACGGGTACGACCTGGTCTACGAGCGCTACGCCCTGTTCAGCCGCGCCGGCACGCGTTACGCCGCCGAGCACCGGGTGCCCAGCGTGCTCGAGGTGAACGCGCCCCTGCCGCTGGAGCAGGCCCGCCACCGCGGCCTCGTGCACGTCGCCGAGGCGGACGCCGTGGCCCGCGACGTCATCGGTGCGGCCACGGCCGTCGTGTGCGTGTCCGAGCCCGTCGCGGCCTGGGCCAGGCGTCAGGCACCGCGGGCCCACGTCGTGGTCGAGCCCAACGGCGTCGACACCGACCGCGTCCGCCCCGCCGTGCGTCGCGGACCCACTCCGTACACGGTCGGCTTCGTCGGCACCCTCAAGCCGTGGCACGGGACCGAGACGCTGCTGGAGGCTTTCGTCCTGCTGCACCACCAGGTGCCGGACGCCCGGCTCCTGCTCGTCGGTGACGGCCCGCTGGCCGAGACGCTCCGCCGTCGGGCGGGCGAGCTCGGCGTGGGCGACGCGGTGACGTTCGCCGGCGCCGTCGACCCCGCCGAGGTGCCGGTGTGGCTCGGGGCAATGGACGTCGGCGTCGCGCCCTACCCGGCCGATGACGCCGAGACGTACTTCTCGCCGCTGAAGATCCTCGAGTACATGGCCGCCGGGCTGCCGGTCGTCGCCTCCGCAGTCGGGCAGGTCCCGGAGCTCGTCGACGACGGCGCCACCGGCGTCCTCGTCCCCGGCTCGGACGCCGCGGCGCTCGCCGCGGCTCTCGGCGCTCTGGCGGCTGACCCCGCCCGACGCCGCCGCCTCGGCACGGCCGGCCGGGACCACGTGACGGCGACCCGGACCTGGACCCGGGTCGTGACCAGGTCCCTCGCGGCCGCTGGGGTCGAGCTGCCGATGGAGGTGCCCGCGTGAGCGACGCCAAGCCCGCCGACCTGCGCACCGCCATGCCCGCGCTGCGTCGCACCCTCGCCTACCTGCGGCCGCACCTGCGCCCCCAGCGCACCCTCCTCGCCGGCGGCTTCCTGGCGTTGTTCGCCGAGGTCCTCTTCCGGATCCTCGAACCGTGGCCGCTGAAGTTCGTCATCGACGCGGTCGTCGCACCCGGTGCGCGCCAGGACCCCGGCATCTGGCAGCTGCTGCTCATCTGCGCCGTCGCCGTGGTCGCCGCCGCCGGGCTGCGGGCGCTGGCGTCGTACCTCATGACCGTGTGCTTCGCGCTCGCCGGGACCCGCACCATGACGGCCGTGCGGGCCGAGGTGTACGCGCACGCCCTGCGGCTCTCGCTGCGGTTCCACTCCGCGACGCGGTCCGGCGACCTCATCAACCGGCTCGTCAACGACGTCGGACGGCTCCGGGACGTCGCGGTCACCGCGGCGATGCCGCTCGTCGGCAACGTCGTCACCCTCCTCGCGATGCTCGTCGTCATGCTGGTGCTGGACTGGCGGCTCGGGCTCGTCGTGCTGGCCGCCTTCCCGGTCTTCCTGCTGCACTCCCGCCGCAGCGCGACCCGGATCACCTCCGCGGCCCGCAAGCAGCGCAAGCGGGAGGGGGAGCTCGCCGGCGCGGCGGGGGAGTCCTTCGGCGCCATCAAGGTCGTCCAGGCCTACTCGCTGCACCGGCACCTGGAGGCCGGGTTCGCCGCCTCCAACGACCGTGAGCTCTCCGAAGGCGTGCGGGCCACCCGACTCTCTGCCGGTCTCGAGCGGTGGACCGACGTCCTGGTCGGCATCGCGACCGGTGCGGTGCTGCTCGTCGGCGGCATGTCCGTGCTGCGTGGCCACCTGACGCCGGGAGAGCTCGTCGTCTTCGTCCAGTACCTCAAGGGCGCGTTCAAGCCGATGCGCGACCTGGCCAAGTACACCGGGCGCATCGCGAAGGCCGCCGCCTCGGGCGAGCGGATCCTCGACCTCGTCGAGACCCGGCAGGAGATCGCCGACGCGCCGGGCGCCCACCGCCTGTTCCGGCCCGCCGGGCAGGTCACGCTCGACCACGTCTCGGTGACCTACGGCGACGGCACGATGGCGCTCGACGACGTCAACCTGTCCGTGCCGCCCGGCACCAAGGTCGGTCTGGTGGGTCACTCCGGCTCCGGGAAGTCCACCCTCGCCTCCCTGCTGGTGCGTCTGCAGGACCCGGTCTCCGGAGTGATCCGCATCGACGGGCACGACCTGCGCCAGGTCACCCTGGCATCGCTGCGCTCCCGTGTGGCCGTCGTCCTGCAGGAGTCGGTGCTGTTCACCGGCACGGTGCGGGAGAACATCCGGCTCGGGAACCCGGACGCCACGGACGAGGAGGTCGAGCGGGCCGCGCGGGCCGCCAACGTGCACGAGTTCGTCGAGCGGCTCCCGGACGGCCTCGACACCGTGGTCGGCGAACGCGGTGAGACGCTCTCCGGTGGCCAGCGCCAGCGCATCGCCATCGCCCGCGCCATGCTGCGCGACGTCTCGGTGGTGGTCCTCGACGAGGCCACGACCGGGCTCGACGCCGGGAACTCCGCGACGGTCCGCGAGGCCCTGGACCGGCTCTGCGAGGGCCGCACCACGTTCGTGATCACCCACGTCCTCGCGGACGCCCTCGACTGCGACCACGTGGTGGTCCTGGAGCGTGGCCGCGTGCTCGAGCAGGGCAGCCCCGCCGAGCTCGCCGCGACCCCGGGCTCACGGCTGGCCGTCCTGGGCGACATCTCCGACCTGGGAGCGCGCCGTGCACAGCGATGACCGCGACCTCGCCGCCGCCGACCCGGGCCTCCCGGCGCTGGCAGTGCTGCTCGACCGGGACGCGCTACGCCGGCACCTCACGACCAGCTGGGACGTCGTCGACGCCGAGGTGAACTACCTGCGCTACAAGCCCGGCGTGTCCATGCTCGCCGGGATGCTCCTCACCCGGCCGGACGGGCGCCGGGTCCCGGCGTTCGCGGCCGCCTACCCGCCCGGGGCGCGCTCGAAGATCGACAAGACCCTCCGGCGCGCGGCGCACGCGCACGCCGCTGCGCGCGCCGACCGCGACGGCGGGCTCGTGGTGGGCGAGGCCGCCGCAGACCGCGAGCTGCCGGGTATCCGCACGGTCCGCGGCGCCGAGCCGCTCGTGTACAAGCCCGGTCGCCGCTGGGTCGGCCTCGACCGGGACGCCGGCGTGCTGCTCAAGGTGCACCGGCCCCGGGCCGCCGGCCGGCACGCCGCCGCGCACCGGCTCCTCGACCCGCACCTGCCGACCGCGGAGCTGCTCGACGTCGACACCCGCACCGGCGTGGTACGCACCGCGTACCTTCCGGGCGTCACGATGGACGACGTCGAGGCGGGCGCTGACACCGGCGCTGACGCCGGGGCGGGGGCCGACGCACGACGGGCGGTCGGCGCGCTGCTGGCGCGGTTGCACGCGGCCCCGCTGCCCGGCGCCCTCGAGCGGCCCGACCGGCGCCGCCTGCTCTCCGCGGCGCTGGACGGGCTCAAGGCGGTCGCGCCGGACCTGACCGGGCAGGCGCGAGCCGCCGCCCAGCAGGTGCTGCACGTGCTCGACGTCCGGGACGGCGCACGCGGACCGGCCCTGACACACGGCGACTTCTCCGCCGACCAGGTGGTCGTGCGGCCCGACGGCACCCTCACGGTGATCGACCTGGACCGCGCCGGGGTGGACGACCCCCTCGTCGACCTGGCCTCGTGGGCCGCGGCCGAGCTGGCCGGGTGCGCCGCCGAGGCCGGCGTCGGGCCGACCGCCGCGACACCGCACCCGGCCACGCTGCTCGGCGAGGTGCTCGACGGCTACCGCGGCGCCGGGGGCGCGGTGGATGACCGGGTGCTGCTCGCTCTCACCGCCGGCGCGGTGCTGCAGCGGGCCACGGAACCGTTCCGCGCGCACCGGACCGGCTGGGCCGAGCAGGTCGCGGACCTCGTGACGACCGCCCGCGACCTCGCCGCCGAGGCCGCCGCCCCGGGCCTGACGAGCGCCCCCGCCGTGCCCTCTGCTGTGCCGGCAGGCGTCGCGCCCCGGCTCCCGACCGGGGTGCGCGACGGTGGGACCCGCTGGACCGTCGCCCGTGCGTGGCCGCGCGGCACCGACCGCGCCCTGCTGGAGCTGGAGGACGGCACGGGCCGGCGGAGCGCCGCGCAGTGGTTCGCCGGCCCGGAGGACCTCGCGGACGCCGCGCGGCGGGCTCCGGCACCGGCGCGCACGGTGGGGCAGGTCCTGCTGCAGCCCGAGGGCGCCGACCGGCGGCTGCCCGCGCTGGTCGAGGTGCTTGACCGGCCCGGCGCCAGCCTCGTCGCACACCGCCCCGGTCGCCGCGCGGTCGTGCGCGTCGCCGGGGAGCCGGGCACGGGGTACGTGGAGTACGTCAAGGTCGTGCGTCCGTCGAAGGCCGCGGACCTCGCTTCCCGGGCACGCCGCGTCCTCGGCCTCGACGCCGCCGTCGTTCCGGCGCTGCTCGGCGCGGACCCGGCGGCCGGCGTGCTGCGCTTCTCCGCCGTCGGCGAGCTCACGCTGCTGGACGCGGGCGCCGACCCGCGGGTCGGGGACGCCGAGCTGGCGGACGCCTGGCGGCGGGTCGGTCAGGTCGTCACCGAGCTGCACGGGCTGGACCAGGAGGGCCTGCCCCGGCACGGCGTCGCGGAGGAGCTTGCCGCGCTCGAGGCCTGGACCGTCCCCGCCGTGCACCACGGCCTGCTCGACCCCGAGCGGGTGCGGGCCGCCGCGGCGACCGTCGAGGAGGGCCTCCGTGAGGAGAGTGCCCCGTACCTCGGCGTCCTGCACCGTGACCTGCACGACAAGCAGGTCCTCCTCGACGGGCCGGGCGGACGGCTCGGCCTCATCGACGTCGACACCCTCGCCGTCGGGGAGCGCGCCCTGGACGTGGCGAACCTCCTCGTGCACCTCGAGCTGCGAGAGCGGCAGGGCCTGCTGACGCCCGACCGGGCCGCCCTCGCCCGGACGTCGCTGCGCCGCGGCCTGCCGCAGGAGGACCGGCTGTGGGCGCGCGTCCCCGCCTACGCGGCGGCCACCCGGCTGCGGCTGGCGGGTGTGTACGCCTTCCGGCCGCGCTGGTCCGCGGTCGCCCGCGACCTGCTGACCGCGTGCAGCACGACGGCGGCGCCGGCGTCGCTGTGACGCCCTAGCCCCACAACCGGCGCGTCGCCAGCTCCGCCCCCTGCACGAGCGCCTCGAGCTTCGCGACGGCGATCTGGGGATGGATGCGCCCGCCCAGCCCGCAGTCGGTGGAGGCGATGACGTGCTCCCGGCCCACCCGGCGCGCGAACCGCTCGATCCGGTCCGCGACCAGCTCCGGGTGCTCGACGACGTTGGTGGCGTGCGAGACGACGCCGGGCAGGATCACCTTGCCCTCGGGCAGCGCGACCTCGTCCCACACCCGCCACTCGTGCTCGTGGCGCACGTTGCCGGCCTCGAAGGAGTACGCGCCGGCGTTGATCGACAGCATGACCTCCACGATGTCCCGCATCGCGATGTCGGTGGTGTGCGGGCCGTGCCAGGACCCCCAGCACAGGTGGAACCGGATGCGGTCCTCCGGCAGGCCCCGCAGGGCGTGGTTGAGGGCCTCGACACGGACCCTGGTGAACGCGACGTAGTCCTCGACGGACGGCTCCGGGGTGATCTGGTCGAAGTTCTCCGCGACGGACGGGTCGTCGATCTGCAGCAGCAGACCCGCGTCGATCACCGCCCGGTACTCCTCGCGCAGCACCTCGCCCCAGGCGTGCAGCAGCTCCTCGTCGGTGCCGTAGTGGCGGTTGGCGATCCGGGAGGCGCTGCCGGGGGAGAGCGCCGTCACGAAGCCCTCGGGCGCGCCGGTGACCTCGAGCGCGGCACGCAGGTTCGCGGTGTCCTGCGCGATGGCGTCCTGACCGGTGTAGCGCAACGGCCCGGTCACCGTGGGGAACGCCTTCGGGCGACCCATCATCACCCCCGAGGCCGGGTCGGCGTAGGCCTCCGCGAAGCGCTGTCGGTCACGCCGGTGCAGGAATCCGGTCAGCCGCACCTGGCCCGGTGCGGACAGCACGTCGTCGGTGGCCCAGGACTGGTCCTCGTCGAGCTCGAGGCCGCCGGTGCGCTGGAAGGAGTAGGACCACCAGGCGCCGTAGTCGACCGGCGAGGACATGGACTTGCCGAACTCGCCGTCGTTCACGACGTCGATCCCGGCCTCGCGCTGCCGGCGCACCACGTCGCGGACGGCGTCCGCCAACAGCTCGGCGAACCCCGCCGGGTCGTCCCCCCGCTCGCGGGCCTCGTTGGCGGTGATGAGCTCGGGGGTGCGGGGCAGCGAGCCCGCGTGCGTGGTGAGGATCCGGTCCGTGGAGCGCAGCATGCCGCCATCGTCCCACCGGCGGTCGTGTCCGGGCCGTGGACGGACGGAGGGTCCCGGAGGCCGAGAATCCGCGGTGGGGTCTACGATGTCGCGCAATGTCTACGCAGAAGACCGCACCGCACGTCGGCCGTGAGCAATGGACCGGGCAGCTCGGGTTCCTCCTCGCGGCGGTCGGGTCCGCCGTCGGGCTCGGCAACATCTGGCGCTTCCCGGGCGTGGCGTACGAGAACGGCGGCGGCGCCTTCCTCGTGCCCTACCTCGTCGCCCTGCTGACGGCGGGCATCCCGTTCCTGCTGCTCGACTACTCGCTCGGTCACCGGTTCCGGGGCGGCGCACCCACGGTGTTCCGGCGGCTGGGTCGGCGATTCGAGTCGGTCGGCTGGTTCCAGGTCGCCGCCTCGTTCATCATCGCCACGTACTACACGGCGATCATCGTGTGGGCGCTGCGGTACACGTTCTTCTCGGTGAACCTCGCCTGGGGTGAGGACCCCGCCACGTTCTTCGTCGAGGACTTCCTGCACGACGCCGGACCCACCCTGACGACCGACATCGTCGGTGGCCTGTTCTGGCCGCTGCTCGGGGTCTGGATCGCCGCGCTGCTGGTCGTCGGGCTTGGCGTGTCCCGCGGCATCGAGAAGACGACGAAGGTCTTCATCCCCCTGCTGCTGGTGATGTTCCTGATCCTCGTGGTGCGGGCCCTGTTCCTCGAGGGCGCGGTCGAGGGGCTGGACACCTTCTTCACGCCGAACTGGGCGGCCCTGGGGGACCCGGCCGTGTGGATCGCGGCGTACAGCCAGATCTTCTTCTCGCTGTCCATCGGCTTCGGCATCATGATCACCTACGCCAGCTACCTGCGCCGTCGGGCGAACGTGGTCCGGGTCGGCTACGTCGCGGCGTTCGCGAACTCCTCTTTCGAGCTGCTCGCCGGCATCGGCGTCTTCGCCACCCTCGGGTTCATGGCCGCGCAGCAGGGCGTCGGCGTGGGCGATCTCGAGGGCATCACGGGCGTGATCCTCTCCTTCATCACCTTCCCGCAGATCATCTCGATGATGCCCGGCGGCCCGATCTTCGGCGTGCTGTTCTTCGGCTCGCTCGTGCTCGCCGGGTTCACGTCGCTGGTCTCGATCCTGCAGGTGGTCTCCGCCGCCGTGCAGGAGAAGTTCGGCCTGAGCCGGGTCCAGGCCGTCGCCGCCGTCGGCGGCCTCGCCGCGGTCATCTCCCTGGCGCTGTACTCCACGACCTCCTCGCTGGCGGTCCTCGACACGGTGGACAAGTACACGAACGAGGTCGGGGTGATCGTCTCGGCGATCGTGGCCTGCGTCCTCGTCGGGGTGGTCACCCGCCAGCTGCCGAACCTCCAGGCCCACCTCAACGCCATCTCGACCGCGCGGGTGGGCACGTGGTGGCGCGTCCTCGTCGGCTACGTGGTCCCGCTCGCGCTGGGCTACGTCTTCATCCGCGGACTCATCGAGCTGGTCACGGTGCCGTACGGGGAGTACCCGTGGGCGTTCGTCAACGCGGCCGGCTGGGGTGCCGTGGGGTTCCTGGTCCTCGTCGCAGTGGTGCTGCCCCTGCTGCCCTGGCGGAGGCCGGTGGACGACTTCGTGCCCGAGTCCCTCGAGGGGAGGTTGTCATGAGTGCCGTCGCGATCGTCATGATGCTCGTCGCCATGGTCGTGGTCTGGGGCGGCCTGGCGACCGCCGTCGTCTTCCTGCTGCGCAACCCCGGCCACTACGACGACGAGAGCTTTTCGAGCGAGGACCCGGCGGGTGAGGCCCCGGGGTGACGCCGACGCCGCTAATCTGACCGTCGTGCCACGCCAGATTGAGCCGGCTGAGGCGACGACGCAGGTCCATCCGATCGCAACGCCTGGAGACCGGGGTCAGGTCACTCTGGACTTCGATGCTCACGGACGGCTACTCGGGATCGAGATCCTGACGGCTAGCAGCGTGCTCGAGGAGAGCGTCATCGCTACCGCCGAACGGCCGTAGCGAGAATCAGATCAGGCCAGCACGTCGGCGAGCCGGTACGTGACCGGCTCCTCCAGCTGGGCGTAGCCGCACGAGGTCGGGTCGCGGTCCGGGCGCCAGCGGCGGAACTGCGCGGTGTGCCGGAACCGGTCGCCCTCCATGTGGTCGTACGCGACCTCGACCACGAGGTCCGGCCGCAGCGGCACGAAGGAGAGGTCCTTCGTGGCGTTCCAGCGGCTCACCGCGCCGGGCATCCGCCGGCCGGCGTGCGCCTCCTGGTCCGCCCACGCACCCCACGGGTGCTCCTCGAGCCGGACCTCACGGTACGGCGCCAGCTCCTCCAGGAGGCTCTTGCGGCGGGCCATCGGGAAGGACGCGGAGACCCCGACGTGGTGGAGCGTCCCGCCGTCGTCGTAGAGACCCAGCAGCAGCGAGCCGACCACGTCACCGGACTTGTGCCACCGGAACCCGGCGACGACGCAGTCCGCGGTCCGCTCGTGCTTCACCTTGAACATCGTGCGCTTGTTCTGCTGGTAGCGGCCGTCGAGGGGCTTGACGACGACGCCGTCCAGGCCCGCGCCCTCGAACGTGTCGAACCACTCGTGCGCCTCGGCCAGGTCCGCGGTCGCGCGTGTCAGGTGGATCGGTGCCCGTGCCGGCTCCAGGGCCTCCACCAGCCGGGCACGCCGGGTCGCGAACGGCTCATCGGTGAGGTCCTCGGAGCCGATCACGAGGAGATCGAACGCGACGAACGACGCCGGGGTCTCCTCCGCCAGCAGACGCACGCGGGAGTCGGCCGGGTGGATGCGCTGCTGCAGCGCGTCGAAGTCGAGCCGGTCGCCGCGTGCCACGACCACCTCGCCGTCGAGGACGCACCGGTCGGGCAGGTTGGCGCGGAGCGCCTCGACGAGCTCGGGGAAGTACCGGGTCATCGGCCTGGTGTTGCGGCTGCCGAGGACCACCTCCTCGCCGTCGCGGAAGACGATGGTGCGGAACCCGTCCCACTTCGGCTCGGTGTGCCCCAGGTCGGGGATCTCCTTGACGGACTTGGCGAGCATGGGCTCCACGGGCGGCATCACGGGCAGATCCACGTCAGCTCCTCCTGCTCATCGGCGGTTCTCCTGCTCGATGCGGTTGCCGTGCTCGTCCCAGTGCTCGGCCACCTTCTTGCTGGGCTGGACACGCGGCGGCTCACCGGGCTGCTTCGGGTAGTCCGGCGGCCAGTTCAGCTCGCCGCCCGGGAGGGACTCCCACAGGTGCAGCAGCGGTTCGATCGAGTACGCCTCGGCGTCCATCCCGGCCCACGGGTCGCCCTCCGAGAGGTACTCCGGGATCGTCGTCAGGTTGAACGTGCGAGGGTCGGTGACCTCGGCCAGGCGCTCCCACGTCATCGGCGTGCTGACGGGGGCGCCGGGGCGCGCCCGCAGGCTCCAGGCGCTGGCGATCGTGCGGTCGCGCAGGTTCTGGTTGTAGTCCAGGAACAGCCGGGTGCCGCGTTCCTCCTTCCACCAGGCGGTGGTCACGCCGTCGTCGCGGCGCTCCAGCTCCCGGCCGAGGCCGATGGCGGCGTGCCTGACATCGTCGAAGGTCCACCGCGGCTCGATGCGCACGTAGATGTGGACGCCCCGGTTGCCGCTGGTCTTCGGGTAGCCGCGCAGGCCCAGCTCCTCGAGGAGCTCCCGGGTCACCTCGGCGACCCGCTGGGCGTCGGTGAAGGAGGTGCCCGGCTGCGGGTCGAGGTCGAGACGCAGCTCGTCCGGGTGGTCGACGTCCGGGCGGCGCACGGGCCAGGGGTGGAAGGTGAGCGCACCCATCTGCGCCGCCCACACCAGGGACGCCGGCTCGGTGGGGCACAGCTCGTCCGCGGGGCGTCCGCTGGGGAACGTGATGCGCACCGTCTCGACGAAGTCGGGCGCACCCTTCGGGAGCCGCTTCTGGTAGAAGCCGTCACCCTCCCGGTCCTGCGGGCCGGTGGCCAGTCGCATGCCCTCCCGCCAGCCGTCGGGCCAGCGTTCCATCGCCGTCGGGCGGTCTGCGACGCTGCGCAGCATCACCTCGCCGACGGCGGCGAAGTACTCGCAGACCTCGAGCTTGGTGATCGCGGGCGTCCGATCCGTGGCCTCGTAGACCACACGGTCGGGGCTGGAGACGCGGACCTCGCGCTCGCCCGCCGTGACAAACGCTGCAGGTGTCTTGGCCATGACCCCAACTCTTCGTCTCGATCTGCGTGAGCGGGTGTCTGAGCAGCTGCGTCGGCACCCTGGCACTGAGGGAAGCGTAGAGGGTCGGTGTGAGTGTTCTCCCACGCAATCGCCACAGTGTGCCGGTGGCACCGACGGTTCCGTAACCTTGGCACGGTGAACCATCCGGGTAACTCGACGTTCCGCTACCGCGACAGCGCCATCGTGGGTCTGTCCCACATCGAGGCGCCGCGGGTCGTGACGTCTGCCGAGTTCGAGGAGCGCCTCGCCACGGCGCGCTCCCGGCTGCGGCTGCCCGCCAACCTGCTCGAGCGCGTCAGCGGTGTGCGGGAGCGGCGCTGGTGGGACGAGGGCACCGCTTTCGAGGACATGGCCGCCGAGGCCGGCTCGAAGGCGCTCGCGGAGGCCGGGGTGGACCCGGGCGACGTCGGCCTGCTCATCAACACCTCGGTGTCCCGCAACCAGCTCGAGCCGTCCGTGGCGGTGCGGGTCCACGACCGGATGGGGCTGTCCAGTCGGGCGCTGAACTTCGACATCACCAACGCGTGCCTCGGATTCGTCAACGGCATCCAGATGGCGTCCGCGATGATCGACGCCGGCCAGATCGACCACGCCGTGGTCCTCGGCGCCGAGGACGTGAGCCGCACCCAGGAAGACACGCTGGCCCGGCTGGCCCAGGAGGACTCCACCCGCGAGGACTTCGCCGACCAGTTCGCCTCCCTCACGCTGGGCGACGGCGCCGCCGCCGCCGTCGTGGGACGCGCGAGCGACCGGCCGGACGGCCACCGGGTCCTCGGTGGCGTGGCCCGGGCCGGCACCGAGCACCACGGCCTGTGCGTGGGGTCGTTCGGGAAGATGACCACGGACACCAAGAACCTGCTCGCGAAGGGCCTCCGACTCGTGGTCGGCGCCTGGCGCGAGGCGGAGTCGGACGGGTGGGACTGGTCCGCCATGGACCGGTACGTCACCCACCAGATCTCCACGCCCTACACGAACGCGATCGTGGACGCCGTGGACCTCGACCCGCAGGTCGTGCCGATCACATTCGACCGGTGGGGGAACGTCGGACCCGCGTCGATCGCGATGACGCTCTCCGAGCAGGCCGAGAGCCTGCGGCCCGGCGACCGGGTCATGTGCCTGGGCGTCGGGTCGGGACTGAACACCGCCATGCTGGAGCTGGCCTGGTGAACCAGGCCGGCGAGCGGTGGCCGGGTGTCCCGGCGGCCTGGTCGCGGCAGACCGTCGTGGACGGGCACACCTGGCACTACCTGGACAACAGCGCCTCGCTGGAGGGTGGCCCCGACCGCGCGGGCCCGGGCGGCCCGGTCCCGCCGCGTGGCACCGTCCCGCCGCGTGGCACCGTCCTGGCCGTGCACGGCAACCCCACCTGGTCCTACCTGTGGCGCTCGGTGCTGGCCGCCGGGGCACGCGCGGGCTGGCGCGTGGTCGCGGTGGACCAGCTCGAGATGGGCTTCTCCGAGCGCACCGGGACGCACCACCGGCTCGCTGACCGCGTCGCGCAGCTCGGCGCGCTCACGGACACGCTCGGCCTGTCTGGTCCCGGGTGGGACGGGCTCCCGGTGGTCACCCTCGGCCACGACTGGGGCGGAATCGTCTCCGCGGGCTGGGCCCTCGACCATCCTCGTGAGCTCGCAGGGCTCGTGCTGACGAACACCGCGGTCCACCAGCCGCCGAGCCACGCCGTGCCCGTGCTGCTGCGGCTGGTCCGGCACCGGCGGGTGCACGGCGGCGCCACCACGCGCACGCCGGCGTTCCTCGAGGCCACCCTGGCGCTGTCCCGCGGGATGCCCGAGGAGGTGCGCGACGTCTACCGCGCGCCGTACCGGGACCCGGCAGGGCGGCAGGGCATCGGCGACTTCGTCGAGGACATCCCCGCCACCGGGACGCACCCGAGCCGGCACGAGCTCGACCGCATCGCCGCGGGCCTGCGGGACATCGCGGTCCCCGCGCTGCTGCTGTGGGGTCCGCGCGACCCGGTCTTCTACGAGCGGTTCCTGCACGACCTGCGGGACCGGCTCCCGCACGCGGCCGTCCACCGGTTCGAGGGCGCGGGGCACCTGCTGCCCGAGGACGCGGACGTCGCCGGCACCGTGGTGCGCTGGCTGGAGCGCACCTTCGGGGAGCCGGACGCCGTGCCGGAGATCCTCCAGCGCGAGGAGGCGTCCGCGCCGTTCGAGCCCGTGTACGCGGCGCTGGAGCGGATGGGGGCGACCGCGCCCGGCAAGCCGGCGGTCGTCGCCCTCGACGGGGACGGGCTGAGCGAGCTCGCCTGGGGCGAGCTGGCCCGCCGGGTCGAGCACCTGGCGCTCGGGCTCGCCGACTGCGGTGTGCGACGCGGGCAGCGCGTCGCCCTGCTGGTGCCGCCCGGGGTGGACCTGACCACCGCGCTGTTCGCCTGCCTGCGCCTCGGCGCCGTCGTCGTGCTCGCGGACGCCGGTCTCGGCCTGCGAGGTCTCACCCGCGCGGTGCGCAGCGCCGCGCCGGACCACCTCATCGGGGTCGAACGTGCCCTGGTTGCCGCGCAGGTGCTGCGCTGGCCGGGTCAGAAGTTCATCGTCGCCCCGAACTGGCACGTCGCGGGCTACACACCCCCACGCACGGCGCACAGCCGCCGGCGGACGTTCGGGATCGCCGGCTCCCTCCGGGAGCTGCTCGCCCGCGGCGCCACCCTTGCCGAGCAGGGCGTCAGCCTTCCGCCGGGGCCCGGCGCCGAGGACGACGCGGCGGTCCTCTTCACCTCCGGATCCACCGGGCCGGCCAAGGGCGTCGTGCACAGCCACCGCAGCCTGTCCGCCATGCGCGACGCCGTCGGCGCGGCCTACGGCCTCTCGCCCGAGCGGTCCTTCGTGGCCGGGTTCGCGCCGTTCGCGCTCCTCGGCACGGCGCTCGGGGCGACGAGCGCCACGCCCGCGGCCGACGTCACCGCGCCCGCCACGCTGACCGCGGCGGCGCTGGCCGACGCCGCGGGGGCGGTCGACGCCCACGCCGTGTTCGCCTCCCCGTCCGCGCTCGACAACGTCGTCCGCACGGCCACGCGCCACGACGCCGGAGGCCGCGACCCGCTCACCGCTGGCCAGCGCGCGGCGCTGGGGCGCGTCCGGCTGTTCCTGTCCGCTGGGGCGCCCATCGCGGCCGAGCGACTGGCCCGCGCGCTCGAGGTGATGCCCAATGCCGAGCCGCACACGCCGTACGGCATGACGGAGGCGCTGCCCGTCACGGACGTGTCGCTGTCTGAGATCCGCGCGGCCGAGGAGGACGCCCACGCCGGCATGCCGGGTGCCGGGAACGGCACCTGCGTGGGGCGGCCCGTGCCGGGCTCGCGCGTGCTGATCGTGCCGCTCGACGACGACGGCGAACCCACCGGGGAACCGACCGGGGCGCCCGGGACGACGGGGGAGATCCTCGTCACCGGGCCGCAGCTGAAGGACCGCTACGACGTGCTCTGGGCCACCCAGGACCGGTCCGCCGCCTGGCCGGGCTGGCACCGCACCGGCGACGTCGGTCATCTGGACGCGGCGGGCCGGCTGTGGGTGGAGGGCCGCGCCGACCACACGATCGTGACGGCCGGCGGGGTGCTGACCCCGGTCGGGATCGAGAACGCCGTGCTCGCGGTCCCCGGCGTGGCGCGTGCCGCCGCCGTCGGGGTCGGTCCGCGCGGCACCCAGCAGGTGGTCGTGGTCGTGGAGACCGACCCGGCGGTGCACCGGGGCGCGCGTGCGCCGGGCGGGCTGGCACCGGACGGGCTGGCGCGCGCCGTGCGGGCGGCGTGCGCGCCGCGGCACGTCGCGGCGGTGCTGCGGGTGCCGAGGATCCCGACAGACGTGCGGCACAACGCGAAGGTCGAGCGCCGCCGGGTGGCCGCCTGGGCGGGCCGGCTCGTCGCGGGGGAGCGGGCAGGCCGGCTGTGAGAGTGCTGGTCACGGGGGCCAGCGGCATGCTCGGCCGCGCCGTCGCCGAGGCGCTCGTGGGCCGGGGCGAGGACGTCACTGTGCTGCAGCGCGGGGCCGCGGGCGTCGCCGGGGCCCGGGAGGTCCGCGGCTCGGTCACCGAGCCGGACGTCGTGACCCGTGCGGTGGCCGGGCAGGACGCCGTCGTGCACCTGGCGGCGAAGGTCGGCGTGACCGGCAGCCTCGCCGACTTCGAGGCGGTCAACGTCCGCGGCACGCGGCGGCTCCTGGACGCGGCCCGGGCTGCGGGCGTGTCACGGTTCGTGCACGTCTCCTCGCCGTCGGTGGCGCACACCGGGACCTCGATCGTCGGTGAGGGCGCCGGACCGGCGGATCCGTCGCGTGCCCGCGGCAGCTACGCGCGGACCAAGGCGGCCGCCGAGCTGGAGGCGCTCGGTGCCCACGCGGCGGGCTTCGCCGTCGTGGCGGTCCGGCCGCACCTGGTGTGGGGGCCGGGCGACACCCAGCTCGTGCAGCGGGTCGTGGAGCGTGCGGCCGCCGGCCGGCTGCCGGTCGTGGGGACCGGGGCACCGCTTGTCGACACCTGCTACGTCGACAACGCTGTCGACGCGCTGCTGGCCGCGCTGGACCGGGCCGAGCAGGCGGGCGGCGAGGCCTTCGTCGTCACCGACGGCGCGCCGCGCGCCATCGCGGACGTCATGGGCGGCTGGTGCCGCGCGGCCGGGGTGGCTGCGCCGTCGTGGCACGTCCCGGCCGGGCTGGCCCGGACGGCCGGGTCGGTCGTGGAGGCCCTGTGGGGGCTGCTGCCGGAGCGGGTGGTCGGGGACGACGTGCCGCCGATGACGCGGTTCCTGGCCGAGCAGCTCTCCACGGCGCACTGGTTCGACCTGCGCCGCACGCGCGAGGTGCTGGGCTGGGAGCCGCGGGTGAGCGTGGAGGAAGGGCTGGAACGGCTGACCCGGGCGTTCCGGAGGTGAGGACGCGCTACTCCTCGTGGGTGTCCGGGTCCCCGCCGAGGCGGCGTTGCGGCAGCGACGCGATGCGGGCCATCTGCTCCTCGTCCAGCGTGAAGCCGGCGATGTCGAGGTTCTCCCGCTGCCGCGTCGGGTCCCCGGACTTGGGCAGCGGCTGCGCACCGAGCTGGTGGTGCCACCGCAGGACCGCCTGAGCGGGCGTGACGCCGTGGGCCTGCGCGACCTCCCGGACGGCCTCGGCGTCGAGGATGCCGCGGCCGCGGCCGAGCGGGCCCCAGGACTGGGTGAGGATGCCGCGCGTGGCGTGGGCGGCGCGCATCTGCTCCTGGACGAAGCCGGGGTGCAGCTCGATCTGGTTGACGGCCGGCGTGACCCCGGTCTCGGCGATGACGCGGTCCAGGTGGGCGGCGGTGAAGTTCGAGACGCCGACGGACCGGACGACGCCCTCGTCGCGCAGCCGGATGAAGGCCCGCCAGGTGTCGACGTAGAGGTCACGCGCGGGCAGCGGCCAGTGGATGAGGTAGAGGTCCAGCCGGTCCAGACCGAGCGCGGCGAGGCTCCGCTCGACGGCCCGCAGCGTCGCGTCGTAGCCGTGGTCCGGTCCGGCGAGCTTGCTGGTGACCGCGATCTGGGAGCGGGCGATCCCGGACTCGGCGACGGCGCGCCCGACCTCGGCCTCGTTGCCGTAGCTCGCAGCGGTGTCGATGAGGCGGTAGCCCGCCTCGAGGGCGGAGGCCACCTGCTCGGTCGCGTCGGACCCGCGCAGTGTCCACGTGCCGAAGCCGATGGCGGGCAGGGTCGTGCCGTCGTTGAGGGTCAGGTCGGGAAGGGAGGTCACGGCCGCATCGTGCCACGGGGCCCGTCGGGCATGCATAATCTGCGGGACCGTTCCCCTCGACCCGCCGACGACCCGCCGACCGACGACCCCGCCGAGCCGCACGCGGTGCGGAGGAGGAGAGACATGACGGCCCTGATCGCCTTCGACCTGGACGACACCCTCGCCCCGTCGAAGTCACCGATGCCGGCACGGATGGGTGCCGCGCTGGCGGCCCTCCTCGACGTCACCCCGGTGTGCATCATCTCCGGTGGGCACCTCGGCCAGTTCCGGGACCAGGTGCTCGCGCACCTCGACGCGACCGACGCCCAGCTGTCCCGGCTCCACCTCATGCCGACCTGCGGCACCCGTTACCTGCGCTGGTCCCGCGGCGACTGGACCGAGGTCTACGCCCACGACCTCACGGACGAGGAGCGGGAGAACGCCTTCGCCGCGCTCGAGGGAGAGGCGCGCCGTCTGGGGCTCTGGGAGTCGCAGACATGGGGCGAGATCCTCGAGGACCGCGGCTCGCAGATCACCTTCTCCGCGCTCGGGCAGCATGCGCCGCTGGATAAGAAGAAGGCGTGGGACCCCAGCGGTGAGAAGAAGGAGCGGCTGCGGGACGCGGTTGCCGCGTTGCTCCCGACGCTGGAGGTCCGGTCCGGGGGCTCCACGTCCGTGGACGTGACCCGGGCCGGCGTGGACAAGGCGTACGGGATGGAGCGGCTCGCGGAGCAGACCGGGATCCCGGTCACCGAGATGCTGTTCGTCGGGGATCGGTTGGACCCGGGCGGCAACGACTACCCGGTGGTCCGGCTCGGGATGCCCACCCGGCCGGTGGCCGACTGGGAGGAGACGGCCGCGTTCGTCGAGAGCTTCGTCGAGGAGGCGCGTCGGGAGCGGGTCCGGACCTGATCGCTGGCGGTCGCGAGGCGACCGGCGCCAGGTCTGTCGGTCCGGCGGCGCCAGGTCTGTCAGTCCGGCGGCGCCAGGTCCTCAACCGGCCGGCCCTCGGATGTCACCGCGGAGCACTAACGTCGCGTTCATGAGCGCTTCGACGTCACCGCGGATCGACCGGCCGGACCTGCCGGAGGGGTACGGGCTGCCGGAGAGCTCCGACGGGCTGTTGTCCTGGCGGCAGGTCGAGGAGCGGCTGACGTCCGCGTTGCACTACTGGATCAGCAGCATCCGCCCGGACGGCCGGCCGCACTCCGTCCCCCGGTGGGGCGTGTGGGTGTCCGGACGCTTCTACTACGACGGCGCACCCACCACGCGGCACACGCGGAACGTCGAGCGGAACCCGGCGGTGACGCTGACGCTGGAGAGCGGCACCGAGGTGGTCATCGTCGAGGGTGAGTCCGCCGCGACCCGAGCCTCGGCGGACGGGCTCGGGGCCGAGCTGTCCCGGGCGTTCGGGAAGTACGCCGCCTTCGGCTACGAGCCCGGTCCGGACTCCTGGTCCGGACCCGACGGCGGGGGGCTGCGCGTCATCACCCCGAAGAGCGCGCTCGCCTGGTTCTCCTTCCCGAAGGACTGCACCCGGTTCCGCTTCTGACGGTCGGCGGGTTCCTCGACGTCGGGGACGCGAGTCGTGCGCACGCTGCGCGGACGCCGTGCCTAGCCTGGTTCGGGCCCGGCTTCCGGACTACCGAGGAGGCGCCATCCGTCACCTGCGCGTGAGCCTCGCCGCCCTGCTGTCGTGCGCGCTCGTCGCGTGCGCGCCGGGTGTGCACCGCACCGTCGACCAGCCAACACGACCTCCGGCTGTGGTCAGCCAGCCCACGGCACCGCCGGAGACGGTCGTGCTGCCCGGCGGCGGGGCGGCCCGGCTCAGCGCGCAGGCCGCGCTGACGTTCTTCGACGCCGCTCCGCTCGCCGTGGTCGCGGACCCGCTGTCCGCCGTGCGAGGTGCATCGCTCGCGGTGGACCTCGGCGTTCCCGTCCTGGTGGCCGGCGACGATCCATCGGCAGATGTCCTCGAGGCCCTGGACGACCTCGGCACCGAGACCGTCCTGGCCGTGGGGGAGCCCGGGCTGCCGGACGGGCTGGACGTGGTCCCCGCGCCGCAGGACGTGGACGAGCTGGCCGCCCTGGTGCGCTCGGACCTGGAGACCTCGCCCGTAGCGCCCGGGGACGAGGTCCGCGCGGTGGCCGGGCTCGAGCCGGGCACGCTGCTCGTGGAGGACGCGACCGGGGACGCGGGCACCGGGGACGCGACGGAGGACGCGACCGGGGATGCGAGCAATAGCGGAGGCTCGACCGACGACCCGCGGAGTGCGGACTCGTCCGACGACGCTGGCGGTCCGGCCGACGACGCTCGCTTGCCGTACAGCGAACGGCCCGAGGCGGTGGCGCGCGACGTCGTCGTCATGTCCACGGGAGCGGCCGCGCAGGCAGCTGCTGCCGCGAGTGCCCGGGCGGCCGGGGCGCAGGTCCAGGTCGTGCCGGATGGTGACCCGCGGGCGAGCAGCGAGACCGTCCAGGCGACGGCAGAGCACGCGCCGGACGTCGTCGCCGGCCTGGGGAGCAGTTTCGGGGATGCCGAGACGCTCGCGTGGCGGACCGCGACGGCTGCCACCGGCACCGAGCTGCCGGGTGGTGGGCAGCTGATCCTGCCGGGCAGGACCTACGTGGCGATCTACGGCAGCCCGGGTACCGGGGCGCTCGGCGTGCTCGGCGAGCAGGACACCGCCGAGACGGTCCGGCGAGCGGCAGAGCATGCCGAGCCGTTCCGCCGGCTGACTGACACGCAGGTCGTGCCGACCCTGGAGATCATCGCGACGGTGGCCACCCGAGGGGCGGGACCGGACGGCGACTACTCGAACGAGCTGCCGCTCGAACGCCTCCGGCCCTTGGTCGACGCAGCCGCCGAGAACGGGCAGTGGGTGGTGCTCGACCTGCAGCCCGGACGCGCCGATTTCCTCAGCCAGGCCAAGCGCTACGAGGAGTTGCTTCGTGAGCCGCACGTCGGGCTCGCGCTCGACCCGGAATGGCGGCTGGGACCCGACGAGGAGCCGATGCAGCGGATCGGCCACGTGGACGTCGGCGAGGTCGATCAGGTGGTCACCTGGTTGGCCGACCTGACCCGCGAGGAGCGGCTGCCGCAGAAGATGCTGGTGCTGCACCAGTTCCGGACCGACATGATCCCTGGCGTGGATCGGTTGGACACCTCGCGCGACGAGGTCGCCGTCCTCCTCCACGCCGACGGGCAGGGGACGCAGGGCGACAAGCTCGACACCTGGCGGAGTGTGCGCGCCAACGCACCGTCCCTGCAGTGGTGGGGCTGGAAGAACTTCTACGACGAGGACAGCCCGATGCTCGGCCCGACCGAGACGATGGCGGTCGAGCCCACGCCGAACTACGTCAGCTACCAGTGAGGCACCTCGCGCCGTCTCCGGTGGGTCGAGGCGCGCCGGCGGATCGCCTCAGAACGGCGGCTCGCCGTAGAGGTCGGGATCGTGTGGTGAGCCGTCACCGGGATCGTGCGGGGCGGGCCGCTCCGGTGGGGGCTCGCTCTCGGAGGATCGGTGACGCCGATGTCCGAGGTGGACGATGGTGCCGTTGGCCTGGCGGCGATACGTGTGCCCGGTCGGGCTGGTCCAGTCGAAGACACCACCCTGGTGTTGGGTGACCGCGAAGTGCCCGAGGCTCTTGTGCCGGTGGTCGGTGCTGCACAGGGCGCCGAGGTTGCCGAGTGCTGTCGGTCCGGGGCCGAAGGGGATGGTGTGGTCCAGGTCGCAGGCTTGGGCGCGCACGCCACAACCTGGGCGGACACACGTTCGGTCACGTTCGCGGACCAGGCGGGCCAGCGCGGCAGGGGGGCGGTACGTGGTGCGGCCGAGGTCGACGACGGTGCCGCTGGCGGGGTCGGTCAGGATGCGCCGGATGGTCGAGTCGGTTGCCAGGGCCCGCGCGACGGGTGCACTGATGGCGCCATAGCCGTCGAGCTCGGCCGGCTCTGAGCCGCCCAGCAAAGTGCTGATCGGCATCGTGACGTTGAGCCTGACCGGGGCGCCGCCGAGGCTGCGTACCGGCCAACCGGCGGCGCGGCCTGTGGCGCCAGCGGCGTCTGCGCGGCCGGACTCGTCAGCCTCGCCGACCTCGCCAGCCTCGCCGGTCTCGCCGGACTTGGGTGGCGCACCGGGAAGGCAGGCTTGGTCCGCCGTGGCGGTCGCGCCGGGAGCGTCGGGCCGGGAGAGGGTGCTCTGGACAGCAGGAGCGCCGATCCAACCGGTCGTGAGCGCGTCGAAGCCGATCCCCGCGAGGATGTCCGCGCGCAGCTGGTCGGTGGTGCGCCGATCGCCGTCGGCGCGTGCCGTTCGGGCCGCGGCGTCGAGCGCCGCATCCAGCGCCACGGCGCCCTCGGCCGGCAGGTAGGCGGAGATCGAGGCCATCCCGTCCGGTAGCGCCCGTGCGTGGTTGACGCGACGGCGTGAGCGGGCCGCGGCGTGACGCTGATCGGCGCCCTGCGGGTCGATCGCGGCGATCGCGGTGGTCAGGTCCTTGGCCAGCTTCGGCGAGGTCGAGCCGGGCGCTGTGGGTAGCACCGCTTCCTCGACCTCCAGCACCAACGGCTCGGGGAGCTCCTCCAGATGCGTGGCCATCACCTCGGCCTTCGCGAAGGAGAGCTCTCCGGTCTCGACGGCCTCGGAGGTGGCGGCCATCGGGCCGGCCAGCATCCGGCCGGTGCGGATCAGCTTGCCCGCAGCCTGCCGAGTGATCGCCAGCCGCATCGCCAGCTCGGTGGCCGCCCTCGGCACGCCCGACGAGGAGGAGGCTGCGGGGTGACTCGGCGCGGTCGGGATCGGCGGCCCGATGCGCGGGTCACCGCTCGGCTGCGGTAGTGCGGGCGGGCCGTACAGGTCCTCGAGGCGCTGCTCGACCAACGCTGCCGCATCGGCCTGCCGGGCCTGGGCGTATGCGGCGACCTTGCCCCACAGCGCAACGACGTCGACCACGTCGCCTGAGTCGAGCTCGGCCATGTCCAGGCGATCCAGCAGGCGCCCGAGAGCGATGCCGGTCGTGGACTCTGCCTGGTCGAGCAGCTGCCGGAGCGGCTCGGGGCTCGCGGGCCCGTCCAGCCCTTCGATCGCTTCCAGGGGAGTCGCCCACCCCACCCGAGCCGCCGGGGCGGACGACGCGCCTGCCTCCGGGGGCTCGACCTCGGCCTCAGCGGGTTCGGCCGAGGGGCACTGACGGAGCGCCTCGTCCAGGACCACCACGGGGGCTCTCGGGGCGGCCAGCACACGCCGGAGGTCGCCCCCGTGCTCACGGATGTGCCGGATGATGCCGGCCAGCAGCAGGTGCTCGAGGACGCTCGGGGGGACCGCTCCCGCCCGAGAACCAGGGCAACTCGCTGCTGCATCGAACATGTGTATGAGACTACGCGAGGGGTGTGACATGGCGGTCGCGCCGTCCATCGCCTGGGGGCAGGACGGCATCGCGAGCTCTCGAACCCGCCCCACGACTGAGTGGTGCCCGGCCAGGAGTGGGGCGGAGGGGCATGCCGATCGAGCCGCCGGAGATGCGTCGCGGCTACCCGCGCAGCCCGACCCTCAGACGGGTACGAGCGGATTGTGCCCGGCAGTGACCTCCTCGCCGGCGCGGACCGGCCCGGGTGGAGTGCCGTCCCCGAACGGCCGCCCGCCCAGCTCCTCGCGACCGTGCGGGCTCAGCCAGCCCGACAGGTCCGGGCCCTGCGGGACGATCTGGGTCGGGTTGATGTCCGTGTGGACCACGTAGTAGTGCTGCTTGATCTGCACGAAGTCGACCGTGTCGCCGAAGCCGGGCGTCTGGAACAGGTCCCGCGCGTAGCCCCACAGGGCGGGCATCTCGCTCAGCTTGTTCCGGTTGCACTTGAAGTGCCCGTGGTAGACGGGGTCGAACCGCACCAGCGTGGTGAACAGCCGCACGTCCGCCTCGGTGATCGTGTCACCGACCAGGTACCGCTGCCCGGTGAGCCGCTCCTCGAGCCAGTCGAGAGCGGCGAAGAGCCGCCCGTACGCCTTGTCGTACGCCTCCTGGGAGCCGGCGAACCCGCAACGGTAGACCCCGTTGTTGACCTCGGTGAACACCTTCCGGTTCACCCGGTCGATCTCGTCCCGCAGGTGCTCCGGGTACAGCGCCGGAGCGCCGTCGCGGTGGTGCGCGGCCCACTCGCTGCCCAGGTCCAGAGTGATCTGGGCGAAGTCGTTCGTCACCACCGCGCCGGACGGCACGTCCACGATCGCCGGGACGGTGATGCCGCGCGGGTACTCGGGGTCGCGCTTGAAATACGCCTCCTGCAGCCAGTGGATGCCCAGCACCGGGTCCTTCCCGTCCGGGTCCAGGTCGAACGTCCAGGAGCGCGCGTCGTGCGTCGGGCCCGGCAGGCCCAGGGAGATCGCGTCCTCCAGCCCGAGGAGGCGCCGCACGATGATGGTGCGGTTCGCCCACGGGCAGGCACGCGCCGCCACCAGGCGGTACCGGCCCGGCTCCACCGGGTACCCGTCGGCGCCGTCGGCCGTGATCCGCGTCCCGATGTACCGGGTGTCGCGGACGAACTCCTTGCCCTTGGTCGTGTACTTCCCGCCCTGCGAGTGCTCGGGCCGCTCCGCGGTCTGGCTCGTGTCCACGAAGCCGAGCCTACGACGGCGCACCCGGAGGCTCACGCTGGGCGCACCCGGACGCTCAGCCGAAGCGCTCGGCCCGCTCCCGCACCCCGGTCTCACGCGCGTACACCTCGGCCCCGGAGATGAACACCCGCTCCACCGTGGAGTACACGTCCAGCGGGTCGCCGGACCAGAGCACGACGTCGCCGTCGAGGCCCGGACGCAGCGCGCCGATCCGGTCGTCGAGCCCGAGGATCTCGGCCGGGTTGATCGTCAGCGCGCGCAGCGCCACGTCCCGGTCCAGCCCTTCCTTCACGGCGAAGGAGGCCTGGTGCACCAGGAAGTTGATCGGCACCACCGGCGCATCGGTGGTGATGGCGACCTTGACGCCCGCGGCGGCGATGGCGGCCAGGTTCGCGATGGCCCGGTCACGCAGCTCCCACTTTGATCGGGAGGTGATCATCGGGCCGAAGATGACTGGGATGTCCTTCTCGGCCAGCACGTCGGCGACCTTCGCGCCGTCGGTGCCATGGTTGACCACGAGCCGGTAGCCGAACTCCTCGGCGAGGCGGATCGCCGTGGCGATGTCGTCGTGCCGGTGGGTGTGCTGGTCCCAGTAGAGCTCGCCGTCGAGCACCCGGACGAGGGTCTCCTTGGTGAGGTCGCGCTCGTGGGGCTTGCCCTCGCGAGCGGCGTGGTCGCGCGCGACCCGGTAGTCCTGGGCCGCCAGGAACGCCTCGCGGATGATCTTCGCGACGCCGAGCCGCGTGGACGGGGTCTGCTTCTTCTCGCCGTACACCCGCTTCGGGTTCTCGCCGAGCGCCGACTTGACCGACACCGCCGCCTTGATGACCTGCTCGTCGACCGTGCGGCCGCCCCACGTCTTGATCGCCACGGTCTGCCCGCCGATCGGGTTGCCCGACCCCGGCTTCACGACGGCGGAGGTGATCCCGCCGCCGAGCGCGTCCCGGAACCCCTCGTCGTCGATGAGGATCGCGTCGAGCGCGCGCACCGCGGCCTGGTTCGGCCCGGTCATCTCGTTGACGTCCTCACCGGCCCAGCCGACCGACTCCTCGACCACGCCCAGGTGCGCGTGGGACTCGACGAACCCGGGCAGCACCCAGCGGCCCGCCGCGTCGACGACCTCCACGCCGTCGGGGACGGCGACGTCCGCGCCGACGGCGGTGATGGTGCCGTCCTGGACCAGGACGGTGCCGTTCTCGATGGGATTCCCCTCGACGGGCACGACGTAGCCACCGACGACGGCGACCGAGGAGCTGGTGCTGGCAGTTCGAGTCACGACGACCATCCTGCCGCGCCGCGCCCCGGTCCATCACCGCCGCTCCGCGTGCTGAGATGTGCCGGCGGCCCGGACCTGGCAGGCTTCCGCGTGAGGCCCTTGTACGAGGGCCGCGAACGCCAGCGGGGGAGGACACCGTGAGCGAGACAACCACGCCATCTGGGTCGGACCCGGGTTCCGCGTCCGGCTCCAAGCGCTTCGGCCGCAGGAGCGAGGACGCCACGTCGAGCTCCGCAGCCACCTCGAGGCCCGCCACGGCCGGATCGAGCACGACGAGCTCGGGGACCACGAGTCCCGGCACCACGGGTTCCGGGACCACGGGGTCCGGGACCACGGGCTCGGGAACTGCCGGCACGAAGCGCGGCACCGGCTCGGGCGTCCCGAAGCCGGGTGCCCCGAAGGGCAACCCGGTCGCCTGGACCGCGTTGCTGGTCGCCGTCGTGCTGACGATCTGGCAGGCGGTCTACTCCCTGACGGTCCTCGGCATCGACCCGCCCGACCAGGAGACCTTCACCTCGGTCTCGCTGTTCATCACCCTCGTGCTCGGCCTGGCGGCCCTCGTGCTCGGCATCGTGAGCATCGCCCAGCGCCGGGCGCCGCGCTGGCCGGGACTCGTCGGGCTCTCGGTGGGGATCTACGCCTTCATCGTCGCGGTCTTCTCGTGGATCGGCGGCCTCATGAACCAGGGCGGCGCCTGAGCCGACGTCCGAGCCGACGTCCGAGCCGACATTAGAGCGGCCACTCAGGGCACGTCACGGCACCGGCCAGGCGTGCACCGGCTCGTTGCTGTGCATGTGCTGCACGTACTGCTCGAGCATGGCGGTCAGTGCCGCCCAGCGGTCCATACCGCGGGACTCGAACCGCTGGGTCGCCGCGACCTGCCACGACGCCCCGTTCACCCGGAGCCGCGCCCGGTCCTCGATGACCTGGAGGTACCGGTCGACGGCGTCCCGGGCGACGCCCAGCCGCTCCAGCCCGGTCTGCGCCATCGGCAGCAGCGTCCGTAGCACCAGCTCGTCCCACTCCACGTGACCGAGGCCGGGCCAGTACAGACGCGCGTCGGCCCCGTAGCGTGCGGCGTTGTGGAAGTTCTCCCGGGCCGCGTCGAAACTCATCCGGGACCACACCGGGCGCTGCTCGTCCAGGACCATGGCCACGGACGCGCCGTAGAAGAACGCGGCGTTCGCCAGCACGTCGAGCACCGTGGGCCCGGCGGGCAGCACCCGGTTCTCCACCCGGAGGTGCGGCCGACCGTCGGAGACGTCGTACACCGGGCGGTTCCACCGGTAGATCGTGCCGTTGTGGAGTCGTAGCTCGGACAGCTGCGGGGTTCCCCCGGCCGAGAGCACCTCGAACGGGTCCTCCTCCGAGGTCTCCGGAAGCAGCGCCGGGTAGTAGCGCACGTTCTCCTCGAAGAGGTCGAAGATCGAGGTGATCCAGCGGTCCCCGAAAGGCACCTGCGGCCGCACGCCCTGGTTGCGCAGCTCCGGCGGCCGGGTGTCGGTCGACTGGAGGAACAGCTCCGGGCGCGACTCCGCGAGCAACCGGTGCCCGAACACGTACGGTGAGTTCGCGCCGAGGGCGAGCTGCGGGCCGGCGAGCGCCTGGGCCGCGTTCCAGTAGCGCGCGAAGGTGTTCGGCCGTACCTGCAGGTGGAACTGCGTGGAGGTACACGCCGCCTCGACGGCGATCGTGTCCGCGGTGACCTGGAGCCGCTCCGGCCCACGGATGTCGATCTCCACGTCCTCCTTGCGGGCGGTGAGGATCGCGTCGTCGAGCAGCCGGTAGCGCTCGTCGGGGGAGAACCACGACCGGCCCGGCTCGGGCGCCCGCAGCGTCGGCAGGATCCCGATCATGACGATCCCCGCCCCGAGGTCGCCGGCGCGGTCGCGGGCGCGGTTGAGGTTCTTCCGCAGCGACGACTCGAGCTGGCGCAGCGACTGGCCGTCGATCCGCCGGGGCTCGACGTTCAGCTCGATGTTGAACCGGCCGAGCTCGGTCTGGTAGCGCAGGTCGTCGACGTGGTCGAGGACCTCGGAGTTCTTCAGCGCCGGCTGGAAGTCCTCGCCGACCAGGTTCAGCTCGATCTCCAGGCCGGTGCGCCACTCGTCCTCGATGAACGAGCCGGAGTCGAGCATCTCCTCGAGCGCGTCGAGGCAGCGCCGCACCGCGCGCCGGTAGCGAGTGTGGTCCGCCCGGGTGTACGCCCGGCCGGCGACGTCCTTCCCCATGCACCCTCCTCGAGCCGCCTGGCGTGAGCATGACAGCCGTCACGGCATCGCGCACCCGACCCGCCCTCGGGAGAGAATGCTGCAGATGGAGGACGTGCCTGGACCACCGCGCCGCTGGGAGTGGTGGCACCGGCAGACACCCCTGACCCGCAAGACCATCCGCACGACGCTCACGCTGCTGGTCACGGGTGTGGTGGCCGTCGCCATCGGGGTCCCGACGGCGTCCAGCAGGTCCTCACTCGGACCCCACGCGGCCGAGTATCACGTGACGCTCGACAGCCAGGTCGCCATCCAGATGGGTCCGCTGGGCGCGATCATCCTCGACTCGCCGCTGCCGGGTCCGCTGGGCGCCGAGGTCGTGGTCCAGGAGATCCCGACCGACGTGGAGGGTGCCTCCGCGCCCGACTCGCCGGTGCCCGGGCTGCTCGCCGACCTCGCCGCCTACGGCCAGCTCTTCGCCCGGCCCGAGGTGGCCGTTGCGGACGCCGTCCGCTCACTCGTCGGCGACGCGCTCGGCCGGACGGCGGTGGCCTGGTCGCTCCTCCTGGTCCTGATCGCAGCGGGCCGCCTGGCCGCCGGCGGACACCTGCGGGACGAGGTCCGCCACGCGCTCGCGCGCCCCGGCGTGGCGGTGCTCGCCGCCGGCGGGCTGATCGCCGCGACCGCCGCCGTCGTGGTGCCCGCGGTCGTGCGGGACGAGCCGGCCGGGTACAGCCCGCGCGTGCTGGACGGCACGCCGATGGAGGGCGCCGTGATCACCGGCCGCCTCGCGGACGTCGTCGCGGTGTACGGCACCGCGGTCCGCGACGCGGTCGAGGAGAACGAGGCGTTCTACGCCGAGGCGGCGGACAACCTCGCCAGGGCGCTCGCGACCGACCCCGCCCCCGCGCCGCCGCCCGTACCGGACGAGGCGGGCGCCGAGGGGGCACTTTCCGACCCGGTCACCTTCCTGCTCGCCGCCGATCTCCACTGCAACGTGGGCATGGCGGCCGTCGTGCGGTCCGCCCTCGAGCACACCGGAGCCGTCGCGCTGCTCGACGCGGGCGACACCGTCACCAACGGCACCTCGCCCGAGTCGTTCTGCGTCGAGACCTTTGCGGACGCGGTGCCCGACGGCCTCCCCGTCCTCGTCGCGACCGGCAACCACGACTCCGTGGTCACCGCCGACCAGGAGCGCGACGTCGGGTGGACCGTGCTGGCCGGGGACGTGGTCGAGGTCGAGGGCGTCCGGTTCCTCGGCGACACCGACCCCACGCTGACCTCGCTCGGTTCCGGGACCGTGCAGGAACGGGACGAGACCGTCGAGGAGATGGGTGACCGGCTCGCCGACGTGGCGTGCGGCGCGGCGGACGGCGGTGACGGCGTCGACGTGCTCCTCGTGCACAACCCCCGGGCCGGCGAGGCCGCGCTGGACCGCGGGTGCGTGCCGCTGCAGCTTTCCGGCCACTGGCACCGCACCGACGGACCCGCGGTCCTGGGCTCCGGCGTCCGCTACGTGAGCACCTCCAGCGGCGGGGGCGCCGGCGGCGGGGTGACGATCGGTCCGCTGACGTCGGACGCGGAGCTCACCGTGCTGCGGATCGACCGGGACACCGGCCGGCCGCTCGACCATCGGCGGATCGTGGTGGACACAGACGCCCAGGTTCGGCTGGCACCGTGGGAGTCCTTCCCCGTCCCGTGACACCGGGCGCGGCCCCACCTGACGCATACTGCTGCACGAGCACCGACGAGAGGACCTCATGAACAGGTCGACACCGGTCGACGGGCGCCGTGACGATCCGGGGCGTGACGACACCGGGCGCGAGGGGCCCGCGGGCGAGGAGCCCGGGGCGGCGCCGGACGCCCGCGCGGACGGCGCACCGGAGGAGGACCTCGACGACGACGAGCTCGCCCGGATCGATCAGGAGCTCGCCCGCCTCGACAAGGCCCGGCCCACCGAGCACCAGCTGGCCGGCGGGGCACCGCGAGAGCTCGGGTGGCTCCTCACCGTGGGTGGTCTCCTCGGGCTCTGGGCCGCCGTCGAGCTCGTGCTCAGCGAGATCAAGGTGGCCGGCGACCCGAACGCGTCGCTGGCGTGCGACTTCAACCCGCTCATCGGCTGTGGCAGCTTCATCACCACCTGGCAGGCGCACGCGTTCGGCCTCCCGAACGCCGTGGTCGGCACCGTCGCGTTCGCGGCCGTGATGACGGTCGGGGTGCTCCTCCTGGCCGGGGCGCGGCCGGCGCGATGGTTCTGGGTGGCGCTCACCGCCGGCGCCACCGGCGCGATCGCGTGGGTCTTCTGGTTCCAGTACCAGGCCTTCTTCAGCATCGAGATGCTGTGCCCGTACTGCCTCGTGGTCTGGGTCGTGAGCATCCCGATCTTCGTCAATGTGGTCGCCCGCGCGGCGCAGGCCGGCCACCTTCGGCTCGGTGAGGGCCTGCGCCGCGCGCTGGTGCTGGACCGGTGGCTGATCGTCGCGGTCTGGTACCTGGTGGTCCTGCTGGTCGCGGTCGTCGTGTTCTGGGACCGCTGGCTGCTCGTCCTCGCCTAGCCGCCGGCCTCGGCGCACGCCACAGACGTCTCACCCGGGCGCGGACCTCACCCGAGCGCCGGCGAGTCCATGGCCGCCGGGACGTGCGCGCCGTGACCGGCCTCGCGCAGCGCAGCGCGGACCCGCTCGGTCGCCTCGTCCAGACGCTCACCGGGCGTGTTCGGCCGGGCGTTGGCGAAGGTCAGGGACTGCTCGTCCCACGCGGGCAGGACGTGCAGGTGCAGGTGCGGCACCTCGAAGCCGGCGACGAGCACCGCGGCGCGGGGCGCACCGAACGCGGCCTGCTGCGCGGCGCCGACGTGCTTGGCCACCACCGCCAGGTGCGCGAGGACGTCCTCGTCGGCCGCCGTGTACTCCTCGATCTCCGCACGTGGCACGACGAGCATGTGCCCGTCCGTGATGGGCGCGATGGTCGCGAAGGCGACGCACGCGTCGTCCGACCAGGCGAACCGGCCCGGGACCTCGCCGTCGATGATCTTGGTGAACAGCGTGCTCATGGCGCCATGGTGGCACGGGTGCGTCGCCCTGCTCACCCGCACGGCTACGCTTGCGTAAGCGGTTACACCCTCACCGAGGAGGAGACATGCGAATCCGACGCTCACGAGTCGGCGCGGCAGCGGCGCTCACCGCCGCGACGGCACTGCTCGCGGCCTGCGCCCAGGAGCCCCCTGGCGCCGGTGACGACGGCGGTGACGACGGCGGACCCGTCGAGCTCCGGCTCGCGTGGTGGGGCAACGACCTGCGCAACGAGCTGACCCAGGAGGCCATCGACGCCTTCGAGGAGGAGCACCCGAACATCACCGTGGTGCCGGAGTTCGTCGACTGGGGCGGCTACTGGGACCGCATGGCGACCTCCGCCGCGGGAGGCGACATGCCCGACGTCGTGCAGATGGACGAGAAGTACCTGCGCACCTATGCCGACCAGGGCTCGCTCGCCGACCTCTCCACGTACGACACCCTCTCCACCGACCGGATCGACCCGACCGTGCTGCCCTCCGGAGAGGTCGACGGCCAGCTCTTCGGGGTCGTGAACGCGGTCAACACCTTCTCGGTCGTCGCCAACGCCGGGCTCCTGCAACAGGCCGGCGTGGAGGTGCCGGACGACGAGTCGTGGACGTGGGACGAGCTGGCCACCATGTCCCAGCAGGTCAGTGACTCGGGCGGCGGCGCCGTCGGGCTGCAGTACCTCGGGACCGGCGACAGCGAGCTGCAGATCTGGGCGCTCCAGCGGGGCGAGACGCTGTGGACGGAGGACGGGCAGCTCGGCGCCAGCCGGGAGACCCTCGTCTCGTTCTGGCAGTACGTCCTGGACCTCACCGAGTCCGGTGCCGCGAACCCGGCGGCGACGGCGCAGGAGCAGATCGCGTCGGGCCAGGAGGCCTCGGGCACGGCCACCAACCAGGCCGCGTTCGGGGTGTGGTGGTCCAACCAGTACCGCGCGCTGTCCGCCTCCAGCGGCGAGGAGCTGCACCTGCTGCGCCCGCCGCTCTCGGCGGCCGGCGGCGACCGCGGCACCTACAACAAGCCGTCGATGTACTGGTCGGTCTCGGCGCACAGCGAGCATCCCGAGGAGGCGGCGATGCTCGTCGACTTCCTCGTGAACTCGTCCGAGGCGGGGGAGATCCTCCTCGCCGAGCGCGGCGTGCCGAGCAACCTCGACGTGCGCGAGGAGATCACCGGCTCTCTCGACCCGGAGGACCAGGACGTCGTCTCGTTCCTGGACGAGGTCTCCGGCGAGGTGGGGGAGACACCCCCGCTGACGCCGGCGGGTGCCAGCGACGTCGAGCAGCTCATCCAGCGACTCACCTTCGAGGTGCTGTTCGGCGAGCAGACCCCCGAGGAGGCCGCGGACGCGTTCCTCGCCGAGGTCGACTCGATGGTCGGCGGGTGAGTGCCGCCCAGCTGCGCCGGACCTCGTAAGGTGCTGCACGACGAGGACGGAGGCTGCGCCGATGAACGGTCACGAGACCAGCGCACGGGTGGCGGCCGAGGCGTGGGAGTCCCTGTTCCGCGCCCAGGTCGCCCTCATGCGCCGGTTCGAGGAGAGCGGCGACTTCGCACCGTTGCGGGCCCGGGAGTACGACGTGCTCTTCACGCTCAGCCGGGCACCGGCCGGCCGGCTGCGGCTGCGCGCCCTCAACGAGAACATCCTCATCACCCAGCCCTCGATGAGCCGGATGGTCGAGCGTCTCGAGCGTCGCGGCCTGGTCCGGCGCGACCGCGCCGACGACGACGCACGAGGCCTGGTCGTGTCCCTCACCGAGGAGGGCGCCGCCCTGCAGCGCTCGATCGCACGGCGCCACGTGCGCACCCTGCGCCGGCTGGTCGGCGGTGCGCTGAGCGAGGACGAGCTGCGGGCGTTGACGGACCTGACCACCAAGCTCCGCCGGCGCCAGGAGGAGATACGGAGCACGGGGTGAGGTGACCCGCGGCGTCCTGCGCTAGGCTGGGCGTCGATGACGGCTGTGGCGCTCCTGCTTACCCAGCCGCGCTGACCTTAGCGGGCACTCGCGCGAGTGCCGCACCAGCGCGGCTCACCTCCCTGCCCGGGAGGTCTTTTCATGTCCGGAGCACCACCACCCGAAGCCGAGGGAACGATGAGCGAGCAGACCGGCCGCACCGGCCACGACGTCGAGACGCGCCCGGCCGCCGTCGGGGCGGGCACCGCCCAGGCGGAGCCCGACGCGCCACCGCACCGCTACACGGCCGCACTGGCGAACGAGCTCGAGCTCGCCTGGCAGCGACGGTGGGCCGAGCGAGGCACCTTCCACGCCGCCAACCCGACCGGGGACCTGTCGGGGCCGGAGGTGCCCGCCGAGTCGTTCTACCTCATGGACATGTTCCCCTACCCCTCGGGCAAGGGGCTGCACGTCGGCCATCCGCTGGGGTACATCGCGACGGACGTCATCGGTCGCTACCAGCGCATGAAGGGCAAGAACGTCCTGCACGCGCTGGGCTACGACGCGTTCGGCCTGCCGGCCGAGCAGTACGCCGTCCAGACCGGCCAGCATCCTCGGGTCACCACCGAGCAGAACATCGCCACCATGCGGGGCCAGCTGCTGCGGCTGGGTCTGGCGCACGACGACCGGCGCAGCTTCGCGACCACGGACCCGGAGTTCATGCGGTGGACCCAGTGGGTCTTCCTGCAGATCTTCGAGTCCTTCTACGACCCCGCGGCGCCCCGTGAGGACGGCGGCCGCGGCCGGGCCCGCCCGGTCTCGGAGCTGGTCGCCGAGTACGAGGCGGGCACCCGCCCGACGCCGGACGGCCGGCCCTGGTCCGCGCTCACCGACTCCGAGCGCCACGAGGTGGTCGACTCCCAGCGCCTCGCGTACATCTCCGACGCCCCGGTGAACTGGTGCCCAGGGCTGGGCACGGTGCTGGCCAACGAGGAGGTCACCGCCGACGGCCGCTCCGAGCGTGGCAACTTCCCGGTCTTCAAGCGCAACCTGCGGCAGTGGATGCTGCGCATCACGGCGTACGCGGACCGGCTGGTCGACGACCTGGACTCCATCGACTGGCCCGAGAAGATCCGCACGATGCAGCGGAACTGGATCGGGCGCTCCACCGGCGCGGAGGTCGACTTCGCCGTGGTGGGGCATCCGGAGACCGACGCGCTGCGGGTGTTCACCACCCGCCCGGACACGCTGTTCGGCGCCACCTTCATGGTGGTCTCCCCCGAGCACCCGCTGGTGGCCGACCGCACCGCGCTGCCGGCGTCGTGGCCGGCAGGCACCAAGGACGCGTGGACCGGCGGCGCCGCGACCCCGGCCGAGGCGGTCGCGGCCTACCAGGCCGCGGCGGCGGCGAAGACCGACGCCGAGCGGCAGGACGAGGGACGCACCAAGACCGGCGTGTTCACCGGCCTGTTCGCGACCAACCCGGTCAACGGTGCCGCGGTGCCCGTCTTCACCGCCGACTACGTCCTCATGGGCTACGGCACCGGCGCGATCATGGCCGTGCCCGGCCAGGACGCGCGGGACTGGGAGTTCGCCGAGCGGTTCGAGCTGCCGATCATCCGGACGGTCCGGCCGCCGGAGGACAGCACGCCCGTGGAAGGCCCGTACCTGGGCGAAGGCCCGGCGATCAACTCCTCCAACGAACGGGTCTCGCTGGACGGCCTGGGCGTCGCGGACGCCAAGGCGCGGATCATCGCCTGGCTCGAGAGCGAGGGTGCCGGCCGCGGCACCACCACCTACCGGCTGCGGGACTGGCTGTTCTCCCGGCAACGCTACTGGGGCGAGCCGTTCCCGATCGTCTACGACGAGGACGGCCACCCGCACGCCATCCCCGACCGGATGCTGCCCGTCGAGCTGCCAGACGTCCCGGACTACTCGCCACGGACCTACGACCCCGACGACGCCGCCTCGCAGCCCGAGCCGCCGCTGGGCCGCGTGCCGGAATGGGTGAACGTCGAGCTCGATCTGGGTGACGGTCGGCGGACCTACCGCCGCGAGACCAACACCATGCCGAACTGGGCCGGCTCCTCGTGGTACGAGCTGCGGTACCTGGACCCGCGCAACGACAAGGCCGTGGTCGACCCGGCGATCGAGCGGTACTGGATGGGGCCGACGGCGGACAAGCCCGCCGGCGGCGTGGACCTGTACGTCGGCGGGGTGGAGCACGGCGTGCTGCACCTGCTGTACGCGCGGTTCTGGCACAAGGTGCTCTACGACCTGGGGCACGTGAGCTCCTGCGAGCCGTTCCACAAGCTGTTCAACCAGGGCTACATCCAGGCCTACGCCTTCGCCGACGCCCGCGGCCAGTACGTGCCGGCCGACGAGGTCGAGGAGGTCCCCGGTCCCGACGGCGAGGGTGGCGAGGCGACGTACACCTGGCGCGGCCAGCCCGTCACCCGCGACTACGGGAAGATGGGCAAGTCGCTGAAGAACGTCGTCACGCCCGACGAGATGTACGCCAGCTACGGTGCCGACACGTTCCGCGTCTACGAGATGTCGATGGGGCCGTTGGACGACTCCCGGCCGTGGGACACCCGCGCCGTGGTCGGCTCCCAGCGGTTCCTGCAGCGGCTGTGGCGCAACGTCGTCGACGAGGCGACCGGGGAGACGACCGTGGTCGACGCCCCGGCCGACGAGCCGACCCGCCGGCTGGTCGCGCGGACCGTCCACGAGGTCGAGGCCGAGATGTCCGCGATGCGGGTCAACACCGCCATCGCCCGGATGATCGTCCTGAACAACCACCTGACCCAGCTCGGCACGGTGCCGCGCGAGGCCGTGGAGCCGCTGGTGCTCATGGTCGCGCCGGTCGCCCCGCACATCGCCGAGGAGCTGTGGGCCCGGCTGGGCCACGCCGAGTCGCTGGCGCACGAACCGTTCCCGACGGCGGACCCCGAGCTGCTCGTCGAGGAGACCGTGACGTGCGTGGTCCAGGTCGCCGGCAAGGTCCGCGACCGGCTCGAGGTCCCGCCGTCGATCGACGAGGAGACGCTGCGCGAGCAGGCGCTGGCGGCCCCCGGCGTGCAGCGTGCACTGGCCGGACGAGCGGTGCGCAAGGTCATCGTCCGCGCACCGAAGCTCGTCAACGTCGTCCCCGGCTGAGGCCCGACGGCCGGCGGCCGGGCACTCCCCCCGGCGCGGAGCCCGGCGCGTCGCGGTTGGACATCCGGCGGAAAACCCTCAAAGGTGGGTGCCCGACCGGGCGCCGTCGACCGCGGCGCATCCGCCGACGGAAGGTCCGCCAGCATGCTGGAGTCCCTCGCTCAGCGACTAGGACTGCGTACCAACCCGACCATCTTCTTCGTCTCGGCCGGGCTGATGGTGCTGTTCCTCGTCCTCCTGCTCGGCTTTCCCGGACCGATCGGCGCCGCGTTCGGCGTCGCCCGGGACTGGATCGTCACGAACCTGGGATGGTTCTTCATCCTCGGGGTCACCGCCTGGTTGATCTTCCTGGCCTACGTGGCGCTGAGCCGCTACGGCCACCTGCGCCTCGGCGGGGACGACTCCCGGCCCGAGTACAGCAACCTGTCCTGGTTCGCCATGCTCTTCGCGGGCGGCATCGGCACGGTTCTGATGTTCTGGGGAGTCGCCGAGCCGATCTCGCACTTCGCCCAGCCGCCGTTCGCGGGCGTGGAGCCGTTCTCGCCCCGGGCGGCCGAAGAGGCGATGTCCATCTCGCTGTATCACCTGAGCCTCCACACCTGGGCGATCTTCACCCTGCCCGGCCTGGCCTTCGGCTACTTCGTCTATCGCTACAACCTGCCGCTGCGCGTCAGCTCGGTCTTCTACCCGTTCCTCAAGGACCGCATCCACGGACCGATCGGCAAGACCATCGACATCTTCGCCGTCCTCGGCACGCTGTTCGGCCTCGCCGTCTCCCTCGGCCTGGGCACCTCGCAGATCGCCGCCGGCCTCGGCGAGCTGTTCACCTCGATCACGGACAGCACGCCCGTGCGGGTCATCATCATCGGCGTGCTGACCGCGGTCGCCACGACCTCGATCGTGGCGGGCCTGGACAAGGGCGTGAAGCGGCTGTCGAACATCAACATCCTCATGGCCGTCGGGCTCATGCTCTTCGTGCTGTTCTTCGGCGACACCGTGTTCCTGCTGCGGCAGGTCATCGAGTCTGCCGGCCACTACGGCCAGAACATCATCGGGCTGTCTTTCTGGAACGACGCCATGGCCCGCTTCACCAAGGAAGGCGGCTGGGGCTGGCAGCAGACCTGGACCGTCTTCTACTGGGCGTGGACCGTGACCTGGGCGCCGTTCATGGGCGTGTTCCTGGCCCGCATCTCCAAGGGCCGCACCATCCGGCAGTTCGTCGTGGGCGTGCTCCTGGCCCCGTCGGCGTTCACGCTCGTCTGGTTCGTCATCTTCGGCTGGTCCGCCATGGTCTCGGACGGCATCGGCACCGGCGAGATGGGCGAGATCGCCCGGCGCGTGGTGGTGGACGAGGAGGTGCCGATCGCGATGTTCGAGTTCTTCTCGAACTTCCCGGCGGCGACGCTCGTCTCCGGCCTCGCGGTCGTCGTCGTCGCGCTCTTCTTCGCGACGTCCTCGGACTCGGCGTCCCTCGTCGTGGACATGCTGTGCGTCGGCACGGACGACGCCGGCCCGGTGCGTCAGCGTGTCTTCTGGGGCGTCTCGGAGGGTGCCCTGGCGGCCGCCCTCATCATCCTCGGCGGAGACGCGGGGCTCGAGGCGCTGCAGACCGTCATCACGGTCGTGGGGCTGCCGATCTTCATCCTGGTCTTCCTCACCGTCCCGTGCCTGCTCAAGGGGCTCAGCTCGGAACGCCGCAAGGCCATGGAGCTCCGGTTCGGTGACGTTCCGCCGCGGGCGTCCGAGCCCGCGGAGCGGGATCGGGATGCCAAGGAGTCGGCTGTCGGCGGGTAGGACGCGGCCGCCCTCCGCGGTCGTTGCCTGCCCGCACAGCCGGCGCTCCGCGTGTTGCCACGGCGTGTGCGGGAGGCTCCGCTAACCTGTCGGCTGGACACTGACGGTTCCGGCAGGTGCCCGTCGCCGACGTGCACCGGCGCCGAGTCGACGACGACAGAACGGAGCCTGGCATGAACTCGCTCGTCCTCGCCGTGATCGGCGTCGCCATGATCGTCGCGGGGTACCTGCTGTACTCGAAGTACCTCGCGGGGCGCGTCTTCAAGCTCGACCCGGTCCGGAGCACGCCGGCGCACGCGATGCGCGACGGCGTGGACTACGTGCCGACCAACAAGTACGTCCTGTGGGGCCACCACTTCACCTCGGTGGCCGGCGCGGCCCCCATCGTCGGACCCGCGGTCGCCGTCATCTGGGGGTGGTTGCCGGCATTCCTGTGGGTCACGATCGGCACCGTCTTCTTCGCCGGCATGCACGACATGGGCGCCCTGTGGGCATCGGTGCGCAACCGCGGCCAGTCGATCGGCGCCCTCTCGGGCCGGTACATCGGCAAGAACGGGCGCAACCTGTTCCTCGTCGTGATCTTCCTGCTCCTGCTCATGGTGAACGCCACGTTCGCCATCGTGATCGCGAACCTGCTCATCGCGACCCCGACCGCCGTGATCCCGGCGTGGGGTGCGATCGTCGTGGCCATCGGTGTCGGCCAGGCGATCTACCGGTACCGCCTGAGCCTGCCGGCGGTGACGGTCGTCGGCGTGGTGCTGCTGTACGCGCTGATCCTCCTCGGCGACCGGTTCCCCGTGGTCCTGCCCGAGACGGTGATGGGGCTCCCGTCGACCGCGGTGTGGGTCGTGCTGCTGTTCGTCTACGCCGGCATCGCCTCCGTGCTGCCCGTCTGGCTGCTGCTCCAGCCGCGCGACTACATCAACGGCATCCAGCTGTTCATCGCGCTCGGCATCCTCTACGTCAGCGTGCTCATCGCGAACCCGACGATCGTCGCGCCCGCGATGAACCAGGCGGTGCCCGAGGACACGCCGAGCCTCGTCCCGCTGCTGTTCGTCACCATCGCGTGCGGCGCGATCTCCGGCTTCCACGGCATGGTCTCCTCGGGAACCTCCTCGAAGCAGCTCGACAAGGAGACCGACTCCCGCTTCGTGGGGTACTTCGGTGCCGTGGGCGAGGGCCTGCTCGCCCTCGGGTCGATCATCGCGTGCACCGCCGGCTTCCGGACGCTGGCCGACTGGGAGGCCGTCTACACCACGTTCTCCGTCAACGGCGCCGGCGTCTTCGTCGAGGGCGGTGCCTCGATCGTCAACGCGGGCCTGGGCCTCCCGCCGTCGCTCAGCGCCACGATCCTGGCGACGACGGCCGTGCTCTTCGCGGCGACCACGATGGACACCGGGCTGCGGCTGCAGCGCTTCGTCATCCAGGAGGTCGCCGAGGTGGTCGGGGCCAAGGTCGGCAAGGCGGTCGCGACCGTCGTCGCCGTCGTGGTGGGACTGGGACTGGCATTCGGTGCCGGCGCGGACGGAGCGGGCGGCCTGACGATCTGGCCGCTGTTCGGCACCACGAACCAGCTACTCGCCGGCCTCACGTTGTCGATCCTCGCGATCATGATGATCCGCAAGCGCCGCCCGGCCCTGCCGATCGTGCTGCCGCTCGTCTTCCTGCTCGCCATGACGCTCTACGCGCTGGTCGTCCAGCTCGGTGCGTGGATCGCCGAGGGCAGCTGGATGCTGGTGATCCTCGACGTCGTCATCCTCGTCGCGGCGCTCTGGGTCATCGTCGAGGCCGTCGGGGCGATGAGCCGCACCCGGCGGGACCCGCCGGTGGACGACGACGCGGAGGACGAGGCGTTGGCGGCGGCAGAGCGGTGACAGGCCGGCTCGGTGCGGCGCTGCGGGAGTTCTACGTCGCGCCGTACCGGAGGACGTTCGCGCGCGCTCGCCGCGACGAGGACGACCTGTTCACCATGCTCGTGCTCGGCGAGGCGCTCGGGGTGCCGGACCCGGCCGCGTACTACACCGTGGAGCTCATGCCGGTGATCTACGAGCGCTTCCACGACTGGCACCGCCGGATGGGCATGGACCGCTCCCCGCTGGAGCACGTCGGGTGCTGCTGAGGTGCTGAGGACGCTCGCCGCGCGGCGGCGGCTGCTCTTCGTCGGCGGCAAGGGCGGGGTCGGCAAGACAGCCGTCGCCTCCGCGCTCGCCCTCGACCAGGCCCGCGCGGGCCGACGGGTCCTGCTCGTCTCGACCGACCCGGCGCACAACCTGGGGCACCTGTGGGGCCGGGATGTCGGCGACCGCCGCACCCTGCTCGGCCAGGCCGGCCCGGGCCGGCTTGCCGGCGTGGAGATCGACCCGGACCGGGCGACGGCGGAGCACCTCGACGCCGTCCGCACGACGATGCGCCGCTACCTCCCCGAGCACCTCACCGGTGAGATCGACCGGCACCTCGAACGGGCCCGCGACGCGCCCGGTACGCACGAGTCGGCACTCCTGGACCGCGTGGCCGAGACCGTCGAGACCTCCCTGGCCGAGGGAGCGGACGACCTGGTCGTCGTCGACACGGCGCCCTCCGGCCACACGGCCCGGCTCATGGGCCTGCCGGAGACGATGTCGGTGTGGACCGAGACCCTGCTGCGACGGCAGAGCCGGTCCCGCCGCTTCGGCGCCGCGTTGCGGGGCCTGGACGAGGCTGCGGAGCCGCCGGACCGAGTGTCCCGCGACGAGGAGCTGCACAGGATCCTGACCCGCCGCCGCGACCGGTTCGCCCGGTTGCGGGAGACCCTGCTCGACGAGGCCACGACCGCCTTCGTCGTCGTGCTCGTGGCGGAGCGGGTGCCCGTGCTGGAGACCCTCGAGCTCCACGCGCAGCTCGAGCGCACCGGCGTGCACGTCGGCGCACTGGTGGTCAACCGGCGCTCGCCCGCAGACGCCGGCGGGTTGCTCGCCGAGCGGCACCGCGCCGAGGAGCGTCACCTGACGCACCTGCACGAGGCCGTGACGGACCTGCCGGTGGTCCAGCTGCCGCTGCTCGCCCGTGACGTGCTCGGCGAGGACGGGGTCGCCCGACTCGCCGCCCACCTGCCGTGACCCAGCGTCCGCGCCGGTAGGTTGGGCGCCGTGGAGAACGACGACGACGCCACCACCTGGCACCTCGCCCACCCGAGCGGCTCCTCGCTGCGGCTCGCCGCGACGGGCGCCACCCTGCTGAGCTGGCAGGTCCCGGGCCCCGACGGGCCGCACGACCTGCTGGACGGCTACACCTCGGCGGCGGAGCTCGCCGAGCGCGACGGCTACCGCAATGCGGTGCTCGCGCCGTGGTCCAACCGGATCCGGGACTCGCGGTACACCTTCCAGGGTGAGGTGCACGACGTGGGGCCGGGCGAGACCGGGATACGCGACGGCCTGCACGGCCTGGTCACCCGGCAGGTGTTCGAGCGCGTCGCCGGCACCGACGGCGCAATCACCGTGCGGACCTCCATCACGCCCGACACCGGGCCCGGCTACCCGTTCGCCGTCGACCTCGAGGTGACCTACCGGCTGACGGCGGGTCCGGCGGGCGAGCAGGCACTCACCGTGGAGATGGACGCGACGAACGTGGGCGACGGCCCTGCGCCGGTGGGGCTGGGCTGGCACCCGTACTTCCGCCTCCCCGGCCACCCCAGCATCGACGAGCTCGAGCTGACGATCCCGGCCCGCACCCGCGTCCTCACCGACGCGGGCATCATCCCGTTGCCCGGGGACGAGGCGTTCGAGCCGGTGCAGCCGCCGGGCGACGTCGGGCTGAGCCCGATCGGGGCGACCGTGCTGGACCAGGCGTTCACGGACCTCCTCCCCGGCCCGGACGGCACGGTGGCGTCGGTGCTGCGCTCCCCGCGCACCGGCGACACGCTCACACTGTGGCAGCAGGCCGCCGAGGCCAGGATCGTCCACGTGTTCACCGGGGACCTCCTGGCCCGGGACCGCCGGGCCTCGGTCGCCGTCGAGCCGTGCAGCTTCGGCGGCGACGCCCTCAACCGCGAGACCGAGGCGATGGTGCTGCAGCCGGGCGGGCGTCGTCACCTGCGGGCGGACGTGGTGTACGAGCGCGGGTGACCTGCAGCAGGACCGCCACGGCCATCGCCGCCATGCCCGCCACGGAGACGGCCACGGCGGGGTAGATCAGGGCGGCGCCGCCCACCACCAGCAGGATCCGCTCGAGCGCCGTCGCGCGCACCACGAGGTGACCGGCCAGGCCCGAGGCCAGCGCCAACATGCCCACGAGCACCGTGACCAGAGTCAGCGCCAGGTCGAGCGGGTCGGCGTCGACCAGCAGGATGCTCGGCTCCAGGACGAACACGAAGGGCACGAGGAACCCCACGAGGGCGATGCGCAGCGCCGTCACCCCGGAGCGCATCGGGTTCGCGCCCGCGATGCCGGCACCCGCGTACGCGGCGAGGCACACCGGTGGCGTGATGTCGGCGAGGATCCCGAAGAAGAAGACGAACAGGTGGGCCGCGACGAGCGGCACGTCGAACTCGTTCAGCAGGATGGGGGCGGCGACCGTCGCCGTGACCACGTAGTTCGCCGTCGTCGGCAGCCCCATGCCCAGCAGCAGGCAGGCGACCATCGTGAAGAGGAGCACGAGCAGGAAGCTGCCCTGGGCGAGCTCCAGGATGCCGCCCGCCAGCTTGCCCCCGAGCCCCGTCGCGGTCACCGTGCCGGCGACGATCCCGGCGGTGGCGCACGCCGCGATGACCGGCAGCGCGGTCCGGGCGCCGGCCTCCAGGACCCGCACCAGGGCGGCGGGGGACAGACGCGTGTCCTTGCGCAGGAAGCTGAGGACGAGTGCGGCGGCGATGCCCCAGAGGGCGGCGTTCGCCGGCGTCCGTCCGGACAGCAGGAGGCCGACGATCACCACGAGCGGCAGGAGCAGGTCGAGCCGACGGACGAGGTCGCGTCCCTTCGGCAGCTCGGCGGGCGGAAGGCCGCGGATCCCGCGCCGCTTGGCCTCGAAGTGCACAGAGAGGAAGACCCCGACGAAGTACAGCACCGCCGGGATGACCGCGAGCACGATGATCTCCCGGTACGGCACGCCGGTGTACTCGGCCATGATGAACGCCGCAGCGCCCATGATCGGCGGCATGAGCTGGCCGCCGGTCGACGCCGACGCCTCGGTGGCGGCCGCGACGTGCGGCCGGAAGCCTGCCCGCTTCATGATCGGGATGGTGAACGACCCCGAGGCGACCGTGTTGGCCACCGAGGACACGGAGACCATGCCCTGCAGGCCGCTGGCCACCACCGCCGCCTTCGCCGGCCCTCCGGCGTAGCGCCCCGTCGCCCGGAAGGCGAGGTCGTTGAAGAACCCGCCGATGTTGGTCCGGATGAGGACCACGGCGAACAGCAGGAACAGGAAGATGAACGTCGAGGAGACCTGGATCGGCGTGCCGAAGATCGACCGTGCGGTGAAGAACGTCTCGACGGCGAAGGTGTCCCAGTCGCGCCCGCGGTGCGGGAAGACGGGGGAGTGGTTCCCGAAGATCCCGTACAGGATCGCGACCGCGGCGATGATGACGATCGGCAGGCCCACGCAGCGCCGGGTGGCCTCCAGGACCAGCAGGATCCCCGCGACGGCCACCGCGTGGTCCAGGTCGCTGTAGCCGAGGATGCGGACCTGCGTGCCGGTGATCCAGTCGTACTGCACGACGATGTACAGGTTCGCGCCCAGCGCCGCCAGGGACAGCGCCACGTCGTACCACGGCACCCCGCGACGGTTCGGCAGGCGCTTGCTCGCCGGGTACAGCAGGAAGATGAGCGAGGTGGCGCCCGCGAGGTGGATCGCACCCTGCACGAGGGAGGCGCGGGAGCCGAACAGGCCGGTGAAGAGCTGGAAGAGCGTGAGGGCGACGGACAGGCCGCCGATCAGCCAGGCCCACCAGCCGAGGTCCGTGCGGAACCGGCTCGCCGTGTCGTGCTCGCGCAGGACCTCCTCGGTGCGTCCCGCCCCGTGCGCCACCGTGTCGCTCCCAGCCACGTCAGAGGACGCCCTGCTCCTCGTAGTACTGCTCGGCCCCGGGGTGCAGCGGGATGTCACCCTGCCCCACCAGTGCCTCCTCGACCGTGATGAGGTCGCTCTGCGGCAGGGTGATGTCGCCGGCGTTCTCGTACACCGCGCGGGTGAGGTCGTACCCGAGCTCCGGGCTCACCTGGGTCGTGGAGGCGACCAGGGCGGCGAACACGGACAGCGTCGTGACGTCCTCCTCGAGGAAGTCGTAGGTGCCGGCCGCCAAGGTGTAGGTCGCGAAGTTCGTGTCCGCGGCGATCTCCTCCGCGATGTCCGGCTCCACGGGCAGGAGCCGCACGTCGTTGGTCGCGGCAAGCTCGTTGAGCGCGCTCGACGGCGTGCCGATCACGAAGATCGAGGCGTCGAGGTTGCCGTCCTGGAGCAGGCCCTGCGCGTCACCGAACTCCTCCTCGAAGGGTTCGTACTCGCCGGCCTCGATGCCGTAGGCGGACAGGATGGCCTCGGCGACCGCACGCGTCCCGCTCCCCGGCGGGCCGACGGCGATCCGCTCGCCCTCGAGGTCGGCAACCGACTCGTACCCGGAGTCCGCGAGCGTGATGATGTGCGCCGCCTCCGGGTAGAGCTTTCCGATCCAGCCGACGTTGTCGACCGCCGCCCCCTGGAAGTCCCCGGTCCCGGCGACCGCCGAGATGGCGGTGTCGTTCTGGGTCAGGCCGAGCTGCATCTCGCCCTGGTAGATCTGGCCGAGGTTCTCCACCGACGCCCCGGTCTCGATCGCGTTGACCGTGACCCCCTGGATGTTCTCCTCGAAGATGTTCGCGTACTCGGTTCCCAGCGGGTAGTAGGTACCGGAGGCCCCGCCGGTGCCGAAGGTCAGGCTGGTGAGGAAGTCCTGGCCGCCGCCTTCTCCGCCACCCTGGCCGCCGTCGTTGTTGCACGCGGCCAACGCCACGACCGTCGCCCCCGCCGCCAACGTGGCCGCCATCCGTCGAACCCGCATCGATCTCCTCCTCGACACCGCGGGGCCGCTCGGGTCGCGCCCCCCGCACCGGTCGCTCACCCTAACGTCGGCCCCGGCGCCGGCGGCCGCCCGTTACTGAATCGTCACCTGGCCGTCCCCCCGGCGTCCGTGCCGCCGTGATGACACCGTGTCCACAGCGGGGCGGCGGCGCCCGTCGCGGCGCCGCCCAGACGACCTACCGTCGCCCGCGTGGAGGCACGTCGGTACGAGCGGGGGACACGGCTCCGCGCCCTCGCGTCCGCCGCGTACACGGCGAGCGCAGGTCATCTGGAGGTGACGCCCGAGGACGACGTCATCCCCGCACGCCGTCGGTGGGTGCCGACCCTGCGGGGCGCCGTGGTCGCCGGGCTGGGTGTGCTGGCGCTCGGGGCCGTGCTGGCCGGCCTGGCGTGGCTCGGCCGCCCCGCGGACCCGGTACCGCTCCCGGCAGGACCTTCGGTGGGTGCCGGCCTGCCGCAGTCGCCTGGCGCCGCGGCGAGCCCCGGACCGACGAGCGAGATCACCGGGCCTGACGCCGGGGTGGGTGCGAGCCCTGCGGACGCGGCCACCGAGGCCGGGAGCGTCGTCGTGCACGTGGCGGGCGAGGTCCGCGAACCGGGTGTGGTCGAGCTGCCTGGCGGCTCCCGCGTGGCCGACGCCGTCGAGGCGGCAGGTGGTGCCCGGCAGGAGGCGGACCTGGGCGCGGTGAACCTCGCCCGGGTGCTCGTCGACGGCGAGCAGGTCTACGTGCCGCTGGTCGGCGAGGCGGCGCCCCCCGCCGACGCCGGGGCGGCGGGGCTGGATCCCGGTGGCGCGGCGGGCGCTGCCGGGGGGCTAGTGAACCTCAACACCGCCACGGCGGCGGAGCTGGAGGAGCTGCCCGGGATCGGACCGGCCCTGGCCGCGAGCATCCTCGAGTGGCGCGATCTCAACGGGGCCTTCGCCACCGTGGAGGACCTCGACCTGGTCTCCGGGATCGGACCGGCCACCATGGAGGAGCTGCGCCCCCTGGTGACGGTGTGAGGCGGCCGGCGGTCAGCGATGCCGGCCCGCCGCCCGTGCCGGTGGACGCCCGGCTGGTGCCGGCCGCGCTGCTCGCCTGGGTGGCCGCCTTCGGGGCGGTCGCGGCCGCACCGGCCACATCGCTGGCGGCGGCCGGTGTCGGAGTCACGCTGGCCCTCGCGGCGCTCGGGATGCTGGTGGCGGAACGTCGTCGACCGTTCCGTGCGCGGCACCGCGCCGTCTCCCGCACACCGCCGGCGGGTGCGCTGCTGCTGTCCGCTCTGGTCGTCACCGCGGTGCTCCTCTCCGCGGCGGCCCAGGTGCACGGCCGAGCCACTGGCCTGCTGGCGGAGCTGAGCGAGCTCGGAGCGAGCGCCGTGGTCACGGGCCGTGTCGCCGCCGAGCCCCGGGCCGTCGCGGCACGCGAGTGGGAGACGGCGGGCCGGTACCGCGTGGTGCTGACCGTCTCCGAGGCCGCTGGGCGTGGCCGGACCGGCACCGTGCGGGCGCCGGTCGTCGTGCTCGGCCCGGCCGCGTGGGGCGAGGTGGTGCTCGGCGACCAGGTGCGCGTGCGGGGCGCGCCGGTCGCGACGGAGCCCGGTGATGATGCGGCGGCGCTGGTCTTCACCGAGGACGCACCGGAGCGGCTCGACGACCCGCCGTGGCACCTGCGGCCCGTGGTGACGCTCCGCGCAGCGCTGCGCGGCGTCACCGCGGGCCTGCCCCCGCAGGGCCGCGGCCTGGTGCCGGGCATCGCGATCGGGGACGACCGGGAGCTGCCCGCGTCGCTCGCCGAGGACATGCGGGCGACCTCCCTGACCCACCTGACTGCGGTCTCCGGCGCCCACGTCGCGATCCTGCTCGGCGCCGTCCTGGCGGTGTGCGTGTGGCTGCCGCGCCGTGCCAGGGTGGCCGCCGGCGTCGTGGCGCTCGTCGGTTTCGTCGCGCTGGTGCGGCCCGAGCCGAGCGTCGTGCGGTCGGCCGCCATGGGCGCCGTGGTGCTCGCCGGGCTGCTGCTCGGCCGCCCGGCGCGGGCCCTGCCCGCGCTGTGCTCGGCCGTCGTGGTGCTCCTCCTCGTCGACCCCTGGCTGGCGCGGTCCTTCGGCTTCGCGCTCTCGGCGCTCGCCACCGCCGGCCTGGTCCTGCTCGCGCGGCCCTGGGGCCGGTGGCTCTCCCACGTGGTACCCCGGTGGGTGGCGACGGGGGTGTCGGTCCCGGCCGCCGCGCAGGCCGCCTGCGCCCCGGTGGTCCTGCTGCTCGAGCCCGCGGTGGCGCTGTACGCCGTCCCGGCGAACCTCATGGCGGCTCCGGCCGTGCCGCCCGCCACCGTCCTCGGGGTGGGCGCCACGATGGTGGCGCCGTGGTGGCCCGCCGCGGCCGAGGCGATGGCGTGGGCGGCGGCCGGGTGCACGTGGTGGATCGCCCTCTCGGCGCAGACCTTCGCCGCACTGCCGGGAGCCCAGCTGGCATGGCCCGGCAGCGTCGGCGGCGCCGTCGTGCTCGCCGCGGCGACCGTCACGCTCGTGCTCGTGCTCGCCCGCGCCGGCCCGCCCCGGGCCGGGCCGTGGGTGCCCGCCTGCGGCCTCACCCTGCTGGTGCTGCTCGCCCCCGGGCCGCGGGAGGCCGTGACCGGGATCCTGCCCGGCGCCGGACCGCCGGAGAGCTGGGTGGCGGTGCAGTGCGACGTCGGTCAGGGCGGCGCCTTCCTGCTCCGGTCCGGTCCGGAGTCCGCGGTCATGGTGGACGTCGGCGAACCGGGCTCCGGGGCCACGCAGTGCCTCCGGGACGCCGGCGTGCGGCGGCTCGACCTCCTGGTGCTCACCCATCCGCACGCCGACCACGTCGGCGCCCTCCCGGAGGTGCTCGAGGAGGTGGCGGTCACCCGCGCCCTGGTGGGACCGGGGGTCGAGCCGGCCGCGACGGTGCACGCGGTGGAGACCCAGCTCGCCCGGGCCGGGATCCCCACCGAGGCCGCGACCGCGGACGGTGCGGCGGCCACAGGCCGCGCGGGCGACGTCGCCTGGCAGGTGCTGTGGCCCACGTCCGTCGCGGCCCGCACGCTCTCGGCCGACGCGGTCAACGACGCCTCGCTCGTGGTCCGGCTCGCCGCGCCGCACGTCGAGGCCGTGGCCCTCGGTGACGTCGAGCTCGACGGGCAGGCCGGCGTCGTGCGCGCGCTGGTCCGCGAGCCCGTCCGGCCGGACGTCGTGGTCATGGCGCACCACGGTTCACCGCGGCAGGTGCCGGCTCTCGCCGACGCACTGGCGCCGCGGCTGACCGTGGTGAGCGTCGGCGCGGACAACGACTACGGCCACCCGGACGCCGACGCGGTCACGATGTACGCCCGGCACGGCACCGTGCTCCGGACCGACCTGTGCGGCCCGATCACCCTCGTGGGGCGCGCGGGCGAGCTGGCGACCGTGTCGGGTTGCGGGCCGTGAGCGTGGGCGGGCGTGCGTACGCTTGGCACGTGCCCCCCACTCGCCGCCGCCCGCGTTCCCCGGGCCTGACCTGGGACCGCGCCGAGCTGGCGCCGGTGGTCCTCGTCCGGGGACCCGAGGGACTGCTCGCCGACCGTGCGCTGAGCCGGTTGCTCGCCCAGGCGCGTGAACGGGACCCGCAGGTCGAGACCACCCGGCTGGACGCCGCGGCGTACGAGTCCGGGCAGCTCGAGATGTACGCCAGCCCGTCGCTCTTCGGGGAGCGCCGCTGCGTCGTGGTGGACGGCGCCGAGGCCATGACCGACGCGTTCCTGGCCGACGCGCTGTCCTACCTCGAGTCGGTTCCCGACGACGTGTGGCTCATCGTCCGGCACAACGGGGGAGCCCGCGGCAAGAAGCTCCTCGACGCCGTGGCCGGTGGCGGGCACCCGGTGGTGGTCTGCGACCCCGTCAAGCGGGACGCCGACAAGGCAGACCTGGTCCGCGGGGACTTCGCGCGTGCCCGGCGCCGCATCGAGCCGGACGCCGTCCAGGCGCTCGTCGAGGCCACCGGGGCGGACCTGCGTGAGCTCGCGGCGGCGACCAGCCAGCTGATCGCGGACACCAGCGGCACCGTCACGTCCGAGACCGTGCTGCGCTACCACGGCGGCCGGGTCGAGGCCACCGGCTTCGCCGTCGCGGACGCGGCCGTCGCCGGTGACGCCGGCCAGGCCGTGACGTTGCTCCGGCACGCCGTGACCACCGGGACCGGGCCCGTGCCCGTCGTCGCTGCCCTGGCACTCAAGCTGCGCACGCTCGCGAAGGTCGCGGCCACCCGCGGCCGCTCGGGCGTCAGCGTCGACGAGCTCGGCCTGGCGCCCTGGCAGGTGGACCGGGCGCGCCGCGAGCTGAACCGCTGGACGCCCGAAGGGCTCGCCGACGCGATCACCGCCGTCGCTGCGGCCGATGCCGAGGTCAAGGGCCTCGGGCGGGACCCGGTCTTCGCCGTCGAGCGGGCGATCCTGCGGATCACCGCTGCGCGGGGCCGCTGACCCGAGCGTTCACCTCTGCGTCACCGGACACACCGCGCCCCGTCGTCACCCCGACACCTCGTCGCGGGACCGTATCCGTGTGCGAGTCGCGATCGTGACCGAGTCGTTCGTCCCTTCGGCGAACGGGGTCACGACGTCCGTGCTCCGGGTCCTGGACCACCTCGCCGCGCGCGGCCACGAGGCCCTCGTGGTCTGCCCCGGTCCGGCACCGGAGCGCTACGCGGGCTTTCCCGTCCGGGAGGTGCCGTCCTTCAGCTACCGCGGCTTCCGGGCCGGCATGCCCAGCCCGACCCTGGCCCGGCACCTGGACGGCTTCGCCCCGGACGTCCTGCACGCGGCCGCCCCCTTCGCGCTCGGCGCGCAGGCCCTCATGACCGCCCGCCGTCGGGGCATCCCCACCGTGGCGGTGTTCCAGACGGATGTCGCGGGCTTCGCCCGGAAGTACGGGCTGAGCGCCACGGCCCCGGGCATCTGGCGGTGGCTGCGCACGGTGCACAGCCACGCCGACATCACCCTGGCCCCGTCCACCGCCACGCTCCGCGACCTGGCGGTGGCCGGCATCGGGCGCACCGCGTGGTGGGGCCGCGGCGTCGACGCCGAGACGTACCACCCGCGGCACCGCACCAGCGAGGAGGGGCGGGCGCTGCGTCGTCGCCTGCTGGGCGACGGGCGGATGCTGGTGGGGTACGTCGGGCGGCTCGCGCCGGAGAAGCGGGTGGAACGGCTCGCGGCGCTGCCGCCGGAGGACGTCCGCATCGTCGTGGTCGGTGACGGGCCGTCACGCGACGCGTTGCGTGAGCGGCTGCCCGGCGCCACGTTCCTGGGGCGCCTGGACGGCGAGGAGCTCGCCCGGGCGTACGCGGTGCTCGACGCCTTCGTGCACACCGGCACGCACGAGACGTTCGGCCAGACCCTGCAGGAGGCCATGGCCAGCGGCGTCCCGGTGGTCGCGCCCGCGGCGGGCGGGCCGCTGGACGTCGTCGCGGACGGTGAGACGGGCTACCTCTACGCCTCGGAGGACGACGCCGCGCTGGCCGGGGCGGTCCGGCTGCTGGCCGCGGACCCGGCGCGTCGTGCCCGGATGGGGGAGGCCGGCCGGCGGCGAGTGCTGCCGCGGTCCTGGACGGCGCTCGGCGACGCCCTGCTGGGGCACTACGCCGCGGTCATCGACCTCGCCGAGGCCAGGGCGGCGCGTCTCGTGGCGTCGTTCGAGCGGCCGGTCGCCGGCTGAGCGGGCCCGCCCGGCCTGCCGACCATCCGGCCCGAACGCGCGACGGCGCCGCACCCGATGGTGCGGCGCCGTCGGTGAGGTCGGCGGGAGCCGTGCCTCAGAGCTTCTCGATCTGCTTGGCGAGCTTCGACTTCCGGTTGGCGGCCTGGTTGGCGTGGATGACGCCCTTGGTGGCGGCCTTGTCGAGCTTGCGGCCGGTGGTGCGCAGCGCAGCGGCGGCGGCGTCCTTGTCACCGGCGGCGATGGCCTCGCGGACCTTGCGCACGTGCGTCTTCAGCTCGGACTTCACGGTCCGGTTGCGCAGACGCCGCTTCTCGTTGGTGAGGATGCGCTTCTTCTGGGACTTGATGTTCGCCACGTTCCGTCTTCCTTGTGCGAATCGCCGGAGCGATGTGTCTTGGGCGGTCGGTGAGGGTTTCGCCGCGACCGGGACTGGGGCGTGGGGATACCTCGTGGTTGGTCGGTGGCTGGGTCCTGCGCCGACCGGGCGCTGACCCGAGCGTCGATGCTACCAGCCGGGCACCGGACAGGTCAGGTGGCGTCGGCGTGAGCCGGGTCTCCTCACGGTGGACCTCAGCCGCCGTGGTGAGCCCGCAGCGCGGCGACCACCTCGCGGAACCGGTCCGCGCCCACCGCGCCGCCGGATCGCCGGACCGCGCCCGCGTCCACCAGCAGCAGCCGGTCCAGGCGTGCCTCGCTCGGCCGGCGACGGGCGTCCCAGCCGCCGACGCCGACGTCGACCCAGTGGCGCCCGTGGCGCGCCTCCTGCTCGGCGTCGCGGTCGTGGTCCTGGGAGGTCATCTGGGCGACCAGGTACGCGCCGTCGACCCGGGCGAGGACGAGCACCGGCCGGTCCTTGCCGCGCCGGGGATCGTCCTCGTAGGGCACCCACGTCCACACCACCTCGCCCGGGTCGGGCAGGCCGTCCGGCTCCGGTCGGTAGTCCATGGCGGGCAGACCCAGCCGCCCGACGTCGTACACCCGGGTCGCAGGGCCACCGGGGGCACCCGGGCCGCTGCCGGGACGGCGTGCCGGCCGGGGTGTCGGGCGAGGAGTCCGCCCTGGGCGGGCGCCACGGCGACGTACCGCATCCCGCGCGGCCCGGACGGCCGAGCGGCCGAGGATCCCGGCGGCCCGGCGGAGGAAGGAGCTCATGTCGGGGCGCCCAGGCGTCAGGCCGCCAGCAGCAGCGCCGTGACGAACGCGCCGAGCAGCCCGAGCGGGATGGCACCGAGGGTGCCCAGCAGCGCGACCACGGTCACCCGCAGGTCGTCGGCGAGGTATGGGGCGTTCACGGTGCCGCCCGCGGCCACCCGGGCGGCGCGCTGGGCGGCCTCCAGCCGAGGCAGGAACCGTGCGGTCCGCAGCGTCCCCTCGGCGGCGGCGTCGTCGAGGACGGCCAGCTCCTCCTCCATGGCGCGACGGCCCGGGTCGTCGGTGCCCGCACCGACGACGATCACCTCGGACCCGCCGACCACGCGCACGTCCAGGTCTCGGGTCTGGCGCTGCAGGCGCTCCCGCCGCACGGCCAGCACGAGGACCGGCAGCGCGAGGAGGACCGCGAGCGCCAGCGGCACCCACGCGACCCACGTCGAGCCGCCGGTACCGAGGAACGCGGCGAGCAGGCCGAACAGCCCGACGGCGCCCGCCGCGGTCGTGAGCAACGCCGCCCCCGGGCGCCGCGCGACCCGCACCAGGGTCGGGATCACCCGGTTGAGCATGTCGCCGGTGGCAGTGGGCCCAGCCATGCCTCCACCTTCGCACGCCGCCGCGCGCCGCAGCGCGGAATCGTCCCACGGCGAACACGGCCACGCGCCCTCACGACCCCTCGGCGCCCGCGGGCCCGGCCCGCATGGGACGATGGGGCCCGCCCCTCCCGAGATCCCGAGCACGAAGGAACCGCGTGTCACCCGCTCCGCACAGCTCGAAGGTCGACCGCGCGGCCGCGCAGCCGGCGCCGGCCGCGACCCCGCCCGACCTGCTGCGCAACTTCTGCATCATCGCGCACATCGACCACGGCAAGTCGACGCTGGCCGACCGCATGCTCCAGCTCACCGGCGTCGTCGACGAGCGTGCCATGCGGGCCCAGTACCTCGACCGGATGGAGATCGAGCGCGAGCGCGGGATCACCATCAAGTCGCAGGCGGTCCGGATGCCGTGGGCGGTCGCGGACCGGATCTACGCCCTCAACATGATCGACACGCCCGGGCACGTCGACTTCTCCTACGAGGTCAACCGGTCGCTGGCCGCCTGCGAGGGCGCGATCCTCCTGGTCGACGCCGCACAGGGCATCGAGGCGCAGACCCTGGCCAACCTCTACATGGCCATGGAGAACGACCTGACGATCATCCCCGTGCTCAACAAGATCGACCTCCCCGCCGCCCAGCCGGAACGGTACGCGGAGGAGCTCGCCGGGCTCATCGGCGGCGACCCGGAGGACTGCCTGCGGGTCTCCGGCAAGACCGGTGAGGGGGTCCAGGACCTCCTGGACCGGCTCGTGGCGGAGGTCCCGCCGCCCGTCGGTGAGGCCGATGCGCCGGCACGGGCGATGATCTTCGACTCGGTCTACGACACCTACCGCGGCGTCGTCACCTACGTGCGCGTCGTCGACGGCCGGATCGACCCGCGCGAGCGGATCCAGATGATGTCCACCGGCGCCACCCACGAGCTCCTCGAGGTCGGCGTCATCTCGCCGGAGCCGAAGCCCTCCGCGGGGCTCGGCGTCGGCGAGGTCGGCTACCTCATCACCGGCGTGAAGGACGTCCGCCAGTCGAAGGTCGGTGACACCGTCACCACGGCCACCCGGCCCGCGACGGACGCGCTCGGGGGCTACCGGGAGCCCAAGCCGATGGTGTTCTCCGGCCTGTACCCGGTGGACGGCTCGGACTACCCGGTGCTGCGCGACGCGCTGGACAAGCTCAAGCTCAACGACGCCGCGCTCGTCTACGAGCCGGAGACCTCGGTGGCGCTCGGGTTCGGCTTCCGCTGCGGCTTCCTCGGACTGCTCCACCTGGAGATCGTCCGGGAGCGGCTCGAGCGGGAGTTCGACCTCTCGCTGATCTCCACCGCCCCGAACGTCTCCTACGACGTGACCACCGAGGACGGGACGACGACGAAGGTCACCAACCCGAGCGAGTTCCCCGAGGGCAAGGTCGCCTCGATCCGCGAGCCGGTGGTGCGGGCGACCATCCTCGCCCCCAGCGAGTTCGTCGGGGCGATCATGGAGCTGTGCCAGTCCCGGCGCGGGAACCTGGGTGGCATGGACTACCTGTCGGAGTCCCGCGTCGAGATCCGGTACGTGCTGCCGCTGGCCGAGATCGTCGGCGACTTCTTCGACCAGCTGAAGTCCCGCACCCGCGGTTACGCGTCGCTCGACTACGAGGCGGACGGGGACCAGGAGGCAGACCTGGTCAAGGTGGACGTCCTGCTGAACCACGAGCAGGTCGACGCCTTCTCCGCGATCGTCCACCGCGAGAAGGCCTACTCCTACGGCGTCTCCATGGCCGGGAAGCTCAAGGAGCTCATCCCGCGCCAGCAGTTCGAGGTGCCCGTCCAGGCGGCCATCGGCTCCCGCGTCATCGCCCGCGAGACGATCCGTGCGCTGCGCAAGGACATGCTCGCCAAGTGCTACGGGGGTGACATCACCCGGAAGCGCAAGCTGCTGGAGAAGCAGAAGGAGGGCAAGAAGAAGATGAAGAGCGTCGGCCGGGTCGAGGTGCCGCAGGAGGCCTTCGTCGCCGCCCTGACCTCCGACGCCCCCACCGGTAAGAAGCAGTGACCGCCGGCCGTGTCACGCACGTGTGCCGCGTCGCGGCACTGCACGAGGACGGCGGTGCGGTGGGCGTCACGGCGATCGACAAGCGGGCCGTGGCCGGCCGCGTGCGGGCGGGGCGGCTCGGCCTGCGCGGCGACGTCCAGGCCGACCGGGAGCACCACGGCGGCGAGGAGAAGGCGCTCTACGCGTACGACCAGGCCGAGGCGGACCTGTGGTCGTCCGAGCTGGGCGAGCAGGTCCCGCCCGGACGTTTCGGCGAGAACCTGCGGACCTCCGGCGTCGTCGTCGATGACGCCCTGATCGGGGAGCGTTGGCGGATCGGCGAGCGCCTCGAGGTGGAGGTCACCGGGCCGCGCACGCCGTGCGCGACGTTCGGCAGGTGGCTGCGGCAGGAGCGGTGGGTCCGGCGCTTCAGCGACCACGGCCGCACGGGCGCCTACCTGCGCGTCCTCACACCGGGCGAGGTGGCTGCCGGCGACCCCGTGACCGTGATGCACCGGCCGCCGCACGAGGTCACCGTGTCCCGCTGGTTCACCCGCCGTCACCCGGACGACGCACGCGCGCTGCTCGCCGCGGAGAGCGTCGACGGCTGGGTCATGGCCGACTACCTGCGTGCCTATGTGGAGCGCGCGGCGGACCGCCGAGACGACTGACGTGCCGCAGCTGCCGGACGGCGATCCCGCACCCGACGACGGAGCCCTGCCGCGCTCCGCGGCCGCCGACGCACGCAGCCGGGATCTCGGGGTGTACCTGCACGTCCCGTTCTGCCGGGTCCGGTGCGGGTACTGCGACTTCAACACCTACACGAACGGTGAGCTCGGCGGCGGCGCGAGCGCCGCGGCGTACGCCGAGACCGCGGTGAGGGAGATCGAGCTCGCCGCCGACGTGCTCGGCGAGACCGAGCTCGTCGCGGCCGGGATGCCGGAGCGGACGGTTGCCACCGTGTTCGTGGGCGGCGGCACGCCGACCATGCTGCCGCCCGGGGACCTGGCCCGGATGCTCGGCGCCGTCCGGGACACCTGGGGCCTCGCCGACGGCGCCGAGGTGACGACCGAGGCCAACCCCGACTCGGTGGACCGCGCCGCACTCGTGGCGCTCGCCGAGGCGGGTTTCACGCGGGTGTCCTTCGGGATGCAGTCCGCCGTACCCGCCGTGCTGGCGACGCTGGACCGCACCCACGACCCCGCCCGCGTGCCCGACGTGGTGCGGTGGGCCCGGGAGGCGGGTCTGGAGGTCTCCGTCGACCTCATCTACGGCACCCCGGGCGAGACTCTCGAGGACTGGCGCGCGAGCCTGGCGGCCGCCGTCGAGATGGCCCCGGACCACATCTCGGCGTACGCGCTGGTGGTCGAGCCGGGCACCAGGATGGCCGTGCGCGTCCGGCGCGGGGAGCTGGCGATGCCGGACGACGACGACGCGGCCCGCAAGTACGAGCTCGCCGACGAGATGCTCACCGCCGCCGGCTACCGGTGGTACGAGGTCTCGAACTTCGCGCGGACGGACGCCGGCGACGGGCCCGAGGAGGTCCCGCGCCATGCCTCCCGCCACAACCTCGCGTACTGGCGCGGACAGGACTGGTGGGGCGTCGGGCCCGGCGCGCACAGCCACGTCGGAGGTGTGCGGTGGTGGAACGTCAAGCACCCGCTGGCCTACGCGAGACGCCTCGAGGAGGGGCTCAGCCCGGCCGTCGGCCGCGAGGTGCTCGACGTGGCTGAGCGTGAGACCGAGCGGATCATGCTCGGTGTGCGGCTGGCGTCCGGCGTGGATCTCGCGCCGGAGGGCCGTGCGCTGCGTCCGCGGTACCGGCACGCGCTGGCAGACCTCGTGCGCGAGGGCTTGGTCGAGCCGGGGCCGGCCGAGACCGGGCGGGTCGTCCTCACGCTGCGCGGACGGCTCCTCGCGGACGCCGTCGTGCGGGCGCTGACCTAGGGCGCCGTGACGAAGTCGATGAGCTCCTCCATCCGGCCCAGCAGGGCGGGGGAGAGGTCCTTGTAGTCGCGCACCCGGCCGAGGATGCGCTTCCAGCCCCGGGCGACGTCGCCCTGGTCGGCGTGCGGCCAGCCGAGGGCCCGCAGCGTGCCGACCTTGATGTCCTGCCCGCGGGGCACGTCCGGCCAGGCCCGCAGTCCCACGCGCTCGGGTCGCACCGCCTGCCAGACGTCGACGTACGGGTGGCCGAGGACGAGCACGTGCGCACCCTGCGGACCGCGCCGGACCCGTTCTGCGATCCGCTGCTCCTTCGACCCGGGCACCAGGTGGTCCACCAGGACGCCGGCCCGGCGTGTCGGGCCGGGCCCGAAGTCCCGGAGCGCCGCCTCGAGGTTGTCCACGCCGTCGAGCAGCTCGACCACGACGCCCTCGACCCGCAGGTCGTCGCCCCAGACCCGCTCCACCAGCTCCGCGTCGTGCCGGCCCTCGACCCAGATCCGGGACGCCCGGGCGACCCTGGCCCTCCGCTGGGGCGCGGCGATCGACCCCGACGCGGTCAACGCCCGGCCTCCGGCGGTCCGCGGCCCGGACGCGGGCCGCTGCCGGGCGGGCGCCGTCAGCCGGACGGGCTTGCCGTCCACCCAGAATCCGGCACCGAGCGGGAAGGACCGGGTGGCGCCGCGACGATCCTCCAGCACCACCAGGTGGACCCCGCCGGACTTCTCGACGCCGACCACGGCGCCCACCCAGCCCGTTGCGACCTCCTCGACCACGAGACCCGGCTCGGCGGGCCGCTCGGTCGTCGTCGGCCGGTGCGCGTAGGCGCCGGACCGGTGCGGGTCGGAGGCAAGGACGTCGGTGCCGTAACGGTCTGCAGTCACTCTGGCAATCTAGGTGTGCCGGTCGCCGGTGCGCGGCAGCCGGGGCGCGTGGCGCGTAGCATTAGCACTCGGGGCAGGAGAGTGCTGACGGACACCAGTGCCGAAGAGTGCCGGGAGGAGGCCGGATGAGCGAGGAACGTAGGCTCGACGTCCTGCGCGCGATCGTGCAGGACTACGTCTCCACCCGGGAGCCGGTCGGTTCCCGGGTGCTCGTCGAGCGGCACAGCCTCGGCGTGTCCCCGGCCACGATCCGCAACGACATGGCGGTGCTCGAGGAGGACGGCCTCATCGCCCAGCCGCACACCTCGGCCGGGCGCATCCCGACGGACAAGGGCTACCGCCTCTTCGTGGACCGGATCGGGACCGTGAAGCCGCTGTCCACGGCGGAGAAGCGTGCCATCCAGGGTCTCCTGGACGAGGCGGTCGACCTGGACGACGTGGTCGAGCGGACGGTGCGGCTGCTCGCGCAGCTGACCCACCAGGTCGCCGTCGTGCAGTACCCGTCGCTCAAGCGGCTGAGCCTGCGTCACCTCGAGCTGGTGCCGCTGGGCCCGGAGCGGCTCCTCGTGGTGATCATCACCGACACCGGACGGGTGGAGCAGCGGACCGTGGAGACCGTCTCCGACCTCGACGGCCAGGTCGTCGGCGAGCTGCGGGCGCACCTGAACGTCATCGGTGCCGGCCGGAAGCTCGAGACCATCACCCCCGAGCTCGACGCCCTCCCGCAGCAGTTCGCCCCGGAGCACCGCGACCTCGTCGAGGCGGTGGCCGAGCAGCTGAAGGACGCCCTGCGGCTGGACGCCGAGGAGCGCATCGTCATGGCCGGCACCGCCAACCTGGCCCGCGCGGACCTCGACTTCACCCGCACCATCTCGCCGGTCCTGGAGGCCCTCGAGGAGCAGGTCGTGCTCCTGAAGCTCTTCTCCGAGATGGCGCAGGACTCCATCGCCGTGCGCATCGGCTCCGAGAACAAGGACGAGGCGCTGTCCGAGGCGGCGATCGTCACGAGCATCTACGGTGGTGAGGAACCGTCGGAGGGCGTCGGGCGGCTCGGCGTCCTCGGACCCACCCGCATGGACTATCCCGGCACCATGGCGTCGGTGCGCGCCGTGGCCCGGTACCTCTCGCGCATCCTCGCCGGCTGACGCCGCGCGACGCCGCCACCCGAGCACCGCCCCACGACTCAAGCCCCAGCAGAGAGAGCCACGGTGAACGACTACTACGAGATCCTGGGTGTCTCCCGCCAGGCGAGCGCCGAGGAGATCAAGAAGGCCTACCGCAAGCTCGCCCGCACCCATCACCCCGACGTCGCAGGTCCCGACGCCGCGGACCGCTTCAAGGACATCAGCCGCGCCTACGAGGTGCTCTCCAACCCGGAGAAGCGACAGCTGTACGACATGGGCGGGGAGTCGGCCCTGGGCGGTCAGGGCGCCGGTGGCGGATTCGGCGGGTTCGGCGGCTTCAACGACATCTTCGAGACGTTCTTCGGTGCCGCGGCGGGCGGCACCACCCGCGGCCCCGTGCCGCGTGCCCGGCGCGGCCAGGACGCGCTCGTACGCCTCGACGTCGAGCTCGTCGACACCGTGTTCGGCGCCACCAAGGAGCTGCAGGTGGACACGGCCGTGGTCTGCCCCACCTGCCAGGGCACCTGCTGCCGCCCCGGCACCTCCCCGCGCACCTGCGAGGTGTGCCACGGCCGCGGCTCGGTCCAGCGGGTCACCCGGTCCTTCCTCGGTCAGGTCATGGCCACCACCACCTGCTCCGCCTGCCAGGGCCACGGCACGGTCATCCCGGAGCCGTGCCAGGACTGCGCCGGCGAGGGCCGGGTGCGCACCCGGCAGACGCTGCGGGTGGACGTCCCGTCCGGTGTGGAGACGGGCACCCGCATCCGGATGACCGGCCAGGGCGAGGTCGGCCCGGGCGGGGGACCCGCCGGCGACCTGTACGTGGAGATCCGCGAGCAGCCGCACCCGGTGTTCGTCCGCCGCGGCGACGACCTGCACTGCACCCTGCCGCTGCCGATGACCGCCGCCGCGCTCGGCACCGTCACCGTGCTGGAGACCCTCGACGGTGAGCGGGAGATCGACATCGAGCCCGGGACCCAGCCCGAGCAGGTGTACACGCTGCGCGCGCTCGGTGTCGGCCACCTGCAGCGGTCCGGCCGCGGCGACCTGCACGTCCACGTCGACGTGCAGGTGCCCACGCGGCTGGACGATCGTCAGCGTGAGCTGCTCGCGGAGCTGGCGACCCTGCGCGGCGAGGAGCGGCCGGAGCCCCGGCTGGCCGCCTCGGGCTCCGGCGTCTTCTCCCGGCTCCGCGAGAAGCTCGCCGGACGCTGAGCGTGACGCGTCCCGTCTTCCACGCCGAGGCGGCGGTCCTGGGTGCCGCCCGCCCCGGCGAGGACATCACGTTGCGCGGGGACGAGGCGCGGCACGCGGCGACGGTGCGGCGGCTGCGCCCGGGCGAGGAGGTCGACGTGGTCGACGGCGCCGGCCGCCGCGTGACCGGGACGGTCGTGGCGGCGGAGCGGGACGGACTGACGGTGTCCGTGACGGCGGTCGTCGACGAGCCGCGCCCGGCGCCCCGTCTGGTGCTCGTGCAGGCCCTCGCGAAGGGCGGCCGGGACGAGCAGGCCGTCGAGGCCGCGACGGAGCTCGGCGTCGACGCCGTCGTGCCGTGGCAGGCGGACCGATCGGTCTCCGTCTGGACCGGCAAGCCCGAGCGTGCCGCCAAGGGGCGGCGCCGCTGGGAGGCGGTGACGACGGCGGCCGGCAAGCAGTCCCGTCGGGCGAGCTTCCCGGCCGTGCGGGACCTGGTGACCACCGCGGGACTGCGGACCGCCGTCGCGGGGACCGTGGCGGGCGGCGGCACGGTGCTCGTCCTGCACGAGGCGGCGACGACGTCGCTCACGACCGTGGCTCTGCCGCAGCGGGAGGCGGACACCGAGGTGGTGGTCGTCGTCGGGCCCGAGGGCGGCATCACCGACGAGGAGCTGGCGGCGCTCGGGGACGCCGGCGCGCAGGTGGTGCGGGCAGGACCGCACGTCATGCGCAGCTCCACCGCGGGGCCTGCGGCGCTGGGCGTGCTGGCGTCCCGCACGGGCCGCTGGGAATGACGCTGCCCGGGCACGGCGCGGGCCGATATCCTGGTGCGACGCCGCGCACCCGCGGCAGGCACCCGAAGCGAGGGAGACCAGGGCCGTCAGGGCCCGCAACCATGTCGCAGCAACCTGCGCCCGAACCGTCCGCCGACCTTCCCGTCGGCCACGTCCAGCATCAGGTCACGGTTCCCGAGTCCGTCCCGATGGTGATCCTGCTCGGTCAGCGCGACGAGGCGCTCCGGGCCGTGGAGCGAGGCTTCCCGACGGTGGACGTGCACGTCCGTGGCAACGTCATCGCGCTGACCGGCCCGAGTGGCGACGTCGGCACCGCCGAGAAGCTGATCGAGGAGCTCGTCTCGGTGGCGAGGTCCGGCCAGCCGCTCAGCGGCGACGCGGTGGACCGTGCGGTGACGATGCTGCGCGACGCCGGCCCGGAACGGCCCGCCGACGTCTTCACCACCGACATCCTCTCCGCGCGGGGCCGGACGATCCGTCCGAAGACCCTGGGGCAGAAGCGGTACGTCGACGCCATCGACTCCTCGACCATCACGTTCGGCATCGGGCCCGCGGGCACCGGCAAGACGTACCTGGCCATGGCCAAGGCCGTCGGCGCGCTGCAGGCCCGGCAGATCCGGCGGCTCATCCTCACCCGGCCGGCCGTGGAGGCGGGGGAGCGCCTCGGGTACCTGCCCGGCACGCTCACCGACAAGATCGACCCCTACCTGCGGCCGCTGTACGACGCCCTGCACGACATGCTCGAGCCGGAGTCGATCCCGAAGCTCATGGCGGCGGGCACCATCGAGGTGGCGCCGCTGGCCTACATGCGGGGACGGACGCTGAACGACTCGTTCATCATCCTCGACGAGGCGCAGAACACCTCGCCCGAGCAGATGAAGATGTTCCTGACCCGGCTCGGTTTCGACTCCAAGGTGGTCGTCACCGGCGACGTCACCCAGGTGGACCTGCCCGCCGGGACGCGCTCCGGGCTGCGGGTGGTCCAGGAGATCCTCGACGGGATCGACGACGTGACGTTCTGCCGCCTGACCAGCGCTGACGTGGTCCGCCACCGCCTGGTGGGCGACATCATCGACGCCTACGAACGCTGGGACGCCACCACGCAGCCGACGCGCCCGCGGCGGAGCTGAGGAGACGCGGTCTTGAGCACCGAGGTCACCAACGAGTCCGGCCACGAGGTGGACGGCGAGGAGTTCGCCGCCCTCGCCCGGTACGTGCTGGACGAGATGCACGTCCACCCGCAGGCGGAGCTGTCGATCCTGTTCGTGACGACCGACGTCATGTCCGAGCTGCACGAGCGCTGGATGGACGAGCCCGGACCCACCGACGTGCTGTCCTTCCCGATGGACGAGCTGCGCCCGGGCCGCAGCGGCGAGGACCCGGTGGAGGGGACGCTGGGAGACATCGTGCTGTGCCCAGAGGTCGCCGTGGCCCAGGCCAAGGCGGCTGGGCACTCGACGGTCGAGGAGCTGCTCCTGCTGACCACGCACGGGATCCTGCACCTGCTGGGCTACGACCACGCCGAGCCGGAGGAGGAGAAGGAGATGTTCGCCCTGCAGCGGCGCCTCCTGCTCACCTTCCTCGCCGGGCGGTGAGGCACGCACGATGAGGGGTGAGATCCCGGAGTGGTGGCTGCTCGCGCTCACGCTCGGCGGCCTGGTCCTCGGGGCGGTCCTCAGCTCGGGTGAGGCTGCGCTGCAGCGGGTCACCCGCGCCGCGGTCGCCGAGATGGAGCCGGGCCGGCGCACCGACCGGGTGGAGCAGCTGCTCGAGCGTCGCGACGACGCCGCCGGCGGCGCCGCGTTCGTGCGTGTTCTCGCGGAGATGACGGCGGCGGTGTGCCTCACCCTCGCCGTCGCGGACCTGCTGGAGCGATGGTGGCAGGTGCTGGCCGTGTCGGTAGCGACCACGGCACTGCTCCTCGCCGTCGTCGTCGGGGTCTCGCCGCGGCGGCTCGGTCAGCGCAACCCGACCGCGGTGCTGGCCGCCGTCGCGCCGATGCTGACCGCGCTCGGCTCGGCCGCCCGCGGGGTGGGGACCCTGGTCCGGGCGCTGTCCCCACGACCCACCCAGACGGAGGTCGAGGCGCGCGAGGAGCGCGAGGAGGACCTGCGCGACATGGTTGACCGGGTGAGCGAGTCGGAGGAGATCGAGGAGGAGGAGCGGGAGCTCCTGCAGTCCGTCTTCCGGCTCGGCCAGACCCTCACCCGCGAGGTCATGGTGCCGCGCACCGACATGGTCACGGTCGACGCGGACGAGACGCTGCGTCGTGCGCTCAGCCTCTTCACCCGCTCGGGCTACTCCCGTGTCCCGGTGGTCGGGGAGTCAACCGACGACCTGCGCGGGGTCCTCTACCTCAAGGACGTCATCGCGCGCGTGCACCGGGGCCGGGACCCCGAGTCGGCGACGGTCTCGGACCTCATGCGGGAGCCGAGCTTCGTGCCGGAGACCAAGCCGGTCGACGAGCTCATGCGGGAGATGCAGGCGGGCAGCGTGCACATCGCCATGGTGGTCGACGAGTACGGCGGCATCGCGGGCCTGGTGACCATCGAGGACCTGCTGGAAGAGCTCGTCGGGGAGATGGTGGACGAGCACGACGTCGGCGAGCCGGAGGTCGAGGACCTCGGGGACGGCACCTACCGGGTGCCGGCCCGGCTGCCGGTGGACGAGCTCGGCGAGCTGTTCGGCCTCGAGGTGGGCGACGACGACGTGGACTCGGCCGGCGGCCTGCTCGCCAAGGCGCTCGGCAAGGTCCCGCTGGCCGGGGCGCAGGTGGACGTGCTCGGGCTGCACCTGGTTGCCGAGCGTGTCGAAGGCCGACGGCGGAGGGTCTCCACGCTGGTGGTGTCCCGGGCGCCGGAGGCGGAGGACGTGGTCGAGGCATGAGGTTTCCCAGCGACGACGAGCTGACCGGCGAGACGGACGCCCTCGCCGGGCTGGTGCCGACGGAGTGGCCCGAGGACTTCCGGTCCGGGTTCGCATGCCTGGTGGGCCGGCCGAACGCCGGGAAGTCCACGCTGACCAACGCACTGGTGGGCGAGAAGGTCGCCATCACCTCCGGTCGCCCGCAGACCACGCGGCACGTGGTCCGCGGCATCGTGCACCGCCCGGACGGGCAGCTCGTGCTGGTCGACACCCCGGGTCTGCACCGGCCCCGCACCCTGCTCGGGCAGCGCCTCAACGACCTGGTGCGCGAGACCCTGGGCGAGGTCGACGTCGTCGTGTTCTGCCTGCCGGCCGTGGAGAAGATCGGGCCCGGCGACCGGTACATCGCGCGTGAGCTCGCCGAGCTCCGCACGCCCGTGGTGGCGGCCGCCACCAAGGCCGACACCGTGCCGCGAGACCGGCTCGCCGAGCACCTGATCGCGGTGGACCGCCTCGGGAAGGAGCACCGCGAGTTCGCCGACATCGTCCCGGTCTCCGCGGTCACCGGGGAGCAGGTCGACGTGCTGACCGAGGTCCTGCTCGGGCACCTGCCACCCGGCCCGCCGCTGTATCCCGAGGGGGAGCTCACCGACGAGCCCGAGCAGGTCATGGTCGCCGAGCTCGTCCGTGAGGCGGCGCTGGAGGGCGTGCGAGACGAGCTGCCGCACTCGCTGGCGGTCGCCGTCGAGGAGATCGTCGAGCGACCCCGGCGCGAGGGCGACCAACGCCCGCCGATGCTCGACGTGCACGTGAACATCTACGTCGAGCGCGACTCGCAGAAGGCCATCGTCATCGGCAAGGGCGGGTCCCGGCTGCGCGACGTGGGCACGCGGGCGCGCACCGGCATCGAGGCGCTGCTCGGCGCGCGGGTCTATCTCGACCTGCACGTCCGCGTGGCGAAGGACTGGCAGCGCGATCCGAAGCTGTTGGGGCGCCTGGGGTTCTGAGCGGTGCCTGGGGCTCCGAGGCTGGGGCTCCGAGGACGAGGGGGCGTGCCGGAGGCGGTCCGCTCCGCTCGTCGTCGCTCGTTCCTCGCTCCTCCTTGCTCCGTGCCAGGCCCAGCCAGCCTCCGGCACGCCCCCTCGTCCTCTCCGCGTGGCCGCTCACCCTCGCCCCTCGCTCTCGCCTGGAAGTTTCGTCTTGTACAACGAGACGTTCTTTCCAGACGAGTCGTGGCGGCTGCGGGGCGGGTCGCCGGCTGACCCGGGTGCGGTGACTACCCTGACCAGGTGAGGTATCGCCGGCTGGGGGCCAGCATCGTGCTGGTCCTGCTCCTCGGGCTCGTCGGGTCCCTCGCCGGTCCCGGCTGGAACCCGCAGCCGCTGGAGCAGACGATCGTGCCGCAGGCCACGGAGACCACCATCGGCTCCGACGCACGGACCGATCCCGTCGGCACGTACGACGTCACGACCGAGGTGGTCGAGGTCCCCCTCGAGGAGGGCGTGACGGTCGAGGCCACGATCGCCGCGCCGGTCGGTGCCGCGGGGGAGCGGCCGGGCGTGCTCTTCATGCACGGGGCCGGGACCGCCACGCACGAGAACTTCGGTGACATCACCCGGGACCTGGCCAGCGCCGGGATCGTCACGATGGTCCCGGACAAGCGCAGCGACACCTACAGCACGCGCGACCGGGACTACGTCGCCATGGCCGAGGACTACCTGGACTCCTTCGGCGTGCTCCGGGAGTGGCCCGGCGTCGACGCGAGCCGGGTCGGGGTGTACGGCGAGAGCGAGGGTGCGATGTCCGCGCCGGTCGCCGCGGTGCTTCAGGACGCCGTGGCGTTCGTGGTGCTTGTCTCCGCCCCGGTGCTGCCCATCCGCGAGCAGGGGGCGTTCGCTGCCGACAACTACCTGCGTGACGTCGGCGTGCCCGACCGGCTGCTGCGGGCCATCCCGCGTCTCATCGGCGGATCGTTCCCGGGCGGGGGCTTCGAGTACTTCGACTTCGACGTGCGTCCCTACCAGCAGCAGCTCACCCAGCCGGTGCTCATGGTGTACGGCGCTGCGGACACCTCCATGCCGATCGTCCAGGGCGCCCAGGTGCTCGCGGAGGACCTGGACGCGGCGGACAACGACGACTACACCATCCGGTACTACGCGGGCGCGAACCACGGCATCCGGATCGAGGACGTCCTCGTCCCGGCGTTCCCGAGGGACCTGTCGCGCTGGGTCCAGGGACTTCCGGACACGGCCGGCGCGTCGCCGGTCATCGCCGGGGCGGAACCGGTGCAGTCGTTCCGGGTCGACGCCGTCGACCGCCCGCGGTGGTACGCCACGGGTGACATGATCGTCCTGACCCTGGTGGCCGGCCTCGGGCTGCTCCTGGTCGGAGGCGCCGGTGCGCTGGCTGTCGGGATCGTCCGCCGTCGCCGGCGCATGCAGGACCACCACGGCGTCGGACGCCTCACCGCGGGGCTCACGATGGCGACACTGGCCACCTGGGTGCTGTTCGTCGCCTACCTGGCGGGGGTGGCGTCGCTCGCCCTCAACTACGACCACGACGCGGTGCTCGTCCAGGGTGGGTGGCTCGTGGTCCAGGGCGCCGGCGTGCTCGCTGCCGCCATGGTGGTCCTCACCGTCGTCGCCGGCCGCCGCACGTGGCGCGACCGCGGCCCACGACGCGGCGGCGGACGAGCCGGGCTCGTCGCGTCCCTCCTGCCGGTGGCGAGCGTGGTCGCCGGGAGCCTCGTGCTGCTCACGTCCGCCGCGTACTGGGGCGTCTACCCGACCGTGCTGTAGGTTCCTGCGCCCAGACGCCTCACCGACCGCGTGAGTCGGTCATGCGCAGGTCATGGCACCCTATGGGGTGGTGAGGACGGCAGAAGGGGCGGGACGTTGACGCAGTGGGGTGTGGCCAGCGACGCCGGTGGCCGGCGCAGCGTCAACGAGGACGCCGCGTTCGCGAAGGACCCGGTCTTCGTGGTCGCCGACGGCATGGGTGGGCACGCGCGGGGGGAGATGGCCAGCCAGACGGTCGTCGAGGGTTTCCGTGGGCTTGCCGGTAGCGGGTCACGGCACATCACCGCGCAGGCTGTGGTCGACGTCGTCCGCGAGGCGGCGGCGACGATCCGGCGGACGATGGCCGAGGAGGTCGTCGCCGGCTGGGTCGAGACGGACGGCCGGGACCCGGTGGCGGGCACCACCGTCGCCGGCGCGGTGCTCACCGAGCAGGGCGACGAGCTGTACTGGCTGGTGCTGAACGTCGGGGACTCACGCGTGTACCGGTTCTCCGGGGGCCGGCTGCACCAGGTGACCGTCGACCACTCGCTCGTCCAGGAGATGGTGGACGCCGGCACGCTGGACGCGACCGAGGCGCGCACCCACCCGCGGCGGAACGTCATCACCCGGGCGATCGGCACCGGTCCCGACTGCGAGGTCGACTTCTGGATGCTGCGGGTGCAGCGGGACGAGCGGCTCCTGGTGTGCACGGACGGCCTGAACGGGGAGCTGGACGACGACACGATCGCCGCCGTGCTGGCCACCGTGGCGGACCCGGGCGAGGCCGCTGCCGCGCTGGTCCGGCACGCGGTGACCGGAGGCGCGAGCGACAACGTCACGGCGCTCGTCGTGGACGCACCGGACGAGGCGAGCGCGGACGACACGACGGCGCGCACGCCCGGTGGGGTAGAAGAGGACGACGAGGACCTGAGCATGACGCTCCCGGGCGGCGAGGGGAGATGACCGGAATGGGCACGAGCACGGGCTCGGTCGTGCACGAGTACCGCACGGGCACCTGGATCGCCATCGTCAACGAACGGTCGGTCGCCGTCCTGCACCCGGAGCTGGGGGTCGCGGCCGCGCGGGACCTGTGGCGGCTGACGCGCAGCGGGTCGCGCCTCGGCACCTGGGTGGAGCACCTGGCGACCCGCGGGATCCGGACGCTGCCGTCCTTCGCGATGGTCGAGGCGCGCCCCGAGGGGCTCGGCATCCTGGTGCGTGGCGACCTGAGCGTCCAGGTCGGGGGCGAGACGATCAGCGCTGCCGGCTTCACCACCTGGCGCGAGGCGGTGCTGCCCGGTGACGACTTCACCATCAGCGGTGCCGGCACCGCGTCCGCCGACGAGGAGACCTGGCTGCCCGTGGGCGCCGGGATTGCCCTCGTCTCGGCACTGCGCAGCGTCGGGGACGACGGCGACGACGACCTTCGTGCCGGCCTGCAGGTGGCCGCGGAGCCGGCGGACCAGGACGAGGAGGACCTCGAGCTCACGCTGATGAAGGCGCCGGCGCTCGCGGCCGCCATCGGCCGCACGACGGCGGATCCCGAGTCACCGGCCGCGGAACCGGTGGACCCGACGGCGGGTCACGGGCCGTCGGAGGCGATCCGTGCGCCGGACGAGCGGGAGGCCGAGCTGACCCGGCCGCCCGAGGACGACGAGGCGGTCACCGGCACGACCACGGCCCCGACCAGCGGCATCATCTCCGAGGTGCCGTGGGCGCGGCATGGCGGGTCGTCGTCCGCGGTGCCCCTCCCGGGCGGTCCGACGCCGCCGATCGAGCCGGCGGCTGTGCCACCCTCGGGTCCGGTCGTGCCCGGTACCTCGCCTGACGCCGCGGGCGCGGCCGAGGGCACGTACGCCTCGACAGCGGGCGAGGGCCCGTACGCCTCGACATCGGGTGAGGGCACGTACGCCGGGATGCCGGCCGCTGCCGAGCCTGTCCCCGCGTGGGACGAGGGCGACCACGACGGCGAGACCGTGATGCCGTCCGAGCTGCCCGAGCTCCCGGACGACGCGGCCGCGACGCCGTACCAGGAGCCGTTCGCCGAGCCCCCGGCGCAGGGTCTGCAGCTGCTGATGTCCACGGGCACGGCGATCGCGATCACCCAGCCGTTGCTGCTCGGCCGGGCGCCGGAGTCCTCCCGCTTCCGCGGCAGCGAGGTGCCGCGGCTGGTCACCGTCACCAACCCGGAGCGCGACATCTCGGGAACGCACGTCGAGATCCGCCCGGCCGGAGACCACGTGGTGGTCACCGACATGAACTCGACCAACGGCACCGTCGTCTTCCTGCCCGGCCAGCCGTCGTTCCGGTTGCACCCGGGCTCCGGCGTGCCCGTACCGCCGGGCGGGGTCATCGAGATCGGCACCGGGGTCACCGCGACGGTCATGGCCGGCGGTGAGGGTGGCACGTGAGCCCGCGTCGCGCCCCTGCTGAGCATCCCGACCTGCCCGGTTACACCTTCGAGAAGGTTCTCGGCTCGGGCGGGTTCTCCGACGTCTACCTCTACACCCAGCACATGCCGCGGCGGCGCGTGGCGATCAAGGTGCTGACCAAGGAGGCGACGGAGGGGCAGCCGCGCGAGCAGTTCATCGACGAGGCGAATCTCATGGCCGCGCTGTCCGGCCACTCCTCGATCGTCGACCTGTACCACGCCGGCGAGTCCGCCGACGCCCGTCCGTACCTGGTCATGCAGTACTGCCCGCTGCCGAACCTCGCCGAGCGCATCAAGGTGCGTCCGCTCGGCGTCGCGGAGGCGGTGGGGATCGGGGTGCGGCTCGCCGGCGCCCTCGAGACGGCGCACCGCGCCGGCATCGTCCACCGCGACATCAAGCCGGCGAACATCCTCACCAACGAGTACGGGCGCCCCGCGCTCACCGACTTCGGCATCGCCGGCCTGACGTCCACGATGCTCGAGGAGACGGCGGGCCTCTCCATCCCCTGGGCGCCGCCGGAGTCCGTGGACGGCACCACCGTCCCCGGCGTGGAGGGCGACGTCTACAGCCTCGGGGCGACCGTGTACACGCTGCTCGCGGGACGTTCGCCGTTCAGCCGCCCGGGCGGGCCGAACAGCCGGCTCGACTTCACCATGCGCATCCGGCGCGACCCGGTCCCGCCGATCGGGCGGGGCGACGTGCCCGCCTCCCTCGAACGGGTCCTGGCGAAGGCGATGGCCAAGGACCCGCGGCAGCGCTATCGCTCGGCGCTCGAGATGGGCCGCGCGCTGCAGCTCGTCGAGCAGGAGATGCGCCTGCCGCTGACCGACATCGAGCTGCCCGACACCTCCTGGCTCGGCGGGGGCCAGCCGGGTTCCGAGAGCGCCCCGCACGGCGCGGACCAACGGACCGTGGTCCGGCACGTCGTCGAGGTGGATCCGCACGCCGGCACAGGGGGGACGGCCGCCCGGTCCGGCGAGGACGCGACCGCGCTCCGCGGCGCGGTCACCGTGGCGCCGCAGGGAGGTCAGCACGACGCGACGCGGCTGCGGCCCGGCCAGGTCGCGCCCCAGGGCGGCGCGCCCGGCAACGCCCAGGGCGGTCATCCCGGTCACCAGGGGTATGTCGGCTACGCGTACGGACCGCAGGGCTACGGCGACGCCGGAACCGAGGACGGTGGCGGGTCGCGCCGTCGTTCCGTGGTCCTGACCGTCGTCGCCGCCGTGGGCGCGCTCGTGGTCACTGCGGGCGTCATCTACCTCGCGGGTCGCTACACCGGCGGGCCGGGGGAGGACCCCACTCCGACCGGCAACCAGACCGTGGTCGTCCCGGACGCGGTCCCCTCGCCGGTGGACCTCGACGGACGACGTCAGGGAGACACCGTGACGTTCACCTGGGGCGTTCCCCGGGATGTCGAGGATCCCGAGGAGATCGGCTTCACCTGGCAGCGCACCGAGCCGGGGGCGCCACCCGACGTGTTCCCGACGGACGAGGCCCGGGCGGTCGTCGAGGACGCCCCGGACGAGGTGTGCGTCGCGGTGAAGCTCCGGCTGGCGAACGGCCAGACCTCGAACGTGCCGGCGACGACATGCGTCCGGTGAGCGTGGAGAGCCCTGTCAAGAGACCGACGGAGGGGGACTGACGATGGGCATGCAGGTGGAGTTCGCCGGTGACTGGTTCGAGGTGTCCGACACCGAACCGTTCGTCATCGGCAGGGAGGGGCCGCTCGAGATCGACGACAACCCCTACCTGCACCGAAGGTTCCTCGAGATCACCCAGCACGCCGGCCTGTGGTGGCTGGAGAACGTCGGCTCCCGGCTGTCGGCGACGATCGCCGACCCGGACGGCAACACCCAGGCGTGGCTCTCGCCCGGCGCCCGGCTCCCGGTCGTCTACGCACGGACCACGGTGCTGTTCACGGCCGGCCCCACCACCTACGAGCTGCTGCTGGAGAACGACGACCCGACCTTCCTGCCCACCCGGCCGGCCGAGGAGGTGGAGATCGGCGAGACGACCATCGGTCCGGTGACCTTCACCGAGTCCCAGCTGCAGCTCGTCCTCGCCCTCGCCGAGCCCGTGCTCACCGGACGCGGCTCCACGACGTCGATCCCCACCTCGCAGGAGGCGGCCGCCCGGCTGGGGTGGGCGATCACCCGGTTCAACCGGAAGCTGGACAACGTCTGCGACAAGCTCCACCGCCACGGGGTCCGCGGCCTGCGCGGCGGGCCTGGCAAGCTCGCGGTGAACCGGCGTGCACGGCTCGTCGAGCACGCGGTGGCGTCGCGCTTGGTCACCGCCGACCAGCTTGCGCTGCTGGACCAGGCGGACCCCGCGGACGACGGCGACTGAGGAGCCAGGGGAGGCCCACCCGATGGGGAGCGCTCCCCATGGGACGGGCGGAGCGTACCTTCTGGGTTCCGGACGCGCTGATATAGCATCTCGAAGGTTCGTAAGACCACACAAGGCCAGACTGCGACCCTGGGGGACAGCTCGTGCGTGGGGGGAAGACCCGCGGCACGTCGGAGGGCACGGCCCGTCCGACCGGGCGTGCCGCCGAGCGCAAGCGCCGCAACCGGCGCCGCCTCGTCGGCGGTGCGGTCGTCGGCGTCGTCGCCGGCGGCATCATCGCGGCGAGCCTGCTCTACGACGGGATGACGACCGCGGACGTCCAGCTGCACGACGGTGGCGTCTGGGTGACGAACGGCAGCGAGCTCCTCGTCGGCAGGGTCAACTACCCGGTGCAGCAGCTCGACGGGTCGCTCAGCGGTGGCAGTGACGACCTCGACGTCCTCCAGGAGGGGTCACGGGTTCTGTCCGTGGACTCGGGCATCGACGTGATGTCCGCGGTGGACCCGGCCACCGTCAGCCAGACCGAGGGCGCCGTGACCCTGCCGGCCGACCACCAGGTCGGCATGGGCGGGGGCGTGGTGTCCGTGCTCGACGTGGGCTCCGGGAACCTGCGGACCGCCCCGTTCTCCGGCATGGGCATCCTCGCCGACGAGGAGTCCGAGCCCCAGGCCCAGCTCGGCGCGAACGCACTGATGGCGGTGGGGCGGGACGGCACGGCTTACGGCGTGTCCACCGCGGACTCGACGGTGACCGTCCTGCCGAAGGGGACCGAGCAGCGGCAGGCCGAGGTCGCCGAGGCCCGGGAGGCCGGCGAGGAGGTCGAGCCCGTCGAGCTGGAGACAGCGGACCTCGGCCTGGACCCGATTCGGTTCGAGGGCGGCGAGACCCAGACGACGGTGGTCGGGGAGACCCCCGTGGTGCTCACCCGCACCGCCGAGGACGAGCTGTACCTGCTGCGGCCGGACGCCGAGCCCGTGGACCTCACGGGCCTCGAACTCGACATCTCCCAGATCCGGCTCCAGCACGTCGGCCCCGAGCGGGACGAGGTCATGCTCGCGACCGCGGACGCCCTGGTCAGGGTGCCGCTGGACGACGGCGAGCCCACGGTCGTGCGAGCCCCGGCGAGCGGCCGTCCCGCCGCGCCGCTCGTGGCCGGGGCGTGCGTGCACGCCGCGTGGGCCGGCGAGGACAGCACCTACCTGCAGCAGTGCGGCGACGGCGCGGCCACCGAGGCCGCCATCCCCACCACCACGACGGACGCCGAGCTCGAGTTCCGCACCAACCACGGTCTTGTCGTCCTCAACGACACCCTGGCGGGCACCGTCTACATGGTCAACGAGGCCATGACGATCGTGGAGAACTGGGAGGACGTCACGCCGCCGGATGCCGTCGAGGAGCTCGAGGAGGAGTCCCAGCAGGACATCACGGACGAGATCCCGCTGAACCGGGACCAGGAGAACCGTGATCCCGTCGCCGAGGACGACACCTTCGGGGTCCGGCCCGGCTCGACGACGATCCTCGAGGTCCTCGCCAACGACTCCGACCCCGACGGCGACCTGCTCACCATCGAGTCGGTCGACGGCTTCCCGGAGAACGTCGGGGACGTCAGACCGGTGATGGGCGGCCGGGCGCTGCAGGTCACCGCGCCGGAGGACGCCTCGGGCGCCGGCGGGTCGTTCACGTACACCGTGAACGACGGCCGCGAGGGCACCGACAGCGCGTCGGTCTCGCTCGCCGTCGTGCCCGAGTCGCAGAACAGTCCACCCGAGCAGCTCCGGCCCATCCGGATGACCATCGCCTCCGGCGCGACCGGCTCGGTCAACGTCCTGCAGCACATGCGTGACCCCGACGGTGACGAGATGGTCGTCGTGGGCGCCGAAGGCCCGGAGGACGACACCGTCCGGTTCACTCCGGACGGCACCGTCGAGTTCGTCGACTCCGGTGTCGACTCGGGCGCCAAGCAGGTGGAGGTCACCGTCTCCGACGGGCAGGAGAACACGACCGTCACCCTGAGCGTCGACGTCCGGCAGGAGGGCAACATCCCGCCCACGCCGGTCTTCGACTACGTCAAGGCGACGACCGGGGAGGAGGTCGTCGTCGAGCCCCTGGCCAACGACACCGACCCCGACGGCGAGCCGCTGCGACTCGCGGACGTTCGCGGCAACGGCGACGGCACGGTCATCCCGGACTACGACGACGGCAGCTTCCGGTTCACCGCCGAGCGTGCCGGCTCGTACTACCTCACCTACGTCGTCGTGGACGACTCCGGGAAGGACGCCACCGGCCTCGTCCGGGTGGAGGTGGCCGATCCCGAGAACGGTCCGCCCGTCGCCGTGCAGGACACCGCGCTGCTGCCCGCCGGCGGGTCGGTGCTGGTGGACGTGCTCACCAACGACGAGGACCCCTCGGGCGAGCTCCTGGCGGTCCAGCAGGTGGACGTCCCCCCGGAGTCGGGGCTGGTGGTGTCCGTGCTCGAGCACCGGATCCTCAAGATCAGCGCGCAGCAGGTGCCGACGCAGCCGATACGGTTCAGCTACACCGTCTCCAACGGTGACGACACGGCCGACGGTCAGGTCGTCGTCATGCCCGTCGAGACCGACTCCGAGTCCCAGCCGCCGGTGGCGGAGGACGACACGGCAACGGTCCGGGCCGGCGACTTCGTGACGATTCCTGTCCTGCAGAACGACACGCACCCGGCGGGCCTGGAGTTCGAGCTGGCGGACCGGCTCGCCGAGGCGCCTCCGGCGGGCCGTGGGCACCTCTTCGCCTCCGGTGAGACGCTCCGCTTCCGGGCACCGAACCAGCCGGGCACGGTCAATGCGGTCTACCGGATCCTCGACTCCGCGGGTAACGAGGCCTCCGCCCGGGTGACCATCCATGTCCAGGCGGACAGCGACCGCAACTCCGCTCCCGTCCCCGAACCCATCGACACCCGGGCGTTCGGCGGTGAACGCATCCGCATCCAGGTGCCGATGTTCGACATCGACCCTGACGGCGACTCGGTGCAGCTGCTCGGCACCGGCGACGCGCCGGAGCTCGGCCGGGTGGTCGAGGTCGGACCCGGCTACTTCGACTACGAGGCCTTCGGCAACCTCTCGGGCACCGACGAGTTCACCTACATGGTCCGCGACCGGCTCGGCCTCGTCGCCGAGGCACCGGTGCGCGTCGGCGTCGTGCCGCCTCCCGAGCTGAACCGGTCACCCGAGGCACAGGACGACGCCATCAGCGTCCGGCCCGGACGCGAGGTCACGGTGGACGTCCTGGCCAACGACACGGACCCGGACGGTGACCCGCTCTACCTGCCCACCGGCCAGCTCGGCGAGCCGTTCGACCCGGTGGACGGCGTCGACATCTCGGAGGAGGACGGCGTCCTGAAGGTCGTCACGCCCGACGAGCCGACGACCTTCGCGATCGCGTACCACGTGACCGACAACCGTGGCGGCCGCGACACCGGCGTCGTCGAGGTCACCGTCTCGCCCGACGCGCCGCTGCAGCCACCACTGGCGCGGGACGACCTGGTCGAGGCCGCCGACATCATCGACCACGACACCGTGACCGTGCCCGTCCTGGACAACGACGAGGATCCCGACGGCACGACCGACGCGCTGCGGGTCAGCGTGCCCGACGCACCCGAGGGCGTCACCGTCGTGGACAACCAGGTGCAGGCCCCCGTGCGGCCGCACCGGCAGGTCATCAGCTACCAGGTGGAGGACGTCGACGGGAACACCGGGTTCGCATTCATCGACATCCCCGGGGTGGAGGACACCGGGCCGGTCCTGCGCACCGACGTCGACCCGATCGAGGTCCGCACCGGCGAGACCCGGCAGATCTCGATCGAGGACTACGTGGTCAGCCCGACCGGCGGTGACGTGCGGCTCACCGACAGCGCGTCGGTCACCGCCACGAACTCCAACGGCGACAGCCCGGTGCTCGACGCCACCACCCTGCAGTTCACCTCGGCGGACGGGTACTCCGGTCCTGCGTCGATGACCTTCGAGGTGACGGACGGCGAGTCCGCCGAAGAGGGCCTCAGCTCGGTCCTGACCTTGCCCATCACCGTGCTCCCGGACGGCAACAACACGCCCCCGACCTTCGCCGGCGGCTCGGTCGAGGTGGCACCGGCCGGGGAACCCGCGGTGCTCAACCTGCGGAACCTCGTGCAGGACCCCGACACCGCGGACTTCAACCAGCTCGACTACGAGGTGGCCGAGGAGCCGGACGGCATCGACGCGACGATCGACGGGCCGTACCTGTCCGTCTCCGCCGACGTCGACACGCCCGCTGGGAGCGTCCTGGAGATCGGTATCACCGTCGCCGATCCCGTGAACGACCCCGTGCCGGGCACCGTGCGGGCCACCGTCGTGGAGTCGACCCGGCCGCTGCCGGGGGTGCAGGACCGCGACCTGGGCACCGTCGAGCAGGGGGAGCCGGTGACCGTGCCCGTCCTGGAGGGCGCGTACAACCCGTTCCCGGGCGAAGACCTTCGGGTGGTGCAGGCCGGACCCGAGGCCGGGAACATCGGCACGGACCACTCGGACAGCCAGGTGACGGTGACCCCGGACCCCGACTTCGTGGGCCGAGGTGTGGTCGTCTACGGCGTGCAGGACGCCACCGGCGACGCGCGGCGTCAGGTCGAGGGCCGCATCAGCATGAACGTCATCGGCGCACCGGAGCGGCCCGTGCCGCCGCGGGTCGAGGACGTCGGCGACGAGATGGTGGTGCTGTCCTGGACGGCGCCCGCCAACAACGGTGCCCCGATCACGGGCTACACGGTCGAGGCCTCCGACGGATCCACCACGCAGTGCGCCACCACCACCTGCACCATCAACGGGCTCACCAACAACGTCGAGTACCGGTTCTCCGTCACCGCGACCAACTCGGTCGGGGACTCCGAGCCCTCCGGGCAGTCCGCCGTCGCCCGGCCGGACGTCAAGCCCGAGCGGCCCGCTCCGCCCACCGTCGCGTTCGGCGACCAGGAGATCGACATCGAGTGGAACGAGCCCCACACCGACGGCTCACCGGTCGAGTCCTACGACCTCATGATCTCCCCGTCGCGGGGTGGCGGCCAGGTCAACGTCACCGGCACCAGCTACACCTGGACCGGGCTGCAGAACGGCCAGGAGTACCGCGTCCAGGTCCGTGCGCGGAACCAGGCACCGGACCCGTCCGAGTGGTCCGGCTGGTCGCAGGGCGTGGTCCCGGCCGGCCCACCGGCACGGCCCGCAGCCCCGCAGGTGCAGCGGGTCGACGACCCGGTGGCCGAGCAGATCACGGGCTCGTGGCGGGCGCCGCACCCGAACGGTGACGCCGTCTCCGAGTACCGCGTCACGATCTTCCGCAACGGCTCCCAGTTCCGGCAGTTCACGACGTCGGAGACCTCGTTCCAGGAGGACGCGCCGGCCGGCTCGGACTACACGGCGACCGTCGCGGCGCGCAACAAGGCCGGGTGGTCCGACACCTCGCCGCAGTCGCAGTCCGTACGCTCCTACGCACGGCCGTCCCAGCCCGGCAGGCCGACGGCCACCGCCACGGGCAGGGACGGCGAGGTGCAGCTGGAGTTCGCGGGTTCCCAACCCAACGGCGACCCGATCCGTGGCTACCAGGTCTCGGTGAACGGCGGCGGCTGGCAGACGCTCCCGGACAGCCACCGGGTGGGCGGCCTGAACGACGGCGGGCAGTACACCTTCCGGGTCCGGGCGCTGAACGCCTACGCCTCGCCGGCGTCCGCGGCGTCCAACACCGCCGTGCCGTACGGGCCGCTGGGCGAGATCCAGCTCTCCGTGCGTCGTACGGCGGACCGGACGATCACGTACAGCTGGGACCTCCCCGAGCCGAACGGCCGCCGCCTCACCGGAGGTTCTATCCGCGTCGAGGGCGGGCGAGGCGGCACGGTCGTGCATCGCTGGCCGAACCCCGACACCGGCACGCAGAGAGTCGAGGCCGACTACAGCCGGACGGTGACGGTCACCGTGACGGTCGAGCGCGAGGACGGTGCGCGGCGGACCGCGCGCGGGAGCGCGAGAACGGTCAACCCGCCGCCGCCGCCGGACCCGTCGATCCGGTTGGTGCGCGACCGCGACGGCTATCACCGGCCCGGGCACCCGGACGGCACGTGCACCCACTCGTCCTGTGCCTACATCGACTTCGCGTACAGCGATCTGCCGGCCGGGAACTACCGGATCGAGATCCACGCCAGCCAGACGACGGAGGGCAACCCCTGGCGCACGTACAACGCGCACCTGAGCGGGAACAACCGCTGGAACAGCACGGCCTATCGAGGCAACCCCGGCGAGACGGTCACCGTGCGGATCTTCGGGCCGGTGAACGAGTCCGACTCCGTCCGCTGGTAGTCCACTCCGCCCGACAACCCCTAGGAACGAGGCAGCAGCCCAGATGACGACCGCCGCGACCACCGAGGTCATGACCCAGGACCAGGCCACCTGGTTCGCCGACACCTTCAACCGGATCGTCGGCAACGTCTCCCACGCCGTCCTCGGCAAGGAGAACGTCGTCCGGCTGGTGGTCACCACGTTGCTCTCCGGCGGCCACGTGCTCCTCGAGGACTACCCGGGTACCGGCAAGACCCAGCTCGCCCGGGCGCTGGGCCAGACCCTGCAGGCCACCTCGAGCCGCATCCAGTTCACCCCCGACCTGCTGCCCTCCGACGTGACCGGCGTGTCGATCTTCGACCCGAAGACGCAGAGCTTCGAGTTCCACGAGGGCCCGATCTTCGCCAACGTCGTGCTGGCGGACGAGATCAACCGCGCCTCGCCGAAGACCCAGTCGGCGCTCCTGGAGGTCATGGAGGAGGGCCGGGTCACGGTCGACGGCGTGACCCACCGCGTGGGACAGCCGTTCGTGGTGCTCGCCACCCAGAACCCGATCGAGCAGGCCGGCACCTACCGCCTCCCCGAGGCGCAGCTGGACCGGTTCCTCATGAAGACCTCGGTGGGCTACCCCGACCACGGCGCCACCGTGCAGATCCTGCACGGCTCGGCCCAGCGGGACCGCGCCGGGGCCCTGGACCCCGTCATCACCGGCCAGGCCGTCTCGGACATGGTCGCCCTCGCCGACACCGTGCACGTGGACGCCTCGGTCCTGGAGTACGTCTCGACCATCATCGCCGAGACGCGCCGGGCGCCCGGCGTGGTCGTCGGCGTCTCGGTCCGTGGTGCGCTGTCGCTGGTGCGCGCGGCGAAGACGTGGGCGGCCGCGCACGGGCGGAACTTCGTGATCCCGGACGACATCCAGGAGCTCGCGGAGCCCGTCCTCGCGCACCGGTTCGTCCTGGAGGCCGAGGCCGAGTTCGAGGGCGCCTCGGCGGCCGACGCGATCTCCACCGTGCTCTCGGACGTGGCGCCCCCGACCGCTCGGGCCACCGGCGCCTGAGCCACACCCGATGAGCAGCTCCGTCGGTGAGACGACCGGCCGGACCACCGGTTCGTCGCGCACCACCCTGACCCAGCGCCTGTCCACCATCCCCGGAGTGCAGGGGGCGCTGGACCGTACCCGCGCACCGCGGGAGGTCGCCCTCCGGGCGCTGCGCTGGGTCGGGGCGATCGGCTGGGTCGTCCTCGCCGCGGGACTGCTGACCTGGTACCTCGGCAGCCGGTTCGTCTGGCTCGAGCTCCTCGTCGCGGGCGTGGCGCTCGTGACGGTGTTCGTGACCGCCCTCGTCTTCACCCTCGGCCGCCAGCCGTACGCCGTCGAGCTGCGCCTCTCGGACCGGCGCGTGGTGGTGGGCGAGCGCGCCATGGCGGGCGTCGTGGTCCGCAACACCTCGCACCACCACGTCCTGCCGGCCCGCATCGAGATGCCGGTCGGGGCCGCCCAGGTCGAGTTCGCGCTGCCGGGGCTCGCCGGCGGCGCCGAGCACGAGGAGCTGTTCGCGATCCCCACGGCCCGCCGCGCCGTCATCGACGTCGGCCCGGTGCGCTCGGTCCGTGGCGACCCGCTCGGCCTCGTCCGGCGCGCCATGACGTGGACCGACGTGCACGAGCTGTACGTCCACCCGCGCACCGTCCGCCTGGCCTCGACGGCGGCGGGCTTCCTGCACGACCTCGAGGGGGAGACCACCAGGGAGATCACGCCGTCGGACCTGGCGTTCCACGCCCTGCGTGAGTACCGCCCCGGGGACGACCGGCGACACATCCACTGGCGCTCGACCGCGCGGACCGGGACGCTCATGGTCCGCCAGTTCGAGGAGACGCGCCGCTCGCACATCGTCGTCGGCCTCAGCAGGAACGGGTCGGACTACTACGACGAGGACGAGCTCGAGGTCGCGATCTCCGCGGCCGGCTCCCTCGGGCTGCAGGCCCTCGAGGAGGAGAAGGACCTCACCGTCCTGACCAGCCACGAGTCCCTCCCGGCACTCTCACGGCGTCAGCTCCTGGACGGTCTGACGCGGCTGGAGAGCGGCAGCGGGGCCGTCGGTGTCATCTCGATGGCGCACACGATCGCCCGTGAGGTGGAACGCGCGTCGCTCGCCATCCTGGTCTGCGGCTCGACCGTCACCCCGCACGACCTGCGTGCCGCCGGCGCGGTGCTGCCGGTCGGCGTGCGGGCCCTGGCCGTGCGGGTCGACGGCGACGCCGCGGCCGGTGTGTCCACCGTCGGCGTCGTGACCGTCGTGACGGTGGCCCGCCTGGAGGAGCTGGCGCGCACCTTGCGGAAGGCCATGCGATGAGCGAGACGGCCACCCGCGAGGAGGGCGTCCTCGGTCTGCTGCGCCGCCGCTGGATCGACATCGGCGTCGTGCTGGCGCTGGTCCTGGCGGCCCACACGCCGCTGCTGCCGGTGTTCGGCACGGTGCGGCTCGTCGTCACCGTGGTCGTGGCCGCGCTGGTGGGGACCGCCATCGCGGTTGTCGGTGCGGCGCGCCGTTGGGGTCCGCTGCCGATGCTGGGCACGCTCGTCGTCGTCTTCGCCGCGCTGTCCGCGCTCGGCGCGCCACAGACCGCCCTGGCCGGCATCGTCCCGACCCTGGAGACCCTGGGGGCCGTCGGGCAGGGCGTCGTGACGTCCTGGAAGGACGTCGTGACGATCCTCCCGCCGCTCGGCCCGAGCCGGAACATGCTCACCGCGCCGTACGTGCTCGCGCTCGTCTCGTCCTGCGTCGCCGGCACGCTGGCCCTGCGGACCCGGCGGGTGGTGTGGGCCCTGATCCCGCCCGCCGTCGTCCTCGTGGGCGCGATCCTGCTCGGCACGATCGACGTCACCACCGCGATGCCGCTGGGACTCGGCATGGCCGCCGTCGCACTGGTCTGGGGGAGCTGGCGCACCGGGCGCCTGCACACCAACCGCTGGGCCGGCGTGGCGGCGCTGGTCGTCGTCGGTCTCGTTGCCGGCACCGGAGCCGGGCTGCTGGCACCCCGGGAGGGTCGGCTCGTGCTGCGCGAGTACGTCCAGCCGCCCCCGGACCTGCACGACTACCCGAGCCCGCTCGCCGGCTTCCGCGAGCACGTCAAGGACCATCGCGACGAGGCGATCATCACGGTCGACGGCCTGCCCGACGGCGCACAGGTCCGGCTGGCGACCCTCGAGGAGTACGACGGGACCCGGTGGGCGGTCGCGGATCCGGAGTCCGGCACGGGCGAGTACCTGCGCATCGGTGACCGGATCGAGCCGACCCTCACCGACGGGCTGCACCGCGCCAGGATCACCATCGGTGCCTACGACCAGGTCTGGGTGCCGACCGTCGGCCAGCCGTACGACCTCGACTTCGCCGGGCCGCGTGCCGACATGCTCGCGCGCGACTTCTACTTCAACCGCGCCACCGGCACGGGCCTGACCACCGCCGGGCTGCGTGAGGGCGACACGTACGAGGTCCTCGCCGCGGTCCCGCAGGTGCCCAGCGACACCGCGCTCGAGGGGGCTCCCCTGGCCGAGGTGAGCCAGCCGGAGACGATGCCGCCCGACGTCATCACCGCGGTGGGGCAGACGATGGCGGGTGACGCCAGCACTCCGATCGCGCGTATCCGCGCGGTGGAGCAGGCCCTGCAGCAGGGATACTTCTCTCACGGGCTCGAGGGCGAGGCGCCCTCCCTGGCCGGCCACGGCGCGGCACGTCTCGACTCCCTCCTCGGCGGTGACGACCCGATGGTCGGCGACGAGGAGCAGTACGCCGCCGCGATGGGCCTCATCCTGCCGTCGCTGGGGATCCCGGCGCGCGTGGTCATGGGCTTCGAGGTGCCGCAGGGCAGCGAGGGCGACGTCGAGCTGACCGGGGACGACATGTCCGCCTGGGTCGAGGTGCCCTTCGAGGGCCACGGCTGGGTGCCGTTCTACCCGACGCCGGACGAGGACCGGATCTGGCAGGACGAGGAGACCATCCCGCAGAGCATCCCGCAGCCGCAGGTCCTCCAGCCGCCGCCACCGGCCCAGGAGCCGCCCGACGCACCTCCGTCCGACCGGCAGGACGTCGACATCGAGGACGACGAGCAGGAGGAGGAGACCAACATCCCGATCGCCGTGTACATCGTGCTCGGCGGCCTCGGGCTGCTGCTCCTCCTCATGCTGCCGCTCCTGGTGATCGTGCTGGTCAAGGTCCGCCGTAGCCGCAGACGACGCCTGACCGGGCCGGCCTGGGCGCGGTTCGAGGGCGGCTGGGCCGAGTTCCTCGACACGGCGACCGACCTCGGCGTGGACGTCAGGAGGACGGCGACACGCACCCAGGCCGCACGTGAGGTCGTGGCGGCGCTGGCCGCGCCCGTGGCGAAGGGACGCCGGAGGCGCGCACCCGCGCCGGTGGACGCCTCGCAGGCCGGAACGGAGTCGCTGGCCGCCGGCGCCGACCACAGCACGTTCGGTCCCGTCGTGCCGGACGACGGCGGGGCGGCACGCTACTGGAACGAGGTCGACACCTCGCTCGGGTCGCTGCGCAACGCGGTGGGCGGTCGGCGGTGGTGGCGCGCCCGCGTCTCCACCCGGTCGCTCGGCAAGGCCAGACGACAGCAGGAGCGCGCGGCCCGCGCGCGGCGAAACCGCAGGTGAGCGGAGCGGTGGGGAGTACTCCCCATGGCGGGTGCGCGACAGCGGCGCCCCGCGACCGGTAGGAACGTACCGGCGGGTCCAGTGGCAGCGGGGAGGAAGCAGGTGCCGTTCGTTCCTCCGGTCGCACGGACCTATCTCACCGCGGCCACGGTCGAGGACCCGTCGTCATCGAACGACACGCTCGCACCGCTGAGACGGGAGGCGCTGGACGTCCTCGACGGGGCGTTCCGGTCGCGGGCGCGTCTGGTGGTGGGGGCGCTGGCCTGGGCGCTCGGCGTCGTGGCGGCCGTGCTGGGGGCGGTCGCGTACGAGGCGTGGCGGCGGCAGGCCGGTGACCCCGCCGTCCCGTGGCTCGCTGGGGGAGCCGCGGTGACGGCGCTCGGCGCGCTCGTGCTGGGGGTCGCCGTCGTGCGTGCCGGGAGCATCCTCTCGCGCGCGATGGCGCGCTGGCTGGCGACCGGCAGGGGCTGGCGTGGCGGAAGTGACCCGGGCAGCGGGCTCGCGGTGCGGGCCGGTCTCGGCCTGGCCGCGCTCGCCACGGCGACCGGCGCGTTCGTCGGGCTCGGCCTGGAGGCACTCTCCGGCGTGCAGGGTGCCGCGATGCTCACCGACAAGACGTACCAGGGGCAGGCCGCCCTGAGGACAGGCGGAGCAGTGCACGTGCCGTCCCTGCTGGTGATCGCCACGATCGGGGCGGCGACGGGGATCGCGGCCGCGTGCCTGCTGTCCGGCGCGCACCGCATCCGAACCGCCGCCTGGCATCCGGCTCCGGTGCTCGCGGAGCCGGGGGGCGACGCCGACGCCGGAACCGGGCAGACTGCATCCATGCTGTTCGTGCCAACCGCGGCCCGCGTCTACCTCGCGCCGGGAGACTACCGGCGTGACTGGGCGACGTACGGCTCGATGACCATCCGGCGCCAGTCCGCCCTGCGCACCCTGCTGCCCGCCTACACCGATGTCGCCCGGTTCGGCGTCGGAGTCCTCGCGTGGGCGGTCGGCCTGTTCGCGATCGCCCTCGTGCGGGCCGGGCTCGCCGGGACCACGGTGCTCGGTGTCGGCGGCACGGTGGCGCTCGTCGTGGGAGCGGTCCTGGCGGTCCTCGGCGTCGGCACGGGCGCGATGGTGGTGCTGGCCGGGTCCCGGCTCGCGCGCGCCCTGGCCCTGTGGGCCATGCTGCCGCAGCTGGTTGACCGCGACGGCAACCGCCTGCCCCCGGGAGCGCCGGTCCCGGCCGGCGGCGCGGGTTCGGGTGCCCCGGCGGGAGCCCTCGTGCCGCGGCTCGTCGGTGCCGTCGTGGCCGCCGCCGTGGCGGTGTGGTGGACGGTCGGCGTGGTGCGGGACCTCGGGACGGCGCTCGAGCCGTACGCCGGCGGTGCCGATCTCGGGGTGGCGGCGGTGGCCGTCGTCGGCGGAGTGATCGCCTGGAGCGCCGCGGTGACCAGCGCGCTCGGGTGGTACCGCGTCCACGCGGCACTGACCGGTCGGAGCGGGCCCCGCCAGCTCGCCGCGGCGCTGCGCGAGCTGCACGGGCCGGCGAGGACGTCCGAGGGCACGGCGACGTCGGCCTATGCGCCCGAGACGGGATACCAGCAGGGGTGGGACCAGCAGCAGGGGTGGGACCAGCAGCAGGGGTGGGGCCAGCAGCAGGGGTGGGACCAGCAGCAGGGGTGGGACCATCAGCAGGGGTGGGGCCAGCAGCAGGACTGGGGCCAGCAGCAGGACTGGGGCCAGCAGCAGGCGCAACCGGCGGTGCCCGAGGCCGACGTGGCGCCGCACCGCTCCGAGGTGCCACAGGTCCGCGTCGACGGCCGGCTCCTCGGACCCGGGACGAGCCTGGTCGGGCGTTCCCCTGCCGCACGGGACGGTGAGCACGTGGACCAGACCCTCGCCGTCGAGGACCGCACACTGTCCAAGACCCACCTGACCGTCCGGGTGGGCGTCGACGGCGTCTTCGTCACCGACCGTGCGTCGACCAACGGCACCACCCTCGTGACCATGGACGGCGAGCAGCGGCTCGAGCCGTGGCAGGAGACCCTCGTCCCGCTCGGTGCCCGGGTACGCGCCGGCGCCACGGTGCTGAGCGTCGCCGCGAGCGAGCCCGACACGCTCGACCGTGCCGCGGACGTGGACGAGACGATCATGCGCCCGGACCGGCGTGAGGCATGACGCGCGGGTGCGCTAGGCTCGGCGGCGTGAGTCACCTGCTGCTCCTTCGTTGCCGCGGCGAGGCCAGATAGCAAGCCGGCCCCTCGTCGCGGCGGTCGTCGTGCCCGGCACACCAGCGACGAGGGAGACCGAATGAAGACGCAGCACCACATCACGTCCCAGCGCCCGTCCGGCATGCCGATCGGCAAGTACCGGGCCTTCGCCGACAACCCGGCCGTCAATCCCGGACTGTCCGACCGCACCTGGCCGGACCGGCGCATCACCCGCGCACCGCGGTGGCTGTCCACCGACCTGCGGGACGGCAACCAGGCCCTGGTGGAGCCGATGAACGCCGAACGGAAGCGCCGCATGTTCGACCTCCTCGTGCGGATGGGCTACAAGGAGATCGAGATCGGCTTCCCGGCCGCCTCCCAGACGGACTTCGACTTCGTCCGGTCGCTCGCGGAGGAGGGCGCCGTCCCGGACGACGTCACCGTCTCGGTCCTCACCCAGGCCCGCCCCGAGCTGATCCACCGCACCATCGACTCCCTGGTCGGCATGCGGCAGGCGAACGTCCACCTGTACAACGCCACCGCGCCGGTCTTCCGCGACGTCGTCTTCCACAACGACCGGGAGGCCACCCAGGAGCTGGCCGTCGCGGGCACGCGGGAGGTCGTCGCCTACGCCGAGAAGGTGCTGGGCGAGGACACCGTGTTCGGGTACCAGTACAGCCCGGAGATCTTCGTCGACACCGAGCTGGAGTACGCCCTGCAGGTGTGCGAGGCAGTCATGGACGTCTGGCAGCCCGAGGACGGACGGGAGATCATCCTCAACCTGCCCGCCACGGTCGAGCGCGCCACCCCGAACCTCTACGCCGACCAGATCGAGTGGATGAGCCGGAACCTGAGCCGGCGCGAGCACGTCGCCCTGTCACTGCACCCGCACAACGACCGCGGCAGCGGGGTGGCGGCCGCCGAGCTCGGCCTGCTGGCCGGCGCGGACCGCATCGAGGGCTGCCTCTTCGGCCAGGGCGAGCGGACCGGCAACGTCGACCTGGTCACCCTGGGGCTGAACCTGTTCAGCCAGGGCATCGACCCGATGATCGACTTCTCGGACATCGACGAGGTCCGGCGCACCGTGGAGCAGTGCACCCAGATGGACGTCCATCCCCGCCACCCGTACGGCGGCGACCTGGTCTACACGTCCTTCTCCGGCTCGCACCAGGACGCCATCAAGAAGGGATTCACCGCCCGCGCGGAGCGGGTGGCCGCCGCGGGTGGCGAGGAGTCCGCCGTCGTGTGGGACCTGCCGTACCTGCCGATCGACCCCAAGGACGTCGGCCGCACGTACGAGGCGGTCGTCCGGGTGAACTCCCAGTCCGGCAAGGGCGGGGTCGCCTACCTGCTGTCCTCGACCCGTCACCTCGACCTGCCGCGACGGCTGCAGATCGAGCTCTCCGGCATCGTCCAGAAGCACACCGACGCGTACGGCGGCGAGATCGACGCCGAGAAGCTGTGGTCGATCTTCGCGGACGAGTACCTGCCCCACACCGCCGCCATGGGCCTGGAGCCCTGGGGCCGCTTCGCGCTGGAGGGCACCACGCTCACCAGCGGCGGCGAGGGCGGCGAGGCCGTCCTCACGGTGACGGTCGTCGACGACGGGGAGCGGAAGGTCCTCGCCTCCACCGGCAACGGCCCGATCGACGCGTTCGTCAGCGCTCTGCAGGAGACCGGCGTCGAGGTCGCCGTCCTGGACTACGCCGAGCACGCGCTCTCGGGCGGCGAGGACGCCACCGCGGCGTCCTACGTCGAGTGCGCCGTCGACGGTCAGGTGCTGTGGGGCGTCGGGATCGACCCGTCCACGATGACCGCGTCGTTCAAGGCGATCGTCTCCGCGGTCAACCGCGCCGTGCGGTAGTTCTCTGCCAGGATCAGCGGCATGGCGGTGAGGCAGGGGGACCCGGTGGTGCGCGACTGGCGCCTGCCGGCGGCCTGGGAGGCCCAGCAGAGCACGGATGTCTTCGGCGACGGCGGGCCACCCCTGTTCGTCGACGCCTGGGACGTCATGGCGCCGCCCGGCGGCGCGGTGACGGTCGCGGTCTGCACGGAGGAGATGCCGGGCGGCACCCCCGACCGGCGCCCACCCACCCTGCTGCTCGAGCGCCGTGCCCTGCGGGTGTCGGCCGCCGAGGCCCGCCGGCGGCTCGCCGACCCCCGACGCGCCGACCCCGGGATGTCCTCCGGACCGAGCCACCGGGTGGTCGAGGGGAGGTACGGCCCGGTCGCGGTGCTGTGCAGCCGCCCGTGGGGGATGAGCAGCGGCCCGGACGTCCGCGTGGTCGCCGTGGTCGTGCCCGCGGGATCGCGTGACGCCGTCGTGCTGACCTTCACCTGGGACGACGAGCACGGGATGGAGGGCCTCGAGGCCCTCGCCGCGCGCACCCTTGACGGCCTGGAGCTGGTCCTCGAGCAGCACCCCGGCGAGCCCGGGCCCGGCCGGGCGGGAGCGCCGCGCGGGCACGGCGCGGAGTTCCCGCCGCAGCACTGGGTGGGGACGTGGAACGCGGGCCTTCCGGGCAGGGTGGCGGCGCGCGTGACCGCCGCGGTCCGGCTGGTGCTCGGCGGGACGGGCTTCGCCCGCGCCTGCTGGCTGACCTGGCTGCTGCTCGCCGTGGCCGCCCTGGCGCCGCTGTTCCTGGCGGGCACCCCGGCGGCGGGGATCGCCCTGGGGGCGGTGGCCGTCCTCGGCTCGGTGCTGCCGCTGCTGCTCGCCTGGCGGTCCTGGACGCTGCTGCACGGGCTGGTCACCGACGTCGGGTCCGTGCCCGAGGCGCGGCCTCCCGACGCCCTCACCAGGCCCACCGGCCTCTGGTACTACCTCGCGACGGCGCTGCTGCTCGCCGTCGTCGTGCACGGCTCGATCCTGTCCTCCACGCACGTGCGGGACGTCGGGGCGCTCGTCGTGTGGGTGGTCGTGCACGTCGCGCTCGTGGCGGCGGAGTGCGGCCGTGACCTGGCGCCCTGGCTCCGGCAGCGCCTTGCGGCGCGGTAGACGCGTGGATCGTCGTCCGGCTGGGATGATGGACCGGTGAAGCTCTACCGGGACGAGGCCGTGGTGCTGCGCACCCACAAGCTCGGGGAGGCGGACCGGATCATCACCCTGCTCACCCGCGAGCACGGCCAGGTCCGGGCGGTCGCCAAGGGCGTGCGGCGCACCACGAGCAAGTTCGGGGCGCGGCTGGAGCCCTTCGGCGTGATCGACGTCCAGCTGCACCACGGCCGCAACCTCGACACGGTCACCCAGGTGGAGACGATCGCTCCGTACGGCCGCCCGATCGGCGTCGACTACGGCCTGTACACCGCCGCGACCGCGATGGCCGAGACGGCGGCTCGGCTGACGGAGATCGAGCGGGAGCCCGCCCCGCAGCAGTACCTGCTGCTGGTCGGCGCGCTGCACGCGCTGTCCACCCGTCGGCACGCCGCGTCCCTGGTGCTGGACTCCTACCTGCTGCGTGCCCTGGCCGTGGCGGGGTGGGCGCCGAGCTGCTACGACTGCGCGCGGTGCGGGGCGGACGGGCCGCACCGGGCCTTCAACGCGGCTGCCGGCGGTGCCATGTGCGCCTCCTGCCGTCCGCCCGGGTCCGCCTCGCCCGCGCCCGAGACGATGGATCTCCTCGGCGCGCTGCTCTCGGGGGAGTGGGACGTCGCCGACGGCTCGGACGAGCGCCACCGCTCGGAGGCCTCCGGCCTGGTCGCGGCGTACCTGCAGTGGCACCTGGAGCGGCAGCTCCGTTCGCTCAGGATGGTCGAGCGGGCATGAGGCGGCCCGTTCCGCCGCCCGCGCACCCCTCGGGTGCGCGCGCCCCGGACGTGCCGCGCGAGCTGGTCCCGCGCCACGTCGCGGTCGTCATGGACGGCAACGGCCGCTGGGCCAACGCGCGCGGCCTGCCCCGGACCGAGGGCCACCGCGCCGGCGAGGCGGCGCTGCTCGACGTGGTCGCCGGCGCCATCGAGATCGGTGTCACGCACGTCTCCGCGTACGCCTTCTCCACCGAGAACTGGAAGCGGTCGCCGGATGAGGTGCGGTTCCTCATGGGCTTCAACCGGGACGTGCTGCACCGGCGCCGGGACCAGATGGACTCCTGGGGGGTGCGCGTGCGGTGGGCCGGCCGCCGGCCCCGCCTGTGGCGCTCGGTCATCTCCGAGCTGGAGAGGGCCGAGGAGCAGACGCGCCACAACACCGTCTGCACGCTGACGATGTGCGTGAACTACGGGGGCCGGGCGGAGATCGCGGACGCGGCGGCCGCCATCGCGCGGGAGGCGGCGGCCGGTCGTCTCGACCCCCGGCGCGTCAGCGAGCGCACCGTGGCCCGTTTCCTCGACGAGCCCGAGCTGCCGGACGTCGACATGTTCCTGCGCACCGGCGGCGAGCAGCGCACGTCGAACTTCCTGCTGTGGCAGTCCGCGTACGCGGAGATGGTCTTCGTGGACACGGCGTGGCCCGACGTCGACCGCCGCACCCTGTGGCAGGCGGTCGAGACCTACGCGCGGCGGGACCGGCGCTACGGCTCGGCGACGGACCTGCCGGCCGGACCGGGCTGAGCAGCCGCGCACGCGGCGCAGGTGCCGAACAGCTCCGCGATGTGGTCGACGTCGACGAAGCCGTTCTCCTCGGCGACCTTCGTGGCCCACCTCTCGACCGGGGCGCCCTCGACCTCCACGGTCCGTCCGCACTCCTTGCAGACGAGATGATGGTGGTGGCTCTCGCGGGCGCAGCGGCGGTAGAGGGCCTCCCCGTCGTCCGCGCGCAGCACGTCCACCGTGCCCGCGTCCGCCATGGACTGCAGCGTGCGGTACACCGTGGCCAGGCCGACCGAGCTGCCGCCCGCACGGAGCGTCTCGTGCAGCTGCTGGGCGCTGCGGAAGTCTGCGGTCTCGTCGAGCAGCTCCTGGACGGCCGCCCGCTGCCGGGTCATCCGCAACATCTCAGGACCCTCGCTCTCCCACGGCTTCCCGAACCTCGACATCGTCCTCGACGTCCGAGTGCGGCTCGTCACGCGGCCCCGGACGCCGGAGGAACGGTCGCACGATCGATACTACGGCGTACACGCCGATCGCCAGGACCACGATCGTGGCGCCGGGTGACAGCGGGTAGCGGAAGGTGATCAGCAGGCCGGCCACGCACACCGCGAGCCCGACCGCCATCGCCGCCGTCATGGTCGCGCGGAACGACCGGGTGACCAGCTGCGCCGTCGCGACGGGGACGATCATGAGGGCCGAGACCAGCAGCACCCCCACCACCCGCATGGAGACCGAGACGGTCAGGGCGGCCATGACGGCCACGAGGACCGTCAGGGCCCGCACCGGCAGCCCCGCGGCGTGGGCGAACTCCTCGTCGTGGCACAACGCGAACAGCGGGCCGCGCAGACCGATCCCGACGCCGAGGAGCACGACGGCGAGGATCGCCGTGAGGATCACGTCCTCGAGGGTGACGGCCGCGATCGAGCCGAAGAGGTAGGCGTTGAGGTTCGACGTGGTGCCGCCGGCCAGGGTGATGAGCAGCACGCCACCGGCGATGCCGCCGTAGAAGAGGATGGCCAGGGCGATGTCGCCGCTGGTCTTGCCGCGGGCGCGCACGGTCTCGATCAGGATCGCTCCGACGACGGACGCGACGATCGCCCCCGGGACGGCCAGGGCCCCGTGGTCGGACAGCCCTGCGGCGCTACCGACGAGCCACCCGAGCGCGACGCCGGTGAGCGCGACGTGCCCGATGCCGTCGCCGAGCAGCGCGAGGCGCCGTTGGACCAGGTAGGTCCCCATGACCGGCGCCGCCACCCCCACCAGCACGGCGACCGCGAGCGCACGCTGCATGAGCGGCGTGCTCAACAGCTGAAGGACCTCCGCCATCAGCGCACCTCCTCGCCCGTGCGCCAGTCGACGGTGAGCTCGGGGACGTGGTGGTCCGGCGGTCCCTCACCGGCGTGCGCATGCTCGTGGTCGTGCCCCGGTGCGTCGTGGCCCGGGACGGCCGGCGGCGGTGCGCCGTCGTGCACCACCCGCCCGTTGCGGAGCACGACCGCACGATCGATGAGGGGACCGAGCTCGCCCGGCTCGTGCAGGACCACCAGCAGCGTCCGGCCGGCGGCGCGCAGGCCCCGCAACGTGGCCGCGAGCGCCTGCTTCGAGGCCCGGTCGATGCCTGCCAGCGGCTCGTCGAGCACCAGCAGGTCGGGGTCGCGCACCAGCGCACGGGCGATGAGGACCCGCTGGTGCTGCCCGCCGGAGAAGATCTGGACCGAGTCCTTCGCGCGGTCCGCGAGCCCGACCTGCTCGAGGGCCTCCATGGCTCGCACGCGGCCGGCGCGGCCGACCCGGAGCCGCGCGGAGCTGAGCAGGCCAGAGGTGACGACCTCCAGCGCCGTCGCGGGGACGCCGGCGGCCGCGGTGACCCGCTGGGGGACGTACCCGATCCGGCGGAAGTCGATGCGGCGGGTCGTCACGTCCTGGCCGTAGACCCAGGCCTGCCCGCGACGGATCGGCACCACGCCGACGAGGGCCTTGACGAGCGTCGACTTCCCGGAGCCGTTCGCGCCGAGCAGGGCGACCGCCTCGCCGTCGCGCACGGTCATGTCGACGCCACGCAGCACGGTCGAGGCACCGAGCGTCACGGTGAGGGACTCGGTGCGGATCGGCGGAGGAGTGGACATCAGGCGCAGCGTAGACCCGTGGTGAGCGCGTCCAGGTTCGCGCGCATGGCGTCGAGGTACGTGCCCTCCTCGGGTGCCGTCTCCAGGGGGTTGAGGACGTCGACCTCGATCCCGAGATCGTCCGCGAGGGATTCCGCCACCGCGGGGTTGACAAGGCTCTCGGTGTAGATGGTCTCCACGCCCGAGCTCTGCACGACCTCACGGATCTCGGCCATGCGCGCCGGAGAGGGCTCGGACTCCGGGTCGACGCCGGAGATGCCCGCCTGCTCCAGGCCATACCGTTCCGCCAGGTACCCGTACGCCTCGTGCGCCGCGACGATCGTGCGGCTCTCGCAGTCCTGCAGGGCCGCTGAGTACTCGGCGTCGAGATCCTCCAGCTCGCCCCGGAGCCGCTCGGCGTTCGCGGCGTAGTCCTCCGCGTGGTCCGGGTCCATCTCCGACATGTCCGCCGCCACCGCGTCGGCCACGTCCGCGAGGCGGAGGGGGTCGAGCCAGAAGTGCGGGTCCGTCCCCTCGTGGTCGTGGCCCTCGTGCCCGTGCTCACCGTGCTCGCCGTGCTCGCCGGCCGCCTCCTCGCCGTGGACGTGCGCCGCGTTGCTGACGTCCAGCACCCGAGCAGGCTCGACCACGTCGAGCGCGTCGTCGAGGGCGGGCTGGAAGCCGGAGAGGTAGACGACGTACGAGCCCTCCAGCCCGGCGACCGCGGCCGTGGAGAGCTCGAGGTCGTGCGGATCCGTCCCGGCGGGCGTGATCGGTTCGACCGTGAGGTGGTCGCCGGCCACCTCGGAGGCGACGAGCTGCAGCGGGTAGAGCGCCGCGTAGGCGTCCGGGCCCCCGCCGGCAGCACCCGAGCAGGCGGTGAGCGCGAGTGCCGAGAGCGCAGACACCGCGAGCAGGGGGCGGCGAGGCACGTTCATGAACACGATTCTCATCTCGAGGTGGCGGGGTGTCAAAGCGGCCGGCGAGTGAGCACGCTCACCACCGGCCGGCGGCACGCGGGAGGCGTGGGGCGGGCGAGCGTCGGTAGGTTGGGGGGCCGCGACATCTCGTCGCGCGCCCGCACCAGCCAGGTGCGGGTCGGACGCCGACCAGGAGAGCACACCGTGGCCACCGCTTCCCGCCTCGACAACGTGACCAACCTCGCCAAGCGACGGGGCTTCGTCTTCCCGTCGGGAGAGATCTACGGCGGTACCCGGTCGGCGTGGGACTACGGCCCGCTGGGCGTGGAGCTCAAGGAGAACATCAAGCGGCAGTGGTGGCGCGCGACCGTCACCTCCCGTGACGACGTCGTCGGGCTGGACTCCTCCGTCATCCTGCCGCGGCAGGTCTGGGTCGCCTCGGGCCACGTCGGCGTGTTCACCGACCCGCTCACCGAGTGCCTGAACTGCCACAAGCGATTCCGTGTGGACCAGATGCAGGAGGAGTACTTCGAGAAGCACGGAGCGAAGCAGGACCTCGAGAGTCCGGACGCCGTGCCGCTGGAGGGCCTGGCCTGCCCGAGCTGCGGCACCCGCGGGCAGTGGACCGAGCCGCGCGACTTCAACATGATGCTCAAGACCCACCTGGGACCCGTGGAGGACGAGTCCGGCCTGCACTACCTGCGGCCGGAGACGGCGCAGGGCATCTTCGTGAACTTCGGCAACGTGATGACCGCGGCGCGCAAGAAGCCCCCGTTCGGCATCGGCCAGATCGGCAAGTCGTTCCGGAACGAGATCACGCCGGGCAACTTCATCTTCCGCACCCGGGAGTTCGAGCAGATGGAGATGGAGTTCTTCGTCGAGCCCGGGACCGACGCCGAGTGGCACCAGTACTGGATCGACGCCCGCACCGACTGGTACGTGGACCTGGGGATCTCCCGGGAGAACCTGCGCCACTACGAGCACCCGCAGGAGAAGCTCTCCCACTACTCGACCCGCACCGTCGACATCGAGTACCGGTTCGGCTTCACGGGCAGCGAGTGGGGGGAGCTCGAGGGCATCGCGAACCGCACGGACTTCGACCTGACGACGCACGCCGAGCACTCCGGGCAGGACCTGAGCTACTTCGACCAGGCGAAGAACGCCCGGTGGGTGCCGTACGTCATCGAGCCGGCCGCGGGCCTCACCCGCTCGCTCATGGCCTTCCTCGTCGAGGCCTACACCGAGGACGAGGCACCCAACGCCAAGGGCGGGGTGGACCGCCGCACCGTGCTGCGGCTCGACCCGCGGCTCTCGCCGGTGAAGGCCGCGGTGCTGCCGCTGTCCCGGAACGAGAAGCTCTCGCCGGTGGCCCGGGACCTGGCGGCCGAGCTCCGCCGGTACTGGAACGTGGAGTTCGACGACGCCGGAGCGGTGGGCCGTCGCTACCGGAGGCAGGACGAGATCGGCACCCCGTACTGCATCACGGTCGACTTCGACTCCCTGGAGGACCAGGCCGTGACGGTCCGCGACCGGGACACCATGACCCAGGAGCGGATCGGGCTGGACAAGGTCCGCGGATACCTCGCCGAGCGCCTGCCCGGCTGCTGACCACGCGGCGGGAGGGGTGGTTGCGGCGCGTCGTGCCGGACCGGGGGGAGCCGGCGGGTGAGCATGAGGCGTGGCTCATTCGCACACCCATGACGAGGTGACCCTGCCCCGGCGCGAGGCGCGGCGGGTCCGTTGGGTGCTGACCGCACTCGTCGCGCCGCTGCTGCTGGCGACCATCGCGGGCCTCGTGGCTCTCTGGCCGCGCGGCGAGACGGAGATCGGCTCGATCCCCGTGACGGGCACCGGGATGAGCGTCGAGACCGGGACCGTGGTCGAGGTGGTCGACGACGGCACGGGCGGGTCCGCCGACCCCGGCGCCCCGCAGGGCGGCGGGGCGGAGCAGGCCGGGGGACAGGTGCGCGTCGAGCTGTCCACCGGCCGCGGCGCCGGGCAGGTCGTGCCGGTGCAGGTGCCGCCCGAGATCATGGCGAACGGCATGGAGGCGGGCGACGAGCTCCGGCTGCTGTTCAGCCCCCAGGCGATGGGCACGGGCAGCCCGTACGTCTTCTGGGACTTCGAGCGCCGCGCCCCGGTCGGCTGGCTCGCGCTCGGCTATGGGCTCGTGGTGCTGGCCGTCGCCCGGCTGCGGGGCCTGGCCGCCATGGCCGGGCTCGGCGCGTCCCTGGCCGTCATCACCGTCTTCGTGATCCCGGCGATCATGCTCGGCTCCTCGCCGGTGCTGGTGGCCCTCGTCGGCTCCGCCGCCATGCTCTTCTTCTCCCTCTACCTCGCGCACGGGATCTCGATCCGGACCACGACGGCCCTCCTCGGGACCTTCGTCGGTCTCGCCGTGACAGTGCTGCTGGCGACCTGGGGGACCCGGGCCGCCAACCTCACCGGCTCCACGAGCGACGCCTCGCTGTTCCTCAACAGTCACTTCCCGAACCTGTCCCTGACCGACCTGCTGCTCTGCGGCATCGTCATCGCCGGGCTGGGCGCGCTGAACGACGTGACGATCACGCAGGCGTCCGCCGTGTGGGAGCTGCACGCCGCCGACCCTGCCGCCTCGCGGCGCACGCTCATGGGTCGGGGCATGCGGATCGGCCGGGACCACATCGCCTCCACGGTGTACACGCTCGCCTTCGCCTACGTCGGAACGGCCCTGCCCGTGCTCATGTCCGCCGCGCTCATGGACCGTGCGGTCATGGACACGCTCATGGCCGGTGAGATCGCCGAGGAGATCGTCCGGACCCTCGTCTCCTCCATCGGCCTCGTCCTGGCCATCCCGGCCACCACAGGCATCGCCGTCGCCCTGGTCCGGACGTCGGCGGGGCGCGGGCGGTCGGAGCGATCTCACACCGGCGGGGGGCTGCCCGAGGGCGCGGGAACCGCGACAATGGCGGGATGACCGCGCGGACCACGACCCAGGCGCCCGCCCGGCCGGCCCTGCAGATCGGCCCGGTCGGCGTGGGCAGCCCCATCGTGCTCGCCCCGATGGCCGGGGTCACCAACCCGCCCTTCCGCAAGCTGTGCCGCGAGGCCGGCCTGGCCGGTCTCCCCGGCGACGCCGCGGCGGCCGCCCCGGGCCTGCACGCTCCGGCGGGCCTGTACGTGACGGAGATGATCACCTCCCGGGCGCTGGTCGAGCGCACGCCGGAGACGATGCGGATGATCACGCCGGACCCGGACGAGCCGGTTCGCTCCGTCCAGCTCTACGGCGTGGACCCCGCCACCGTCGGGTCGGCCGTCCGGCTGCTGGTGACCGAGGACCGCGCCGACCACGTGGACCTCAACTTCGGCTGTCCCGTGCCCAAGGTGACCCGTCGCGGCGGGGGAGCGGCCCTGCCGTGGAAGCGCGACCTGTTCGACGCCATCGTCACCGAGGCGGTCAGGGCGGCCGGCGAGGTGCCCGTGACCGTGAAGATGCGGATGGGCATCGACGACGACCACCTCACCTACCTCGACGCCGGACGGCTCGCCGAGCGGGCCGGCGTCGCCGCCGTCGCCCTGCACGCGCGGACCGCCGCGCAGCACTACTCCGGTCAGGCCCGGTGGGAGACGATCGCCCGGCTCAAGGAGACGGTCCGCGGCGTCCCGGTGCTCGGCAACGGCGACATCTGGAGCGCCGAGGACGCGCAGGAGATGATGCGCACCACGGGCTGCGACGGCGTCGTGGTCGGACGCGGCTGCCAGGGCAGGCCGTGGCTGTTCACGGACCTGGTGGCCGCCGCGCACGGCTCAGCGGCGCGGGTGACGCCGGGCCTGGCCGAGGTCGCCGCGGTCGTGCGGCGCCACGCCGAGCTCATGGTCGAGCACTTCGGGGACGAGGACCGCGGCCTGCGCGAGATGCGCAAGCACATGTCCTGGTACCTCAAGGGCTACGTCGTGGGCGGCGAGGCACGCCGGCAGCTGGCGCTGGTCAGCACGCTCGCCGAGCTGGAGGAGCGCCTCGCAGCCCTCGATCTCGACCAGCCCTACCCGGGCGAGGGCGCGGAGGGGCCGCGCGGCCGGGCGGGCAGCCCGAAGGACCCGCACCTGCCCGAGGGCTGGCTGCGCAGTCAGGACATCGACGAGGAGCTGCGCGCCTCGCTCTCGCTCGCCGAGCTGTCCGTCTCCGGCGGCTGAGCGGGCCGCGGGGGACGCCGCTACGCGCGCCGGGCCCAGACCGTGGTGTCCGTCGGGACCTGTCCGTCGGCCAGGGGCCCGGAGACGATGGCGACCTCCCAGCCGTCCGGGAGGGCGACCGCGTCCTGACCGAGGTTCGTCAGCACGAGCACGTCGTCGCGTCCGGCGCCGGAGTTGACGACGGCGATGACGTCGCCCGCCGTGTCCGGCTCGCCGAGCGTGGGCTCCCAGTCCAGCGAGCCCAGGCCCAGGCCCAGGTCGTGGCGGAACCGCAGCGCCCGGCGGTACAGCTCCAGCGTCGAGTCCTCCTCGCCCGCCTGCGCGTCGACCGCGTAGGGCGCCCACTCCTGCGGCTGCGGCAGCCACGCTTCGCCGGTGGCGGAGAACCCGAACGCCGGGGCGTCCGCCTCCCACGGGATCGGCACCCGGCAGCCGTCGCGGCCCTTCTGCGCACCCGCGGTGCGGTGGAACGTCGGGTCCTCGCGGACCTCGTCCGGCAGCGCGGTGTGCTCGGGGAGCCCGAGCTCCTCACCCTGGTACACGTAGGCGGAGCCGGGCAGCCCCAGCATCAGCAACGACGCCGCGCGGGCACGTCGTAGGCCCAGTGCGGCGTCTGGCTGCGGATCGGCGGGGCCGATGCCGTTCGGCCCCTTCCCGGTGTGCTCCGGGTCCAGGCCGAGGCGGGTGGCGTGACGGACCACGTCGTGGTTGGACAGCACCCACGTCGTCGGCGCCCCCACCTCGTCGTTGACGTGGTAGGACTCGGCGATCACCGTCCGCAGCCGGGGCGCCGACCACCGGGTGACCAGGTAGGAGAAGTTGAACGCCTGGTGCATCTCGTCCTCGCGCACGTACCGGGCCAGACGCTCCAGCGGCTCCACCCACGCCTCGGCCACGAGGATGCGGTCGCCGGCGTACTCGTCGAGGACCTTTCGCCACGAGCGGTAGATCTCGTGGACGCCGTCCTGGTCGTAGAACGGCGGCCGGCCGGGCAGCGTCCCGGGAAGCGGGTCCCCCTCGGTCTGGCCGGTCGCGGGCTGGTCGGTGCCCTCGACCATCCGGACGCGGCCGGACCAGTCCGGCAGCCCGGGGGCCTTGACCAGGCCGTGGGCGACGTCCACCCGGAACCCGTCCACGCCGCGGTCGAGCCAGAACCGCAGGATGGACTCGAACTCGGCGCGGACCTCGGGGTTCTCCCAGTTCAGGTCCGGCTGGCTGGCGTCGAACAGGTGCAGGTACCACTGCGTGTCGTCGGCCCAGGCGCTGCCCGGTGCGTCCGGACGCTCGCTGACCCGCGTCCAGGCGGCACCGCCGAACACCGAGTCCCAGTTGTTCGGAGGCTCCTCGCCCACCTCGCCGCCACCCTCGCGGAAGATGTACCGGGATCGCTCCAGACTGCCCGGCCCGGCGGCGAGCGCCTGCCGGAACCACTCGTGCTCGTCCGAGGTGTGGTTGGGCACGAGGTCGACGACGACCCGCAGCCCGAGGTCGTGGGCACGCTCCAGCAGCGCGTCGGCGTCGGCGAGGCTGCCGAACCGTGGGTCGATGTCCCGGTAGTCCGCCACGTCGTAGCCGGCGTCCCGCTGCGGGGACCGGTAGAACGGCGAGAGCCACACCGCGTCGACGCCGAGCGCCGCCAGGTGCTCGAGACGGGACGTGATACCGGCCAGGTCGCCCATGCCGTCGCCGTCTCCGTCCGCGAACGAACGCGGGTAGATCTGGTAGATCACCGCGTCGCGCCACCACTGATCCTGCGCGGGATCCTGGACGTGCAGGGCGGTTCGCCGAACAGTTGTCGCCGGGCTGACAGCGTTCACTGGTCTCCTCGGATCGGTGGTCGGTCGATGTGATCGCCCAGCGTGGCACGGGCCGACGGCCTCGCGCACATGTGCCCGGCGCGTCTCAACCCGGCGCGGCCGCCCGGTGCCGGTCAACCCAGCGCGAGCCAGACGGTGGTGTCCGGAGGCAGGAACACGAGGCCGTCGCTGGGCAGCGGGAGGTCGTCGCTCGCGTGCAGCACCTCCCGGTCCGAGGGGACGGCGACGGTCTCCCCGCTGAGGTTCGTCAGCACCAGCAGGTCGCGGGTCAGTAGGGCCAGTGTGCTCGGCCCCGGGGCGTCGTCGACCCAGGCGAGCGGTCCGGTACCGAGCCCGAGCTCGTCCCGGAGCCGGAGCGCGTAGCGGTACCGCTCGAAGAGGCTTCCCGGCGTGCCCCGCTGCTCGGCGGCCATCGCGGCAACCTCCCGGATGGTGCCGACCGGGTCGTCGGGGCGGGGCGCGACGCCGACCGCCTCGCCCTGGTGGATGTACACGGTCCCCGGCAGGGCCAGCATGAGGAGGGTGGCGGCCCGGCGCCGGCGCCGGGCGGCGCCGTCGGCGCCGAGCCCCCAGACGCCCCCGCCGCCCAGGTCACTGAGGGTCCACGCGGGCACGGCGCCCGCGGCCTCGCGCTGCAGGTAGGTGTCGGAGACCACCGCGCGCAGGTGGCCGGCGTCCCACTCGGTGATCGCCAGCGCGTCCTCGCGGGTGACGTGCAGCCAGTGCTCGTGCAGGTGCTCGGTGACCAGCTCGGGGTGGCGTGCCGAGATCGCGGCGGTCAGGACCGCGTCGTGCTCGGCGGCGAGCGCGTGCAACGACCCGAGGTCCGCCTGCGGGGGCCCGGTGAGGATGCCGAGATCCAGGCCGTCGGCCCCGGCACCCAGCCAGGCGTCGGCGCGCGCGAGGGTGGTCGCGGCGGGGACGTCGGCGAGCGAGACCACCAGACGAAGGCTGCGCTGGTGCACGCGCCGGACGAGCTCGGCGACGGTCTCCTCGTGCTCCGGGTCGGCCGGATCCACGTCCGGGACGCGCAGCTCGACGGCGGTCGCGCCCAGGCGTGCCACGTGGGAGACCTCGCCGGACAGCGCGGCGACCGCAGCGAGGTCCGCCGGGCCGTGGACCTGGTACACGACGGCGCGGCGCCACCATGGCACCGGGGCCCGGCTGGGGCGGTGCACGAGCGTGGTGATCACCTGCCCCGCGGGGGTGATCGGCGGGGCGGGCTCGGCCGGCTGGGTCTCGGACATCGCCCCCATTGTGGCCGACGGCCGACGCACCGCACGTCCTGGCCGGTCCTGCCGCGGTCCACACCGCCCGGTGGAGCGCTGCGTGCTCCTCCGCCCTCGGCGTAGTCTCCGGGTGTGACCATCTCGCCCGACGCCGTCGACCGCGCCGGCCGCCGGGTGTGGCCGCGGGAGACGGCGGCGTACTCCGCCCACGACACCGAACGGTGGGTCACCGAGTCCGCGAAGAATCCGAGGCGGTCGGCGTTCGAGCGGGACCGAGCCCGCGTGGTGCACTCCTCCGCCCTGCGGCGGCTCGGCGCGAAGACCCAGGTTCTCGGCCCGTCCTCCGACGACTTCGTCCGCACCCGGCTGACCCACTCCCTGGAGGTCGCTCAGGTCGGTCGTGAGCTCGGCAAGGTGCTCGGCTGTGACCCGGACGTGGTGGACACCGCGTGCCTGGCCCACGACCTGGGGCACCCGCCGTTCGGGCACAACGGCGAGCGGGCCCTCGACGAGGTCGCCCGTGAGGTCGGGGGGTTCGAGGGCAACGCCCAGACGCTCCGGCTGCTGTCCCGTCTGGAGCCGAAGATCTTCACCGACGACGGCGTCTGCGTGGGCCTCAACCTCACCCGGGCCAGCCTGGACGCGGCCACGAAGTACCCGTGGCCGGCCGGGCAGGGACCGCTGCGCCCGGACGGCAAGCCGAACCGGAAGTACGGGGTGTTCGGGGAGGACGCCGAGGTCTTCGCCTGGCTCCGGCAGGATGCGCCGGAGGGCCGGCGCTGTCTCGAGGCCCAGGTGATGGACCTCGCGGACGACATCTCCTACTCCGTGCACGACGTGGAGGACGCGATCGTCGGCGGCCGAGTGGACCTGGCCGCGATCCGGCGCGCACCGGAGCAGGAGCGGGTCGTCAGCCAGGCCCGCGACTGGTACGACCCGCCGGTCAGCGACGACGAGCTCGGCGCCGCCCTGGAACGGGTGATCTCCGACCCGGTGTGGGTGCCGGGCTACGACGGCTCCCGCCGGGACCTGGCCCGCCTGAAGGACATGACGAGCCAGCTCATCGGACGGTTCTGCGCGGCGGCCGAGGACGCCACCCGGGCCAGCTTCGGCGACGGTCCGCTCGCTCGCTACGACGCCGACCTCATGGTCCCGGACGAGACGCTGGCCGAGATCGTCGTGCTGAAGGGACTGGCCGCGGTCTACGTCATGGCGCCCCGGGAGCACGAACCGGTGTATCTCGCGCAGCGGACCATCCTGTTCGACCTGGTCGACGCGCTCCTGACCGCGGGCGCCGACCAGCTCGAGGCGCCCTTCGCCGCGGACTGGCGCGAGGCGGGGGACGACGGCGCACGGCTGCGCGTGGTCGTGGACCAGGTCGCCTCGCTCACCGACACCTCGGCGCAGCAGTGGCACGCCCGGCTGCGCGGCATGCTCTCGGAGGTGTGGTGATGGCCGGGCTCATCCGGCGCGAGGACATCGCCACGGTCCGCGAGCGAGCTCGCATCGAGGAGATCGTGGGGGCCTACGTCACCCTCAAGACGGCCGGCGTCGGGTCGATGAAGGGGCTGTGCCCCTTCCACGACGAGCGCACCCCGTCCTTCCACGTGCGCCCGCAGCTCGGCCTGTGGCACTGCTTCGGCTGCGACGAGGGCGGCGACGTCATCTCCTTCATCCAGAAAGTCGACCACCTGCCGTTCGCGGAGGCCGTCGAGCACCTCGCCGGCAAGGTCGGCGTACAGCTGCGCTACGAGGACGGCGGGGACGGCCGTCGCCGGGAGGAGCCGGGGAGACGGCAGCGCCTCGTCGAGGCCCACCGGGTGGCGGAGGAGTTCTACGCCGCGCAGCTCGACAGCCCCGAGGCGGCGCCCGCCCGGCAGTTCCTGGCCGAGCGCGGCTTCGACCGGCAGGCCGCGACGACGTTCGGCGTCGGGTACGCCCCGAAGGGCTGGGACAACCTGCTGCGCCACTTGCGCGGCCGCGGTTTCACCGAGCCCGAGCTGAACGCCTCCGGCCTCGTCTCGCAGGGCAACCGGGGCGTCTACGACCGGTTCCGCGGCCGCGTGATGTGGCCGATCCGGGACGTCACCGGGGAGACGGTCGGCTTCGGGGCGCGCCGCCTGTTCGAGGACGACCAGGGCCCGAAGTACCTCAACACCCCCGAGACACCGATCTACAAGAAGTCCCAGGTGCTGTACGGGCTCGACCTCGCGAAACGGGCGATCGCCAAGGAGCGTCGCGTCGTCGTCGTGGAGGGCTACACGGACGTCATGGCGGCGCACCTCGCGGGCGTGGCCACGGCCGTGGCCACGTCCGGCACGGCGTTCGGGGCCGACCACATCCGAATCGTGCGGCGGCTGCTGGGTGACCGGGCTGACGCCGCGGCCGGCGTCATCTTCGCCTCGGGCGCCACGCACGGCGGCGAGGTCATCTTCACCTTCGACGGCGACGCCGCCGGCCAGAAGGCCGCGCTGCGCGCCTTCGAGGAGGACCAGCGGTTCGCGGCACAGACCTTCGTCGCGGTCCAGCCGGACGGCCTGGACCCGTGCGACCTGCGCCTGCAGCAGGGGGACGGCGCCGTGCGCGAGCTGGTGGCGTCGCGCCAGCCGCTCTTCGCCTTCGCGATCCGCTCCGTGCTCGCCCAGCTGGACCTCACGACGGCGGAAGGCCGGGTGGCCGCGCTGCGTGCGGCGGCACCCGTCGTCGCCGGGATCCGGGACCGGGCCCTGCGCTGGGAGTACGCCCGGTCGTTGGCGGGGTGGCTCGGGATGGAGGAGATCGCCGTACGGCGGGCCGTGCAGAGCGCCGAGCGGGCGCCCCGGCCCTCGGGGGGCGAGGCCGGCGGAGCCACGACGTCTCGCAGCGAGTACCCGGCGGGATCGCCGGAGCAGCGCCGCGACCCCGGCAGCAACGGCGCCGCACGTCCCGCGTCGCGGGAGGACCCGGTGGCGCGGCTCGAGCGGCAGGTCCTCGAGGTGGTGCTCCAGCTGCCGCAGCACGCGCTGGCGGCCGGCTTCGACGACCTGGCGCCGGACACCTTCACCGTGCCGGCCTACCGGGGCGTGCACGACGCGATCCGCGCCGCCGGCGGCACCCGCGCGTTCGGCGAGCAGGTGGAACGGCTCTCCGCGGAGGGGCACGGCGACCCGGTCGCACGGGCCTCCGGGTGGTGGGCGGAGGAGCTGCGGGAGAACTCCGTGGGCCCGGTCGCGGGAGTCATCACCGAGCTGGCCGTCGCCCCGCTCCCGGAGGACCGGCCGGAGGCGCTGGCCGCCTATGCGCGGGGGGTCCTGGTGGCACTGCTGCGGATGGGGCTCACCCGGCAGATCGCGGACGTCAAGGGGACGTTGCAGCGGACCGACCCGCAGGACGCCCGCTACGGCGAGGTCTTCGCAGAGCTCATGGAGCTGGAGAACCGACGCCGCGCCCTGACCACCGGGTGACGCGTGGGGGCCGTCAGCCGCGGCACGCCGCGGGTATGCAGGATCGTGACGCGGCGGGCACGTGCAAATCTGAGGAAGTTCTGTACCGTCGTTACCTGGAAAGATCCTTCTGAGACGGGCGCACGCTGGAGGGGGAAGCGAGCTTGCAGCAGCGGTTCGACCGGTCCGTCGTCCCGTCCGGGGACGACGCGGAGGTCGAGCATTCCCCCGAGGCGCCCGAGCAGACCTCGGAGCACGAGGGCTCGAGCCTCGAGGAGCTTCCCGAGGCCATCGAGGAGGCGGACGAGCACAAGCACCACCACGACGGGAAGGGCCGCGACGGGAAGTCCCGAGGCATCGCGCTCGGCGCCGTCATCGTGCTCGCGGTCGTGGCCGGGATCGTCTTCGGTGCGATGAGTGGCGCCCAGGACGGTGCTGCCGCGCCCGAGACCGTCGACAGCCCGCCGCCGCAGGCCGATTCCGCCACCGGGACTGTGCTGCCGGTCTCACCCGCGGGTGGTGCCCCGGTGGAGGGTGCGGACCTTCCGCCGTCGTCCCGGGTGATCCCGGTCGGGGAGACCACGCAGGTGGGCGCCTTCACGGTGACGTTCGGCCCCACCGACTCCGACTCTGCCGACCGGGTCGAGGCGGGGGACGCGACGTACCACGACGAGCTGCGGGACGGCGAGGTCCTGGTGACCGCGACGGTGACCGTCCGCAACGACGGTGACCACGCGCTCGACCCGGCGGTGGACCTGCTGGCCGGCTATCTCGGCGGTGACGGACGCGAGTACGACATGCTGCGCGGCCCGTTCTGCATGGCCGAGGACAGCCTCTACGACGTCGGCAACCTGGCGGCGGGGGCCAGCGTCACGGGGACCGTCTGCCAGGGCATGCCCAAGGAGGCCGTCGAGGGCGGGGTGTGGGTCCTGCGACCCGCGACCGACTACGGCCAGGTTGCCCACTTCGCCGCCCGGTAGGCACACGGCCGGACGCGGCACTCCTCCGGGCCGCGATCGTTCGCGCCGAACCGGGCGATGTGACGTGCATCAAGGTCACATGACTTGGTCGCGTCAGGCGTCTTGACTACAGTGTCCTGGGTCGATCCCCCGTAGCTCAGTTGGCAGAGCGTTCGACTGTTAATCGAAATGTCGCTGGTTCGAGCCCAGCCGGGGGAGCCCTTCATCGCGGTGGTCACGCCGCGTCACTCCTCACCCGTGACAGCCCGGGAGCGTGCGGGCGGCCCGACGAGGGGCCGCGCCGCTATGTGGGCAGTCCCACAGCGGCGCGTGCCCGCCGCTCCACCTCGTCGACGACGCGCGTCTCCTCGCCGTCCCCGCGGAGGGTGCCCGTGACGGTCACCTGGGAGAGCAGCGCGCCGGTCTCGTCACGCCGGATGTAGACCTTGATCTGGGCCCCGGTGGCGGTCTCGGCGGCGTCGGAGTGGACCACGGACGCCTGTACGCGCTCTCGCAGGGCGGCGGCGAAGGAGGCGACCTCGTCACTCGCGGTGCGCAGCTCGAGCGGCGACCGGCTCCCGTCCACCCACGTGACGGTGACCGTGCGGGTCTCGCCGTCCCACCGGCCGCGCTCGACGGTGTGCCACGGGTGCCGCTGCGTCACGCCCTCCTCGCTCGCCACCAGCAGCTCCGCGCCGGTCACCACCGCCCACCGGCCGTCCGCGAGCTCGGCCGTGGCGTACGGCGAACCCGGGAGGAGGGCGCGGATCGTGCGGGGGAGTCGCGACGAACGACGACCGAGGATCATGGCGTCACGGTAACGCCCGGCCGCTGGGTACGCTTGACGGCGGTCCGCGGTTCCGTGACGAGCCCCGCGGCACGCCCCTGTAGCTCAGCCGGTCAGAGCAGCGGACTCATAATCCGTCGGTCGCGGGTTCAAGTCCCGCCGGGGGCACCTGAGGCGCCCCCGGCGTCACCTCCGGCCCTCACATCCGGCGTCGGTAGGCGTACACCGCCAGCGTGCCGAAGACGACGAGGAAACCGGCTCCCCACAGCAGGGTCAGCACCGCCGCGTCTGCCGCGGGTCCGCCCAGCAGCAGGGCCCGGCAGGCCTCGATGGCGTGGCTGACCGGATTGATCTCGGCCCAGGTCTGGAGCCAGCCGGGCATGGTGTCGATCGGCGCCACCATGTTGGTGCCGAAGACGAGCGGGAAGGGCACGAGGAAGGCGACGGTGGTGACGAGGTTCTCGTCCCGCAGCAGCACGGCCACCCACACGGTGAGCCAGCTCAGGCCGAAGCCGAACGCGATCGCCACGCCGACGGCGGCCAGTGCCTGTCCGACCCCCGTCTCGACCCGGAAGCCGAGCGCGTACCCCAGGGCGAACAGCGCCACGCATGCCACGACGTACCGGATGGCGTCGCCGAGCACCGACCCGATGAGCGGTGCGGCCCGCTCGATGGGCAGACTGCGGAACCGGTCGAAGACGCCCTTCTTCATGTCCAGCACGATGTTCAGCCCGGTCGACGTCTGACCGACCAGCACGGTGGACAGCACGAGAATGCCCGGGAAGAGGTACTGCAGATACTCGCGCGACGAGCCGGCCACCGCGCCGCCGAAGAGATAGACGAACAGCAGGAGGAAGATGACCGGCAGCATCAGCGCGTCCAGCACCATGCCCGGGTTACGCTTCGTCTTCGTCAGACTCCGGCCGGCGAGCGCCAGGCTCTGGCGCATGCCGGCACCCCGGCGTGGTGCGTCGACGGCGCGCGGCGCCACCGCGCGGTCGGTGACGGTGGACGTCATGAGGCGACCCTCTCTTCGGCGTCGGCGGTGGCGCCGGACTCGGGCGGTGATTCTCCGGCGACCGCGGTCGTCCCGGTCAGGCTCAGGAAGACGTCGTCCAGACTCGGCAGCCGCAGCGCCAGCTCGGCCACCGACACCCCGGCCGCGGACAGGCCCTGGACGAGGCGAGTGAACGTCTCGTCATCGTCGACCGGCACGGTGAGCGCCCCGCCGACCGGATGCACGGCGGACCCCTGGGTCACGCGGGCGACCACCTCCGCCGCGCGGGCCAGGTCGGCCGGGTCCCGCGGCCGGACGACGGCGGTCTGCCGTCCCGCGGTCTGCTTCAGACCCGCCGGGGTGTCGTGCGCGATGACGCGACCGTGGTCGATGACGGCGATCTCGTCGGCGAGGGCGTCTGCCTCCTCGAGGTACTGGGTCGTGAGGAGGACGGTCACCCCGGCCCCCACCAGCGACCGGACCGTGTCCCACATGTCGTCGCGCTTGCGCGGGTCGAGGCCGGTGGTCGGCTCGTCGAGGAAGACCACGGACGGGTCGCCGACCAGCCCTGCCGCGAGGTCCAGGCGCCGGCGCATGCCGCCGGAGTAGGTGGAGAGCCTCTTGTCGGCGGCGTCGCGGAGCCCGAACTCGTCCAGGAGCTCGTCCGCCCGCAGGCGCGCGCGCCGGGTCGGCAGGTCGAGGAGCTTGCCGAACAGGACGAGGTTCTCCCGCCCGGTGAGGTCCTCGTCGACGGTCGCCGCCTGGCCGGTGAGGCCGATGAGGCGGCGCACCGACCGCGCATCGCGGACGACGTCGTACGCGCCGACCCGCGCCCAGCCCTCGTCGGGCCTGGTCAACGTCGCGAGGACGTTGATCGCGGTCGACTTGCCGGCGCCGTTGGGGCCCAGCACGCCGAGCACCGTTCCGGTCCGGGCGGCCAGATCCAGGCCCGCCAGGGCGGTGGTGTCGCCGAACCGCTTCACCAGTCCTCGCGTCTCGAACGCGATGTCGGGGTCGCTCATCCGGCCGGCTCCTCGTCTCGTGCGGGCACCACGTTGTGAGTGCGGCGGAACACGTTCTCCGGGTCGTAGCGCCGCTTGAGGGCCGCCAGCCGTGCCCGGATCGCCTCGGGGTATACGGCGGCGACGTCGTCCTCGGCGGCGGTTCCGAGGAAGTTCACGTACGCGCCCAGGCCCCGGCTGATGGCCTTCCACGGCGCGAGTGCCTCGTCGAGGGCTCGGTCGGGCATGTCGGCGGGCATCATGATGACGACGACGACCATGGCTTCGGCGTCCCGGTGGGCGAACGCGGTGGCGTCCGCCGGCACCCGCGCGACCGCCCCGCCGAGGCTGCGCAGCTCGAGCGCCGCTCCCGGGTGCGCCTCGAGGACCTGGGCGATCGTCGTGATCATGGCGTCATCGAGCTCGGGCACCATCGCGTTAGTCACCCCGGCCCGGATGCCCTCGGGGGGCTCGTGCCCGTCCAGCAGGATGTCCGCGTACGGGTGCGTGGTGACTGACGAGTCCACGACCGGCGCCAGGTCGGCCAGAGGGCCGAGGACGGCGGACGACGTCGCCTCGTCACCGACGTAGCAGCACGTCAGCATCGCGGTCGGACCGGCGCCGCCCGTCGCGGGCAGCACGGCCAGCGAGGTGGTCAGCTCGTCGGGCGCGGCCCGCATGTGGTCGCGCCAGCCGCGCAGCAGGGCCGCGACGTCGCGCAGCTCGTAGGTGATCGTGCCGAACACGACCGTCTCCACCGGCTGGGCGACGAAGTCGAGATCGACGACGACGCCGACGTTGCCGCCGCCTCCCCGGATCGCCCAGAACAGGTCGGGGTTCTCTGCGGCGCTCGCTCGCAGGATGCTCCCGTCGGCGGTGACGATCCGGGCACCGACCAGGTTGTCGATGGCGAGACCGTAGCGCCGGACCATCCACCCGATGCCGCCGCCCAGGGTCAGTCCCGAGACCCCGACGCTCGTCGTGTCGCCCGCTGTGAGGGCTAGGCCGTGCGGTCGCAGCGCGCCCGCGACCGTGCCCCACGTCGCCCCGGCACCCACGCGCACCCGGCGCTGTTCCGCGTCGACAAGCTCGACGCCGTCGAGGCGGCGGAGGTCCACGACCATCCCGTCGTGGCCGGTGCTGAACCCGGCCATGCTGTGACCGCCCGAGCGCACGGTCAGGGTGTGCCCGTGGGTGATCGCGTATCGCACGGCGGCGGACACCTCCTGCGCGTCCGCCGGCCGGACGATGAGGTCCGGGGTTCCTTGTGCCGCGAAGGTGCGGCTCGTCTCCGCATAGTCCGGGTCGCCCGGCTGGACGACCACACAGGGCAACGTCAGCTCTGCCGTGTCCTCGCTCATCGACTCTCCTCGTTCGTGGTTCGCGGCCGCAGCACGCGACCTGTACCGAGCGTCGCGTTCGGAGCGGGTGCGGCGCGTCCGGCGGTGGAGGTGTCTTCCGACTGGGCCCGACGGCGTACCCACCCCGCCGCCTACCCCCTAGGGCATACGCCGCAGGTATACCCTCGGAGGGTCGGCACGGCGCGGGCGGGTGTCTAGGCTCGGCACATGCGGACCGATCGTGGATGGAGCCGGTTCTACGCCCTGGGCTGGTTGGCCTCCGCCCTGGTCGCGACCGTCGCCTTCCGCCAGTGGCAGGCCTACGTCCGGGAGGTCGAACGACGTGCGGAGGAGGCCGAACAGACACGGGAGGAGGCCGCGCGCCGGCGAGCCGTGGAGGAGCGTCTGCACATCGCCCGCGAGCTGCACGACTCGCTCACCCACAGCATCTCGGTGATCAAGCTCCAGGCGGGTGTGGCCGCTCACCTGGCTCGCAAGCGCGGCGAAGATCCGCCCGACGCGTTGCTGGCCATCCAGGACGCGAGCGCCGACGCCGTGCGACAGCTCCGTGGCACTCTCGACGCGCTTCGTGAAGACGTGCCCGTGGACGGGGTCGGCATCGAGAATCTCGCTTCCCTGGTTCAGCGTGCCCGTGCTTCCGGGGTGCGCAGCTCATTGACGTTCGAGGGGCGGCCCGCCCCGGCCCCAGCAGAGGTCGACCAGGCTGCGTACCGCGTTGTCCAGGAGGCACTGACGAATGTCAGCCGCCACGGCGGTAGTGAGGCCACGGCGTCCGTCCGGGTCGAGTACGGGCCAGGCACGATCACAGTCCGGGTCGAGGACGACGGCGCCGGGTGTACCGCGCCGCCACGGCCCGGGCACGGGCTGACCGGGATGCGCGAGCGGGTCACGGCACAGGGCGGCAGTCTGTGGACAGGCCCGCGTCCGAACGGCGGGTTCGCGGTTGTAGCCGAGTTCCCGCTGACGGGGCGGGCATGATCCGGGTGGTACTGGTCGACGACCAGCCGCTGATACGGAACGGCATCCGGGCGCTGTTGGACGCCGAGGAGGGCATCGAGGTCGTCGGCGAGGCGTCCGAGGGACTTGAGGGTGTGGAGGTCACCCGCCGGCTCCGGCCCGACATCGTCCTCATGGACGTCCAGATGCCCGGGTTGGACGGGATCGACGCCACCCGGCAGATCGCCGACGACGCCCGACTCGACGAGGTGCGCGTCATCATGCTGACGAACTTCGGTCTGGACGAGTACGTGTTCTCGGCCCTGCGCGCCGGAGCCGCGGGATTCGTAGTTAAGGACGCCGAGCCCGAGGACCTCCTGCATGCGTTGCGCGTGGTCGATCGTGGCGACGCGCTGCTGTCCCCGTCGATTACGCGGCGCCTGATCAGCGAGTTCGTGTCCCGACCGCCCGACGTGGTCTCGACCGAAGCCGTGGTCGAGCTGACACGGCGCGAGCGAGAGGTGGTATCGATGGTCGCGCGCGGTCTCAACAACGACGAGATCGCGGAGCGGATGGTGATAAGCCCGGGCACGGTCAAGACGCACGTGAGCCGAGCGATGATGAAAGCGGGTGCCCGGGACCGTGCCCAGCTGGTGGTTCTCGCGTACGAATCGGGGTTGGTGACTGCGCGCGAGCGTTGACCGGGCGCAGGACTGTCGGATATCACGGCCCGGAGTGCACCATGGAACGGTGCGACCACCGGGGACCTCCTTGCTGATCGGCGGCGGAGTGGTGTTCGCGTTCCTGGCCGTCGGGTGTGCCTCTGCGGACGGCGGCGGTACCGGGGTCACCCCGGAGCCCGCGGACGGTGCGATCCGGCTCGCCGCCGTCGGGGACTCCATCACCGAGGCGGACAGCCCGGACTTCGGCGCGGGCCGCCTCGGCACCGAGTCGTGGGTGCATCACGCCGTCGGCGAGGACGTCGCGCTGGTGGGCGGCTGGGCGCAGTGGGGCGCGACGACCGCGGAGATGGCCGCCGCCGTGGAGCCCGAGGACGCCGACGTGCTGGTGATCATGGCCGGGACGAACGACCTGGGCGGTGGGGAGCCCAGGGAGGAGACGCTTGCGAACATCCGCGACATCGCGCAGACCGTCGACGCCGAGGACGTGGTCCTCTCGGCCGTCCCACCGCTCGACCGCACGCCCGACGTCGCGACAGCACTCAACGCCGACCTCGAGGCCCTCGCCCGGGACGAGGGGTGGCACTGGGTTGATGCAGCGGCTGCCGTGCGGGACGGGGAACGCTTCGCGGAGGGCACCACCGTCGACGGCGTGCACCCGACCACACGTGGCGCAGAGCTCATCGGCGCCCGGGTGCGCGCCGTTGTCCTCGAGGCGGCGGGACGCGGGACATGACGATGCGATAACAGGGCCCGGGAAGGGAGGCGTCGTGGCGACCGGCTGGTGCAGGATGGCCCGGTGCGCCGAACACTTGCCGGCATCCTGCTGCTGATCGTCCTGGGCCTGTCCGCCTGCGCGACGCCGGACGGCGCCGAGCGCGCGGCGGGAGGCGCCGCGGGCGACGGCGGCGCAGCGGCCGCAGGACCGGAGCGGCCCGGTGCGGCGCACGACCCGCAGCCGCACACCGTCCGGATGGCCGCCGTGGGCGACTCCATCACCGAGGCGCGCAGTCCCGACTTCGCCGCAGGCGACCTCAACGACCTCACCTGGGTGAGCCACGCCGTCGGCGACGACCTCGAGCTCGCCGGCGGGTGGGCACGGGGCGGTGCCACCACGGCCGAGATGGCCGCCCACGTCACGCCGGTGGACGCCGACGTCCTGGTCGTCCTCGGCGGCACGAACGACGTGTGGCAGGGCCTGACGGCGGACGGGCACGCCGAGACGCTGGCGAACATCCGCCGCGTCGTGGACACCGTCGGCGCCGACGAGGTCGTGCTCTCCGCGATCCCGCCGCTGGACCGCATGCCGGCGGCCGCCGCCGCGCTCAACACCTCGCTCGAGGACCTCGCGCACGACTCCGGGTGGCACTGGGTCGACGCCCCGGCCCCGCTGCGCGAGGACGACCGCTTCGTCCCCGGCCTCGCCCGGGACGGCGTCCACCCGACCCGGGAAGGGGCCGAGCTGCTCGGTGCGGAGCTGCGCCGGGCGGCGCTCGAGGCCGCCCGCTGAGCGCGCAGCCGGACGGTTCACGACCGGCCCTGAGGGCATGCCACGATGTGCTCCATGGCCATGCGTGAGATCCGTGTCGTCGGCGATCCCGTGCTGCGCACCCCCTGCGAGCCGATCACCGACATCGATGCCCGTGTCCGGTCCCTCGTGGACGATCTGCTCGAGACGGTCGACGAGGAGGGACGGGCGGGCCTGGCGGCCAACCAGATCGGTGTGAGCCTGCGGGCGTTCTCCTGGAACATCGACGACGAGATCGGGTACGTCCTCAACCCGCGGATCGTGGCGCAGTCCGAGGACGAGTTCCAGGACGGCGACGAGGGCTGCCTCTCCGTCCCGGGGCTCTGGTTCCCCACCACCCGCGCCTGGTACGCGCGGGTCGAGGGCATCGACGTCGACGGCAAGCCGGTGGTCGTCGAGGGCGAGGAGCTCATGGCGCGCTGCCTGCAGCACGAGTGCGACCACCTCGACGGCAAGCTCTACCTCGACCGGCTGGAGAAGGGTGTCCGCCGGAAGGCGATGAAGGCCGTCCGCGAGCAGCTCTGACGTGTCGCGCCGACGCGGTTGATCGCGCCCGTGCGCGGGTGCTGGCTTCCGCGGCGAATCTGCGGCACACTGAAGGTGTTCGCCGCGCGAACATGTCGTGCCTGGAAGGGCCGAGGTCGTAGGGGAAGACGCACCTCGAACCGGACCAGGAGGAGTCGACATGAGTGGTGCCTTCACCCGCGGCGTCATTTTCGTGCACTCTGCGCCCCGTGCGCTGTGCCCGCACATCGAGTGGGCCGCGGGCACCGTGCTCGACGCCCGTGTGGCCCTCGACTGGACGGCCCAGCCGGCCGCGCCCGGCATGTTCCGTGCCGAGCACTCGTGGGTCGGCCCCGTCGGTACGGGTGCGCGTCTGGCATCCGCGCTGCGCGGCTGGACCCACCTGCGGTACGAGATCACCGAGGAGCCGAGCCCCGGCTGCGACGGTGGCCGCTGGTCCCACACGCCCGAGCTGGGCATCTTCCACGCCCAGACGGACAGCCACGGCAACGTCGTGGTCCCGGAGGACCGGGTGCGCGCCGCCCTCGAGCACGCCGCCGACCCGGTCCGGCTGCGGCAGGAGCTGGACCTGGCGCTCGGCCAGGCCTGGGACGACGAGCTCGAGCCGTTCCGGTACGCCGGCGCCGGCGCCCCCGTGCGCTGGCTGCACCGCGTCGGCTGACAGCCCGCCAAGACACCATGCTGTCCCGAATTCACCACCGGATACGAGGCCGAGTTCGGGACAGGGTGGTGCCTACCGGAACCGGCGCGGCATCCGGGGCCGCGGGACACCCGCGCGCAGGAGCTTCCGCTCCAGGGGCGTCCGGCGCCACATGTCCTGCCAGTCCCACCTCACGAATCCGGTGAGCTGCGCCCGGAGCTCGTCCTCGCGCCGTTTCTCGTCCACGACCCGCCGCGCCGCGCCGGCCGCTCCTGCGCCGTCGAGGTACTTCCCGTCACCGTCGGCCTCCCCGCCGACGCCTGCGTCGCGCCAGTAGAAGTCGAGGTACGCCTCCTGAGCGAGCTCGGGCAGCCAGAAGCGCACCTGGAGCTCCGGCTCGGCGAACCCGAGCTCCTCGATGGTCAGCCGGCTCATCGACTCGAACGCGGACTCGGCCTTGGGGGTGCACCGGTCGAGCACTGCCTCCACCTTGTGTCGGCGCGGGTACGGCACGAGACGCTCGTGCTCGGCCTGGATCCGCTCCCGCGTCGTCAGCGGCGATGCGGTGCCGTGGCGCGGTACGTGGATTGCAGCGTCGAACGCTGGAAGCGCGGCAGAGAGGGGAGCGTGCCGCGCGAGCTGGATGAGGGTGAGCTCGACGGAGGTCGTCACGAGGCCGTCGACCACCGCAGTGCGTCCTGCGGTGTCGCAGGCGACGTGGACGACGCCACGCCTACGCCTGGCGTGGCGGTCGCGGGCCAGCACGTAGACGTCCTCCGGCCACCGCCCCACGACGGGCAGGCCCAGCAGGGCCGCCGCCGAGTACGAGGTGAAGATCGCGTCCTTCATCCGACGTGCTGCCGCCAGGACCGTCCGGCGGTAACGCTGTGCGTCCTGCTGCGCGGGCGACAGTCCGGCGTCGTGCTCGACCACTCGATAGACCCCGCGACCGACGCGTTCGATCTCCCCGTGCCGGAAGGCGGTGTCCAGGTCGGCCCTGAGGCCCAGCTCCGCCACGTCGCGGTAGACGATGAGCCCGTGCGGGTCTGTAGGGAGCGGTGATGCCATCGACCCATGACAGCGCAGTGGCAGGACGGTGACCCCGGCGACCGGACCGTTCTGTGGACGAGCCGGCATCGGCGGACCGCCCCACACCACCTTGTCCCGAGATCACCACGGGATACGAGGCCGAATTCGGGACAGGGTGGTGGCTTGCGCTCAGGAGGCGCCGGCGGTGAGCTCCGCAGGGCAGCCGAGCTCGTGCGGCGGAGCATCGGCGGGCGCGGTGTGGGCGGCGGCGCGTGCGCGTCCGTAGTTCCACTCGAGCAGGTCTGTGGGCCCGCTGGTGTCCCAGCCGAAGCATCGGGTGAGCTCCTCCGGCAGGCCGGCGGCGATCGTGGGCCGCGCGTCGTCGCTGAGGCCTGCCAGGTACGCCAGGTCCAGGTTCCCTGTCTCCTCGTAACGGTCGATGTTGCGCTGCGCGACCCAGGCGTCCGGGTTGGCGAGCCCGATGACGAGCAGGAAGCCGGCGCCGGAGAGCAGGGCCGCCCGCGGCAGCCAACGGCCGCGTAGCCGGATGCCCGCCACCATGACCAGCACGACGACGAGCCCGAGCCAGACCTCGAAGGCGTCGACCAGCACGCGCAGCACCGTGTATCCGTACGCCTCCTGGTACACCGCCATGCGGTAGAGCGCCGAGGCGACCACGACGAGGGTCAGCACGCACAGCACACCGAGGGCGACCCGGAGCACGACGCGGTCCCGGACGGTCGCCCGGGGTGCCTTGCGCACCGCCAGCGCGACCGAGGCGAGCGTCAGCGCGGTCGCCACGGTGAGCTGCCCGAACCCCTGGTGGACGTACTCGGCGTAGCTCAGCCCGGTGACGGTCCGGACGTAGGCGTGCCCACCCCACATGGCCGACGCCTGTGCCACGGTGAAGCCGGCGAACGTCGCCACGACGAGCCCGATCGGCACCAGCCACTCCCACGCCCGGGCCACCGGCTGGGCCTCCGGCAGCGCCAGACGTTCCACGGGCGGCGGGTTGAGCGCCACGTAGCAGCAGGTCAGCACGAGGCCGGCGACGACGACGAGGAGGAACGTCCGGAGCGTCAGGTCCTCCCAGTCCCAGTCGGGCACGAGGTCCGCGACCCAGGTGCCGAAGATCGCGTCGCCGGAGGCGAACAGACCGCCGAACACCACGAGCGCCACGAGCGAGACCGCGGCGGTGCGCAGCACGGGCCACAGCAGCCGGTGCCGGCTGGTGCTGGTGACGGTGCGCCCGAGCAGCGGCAGCCCGCGGACGGCCGCGAGCACCCACGAGGCCGCGCCGGCGGCCATCGGCACCAGCCGGCGGGCGTCGGTGAGCGCGGTCGTGACGAGCACGGCCACCACCAGGAGCGACAGGACCGCTAGCCATTCCGCGTCGCGGAGGACCACGAAGGATCCCAGGCCGGCGGACAGCGCCGCGGACAGCAGGGTCCATGGACTGGTGCGCCGTACCGACCTGCTGAGCACGAGCGCGCCGCCGCCGAGCAGCACGAGCAGCGCGCCGAGGCCCAGGTCGTGGTCGGGGATCACCAGCGCGGCGAGCGCGCCGACCAGCAGCGACCCCAGCAGCGCGACGGGCGCTGTCACCAGGCCACGCTCGGGCCACAGATCGGCGAAGAGGGTGTCGAGGAACGAGCGTTCCTCGGGGATGACGACGCCGGAGGGTTGGGCGGCCCCGGCGGGCATGGTGATCACGGGAGTCTCCTTCGCGGGAGGCACGGGCGCGGGCGTCCGTGCACGGTCGGCCGGTGGTGCGGAACGGGGTGCGCGCGGCAGCACCGCGCGGATGGTGGCGCCTGGGGCGCCGTCGTCCACGACGGCGATGGAGCCGCCGTGCAGCTCGCACACCCACGCGGCGATGGCGAGCCCGAGGCCGGTGCCGCCCCCGCCGTCGTCGGCGGTGCCGAACCGGAAGATCTCCTCCTCCTGGCCCGGCGGGATCCCGGGACCGGCGTCGGCGACCTCGAGGAACCAGCGGTCGGCACCCTGGGCCCCGGCCCGCACGGCGACGGTGGAGCCCGTCGGTGCGTGACGGGCGGCGTTGTCCAGCAGGTTGGCGACGACCTGCGCCAGTCGGTCGGCGTCGGCCGCCACGGTGAGGTCCGCGGGCTCGACGGAGACCGTGTACTCGACCAGCCGGCCGTCGACGCGGGCCTCGCCCACGGCCGCGACGAGCAGGTCGATGACGTCCACGGCCGCCACGTCGAGCGGGGCCGCGCCGGTGTCCACCCGGGCCAGGTCCAGCAGGTCCGCGACGAGCGTGCCGAGCCGCTCCGACTGCGCCAGCGCCGACTGCAGTGCCTCGTCGTCGGGCCGCACCACGCCGTCCACCAGGTTCTCCAGCAGCGCGCGCTGCGCGGCGAGCGGGGTGCGCAGCTCGTGCGAGACGGTCGCGAGCAGCCGACGGCGCTGCTGGTCGGCCGCCTCCAGGTCGACGGCCATGGTGTTGAACGCCCTGCCGAGCCGCCCGACCTCGTCCGCGGAGGTCGCCGCGACCCGCCGCGAGTAGTCGCCCGTGGCCATCGCGCCCGCGGCGTCGGTCATCTCCCGCAGCGGAGCGGTCATCCCGCGCGCCAGCCACTGCGTCACACCGAGCGCGGCGGCCACGGTGACCGGGACCGTGAGCAGCCCCGAGACCCCCGCCCGGTTGCCGATCTCGGCCACCAGCGCCGCCACGACGATGGACACGCCCACGAGGAGCCCGATCTTGAGCTTGATGGACCCGACGCGGTCCAGCGGCCGCTCCGTCCCGCGGGGGGTCATCGGACCTCCAGGGCGTACCCGACACCGTGCACGGTGCGCACGCGGTCGGCCCCGATCTTGGCCCGCAGCGCCTTGACGTGCGTGTCGAGCGTGCGGCTGCGGTGCGCGTCCGCCCAGCCCCACACCTGCAGCATGAGCTCGTCGCGACCGTGGACCCGCCCCGGTTCGGCGGCGAGCGCGACCAGCAGGTCGAACTCGAGCGGGGTGAGGTGCACCGCCGCGCCGGAGACCTCGACACGGCGCCCGGCAACGTCGACGCGGAGCGGGCCGAGCACGATGGGCGCCTGCTCGCGGCCCTCGGCCGCCAGCTCACGGGCCCGCTCCACGCGGCGCAGGAGCGCCCGGACACGGGCGACGACCTCGCGCATGCGGAACGGCTTGGTGACGTAGTCGTCGGCGCCGACGCCGAGCCCGACGAGCACGTCGGTCTCCTCGACCCGGGCGGTGAGCATGAGCACCGGCACGGGACGCGACGCCTGGATGCGGCGGCAGACCTCGATGCCGTCGAATCCGGGCAGCATGACGTCCAGCAGGACGAGGTCGGGATGGCCGGACTCGAAGGCCTCGACGGCGCCGGGGCCGTCGTGCGCCTGGTCGACGGCGAAGCCCTCGGCGACGAGCCGGTCGGTCAGGGCCTGGTTGATCGTCCGGTCGTCCTCGACCACCAGCAGTCTCGATGTGCTCACGAGAGCGAGCCTAGGAGCGCGTGGCTGAGGTTCCCGTCCGGTCGGTGTGAGGGTCCTGTGAAGATCCTGTGCGGGTCAGGCGGAGGTGACCAGCACGGCGGCGTTGTGGCCACCGAAGCCGAACGCGTTGTTGATGGCCGCGACCTGCCCCGCCGGGAGCTCGCGTGGGGTGTCCCGCACCAGGTCGATGGTGATGCCCTCGTCCATCGTGACGACGTTGATCGTGGGCGGGGCGACCCGCTCGCGGACCGCCAGGATCGTCAGTACGGTCTCCAGCGCCCCGGCGCCACCGAGCAGGTGGCCGGTCATGGACTTCGTGGCCGAGACGGCGGTGTCGTCGCCGAGGACGCGGCTGATCGCTGCGGCCTCGATGCCGTCGCCGAGCGGCGTGGAGGTGGCGTGCGCGTTGACGTGCACGACGTCACGACCGCTGAGGCCGGCGTCCTCCAGCGCGATGCGCATGGCGCGCTCCTGGCCGCCGCCCTCGGGGTCGGGGGGCGCCACGTCGTAGGCGTCTGCGGTCATCCCGATGCCGGCGACGACGGCGTGCACCGTGGCGCCGCGCGCCTCCGCGTGCTCGGCGGACTCCAGGACGACCACGCCGGAGCCCTCGCCCATGACGAAGCCGTCCCGGTCGACGTCGTACGGGCGGGAGGCGCCCGCCGGGTCGTCGCTGCGGGTCGAGAGGGCCTGCATCTTGGCGAAGGCCGCCATCGGCAGCGGATGGATGGCCGCCTCGGTGCCGCCGGCGATGACGATGTCCGCCCGGCCGTTGCGGATCATGTCGACGCCGTAGCTGATCGCCTCCGCGCCCGACGCGCAGGCCGAGACCGGGGCGTGCGCGCCGGCCTTCGCGCCGTACCGGATCGAGATGTTCGCGGTGGGGGAGTTGGCCATGAGCATCGGCACGGTGAGCGGCATGACCCGCCGCGCGCCCTTCTCCCGCACCGTGTCCCAAGCGTCGAGGATCGTCCACACCCCGCCGATCCCGGTCCCGACGACGGCACCGAGCCGTTCGCCGTCGACCTCGGGGGAGCCGGCGTCCGCCCACGCCTCCGCGGCCGCGACGACGGCGTACTGGGCGGAGGGGTCGAGCCGCCGGGTCTCCTGACGGGTGAGGACCGTCTCGGGCGAGACGGCGACCGTGCCGGCGAAGTTCACCGGCACCTGGTACTGCTCCACCCAGTCGTTCTCGAGATGGTGCACGCCGGACTTGCCCGTGAGCACCTGCTCCCAGGTGGAGGCGACGTCCCCGCCGAGCGGGTTCGTCGTGCCCAGACCGGTGACGACGACGGTGCGCTGTGACATCGAGCTGCTCCTGGGTCTCGACCCGCCACCTGGGCGGGCCCTCGGCTTCGGTGGTGCAGGGTGCACGGGGCGCGTCGGCGCCCCGTGCACGGCGTCAGCCCTGCGCCTTGGTGATGTAGCTGACCGCGTCCTGGACGGTGCGGAGGTTGCCGACCTCCTCGTCGGGGATGCGGACGTCGAACTTCTCCTCGGCGAGGGTGGCGATCGTCATCATCGACAGGGAGTCCACGTCGAGGTCGTCGGTGAAGGACTTCTCGGGCTTGACCTCCTCGGCCGGCAGCCCGGTCTCCTCGTTGACGATCTCGGCCAGTCCGGCCAGGATCTCCTGCTCGCTGTGAGCCATGTCTTCTCCGTCCCTGTGTTGCGGTTGTCGGTGCACAGTCTGGTGGGTGGGGTGGGCGCCTGTGACGCAGGCGCGCGGGTCTAGGGCAGGACCACGACCTGAGCGGCGTACACGAGGCCGGCCCCGAACCCGATCTGCAGGGCGATGTCCCCGCTGCTGGCCGCCCCTTCCCGCAGCAGGCGCTCGGCCGCCAGCGGGATCGACGCGGCGGAGGTGTTGCCGGTGTCGGCGATGTCGCGGCCGACCACGACGTCCTCCCGCAGGCCGAGCATCTTCACCATGTGGTCGATGATGCGCATGTTGGCCTGGTGGGGGAGGAACACGTCGATGTCCTGCGGCGTCAGGCCGGCCGCGGCGACGGCCTCCTCGGCGACCTTCGTCATCTGGAAGACCGCCCACTTGTACACGGACGGCCCCTCCTGCCGCAGCGTCGGCCAGTCGACCTCCCCGGCGCGGCCGTCGCGCAGCTCGAGCCAGGAGTGGGTCTGCTTGATGAGGCCCGCCTGGGAGCCGTCCGACCCCCACACGGTCCGGCCGATGCCCGGGGTGTCCGAGGGGCCCACGACGACGGCGCCCGCCCCGTCCCCCAGGAGGAAGCTGATCGACCGGTCGGTCGGGTCGATGAAGTCGGACATCTTCTCCACCCCGACCACGAGCACGTGGCGGGCGGTGCCCGCGCGGACCAGCGCGTCCGCCTGGGCGATCCCGTAGGAGTAGCCGGCACAGGCGGCGGAGATGTCGTAGGCCGAGGCGGGCGTCGCGCCCAGCCGGTCGGCGAGGACGGCGGCGAGGGAGGGCGTCTGCTCGAACCAGGTGACGGTGGCGACGATGACCACGTCGATCGCGGCGCCGTCGATCCCGGCCTTGCCGAGCGCTTCGCGGGCCGCCTCCTCCGCGAGGTCGGCGACCGAGACGTCCGCGCCCGCCCGGCGCCGGGTGACGATGCCGGTGCGCTGCCGGATCCACTCGTCGGAGGAGTCGATCGGCCCGACGATCTCGTCGTTGGGCACCACGTGCTCGCCGCGCGCGCCACCGATCGCGAGGATCCGGGCGTGCTCGACCGGGGTGGCCGCGCGCAGGGCGGGTCTGGTCATCGAGCACCTCCGTGACGGGCGACGAGGTCGCGTGCTGCGGTCAGGTCGTCGGGGCCGGTGAGGGCCAGCGTCTCGACCCCGGGCAGCGTACGCCGGGCGAGGCCGGTGAGGACGCCGCCGGGGCACAGCTCGATCGCAGCCGTGACTCCGAGCTCGACCAGTCGCTCGCAGCACAGGTCCCAGCGCACCGGGCTCGCCACCTGGTTCACGAGCCGCTCGACGGCGTCATTGCCCGAGGTGACGACGGCGCCGTCGGCGTTGGACAGCAGCGGCACGGTGGGGTCGGACGGCGTGAGGGCGTCTGCGGCTGCACGGACCTGCTCGACGGCGGGTGCCATGTGCTCGGTGTGGAAGGCGCCGGCGACCTGGAGCGGAATGACGCGCGTCCGGGCGGGCGGGGCCTCGCCGAGAGCCTCCAGCTGCTCGGCGGTGCCCGCGGCGACCACCTGGCCGCCGCCGTTGACGTTCGCGGCGGTCAGGCCGTGCCGCTCGAGGGTCTCGGCGACCTCCTCCGGCCGGCCACCGACCACCGCGCTCATGCCGGTCGGACGCGCGGCGGCCGCGTCGGCCATGGCCCGGCCACGCTCCCGGACGAGCCGCAGCGCGTCGTCGTCGGACAGCACGCCGGCGACCGCGACGGCAGCGAGCTCGCCGACCGAGTGGCCCGCGGTGGCACCGACGACGCCACGCTCGAGGCCGAGCGCATGCAGGCTGAGGAGGGATGCCGCGACAAGCAGGGGCTGCGCGACGCGGGTGTCACGGATCGTGTCCGCGTCCGCCGTCGTGCCGAGCGACCGCAGGTCGAGCCCGGTGACGGCCGAGTACGCCTCGAGCCGCTCGGCCGCGCCGTCGAGCTCGAGCCACGACTCGAGCATCCCGGGTTTCTGGGCGCCCTGACCAGGGCACAGGAGGGCTAGCACCGTCCCAGCCTCCCGTCGGCGGGGAGCCGGACGCGCCTACGACGCCTACCAACTCCCCGAGAGGCCCTTGTCGGAGTCCTACAATGCGCGCTGCGACGCCGGCCGTACCGTGAGACGTCCGTCACGCGATCACACGCCCCGGTGGGCGACGGCCGACTCCGAGAGCCGGCCGACGGCGAGCGCGATCTGCAGCACGAGGCCCTCGCGGGCGTCCGTCGGGTCCCACCCGACCACCTGCCCGATCCGGCGCAGCCGGTAGCGGACGGTGTTCGGGTGCACGTAGAGGGCACGGGCCGCGCCCTCGAGGGACCGACCCTGGGCGAGGTACTCCTCGAGGGTCTGCACCAGGGGCCTGCCGGCCGCGACGAGGGGACGGTAGAGCTCCTGGACGAGCGTGCGGCGGGCGAGCGGGTCACCGTTGAGCATGCGCTCGGGCAGCAGCTCGTCCGCGAGCACCGGCCGCGGTGCTCCGGGCCAGGCGGCGACGGCGAGCATCCCGGCGAGCGCGGCCCGGGCGGAGCGGCCGGCGTCACCGACCTCGCCCGCCTCGGGGCCGAGCACCACGGGGCCGGGTCCGAACCGGGGGAGCAGCGAGGAGGCTGCGGCGCGCAGGTCGCCCTCCCCGCCGAGCACCACGACCACTCGCTCGCCCTGGATCCCGACGAGCGCGTCCTGCGCGGCGCGGCGGCACGCGCGGCGCAGGTCGGCGGTCCGGCGTTCGTCCATGTCCGGCGGCGCCTGGCCCACGACGACGAGCGTGCCGCCCTTGCCGGACCAGCCCAGGGCGGAGATCCGCGAGCGCAGGGTCTCGTCCCCGCCGCGGATGAGCGAGTCGACCACGAGCGCCTCGAGGCGGGCGTCCCACGCCCCGCGGGACTCGGCGGCACGGGCGTAGACCTCGGCCGCGGAGAACGCGACCTCGCGCGAGTAGACGAGGACGGCCTCCCGCAGGTCGGCCTGCTGGCCCTCCTCGGCGAGCTTGACCGCGTTGTCCTCGACCACCTCGACGACGATGCGTACGAGCTGGAGCGTGTGCTGCAGCGAGATGGAGCGGGTCAGCTCCGGCGGGGCGGCCCGGAAGATCTCCTGGGCGTTGTAGGAGCCTTCCTCCGGAGTCTCGTACCAGTTGATGAAGGCGGCGATCCCGGCCTGGGCCACCAGCCCGATCCAGGAGCGGTCCTCGGCGGCGAGGTCGCGGTACCAGTCGAGCTCGGCGTCGAGCCGCCGCAGGGCCTCGGTGGTGAGCATGTCGGTGCCGCCCCGCAGGCGCCGCACGACGTCGGAGCTGCCCGTGTCGCGTCCGCCGCGGCGCTGCCGGGCGGCTGCGGGCTCGGGTGAAGGCATGGGGTGAGCATAGGCGAGCGTTGTCGGATGCCTACAAACCCGCCCGGGCCGTGGTCAGGCGTTCGACCCCGCCTCGGCGGCGGTGACCTCCGGCTCGAGCTGCGCGACCGCGTCCTCGGTCCCGGCCTGCTGACCGTCGGCGGCCAGGGCGGCCAGCAACCGCCGGGCTTCCGCCGGGCGGTGCGCGTCCAGGGCCGCCCGGATCACCTGCACACCCGCCTCGACCACGTGCTCCTTCGCGTTCCAGTGCCCGACACCCAGGCCCAGACCCTCGCCCGGCAGGTCCGCCTCCCGCAGCATCCGGACGGACTCGGCGAGCGCGACGCCGGAGTGGTCACGTTCGCAGGCACCGCCCAGCCGGCGCATGGCGCCCTCGCGGTCGTCGTGCAGCGAGAGCCGGGCGAGCTCGACGAGGGCGTACCAGGAGCGCGGGTTGCCGGCGATCTCCTCGGCGAGCGACCACACGGCCAGGTCCGCGGCACGGTCCCGCGGGCTGACATGGCTGTCCGCGATCAGCGGGTCCGCCGGTGCCGTCGCCGCGGCGTGACGCCGGACGAGCTCGGCGAGCGCCTTGAACGCGTCGATGTCGTTGGGGTTCTTCACGAGCTTGGCGCGCAGCTCGTCCTCCATCGCCATCTCCGCTCCCTGGTCCTGACCGCCGTCCCTCGTGGCTGACGGACGCCGGACACCCACGCGCGTCGCGGGCGTCCGCCGCGCGAGCAACGAGCGGAGCCGATCGATCCACGACATGCTCTCGACCCTATCCGGTGCCCACCGACGGCGCCCGGTCACTGACGAGCAGACCGACGAGCCGACCGAGCGAGCGGACGGAGCGAGCCGACCGGGCGAGCAGGGCCTCAGGCGTCGCCGCCCGCCGTGCCCGAGACCCCGGCGTGGACGTTGAACAGGTCGTACTTCTCGATCGCCTGCCGCACGACGTCCCGGTCGACCTCGCCGCGGTCCGCCAGCGCCTGCAGCGCACGCACGGTCATGGAGTGCGCGTCGATGAAGAGCTGACGGCGCGCGGCCGGCCGGGTGTCGGAGTAGCCGAAGCCGTCGGCGCCGAGCACGTAGTAGTCGCCCGGGACCCACGGACGGATCGCGTCCTGCACCTGGTGCTCGAAGTCCGACGTCGCGACGAACGGCCCGCCGGCGTCCCGCAGCTTGGTGGTCACGTACGCCTCGCGCGGCTCCTCGCCCGGGTGGAGGAAGTTGTGGTCGTCCGCGGCGACGCCGTCCCGGCGCAGCTCGTACCAGCTGGTCACCGACCACACGCCGGCGCGTACGCCCCAGTCCTCGGCGAGCAGCTCGCGGGCGTGGACCGCCCACGGGACCCCGACGCCGGAGGCGAGCAGCTGCACCCGGGGCCCGTCACCCTCGGGCGCGGAGACCTGGTAGATGCCCCGCAGCACGCCCTCGACGTCCAGGTTCTCCGGCTCGGCCGGCTGCTGCATCGGCTCGTTGTACACCGTGAGGTAGTACATGACGTCCTTGTCCCTCGAGTCCGCCTCGTCCTCGCCGTACATGCGCTGCAGGCCGTCGCGGACGATGTGCCGGATCTCGTAGGCGTACGCCGGGTCGTAGTGCACCACAGCGGGGTTGGTCGAGGCGAGGACCGGGGAGTGGCCGTCCATGTGCTGCGTGCCCTCGCCGGCCAGGGTCGTCTTGCCGGCCGTGGCCCCGATGATGAACCCGCGGGCGAGCTGGTCGCCGGCCGCCCAGAACTGGTCGCCGGTCCGCTGGAACCCGAACATCGAGTAGAAGATGTAGACCGGGATCATCGGCTCGCCGTGCACCGCGTAGGCCGTGCCGAGGCTCTGGAACGCCGCCGCAGAGCCGGCCTCGTTGATGCCGGTGTGGAGGATCTGCCCCTGCTCGGACTCCTTGTAGCTGAGCATGAGGTCGTGGTCCACGGAGGTGTAGTTCTGGCCGTGGACGTTGAAGATCTTCGCGGTCGGGAAGATCGAGTCGAGGCCGAAGGTGCGCGCCTCGTCCGGGATGATCGGCACGATGCGGCGGCCGATCTCCTTGTCCTTCATGAGCTCCTTGAGGAGGCGGACGAACGCCATGGTCGACGCCACCTCCTGCTGCCCGGAGCCCTTCTTGAGGATCTCGTACGGCTTCTCGTCCGGCAGCGTGAGCGGCTTGCGCTCGGTGATCCGCTCCGGGATGTAGCCGCCGAGCGCCTTGCGCCGCTCGAGCATGTACCGCAGTGCCTCGTCGTTCTCGTCCGGGCGGTAGTACGGGGCGTTGTACGGGTCCTCGAGCTGCTCGTCCGAGATCGGGATGCGCAGCGCGTCACGGAGCATCTTCAGGTCCGTGGTCTTCATCTTCTTCATCTGGTGCGTGGCGTTGCGCCCCGCGAAGGACGGTCCCAGCCCGTAGCCCTTGACCGTGTGGGCGAGGATCACGGTCGGCTGCCCGGTGTGCTCGGACGCCGCCTTGTAGGCGGCGTAGAGCTTCCGGTAGTCGTGGCCCCCGCGCTTGAGCGCCCAGATGTCCTCGTCGCTCATGTTCTTCACGAGCTCCTTGGTCCGCGGGTCGCGGCCGAAGAAGTGCTCCCGGACGTAGGCGCCGTCGTTCGCCTTGTAGGTCTGGAAGTCCCCGTCCGGGGTGGTGTTCATGAGGTTGACCAGGGCGCGGTCCTTGTCCGCGTTGAGCAGCGCGTCCCACTCCCGGCCCCAGATGACCTTGATGACGTTCCAGCCGGCGCCGCGGAACTGGGCCTCCAGCTCCTGGATGATCTTGCCGTTGCCGCGGACCGGGCCGTCCAGCCGCTGCAAGTTGCAGTTCACGACGAACGTGAGGTTGTCGAGGTTCTGCCAGGAGGCGAGCTGCAGCATGCCGCGCGACTCGGGCTCGTCCATCTCACCGTCGCCGAGGTAGGCCCAGACGTGCTGCTGCGAGGTGTCCGTGATCCCACGCTCGTGCAGGTACTTGTTGACCCAGGCCTGCTGGATCGCCTGGGCCGGCCCGAGGCCCATCGACACGGTCGGGAACTCCCAGAAGTCGGGCATGCGCCGCGGGTGGGGGTAGGACGGCAGGCCGCGGCCGCCCTCCGGGTGGGAGTACTCCTGGCGGAAGCCGTCGAGGTCCTGCTCGGTCAGCCGGCCCTCGAGGAACGCGCGGGCGTAGTTGCCCGGCGAGGCGTGTCCCTGGAAGAAGACGTGGTCGCCGCCACCGGGATGATGCTTGCCCCGGAAGAAGTGGTTCATGCCCACCTCGTACAGGGTCGCCACGGACGCGTACGAGGAGATGTGCCCGCCCACGGCGATGCCCGGCCGCTGCGCGCGCGTCACCATGACCGCGGCGTTCCACCGGATCCAGCCGCGGTACTTGCGCTCGACCGCCTCGTCACCGGGGAAGTACGGCTCCTGGTGGACGGGGATGGTGTTGACGTACGGCGTCGTGATCGGGTTGGGGATCGCGACCGAACGCTCCCGCGCGCGCTGCAGCAGGTTGAGCAGGATGTACCGGGCGCGCGGCCCGCCGCGGGTGTCGATGAGACCGTCCAGCGACTCCAGCCACTCCTGGGTCTCCTCCGCGTCGATGTCCTTCACCTGGCTGAGGAGTCCGGCGATCAGCGGCGAGGACTCGTCTCGTGAACTCACGCGTTCCCTCTTCTCACATCTTGCGTCGGCGGTGACGGCACGGTCTGCGACACCTCAGGGTAGGCACCATTGTCGTGCCACGGGGCCGCCGGGTCGAACCACCGGGCCCCCGTTCGGTGTGACACCGGACACCCACCGCCGCCGCGACGGCGGCCCGGCTCACCGATCGCCAGGCTTGCGGTAGGACCCGCCACTACGGTGGGCTTGAGCATCCGATGCGGGCGCCGACCGGCGTCCGACGAGAAGCAGGAGCCGCACGGCTCTGGGGAGGAAAGGACGCACGTGGCTGTCAGCGCGGGAGCCGGAGCCAGCAGGTTCGGCTTCACCACCGGGCAGGTGATCCAGGAGTTCCTCTACGACGACGACGTCGACCCCGCGGTGCGCCGGACCGTCGAGGAGGCGACCGGCAACGAGCTGGTCGACGAGGACTACGGGGACGTGTGCGACGGGGCCGTGATCTGGTGGAGGGCGGACGACGGCGGCCAGGAGGACCTGACCGACCTGCTCGTCGACGCGCAGTCCAACCTCGACGACGGCGGCCTGATCTGGGTGTTCACGCCGAAGCCCGGCCGTGAGGGGCACGTGGTGCCGGCGGACGTCGAGGAGGCTGCCCGCACCGCGGGGATGCTGGCGACGTCGGCCACGTCGGTGGGGGCGGCGTGGAACGGCATCCGCATCGCCGCTCGGAGCCGGTCGCGGCGGTGAGCGCGCCTGGCGGGTCGGGCCTTCCGTCCGTCGGCTCGCCGGCGCCGGATCTCGAGCTGCCGGACACCCGCGGCACGCCGGTGCGGCTGAGTGCGCTGCGGGGCACCCCGGTGGCGCTCGTGTTCTACCCGTTCGCGTTCTCGCACGTGTGCCACGCCGAGCTGGCGGAGCTTCGGGACCACCTGCCGGAGTTCACGGGGCGCGGGGTGCGCGTCCTCGGGATCTCCACCGACTCGATGTTCACGCTGCGCGCGTGGGACGACGAGGAGGGGTTCGGTTTCGACCTGCTCTCGGACTTCTGGCCGCACGGTGAGGTCTCGCGGTGCTACGGAGTCTTCGACGACGCGAAGGGGCATGCACGCCGAGGCAGCTTCCTCCTGGACGCCGACGGGATCGTGCGCTGGTCGGTCCTCAGCCCCGCCGGGCAGGCGCGTGACCTCGCCGAGTACCGCGCGGCGCTGACGAGGCTCCCGAGCTAGCCCACCGGCGCCGGGACAGCGGCGGTCCGGGCTACGCTGTCGGGGCGCCTGCGGGCGCACGGGCCTGTAGCTCAGTTGGTCAGAGCGCCGCGTTTACACCGCGGAGGTCGTCGGTTCGAGACCGGCCGGGCCCACCGTCACCCGTCGTCACCCGCCCGGGCGAGCTCCCGGATCCGGGCGTGCAGCTCCGCCAGGTCGGTCACGTGCAGGTCGACGTGGTCCTCGGGTCCGGGCGGGTCGCCGCCGGGACGCGGGACGTAGGCCGTGCGCAGGCCGGCCTGCGCCGCCGCCCGCAGGTCCCACGCGTGCGCGGCCGCCATGACCACCGGCGTCGCTGTGACCGGCACGCTGCGTAGCGCCAGCGCGTAGAGCGCGGGGTCGGGCTTGTAGGTCCCCACCTCCTCCGCGGAGAGGAGCTGGTGCCAGCGGAGCCGCGCGTGGCCGGCCAGGCCGGTGAGGGTCCGGCGGCTGGCGTTCGACAGGCCCACCACCGTGACGTCCTCGGCCAGTGCGTCCAGGCCCGCGACGCTGTCCGGCCACGGCGCCAGCCGTGCGGAGGTGTCGGCGAGGGCGGCCACGTCGTCGGCGGCGAGACGGCCCTGGTCCGCCAGGGCACGGAGGGCCTCGGCGTCGAGCTCGTGACTCGGGGCGAACGCCCGTCGGCCTTCGACGACCGCGCGCTCCTCGGTGGCGACGTGAGCCAGCCATCGCGCAACTACGTCGCCGGCTGCGGGGGTGCTGAGGCCGGTCCGGGCCGAGACGGCCCGGGTCATGCTGCCGGCCTGGTCGACGACCGTGCCGAGGACGTCGAGGACGAGGACGGGTCTGGCGCTGGTCCGCACCGTGCCCATGCTGGCACGAGCGGGCCGCTCGCTACGATGCCGCGCGTGGGGGACATCCTGCGGAACACCGGGCGGCTGATCGCGGCCCGCTGGCCCGAGCTGCTGGCGTTCGCGCTGGCGGGCGTCTACCTGTCGTACGTAGGCCTGCTCGGTGCGGCGACGCTCGCGGCGACCCAGAACCGGTACGTCGGCCTGCTCGCGCTGCCGTTGCCGATCCTCGTGCAGCTCGGCGCGTTCGTGGGCATGTTCCTGGTGCTGCGACCGCTGCTGCCGGCGTACCAGGAGCGGCTGGCGGCGGGACAGCTCGACCTCGACGTGCGGGAGACCAGCGGTGCGCGGCGGCGCTCCTCGGAGGTCACCACCTTCGCTGCCCAGGTCATGGTGCCGTTCTTCGTCATGTACTCCGCGTGGAACTTCCTGCAGGAGGACGTCGACCAGTACCAGTTCGAGGTCCGGCGCCGCATCTTCGACTCGTACGAGGAGGCCGCCGAACGGTTCACGCTCGAGCTCAACTGGATCAACGTGTCCCTCATCGCCGGCGCGTTCGTGCTGCGCCTCGCCATCCATCAGCTGCGCCGGGTGCTGCCGGCGTGGGTGGCCGCCATCGAGGTGTACCTCGAGGCGCTGTGGGTGTTCCTGCTCGCGCTGCTGGTCACCGAGCCGTTGCGGGCGATCCCGGACTGGTTCGCGGGCCGCGCGTTCGTCGGGTGGTGGACGCGGGTGTGGGACGGGCTGCTCGAGGGGGCCCCGCCGCTGCAGGCGCTGTGGGGTGTCCTCGTCCAGGCCGCGCAGGTCGTGGGGGAGACGCTGAGCACCTTGGCGCTGCCGCTCGCCTGGCTCGCCCTGACCGGCATCATCCTGGCGCGCCGGCTGGGCGAGCGCACCGCCGTCGACCTCGTCAGCACCAGGTCCCACGGTGTCCGGCGGGCCCGCGAGCGTCGCCTTCCGGTCCCGGTGCGGTTCGTCGCCGACGAGCTGGTGGAGGACGTCAGGCTCCGAGCCGACGCGCTGGTCGACGTGGGGCACGTGGTGGTCCGCGGCGGCCTGGTGACCATCACCGGCTTCATGCTGGCCTACACCGCGATCCAGTCCGGTGCGGACTGGCTGTTCCGCGGGATCGTCGTGCTCATCGGGCCGCACGAGCTGCTCTGGTGGCAGTCGGTGTACCCCGCGGTCAGCTCGGTCGTGAGCGCCCTGGCGGACCTCCTGCAGGTCGCCCTCCTGGCCGCGACGTTCGACCACTGCCTGGGCCGGATCGGTGACGCCGCTACTGCAGCGGCACCCGGACGTACCGAGGCAGCTGGGTCCCCGTCGAGATCTGCACCGTCATCGGACCGGAGCGGAGCGCCGTCCCCGGCACCATGAAGGCCATCTGGAAGTCGGCGTGGTCCGTCTGCTCGAGCACGCCGGAGTACCAGAAGCAGTCGCTCTCCATGCCCTCGGCGGGCATGAAGACCGTGGAGTCGGTCACCGGCTCCCACTGGCGCCCGTCGATGTCGAGGAGCACGTCGCACATCACGCTGTCGGCACCCGGGTCGTTCGGCTCGATCCGGGCCGTGACGACGACGAGCACCGTACCGGGCACCAGCTGCGAGCCCTGCGGGTCGTGCAGCACGTCGTGCCGGTCCACCGTGATCGTGAAGTCGTGGTAGCTGACCGGCTCGCCCACGGAGGCGTCGACCGGCTCGCCCTGGACCCAGTTGAGCCTCTCGCGCCAGTCCGTGAGGTACCAGGTCACCGCGAACGCGGGCAGCATGACGGCGAGGCTCGCCAGGGCGGCGACGTGCCGCCGGAACCAGCCGCGCTTCGCCGCACTCACTTGACGACCCGTTCGAGCGGGTCGGACAGCTGCACACGGTCCTCGTGCCGGACGCCGTCCAGACTCATGTCGAACACGAGGACGGAGTCGAGCGTGGTGTCGAGGCCGGTGTGCGCGGCGATCTCGATGCGCACGTCACCGTCGCCGTCCACGACGTGGCGCGGGACGTCGAACACGACCTCGCCGTACCGGTGGATCCCGACGGCGAGGGGTGTCGCCCAAGGGCTGCTGTAGTCCAGGCGGTTGTTGAGGGAGCTGTACCGGACGCCGTCGACGAGCAGGTCCGCATGACCGAGCGTCCCGGGCCCGACCACGGTGGCGGCGGCGACCGGGACGATCACGAAGACGCCGTCGGCCTGGAGCTCGGACACCTCGATGCCGTCGACCTGCAGGGTGTCGGCCGTCCGGACCGCGGTGCCCTCGGGAACGGCGGCGGCGTCGAGGTTGCGTCCGACGAGCCGTTCGCCGGCGTCACCCTCGACGGCGATCGGTCCCTGCTGCTGCCACGAGTCGGGTCCCAGCTCGCTGGCCGCCCAGGTGGCCGCGACCAGCCCCAACGCCGTCAGGTAGTGCAGCGCCCCACGCATCACAGGCCACCCTCCTGGACCGGGACGGACAGGGCCGCGGTGGGCTCGGGGTGTCGCCAGCCCGGCAGGTAACCGGCCTCCTCGACGAACCGGCGGTCCCACAGCGAGACGACGACGTCCTGGCCGGCGGGGATCGCGTCCGGTCGCACCTCGTACACGAGCCGGATGCGGGTCGGGAGCGCGGGCTGGAATGCGTCGAGGCGGGAACCGTCCAGGTGCAGCAGGGTGTAGTCGCGGACCCAGGGGCCTGCCTCGGGGTGCAGCGCGGCGACCTGGAACGGATCGATGATGGGCTCCTCCAGCAGGTTCTCCACCTCCAGGTCGAGGACCACGACGTCGTTGGACTCGTCGAACGGGCTGTAGCCGGGCAGCGACGACACGAGGTGCGCGCCCCGGACCCGGACCGACATCTCGCCGTTGCGGTGCTCCTCGCCGACGGCGATCTCGTCCACGCCCGGCGGAAGGCCCTCGTACGTGTCGGGGCCGCTCGCCCAGGCCACACCGCCCAGGGCGAGCAGGGCGTAGCCGAGCGTCACCGCGAGCACCACGACGGGGTGCTCGCGCGCGTAACGGCGAAGCCACCGGAGGCTGGGCACGGCCCAAGCATAGGGAAGCGGCCCGAGCCGGCCAGGGCCCGGGATACGCTCGTGCGGATGACCGACCTGCTCCTCGCCGATCTGCTCTCCGTCCTGGAGCGCCACTACCCACCCGGCACGGCCGAGGACTGGGACGCCGTTGGCCTGGTCGCGGGTGACCCGGCTCAACCGGTCCGGAAGGTGCTGCTCGCCGTCGACCCGGTGGAGGATGTCGCTCGGGAGGCGCTGGAGATGGGTGCCGACCTGCTCGTGACCCACCACCCGCTGTACCTGCGCGGCACCTCGAGCGTCGCCGCGACGAACCCGAAGGGCCGGGTGGTCCACGACCTCGTGCGTGGCGGGTGCGCCCTCTACACCGCGCACACGAACGCCGACGCGGCAGAGGGGGGCGTCTCGCAGGCCCTGGCCGACCTGCTCGGCCTGGTGGACGTCCGGCCTGTGGCGCCGCTGCCCGCTGACGCCCTCGACACCCTGGTGACGTTCGTGCCGCACGAGGCGACGACGGACGTGGTGGACGCTCTCGCGGCGGCCGGGGCGGGCCGGCTCGGGGAGTACGAGCGGGCTGCGTTCGTGGCACCGGGTACCGGCACCTTCCGCCCGCTCGCCGGGGCGAACCCGACGATCGGGTCCGTGGGGCGGACGGAGGAGGTCTCCGAGGACCGCATCGAGATGGTGCTGCCCCGGGCTCGGCGCTCCGCCGTCGTGCAGGCGTTGCGGGCCGCGCACCCGTACGAGGAGCCCGCCTTCAGCCTGCTCGCCCAGGCAGATCCCGGCGCCGCAACCGGGACCGGGCGGATCGGGCGGCTCGCCGAGCCGGTGACGCTGCGGGAGTTCGCCGCCCGGGTCGCCGACGCCCTGCCGGCGACGCCGCAGGGGATCCGCGTGGGTGGGGAGCTGGACGCGGTCGTCAGCACCGCCGCGGTCTGTGGTGGCTCGGGGGACTCGCTCCTCGGCCGCGTGCGCGCCCTGGGCGCCGACGTCTACGTGACGGCCGACCTGCGGCACCACCCGGCGTCCGAGCACCTCTCCGGCGGCCGGCCGTTCCTCGTGGACGCCACGCACTGGGCGAGCGAGTGGCCGTGGCTGCCGCGGGCCGCGGATCTACTGCGTACCGCGGCCGAGGCGCGCGACGCTAGGTTGGACGTGCACGTCTCGACACTCGTCACCGACCCGTGGGAGCTCGTGCTGGAAGGAGCCCGCTCGTGACCACCGCCCCCAAGGACGCCCAGCGGCGGCTGCTGGACCTGCAGGCCCTCGACACCCGGATCGCCAAGCTCGCGCACCAGCGGCGCACGCTGCCCGTGCTGGGCACGCTGGAGGAGCTGCAGGGCCGCGCCGAGGACGTGCACCGCGCGCAGGTGGAGGCGAAGACCGTGCTGTCGGACACCCGCCGCGAGCTGAATCGCGCCGAGGCCGACGTGGAGCAGGTCCGCAACCGCGCGGCACGCCACCAGGCCCAGCTCGACTCCGGGCAGGGCCTGTCCCGTGAGCTGGTGGCGCTGCAGAACGAGCTCGCCCAGCTCGCGGACCGTCAGGCCGTGCTGGAGGAGGCCGAGCTGGAGGTCATGGAGCGGCTCGAGGAGGCCGAGAAGCGGGCCGCGGAGCTCCAGACGCAGGAGGAGGCCATCGCGGCCGACATCGAGCGGCACACGGCCGACCGGGACGCGTCGTTCGCCGAGATCGATGCCGAGCTGGAGAAGACGCGTGGCGAGCGGGAGGAGCTCGCCGCACAGGTCGACGCGGAGCTGCTGGACCTGTACGAGTACGCCCGGTCCCGCACCGGCGGGTTGGGCGTCGTCGCGCTGCGCGGGCACCGCACCGAGGGTGTGAGCATCGACTTCACGCTCAGTGAGCTCTCCGCGATCGACAGCGCCCCGGAGGACGAGGTGCTCGTCTCCGAGGAGCACGGCTACGTCCTGGTCAGGCTCGACGACTGACGAGCGTGAGGGTCCAGCCCCGCGGCCGGTGGTCCAGCTCGACCGCGTCCACCTGGCCGGTGTTCTCCCCCTGTGCCGGCTCGTCCCGGGTCACCATCTCCTCGGCCGCCGCGGCCACGTCCTGCGCCGAGCGGAGCGGCCGGCCCGGCCGGGTGAGCAGGTGGTGCACGAGGAGCCCGCGGGCGTGCTTGGCGTTGTGCGAGACCACCTGACGGCGGCCGTCGTGCTCCCGCACCACGCGGACGTCGACGTGGTCGCTGCCCGCGGGCGGTCGCCAGGACGCCGCGTAGGTGGCCGACCGGCAGTCCACGACGACGTCGCCGACCGCCTGCTCGTCGAGGACCTCCGGGAGGTGCTCACGCCAGTAGGCGGACAGCTTCCGCCGCGGCTCGAGCCCGGGCAGCGTGACGTCCATCGACAGCCGGTAGGCCGGGATCCGGTCGCCGGGTGCCAGGACTCCCCAGAGCCCGGAGAAGATGCGGACCGAGGCGGTGGCGCGGCGTCGTGCCGTGCCCGTGAGGTGGCCGAGCCGGGCCGCGGCGAAGAGCACGCCGGTGTAGACCGTGGCCGCGGGCCCGGCCGGTGCGGTTCGCAGGGCGGTGTTCGCGCGGACCTCCTCGGCGAGGCCGGCACCGACGCCGAGGATGCCGGTGGCGTCGGGCCGCGCCGAGCTGTCGATGAGGTGGTCGAGCACCCGATCACGGGCGCCGGCGAGGCCGGGCGCCGAGAGTTCGGCGAGGTCGACGGGACGGCCGTGGGCGGGAGCGGTCTTGCCCTCGGACGGGGGAAGGAGCAGGAGCACCCCGGGATGTTAACCGGCCGCTAGAATCGGCTGCGCGGATGAGTCGGCCAGGCGGTCGCGTCACACCTGCGGGTGTGCCGAGGAACGTCCGGGCTCCGTAGGGCAGGGTGGTGGGTAACACCCACCCGGGGTGACCCGCGGGACAGTGCCACAGAAAGCAGACCGCCGTCGGGCCCGGCCCGGCGGTAAGGGTGAAACGGTGGTGTAAGAGACCACCAGCGCGGCGGGTGACCGTCGCGGCTCGGTAAACCCCACCCGGAGCAAGACCAGACAGCAGGCGTATGAGGGCGGCCCGCCCGAGCCTGCGGGTAGGTCGCTGGAGGCGTGCGGCAACGTACGTCGTAGATGGATGGCCGCCACCGCGGCGCAGGCCGCGGGACAGAACCCGGCGTACCGGCCGACTCATCCGCCCTTACGGCCCTCGCCGCCGCGTCACTCGTTCGGCATGAGGATCCACAGGATCAGGTAGACGAACAGCTGGCTGCCGGGGATCACCATGAGGATCAGGACGAAGAGCAGGCGGGCCGCCCACGGACCCAGGCCGAAGCGGCGGCCGAGCCCCGAGCAGACGCCGGCGATGATGCGGTTGTTGCGGGTGCGGACGAGACCCTGCCGGGACATGGACATGCGGACGTCGGACATGGATGTCTCCTTCGATCGTGGTGGCCGGTCGTCTCAGGCCTCGTCTGGCATGAGGATCCATAGCACGAGGTACGTGACGAGGCTCGGGCCCGGAATGACGAGCAGGAGGAGGAAGACGAGCCGCAGCGCCCAGGGGTGTACGCCCAGGCGGCGGCCGAGCCCGGCACACACCCCGGCGACGATGCGGCCGCCACGGGGACGGACGAGGCCGCTGCGGGCCAACGATGCGCGGATGTCGGACATGTTGGGGCTCCTCTCTCGGGGACTACCTCAAGCATGCGGCTTCCGGCGGCCGAGGACATCCGGGGCGGACCCTGATCGGACCCTGACTGCGGCCGGCCTCGGGCCAGGGGAGGGTGAGCCCGGCCACCGGACGATGCGGGGGCCGGCGTCAGTTGTGACCGATGGCGGCCAGGTGCGCCGCCCCGACGATGCCGGCGGTGTTGCGCAGGCCCGCCGGCACGATGGGGGTCTTCAGCTCGAGCAGCGGCAGGAACTTCTCGTGCTTCTTGCTCACCCCGCCGCCGACCACGAAGAGGTCGGGGGAGAACAGCATCTCCACGAACTCGTAGTAGCGCTGCAGCCGCTTGGCCCACTTGCGCCAGCTCAGCCCTTCGGCCTCCTTGACGGAGGAGGCGGCGCGGTCCTCGGCGTCGTACCCGTCGATCTCCAGGTGGCCCAGCTCGGTGTTCGGCACGAGCTTGCCGTCGAGGAGGAAGCCCGAGCCGATCCCGGTGCCGAGCGTCGTGACGATGACGACGCCGGGCGTTCCCTTGGCGGCACCGAAGGCGGCCTCGGCCACCCCGGCGGCGTCGGCGTCGTTGACCGCGGAGACCGGCCGCCTGGTCGCCTCACTCATGAGTGACGGCACGTCCACCCCGGTCCACGACTGGTCCAGGTTGGCGATGAACGGCACGACGCCGTGCTTGACCGGCGCGGGCACGGTCAGTCCTACCGGCACGTCGTCCGCGAGATCGAACGAGTCGACGAGCTCGGCCACGGTCGCCGCGACGGCCTGCGGGGTGGAGGGCTGCGGCGTCGGGATGCGGAGCCGGTCGGCGATGAGCTCGCCGGTCGCGAGGTCGACCGGCGCCCCCTTGATCCCCGAGCCTCCGATGTCGATCCCGAAGGCGACGGCGGTCCCTGCTGTGCTCATGACGCTCCTGTCGGTGTGCGGGCTTCTCACGGACGGGTGAGGATCTCGGCGCCGTCGTCGGTGACGACGACGGTGTGCTCCCACTGCGCGCTCCGGGACCGGTCGCGCGTCACGACGGTCCAGCCGTCGTCCCACTGCTCCCAGTCGGGCGACCCCAGGGTGAGCATGGGCTCGACGGTGAAGACCATGCCGGGGACCATGACGTCGTCGTGGGCGGGGGCGCTGTCGTAGTGCGGCACCACGAGCTCCGAGTGAAAGGCCTCGCCGACCCCGTGGCCGGTGAACTCCCGGACCACGCCGTAGTCGTACCGCCGTGCGTAGGACTCGATGACACGGCCGATCACGTTGACCTCCCGTCCGGGCCGGATCGCGCGGATTCCTCGCTCCATCGCGGTCCGCGTGCGCTCGACCAGCAGCCGCGACTCCTCGTCGACGTCACCGACGAGGAACATCGCGTTGGTGTCACCGTGCACCCCGTCGAGGTACGCCGTGACGTCGATGTTGAGGATGTCGCCGTCGGCCAGGACGGTGCTGTCCGGGATGCCGTGGCAGATGACCTCGTTGACGGAGGTGCAGATCGACTTCGGGAAGCCCCGGTAGCGCAGGGTGGAGGGATAGGCGCCGTGCCGGACGAGGAACTCGTGCCCGAGCACGTCCAGCTCCTCCGTGGTGGTGCCGGGCGCCACGTGCGGCCCGAGGTGCTCCAGGGTGCGTGCGGCGAGCCGGCCGGCGCGACGGATGCGCTCGACGGTCTCCGGGCTCTTGACGTCGGACGCGGTGACCCGCTCCGGTCCGGTGCGTCCGACATACTCGGGCCGGGGGATCTCGGCGGGAACGGCGCGGACCGGGGAGACGGTCCCCGGCACCAGGGTGCCGCGGGGAGCTCGGTCGGCCAGCATGGTGGTGAGTCTATTGGGGCACGACGAGGAGTCGATGTGAGCGAGCAGGACGAGTACTACTACGACCTCGGATCGGGCCAGGTGGTCCGCGGCAAGGCCCGCGGGTGGACCAACCGCATGGGGCCCTACCCGACGGCGGAGGAGGCGGCTCGCGCGATGGAGCACGCCAAGGAGCGCAACGAGGAGTGGAACGCCGAGAACCAGTCCTGGGACGAGGAGCGGTAGTTACTCGAACGAGTGCTCCGCGGCGGGGAACGTCCGCCCCCGCACCGCCTGCGCGTATGCCTGGGCCGCACCCCGCAGCTCGGCACCGAGCTCGGCGAACCGGCGCGCGAATCGCGGCGACCAGGACGTCATGCCCGCCATGTCCGTCCACACCAGCACCTGGCCGTCGACGTCCGAGCCGGCGCCGATCCCGATCGTGGGGACCTCGAGCACCTCGCTGACCCGGACGGCCACCGCGGCGGGCACCATCTCGAGCACGACGGCCACCGCCCCAGCCTGCGCGACGGCCAGGGCGTCACCGACCAGGCGCTCGGCGGCCTCGTCGTCGCGACCCTGCACCCGTTTGCCGCCCAGCAGGTTCTCCGACTGCGGGGTGAACCCGACGTGCCCGACCACCGGGATGCCGGAGCGGGTCAGCAGCGCCACGTGCTCCGCGAGGTGGGCGCCGCCCTCGAGCTTGACGGCGTGCGCCCCGCCCTCCTTGAACATGCGGACCGACGTGGCGAGGCACTGCTCCGGGCTCGCCTCGTACGAGCCGAAGGGCAGGTCGGCGACGACCAGGGCGCGGCGTACGGCGCCGCTGACGGCACGGACGGCCGGGATCATCTCCTCCACGGTGACCGGGATGGTGCCGGAGTAGCCGAGCATCGTGTTGCCGATCGAGTCGCCCACGAGCAGGACGTCGATCCCGGCCTCGTCGAAGATGCCGGCCGTGACGGCGTCGTAGGCGGTCAGCATCGTGATCGGCTCGCCCCGCTCCTTGGCCTGGCGCAGGTGGTGCACCCGGACACGACGGGGCGCGGGCGCGGCGTCGGACATCTCTCCTCCTGGCAGCCGTGGTGGACGTGCCCAGCCTATGCCGCGGCCGTACGCCATGATGGGGGAGTGCGGCGTCACCGCGGCGCTGGCCCGGAGCAGGCGGAACGAGGGAGTGGTCGATGGACAAGCAGCAGGAGTACGTGCTCCGGACGATCGAGGAGCGCGACGTGCGCTTCATCCGGCTCTGGTTCACCGACGTCCTGGGCGTGCTGAAGTCCGTCGCGATCGCGCCCGCCGAGCTCGAGGGCGCGTTCGCCGAGGGCATCGGCTTCGACGGCTCCTCCATCGAAGGGCTCTCCCGGGTCTACGAGTCCGACATGCTCGCCAAGCCCGACCCTTCCACCTTCCAGGTGCTGCCGTGGCGCGGCGAGGAGAACGGCGTCGCGCGGATGTTCTGCGACGTGCTCACACCCGCCGGCGAGCCCGCCAAGTCCGATCCGCGCAGCGTGCTCAAGCGTGCGCTGAACAAGGCGGCCGACGCCGGGTTCACCTTCTACGTCCACCCGGAGATCGAGTTCTACCTCTTCCACGACGTCTCCTCGCCGGAGGAGAAGCTCGTGCCGGTCGACACCGGCGGCTACTTCGACCACGTGGCCCGCGGAACGGCGCACGACTTCCGCCGTGACGCGATCACCGCGCTGGAGTCCATGGGCATCTCGGTGGAGTTCTCCCACCACGAGGGCGGGCCCGGGCAGAACGAGATCGATCTGCGGTACGCCGACGCCCTCTCCATGGCGGACAACATCCAGACGTTCCGCACCGTCATCAAGGAGGTGGCGCTGCGCCAGGACGTCCTCGCCACGTTCATGCCCAAGCCCCTGGTGGACGCGCCGGGCTCGGGGATGCACGTGCACATGTCCCTCTTCGAGGGAGACCAGAACGCCTTCCACGACCCGTCCGGCGAGTTCCACCTGTCCGGGACGGCACGGAAGTTCATCGCCGGGCTGCTGCGCCACGCGTCGGAGATCACCGCGGTGTGCAACCAGCACGTGAACTCCTACAAGCGGCTGTGGGGCGGCGGCGAGGCGCCGAGCCACATCTCCTGGGGCCACAACAACCGCTCCGCGCTGGTGCGTGTGCCCATGTACAAGCCGGACAAGGGCGGCTCCGCGCGGGTGGAGTACCGGGCGCTGGACTCCGCGGCGAACCCGTACCTGGCGTTCGCGGTGCTGCTCAACGCGGGCCTGAAGGGCATCGAGGAGGACTACGAGCTCCCCGAGGGGGCCAGCGAGGACGTCGCGGCGATGAGCCGCGCCGAGCGCCGGGCCCTGGGGATCAAGTCGTTGCCCGCGTCGCTGCGGGAGGCGATCGAGCTGATGGAGTCCTCCGAGCTGGTGGCCGAGACGCTCGGCGAGGACACCTTCGAGTACTTCCTGCGGAACAAGCGCACCGAGTTCGAGGAGTACCGCAACCAGGTCACCGCGTACGAGCTGCAGCGGTTCATCCCGGCGCTCTGAGGACCGCGGGTGATGCCATGACCCGGCAGGTCTCGCGCACGACGACGCTGCGGCGGCTCGGGTTCGCCGACGCCGAGATCGCGGTGGGTCGCCTCGAGGACCCGGCACTCGCCACGCACGTCGCCCGGGCGACCGGCGCCGGCGCATCGCTGGAGGAGGCACTGGGTCGGGTCGCCGACCCCGACCTGGCCCTGCTCGCGCTGCTACGTCTTGCCGAGGCGGCCGCGCAGGGACCGGCCGAGGAGCCGCTCGGCCGGCTGCTCGTCGAGGACGGCGAGCCCCGGCGGCGTCTCCTGGCCGTGCTGGGGCTCTCGACGGCGCTGGGCAACGCGCTGGTCGCGCGGCCGGAGGCCGTCGAGCTGCTCCTGGACCACCCCGGGGAACGGTCGGTGCTGACCCACCGCGACGGCGAGGTGCGTGCCGACGCCCTGCGGGCGGTGGGCGCCGACCCCGACCACGTCGCCCCGGTCGCCGGGCTGGGCGGCGAGGACGGCGTGGCCGCGTTGCGCCGCGCCTATCGCCGCCGCCTCCTGCAGATCGCGGCGGACGACCTCACCTGCCCGGATCCCCTCGAGGCCTTCCCGCAGGTCGCCTCGGCGATCGCGGACGCGGTGGCCGCGGCCCTCGAGGCGGCCCTCGCCGTCGCCCGGGCGGACGTCCCGAGGTCGGAGCAGGCGCGGCTGGCGGTCATCGGCATGGGGAAGACCGGCGGGCGGGAGCTGAACTACATCTCCGACGTCGACGTCGTCTATGTCGTCGAGCCGGCCGAGGGAGCGCAGGAGGCGGAGGCACTCCGGGTCGGGACCAGCCTGGCCACCGCCCTCGCGCGGAACGTCTCCGCCGTCGGGACGGAGCCGGCGCTCTGGCCGCTCGACGCGAACCTCCGGCCCGAGGGCAAGGACGGCCCGCTGGTGCGGACGCTCGCCTCGCACGTCACCTACTACGAGCGGTGGGCCAAAGGGTGGGAGTTCCAGGCGCTGCTCAAGGCGCGTCCCGTCGCGGGCGACGTCGAGCTCGGGCGGGCGTACTGCGACGCGGTGGCCCCGCTGGTCTTCCACGCCGTGGAGAAGGAGCGGTTCGTGGAGGACAGCCAGGCGATGCGGCGGCGGGTCGAGGCCCACATCCCGGCGGCCGAGGCGGACCGGCAGCTGAAGCTCGGTGCCGGCGGCCTGCGGGACGTGGAGTTCACCGTCCAGCTGCTGCAGCTGGTGCACGGCCGGACGGACCCGTCGATCCGTTCCGGGACCACCCTCGACGGGCTCGCGCAGCTTGCGGCCGGTGAGTATGTCGCGCGGGACGACGCCGAGCTCCTGGACCATCACTACCGGTTCCTGCGGGTCCTCGAGCACCGCATCCAGCTGCACCGGTTGCGCCGCTCCCATCTGGTCCCGACCGCGCAGGAGGACCTGCGGCGACTGGGCCGCGCCATGAGGGTCGACGGTGTCCAGGGTGCCGACTCGCTCACCGCACGGCTGCGTCAGGTGCGGCGCGAGGTGCGGCATCTGCACGAGGAGATCTTCTACCGCCCCCTGCTGCCGCTCACCGCCCGGCTGAGCACGTCCGACGTCTCGCTCGCCCCGGAGGCGGCCCGGGCCCGGCTCGCCGCCATCGGTTACCACGACCCGGCCGGCGCGCTGCACCACATCGCCGCGCTCACCGAGGGCATCTCCCGGGCGGCGAGCATCCAGCGGCAGCTGCTGCCGGTGATGCTCGGCTGGTTCGCGGAGGGCCCGGCACCGGACGCAGGGCTGCTGGCGTTCCGGAAGCTGTCCGAGGTCATCGGAGGCACGCCGTGGTACCTGAAGCTGCTGCGGGACTCCGGGGAGATGCCGCGCCGGCTGGCACAGGTGCTCTCCACGTCCCGGTACGTCGCGGACGCACTGGGACGGCTGCCGGAGGCCGTGGCCTGGCTGGACGAGGTGGGCGAGCTGAGCCCGCGCACGCCGGAAGGGCTCGCCGCCGAGCTCAAGGCGCTCCAGGCACGCCGCAGCGATCCCTTCGAGAAGGTCCTCGCGGGCCGCTACCTGCGGCGCCGGGGTCTGCTGCGTGCCGCGATCGGTGACGTGCTGGGCATGGGAGAGCCGACGCGGTCGGCGGCCCTCATCACCGAGGCGGCCGATGTGGCGCTGCAGGGGGCGTTGCGCGTGGCCGTGGCCGAGGCGACGGCGCAGGCAGGTCTGGACTCGCCGCCGTCGAGGTACCTCGTGGTCGCGATGGGACGACTCGGTGGCCGCGAGATGGGGTACGTCTCGGATGCCGACGTGCTGTTCGTCCACGACCCGCTGCCGGACGCGGACGAGGAGCTCGCCACGCGCGTGGCCCTCGAGGTGGCGTCGCGGGTGCGGTCCTCGCTCCAGCAGGCCGCGACCGAGCCGGTCCTCGAGGTCGACGCGGACCTGCGGCCGGAGGGGCGCAACGGTCCGCTGACGCGGTCGCTGGCGTCCTACGCCGAGTACTACGAGCGGTGGGTCGAGCCCTGGGAGCGGCAGGCGCTGCTGCGTGCCCGGCCGGTGGCCGGCGACGCGGAGCTCGCGGCCCGGTTCGAGGCGATGATCGATCCGCTGCGCTACCCGGAGGGCGGTCTGCCGGACACCCAGGTCCGGGAGCTGCGCAGGATCAAGGCCCGGGTGGAGAGCGAGCGGATGCCGCGGGGGGTGGCTCCGAGCCGGCACGTCAAGCTCGGTCCCGGTGGCCTGAGCGACGTCGAGTGGACGGTGCAGCTGCTGCAGCTGCGGCACGGGGGAGCCGTGCCCGAGCTGCGGACCACCGGGACGCTGGGGGCCCTGGACGCCCTCCGGGCGGCTGAGCTGGTGCCGGCCGAGCAGACCGCGCTGCTCGCGGAGGCGTGGCTGCTGGCCTCGCGCATCCGGGACGCGATCGTCCTCGGCTCCGGCCGGACGAGCGGACGGCGGGCCGACGTACTGCCGCACGAGGTGGGCGAGCTCGAGGTGGTCGCCCGGATCCTCGGCCACGAGCCGGGCGGGCGGCTCGACCTGGAGGAGCGGTGGTTGCGCACCGCGAGGAGGGCCCGCGCCGCGGCCGAAGAGCTTTTCTACGGCTGATCGAGGGCGTGCTCGCCGACGGCCTCGACACGAAGGACCTCGTGGTCGACGGTCCCGGTCACGGTCACCTCCGTGGACTCCAGCCCGGCCAGCTCGTTGCCGAGGGTCTCGACCGTGCCGTCGCCGTCCAGGTCAGCGGGCGCCGACCTGGAGGTGTCAGCGACATGCACCGCGCTGCCGCCGACCGTCCAGCCGCCGCCGGCCACGCGGGCAAGCTCGCCCGTCAGGGTCTCTCGGACGGGTTCGGCGGGACCCTCGTCCGGTGTGCTGCCCGTCTCCTCGTCCGTGGGCTGCTCGCCCTCGATGGGTGTGGCCGCGGGCTGCTCGTCCGTGGGCGGCTCGTCCTCGGTGGGGGCGGTCCCGGGCTGCTCGTCCGTGGGCGGCTCGTCCTCGGTGGGTGTGGCCGCGGGCTGCTCGTCCGTGGGCGGCTCGTCCTCGGTGGGTGTGGCCGCGGGCTGCTCGTCCGTGGGCGGCTCGCCCTCGGTGGGGGCGGTCCCGGGCTGCTCGTCCGTGGGCGGCTCGCCCTCGGTGGGGGTGGTCCCGGGCTGCTCGTCCGGCTGAGGGGTCGAGGGCTCGCTCGGCTCGGCGGGTGGTGTCGGGCTCTCGGACGGGTCCGGTTCGGCGGGTCTGTCGTCACGGGGCGTCTCGCGCCCGTGCAACCGGCCCGGCTCGTCCCGCGGTGCCGGCCGGTCCGACGGCCCCGGTTCATCCTGCGGCCCGTTCTCCCGGCCGCTGTTCTCCCGGCCGCCGAGGGCGCCGCCGACACTGGTGCCGGGCACGTCGGGCCCGGATGCTGTCGGGCCCACCGGGAGTGTGGGAGTCGTCCCGGTCCGGTAACGCTCCATGAGCGCCAGGACCAGGTCGGCGTAGGCGTCCGAGTGGTTGTAGCGCAGCACCGCGGCGCGCAGGTCCGCGGGATCGGACAGGTCGGCGTCGCCGGCGCAGAGGTAGACGGCGGCGCCGAGCGCGGCGTCGTGGATGTCGTTCGGGTCGCTGACCCCGTTGCCGTCGCCGTCGGACGCGACGGCCGCCCAGGTCGAGGGGATGAACTGCATCGGGCCCACGGCACGGTCCCAGACCGTGTCGCCGTCGTACGCGCCACCGTCGGTGTCGCGGATCGCTGCGACGGGGCCGACGCCGTTCAGCGGCAGGCCGAGGATGCGCGGCGAGGTGAGGCCGTCGGCGCCGACCACCGCACCGCCGTACCGTCCGTGGTTCGACTCGACCTGGCCGATCGCGGCCAGCAGCGTCCAGTCCAGGTGGCAACCCGGGTCGAGCCGGGCGAGGTCGGAGGCTGCGTCGCGGTACGCCTGCAGGACGACCGCAGGAACGCCGCCGGATGCGGTCGCCGACCCGGCCGTGATGACCTCGGAGGTCGTGCGCCCGGGCTCCCGTGCGTGCCCACGACTGACGGTGACGGTCACCGCCCACCCGTTCTGCGAGTCGACCCAGTCGGCGTGGGGCGTGGTGCGGACGGGAGTGCTGACCGGCGCGGGCTCGACATCGCGTGGTCCGTCCGGTCGTGAGGCGCCCGTCCCGGCGTCGGGCGCCCACGCCGACGCCGGGAGGGGCAGCAGGACTGCCAGGCTCAGCACGATGCCGACGATCCGTGACTTCGCGCCCATCGGTTGGCCTCCCCGTCGAGCTTCCGCGAGTCCAGTTCGACCGTAGACCCAGGTCAACCGGCCTGCCACAGGAACGGACCACCCACAGGCGGCATGCCACCCCGTCGGCTACGTCTCGGCCGGGCACGGATCACTGCGCCCAGACGCTGTCTCTCCTGCATGGCCCGAATCAGGGGTGATGTCCGTGACCTCCCCGATGTCGCGGCAGCTCGTACGGCGCACGCTGGTGAGCTCAGGTCCGCGAGTGTGAGGAGTGCACCATGCTGATGCCGACCCTCTCGGTGACGGCGATCGGTCTCGTCGTCGCGGCAGTCTGGATGATCCGCGGCCGGCCGGCCACCGCCACGCTGCTGAAGGGTCTCGTCGGCGCCTGGCTGGGTTTCCTGGCCGGCGCGCTGGTAGGCGTGGTCTTCGACGTCGTCCTGCTCGACGGCATCTATGTGGCGTTGTTCGGCCACGCCTTTGCCGTGGTCGGGGCGGTGCTCGTCGTCATCCGGAGGCCTGCTGTCACCGATGAGACCAGCGGATAGGCTGCCGAGGGTGACCTCCGATGGTGCCGCCGGCGGCGACGACTCTGGCGATGACACACCGGGGCGGGGGAGCTTCGGCTGGGCGGCATACACCTGAGGTCATCGCTCGGGGGCGGTCCGGGCCTCCTTGGGCGTGAGCGAGGGACCGATCGAGGCCGGGTCAGGCTTCTTCTTGCCGTCTTCGCCGACCATGCGTGGTGCCGGTTTGACGGGCCAGCGCTCGACGACGCGGCAACGCAGGTCGTGCCCGTGGATGGCGGCGCCGGCGTTCCACAGGATGGCGAGCAGGACGACGGCGACCGAGACGACCAGGGTGATCTGCGCCTGCGTCACGAGACCACCGAACGTCTCACGGGCGCCGCCGTAGAGCGTCGCGACGTCCTCCATGCCTCCGGTGCCGAGGCTGTGGACCGCCCACCCGAACGTGACGCCCAGCGACGCGACGACGGTCAGGGCCTGAGCGAGCACCACGGGCTGTCGAGCGGCGTACTTCTGCAGCAGGGCGCCGGGCGGCCGAGGTGCCTCCGGGTCGTTCAGCGCGTCGGTCAGGATCGCCCGCTCGCCCTGCTGGACCGCGGACCCGGCGAAGTACCCGAGGATGGCGAGCACGACGCCGACGCCCATGAGGGCTGCGAAGAGCCAGATGCCGACGTCGAGCACAGCCTCGATCCCGGCGGCGTGGTCCACCCGTGGGCCGGCCTCGGTCGTCGAGCGATGCGGGTGGGTGACGAACAGCCACAGCTGTAGGAGGCCGAAGCCGAGGCCGAGGCACGTTGCTGCGGCAACCTCGTATCGCGTCGCCACCGTCTTCCGCCGACGGAGCGTGTCCGGGAGCCCCGCCCCGTCCGCGTTCGTCCGGGAGGGTGCGGGTGCCGCACGGTTCCACGCCGCTCGCTCCTCGACGGTGGTCCAGTGCGCCGCGATCGCGAGTCGCCGACGGCGGTAGGCAGGCCGGCCGAGGAGTGAGAGGACGACCAGCAGGCCGCAGGCTCCGGTCACCGCGACGATGGTCGCGAGGAACTCCATCTCGCTGTCGTTGACGGTGAAGGCGGCGACGACGCAGAACAACAGTCCGAGCCCTGCGAGGCAGACCGAGAAGAGGAAGAAGGCGAAGAACGGCGGTTCGGCCGCCACGAGGTCGACCTGGCTCGGATGGGGCACGGCGGTGCGTGGGGCGCCGCGTGCTGCTGCCCGGGCGAGGGCTCGGGAGGTGATCGTCTCGCGCAGTGCGAACAGGACCGTGGTCAGCAGCCCCACTCCGAAGGGCAGGGCGAGCACGGGCGCCGCCGCGGCGCGCGCGAGCTGGTCCAGTGCCGTGCTCGTGCCCGGATCTAGCACCCCCTCCTCGGCGACCAACCCGACTGCGAGCATGAGCAGGAACGCCAGCCCGGTGCCGAGAAGGAACGGAATGAGCGCGTTGATCGCCGCGTTCACCAGCTCGCCGACGAGCCCGACCGGGTAGACGCGCCAGTGTGGACGGTCAGGGTGGGGCGGCTGGGTCACGGTTGTGGTTCCTGCTCGGTGGGCCTCGGGCAGAGCAGACTATGCAGTGCACCGGTCCGAACGGCAAGGGCCTGCGACTGCGCGGTCGCGGGACCATGGCCGAGGCATGCACACCGCCGCCGGGGCAGAACCCGGCGACCCCCGGGAAGGAGAGTCCGTGGACCTGCTAGCCCTGCAACACCGGGCCGCCGAACGCGCCGAGGAGCTGCCCGGTTCCGAGCTGACCCACCCCTTCGGCCCGGACTGGGACGTCTGGAAGGTCCGGCAGAAGGTCTTCATGCTCCAGACCGACATCACCGGCGAACCGCTGGTCATCCTCAAGGCCATCCCCGAGGACGCCCGGGAGCTGCGTGAGACCCACACCCACGTCACGGCCGGCTATCACATGAACAAGAGGCACTGGATCACCCTGCACGCCGGCGGCGACGTCGACGCCGACCTCGCCGCGGAGCTGGTGACGGAGTCCTATCTGCTGGTGGTCCGGAAGAACGTGCCGCGACGGGAACGGCCGGTGGACCCGGAGACCTTCGGCCGCTGAGGCGCTCCGGAGGCGCCCCGGCACGAGAGGCGCCATCGGACGCCTTCCAGGAGTCGACATCGTCCTGGTGCCAGGTCTGGTGCCAGGTTCGGGCCACCGGCTTCTGCGACACACACAACCAAGAACGGCGACTGACGCTGGAAGACGTCGAGAGACGTCTCCGCAGGTCAGCCGCCGTTCTCGGCAACTACTGAGAGGGGTTGGAGAGCCCCGGATCAGATGTCGTAGTACAGCTCGAACTCGTGCGGGTGCGGGCGCAGCCGCAGCGGGTCGATCTCGTTCTCGCGCTTGTACTCGATCCAGGTCTCGATGAGGTCCTCGGTGAACACGTCACCCTGGGTGAGGAACTCGTGGTCCGCCTCGAGCGCGTCGAGCACCTTCGGCAGCGAGTCCGGGACCTGACCGATCGCGGCGTGCTCCTCCGGCGGGAGCTCGTAGAGGTCCTTGTCCACCGGCTCCGGCGGCTCGATCCGGTTCTGGATGCCGTCCAGGCCGGCCATGAGCATGGCGGAGAACGCGAGGTACGGGTTCGACGAGGGGTCCGGCACGCGGAACTCGATGCGCTTGGCCTTCGGCGAGGAGCCGGTGATCGGGATGCGGATGCAGGCGGAGCGGTTCCGCGCCGAGTAGACCAGGTTCACCGGCGCCTCGAAGCCGGGAACCAGGCGGTGGTAGGAGTTCACGGTCGGGTTGGTGAACGCCAGCAGCGACGGCGCGTGCTTGAGCAGACCGCCGATGTACCAGCGTGCCGTGTCGGACAGGCCGCCGTAGCCGCGCTCGTCGAAGAACAGCGGCTCGCCGTCCTTCCAGAGCGACTGGTGGGAGTGCATGCCCGAGCCGTTGTCACCGAACAGCGGCTTCGGCATGAAGGTCGCCGTCTTGCCCGCGTTCCACGCCGTGTTCTTGACGATGTACTTGAACTTCAGCACGTCGTCGGCGGCGTGACGGAGCGTGCCGAAGCGGTAGTTGATCTCCTGCTGACCGGCCGTGCCCACCTCGTGGTGCGCGCGCTCCACCTCGAGCCCGACGTTCTGCATCTCGGTGACGATCTCGTCGCGCAGGTCGGCGAACTGGTCGGACGGGGAGACGGGGAAGTACCCGCCCTTGTACCGAGTCTTGTAGGCCTGGTTGTTCCCGTCCTCCTCACGGCCCGTGTTCCACGCCGCCTCGTTGGAGTCGAGGTAGTAGAAGCTGGAGTGCTGGTCGGTGGAGAACCGGACGTCGTCGAAGATGTAGAACTCGGCCTCGGCGCCGAAGTAGGCGGTGTCGGCGATGCCGGTCGTCTTCAGGTACGCCTCCGCCTTGGCGGCGATGTTCCGCGGGTCGCGGGAGTAGGCCTCACCGGTGAACGGGTCGACGATCGAGAAGTTCACCACGAGGGTCTTCTGCTTGCGGAACGGGTCGACGAACGCACTCGTCACGTCGGGGACCAGCTTCATGTCCGACTCGTGGATCGCCTGGAACCCACGGATCGACGACCCGTCGAACATCAGCCCGTCGGTGAAGGCGTCCGGGGTGAACGCCTCCACCGGGATGTTGAAGTGCTGCATGATGCCCGGCAGGTCGCAGAAGCGGACGTCGACGAACTTGACGTCCTGCTCCTTCGTGAAGGCGATGGCTTCCTCGGGTGTCGAGAACATCCGATAGCTCCTTGAGGGTGGGGTCCAGGGGACGGCCAGGATCTCGGCTTGCGAACATCCCGACGCTAGCCCGGGGCAGTTACCCCAGTGTCACCCGGATGTGTCAGGCACGTTACGTCCGTCCATCCTCCGACCATCGCGGACGCCCGGTTAGGCTCGTGCGGTGCCCGATCCCGAGCTCCCGCCCACGGCCGGCCCGCTGCGGCGGCTCGTTGGTCTTGCCATCGACTGGGCGCTCGCCTCGGTGCTCAGCGCGGGCTTCTTCGATCTGGCTCCGATGGCGACACTCGGGATCTTCGCCCTCATGACCGTCGCCACGGTGGCCGTCTTCAGCGCGAGCCCGGGGCACCTGGTCGCCGGCCTGGCGGTCCGCACGCCGGGCCGAGGTCCCGCCGGGCCGGTGCGGGCCCTGATCCGGACCGTGCTGCTGTGCCTCGTGATCCCCGCCGTCGTGTGGACCGGGGACGGCCGCGGCCTGCACGACGTCGCCGCCGGCACCACGATCACGAAGATCCGGTAGCAGACCTACCCTCACGCTCCGCTCCGGCCGGGTGCTCGTTCCTCGCCCCCAACCTCCGCTCGCGTTCGTCAGCGACCCTTGAGCGCCTTCCGGTCGGGCCGCGCCCGCATGGGGTCCACACCCTTCGGCACCGGCAGCTTCGCGCTCCCGAGCGCCTGCATGCGCTTGGCGACCTGCGCGACCTCAGCGGAGGTGAGCCGCTTGGGCAGGCGCTGCACGGTGCGGATGAGCTTGCCGATCGGCACCTGTCCGTCGTCGTTGCCGTACTGGACCAGGTGGACCGGCACGTTCGGGGCGACCCGCGAGACCTTGCGCTTCTCGTCGTTCAGCATCCGGTTCACCCGGTGGCTCGGACCCTCGGAGATCAGCACGATCCCGGGCCGGCCGATCATCCGGAAGACCACGTCCTGCGTCCGGGGGTTGACCGCGACCGGCTCCTCCTCGAGGTTCCAGCCGCGCCGGATCTGGCCGAGCACCGCGCCGACGGCCCCGGGGCGGCCGTCGATCTGCTTGTAGCTGGCCTTCCGGACCTGCACCGCGAGGATGACCATCATGAGGGTCACCGACAGCAGGAGCCCGAAGAAGCTCATGTAGATCGGGTGACCCCAGGCGAAGCCGATGGCCAGCGCCGCGCCCATGACGAGGACGAACGTGCCGATCAGCAGCCAGGTGATGGACGGGTAGACCTGCCGCGTGAGCTTGTAGGCGTCACGGACGTTGTGGTACCAGCGCTGCTTCTTCTCCTTGGGTGCAGCGTCGCCGGTCGACTCGGAGTCAGACTTCGTTCGGGCCATGATCCCCAAGGATACGTGTCACGAGCCGACCGGGACGCCCAGCCGGCTGACGACGGAGCTCGCCTCCTGCCGGGAGGTCGTCTCCTCGGTGAGGTGCGCGAGCGCCTCGGGCACGGGACGGCCCTTCTTCGTCATCGCGCGAGCCCAGAGGCGCCCGGCCCGGTAGGACGAACGCACCATCGGTCCGGCCATGACGCCGAGGAAGCCGATCTCCTCGGCGATCTCGGAGAGCTCGACGAACTCCTCCGGCTTGACCCATCGCTCGACGGGGTGGTGCCGCACCGACGGGCGCAGGTACTGGTTGATGGTGAGCAGGTCGCAGCGGGCGTCGCGCAGCAGCTGCATCGCCTCGACGACCTCGTCGAACGTCTCACCCATGCCCAGCATGAGGTTGGACTTGGTCACCAGGCCTTCCTCGGCGGCCATCGTCAGCACCCGGAGGGACCGCTCGTAACGGAAGCCGGGTCGGATGCGGCGGAAGATGCGGGGCACCGTCTCGAGGTTGTGGGCGAGGACCTCCGGCCGCGAGGAGAAGACCTCGGCGAGCTGGTCCGGGTCGGCGTCGAAGTCCGGGATGAGCAGCTCCACGCCCGTCCCCGGGTTCTGCTCGTGGATCTGGCGCACCGTCTCCGCGTACAGCCAGGCCCCGCCGTCGTCCAGGTCGTCGCGGGCCACACCCGTGACCGTGGAGTACTTCAGGCCCATCTGCCTGACCGAGTCGGCGACCTTCATCGGCTCCATGCGGTCCAGCGGGGACGGCTTCCCGGTGTCGATCTGGCAGAAGTCGCAGCGACGGGTGCACTGCGAGCCACCGATGAGGAACGTCGCCTCGCGGTCCTCCCAGCACTCGAAGATGTTGGGACAGCCGGCCTCCTCGCACACCGTGTGCAGACCGCGACCGTGCACCAGCTGCTTGAGGTCCCGATACTCCGGACCCATCACGGCCTTGGTCTTGATCCACTCGGGCTTGCGCTCGATGGGCGTCTCCGCGTTACGTGCCTCGACGCGGAGCATCCTGCGGCCTTCGGGCTTGACGCTCACCCTCGTGATCCTACGCAGAGACCGGGGCGGGTTCGCGACCGGCCACGAGGGGTGTGAGCGCGCTCACCAGCTCGGCGGCGAGATCGTCGGCGAGGTCGAGCGGGGTGACCTGCCGGCCGGTCTCCACGCTGAGCGTGGTGACGTCGGCGTCGTCGATGCCGCACGGGATGATGCGGTCGTAGGCACTCAGGTCCGGGCAGGCGTTGAGGGCGATCCCGTGCATCGTCACGCCGCGCGCCACCCGCACCCCGACGGCGCACAGCTTGCGGTCCCGTCCGCGGGCGTCGGCGCGGACCCACACCCCGGAGCGTCCCTCGACGCGGCCGGCCTCCACGCCGTGACGGGCCGCGACGGCGATGACCGCCTCCTCGAGCGCTCGGACGTACGCGACGACGTCGATCGGCTCGGCGAGCCGCACGATGGGGTACGCGACGAGCTGTCCCGGGCCGTGCCAGGTGATGCGGCCGCCACGGTCGACGTCGACGACCTCGGTGCCGTCGGTCGGTCGCTCGGCACGCGAGGTGCGCTTGCCCGCGGTGTAGACACTCGTGTGCTCGAGGAGGAGCACCGTGTCCGGTCGGGCGCCGTCGACGACGGCGGTGTGGATCTCACGCTGGAGCTCCCAGCCGCGGTGGTAGTCGACGAGGCCCGAACCCAGGTCCACGCGCTGCAGCTCCACCCGCCGATCGTAACCCCGCTGCGCAGGACCGGCCGGCCCGTACGAATTGCGGAGGTCCCGCAGCGACCTGACGATGAGCCGACCCGTCGACAGCACGGGCGTGTCATGAGGATCGGGACAACCCATGAAGCGCAGGTCCGCCGCGTTGGTGGTGCTCCTCGTCGTGGCCTGGCTCGTGGTCGCCGCGTACGGCGGGCGGGCGCAGGGCACCCTCTCCGAGGTCCAGCAGAACGACGACGCCGCCTTCCTCCCGGACAGCGCCGAGTCGACCCGCGCGGCACGCCTCGCCGAGGAGTTCTCGCAGGGGACCACCTTGCCCGCCCTCGTCGTGCTGCGGCCGGCGGACGGCGCGACGGTGACGCCGGAGGACCTGGCCGAGGCCGGGGACCTGGCGGCCCGGATCCCCGAGCTGCCGATGCCCGGTGGGGGAACCCTCGCCGACTCGCTCACCGGCGACGTCCCGGTCGTGCCGGCCGAGGACGGCCGCGCCGTGATGCTGCCCGTGGCGCTCGACGGAGAGCTCGCGGAGGACCAGGTCGAGGGCGCGGAGGAGAGCCTCGCCGAGGTCGCCGTCGCCGAGCTGCGCGGACTAGCCGCGGAGCGGCTGCAGGGGACCGGTCTGGAGGCCTGGGTGACCGGCCCTGCCGGATTCGTGGCCGACCTCGTCTCGGCGTTCGGAGCAATCGACGGCATCCTGCTCGCCGTCGCGCTCGGCGTGGTGCTGCTCATCCTCCTGGTCGTCTACCGCTCGCCGTTCCTGCCGTTCACCGTCCTGCTGACCGCGGTCTTCGGGCTCTGCGCGGCGGCCCTCGTCGTCAAGCCGCTCGCGGAGGCGGGGACGCTCGTCCTGAATGGCCAGAGCCAGGGGATCCTCTCGATCCTGGTCGTCGGGGCTGCCACCGACTACTCCCTGCTGCTGGTGGCCCGGTACCGGGAGGAGCTGCACCGCCACGAGGCGCCGGCCGCCGCGATGCGCGCCGCCTGGCGGGCGTCGTGGGAGCCCGTCGCGGCCAGCGCCGGCACGGTCGTCGTCGGTCTGCTCTGCCTGCTCCTGTCGGACCTGCGGTCCAACTCCAGCCTCGGTCCGGTGGCGGCGATCGGCATCGTGTGCTCCGTCCTGGCCGCGCTGACCCTGCTGCCGGCACTGCTCCTGCTCCCCGGACGCCGTGCCCGCCTCGTCTTCTGGCCCCGGGTCCCGCGGCGCCCCGACGACCCGGGGCTGCGGGGCCGGCACGCGGCCACCCGCCCGGACCTGTGGTCCAGGGTCGCGAACCTGGTGAGCATCCGCGCGCGGCCGGTGTGGGCCGGGACGGCGCTCGTGCTGCTCGCCGGCGCGGCGTTCGTGCCATCGCTGCGCGCCGACGGCACGAGCGAGAGCGACGTGTTCCTCGCCGAGGTGGGCTCGGTCACGGGGGAGGAGGTCCTCGCCGAGCACTTCCAGGCCGGTGCCGTCCAGCCCGCCGTCGTCCTGACCAGCGAGGGCACCGGCCAGCAGGTGGTCGACGTCGCGGGCCGGGTCGAGGGCGTGGGCTCGGTGCGGACCACCAGCTCCGAGGGCGAACCCCTCGTCGTCGACGGCACGGTGCAGGTCGAGGTCGTCACCGAGGACGCGGCCGAGACGCTGCGTGCGCTGGAGACGGTCGGCAGGTTGCGGACGGCCGTGCAGGAGGTCGCTCCGGAGGCCCTTGTGGGCGGGCCGGCGGCCGAGCGGCTGGACACGCAGGCCGCCGCCGCTCGGGACCTGCGCACCATCGTCCCGGTGGTGCTCGCGGCGATCGTCGTCCTGCTGGCGCTGCTGCTCCGAGCGGTCCTGGCACCGCTGGTGCTCCTCGTCGCCAACGTGCTCTCCTTCGGGGCCACGATGGGACTGAGCGCCGTCGTGTTCAACCACGTCCTCGACCTTCCCGGCGCGGACCCCACCGTGCCGCTGTACGGGTTCGTCTTCCTCGTCGCCCTGGGGATCGACTACTCGATCTTCCTCATGACGCGGGTCCGGGAAGAGTCGCTCGTGCACGGGACTCGCACCGGCACACGGCGCGGGCTGGCGGCCACCGGTGGCGTCATCACCTCTGCGGGCCTGGTGCTGGCCGCGACGTTCAGTGCCCTGGCCGTGGTCCCGCTCCTGTTCCTCCTCCAGATCGCCTTCATCGTCGCGGTGGGTGTGCTCATCGACACGTTCGTGGTGCGGAGCCTGCTCGTGCCCGGCGCGGTGCACGACCTGGGCCGGCGCGTGTGGTGGCCGTGGCGGCGGGCCGTGCCTCCGGACTGAGACGAGATCCGTCCACAGCGGCCAGGCACACCGGCGGGCCTGTGGACAACGCCTGCGGCGCGCGGGGTGTACGTGGTTCTCTCCGGTCATGAGCGTCACCGACCTGCTCACCAGGCGTCGCACCCGCGACCCGGGGCGGCCGGTCGTGCCCGGCTACGCAGTGCACGGGCCCGTCGGGTTCGGCGCGGCCGGGCCGACCTGGGGAGCCCGGGACGAGACCGGGCGGGCGGTGGTGATCTCCTTCGTCCGCCTGCCCCCGGGCGACCGTGGCGCGGCGCTGCTCCGACGGCTGGCCGCGTTGCGCTCCACCGTGCACCGCCACCTCCCGGGCGTCCGGGACGTCGTCGCGCTCGAGGACGGCCGTTGCGCGATGGTCACCGAGGAGGTGCCCGGCCCGACGCTGGCGACCGTGCGCACTGCCCGCGGCGACCTCAGTCCCGGGGCGGCCGGCCTCGTGCTGGCCGGGCTGGCGTCGGCGGTCGGCGGCCTGCACGAGAAGGGCGTCATCCACGGGGACGTCGCGCCCTCCAACGTGATCCTCACGGCCGAAGGGGTGCCGGTGCTCGTGGACCTCGTGGGCGACGTCACGCACGAGAAGGGCACGCCGGGCTTCGTGGCGCCCGAGCGTCGCGTGGGCGCTCCGGCCAGCACGGCGGCCGACGTGTGGTCCCTCGCCGCCGTGGTGCGGTGGGCGAGCGGGGACCACCCGGACGTCACCCGTGCGCTGGCCGACGCCCTCTCGCCGGACCCGCGAGAGCGTCCCCGCGCGGCGGAGCTCGCTGCCCGGTGGACCACGCTCGGTGAGCCTGAGCAGGTCGAGCTGCCGTCCGTCGCAGACCTGGCGCAGGCAGGCCTGCGCGACCGGTCCGCGACCACCCAGCTCGCCACCACCCGGCGGGCCCGTGGCAGGCATCGGCGGCAGACGGGTCGACGGCGTGCGGTCGCCGGGGCGGGCGCGGCCGTGGTGGCGGGCCTCGTGGCCACCGCCGGGGCGGCCACCGACTGGGCGAGCGGCACGGAGCAGGTCAGCGACGAACGGGCCGCCGCGGCGGTCACTGCGCTGCTCGCGGCGCGTGACGAGGCGCTGGCCGCCGGAGACGTCCGTGCGCTGCGGGAGCTCACCGTGCCGGAAAGCACCGCCGCGGCGCGCGACGCCGACCTCATGAGGGGCTTCGGTGACGCGGGCGTGCGACCGGACGGACTGCGCACGAGGGTCGAGCGTGTGCGCCTCCTCGATCGGGACGCATCGCTGGACGGACCCTGGCGGGCGGAGGTCGTCACGCGGCAGGAGGAGTACGTCCTGAGAGGGGCGGGTGAGGTCGACGGCACGGTCGTGCCTGGGCAGGAGCCGCGGTGCACCGTCCTGGAGATCGTCGGGCCGCGCTGGCAGGTGGCGGACGTGGCGGCGTGCCCCGGTGACGGCTGAGGCCCGGCACCAGTGGTGACGGCTGAGGCCCTGCAGCGGTGACGCTGCAGGGCCTCAGCCGAGTCGTGATCGGATCCGGGTGAGGATCAGACCCCGAGGTCGGTCTCGAAGGAGCCCTCTTCCAGACGTGCCTTGACGGCCATGAGGAAGCGGCCGGCGTCGGCTCCGTCCACCAGGCGGTGGTCGTACGTGAGGGAGAGGTAGACGATCGAGCGGATCCCGATCGTCTCGTTGCCGTCCGCGTCCTTCACCACCATCGGCCGCTTGGTGATGACACCCGTGCCGAGGATGGCGACCTCCGGCTGGTTGATGATCGGGGTGTCGATGAGCAACCCGGCAGATCCGGTGTTCGTGATGGTGAAGGTCGAGCCGGAGAGCTCGTCCGGCTTGATCTGGTTCTTCCGGGCCCGGTCCGCCAGGTCGTTGACCGTCTTGGCGATGCCCCCGAGCGTGAGGTCGCCGGCGTCCTTGACCACCGAGACCAGCAGGCCGCGGTCGGTGTCCGTGGCGATGCCGATGTGCTCGGCGTCGTGGTAGCGGACCTGGTCGCCGTCGATCGTCGCGTTGAGCTTCGGGTGTCCCTTGAGCGCCTCGGTCACGGCCTTGACGAAGAAGGGCAGGAAGGTGAGCTTCGTGCCCTCACGCGCGGCGAACGCGTCCTTGGCGCGGGTGCGCAGTGCCGCCACCCGCGTCATGTCCACCTCGACGACGGACGTGAGCTGAGCGGAGGTGTCGAGCGACTCCTTCATGCGGCGCGAGATGACCTGCCGCAGGCGCGACATCTTCTCGGTCGTCCCGCGCAGCGGTGAGACCTCGACCGGCTTCGGCGCGGCGGGTGCCGCGGCGGCCGGGGCCGGTGCTGCCTGCTGGGCGGCGGCGGCCTCCTCGACGTCCTGCTTGCGGATGCGGCCACCGACGCCGGACCCGGTCACGGTGGACAGGTCGACACCCTTCTCGGCGGCGAGCTTGCGCACCAGGGGCGTGACGTACGCGGTCCCGGCACCCACCGTCGGCCGCTCGCGCGCCGGTTCGGGGGCGGCCGGCTTCTCCGTGGCCGGCTCCTCCGCGGCCGGGGCCTCCTGCTCCTGGGCAGGTTCCGTCGGCGCCGGTTCGGGGGTCGCGGCCGGCTCGGCCTCCGCCGGCTGCTCGGCCGCGGCAGGCTCCTCGGCGGGCGTTTCCTCCGCCTCCTCGGGCGGTGCGGCCTGCTCGGCCGCGGCGGGTGCGCCGTCGCCCGAGCCCACGATCGCGAGCTGCGCGCCGACCTCGACGGTCTCGTCCTCCGCGGCGAGGATCTTCAGGACGGTGCCCGCGACGGGCGAGGGCACCTCGGTGTCGACCTTGTCCGTGGAGACCTCGAGGAGCGGCTCGTCCACCTCGACGGTGTCGCCCTCGGCCTTCAGCCAGCGGGTGATCGTCCCCTCCGTGACGGACTCGCCGAGTGCCGGCATGGTCACCGCCTCGCCGGACGCGTCCCCACCGCCGGAGGCCTCACCGCCGCCGCTGGGTGCGGACGCCGTCGCCTCCTCCTGAGCCTCTGCGGGCTCCTGCGGCTCCTCCGAAGCGGGCTGGGCCGCCTCGACCTCCTCGGAGGCCGGTTCCTCGGAGGGCGTCGTGTCCTCGGAGGGCGTCGTGTCCGCGGATCCGTCGCCCGCGTCCTCGCCGCCACCGGCGGAGCCGTCCCCGACGACGGCGAGCTCGGCGCCGACCTCGACCGTGTCGTCCTCCTCGACGAGGATCTTCTCCACGACGCCGGCCACGGGCGAGGGCACCTCGGTGTCGACCTTGTCGGTCGAGACCTCGAGCAGCGGCTCGTCGACCTCGACCCTGTCCCCGACCGCCTTCAGCCACCGGGTGACCGTGCCTTCGGTGACGGACTCACCCAGCGCCGGCATCTTCACGGACTCAGACATGTCCTGGAATCTCCTTCGATCGGGTCAGTTGTGGGAGTGCAGCGGCTTGCCGGCCAGGGCCAGTGCTGCCTCGCCCAGGGCCTCGTCCTGCGTCGGGTGGCCGTGGACCAGGGCGGCGACGTCCTCCGGGTAGGCCTCCCAGTTGACGATGAGCTGTCCCTCGCCGACCAGCTCGCCGAGCCGTGCGCCGAGCATGTGGACGCCGACGATCGGACCGTCCTGCTCGCGGACGAGCTTCACGAAGCCGGCGGTCTGGAGGATCTGGCTCTTGCCGTTGCCGCCCAGGTTGTACTCGAGGGTGACGACCTTGTCCTCGCCGTACGTCTCCTTGGCCTGTGCCTCGGTGAGACCCACGGAGGCGACGTTCGGCTCGCTGTAGGTGACGCGCGGGATGCCGGACTCCACGATCGGCGGGGGGTTCAGGCCCGCGATCTCCTCAGCGACGAAGATGCCCTGCTGGAAGCCGCGGTGGGCCAGCTGCAGACCCGGGACGATGTCGCCGACCGCGTAGACGTTGCCGACCCCGGTGTGCAGCCGCTCGTTCGTGAGGACGAAGCCGCGTTCCATCGGGATGCCCTGCTCGGCGTAGCCCAGGCCGTCGGTGGCCGGGCCGCGCCCGACCGCGACCAGCAGCAGGTCCGCCTGGTAGGTCTTGCCGTCCTGGGTGGTGACCGTCACGCCGTTCTCGTCCTGCTCCACGCCGGAGAACATCGTGCTGGTGTGGAAGGCGATCTTGCGCTTGCGGAACGCGCGCTCGAGCCCCTTCGAGAGGGCCACGTCCTCGTTCGGGACGAGGTTCGGCAGGCCCTCGAGGATCGTGACCTCGGTGCCGAAGGAGCTCCACAGCGAGGCGAACTCGACGCCGATGACGCCGCCGCCCAGCACGATCGCGCTCTGCGGGACGAAGTCGAGCTCGAGTGCCTGCTCGGAGGTGATGACGCGGCCGCCGATCTCGAGCCCGGGGAGGGTCTTGGAGTACGAGCCGGACGCGAGGATCACGTTCTTGCCGGTGTACCGCTTCCCGTCCACCTCGACGGTGTCGGGGGAGACCAGCGTGCCCCAGCCCTGGATGACCTCGACCTTCCGGGAGGAGACCAGGCCCTGCAGCCCCTTGTACAGACGGCCGACGATCCCGTCCTTGAAGCTGCTGACGCCGGACATGTCGATGCCGTCGAGGGTGCCCTTGATCCCGAAGACGTCGCTCTCGCGGATCGTGTCCGCCACCTCGGCGGAGTGCAGCAACGCCTTGGTGGGGATGCAGCCACGGTGCAGGCATGTCCCGCCCACCTTGTCGGCCTCGACCATGGCGACGGACATGCCGAGCTCGGCGGCACGCAGCGCCGCCGCGTAACCCCCGCTCCCGGCACCCAGGATGACGATGTCGTACTCCTGCGATTCAGCCACGTACCTCTCCTCGAGTGCGCGAGATCAACCCTACGGGTTCAGTGTCAGCGAAGTGTCGCCGGTCATTGTTCCACCCGGTCGGCCGGGCGTCGCATCCGGCCGCGTTCCGCGCCGTGCGGTATCTCACACGCCAGGCGTCACCGGTCCGTCGGGCGGTGGCCGACCGTACCGTGAAGGCATGGGCCTGTTCACGAGGTGGGGTCACCGACGTCGTGCGCGCGCGACGTCGCCACGTGCCGAGGACCGTGCCGCGCGGGAGCGGACGCTGACCCACTTCCGGGAGTTCGTCGCCACACGGAAGGGCGTCGAGGCCTACGTCGAGCCGGCGACGGCGAACGACCCGGTCACCGTCGTGCTCGTCGCCACGACGGGGGAGTGGACCCGGCGCCGGGTTCCGGACGCGCCGTCCGGCTTCGCCCTCGCGCGTGAGCTCGGAGTGCCCGCGTACGACGTGCTGCGCACCGGGTACCCGCCGCGCATGCGGCGATGGAGCTCGCAGAACCGGCACCGCTGAGCCGCCGGTCTGGGTCAGCGGGAGCCGGCGGCCTCGAGGAGGCCGAGAAGCGTGCGGACCCCCATGCCCGTTCCGCCCTTCGGGGTGTACCCGTAGGGCCCGGACTCGTTGAAGGCCGGGCCTGCGACGTCGAGGTGGGCCCACGGAACCTCACCCACGAACTCCTTGAGGAAGAGGCCCGCCGTCAGCATGCCGCCCTCCCGGCCGCCGACGTTGGCGATGTCCGCGACGGCGGAGTCCAGCGAGGCGCGCAGCTCCGGCGGCAGCGGCATCGGCCAGAGCTGCTCCCCGGCCTCGTCACCGGCCGAGACGACGGCGGAGCGGACCTCGTCGTCGCCCATGACACCGGCGACCCGGGACCCGAGCGCGACGACCTGCGCACCGGTGAGCGTCGCGACGTCCAGGACGGCGTCCGGCTTCTCCTCGACGGCCGCGACGAGCGCGTCGGCCATGACGAGACGGCCCTCCGCGTCGGTGTTGAGTACCTCGACGGTGGTGCCGCCCCGCATCGTGACGACGTCCGACGGGCGCTGGGCGCCACCGCCGGGCATGTTCTCCGCCAACGCCAGCCAGCCGGTCACCTTGACGGGCAGGTTCAGCGCCGCGGCGGCGAGCACGGCGTGCAGGACGGTGGCGGCGCCCGCCATGTCGTCCTTCATGTTCTCCATGCTCTTGGCCGGCTTGAGCGACAGGCCGCCGGAGTCGAACGTGATCCCCTTGCCGACGAGCGCGTAGTGGGCGCGGGGACGGGTCGGGGAGTGGACCACCTTGACGAGGCGGGGCGGACGGGAGCTGCCCTGGCCGACCCCGAGGATCCCGCCGTAGCCGCCGGCGGCGAGCTGCTTCTCGTCCAGGACCGTGACCGAGACCTTCGACCCCTTCGCGGCGGACCGCGCGGCGTCGGCGAACGAGCCGGGGAAGAGGTGCTTGGGCGAGGCGTTGACGAGGTCGCGGGTGCCTCGGACCGCGTCCGCGACGACGACGGCCCGGGCGAGCGCGGCCTTCGCGTCCTTGGTCTTCGCGACAGGGGAGGCAAGCTGGAGGCGGGCCACCGGAGCCGGGTCGGAGCTGCGGTAGGCGTCGAAGCGGTAGGCGCCCATGAGCGCGCCCTCCGCAACGGCGGCCAGGCCGACGGTGTCGCCCGCCGGAAGGGCGAGCACGGCGGTGTCGGTGCCGGCCAGGGCGCGGGTGGCGGCACCGGCGGCGCGGCGGAGTGCCTCCGGGGCCGGGGTGTCGGACGTGCCCTCCAGCGGGCCGACGCCGGTGAGCACGACGACGCTGGCGGCGACGCCGTCGGGGGCGGGGACCCGGACGACCTCGTCGGCCTTGCCCGTCACGCCGAGCACCGGCAACAGGTCCGTCAGGCGGGACAGCGCCTTCGACCCGAGCGCGGAGGACAGGATCCGCGGCGCTGAGTCCTTCTTCGACCCGGCCTTCGTGCCGGGCGCGACGGCGACCACGATGGCGTCGGCGCTGGTCTTGGCTGGGTCCTTGGCGATGAGCTCGATGTCCGTCACGGTCAGCGATGCTATCCCGACGGCGGTAGGCTCCCGGGGTGCTCGCCTGTGTCCTGACCGCTGCGGCGCTCAGCGGCCTGCTGGGGGTGTGGGCGCTCTGGTACGTGGTGCGTGGGCGTCCCGTCCTGTTCAAGCAGCTCGTCGGGGCGGCGGTCGTGGAGGTCGCGCTCGTGGCCCAGCTCGTCGCGGCGCTCGTCGCGACCGGCGCGGGCGCGAGTCCCACCGAGCCGTGGACCTTCTGGGGGTACGTCATCACCGCACTCTTCCTGCTGCCGGTCGCCGCCGTCTGGGCGATGGCCGACCGCACGCGCACGAGCTCGCTCGCCCTGCTCGTCGTGTGCGTGGCCCTGGTGGCGATGCAGGCCCGCATCTGGCAGGTCTGGGCGGCATGAGCAGCGGCGACGACGAGCCGGTGCGCACCACACCGGCCGAGGACACCCGGCGGCCGGCGTACGGGCTGGGCCGGGTCCTGATCCTCGTCTACGGGATCTTCGCGCTCGCGGCGTCCGCCCGGGCGACGGTGCAGCTGATCGCGCGGGCGAGCGAGGCGCCCGTCGCCTACGGACTCTCCGCGCTGGCGGGGGCGGTGTACATCGCGGCGACGGTCGCGCTCGCCCACAACGGCCGGCGCATGCGACGCCTGGGTTGGACCGCGGTGCTGTTCGAGCTCGTCGGAGTGGTGGCCGTGGGAACCCTCAGCCTGCTGGAGCCACAGCTCTTCCCCGACGACACCGTGTGGAGCCGGTACGGCGCCGGCTACGGGTACGTGCCGGCCGTGCTGCCGCTGCTGGGCATCGCCTGGCTGTGGCACAGCGCGCCGGCCCGGATCGCCGCCCGGAGCGACCGGTGAGCCTGTACCGGCTGCTGTTCCGAGCCGTTCTGGTCCGACTGGACCCGGAACGGGCGCACGTGCTGGCGATGCGGCTCATCCGGGCCGCCGGCGCGGTGCCGGGCCTCTCCGGTGCCGTGCGGGCGGCCCTCGGGCGCCGCCCCGGGCACCCGGTCACCGTTCGGGGCCTGGCGAGGCCCGTCCCCGGCGTGCTGGGTCTCGCGGCCGGTCTCGACAAGGACGCCGACGCCGTCTCCGGGCTGGACATGCTCGGATTCGGGTTCGTCGAGGTGGGGACCGTGACCGCGCATCCCCAACCGGGCAACGAACGGCCCCGTCTGTGGCGAGAGCTCGGTCTGCGTGGGCTGCGCAACCGGATGGGGTTCAACAACGAGGGCGCGGCCGCGGCGGGAAGGCGGCTGCAGGAGCTGCGCCGCACGCGGCACGGCCGCTCGATCGTCGTCGGGGCGAACATCGGCAAGTCCAAGGTGACGCCGCTGGCCGAGGCCGCCGCCGACTACGAGATCTCGGCGCGGGAGGTGGCGCGCTGGGCCGACTACCTCGTGGTCAACGTGTCCTCCCCGAACACGCCGGGCCTGCGAGACCTGCAGGCGGTGGACTCGCTGCGGCCGATCCTGCTGGCTGTGCGGCGGGCCGCGGGGGAGGCAGCCGGCCGGGACGTCCCGCTGTTCGTGAAGATCGCGCCCGACCTGGCCCCGGAGGACCTCGATCGCGTGGCGGACCTGGTCCTCGAACTCGGGCTGACCGGGGTGGTGGCCACGAACACGACCATCGACCACGACCTCGGCCCGGGCGGACTGTCCGGCGAGCCGTTGCGGGAGCGGTCGAGGGCGGTCGTGGCACGGCTGCGCGCACGGCTCGGACCGGACCCGACGATCATCGGCGTCGGCGGGATCACCGACGTGGCCGACGCTCGCGCCATGCTGGACGCAGGCGCGGACCTGCTGCAGGCGTACTCGGCGTTCATCTACTGCGGGCCGGCCTGGCCCGGGCGGATGAACCGCGCCCTCGCGCAGCGCTGAGTCCGGGCGCGCGGGTGCCTGGTCTCCCGGGCGGTGGTGGAGCCTGGGAGCGGTAGGTGCGTCCTGACGGGGTGCGGGTGAGCACCGAGTGGCGCCCCTCCGGTGGGTCACGGTCGGTGCGTTGTCGCCAGCCTGGTGCCTGCTTGGCGTGGTTGCAGGCCTCGCACAGGCCCTGGCCGTTGGCCTCGCTGGTGGGTCCGTCGACCTCGCGGGGGACCACGTGGTCGAGGTGGCGGATGGGCGCGTCGCAGTACGGCATCCGGCAGATGCCCTGGTCCCGCTGCAGGAGGACATCGGCGAGGGCGCCGTCGAAGCAGCGTTGCTTCGAGGACATCGCGACGAGTCGTCCGGCCGGGTCGGTGTACAGGCGCCGGACCCATGCACCGGCGCTCTCGCTGAGCGCCTCGGAGAGCAGCAGTCGCGCGACCTGGGCGGGGACGACCTGGGTCGGCACCCCGGCGGCCGTCACGACGGCGGCCTCGTCGGCGCCACCCAGGAGCGCGGCGTCGGACATGGTGACGTTCACCGTCACCGGGACCGCGGGCGGACCGGGGTCGCTCGCCGAGCCGGTGTCGGCCGGGTGGTCGGCGGACTCGCCGTCGTGACCGTCCCCGAGCAATGGCAGCCCCGTCGTGCGCGCGACGAAGAGATCGGCCATGAGCTGGCCGCTGCCGCGCGCGTCACCGTCTCGGCGGATGGCCTCGGCGTCCCGGGTCAGCGCCGCATAGGCGGCGACGCCCTGCCCGAGCGGCAGCAGGGCGGTGACGTAACACATGGACTCCGGTGCCGGCCGGATGCTGACCCGCCGCTCGGCGGCGCACCGGGCGGCCCGCTGCACGAGCGGCTCCTGCTTGATCGCGATGGCCGCAGACCTTGCGAGGGCCACGAGCCGGCGCGTCCCGACGCCGTCGAGCTTGGCCGCGTCCGCGCAGACCTGCTTGTCGACCGCTCGCCTCTGGTCCACCTCGAGGCACACGGTCTCTCGCGCGAGCAGCATCGCCCGCCACTCGCTGAGGGTTCCGTCGCGGAGGCGGGCGCTCGTGTGGGGCAGGTCAGCCCGGAGGATCCTGGCGAACGCCAGCAGGTTGCGGCCGCGGTGCGTCGACTCGCGGCGTGCGAGCGCGATCTCGGTGGCCACGCCACGGCCGCGCCGGCGGGCCGGCACGCCGGCGATCCGCTCCTCCTCGCGGCGGGCGCCGTCCAGGTGGACGGAGGCGTCGGCCTGGACGGCGCTGGCAGTGGCCTTGAGCTGCTCGAGCTCGCCGATCAGGCCGACGAGAGCTCCTGGCTCAGTGGGCAGGCGTCCCTCGGCGAGCCGGGTACGGACCTGCCGCACCAACTTTTCCGTGAGCTCGGTCTCCTCCGTGAGCTCCGTCGCCGTGGACATGCTCGAACACTAGTGCGACCCACTGACATGGAGGTCAGGGACGAGCCGTGCTGTGGACAGGATGTCCGTGTGCGGGTTCTGTGGACGGCCTCAGCTCGGCCGCGTCTGGGGTGCGTTCGCCGCCGTCATGCCCGGGTCCGCGGCCACCGCGTCGCCGAGCACCTCCTCGATCCGGCTCATCGCGTCCTGCGGGATGCTCACGCCGGACGCCTTGACGTTCTCCGCCACCTGCTCCGGGCGCGAGGCGCCGATGATCGCCGCCGCGACGTTCTCGTGCTGCAGCACCCAGGCGAGCGCCAGCTGCGCCATCGTGAGGTCCAGGTCCCGAGCCACCGGCCGCAGCTCCTGCACCCGCTCGAGGATGTCGTCCTTCATCCACCGCTCGATCATCGTCGCGCCGCCCTTGCGGTCCGTGGCGCGGGACCCCGCGGGGGCCTCCTGGCCGGGCCGGTACTTCCCGGTGAGCACGCCCTGGGCCACCGGGGAGAAGACGATCTGGGAGATCCCGAGCTCCGCGGAGGTCGGGATGACCTCGCCCTCGATCACCCGGTAGAGCATCGAGTACTGCGGCTGGTTGGAGATGACCTGGAAGCCGAGCTGCTTCGCGTGGTCGTGCGCGAGCCGGAGCTGCTCGGCGGTCCACTCGCTCACCCCGATGTACAGCGCCTTGCCCTGCCGTACGACGTCCGCGAAGGCCTGCATCGTCTCCTCGATCGGGGTCTCCGTATCGAAGCGGTGCGCCTGGTAGACGTCCACGTAGTCCGTCCGCAGCCGCCTCAGGGAGGCGTCGATGGACTCCATGATGTGCTTGCGGGACAGCCCGGAGTCGTTGTGCCCCTTCGGCCCGGTCGGCCAGTACACCTTCGTGAGGATCTCCAGCGACTCGCGCCGCTCACCGCGCAGCGCCTTGCCGAGCACCTTCTCGGCCTTGCCGTTCGCGTAGGCGTCCGCGGTGTCGAACGTCGTGATCCCGGCGTCCAGGGCGGCGCGCACGCACGCACCGGCAGTGTCGGCATCGACCTGCGAGCCGTGGGTGAGCCAGTTGCCGTAGATGATGTCCGAGATCTTCAGGCCCGAACGGCCCAGGTACACGTGATTGACCATGAGCGTGATCGTACGGGCGCCGGCAACGCGGCCCGGACGGCGTCTCAGGTGGGGAACTCGCCCCGCTTGACCTGAGGCTTCGGCTGACGCATGCGGCGGAAGTAGAAGGCGCGCGTGAAGGCGTACAGCCCGGTCCAGCGCGGGATCTCGTCCTCGTCGAAGGTCTTCCGCAGCCGCCGCTTGAGCAGCTGGACCATGAGGAGCCCGTCGATGATCGATACCAGGAGCATCCCGTACGTGCCGATGACGATGACGTTCGCTAGGCCTCGATAGGTCCCGACGAACATCATCGCGATGATGAGCAGCAGCGCGATCGGCATGAAGAGCTCGGCGATGCACCACCGGGCGTCGACGTAGTCGCGGGCGTACCGTCGGGGACGGCCCTTGTCCCGCAACGGCAGGTACCGCTCGTCACCGGTGATCATCGCCTGGCGCTGCTTCTGCCACAGCTCGTTCCGGCGCTCGCGCGCGATGCGCTTGGCCTCCTTGCGGTCGTTCGGCACCAGGGGACGCTTGTTCCGCGCCTCGGCCTCGCGCCGCTTCGGCGTGGGGCGGCCCTTGCCGCCCGGGCGCGGCTCGACCTCGGGCTCCTCGACAGGCGTGTTCTTGCGTCCGATCACCCCAGCAGAGTAGTCGAGCGCGACGGCGTTAGGCTCGCCGTCGTGACGACCGACGACCTCACCCGCCGCACCCGAGACGCCTTCCCGGCGATCCGCGCCGACCTCGAGAAGCTCGTACGCATCCCGAGCGTCTCCTCCTCCTCGTTCGACCAGACGCACGTCGACGCCTCTGCCGAGGCGGTCGCCGCCCTGCTGCGCGACGCCGGGATGCCCGAGGTCGAGATCGTCACCGCCACCACGGCCGACGGCGCGACCTCGCGGCCCGCCGTCATCGCCCACCGTCCCGGCCCCGACGGCGCACCGACCGTCCTGCTCTACGCCCACCACGACGTCCAGCCACCCGGCGCACCGGAGCTGTGGGAGACCGAGCCCTTCGAGCCCACGCTGCGTGGGGACCGGTTGTACGGGCGCGGCGCCGCCGACGACAAGGCCGGGATCATGGCGCACGTCGGCGCGCTGCGCGTGCTCGGCGACGAGCTCGGCGTCGGCGTCACCGTCTTCGCCGAGGGCGAGGAGGAGATCGGCTCGCCGACCTTCCGCGACTTCCTGCGGACCTACGCCGACCGGCTTCGCGCCGACGTCATCGTGGTGGCCGACTCCGGCAACTGGAAGATCGGCGTGCCGGCCCTCACCACGTCGCTGCGCGGCCTGGTCGACTGCGAGGTCGAGGTCCGCGTCCTGGACCACGCCGTGCACTCCGGCATGTTCGGCGGGCCGGTCCTCGACGCCGTCACCCTCATGGCCAGGCTGGTGGCCACCCTCCACGACGACCAGGGCGATGTGGCGGTCCGCGGCCTCGTCGGCTCGGACGCCACCGACGTCGACTATCCCGAGGAGGACCTGCGTGCCGACGCCTCCGTCGTCGACGGGTACCGGCTCGCGGGCACCGGGCCGCTTGCCGCCCGGCTCTGGCGCAAGCCGGCGATCTCCGTGATCGGCATCGACGCCACCAGCGTCGCGGCGGCGTCCAACACGATCGCGCCGGTGTGCCGGGCGAAGCTGTCCATGCGGATCGCGCCCGGTCAGGACCCGGGCGAGGCCGAGCGCCTGCTGCACGAGCACCTGACCGCCCACGCGCCGTTCGGTGCCGCGGTCACCGTCACTCCGGGCGAGCGCGGCCAGGCCTTCGACGCGACCGAGGACACGCCGCACATGCGCACCGCCCGCTGGGCCTTCACGCAGGCCTGGGGCACGGAGCCGGTCGACATCGGCGTAGGCGGCTCCATCCCGTTCATCGCCGACCTCAAGGAGCTCTTCCCGGACGCCGAGATCCTGGTGACCGGCGTCGAGGACCCCGACTCGCGGGCGCACAGCGAGAACGAGTCGGTCCACCTCGGCGAGCTGGAGAAGGTCGTGCTCGCCGAGTCCCTGCTCCTCGCACGCCTGGGCGGACGAGCCTGAGGCACCCGGGAGCCTGCGCGGCCCTCGGGCGCCGGCTCAGGAGTCGGTCGGCTCCGGCGAGCCCGACTCCTCCCCGTCGGGTGAGCCGTCCTCGTCGGAGGGCGTGTCCGAGACCTCGACGTCGAAGTCCACGTGGCCGGTCTCCGGGTCCACGCCCGTGACGGTCGCGGTCACCGGGAACACCGTGTCCGGGTCGTCCTCGGTGGTCATCTCGCAGGTGGTCTCCGCGCCCCGCTCGGCGGGCAGCTCCTCCTCGCAGGAGACCTCCGGCCGGACGGCGTAGTCCTCTTCGACGGAGTCCGCGATCGCCTCGGCGAGGGCGTCCGGCGAGACCGGCTCGACCTCCGGCTCCGCGCCGCACCCGAGCAGCACGAGGACGACGGCGAGTCCGCCGGTCACGGCACCCGCACGCCGGGCCCAGAGGCTTCCTGTCATGGCACGCATCGCGCCGATCGTGCCACAAGGAAGGCACGGCATGATGGCCCGGTGCACGTCCTCATCGCCCCGGACCGGTTCTCCGGCCCCCTCAACGCGGTGCAGGCCGCTCGCGCGCTGGCCTCCGGCTGGGCGGAGACCGTCCCGACCGACCGGCTCTCCCTGTTGCCCATGTCCGACGGCGCCGCGGGCCTGCTCGACGTCGTCATGGCCGCCCGCGGCGGCTCCCTGGTGCCGGTCAGCGCGGACGGCCCGCTCGGCGCACCGACGGTCGCCGCCGTGCTCCACGTGCCGGGCGACGGGGGAGGCACGGCGTACGTCGAGGCCGACCAGGTCCTCGGCACGCACCTGGTACCCAGGGAACGCGCCCACGCTGCGAAGGACGGCAGCTCGGCCGGTCTTGCCGCCCTGCTCGAGGCCGCCGTCGCGACGAACGCCGGCCGCATCGTCGTCGGGCTGCCCACCGTCGCCGCGACGCACGACGGCGGCCGCGGCCTGCTCGGCGCGCTCGGCGGCGCGACGGCCGCCCGCGAGGTTCTCGCGCGGCGTGACCTGGTCCTCGCCGTCGCGGACGACCTCCCGCTGCTCGGTCTGCACGGCGCCGGCGCGCTGCTCGGCGAGGACCCCGACGTCGGACCCGCCCTGGCCCAGGAGCTCGAGCGCGACCTCGGTGCCATGACCGCCGACCTCGAGCGGCAGGCCGGTCCGCCACCGAACCCGGTGCTGCTGTCGGCCGGGACCGAGGAGCGTCACGGCCGGCTGGCGAGCAGTCCGGGAAGCGGAGCGGGCGGCGGCGTCGCCTTCGCCCTGCGCCTGCTCGGCGCGCGCCCCATGCCCGGCGCCGACGTCGTGGCCGGCGCGGTCGGCCTGGCCGGTGCCGTGGCGCGGGCGGACCTCGTGCTGACCGGCTCGGCGGTCTTCGACGCCCCGGCCCTCACGCAGTCCGTCGTCGCCACCGTGGCCCGCACCGCACTGGACCGTGCGCTGCCGGTGGTCGTGGTCGCCGAGGAGATCCGCACCAGCCGCCGTGAGGTCGCGCCGCTCGGCATCTCGGGCACGTATGAGGTGCAGGACACGTCCCGACTGCGTCCCCGCCTCGCCGCCCCACCGGCGGCCGACCTCGAGACCGCGGTCCGGGCGCGGGCTCGCCGGCTCGCCCGCACCTGGTCGACCTCCTGATCGGGAACGACGTACCCTGGTGAGGGAACAACGGCGGGCCGTCGGCGTTATCGCTGGTGCAGCCCGCCAGGGCCGGGACCGCCCGGCCGTCCGACGAGAAGCTGGAGAGTGTCATGAGCGAGACCGCCGAGCAGGTCGCCACCCACGGCGTGGTCCTCACCGACGTCGCCGCGAACAAGGTCCGCACGCTGCTGGAGCAGGAGGGCCGGGACGACCTGCGCCTCCGCGTCGCCGTGCAGCCCGGTGGTTGCTCCGGCCTCATCTACCAGCTCTACTTCGACGAGCGCTTCCTCGACGGTGACGCCGTCCGTGAGTTCGAGGGCGTGGAGGTCGTCGTGGACCGGATGAGCGTGCCGTACCTCGACGGCGCGACCATCGACTTCGCGGACACCATCGAGAAGCAGGGCTTCACGATCGACAACCCGAACGCCGGCGGGTCCTGCGCCTGCGGCGACTCGTTCCACTGACCGAACCCGCTCACCGCGGCCCCGCGCCGGAGTTCCGGCCGGGGCCGTCGTGCTGTCCGGCTCCCGCCCACCCCATCCAGGAGACCTCGTGCGTACCCGTCTCACCGCCGTGACCGCTCTCGCTCTCGGTGCCGCCCTCACCCTCGCGGCCTGCGGCGAGGAGGAGCCGGCCGGGGAAGGCACAGGCGAGGAGACGGCCACCGGGACGGCGGAGCTGCCCGACGTCGAGGGCGGGTTCGGCGAGCCGCCGACCCTCGAGTTCGGACCCGGCCAGGCGCCGGCGGACCTCGAGACCGAGGTCCTGCAGGAGGGTGACGGCGCGGAGGTCGGCGCCGACGACTTCGTGGTGGCCGACTACCACGGCCAGGTCTGGGACGTGGACGAGCCCTTCGACACCTCGTTCCGGCGGGATGCGCCGTCCGGCTTCAGCCTCAACGGGGTCGTCCCCGGCTGGAAGCAGGGACTGACCGGCACCCACGTCGGGGACCGCGTCCTGCTCTCCATCCCACCGGACCTGGGCTACGGCGCCGAGGGCACCCAGGACGGCTCGGTGCCTCCGGACTCGACCCTCGTCTTCGTCGTCGACGTGGTCGACCGGCTCGACCCCGACGTCACCGGCGAGGCCGATGCCGAGCCGGTCGAGCCCGCGCCGGACCTCCCGGTGACCGTCGAGGGGGACCTCGGCGCGCCGGCCACGATCTCCGTCGACGAGGGCGCCCAGCCACCGGCCGAGGTCTCGGCGACGACGGTCGCGACCGGGAGCGGCGCGCCCGTGCAGCCGGGGCGGGCGGCGCTGATCCAGTTCGCGGTGACGAGCTGGGACAACGGCCAGCAGCAGAGCACGTGGGAGAGCGACGGCGTGACGTCGGTCACGATCGGACAGGGCAGCCTCTTCGACCAGCTGGCCGACGCTCCTGTCGGCTCACGAGTCGTCATCCAGGCCCCGGAGCAGCAGGGGACCGGGCAGACCGGGCCGCAGCCGGCCATCGCCATGGTCGTCGACGTTATCGACGTCATCGAGCCCCGCTGAGACGTACCGTCAGAAGGTGCCGCGTCGATGGGGCGGAGCATCGGCCGTGGCCACTAAGGTAGGACCCGCACCACCAGCGCGTCGGAAGGTCAGAACCCGTGCCACCCACTCGCCGTAGCAGGCGTCCGGTCGTGCGTTCCCTCGCCCTCACGGGCGTGGTGTCGCTCGCTGCGGCGGCGTGCGCGCCCGCCGACCAGTTCCCGAGCGAACCGGGCGGCGGCGTCGACGTCGGCTTCCTGCCGACGGAGCGCGGCATGACCGACCGGACCGACGCGCTGATCGACCTGTGGAACGGCTCCTGGATCGCGGCGCTCGTCGTCGGCGTGATCGTCTGGGGCCTGACGATCTGGTGCGTGGTGGCCTACCGGAAGCGCAAGAACGACAGGCAGCTCCCGGTGCAGCTGCGCTACCACGTGCCGCTCGAGCTGCTGTACACGCTGGTGCCGCTGCTCATGGTCGGCGTCCTGTTCTACTTCTCCTCGGGCGTCACCAACGACTTCCAGCGCGTCGGCCAGAACGAGGCCGCCGGCGTCGACAGCAACGCCTACGTGTCGGTCCCCGCCGAGGACACCGAGGCGGACCTCGCCATCGAGGTGTACGGCAAGCAGTGGAGCTGGGACTTCAACTACGTCACGGACGGGGTGTACTCCTCGGGCGACCGCGTCGAGCTCACCGGCGAGCCCGGACCGGAGGAGACGCTCCCGACGCTGTACCTGCCCGTCGGTGAGACGGTGACGTTCACCCTGCACACCCGCGACGTCGCCCACTCCTTCTGGATCCCTGCCTTCCTGTACAAGATGGACCTCCTCCCCGGCCGGGTGAACACCTTCCAGGTCACCCCGCAGGTGGAGGGGACGTACTCGGGCAAGTGCGCCGAGCTGTGCGGCGAGTACCACTCCGAGATGCTGTTCAACGTCGAGGTCGTCGACCGTGCGACCTACGACGCCCGCATGCAGGAGCTCCGCGACGCCGGCCAGACGGGCCGGATCGGCGACGAGCTCAACCGCCAGTACCTCGTGACGCAGGAGGACGAGCACTGATGGCGACCACCTCCGCACTGCGCCCCGAGACGATCCCTGGCCTGCGTCCCCAGCGTCAGAGCCTCGGCAAGAAGCTCGTCGGCTGGATGACGACGACCGACCACAAGGTCATCGGCAACCTCTACACGACGACGTCGTTCGTGTTCTTCATGATCGGCGGCGTGCTCGCGCTGCTGATGCGTGCCGAGCTCTTCGAGCCGGGGATGCTGCTGCAGTCGAAGGAGCAGTACAACCAGTACTTCACGATGCACGGCACGATCATGATGCTGCTGTTCGCGACGCCGCTGTTCTCGGCGTTCGCCAACGCGCTCGTGCCGCTGCAGATCGGCGCACCGGACGTCGCGTTCCCGCGCCTGAACGCGTTCTCGTACTGGCTGTTCTTCTTCGGCGGCCTGCTCGTCGTGGGCGGGTTCCTCACCCCCAAGGGGGCCGCGAGCTTCGGGTGGACGGCCTACACGCCGTTGTCCAACGTGGTCTTCTCACCCGGTCTCGGGGGAGACCTGTGGGTGCTCGGGCTGGCGATGACAGGTTTCGCGACGATCTTCGGGTCGGTGAACTTCGCGACGACGATCATCACCATGCGCGCACCCGGCATGACGATGTTCCGGATGCCGATCTTCACCTGGAACGTCCTCATCACGTCGATCCTGGCGCTCATGGCGTTCCCGGTCCTCGCGGCCGCGCTCTTCGGCCTCGCGATCGACCGCCTGATGGGCGGCCAGATCTTCAACCCCGAGGCAGGCGGCTCGCTGCTGTGGCAGCACCTGTTCTGGTTCTTCGGGCACCCCGAGGTCTACATCATCGCCCTGCCGTTCTTCGGCATCATCTCCGAGGTCATCCCGGTCTTCTCGCGCAAGCCGCTGTTCGGCTACAAGAGCCTCGTCTTCGCCACCATCGCCATCGCGGCCCTGTCCGTGACCGTGTGGGCGCACCACATGTTCCCGACCGGCGGGGTGATGCTCGCGTTCTTCTCGCTGATGACGATGCTCATCGCGGTCCCGACCGGCGTGAAGTTCTTCAACTGGATCGGCACCATGTGGCGGGGGAAGATCACCTTCGAGACGCCGATGCTGTACTCGCTCGGCTTCCTGGTGACGTTCCTCTTCGGCGGCCTGACGGGCATCGTGCTGTCCAGCCCGGCGATGGACTTCCACGTCCACGACACCTACTTCGTGGTGGGCCACTTCCACTACGTCGTCTTCGGGACCGTGGTGTTCGCGATGTACGCCGGCTTCTTCTTCTGGTGGCCCAAGTGGACGGGCCGGATGCTGGACGAGCGGCTCGGGAAGATCCAGTTCTGGATCCTCTTCATCGGCTTCCACACCACGTTCCTGGTGCAGCACTGGCTCGGCGTGCAGGGCATGCCCCGTCGCTACGCCGACTACATGGTCGAGGACGGCTTCACGCTGTACAACCAGATCTCCACGATCGGCGCGGTCCTCATCGCGATCTCCACGCTGCCGTTCCTGTGGAACGTGTACAAGACCATGCGTGGCCCTCGTACGGTGTTCGTCGATGACCCCTGGGGCTTCGGCAACTCGCTCGAGTGGGCGACCGGTTCCCCGGTGCCGCGCCACAACTTCACCTCGCTGCCGCGCATCCGGTCCGAGCGCCCCGCCTTCGACCTGCACCACCCCGAGGTGGCGGCCATGGACCAGGCCGAGCCGAACCGCGACCTGCTCGACGCCGCCTACGCCGGCGCGCCCCGCACCGGGCGGGACCAGGTGGTCGAGGAGCGCCAGCAGCGCAACGACCAGGAAGGTGACCAGCGATGAGCCGCGACTCTCAGCAGTCCCACGAGACCGAGCGACCCAGCAAGCCGCTCGCCATCGAGGCCTGGCTGTTCCTCGCCGGCGTGTTCGCCTTCATCCCGGTCGCCGTCATCTACGGGTTCGTGGCGGACTGGGAGCCGGTCGGCACCACCGGCCTGTTCCTGCTCGCGGCCCTCTCTGCGTTGGCCGGCGGCTACCTGTGGATCACCGGGCGGCGCATCGACATGCGGCCCGAGGACAACCCGACGGCGGACATCGACGAGCGCGCCGGAGAGGTGGGCGTGTTCTCCCCGCACAGCTGGTGGCCGCTGGTGCTGGGCATCGCCACGACGCTCGGCTTCCTGGGCCTGGCCATCGGCTGGTGGATGGTCGGCCTCGGGATGTTCATCGGCCTCGTCGGCCTGGTGGGCCTGCTCTTCGAGTTCTACCGCGGTCAGCACGCCCACTGATCCGCCGTCCGGGCCGCGGGCCCGTCAGCCCTTCACGGCGCCTTCGGTGAGACCGCCCCGCCAGTAGCGCTGGAGCACCAGCATGAGGATGGCGAGCGGCACGATGCTGAGCAGCGCGCCACCGATCGTCAGCTGGAAGAACTGGGGCAACCGGTCGGTCTGCGCGAGCCAGGTGTCCAGGCCGAGGGTGATCGGGTAGAGCTCCTCGTCCGCGAGCATCACCAGCGGCAGGAAGTAGTTGTTCCAGATCGCCACGAACTGGAAGAGGAACACCGTCACGAGGGCGGGCGCCAGCTGCCGCAGGACCAGCGTGTGGAAGATCCGCAGCTCCCCGGCGCCGTCGAGCCGCCCGGACTCCAGCATCGAGTCCGGGATGGCGGCCTGCGCGTAGATGCGGGCCAGGAACATCCCGAACGGTGAGATCAGCGACGGGATCAGCACCGCCCAGTAGGTGTTGGTGATCCCGACCGCGCTGAAGACGAAGAACAGCGGCAGCGCGGTGGCCGTTCCCGGCACCAGGACGCCGCCCAGCACCAGGCCGAACACGGTCTCCCGCCCACGGAACCGGTACTTCGCCAGCGCGTAGCCGGCGGCCGCGGCGAAGTACGTCGCCACGAGCGCGCCGACGCCCGAGTAGAGCAGCGAGTTGCCCGCCCACCGGACGAAGACGCCCTCGTTGACGGTCAGCACGTCCCGGAGGTTCTCCAGCAGCTGGAACTCCGGCCCGAACCAGAAGCCGTTTGTCGAGAAGAGCGCGTCGCTCGACTTCGTCGCGTTCACCACCACCCAGTAGGCGGGAACGACGAAGTAGATGGCGACGAGCGTCAGGATCGAGGTGACCAGGATCTTGGTGGACGCCTTCGCCCCGGCGGTCCGGTTCTCGGCGCTCATCGGCGGCCCCCTCTCGACGCCAGCGCAAGCGTGACGAACGACAGCACGAACGCCGCGACCGCGATGATCACGGCCTGGGCCGCGGCCACCCCGAACTCGTTGTACTGGAACGCGTAGGTGTACGCGGAGAGGTTCGGCGTGTACTCGCTGTCGATGCCGGAGGAGAGCGGGGCGAGCACCCGCGGCTCGGCGAAGAGCTGGAGCGTGCCGATGATGGAGAAGATGACGGTCAGCAGCACCGCGGGCCGGATCAGCGGGAGCTGGATGGACATCGCGACGCGGAACGCACCCGCGCCGTCGATGCGCGCCGCCTCGTACACCTCGGTCGGCACCGACTTCAGCTGCGCGATGATGATGAGCATGTTGTAGCCGGTGTACGTCCAGGTGACGATGTTCGCGATGCTCCAGAGCACGAGCTCCGGCGCCAGGAAGTCGACCTGGATCCCGACCATCCCGAGCACGTCGATGATCGGGCTGAGCCCGGGGATGTAGAGGAAGGACCACAGGATCGTGGCGATGACGCCGGGGATCCCGTAGGGGAGGAAGTACGCCGTCCGGAACAGCCCCGGCCACCGCGCGGACGCGCTCTCCAGCAGGAGCGCCAGGACCGTGGCGGCGACGATCATCACGGTCACCTGCACGACCCCGAACAGGATCATGCGCCAGATGGAGGCGATGAAGTTCTCGTTCGCCAGAGCGGTCAGGTAGTTCTCGAACCCGGCGAAACGGGTGGTGACACCGTCCTCGCCGAGCAGACCGCTGCGCTCCACCGTCAGCAGGCTCTGCCAGACGGCGATCGCGATCGGGATCACGTAGCAGATGACGAACAGGACCAGGAAGGGCGAGAGCAGGAGCCAGGGCGCCGCGCGGTGCCTCACGAGGCCACCTCCGCGTCGAGACCCACGTCCCGCATGATCCGCAGCACCTCGTTCTGCGCCCGGGGGAAGAAGTCCACCAGCGGGGCGCCGCCCGTGACCCGGGCCCGCATGCCGTCACCGAGGATGTTGTTGAGCCGCTGGGTCATCGGAGGCCACACCCAGTCCAGGTTCTGCCCTTCCGCCATCGGCTGGATGACCTCCTCGTTGTAGCTCTGGCCGCTGAAGAACTCCGAGGGCTGCTCCCGGACGGCGCCGATGTAGTCGGCGGCCGGGGACCAGCCGATCCCCGAGAACTCGACCATGGCGTCGATGCCTGCCGGGTCCGTGCACATCCAGACGAGGAACTCCAGGGCCTCGGCCGGGTGCTCGGAATGGGCCATCACCGCGGCGCTGGAGCCGCCGAGCATGGCCGAGGCGAAGCCCATGTCCTCCCACCGGGGCATGGGGGCGACGGCCCAGCGGCCGGCGCCGTCGGGGACGCCCTCGATGAGGGCGTCCCCCCACGATCCGCCCGTGTAGGACAGGATCTGGTTCTGGCCCGCGGCCGCCATCCACGGCGTGGTGAACGGGCCGTAGCCGGTGCCGACGAGCTCGTCCGCGATGACGCCGTCCCAGAACTCCGCGACCTCGAGCGTCGCGTCGCCGGCCATGTCGATGATCCAGCCGTCCCCCTCCGGGCGGAACCACTGCGCGCCGGCCTGCATCGCCACGAAGACCGGGAACGAACCGTCGCCCGGGTCGAGGGTCGCGATCCAGCGGCTATTCCCGGAGCCCTTGACCTCCTGCGCCAGCTCCCGCCACTCGGGCCAGGTGGCGGGCGGCGCCCCGCCGATCTCCTCGAGCATCTCGCGGTTGTAGAAGAACGCGCCGGGACCGGTGTCCTGGGGGATCGCCCAGACCGAGTCACCGACGGCCACCTGGGACCAGGCACCGGGATCGAACGCGGACTCGTGGTCGGCCGCCCCGTACCGGCTGAGCTCGACGAGGGCACCCGCGAGGGCGAACTCGGGGACGCTGCGCAGCTCGACCTGTGCGATGTCCGGACCGCCGCCCGCCGCGACGGCGGACAGGATCTTCGCGTAGCCGCCACCGTCGCCGCCGGGGATCCATGCGGCCTCCACACGGATGCGGTCCTGGGTGTCGTTGAAGATGTCGCAGACCCGCTGCAGATCCTTCAGCCAGGCCCAGTAGGTGAGGGTGACGGGTCCGTCGGCCGGGGCGATCGTGGGAGCGGCGTTGACGTTCTCGCCGGCTGCCATGGCTCCGCAGCCGGCGACGGATGCCAGGCCGAGCGCGCTGCTGCCGAGCAGGAAGCCCCGGCGGGTCAGCCCCGGGCCGGGGGGCCTCATCGAGGCGCGCGCACGATCCGGACGGGGCTCGACCATCCTTGGTCCTCCTCGAGCAGGCGGCTAGCCGATCGTTCGCCGAATATAGCGACGGCACGGGTCCGTTCCGCGCTTCCGCTGCTCTTCCGCGCGTCGCCCGGACGCACGAGGGCCCCGGGCGAACCGCCCGGGGCCCGATGGCCGTGTGTCAGGCCGGGACGATGAGGCCGGGGGCCTGCGCGGTGGCCTTCGTCAGGCGAGCCGCGACGTCCTGCCAGTTCACGATGTTCCAGAACGCCTTGACGTAGTCCGCCTTGACGTTGAGGTAGTCGAGGTAGAAGGCGTGCTCCCACATGTCGAGCTGCAGGAGCGGGATGGTGCCGACCGGCACGTTGTTCTGCTGGTCGTACATCTGGAAGATCACCAGCCTGCCCGCGACGGAGTCGTAGGCGAGGACGGACCAGCCGGACCCCTGGATGGAGGTCGCGTTGGCGGTGAAGTGGTTCTTGAAGCCGTCGAAGGAGCCGAAGGAGTCCTTGATGGCCTCGGCCACCTCGCCCTCCGGCTCGCCGCCGCCGTCGGGGGAGAGGTTGTTCCAGAAGATCGTGTGGTTGACGTGGCCACCCAGGTTGAACGCGAGGTTCTTCTCGAACAGGTTGACGGCGGACAGGTCACCAGACTCCCGCGCCCCGGCCAGCTTCTCCAGGGCCGCGTTCGCACCGTCGACGTAGGTCTTGTGGTGCTTGTCGTGGTGCAGCTCCATGATCTTGCCGCTGATGTGCGGCTCGAGAGCGCTGTAGTCGTAGGGAAGGTCGGGCAGCGTGTACACGGCCATGTGTCCTCCTCAAGGATCGGGCGGCGGGTGCCGCGTATCGGTCGGTCCGCAGCAGCAGGACCGCTCGTCAGTCCCAACCTATTAGGTCGGCCGATGTTCCCGCCCGTCCAGAGGCTGGACCGGAAGGATCAGTCCCGTTCCTGCCGGGCCAGCGTCGCGATCGAGCCACCCGCGTGCGTGGGCGTCGTCTCCTCGTGGTGCTCGCCGTCGCCGTCGCCGTCGGAGGAGTACGCCGGGTGCGTGACGTCCAGGGCGCCGCCGTGGACGCCGTCGATGCTGCTGGTCTGCGCAGCCTCGACCTCCGCCGGCTCGTGGTGGTCGTGGTGCGCCGCCGCCAGCTCGGCCGGTGTCACCGGCTCCACGCGGTCCTCGTAGAAGAACGAGGACAGGCGGCGGCGGACGTTGTCCAGGCGGTAGCCGGGACGGTCCACGCCGTTCCGGTCGGTCGCCGGGCCGACCTCGATCGGCCGGCGGGCGTCGTGGGCCACGAGGATCCAGCGCTCGTGGTCGGTGAGCGGCTTGTGGACCTCCATGAAGGCGCCGTTGGCGAGCTGCACCACGCGCCCCGTCTCGTGCCCGTGCAGGGCGAGCTCGCGGTCGCGGCGCTGCAGCCCGAGGCAGATCCGCTTCGTCAGGACGAACATCAGCACCGGCAGGAGGAAGAACGTGATGCGGAAGAACCAGGTGATGTCGTTGATCGAGAGGTGGAAGTGCGTGGCGATGAGGTCGTTGGACCCGGCCAGCACCAGGACCCCGAAGGCCACCAGGTAGGCGACGCCGAGCGCGGTGCGCACCGGCGCGTTGCGGGGACGGTCCAGGACGTGGTGCTCCCGCTGGTCCTTCGTGGCGGCCGCCTCGATGAACGGGTAGAGCGCCAGCAGCGTGAACAGCAGCCCGGGGATGATCACACCGGGGATGAGGATGTTCAGCGAGAGGGTGTAGCCGCCGATGACGACCTCCCACCCCGGCATGAGGCGCAGCGCACCCTCGAGGAAGAGCATGTACCAGTCCGGCTGGGCGCCCGCGGACACCGGCGAGGGGTCGTACGGGCCGTAGTTCCAGACATTGTTGATGGACATCGTCGCGCCCATGAGCGCGATGAAGCCGAACACGATGAGGAAGAAGCCCGCCATCTTGGTCACGTACACGGGGAAGGCCGGGTAGCCCACCACGTTGCCGTCGCTGCGGCCGACACCGGGGTACTGCGTGTGCTTGTGCACCACCATGAGCACGAGGTGCACCGTGACCAGCGCGACGATGAGCGCCGGGATGAGCAGGATGTGGACGGTGAACAGCCGCGGGATGATGTGCACACCCGGGAACTCACCGCCGAACAGTCCGTAGCTGACGTACGAGCCGAGGATCGGGATGGCCTTCGCCACGCCGTCGGCGATGCGCAGGCCGTTGCCCGAGAGCACGTCGTCCGGCAGCGAGTAGCCGGAGAAGCCCGCGGCCAGGCCGAGGATCATCAGGGTGAAGCCGACCAGCCAGTTGATCTCGCGGGGCTTGCGGAACGCGCCGGTGAAGAAGATCCGGAAGGCGTGCACCACGATCGCGGCCATGAACAGCAGCGCGGCCCAGTGGTGCATCTGCCGCATGAGCAGACCGCCGGGAACCTCGAACGACATCCAGACGGTCGAGTAGTACGCGACCGACATCTCCAGGCCCTGATGGCTCTCCGGCAGCGCGTCCTCGGGGTAGTGGGTGTGCGCCATCGAGGGCTCGAAGAACATGGTGAGGAAGATGCCCGTGAGGATGAGCACCACGAAGCTCCAGAGGGCGATCTCGCCCAGCAGGAACGACCAGTGCTCCGGAAAGATCTTCCGCCCGATGAACTTGACGGCCTTCGCGACGCCGACGCGGCTGTCCAGGATGTCGGCCGTGGCCTGGACCGGCTTGCCCGGGCGGTACTCGCCGGACGGCCGGGCGGTCGGGGTGGAGGAGGAGATGCTCACGTCAGACGCTCCCAGTAGCTCGGGCCGATCGGCTCGTCGAAGTCGGCGCGGGCCACGAGGTAGCCCTCGTCGTCGACGGCGATCGGCAGCTGGGGCAGGGGTCGCTTGGCCGGTCCGAAGACGACCTTCGCCTGGTCGGTCATGTCGAACGTCGACTGGTGGCACGGGCACAGCAGGTGGTGGGTCTGCTGCTCGTAGAGCGCCACCGGGCAGCCGACGTGGGTGCAGATCTTGGAGTAGGCGACGATGCCGTTGTAGGACCAGTCCGCCTTCTCGGCCGGCTCCTTGAGGATGTCCGGGTCCATCCGGACCATGAGGACGACGGCCTTGGCCTTCTCCTCGTAGAAGTGCTCCTCCTCGTTGAGCCCGTGCGGGATCACGTGGAAGACCGAGCCGATCGTGACGTCGCTCGCCCGGATCGGTGTGTCGTCGGGGTCGCGCGCGAGTCGCCGCGCCCGGGTGCCGTCGGGCAGGGTGCCGGAGAACTCCTCCGGGGTCTCGCCCCAGATCGTGTGACGGAACGCGCCGGTGTTCCAGTCACCCCCCAGGTTCCCCACGAAGGGGACGAGGTAGGGCAGCGGGGCGAGGGCGACGGCGCCCACGGCGGCCCCCTTCAGGAGCGGGCGGCGTCCGATGCCGGAGTCCTCGACTCCGTGCCTCATCATGTCGCCGGCGACCTGCCGGGTCTCGTCGTCGCTGCGTTGCGGGTGACGCTCCTCGACGTACTCGACGTTCGACATGAGCGTCTTGGACCAGTGGATCGCCGCGACCCCGATGCCGAGCATGCCGACACCAAGGCCGAGGCCGAGGAACAGGGTGCTGTACCGGACGGATTCGCGGGTGTCGTCGAGCGGGATCGCCACGTAGGCGACGATGGCCCCGATGGAGGCGAGGGCGCTGATCAGCAGGATGAGGGCGATGATCCGCTCGTTCCGCTTCGCGGCCCGCGGGTCGGTGTCGGCGAGCCGGCCCCGGTGCTCCTCGAGGCCAGGGTTCTCGAAGAGCTCCGGTTCCTGCGCCCCGCGCGGCGCGACGTGCTGCTCGGTGCTCACGACGACTTCGCTCCGATCCACACCGCGGCGATGATGAGGCCGCCGATGCCGACGATCCACACCCACAGTCCCTCGGAGACCGGCCCGAGCGAGCCGAGGGTGATACCGCCGACGGACGGCTCACGCTGCTCCATGAGGAAGGCGATGATGTCCTGCTTGCCCTCGGGGGAGATGTTCGCCTCGTTGAACACCGGCATGGACTGCGGGCCGGTGAGCATCGCCTCGTAGATCTCGGTGGGCGTCGAGTCGTACAGCCCGGGCGCGAACTTGCCCTCGCTCAGCGCGCCGCCCGCGCCGACCGCGTTGTGGCACATCGCGCAGTTCGTGCGGAACAGTGCGAGGCCGTTGGCCGAGTCCCCGCCCTCGGGGTCGACCATCTCGGCGCTCGGGATGGCAGGGCCGGGCCCCAGCGAGGCGACGTACGCCGCAACCTGGGAGATCTGCTCCGGGTCGAACTGGGGCGCGCGGACCTCCGCCTGCGGGGAGTTGTTGGCCATCGGCATGCGGCCCGTCGCCATCTGGAAGTCGACCGACGCGGCCCCGACCCCGATGAGGGACGGTGCGACGTCCGTGCCCTCGCCGTTCAGGCCGTGACAGGTCGAGCAGTTGGCCTGGAACAGCTCCCGTCCGGCCTCGACGTCCTCGGCCGAGTCGCCGGCGGCGGCGGTGGCGGGCTCGGGGGCGAAGGCGGCGTAGAGCGCGCCGGTCAGGATCAGGGCGAGCAGCAGGAGGGCGGCCGGCGCGAGCCGGCTCCTCCTGCCTGCGGCAAGTGCCTTCACGATGGGACGTCCTCGCTCGGGTCTGGGCGTATGGCGGTCAGCGGGCTTGGGTCAGAGATGGATGAGTGCGTAGTCGAGCACGTAGATGACGAAGAAGAGGCCGATCCACACCACGTCGACGAAGTGCCAGTAGTAGGACGTGACAACGGCGCGGCCCGCCTCGAGGTGCCCGAAGCGCTTCGCGGCGAAGGTCGAGCCCAGGACGTACAGGAAGCCGACGAGGCCGCCGATGACGTGCAGCGCGTGGAAGCCGGTGGTGATGTAGAAGACCGACCCGTAGCTCGACGTCGAGATACGCACCCCGTGATGGATCAGCTCCGTGTACTCCGTGACCTGGCCCGCGACGAAGATCGCGCCCATGATGAAGGTCAGGACGTACCACTCGAGCATGCCCCACTTCGCCACGTTCAGCAGTGATCCGGTGCGCGTCGCCTGGAACCGCTCGGCCGCGAACACGCCCATCTGGCAGGTCACGGAGCTCAGCACCAGGATCGTGGTGTTCCCGAGCGCGAACGGGAAGTTGAGGACGCTCGTGGCCTCCGCCCACGCCTCCGGCCCTGCGACGGACCGGTGCGTGAAGTACATGGCGAACAGACCGGCGAAGAACATCAGCTCGCTGGAGAGCCAGATCATCACGCCGACCGAGAGCGTGTTGGGGCGCTTGATGTGCACGGGCCCCGCGGCGGCTACGGCGGTTGTTGACGACACCCCGTCATTATGGCCCAGACCAGGGGCGTTCTGGCCAGTTCGCGACGTGCGCGGCGTGCCAGCGGAGCGCTCGGGCCCGAGCGGGCAGGACGCTCGTCCCACGACGGTCCGGGTTTCGCCGTGCAGGCGGCGTCCTGACGGCGCCCAAAGTGTGACCCTGACCACCGCACCGGGCTCGTGTCGGCGACCATTAGCATGGCCCGCAGGCCCGCCCCGAGCGGGCCTGGTGCCGCGAGAGACGCCGACCCGCGCAGGAGGACTTCGATGACCAGTGCCCAGGACCACCTGATCGGGAGTGCATCCGGGCCGGCCGCGGAGGAGGACGTCGTCGACCTCCTCGTCTACAGCGACGACGTCGACACCCGCCGGGCGGTCGTGCAGGCCATCGGCCGACGCGCCGGCAAGGGGTTGCCGCGCGTCCGGTGGACCGAGGCCGCGACCCAGGACGGGGTGCTGAGCAAGGTCGCCGAGGGCAGCTTCGCGGTCCTCGTGCTCGACGGCGAGGCGGCGAAGGTCGGGGGGATGGCGATCGCACGGCAGCTGAAGAGCGAGATCTACGAGTGCCCGCCGGTGGTGGTGCTGACCGCGCGTGCGGAGGACCGCTGGCTCGCGACCTGGGCCGACGCTGACGCGGTGGTCCCGGCGCCGTACGACCCGATCGCGCTGCAGGAGGCGGTCGCGGGACTGCTGCGCCGGCAGCTCGACGGGCAGCACGGATGAGCGAGGCGCCTGGCGGACGCTGGTCGGACCTGCTCGCGCGCGTGATCGCGCGCGAGAACCTCACCGCCGAGGAGACGGCGTGGGCGATGGACCAGGTCATGACCGACCGCACGAGCCCGGGGGTCCTCGGCGGGTTCCTGGTCGGCCTGGCGACGAAGGGCGAGACGGTGGAGGAGGTCCGCGGCTTCGCGGACGCCATGCTGGCGCACGCCGAGCCGATCGACGTCGACGGGAGCGACGTCGTCGACGTCGTCGGGACCGGCGGGGACCGCATGCACACCGTGAACATCTCGACGATGGCGTCGTTGGTGGTGGCGGGCACCGGCGTCGGGGTCGTCAAGCACGGCAACCGGGCGGCGAGCTCCTCCTCGGGCAGTGCCGACGTCCTCGAGGCGCTCGGGGTCGGCCTGGGCATCCCGATCGACCGGGTGGGCCACGTCTACGCCGAGGCCGGCATCACCTTCTGCTTCGCGACCGTGTTCCACCCGTCCATGCGGTTCGCCGGACCGACCCGGCGCGAGCTGGGCGTGGGGACCGTGTTCAACATCCTCGGCCCGTTGACCAACCCCGCTCGTCCGGGCGCGGGGGCGATCGGCGTCGCCCGGGCCGCCGTCGCGCCGCTGGTGGCCGGCGTGCTTGCCGGGCGGGGCACCAGCGCGCTGGTCTTCCGCGGCCGGAACGGTCTCGACGAGATGTCCGCGACGACGCTCAACGACGTCCTCGAGGTCCGTGCCGGCACCGTGGTGGAGCACACCGTGGACGCCGTCGCGGACCTGGGGCTCGAGGCGACGACGGTGGAGCAGCTCCGCGGGAAGGACGCCGCGCACAACGCGGACGTCGCACGCCGGTTGTTGGGCGGCGAGGGCGGCCCGGTGCGTGAGGCCGTGCTGCTCAACGCCGCGGCCGCGCTCGTGGCGCACGGCCGGCTCCCCGGGACCAGCCATCAGGAGGGCACGCTCGTCGACCGGCTCCGCGCCGGGCTCGAGCATGCCGCGCGGGCGGTCGACTCCGGCGCCGCGGCCGCGGTGCTGGAGCGGTGGGCGGCGCTGACGCGGTAGGGCTAGGTCCGCTCGCGTGCTCGTTCGGCGCGGCTGCGGTGCCTCCCGACGAGGTAGCCGCCGATGGCCACGACCACCAGCGCGACGGTGGCCAGGCTGACCTCGGTGACCAGGTGCTCGTACCCGAGTGTGAACTGCCCGAAGTCACTCGTTGCTGGCGCTTGAAAGCCGCTGTCTTGCGACATGTAGTCCTCCGTGAGTGTCCGGTGCCCTCGTGCTCGTCAGTCCTCGGTGCCGGCTGGTCGGACTTCCTCGCGCTCCGCTCGTTCCTCGCTCGCGCTCGTCAGTCCTCCAGCCCAATGTGGAAGGCCTGTTCGAGGTCGTGCTGGGAGTACGCCTGGAACGCGATGTAGGTCTGCGTCCCCAGCACGCCGGGAACCTTGCCGAGGCGGTCCGCGACGACGTTCGCGAGGTCCTCGTGCTGGCGCACTCGGGCGATGGCGATCAGGTCGATGTCCCCGGTGACCGAGTAGACCTCGCTGATGCCGTCCAGGTCGGCGACCTCCTGGGCGACCTCGGGGATGCGGGCGACGTCGGCGTCGATGAGCACGATGGCGGTGAGCATGCCGCCATCATTCCCTAACCGTGGTCCCGACGTCGCCCGGCCGGGAGGTTGTGCCGGGCGGCACCCCGTACGGGGCATGCCAGCGGCACCGGCGCGTCCTCGACGCGCACCAGCCGGACACCGGGCTGGAAGAGCCACGTGACGACGAGATCGGTCTCCTCGACCGGCGCCGCCCCGCAGGCCGCCTCCGGCGGCGGCACCACCTCGGCCCCCGCCCGCAGCGCCTCGATGACCGGCAGGGGGTCCTGGCCCCGGCCCGCCACCGCCGTGCCCGCGAGGCGGCCGAACCGGACCAGCACGATCTCCCAGCCGCCGGACTCGTGGCGGCGGGCCGCCACGATCTCCGGGTTCGCCAGGACCGGACGTAGCCGCTCCGCCCGGCGGGCTCCCTGCAGCAGGGCCAGCAGCCGGTCCCGCTGGGTCGCCGCCTCCTCGAATCGCTCCTGCCCGGCCAGCTGGGCGATCTTCCCGTGCAGCGCGGCCACCGCCCGGTCCACCTGGGCGCGCAGCGCCTGCCGGGCGGGTGCGATGGCGGTGGCGTAGTCGTCCGTGTCCTGGCCGCCGACGCAGGGGGCGCCGCAGCGGTCCAGCTCGGCGAGGGCGCACGGCGAGGCGCCGGGGCGGGGCGTGACGGGCAGCCGCGGCGTGCAGCGCCGGACGGGCGAGACCTCCTGCAGCGCCTCCATGGCGGCGGTGGCGGCCCGCTGGGTCGTGAACGGCCCGAGCGCCTCACCCACGTCGTCGGCCGGGACGCGGCGCACGACGCTGAGACGCGGAAAGGCCTCGTCCGTCAGGCGCAGCCAGGGCCGGCGCTGCGGGCGGCGGGACCGGCGGTTGTACGGCGGGTCGATCTCGGCGATCAGCCGGAGCTCGCGCACCTGCGCCTCGAGCACCGTGGCGCACGGCACGGGGCGCACCTCGACCGCGATGTCCAGCATCTCGCCGATACGGCGCCGCTTCTCCCCGGCGGTGAAGTACTGCCGCACCCGGCGCCGCAGGTTCGTCGCCGTGCCGACGTACAGCACGTCCCGGTTCGGACCGAGGAACTGGTAGACCCCGGGCGTCTCGGGCAGGCCGTCCGCGAGGGTGGCCTTGCGTCGCCGCCGCGGCGGGACCGGATCGGTCGCGGTGCGCAGGTCCTCCAGGTGGGTGACCCCCAGGGGCGCCGCGCGGTCGAGCAGGCCGTGCAGCACGTCCACCGTCGCGCGGGCGTCGGTGAGGGCGCGATGGTCCGGCGTGACGGGAGAACGGAACAGCGAGGCGAGCGTCCCCAGCCGGTGGTTCGGCGCCTCGTCCCGGGTGACGACCCGGCGTGCGAGCGCCACCGTGTCCAGCACCTGCGGGGACGGCCAGCGCAGGTCCATCCGATCGGTGGCGTGACGCAGGAAGGAGACGTCGAAGGAGGCGTTGTGGGCGACGAGCACCGTCTCCGGCCGACCGGCGACGGCCAGACCGGCAAACTCCAGGAACGCGGGCAGGACCTCCGAGACCGGGGGCGCGGCCACCACCATCGAGGTGGTGATGCCGGTCAGGACCGTGATCTGGGGCGGGATCGCCACGCCCGGGTTGACGAGCGTCTGGAACTCGCCGAGGACCTCACCGCCGCGGACCTTCACGGCGCCGATCTCGGTGATCTCCGAGCTCGTCGGGCCCCCGCCGGTCGTCTCGAGGTCGACGACGACGAACGTCACCTCGTGCAGCGGTGTGCCGATCTCCTCCAGGCCCAGCTGGACGGGCCGGCCCGTCCCGGCGGCCGCACGCGTGACGTCGTCGAGGGGGAGCCGACCGCCGGGCGCGGTCCCGAGCAGCGTCGGAGCCATGCCCGCGACGGTAGGCCGGGCCGCCCACACGGGCGGTGACCGACACCCGGGAGGTGCTCAGCTGCTCCGGTGCGCGCGGGTCGCGGCGGCGGTGGCGTAGAAGTCGTCGATCGTGCCGGCGAAGTCGGTGAGCACGAGGTTGCGCTTCACCTTCATCGACGGGGTCAGGTAGTCGTTCTCGACCGTGAAGTCCACGTCCAGCACGGTGAAGTCGCGGATCTGCTCGGCCTGGGACACCTTCGCGTTGGCCCGGTCGACGGCGAGCTGGAGGTGCTGCCTGACGAAGGGGTCGGCCGCGGCCTGCTCGACGCTCAGCGCCTCGCGGTCGTGCGTCTGGAGCCACCCGGGGAGCATCTCGGCGTCGAGGGTGATGAGCGCCCCGACGAACGGGCGCTGGTCGCCGACCACGACGCACTGCGAGACGAGCGGGTGCGCGCGGATGTGGTCCTCCAGCGGCGCGGGCGCCACGTTCTTCCCGCCCGCGGTCACGATGATCTCCTTCTTGCGGCCGGTGATGCGCAGGTAGCCGTCCGCGTCCATGGAGCCGAGGTCGCCGGTGCTGAACCACCCGTCCTGCAGCGCCTCGGCGGTGGCGTCGGGGTTGTCGTGGTAGCCACGGAAGACCTGGATGCCCTTGACGAGGATCTCCCCGTCCTCGGCGATCCGGACGGAGGTGCCGGGCAGGGGAAGGCCGACGGTGCCGATCTTGATCTTGTCCGGCACGTTGACGTGGGTGGGTGCCGTCGTCTCGGTCAGGCCGTAGCCCTCGAGCACCACGAGGCCGACGCCGCGGTAGAAGTGCCCGAGCCGCTCGCCGAGCGGTGCGCCACCGGAGACCGCGTACTGCGCCTGGCCGCCGAGGGCCGCCCGGATCTTCCCGAGCACCAGCTTGTCTGCCACCCGGTGGCGGGCTCGCAGCACCGGCGACGGGCCGGAGGGGGTGTCGAGCGCGCGCGAGTAGGCGATGGACGTCGCGGCGGACCAGCGGAAGATCTTGCCCTTCAGACCGCCGCCGGCCTTCTGCTCGACGCTGTTGTAGACCTTCTCCCACACCCGGGGGACCGAGAGGATGAACGTCGGCCGGAACGTGCCGAGGTCCGCGACCGCCTGCTTGACGTCGGGGGTGTGGCCCAGCGGCTTGCCCCCGAGCAGGACCACCACCTCGACGAAGCGGGCGAAGACGTGCGCGAGCGGCAGGAACAGCAGTGAGCGGGCGCCCGCGGGGCGGAACACGACCGACAGCCGTTCCAGCGCCTCGAGGCACAGCTCGACGAAGTTGCCGTGGGTGAGCTCGACGCCCTTCGGGCGGCCGGTCGTGCCCGAGGTGTAGATGATCGTCGCGAGCGACGCGAGGCCCAGCTCGGCCTGCCGGGACTCGATCTCCGAGTCGGGCACGTCCGCCCCGAGCGCCTCGAGCGTCTCCAGGCCGCCGTCGTCGATCGACCAGACCTCGCCGAGCCGGGGGACACCGTCGTCGATGGTGCGCGCGGTCTCGATCACGGCGGCGAGGGTGCTGTTCTCGACGACGGCCACCGCGCAGTCGGAGTCGGACAGGATCCACTGGGCCTGGTCGGCGGAGGAGGTCTCGTAGACCGGCACCGGCACCGCGGCCGCGTACCAGGCGGCGAGGTCCACGAGCGTCCACTCCAGGCGGGTGCGCGACATGATCGCCACGCGGTCGCCGGGCCGGACCCCGGCGGCCACCAGACCCTTGGCGATCGCCGTCACTCGCTGCAGGGTCCACGCCGCGCTGTGCGGCACCCACGTGTCACCGACCTTCTCCTCGTACAGCACCCGGTCCGGGTGCTCACGGGCCTGGTCCACGAGGTAGTCCGTGATGGAGCGGGCGGGATCGACGTCGATCCTGCGGGGCGTGGTGAACTCGTCCATGCTGTCTCCGTCGGCAGGTTGGGAGGGCGCGGTGCCGTCCGGCTCATCGGTGCTGTGCTGGCCCACAGTATCCGTCACACCGGGCCGCTCGTCGCCGATCCGCGTCCACCACGGCGGGTCTGCCGGGGTGCGGCGGGTCAGACCACGGCACCGTCGCCGTCGTCGCCGTCCTCGTCGCGGTGGGCGGGCATGCGCCACAGCAGCAGGCCGACGCCGCACAGCAGGGTGGCCCCGAGCCCGACCGTCACCCAGCGGCCGGGGGAGGTCACCACGAAGAGGACCAGGCCCACGAGGAGCGACCCCACCGTGGCGACCCAACCGAGGGTCAGCGCCGGGTCGGAGTGCTGGAGGGGCTCGGGGTCGGGCGGCACGTACCGGTCGCCGTCGGGATCCTCCTGCTCGAGGTAGTCCCGCGGCCCGAGCGGCCGTGGCTGGTGCGTGGCGGTCGCTCCGTCCCCATCCGCCTCGAGGTCGGGGTCGCGGTCGGACCGCTCGTCCCGCGGGACCTCGAGCTCACCGAGCTCTGCGGTGAGCTCCGCCCAACGCTCGGCGACCTGGGCGTCGTCGAGCGGCCCCGGTTCGCTGGCGCCGTCGCGGGAGGGTCCGGCCATACCCGCACTCTATGGCGGGAGCCGCCCCGCGCGCTGCCCCGTGCTCCTCGGGCTTCTAGGATGGGCTGGCACGACGTCGTCGTGCGCCGCCAACGTGAACGTCCAACGGAAGGTCGCCGATGCCGGTCCGCCGCGTAGCCCTGCTCACCGCCGGAGGGTTCGCCCCCTGCCTGTCCTCCGCCGTCGGCGGACTGATCGAGCGCTACACCGAGATCGCCCCCGAGGTCGAGATCATCGCCTACGAGCACGGCTACCACGGTCTGCTCAGCGGCACGAAGATCGTCGTCGACGAGCAGGCGCGCCGCCACGCGGGCGTGCTGCACCGGTTCGGCGGCAGCCCGATCGGCAACTCGCGCGTCAAGCTCACGAACACCGCCGACCTGGTCAAGCGCGGCCTGGTGCAGGAGGGGCAGAACCCGTTGGCCGTGGCGGCCGAGCAGCTGCGGGCGGACGGGGTGGACGTGCTGCACACGATCGGCGGGGACGACACCAACACCACGGCCGCCGATCTCGCGGAGTACCTCGAGGAGAACGGCTACCACCTGACCGTCGTGGGCCTGCCGAAGACCATCGACAACGACATCGTGCCGATCCGGCAGTCCCTGGGCGCCTGGAGCGCGGCGGAGCAGGCCTCCGAGTTCGCGCAGAACATCGTGGGCGAGCATCGCGTGAGCCCGCGGATGCTCATCGTGCACGAGGTCATGGGACGTCACTGCGGGTGGCTGACCGCCGCGGCCGCGGAGCGTTACCGTGCATGGCTCGACACCCAGGAGTGGGTCCCGAGCCTCGGGCTGACGCGCGAGCGGTGGGACGTCCACGCCGTCTTCCTGCCCGAGCTGCAGCTGGACATCGCCGCCGAGGCCGACCGCCTGCGTGGCGTCATGGACGAGCTGGGGAACGTCAACATCTTCCTCTCCGAGGGAGCCGGGGTGCCGGAGATCGTCGCCGAGCTCGAGGCCCAGGGCGAGGAGGTCCAGCGTGACCCCTTCGGGCACGTGAAGCTGGACACCATCAACCCCGGCGCCTGGTTCGCCAAGCAGTTCGCCGAGCGTCTGGGTGCCGAGAAGGTCATGGTCCAGAAGTCCGGCTACTTCTCCCGCTCCGCGCCGGCGAACGCCGAGGACCTGCGCCTCATCCAGTCGATGACGGACCTCGCCGTGCAGTCCGGGCTCGACGGGGCCTCGGGTGTCATCGGTCACGACGAGGAGGACGCTGACCGGCTCCGGGCCATCCCGTTCGCGCGGATCGCCGGCGGCAAGGCGTTCGACATCCGCCAGGAGTGGTTCACCCGGCTCATGGCGGACATCGGCCAGTCCGTGAGCGCGGCCGCGCCGGCCGCGCACTGACACCTATCCTGCCCAGGTGAGTATCGAGGCGTCTCCCGAGGTTCTTGAGGGCCTGCAGCGCTGGCGTGAGCTTCCCGCCCGGCAGCAGCCCGAGTGGCCCGACCCGGCGGCGGTGGTCCGGGCGACCGAGGAGCTGCGCGGCTATCCGCCGCTGGTGTTCGCCGGCGAGGCGGACAACCTGCGGGAGAAGCTCGCCATGGCGGCCCGCGGGGAGGCCTTCCTGCTGCAGGGCGGGGACTGCGCGGAGACGTTCGCCGAGTCGACGGCGGACCGCATCCGCAACAAGATCCGCACCATCCTGCAGATGGCGGCCGTGCTGACGTACGGCGCCTCGCTCCCGGTCATCAAGATGGGCCGGATGGCCGGGCAGTACGCCAAGCCACGCAGCAGCGACCTCGAGACCCGTGACGGCGTCACGCTGCCGGCCTACCGGGGGGACGCGGTCAACGCGCACGGGTTCACGGAGCAGGAGCGCATCCCCGACCCGCGGCGACTGCTCGAGGCCTACCACCGCTCCGCGACCACCATCAACCTCATCCGGGCCTTCACCTACGGCGGCTTCGCCGACCTGCGTGAGGTGCACGAGTGGAACCGCGGCTTCACCGCCAACCCGGCCTACGCGCGGTACGAGGTACTGGCCGGCGAGATCGACCGGGCCATGCGGTTCATGCGCGCGTGCGGCGTCGACTTCGACGCGCTGCGCACGGTCGACATGTACACCTCGCACGAGGCGCTGCTGCTGGACTACGAGGCGGCGATGACGCGGATCGACTCGCGCTCGGGCCTGCCGTACAACACCTCCGCGCACTTCGTGTGGATCGGGGAGCGCACCCGTCAGCTGGACGGCGCGCACGTCGACCTGCTGGCACGGGTCCGCAACCCGCTGGGCGTCAAGCTCGGCCCGACCACGACGGCCGACGACGCGCTCGCGCTGGCCGAGCGGCTCGACCCGGAGAACACCCCGGGGCGCCTGACCTTCATCACCCGGATGGGTGCCGGGCGCGTCCGGGACGTGCTGCCCGGCCTGGTCGAGCGGGTGACCGGCGAGGGACGGACCGTGACATGGGTGTGCGACCCCATGCACGGGAACACCATCACCTCGCCGTCGGGCTACAAGACCCGTGAGTTCGCCACCGTCATCGACGAGGTGCACGGCTTCTTCGAGGTGCACCACGCGCTCGGGACCGTGCCGGGCGGCCTGCACGTGGAGCTCACCGGGGACGACGTCACCGAGGTCCTCGGCGGCAGCGAGCAGGTCGACGAGGCCGCCCTCGCGCGCCGGTACGAGACGCTCGTGGACCCGCGCCTGAACCACCAGCAGTCTCTCGAGATGGCGTTCGACGTCGCCGAGATGCTGCGCGGGCACTGAGGCGGGCACGTGGTGCCGCAGGTCGAGCCACCGGTGCCACCCGACCGGTTCGTCCCACCCGGTCAGCGGCTGGTGGCCGAGCCGCCGGTCATGCACTACGGGCCTGTGCCGCGGCGTCGTCCGGAGCGGTGGCGGCTGAGCGTCGGCGGGGCGACGGCGGACGGCGGCCGGCGCGACCTCACCATGGAGGAGGTGCTGGACCTGGGCGCGCTCGAGGTCACCGCGGACATGCACTGCGCGACGGGGTGGACGGCCCTCGACGAGCACTGGTCCGGGGTCGCGGCGCGGGACGTGGTGGAGCTGGTACCGCCCCAGCCGGACGTGGAGCACGTCCTGGTGGTGGCGGAGTACGGCTACGCGACGACGGTGCTGCTGGAGGATCTCGTCTCACCACGGTCGGTGCTGGCGACGCACCGCGGGGGAGCGCCGCTCCCGGACGAGCGGGGCGGTCCGATGAGGCTCGTGCTGCCCCACCTGTACACCTGGAAGGGGCCGAAGTGGGTCCGCGGGTGGGACTACCTCAGTGACGTGGTGCGCGGCTTCTGGGAGAAGCGTGGGTACCACGTGCGGGGTGACGCCTGGCGCGAGGAGCGGTACGCGCACCAGGAGTGAGCAGGCTCAGACGACCGTGAGCGTGATGACGGACGAGCGCGGAACCATGGCACCGCCCTCGGGGTCCTGCGAGCGGACGGTGCCGAAGTACCCGCCGAGCACCTCCTCGACCTCCACCTGGAAGCCGGCGTCCTCGAGCGTGGCACGCGCCTGGCCCACGTGCTGGCCGACGACGCTCGGGACCTCGACCAGCTCGGGCCCGAGCGAGACGACGAGGTCGACGGCGTCCCCGCGGTAGAGCTGCTCGCCTGGGCCGGGGGAGACGGAGACGACGGCGCCCTCGGGCACCTCGTCGTGGTGCTGCTGGGACTCCTGGTCCACCGTCAGCCCGGCGTCCTCGAGCGCCGCAACGGCGTCGTCCCGCGGCTGGCCGGTCACGTCGGGCACCTCGACGGGCTCCCGTCCCAGGGACACGACGAGATCGACGGGCCGGTCGTGCCGGACCGACTCCCCGGCTGCGGGAGCGGTCTCGATCACGGCGCCCTCCGGGACGCTGTCGTGGTACTCCTCCGAGGTGGAGCCGACGCCCAGCCCAGCGTCCTCGATGGCGGCGCGGGCGTCCTCGACGGTCTCGCCGCCCACGTCCGGCACGTCGAGCATGAGGACGCCCTCGGAGACCACGACGGTCACCGAGCCGTCCTCGTGCACGTCGGTGCCGGGTCCGGGGTCGGAGGAGATGACCGCACCGGCGGGGACGTCGTCGTGGTGGTCGTGCTCGACCCGCGCGGTCAGGCCGGCCTGCTCGATCTGAGCGACGGCGTCCTCCTCCTCGAGCCCGACGACGTCCGGTGTCGGCACCGTGGCGCCGGGGCCGACCTGGAACCACCACAGCGCACCCGCGGCGACGGCCAGGGCGAGGAGGAGCAGCACCGTGACCACACGGGTCCAGACGCGGCGCCGGCGGGGCGGTGCGGTGGTCGCGGCGTCGTCGTGGGTGATCGCGCCGATGGGGAGCGCCACCGTCCCCCGCGCGCGGACCTCGGCGGTGTGGTCGGTGCCGGGCGCGACGGGAGCCTCCGCCTCGTCGTGCCAGCTGTCCGGAGCGTCGGCGGCGGGATCCGGGTCCACGTCGGCCCGCCGGGCGAGGATCTCCGGGTCGAGCGAGGCCCGGCACCGGCGGGCGAGGTCCAGGGCCGCCGCGGCGTCCTCGGGTCGCTCGCCGATCTCGCGCGCCGTGAGCGCGGCGACGAGCTCGTCGACCTCCGCCGGCAGCCAGTCGACGGCTCGGGAGGGGGGCGGTATGTGCCCGTTGACGTGCTGGAAGGCCACCTGGATGGGCGTCTCGCCGGAGAACGGCTGGCGCCCGGTGAGAAGCTCGTAGAGCAGGACCCCGGCGGCGTAGACGTCGGCGCGGGGGTCGGCGCGGCCCTCGGTGACGATCTCCGGCGCGAGGTACGCGACCGTGCCGAGCACGGTGCCGGTGGTCGCCGCGGTCGCCTCGGTGACGGCACGGGCGAGGCCGAAGTCGGCGACCTTCGCGGTGCCGTCCGGTGTGATCAGCACGTTCTCGGGCTTGATGTCCCGGTGGACGAGGCCGGCGCGGTGCGCGCTGGCCAGGGCGTCGAGGACCTGCTCGATGGTGCCGAGGGCCTCGCCGACGGGCAGGGAGCCGCGGGTCCGGAGCACCGTGCGCAGGTTCGGGCCCTCGACCAGCTCCATGGCCAAATATGCGGCGTCACCGGTGGTGCCCTGGTCGTGCACCGCGACCACTCCCGGGTGGGCGAGCCTGGCCGCGGCCCTGGCCTCACGGCGGAAGCGAGCGACGAAGTCCGGGCTCTCCGCGAGGTGCGGGTGCATGACCTTCACGGCGACCGTGCGTTCGAGTCGACGGTCGGTGGCACGGTAGACGGTCGCCATCCCGCCGCGCGCGATCCGCGAGGTCACCTCGTACCGCTCGTCGACCAGACGGCCGATGAGCGGGTCGAGGGTCGTGGTGTCCACCGTGCGAGCGTATCCGCGGCCCGCCGAAACTCCGGGTAGGGGCGTGCCGTGTCGGCGCACCCGGCGCCGACGCCCGGCTCAGAAGCGGTTCATGTGCGCCTTGATGGCCCGCACGTAGTCCTCGGTGTCGTCGAACATGCCGTACTCACGGACCGATCCGAGCCCTTGGTAGTACGCGGCGATCCCCTGGTCGGTGGAGCTCGCGGTGGACTGCAGCGCGCGGATGATCGACACCCCGGCCACGACGTTGTCGTACGGGTCGAGGAGGTTCAGGTCCCGGCCCACGAGGTCTGAGGCCCACTCGCCGGAGGTCGGGATGACCTGCATGGTGCCGATGGCGTTGGCGGGGGAGACGGAGGCGTGGTTGAAGCCCGACTCCTGGTACGCGTGCGCCTGCGCGAGGGCCGGGTCGACGCCCATCTCGTTCGCGACCTGCACGACCATGGACTGCATCTGCTCGCGCGACGGGACACCCGCGGCGAGCAGGGCAGCCTTGTTGGCGTTGGCGGAGGCGACCGTGGCCTCCGGGTACCGGCGTCCGAGGAAGCTGTCGTCGACCAGGTTGGTGGAGGACGGGATCGTCAGCCGCTGCCCGACGTAGATCAGAGCGTCCGAGCCCAGGTCGTTGGCCGTCACGATCGACTGGGCCGGGACCCCGAAGCGAGAAGCGAGCGCGCCGACTGTGTCGCCCGAGGAGACCGTGTAGGAGATGGTCGAGCCCGAGGAGCTCGAGCCGTCCGACGAGTCGCTCGAGGAGGAGCCCGCCGAGCTCTGGCCGCCCGAGCCGCCGACCGCGAGCCGCTGACCCACGTAGATCAGGGCGTCCGAGCCCAGGTCGTTCGCCTGGATGATCTCCTCGACCGTGGTGTCGTAGCGGGCCGCGATGGCCGAGACGGTCTCACCCGCCCGCACGGTGTGGGTGCTCCCCGAGCCGGAATCCGCGGTGGTCGGCGCCGAGGTGCTCGCGGGCGCGGCCGGTGCCGCGGAGGCCCCGCCGGCGTCGCCGCTGACCCGCAGGCGCTGCCCGACGTGGATGACGTCTGCCGAGTCGAGCCCGTTGAGCCGCACGAGTCGGTCGACCGACGTGTCGTAGCGGGCGGCGATGGCCGAGAGCGTGTCACCGGCGGCGACGGTGTGCGCCGTGGTGGACGATCCGTTCGAGGCGGGCGTGGCGCTCGGTGCCTCGTCGCCGCCGGAACGGGCGGCCGAGGGGATGCGCAGCATCTGCCCGGCACGGATGAGGGCGTCGGAGCCGAGGTTGTTCGCCCGCACGATCGCGCTGACCGAGCTACCGGTGCGCGCAGCGATCCGCGAGACCGTGTCGCCCGCGACGACGCGGTAGGTCATCGTCGGCTGGTCGGTCCGGACGACGTGGCCGCCCACGCTCGCGCCATGGACCCCGGGAAGGGGTGTCATCGGCTGCACGGCCAGCGAGCCCTCGGCGTGCGCCGCCGGTGCCCCGACGCCGACCGCTGTCGCGACGACGGCGAGACCGACACCCGCACGACCTGCGTGACGGGCTGCGGTGCGACTGGTGTTCCCGCCCTTGCTCATCGATCCCCCATCGACGTGATGTGTGAAGAGGCCTGAGTGGCCTGTGATGCGATTGTGATTAATGAAGCGTGTGTGACAGTAGCGACTGATGAGGCGTGTCGACAACCTCTGGCCCGAAATCTGACCTAGGCTCTCGATGTGACTGCTGTCCCTGACGAACCGTCCGGGTGGTACTCGGTCCCCGAGGCAGCCGAGCTGCTCGGCGTCCGTGACCGGGACGTACGCGCGATGCTGCGGGACCGCCGGCTGCTGGCCGTGCCACACGGTCCGAACTCGGCGAGATCCGTCCCGGCGGACCTGCTGCTCGGTCCCGAGGTCGACGACGGGCCGGGACCGCTTCCGAACCTCCGGGGCACGCTCATCGTGCTGGCCGACGCCGGCTACGACGACGAGGAGTCCTTTCGCTGGCTGTACTCGCCGCACGAGGAGCTCGGCTCGACGCCGGTGGCGGCGTTGCGCGCGCGGCGCACCCACGCGGTGCGGCGGGTCGCCCAGACACTCGGTTTCTGAGGGGCTTCTGCGGGGCTGCTCGTCAGGCGTCGCGGCGGACGAGCGCGTCCGCGAGGCCACGGAGCTGGTCCGTGGCCCCAACGGGCAGCCGTGCCTCCTCCAGAGCGCGCAGGCCGGCGGCCAGGCGCGCGTCGATGAGCTCCTCGTGCGCCGCGACCGCACCGGTGTCACGCATGAGCTGCTGCAGCCCCGCGACGTCCTCCGCGCCCAGGTCGGGCGCGCCGATCCGGTCGCGGATGAGGGCACGGCCGTCCTCGTCGGCGCGGTCGAGGGTCATCGCCAGGAGGACTGTCCGCTTGCCCTCGCGCAGGTCGTCCCCGGCCGGCTTGCCCGTCACCGACGGGTCGCCGAAGACCCCGAGCACGTCGTCACGCAGCTGGAACGCCTCACCGAGCGGCAGCCCGATCGCGCGGAGCTGGTCGAGGAGGCGTGAGCCGGCGCCCCCGAGGAGGGCGCCGAGCACGAGGGGGTGCTCGACCGAGTAGCGGGCCGACTTGTGCCGCACGACCTGCAGGGCCCGGTCGACCGCTCCGCCGTCGCCGGCGCGCGGCCAGGGCAGCGCCTGGCTGCGCACGTCCAGGTACTGGCCGATCGCGACCTCGGCGGTCATGGCGTCGTAGACGCGGTGAGCGCGGGCGCCGGAGGCGGGCTCGGCGGCGGCCGCGGCGTCGTGCATCTCCGCCGCCGAGAACGCGAGCAGGACGTCCCCCAGCACGATCGCGCCGGCGAGGCCGTGCTGGTCCGGGTCGCCGAGCCACCCGCGGTCCCGGTGCGTGGCAGCGAACGCGCGGTGCGCGGCCGGGACGCCACGGCGCACGAGCGAGTCGTCCATGACGTCGTCGTGGACCAGGGCCGCGGCCTGGAACAGCTCCAGCGCGCTGCCCGCGAGGACCACGGCCGGAGCTCGGACGTCCGTGCCCCCCGCGGCGAGCCATCCCGCACCGCAGAGCTGGGGGCGCAGCCGCTTGCCGCCGGCGAGCAGAGCCCGCGCCGGCGCGAGCAGGTCCGTCAACGGCTCACCGACGTCCGCGACGGCGACCGTCCGTTCCTCCAGCGCGGCAGCGACCCGGTCCGAGACGGCCGTGGCCAGGCCGGCGAGGGCGGAGGACATGGTCCGACCCTACGGCGTCGCCGGGCCGTCATCGGACGTGCGCACGGCGTCGTCGCGGGCGGACACCTCCTCCACAGCCCCCCGGGCTGCGCCCGGCTGTGCACAGGCGCTCGGCGCCGGTCGGCGGTGCTGGTGCGCAATGGGTGCATGAGCGAACTCGACCAGAACAGCACCCGCACCCCGCACGAGGGCGTGCCCGAGGAGCCGGTGGTCCGCGTCAGGACGGTGGCGGACCTCCTCGCCGTCGTGCCGTACCAGCTCGGGTTCCGGCCGGACGGCTCGGCCGTGCTCCTGACCGAACGGGTGGAGGACGGCACACGCGCGCTCGGGATGATGTGCCGGACGGATCTCGACCAGCTCTGTGACCCGTGGGAGGGCCCGGAGACCGCCGCCCACGTCACCTCCAGGATCGCCGAGGAGGCCCCGGACCACCTCACCCTCGTGCTGTACACCGTCGAAGCCTTCTGTCGTGCGCGCACGGGCGGTGACCTCGACCTGGCCGTGAGGGCGCTCGACGACGCGCTGCCGTACTCCGCCCCGCCGATCGACCCGCTCGACGTGTGGGTGGTGGCCCCGGACGGGTGGGGCCACCTGGACCCGTGCGGGTGCTGCCCGGCCGAGGGCCGGGCACCGGAGGACATCGAGGAGTCACCGGCCGCGGCCGCGATGGTCCTCGCCGGGCGCGCGGCGGTCCCCTCGCGGGAGTCCTTCGCCGTCGAGCGTGCGGAGGCGTCCGCCCGCGGCGAGGCCGCGGACGGGTGGGTGCAGGAGAGGGACCGGCGCGGACGGGTCCCGACCGCCCTGTGGCGGGCGGACATGGCGCGGCTGTGGGACACCAGCGTCGGGACCGAGCCGGACGCCCGGACGCTCGGGCGTCTGCTGGCGGCGGTCGAGGACCCGCTGCTGCGCGACACGATCGTGGCCGCCACGATGTCCGGCGATGCGGCCGGCGTCGGGATGCTGGTGGCTGCGGGAGCGCTCGGCGACGTGCTGGACGCGCCGTTCCGGCCGTTGGACAGCGCCGTCGAGCCGGCGCTCGGGCTCGCGCACGCTGTCGCCGTGCACGCGCCGGACGGCGCCGGGGCACCCGCGCTCGGTGTGCTCGGATTCATCGCCTGGTGGGCGAACCAGGGGGCGCGGGCCGACGTGGTGGTCCGGCAGGCCCTCGCGGAGGACCCCGACCACCGACTCTCGTGCCTCGTCGCCGGCCTCCTCGCCGGGGCCGTCCCGCCGCCGTGGGTGGCTGACCGGGTCCCATGAGCGCACCTGGGGTGAACGCATCGGGTAACGTCCGGCGCACGATCCAAGCCGAAGCAGGACGGAGCGCGTATGGCGATCGTCGTGGGGTACGTGACCACGAGCGAGGGCGAGGCCGCGCTGTCGGCGGCCATCGAGGAGGCCCGACGGCGGTCCTCACGGCTCGTCGTGGTCCTGGCGCGCAAGTCACGCGGTGACGCGGCCGCGGACACGGCGCTCGACGCCGACGCGGACGCGGTGCGCGACCTCCTCGACGAGGCGGACGTGGCGTACGACGTCCGTCAGCTGCGGCGCGCCGACGACGTCGCCGAGTCCATCGTCACGACGGCCGACGAGGTCGGGGCCGACCTCATCGTCATCGGGCTGCGCCGCCGGTCACCGGTCGGCAAGCTGATCCTGGGCAGCAACGCCCAGCGGATCCTCCTCGACGCGCCCTGCCCCGTGCTCGCCGTGAAGCCGGTCGCGACGGCCGAGTCCTGACCGCCGGAGTCCTGATAACGTCAGACGCGGCTGTGCAGCCCCCACAAGTTCACATCGGGCCGTCACCAGTCGGCACGGGAGAGACGTCGCCTCGCGACGCACCGTAGGAGCAACCACCCCGGCAAACTCTCAGGTCCCCGCACCGTGTCGATCAGGCCACTCTGGACACGCACCGTGGATGCAGAGGGGGAACCGCTGGCAACCGCCGCGTGCCCCCGAGCACCGGCCCGACGACCCACGGAGCCCTGCATGCCCGACGAGACGCTGGAGCAACGCGGCGACTCCTCGCACGCGCGAGAGTCGCTCCGCACGCCGCTGCACGCCGTGCACCGCGACGCCGGTGCGACCATGACGCCGTTCGCCGGCTGGGAGATGCCGCTGCGGTACACCTCCGACCTCGCCGAGCACGCGGCGGTGCGACAGCGGGCGGGACTGTTCGACCTCGGGCACATGGCGCAGATCGAGGTCTCCGGACCGGGTGCCGCGGGGTCACTGGACCACGGCCTGGTGACCCGGCCCTCGGCGATGACCGTCGGCCGCGCGCGCTACTCGCTGCTGCTGGACGCCCGGGCCGGCATCCTGGACGACCTCATCGTCTACCGGCTCGCCGAGACCGAGTACCTCGTCATCGCGAACGCCGCGAACCGGACCACCGTGCTCGACGAGCTCACCGAGCGCTCCGACGACCGGACCCACGTCTCGGACCGGACGTTCTCGCGCGGGCTGATCGCCCTGCAGGGTCCGGCCGCGCCCGAGGTCCTCCAGCCACTCACGGACGCGAACCTCGACGACCTCGGGTACTACCGGGCCGTGCACGCCACGGTCGCGGACGTCCCTGTGCTGCTCGCGCGCACGGGTTACACGGGCGAGACCGGCTACGAGATCTCGGTGCCGGCGCCGTCCGCCGTCGCGCTCTGGGAGGCACTGGCGCGAGCGGGGGAGCCGGACGGAGTCCTTCCGTGCGGTCTGGCCTGCCGCGACACGCTCCGGCTCGAGGCCGGCATGCCGCTCTACGGGAACGAGCTGACCACCGCCACGACGCCGGACGACGTCGGGCTCGGCCGCGTGGTGCACATCGACCACGACTTCGTCGGCCGGGACGCCGTCCTGGCCGCGCGGCGGCAGCCGGGCGGCCGCCGGCTGGTCGGGCTCGCTGGCGAGGGCCGCCGGGCCGCGCGTGCCGGCAGCACGGTCCACGACTCCGACGGCGAGCTCGGCGTGGTGACCTCCGGCGTGCTCTCACCCACTCTCGGTCACCCGATCGCGATGGCACTGCTGGGGTCGGGTGCCGACGAGCGTGCCGCCGTCGGGACGACCCTCGAGGTCGAGGTGCGTGGCCGACGACAGCCGATGACCGTCACCGAGCTTCCCTTCTACCGCAGACCACCGTCCCGCTAGGAGATTCGTCATGAGCTATCCCGACGACCGTCAGTACACGGCCGACCACGAGTGGATCACCGTCGACGGCGAGACCGCCCGCGTCGGCATCACGACCTACGCCGCCGAGGCGCTCGGCGACGTCGTCTACCTCGACCTGCCACAGGTGGGGGACGAGGTGAGTGCCGGGGAGACCTGCGGCGAGATCGAGTCGACCAAGTCGGTGTCCGACCTCGTCGCGCCCGCCGACGGGGAGGTGCTGTCCGTCAACGAGACCGCGGTGGAGACGCCCGAGACCGTCAACGCCGACCCCTACGAGGACGGCTGGCTGTACACGATGCGGGTCTCCGAGCTGCCTGAGGACCTCATGGACGCCGACGCCTACGCCGAGTTCGTCGCAGGGCAGTCCGCGTGACCGGATTCGCCGACCGGCACATCGGGACCGGTGCGCACGACCAGCGGCACATGCTCCGGGCCGTGGGCGCCGGCGCGGTCGAGGAGCTCATGGCGGACGCCGTGCCGGAAGCCATCCACGAGTCCGGCGCACCCGCCGGGTTGCCCGTCGCGGCGTCCGAGCAGGAGGTCCTGGAGCGGCTGCACGGCCTGGCCGCCATGAACACGGTTCGGACCTCGATGATCGGCCAGGGCTACTACGACACCCACACGCCCGCGGTGATCCAGCGCAACGTCCTGGAGAACCCGGCGTGGTACACCGCCTACACGCCGTACCAGCCGGAGATCTCCCAGGGGCGGCTCGAGGCGCTGCTGAACTTCCAGACGATGGTGATCGACCTCACCGGTCTCGGCGTGGCGGGGGCGTCGATGCTGGACGAGGGCACCGCGGCGGCCGAGGCGATGCTGCTCGCCCGCCGGGCGACGAAGCGCGGCGGCCCACGGTCCCGGTTCCTGGTGGACGCGGACACCTTCGCCCAGACCAAGGCGGTGCTGCGCACCCGGGCGGCGGGCGTGGGAATCGAGATCGTGGAGACCGACCTCTCCGCCGGCGTCGCCCCGGAGCAGCTCGACGGCGTCTTCGGCGTCCTCGTCCAGCTCCCTGGCGCCTCCGGGCGGGTGCCGTCGCGCGGGGCGCTCGAGGAGCTGGTGGCGGCCGTGCACGAGCGGGACGCGCTCGTGGTGGTCGCGGCCGATCTCCTGGCGTCCACGCTCCTCGCCTCACCCGGCGAGCTCGGCGCCGACGTGGCGGTGGGGACCACCCAGCGGTTCGGCGTGCCGATGGGCTTCGGCGGGCCGCACGCCGGCTATCTGAGCGTCCACCCCGGGCTGGAACGTCAGCTGCCGGGACGGCTCGTCGGGGTCTCGCGCGACGCGGACGGTGCGCCTGCGCTGCGCCTGGCGCTGCAGACCCGCGAGCAGCACATCCGCCGCGAGCGAGCGACGTCGAACATCTGCACGGCGCAGGTGCTGCTCGCAGTGATGGCCTCGATGTACGCCGTGTACCACGGTCCGGAAGGGCTGCGTGCGATCGCCGAGGGAGTGCACGCCAAGGCGTGCCGGCTGGCCTACGCACTGCGTGAGATCGGCGTGTCACTCGCCCACGAGCACGTCTTCGACACGCTCGAGCTCGTGGTCCCCGGACGCGCGGAGGACGTGCGTCGCGCCGCGCTCGAGGAGAACATCACGGTCTGGGTGGAGGACGCCGACCGGCTCCGGGTCAGCGTGGACGAGGCGTCGACGGACACCGACGTGGCGGACCTGCTGGGCGCCGTGGCGCGCGCCCTCGGCACGACGCCGGGGCCGCTCGCGCCGGAATCGCCGGGATCGGCCCTGCCGCCGGACATGGTCCGGACGAGCCCGTACCTGACGCACCCGGTGTTCTCCACCTACCGCAGCGAGACCGCGATGATGCGGTACCTGCGGCGGCTTGCGGACAAGGACTACGCGCTCGACCGCGGCATGATCCCGCTCGGGTCGTGCACGATGAAGCTCAACGCCGCCACGGAGATGGCGGCCGTGACGTGGCCCGGGTTCGCCCGGATCCACCCGTTCGCGCCGGCCGAGGACGTGGCGGGCTATCTGCGGCTCGTGGCCGACCTCGAGTCGTGGCTCGGCACCGCGACCGGGTACGACGCCGTGACGCTCCAGCCCAACGCCGGCAGCCAGGGGGAGCTGGCCGGGCTTCTCGCCATCAAGGGATACCTCGCCGCACGCGGCGAGGCGGAGCGCGACGTGTGCCTCATCCCCGCCTCGGCGCACGGGACGAACGCCGCGTCCGCGGTGCTCGCCGGACTGCGCGTCGTGGTGGTGGGGACGGACCCGTCGGGCAACGTGGACCTGGAAGACCTGCGTGGCAAGGTGACGGAGCACGGGGACCGCCTGGCCTGCATCATGATCACCTACCCCTCGACGCACGGCGTCTACGAGGAGGACGTCCGTGAGGTGTGCGCGGCGGTGCACGACGCCGGCGGACAGGTGTACATCGACGGGGCCAACCTCAACGCATTGCTCGGCCACGCCAGACCGGGACGGTTCGGCGGCGACGTCTCGCACCTGAACCTGCACAAGACGTTCTGCATCCCGCACGGCGGCGGAGGCCCCGGAGTCGGGCCTGTCGCGGCCCGGGAGCACCTCGCTCCGTTCCTGCCGGGGCACCCCCTCGCGCAGACGCCGCAGCGCGCCGACGGCGCGATCAGCTCGGCCGCCTTCGGATCGCCGTCGATCCTGCCGATCAGCTGGGCGTACATGGCGCTCATGGGTGGTACCGGCCTGCGCCGGGCGACCGAGGCGGCGGTGCTCGCGGCGAACTACGTGGCGGCGCGCCTGGAGGAGCACTACCCGGTGCTGTACCGGGGCACCTCCGGCCGCGTGGCGCACGAGTGCATCCTCGACCTGCGCCCGCTCAAGGCCGCAACCGGGATCACCGTGGACGACGTGGCCAAGCGGCTCATCGACTACGGGTTCCACGCGCCGACCATGAGCTTCCCGGTCGCCGGGACGCTCATGGTCGAGCCGACCGAGAGCGAGGACCTCGCCGAGCTCGACCGGTTCTGCGACGCGATGATCGCGATCCGTGCCGAGGCGGACAAGGTCGCTGCGGGGACGTGGCCGAAGGACGACAACCCGCTCGTGCACGCGCCGCACACGGCCGAGTGCCTCACGGGGGAGTGGACACACCCGTACACGCGGGCCGAGGCGGTCTATCCGGTGCCGGGGCTCGTCGAGGGCAAGTACTGGGCGCCGGTCCGGCGGGTGGACGGGGCGTACGGCGATCGGAACCTGGTCTGCGCGTGCCCGCCGGTGGGGAATTTCGAGGCGGCCCCGGCGCGTTGAAGATTCGGTGCGCCGGCCTGCGGGCGGGTGCACGGACGCGGTCCCGGGCGGGAGAAGGTCCCGCCGACAGGGCTGCCTGACGCTATAATTGTAGGCCTGCGACGGTCTGAACGGATCGATCGTCGGTCTCTCGCACCCCGCCGAAAGGTCATCGTGACGCCCTCCTCTGCCTCCAAGACCAGCCGCGCAGGTCGCGCGGACCGCGCGGAGAAGAACCCCGAGAAGAAGAAGTCGCCCGCGTCGTCGCGCACGCGCTCGACGGCCAAGGGCACCTCGGGCAACGAGAAGACCACGTCGTCGCGCGCCAAGACGGCCGCCCAGGCGGCCGCGGCGCCCGCACCGGCCACGCCGAAGTCCTCGAAGTCTGCGAAGTCGTCGGGGACGACCACGGCCAAGAAGTCCACCACGACGCAGACCACGAAGAAGGCAGCGACGAAGAAGACAGCGACGAAGAAGAGCGCGACGAGCGCCGGCAAGTCCGCGAAGGCCTCGACAGCCAAGGCCGCGGACGCCAAGACCGAGGTGCTGGAGGAGGTCGAGCCGATCACGGACGCCGAGCGCGAGGACGAGAACCTCACCGAGACCGGTGAGGCCGAGACCGCCGGGAACGGCACGCTCAAGGCCGTCCCGGACTCGCCCGAGGAGGCCGAGCTCACCGAGGCCGGCGAGACCGGCTTCGTGGTCTCCGACGCGGACGACGACGACGCCCCGGTCCAGCAGGTGGTCACCGCCGGTGCGACCGCCGACCCGGTCAAGGACTACCTCAAGCAGATCGGCAAGGTGGCGCTCCTCAACGCGGAGCAGGAGGTCGAGCTCGCCAAGCGCATCGAGGCCGGCCTCTTCGCCGAGGAGAAGCTCGCCACGGAGGAGGGCCTGGCCGGCAAGCTGCGCCGTGAGCTGCAGTGGATCGCGAACGACGGCCGGCTGGCCAAGAACCACCTGCTCGAGGCGAACCTGCGCCTGGTGGTGTCGCTCGCCAAGCGGTACACGGGCCGCGGCATGCTCTTCCTCGACCTGATCCAGGAGGGCAACCTCGGTCTGATCCGCGCGGTGGAGAAGTTCGACTACACCAAGGGCTACAAGTTCTCGACGTACGCCACCTGGTGGATCCGTCAGGCGATCACCCGTGCCATGGCGGACCAGGCGCGCACCATCCGCATCCCGGTGCACATGGTCGAGGTCATCAACAAGCTGGCCCGGGTGCAGCGGCAGATGCTCCAGGACCTGGGCCGGGAGCCCACTCCCGAGGAGCTCGCCAAGGAGCTCGACATGACGCCGGAGAAGGTGGTCGAGGTCCAGAAGTACGGCCGCGAGCCCATCTCGCTGCACACCCCGCTCGGCGAGGACGGCGACAGCGAGTTCGGTGACCTCATCGAGGACTCCGAGGCCGTGGTGCCGGCCGACGCGGTCAGCTTCACGCTGCTGCAGGAGCAGCTGCACGCCGTGCTGGACACGCTCTCCGAGCGCGAGGCGGGGGTGGTGTCGATGCGGTTCGGTCTCACCGACGGCCAGCCCAAGACGCTCGACGAGATCGGCAAGGTCTACGGCGTGACGCGGGAGCGAATTCGGCAGATAGAGTCCAAGACCATGTCGAAGCTGCGCCACCCGAGCCGCTCCCAGGTGCTGCGCGACTACCTGGACTGAGCTCATGACCTGACACGAGGCTCCCGGACCCAATCGGTCCGGGAGCCTCGTCGTCGGTGGTGCCCGCGCTCGACGTGGTCCGGTGGAGCCCGGACAGCGCTGGCCATACACACGGCATGCTCCGCAGCCGACACGAAAGGGCCACCACCCGCGAAGGTGGTGGCCCTGTGTCGTGCGCGTCGGACGCGCAGCAGGTCAGTCGGCGGCGGGACGCTCCTCGGCGTGGAGCCGGTCCGTCTCGTCGTGGATGGTGGTCGCGACCTTCTGCAACGCCTCGAGGTGCTTGCGCGCGTGGTGGGCGCAGAACAGCAGCTCACCGGCCTCCATCTGCACCCGCACGTACGCCTGAGCACCGCAGGCGTCGCAACGGTCCTGGGCGGTCAGGGCGGGCATGTCTGTCGCTGTGGTCACGAGATCATGTAACCATCTCGAGCCCACATCCATGCCCCAGGGCACCGGCGGTTCGCTCCCGGCGTAGCGAGCCGCAGGCACATACGATCGACGCGTGTCTTCAGCCGTCGCAGCCGCTGCATCGCCGTCCAGCTACACCGCGCGCCACCTCTCGGTCCTCGAAGGCCTCGAGGCCGTGCGGAAGCGGCCGGGCATGTACATCGGCTCGACCGACTCGCGCGGCCTCATGCACTGCCTGTGGGAGCTGCTCGACAACGCCGTCGACGAGGCGCTCGAGGGCTACGCGAAAGAGGTCGTCGTCGTGCTCCACCCCGACGGCTCGCTCGAGGTGCGCGACGACGGCCGTGGCATCCCGGTCGACACGGTCGAGTCGGTCGGGCTGAGCGGCGTCGAGGTCGTCTTCACGAAGCTGCACGCGGGCGGGAAGTTCGGCGGAGGCTCGTACGCCGCCACCGGCGGCCTGCACGGCGTCGGTGCCTCGGTCGTCAACGCACTCTCCGCACGTCTCGACGTCGAGGTCGACCGGGGCGGGAAGACCCACCGGATGACGTTCCACCGCGGCGAGCCGGGAACCTACCGCGACAAGGGCGGCCCGTCGCCGGAGAACCCGTTCGAGCCCTTCACCTCCTCGTCGGAGCTCGCCGTGGCGGGCAAGGTCCCGCGCAAGCGGACCGGCACCCGGGTCCGGTACTGGGCGGACCGGCAGATCTTCCCCGCCTCGGCCCAGTTCTCCTACACCGAGCTGGTCGAGCGGGCCCGGCAGACGAGCTTCCTCGTGCCCGGCCTGACCCTGCGGGTGCGGGACGAGCGCGGGCTGCCGGACACGCCCGGCGCCGACGGACCTGTCGAGGAGGTCTTCCGGCACGACGGCGGAGTGGCGGACTTCACGGAGCACCTCGCGACGGACGCGCCGGTCACCGACGTCTGGCGACTCGTGGGTGAGGGCACCTTCGAGGAGACCGTCCAGCACCTCGACGCCCGAGGACACCTGGCGCCGAAGGACGTGGAGCGGGTCTGCCGTGTCGAGGTGGCCCTGCGATGGGGCACCGGCTACGACACGACGCTCCGGTCGTTCGTCAACATCATCGCCACCCCGAAGGGCGGGTCACACCAGGCCGGGTTCGAGCAGGCGCTGCTGCGGACCGTGCGCAAGCAGATCGAGGCCAATGCGCGGCGTCTCAAGGTCACGGCCAAGGACCCCAAGATCGAGAAGGACGACGTGCTGGCCGGCCTGACCGCGGTGGTGGCGGTGCGTCTCCCTGAACCGCAGTTCGAGGGACAGACCAAGGAGGTGCTGGGCACCGCGCCGGTGCGCAGCATCGTCTCGAAGGTCGTCGAGTCCGAGCTGACGAAGATCCTCACGTCGACGCGCCGCGACGACAAGGCCCACTCCGCGGCGCTGCTGGAGAAGGTCGTGGGGGAGATGCGGGCGCGTGTCTCGGCACGCCTCAGCAAGGAGATCTCCCGCCGAAAGAATGCGCTGGAGTCCTCGTCCCTGCCCGCGAAGCTCGCGGACTGCCGTAGCAACGACGTCGAGCGTTCGGAGCTCTTCATCGTCGAGGGCGACAGCGCCCTGGGCACCGCCAAGCTCGCCCGGTCCAGCGACTTCCAGGCGCTGCTGCCGATCCGCGGCAAGATCCTCAATGTCCAGAAGGCCTCACCGGGGGAGATCCTCAAGAACGCGGAGGTGGCCTCGATCATCCAGGTCATCGGTGCCGGGTCCGGCCGGACCTTCGACCTGGACCAGGTGCGGTACGGCAAGATCGTGCTGATGACGGACGCCGACGTCGACGGCGCCCACATCCGCACGCTCCTGCTCACCCTCTTCTTCCGACACATGCGCCCGCTCGTCGAGGCCGGCCGCGTGTTCGCCGCGGTACCCCCGTTGCACCGCGTGGAGGTGATCGGGTCCGGTGGGAAGAAGGGCGACGTCCGCTACACCTACTCCGAGGCGGAGCTCATCGCGCTGCTGAAGAAGCTGGAGAAGTCCGGCCGGCGGTACAAGGAGCCGATCCAGCGGTACAAGGGCCTCGGCGAGATGGATGCGCACCAGCTGGCCGAAACCACCATGGACCCCGAACGACGCACGCTGCGCCGGATCTCGATGGCGGACGAGGACGCCCTGCTCGAGGCCGAGCGCGTCTTCGAGCTGCTCATGGGGAACGACGTCGCACCGCGCAAGGACTTCATCGTCGCGGGCGCGCAGCAGATCGACCGCGAACGCATCGACATCTGACGGTTCGGGTCGCCCGGTGGCCCGCCCGCAGGGTGCGGGGACCGCGGGCCTCGGTACGATCGGGCGCATGACGGCGTCCACGGGCTCGCAGGCGACCCTCACCGAGCGGGCCGCCGCCCCGGGGCGCCTGGAGCTGCCGCCAGCCGAGCTCGGTCTGACGTGGCGTGCGCTGCACGCTGCGGACGCGGACGCGATCCTCGACCTCACGGCACGTTCGACGGCCGTCGACAAGCCGATGTCGACGCCCAGCCCGGCGCAGGTGGCGGACGCCTTCGACCCGGCCCGGACCACCGTCGTGGACAGCCTCGGCGGCTTCGCACCGGCCGACGGCGACGACGAGGCGAGCCTGCAGGCCGTCGGCGTCGTCTACCTGCCGTCCGGCGACACGGATGTGGTGCGGGCATTCCTCACCGGGACCGTGGCGCCCGAGTGGCGCACCCGCGGCGTGGGCACCGCGCTGCTGCGATGGCAGGTGGGCCGCGCACGGCAGCTCCTCGCGGCGGACGGCAGGAACCTCCCGGGACGTATCGCGACCTACGTCGACGAGCACCTCACCGAACGGCGGCTGCTGGTCACCGAGGCCGGGTTCCGGCCCAAGAGGACCTTTCAGGAGATGCGCCGCCCCGTGTCCGGCGACCCGCTGCCCGAGATCCACCTCGGGGCCGGCCTGCGCCTGGTGAACTGGTCACGCGACCTGGACGACGAGGTCCGCGAGGCCCACAACGAGGCCTTCGCGGACCATTGGGGCTCGCAACCCATGAGCCACGACTCCTGGCGGCGGGTGAACCGCGAGCTCGAACCCCGCTGGTCGAAGATCGCTCTCGCCCGCACGGCGGACGGCGGCGAGGAGGTGGCCGGGTACGCGACCACCTCCCGGCACGAGCACACGTGGGAGCAGCTCGGCTTCAGCGAGGGGTACACCGAGCTGCTGGGTGTGCGCCGCCCCTACCGCGGGCGTGGGCTTGCCCGGGCGCTCCTGGTCGCGGTGATCGAGGCCCTCGCCGAGGACGGGATCGATTCGGCCGGACTCGACGTCGACACGGTCAACCCGTCCGGTGCCCACCACTTCTACGAGCGGCTGGGCTACCAGCGGCACGGTGCCCGCACCCTCTACACGATCGAGATCTGACGAAGCGCGCAGCGGAGTGTGGGGCCGAGGCACGAGGTCCCGCCGGAGCGGAGTGCGAGGAAGATCGACCGGACGGCTTGGGATCTGACGAAGCGCGCAGCGGAGTGTGGGGCCGAGGCACGAGGTCCCGCCGGAGCGGAGTGCGAGGAAGATCGACCGGACGGCTTGTGATCTGACGAAGCGCAGTGGGGCCGATATAGCACCGAGACATCTCCCACACCTGGCGGTATGAACGTGGCCGACGTCGGAGCGACCCCGTAAGGTGCCCGCGTGCCCGACCCGACCACCAGCTCCCCGGACCAGGCGCTCGCCGAGCCGCGCGCGCCGCTGGCGGTGCGTGCGGCGGCGCCGGAGACCCTGCCCGATCTGCCGGAGGAGGCGGGGCTGACCTGGCGGCCGCTCGAGCCGGCCGACATCCCCGCACTGACCGCCCTCATCACCCACATCGAGGACGTCGACAACCCGCCGTACCGCACTGCCCCGGAGGAGGTCGCCGGCTACTTCGACGACAGCCACGACCACTCCGGCGTCGGAGGTTTCGACGCGGAGGGCAACCTGCATGCGTTCGGTCTCGCCAGGCTCCGGAAGGCGGACACCACGGTCAAGCGGGTCTTCGTCTCCGGTGGCCTGGAGCCGACCCGCCGCAACCATGGCATCGGCCGGGCGGTCATGGACTGGCAGATCGCCCGTGCCCGCCAGATGCTCTCCGTAGCCGACGGCGCCGACACGGAGGTGCCCGCCCGCATCGTGGTCCACGTGGATGACGACATGGACGGACTGGCGCACCTCGTCAGCCTCCGTGGCTTCGCGCCGAGGCGGCACTACAGCCAGCTGCGTCGAGACCTGTCGGAGCCGATCCCCGAGGTGAGCCTCGCCCATCCGCTCACCGTGGTGCCGTGGTCGCCGGCACTGGACGACGCCGTGCGCCGCGCCCACAACGCCGCGTTCCGCGAGCTGTGGGGTGCCCAGCCGCTCAGCGTGGCGGCCTGGCAGGAGGAGCGCAGCCACCACGTGGCGACCTGGAGCTTCGTGGCCCTGGACCGCTCGAGCGACCGGGCCCAGGTGGCCGGGTACCTCATGTCCGGGCGGTACGAGCAGGACTGGGACGCGCTGGGCTGGACCGAGGGGTACACCGAGATCCTCGGCGTCCTGCCGGCGTGGCGCGGCCGGCACGTCGCGACGGCGCTGCTCTCACACGCCATGCGGGCGTACGCCGAGGACGGCATGCAGTACGCCGGCCTGGACGTCGACGCGGACGACCCGACCGGGGCGATCGGGCTGTTCGAGCGTCTCGGCTACGAACGCGTCCGTGGCTCCGCCGTCTACACGATCGAGATCTGACGAAGCGCGCAGCGGAGTGTGGGGCCGAGGGACGAGGTCCCGCCGGAGCGGAGTGCGAGGAAGATCGACCGGACGGCTTGTGATCTGACGAAGCACGCAGCGGAGTGTGGGGCCGAGGGACGAGGTCCCCGCGGGAGCGGAGTGCGAGGAAGATCGACCGGACGGCTTGTGATCTGACGAAGCGCGCAGCGGAGTGTGGGGCCGAGGGACGAGGTCCCGCCGGAGCGGAGTGCGAGGAAGATCGATCAGAAGGCTTGTGATCTGATCACCCGATCGCGGTGACCGGGGCCGGCAGCGTGTGGCCGGAACCGTCGCGCCGCTCGTCGACGTCGGGGAGCGTCACGGCCTGTCCGCCGGACCCGACCGCACGCGCCGGCTCCTGGCCCACCCACGCGAGCTGCAAGGAGTCCTCTCCGCGCAGGAAGCGGTGTGCCCTCACCCCGCCCGTGGCGCGCCCCTTCGCCGGGTAACGGTCCAACGGCGTCACCTTCGCGGACCCAGGGACGGTGCCGGGCAGCGCGTCCGACGTCCCGGCGATCGTGACGACGACGCTCGCCGAGACGTCCTCGTCACGCACGACGCCGAGATGCAGCAGACGCGCCCCCTCGCCGAGACGGACGCCGGCGACCCCCTGGCCGGCACGTCCCTGAGCGCGCACGGTCGCCGCGTCGAAACGCAGCAGCTGCGCGTCGGAGGTGATGAGCACGAGCTTGTCGGTGTCGCGCGCATGCCCGGAGCCGACGACGGCGTCGCCGTCGCGGAGCGAGATCACCTGCCAGGAGTCCTTGTTCGCGGGACGGTCCCCGCCGACCCGCTTCACGACGCCGTGCGCCGTGGCGACCGCCAGCGGCGGGGCGTCGTCGTCGAGCCGTGCCAGACCGACCACGCGCTCATCGCCCTCCAGCGGGACGAGCTCGGTGACCGGGGCACCACCCGAGAGCCCGGGCGCCGTGGTCGTCGCCGGCAGGCCGGGCACGTCGAGGACCTCGAGGCGGACCAGGCGGCCGGCCGAGGTGACGGCCGCTACCTGACCGCGTGCGGTGGCCGGGACGGCGTGCGCGACGGCGTCGTGCGCCGCGCGTGGACCGGTGCGGGACGGGGTCTCTGCGTCCGCGGTACGGGCGACGAGCCCGGTCCCGGACAGCAACACCCAGCACGGGTCGTCCGGGACCTCGAGCGGGACGGCGGCGGCCGCCGCGGCGGCCTTGCCGTCGCCCTTGGCCGACGTCAGCAGCACGGTGCGCCGCGGGGTGCCGTGGTCCTTGGCGACCTGTGCCAGCTCGTCGGAGACCACCTCGCGGAGCCGCGCGTCGGAGTCGAGGATCTCCTGCAGCTCCTCGATCGTCCGGACGAGCTCGTCGCGCTCCTGCTCGAGCTCGATCCGGGAGAACTTCGTGAGCCGGCGCAGCCGGAGCGCCAGGATGTAGTCGGCCTGGTCCTCGTCCAGGTCGAAGATCGCCATCAGCCGCGTCCGTGCGGCCTCGGCGTCGTCCGAGGAGCGAATGACCTGGATGACCTCGTCGATGTCCGCGATCGCGAGCAGCAGCCCGTCCACCAGGTGTGCGCGCTCCTTGGCGCGCGCGAGCCGGAACGCCGTCCGGCGGCGGACCACCGTGAGTCGGTGCCCGACGTAGACCTCGAGGAGCTCCTTCAGCCCCAGCGTCCGGGGCTGGCCGTCGACGAGGGCGACGTTGTTGATCCCGAAGGACTCTTCCATCGGGGTCAGCCGGTAGAGCTGCTCCAGCACGGCCTCCGGGTTGAAGCCGTTCTTGATCTCGATCACGAGCCGCAGGCCGTGGTGGCGGTCGGTGAGGTCCTGCACGTTGGACACGCCCTGGAGCTTCCGGGCGGACACCGCGTCACGGATCTTCTCCATCACCCGCTCGGGCCCGACCATGTACGGCAGCTCGGTGACCACGAGGCCCTTCTTGCGGGCGGTGACGTTCTCCACGCGCGCGGTGGCCCGTGTACGGAAGCTGCCGCGCCCCGTCTCGTAGGCCTCGCGAATCCCGTCGAGGCCGACGATCTTGCCGCCCTCGGGCAGGTCCGGCCCGGGGACGAACCGCATGAGCTCCTCGAGCGTCGCCTCCGGGTGCGCGATGAGGTGCCGGGCCGCGGCGACCACCTCGGTGAGGTTGTGCGGCGGCATGTTGGTGGCCATGCCGACGGCGATGCCGGAGGCGCCGTTGACCAGCAGGTTCGGCAGCGCGGACGGGAGGACCTCCGGCTGGGTGAGCTGGTTGTCGTAGTTCGGCACCAGGTCGACGACGTCCTCGCCGAGGTCCGCCGTCATCGCCAGGGCCGCAGCCGTGAGGCGCGCCTCGGTGTACCGAGAGGCCGCGGGTCCGTCGTCGAGGGAGCCGAAGTTGCCGTGGCCGTCCACCAGCGGCAGCCGCAGGGCGAAGCTCTGCGCCATGCGCACCATCGCGTCGTAGATGGCGCCGTCGCCGTGCGGGTGGAGTCGACCCATGACCTCGCCCACCACGCGGGCGGACTTCACGTGTCCCCGGTCGGGCCGCAGACCCATCTGGTCCATCTGGTAGAGGATCCGCCGCTGGACAGGCTTCAGACCGTCCCGCGCGTCGGGCAGCGCCCGGGAGTAGATGACCGAGTACGCGTACTCCAGGAAGGAGCCCTGCATCTCGGTCGAGACGTCGACGTCGACGATCGACTCCTGCGGCGGCGGGGGCGGTGCTGCGGTCTTGCGTGGCATGGGGGGATTGTCCCCGACGCGGGCCCCGGAGGCGGGGACCGCCACGACGTGTCCGCCGACCTGCTCCTAGGCTCTGACCCATGGAGGCGTACCCGACGTGGTGGGAGGCCGACGTCGCGCTGCGCGACGGGACGCCGATGCACATCCGGCCGATCCGCCCGGACGACGCCGAGGCGTTGCAGCGGATGCACCTCGCGCAGTCGGAGCAGTCGAAGTACTTCCGCTTCTTCGCCCCGATCGGCCGGCTCAGTGACCGGGACCTGCACCGGTTCACCAACGTCGACCACCGCAACCGGGTCGCCCTGGTGCTCACGGAGGGCGAGGAGATCCGGGCCGTGGGGCGCTTCGACGTCGTCACCCCCGGCCGGGCCGAGGTCGCGTTCTACGTGGCCGACACCGAGCACGGTCGCGGCCTGGGCTCTGTCCTGCTGGAGCACCTTGCCGCGGCGGGGCGGGAGCGGGGCGTGCACACCTTCCTCGCCGACGTCCTGCCCGCCAACGCCCGGATGATCCGTGTCTTCACCGATGCCGGCTACGAGGTCGCCCAGCAGTACGAGGACGGCGTGCTGGCCGTGTCCTTCTCGATCGAGGAGACCGAGCGGTCCTGGCGGGTCATGGCCGAGCGGGAACGCCACGCCGAGTCCCTCAGCATGCGGACCGTGCTGGCGGCCCGGTCGGTGGTGCTGGCCCGGCTCGGACCGGACGACGGCGAGGGAGACGTGCTGGCGGCAGCGGCCGTGCGATCGCTCCTCACCGGCACCTTCACCGGACCGGTGCACCTGGTCGGCGTGCGGGCACCGGTGCCGGCGCCCGCAGAGCACCACGAGAGCCTGGCGGATCTCACCGGACCGGTCGAGCTCGCCGTGCTGGCCGGCCCCGCCGAGGACATCACCGACGCCGTCCCGGCGCTGCGTCGGCTCGGTGTCCGTGCCCTGGTGGTGCTCTCGCACGGCTTCGGCGAGATCCAGGGCGAGGCGGGCCCGGCGGGCATGGCGCGCCAGCGCCTGCTGCTGCGCCGCACCCGCGAGGCCGGGATCCGGCTGGTCGGGCCCGCCAGCTACGGCGTCATCGGCCAGGGGGACGCCGGCCGGTACGACATCACGCTGTGGGCAGGCGACCCCGCCGAGGACGTCACACGCGGCATCGGCCTGTTCTGCCAGTCCGGACCTGGAGGGCGGACCCTTCGCTCGACCGCCGAACGCCGCCAGCTGCCGCTCGCCAGCTTCCTCTCGGCCGGGCTGCGCGTGGACGTCTCCGGGAACGACACCCTGCAGTTCTGGTCCGCCCACGACCCGACCGCCGTCGGCGCGCTCTACCTCGAGTCCATGGGCAACCCCCGCAAGTTCTCCCGGATCGCCCGCCACCTCTCGGCGACCAAGCCGCTGGTCGCCGTCGTCTCCGGCCAGACCGGGCAGGGCACCCCGCCCGGGCACGCCGTCCGGACCTCCCGCCAGCCGCAGCGCGTCCTCACCGAGCTGCTGCGCCAGGCCGGGGTGGTCCGCGCCCGCACCCTGCCGGAGATGCTCGACGTCGCGGGCCTGCTGCTGGCCCAGCCTCTGCCGGCCGGACCGCGCACCGCGGTCGTGTCCTCCTCGGCCGCCCTCGCCGCGCTCGTCGCGGACGTCGCCGCGGCCCAAGGCCTGCAGGTCGCTGGGAGCCCGGTCACCCTCGAGCCTCTGGCCGGCGCGAAGCAGTACGCGTCAGCACTCGGCGACCTCAGCGCGCGGGACGACTGGGATGCCGTCGTCGTCGCGCACGCCCCTCCGGTCGGCGGCACCGACCCGGAGGTGGCTCGTGCCATCGCGGAGGCGGCCGCCGCCGACGGCCGGACCTGGGTGACGAGCGCACCGGGCCTGCACGGTCTCGATCCCGCCCTCCGGTCCGGCGACGTGACGGTCCCCGCGACCGCGACCGCGGAGGACGCCGTCGCCGCCCTGACCGGCGCGGTGCGCTACGCGCGCTGGCGCGCCCACGCTGCGGACCCGCTGGTCGACCGGCCCGGGGTCGACCCGGTCGGCGCCCGCGCGATGGTCGCCCGGATCGTGGAGGGCCTCCCCGTCGGGTCCCGCCGCACCCTCGACGCCGCCACCGCCGCCCGGCTGCTCGGGCACTACGGCATCGAGGTGCTCCCCGCCACGACGGTCACCGACGCCACGCAGGCCGTGGCGGCCGCCGACCGGTACGGCTACCCGGTGGCCCTGAAGACCTCCAGCGACGTGCTGCGGCACCGGGCCGACCTGGGAGGGGTGAGCCTGGACCTGTCCGACGCCGAGGACGTGCGCGAGGCGTTCGGGCGTCTGACCGCCCGGACGCGGCACATCCTCGGCCGGGACGTCCCGCTCGAGGTCCAGCCCATGGCGCCGCCCGGGGTCGCCTGCGTGGTCCGGGGCACCGAGGACGACCTGTACGGACCGGTGGTGTCCTTCGGGATGGGAGGCGATGCCACCGAGCTGCTCGGCGACGTGTCCTTCCGTATCCCGCCCCTCACCGCGGCGGACGTCTCGGACATGGTCCGGTCCGTGCGGGCCGCCCCGCGGCTCTTCGGCCACCGCAAGCTCCCGGTGGTCGACATCGAGGCGCTCGAGGACGTCATCGCGCGGACCTCGATGCTCACCGACGACCTGCCCGAGGTCGCTGAGGTGAGTCTCAACCCGGTCATCGTCGCCGAGGAGGGGGCCCGGATCGCCGGGTGCACGGTGCGGGTCGCGCGGCCCGTGCGGCAGGACGCGGGGCGACGTGCCCTGCCCTCGGGCGGCTCCGTGCCGGAGGGGACGGCGTCGGAGGAATCGTCCCGGCGGGAGGAGAGCGTGGAAGAATGAACCGGTGCTGACCGACCTCGCCAAGCAGCTACGGGCGGACCTGGACCGTGCGGGCTACTACCCGGACCTCGTGGCAGGCGTCATCGACATCGCCGTCGCCGACGAACCGGTGACCTCGTTCCTCGTCCATCCCGAGACGACCTTCGACAACACCGAGGTGTTCCGTCACCTGACGGCGCTCGTGCTGACCCCGACACGGCTGGTGGTGGCGCACGTCGACGACGCGCCGGGCAGCGAGTCCCAACCCGCCGCACTCGCCACCACCGACTCGGTGGCCGTGACCCAGATCCGCTCCGTCACCCTGACCCACGGCGTGAGCGAGCCCGCCCACGGCCACGCCCGCGAGACCCAGGAGCTGACGCTCGCCGTGAACTGGGGGACCGCCCAGTCGGTGGACCTGCAGCCGGCCACGTGCGGGGACCCGGACTGCGAGGCCGACCACGGCTACACCGGCACGCTCGCGCCGGAGGGCGTCGAGCTCCGCGTGAGCGCGCAGGCCGAGGGGTCGGCCGCGCTACGCGGCGCGCTCGACTTCGCCCGTGCCCTGTCCGCGGCGACCGGTCGGGGTCCGACGGCGTGAACGCCGACGCACCCGCGGTGCGTGCCGTGCTGTCCGCGGCCCTCGACGCCGTGGGGATGCCGACAGCCTCGGCCGGACGCACGTCCGCGCAGGACCGCGACGAGCTCGGTCTGCCCGAGGTCCCGAAGGTGTGCCTGGTGCTCCTGGACGGTCTCGGCCGGCGGATGATCGAGGAGCGCGGCGGGCACGCCCCGTTCCTGCGGTCCCGGCTGCCGGATGCACTGACACTGCGCAGCACCTTCCCGTCCACGACGGCTTCCGCCATCACGGCCGTGGGCACCGGTGAGCTCCCCGGCGCCACCGGGATGCTCGGGTACAGCCTCCGCGACCCCGTCCACGGCGGGCCGCTCAACCTCATCAGCTGGGAGGACACCGACCTCGACCCGCGCCAGTGGCAGCGCTGCCCGACCCTGCCGGAGCAGCTCCGAGCGCGCGACGACGCCCACGACCTGCCCGACGTGGTGAGCGTCGGCCCGGCCCGGTTCGTCGGCTCCGGCCTCACGCAGTGCGCGCTGCGCGGGATGCGGAACGTCACCGCCGAGTCGCTGCCGGCCCGCGTCGATGCCGCGGCCGCCCAGCTGCGCCGCGAGGACGTGGGCCTCGTCTACCTCTACTGGGGCGAGATCGACCACCTCGGCCACAAGCACGGCTGGCGGTCGTGGCAGTGGGGCGAGGAGGTCAGTGCGACCGACGGCGAGCTCGCCCGCCTCGCCCGCCTCCTGCCCGCCGGGACCCTCCTGCTGGTCACCGCCGACCACGGCATGCTCGACGTCGAGCGGCGGACCGACGTGGCCGCCGTGCCGGCCCTGGCGCGGGACGTGACCCTGGTCGCGGGCGAGGGCCGGGCCGCCCACGTGTACACCGCGGCCGGTGCGGCCGCCGACGTCGCCGCCCGGTGGCGCGAGGTGCTCGGTGAGCGCGCCTGGGTCGCAGAGCGGGACGAGATCGTGGCCGCCGGCCTGCTCGGTGCGGTGACGGACCGGGCGGACGCGGCCGGTGACCTGGTGGTGACCATGCGCGGTCGGGACGTCGTGGTCGACAGCCGGACCCAGCCCCCGGGCATGGTCGGTCTGGTCGGCGTGCACGGCGGCCTCACCGAGGAGGAGACCAGCGTCCCGCTGGTCCGCGAGGTGGTGGGGTAGTGGCCGAGCTCGTGTTCTTCGCCGGCACCATGGACTCCGGCAAGTCGACCCTGGCGCTCCAGACGGACCACAACCATGCCGCGCGCGGGCTCGGCGGGCTCATCTTCACCCGCGACGACCGCGCCGGGCCGGACGTGCTGTCCTCGCGGCTGGGGCTGTCGGTGCCTGCGGTCGAGGTCACCGACGCCACGGACTTCTGGTCCGAGGTCGTCCGGCGCCGTACCCGCGGTGTCCGCGTCGACTACCTCATCGGCGACGAGGCGCAGTTCTACACCGAGCGGCAGGTCGAGCAGCTCGCGCGCCTCGTGGACGAGATGGAGATCGACGTCTTCGCCTTCGGCATCATGACCGACTTCCGGGCGCGTCTCTTCCCGGGCTCCCAGCGTCTGGTCGAGCTTGCCGACCGGGTGGAACGGCTCCAGGTCGAGGCGCTGTGCTGGTGCGGTGCACGGGCCACGCACAACGCTCGCACGGTGCACGGCGCGATGGTCACCGAGGGTGCCCAGGTTGTGGTCGGGGACACGCACGCCGGCGACGACGTGGGCTACGAGGTGCTGTGCCGGCGCCATCACGTCCGCGGCCTGACCGCGACCGTGGCCCGCGCGGCAAGCCTCAGCCCGCAGACCCTCCCGCTCGACGACGCCTGACTGGGCCGGGGCGGGCAGGCGCAGCGCGCCCGCGCGTCACTCCGGACGGGCGCCGAAGACGATCTCGTCCCAGCTCGGCACGCTCCGCCGCTGGTTGCGCCGGGACCGGCGGCCGTTCTGGGACTTGGTGGCGCTCTCCGCGGTGGCCGACCCGCCGCTCTCCACGGGTGCCGGAGCGTCGTCCCCACGCCGCTCCTCGCCGGACCGCTCCCGGCGCGGGAGGGCCAGGACGTGCGCGTCCCGGGCCTGTTCCGGACGCGACGCCGGGGGGTGCGCTCCCGGACCCCAGAGGTTCGCCCCGTCCTCGTCGTGCGGCTCCAGCTCCGGCTGCAGCTCGAGCCGTGTGCCCCGGTTCGCGGCGAGCTCGGCCAGCAGCGTCTCGGTCTCGCCGTCCCCGGCCTGGCCCGTCGGCTCCGCGGCACCGGCGGACGCCGCGGGCACGTCGTGCGGATCCTCCGCCGGCGGTGTCGCCGGGGCGGTCGCGGGCGTCACGGCAGAGCGGGCGGATCTTGCGGACCGGGCCGAGGCCGCGCGGCCGGGGGCCACCGGGTTGAGGTGGCGACGCGGCTGCGGTGGGGTGCTCAGCTCGGTCTCCGACAACCAGCGAGCCTCGTCGTCGACCGCGTGCAACGAGCGGGTGGTCAGATCGACCGACCAGCGTGCCTCGCGCTCCTTCTCGGCCGCGACGAACGTCGCCACGACCTCCCACGGCTTGCCGGAGCGACGCACCGCGGTCCACTCGAGCGTGCTCACCTCCACGCCGCGCGCGGCGAGGCGGTCCAGCACGAGGTCACCGAGTCGCGGCGCGTCGGTGTCGCGGCCGACCCGCTGGTTCTGCGCCTGCTGCACAACCCAGTCACGTTCCGCGACCACGGGCCCCAGGTAGCGGTTCACGTGCTCGACGGGCAGACCGGAGCGCTCGGCGACCTCCTCGACGGTGGCGCCGGCGCGTAGATGGGCCTGGATGTCCTTCGGGCGTAGGCTCATGCCGCTCGCGGCATCGACCTCCAGGCGCGGGCGGTCACGGCGCACCGCGGCTCGCAGTGCGTCGTCGATGGCGAGCCGGTAGCGCCGACCCTCCTCGTCGGTGAGGGTCAGGTGCCCACCGTCACCCTGCAGCCCGAGCAGTTCGAGCTCAACCATGGAACCTCCTCGACGCGTCTTCTCCGAGCCTGCCACCCAACAGGGGCTGACCCCGGCATTGACCCCGGTGTGTTTCCCGCTCGCACCGGCATGCGAACCGCGTCCGATGGACAAAGCCGGGCCGAGTCACGACAGTGACGACAGGCGCTCCCGTGCGCCGGCCAGTCCGCCCGCAGCCAGCCGCACCGCAGGAGGTCCCACCGTGGCCAGCCACCCGACCGACGACCCGCTCGCGCTCATGGCGCTGTGCGAGGAGCTGGCGCGCGCCGCCGGCGAGCACGTGCGCGAGAGGACCGTGGACCGCGGTGGCGTGGCGCGGACCAAGTCCTCCGCGGTGGACGTCGTGACCGCGGTCGACACCGAGTCCGAGGCCCTGCTGCGCGAACGGATCGCACGCGCCCGCCCGGACGACGCCGTGCTCGGGGAGGAGGAGGGCGGCACCGCCGGGACGTCGGGTCTCACCTGGGTGGTCGACCCGATCGACGGCACCGTCAACTTCCTGTACGGCATCCCGTCCTACGCCGTGTCGGTCGCCGTCGTGCGAGGCGAGCCCAGGCCCGGGGAATGGACCCAGATCGCGGGCTGCGTGCACTCCGTGGCGGTCGGCTCCACCTGGACCGCCGCACGGGGCTACGGCGCGTGGCGCGACGGCGAGCGCCTGGCCCTGCGCGAGGGGCCGCCGCTTGCGGAGGCGCTCGTCGGCACGGGGTTCAGCTACACGGCGGACAAGCGCGGCCGGCAGGGTGAGGTCGTCGCGCGCATGCTGCCGCACGTGCGTGACATCCGCCGCATCGGTGCCGCGGCCATCGACCTGTGCCTCGTCGCCGACGGTCGCCTGGACGCCTACTACGAGCACGGCCTGAACCCGTGGGACGTGGCCGCCGGCAGCCTCGTGGTCACCGAGGCAGGGGGAGTGGTCGAGGGTCTCGACGGGGGCCCGCCGGCGCACGGGACCACCGTCGCGGGCGCGGCCGAGCTGGTGCGCGAGCTGGCCGCGCTGCTGCGCACGCTGGACGCCGCTGACGTGTGAGGTGTGTCACCGCCGTTGGGACGGCCGAAAAACCCGGTCGCACACAGCGTCGAGGTGGTGCACAATCCGGTGTCCGCGGGAACAAAAGCGCGCCACGAACGTTTCCCCGGGTGACCCGCGACCAGGGAAACTTCCCCCACCGATACGACTGAAGAACCGGAGCGTGACGCCGAGATGGCGACCGACTACGACGCACCGCGCAAGAACGAGGAAGACCTCAACGAGGACTCGATCGAGGAGCTGAAGGCCCGCCGCACCGAGAAGGGCTCGCCGGCGGTCGACGAGGACGAGGCGGAGGCCGCCGAGGGCTTCGAGCTGCCCGGCGCCGACCTGTCCGGCGAGGAGCTGTCCGTGCGGGTGCTCCCGCGCCAGGCGGACGAGTTCACCTGCGCCAAGTGCTTCCTCGTGCACCACCGCAGCCAGCTGGCCTACGAGGACGGCGGACAGCTCGTCTGCTCGGAGTGCGCCGCCTGAACCGAGCGAACCGACGTCACGCCCCCGCCTCGCGCCGGCCCGTCGCAGCGATGAGCTGTGCGGGCCGGCGCGTGCATACGAGCCAGTAGGGGGTGGCGTCCCGCTCGTCGGTCACCTCGAACCGCACCGCGGAACGCACCCACGAGCGGTGGCAGACGTAGGCGCGCGCGTCCGCCTCCGGCCCGAGCAGCCGCCGGATGCCCTCCGCATCCACCTCCTCGGCCGCGCCGAGGGCGTCCAGCGGGATCACCGCGTCCCCGGCGCTCAGGCGCGGGGCGTCGGCCGGTGCCCCGTCCGCGGGGTCGCCGGTGGGCACCACCGAGACCACCGGCGCGGTGAGACTCAGGCCCGCCGAGACCAGGACGGCGGCGACGACGCCGACCGTCACAGCCGCCCACCCGCCCCAGTAGGAGCCCGCGAGGGCGCCGGCACCGCCGGCGAGCACGGACAGCAGGTGTACCCCGGCCGAGGGAAGAAGTCGCTCGCGGAAGGCGTCGGCAGACGTCACGCGACCACTCTGCCACGCGGGTACAGTCGAGGACGGTCGCGGCGAGCGACCGCACCGACCGAACCGAGTGAGGAGACCCGACGGGGATGAGCTGGTTCTCGCGCCGACGGCGCAAGGACGACGCCGACGAGGACGCCTCGACGACCGAGGCGACCGCACCTCCGGCCGGTCCGGGCCCGCACGATGTCGCGGACGTCCCCGACCTGGGCTCGCGGGTCGACCTGGGAGCCCTGCGTGTCCCGGCGCGTCCCGGGATGCAGGTCCGGCTGGAGGTCGAGAAGCGGACCCGTAACGCCGTCGCGCTGACGGTGGCGGCCGCCGGGTCCGCCATGCAGCTCCAGGTCTTCGCGGCCCCTCGCAGCGCGGGCATCTGGGACGAGCTGCGCGAGGAGATCGCGGAGTCCGTCGCGAAGCAGGGCGGTACGACCGAGGAGGTGGCCGGCCGGTTCGGCACCGAGCTCCTCGCTCGTCTCCCGGTCAAGACCCCCGAGGGCGGCTCGGGACACCGGCCTGCGCGTTTCGTCGGCGTCGACGGGCCGCGGTGGTTCGTCCGTGCCGTTCTCACCGGCCGCGCTGCCGCCGAGGAGGCGGCCGCGGAGCCGCTGGAGGACGTGCTGTCCGACACGGTCGTGGTGCGGGGGCCGGAGGCGCACGCCCCGCGGGACATCCTGCTGCTGCGCGCGCCAGGCAAGGCCGGTCGCGAGGAGCAGGGGCAGGAGAACGACACGGACGACGGTCTGGAGCTGCTCCGGCGCGGACCGGAGATCACGGAGGTCCGGTGAGCCTGTCCGGTCTCAAGGACCGTCTGCACCGGCTGACCGCGTCACGGACGGAGCTGGCCGAGGAGGCCGAGCGGGCCGAGAACGCGGTGCCCGGCTGCGTGCGCGTCGCGGAGGTCACGGTGCGCCGCCCGGCTCGCGTGGCCGGCACGGTCACCGCTCTGACCTACCAGCCGAAGGGACGTAGCCCGTCCATGGCCGCGCGACTGTCCGACGGCACCGGCAGCATCGAGCTGATCTTCCTGGGGCGTCGAGATGTCCCGGGCATCGCCCCCGGCCGGCGTCTCGTCGCGGAGGGCACCGTCACCTCCTCCACCGGCGGCGGGACGGCCATCTTCAACCCGGCCTACCGGCTCCTGCCCGGGGCGGTGGACCGATGAGCGGGCCGGAGCAGGAGCGGCGCGAGCCGGACGAGCGGCCGGACGGGCCCGACCTCGAGGCCGTCCGAGGCGCCGCGCCCTCGGGGTTCGGCCAGCTGGCGCGCGACCGCTTCTCCCTCACGGAGGCCGTCGGCGGCGTGCGCGGGCTCGTCGAGTCGGTGGCGCCCGGGCTCGTCTTCGTCGTCGTGTTCATCGCGACCCGGGAGATCGTCCCGCCGCTGGTCGCGTCGCTCGCCGTCGCCGTCGTCGCCATGGTCGCCCGGCTCGTCACGCGCACGCCGCTGACCCAGGCCGTCGGCGGCCTGGTGGGGGTGGTGATCGGAGTCGTCTGGGCGTGGCGGACCGGCGAGGCCCAGGACTTCTTCGCCTTCGGGCTGTGGACCAACGCCGCCTACCTGCTGGCGGTGACCGTCTCGGTGCTCGTGCGCTACCCGGTGGTCGGCGTCGTGGTCTCCCTGCTCACCGGGCAGGACCTGTCCTGGCGCACCGACTCCGCCCAGCGTGCCCGGCGCCGGCGCTACGAGGCGGCGACCTGGCTCTGGGTCGGGATGTTCGCCGCGCGGCTGGCCGTCCAGGTCCCCCTCTTCCTCCAGGCGGAGGTGACATGGCTGGGCACCGCCCGGCTCGTCATGGGGCTTCCCCTGTGGGGCCTGACCCTGTGGCTGACGTGGGCTCTGGTGCGCCGGGTGCCAGCATCCGCTGCAGACCGCTGAGCTCGTCCTCGGCCGCCGCGGCCACCACGAGCAGCAGCTCGTCGCCCGCCTCGAGGGTGTCGTCCGGGCTGGGCGCGATCGGACGGTCCTCGCGGATGATCGCGGCGAGCACCGTCTCCGGCGGCCAGACCAGATCGCCGACCCGGGTACCGACGACGGGGGAGTCCTCCGGCAGTGTCAGCTCGTGCATGCTCGCGCCGGACTGGTGGAAGCGGAAGATCCGTACCAGGTCACCGATCGAGACGGCCTCCTCGACCAGGGCGGTCATGATCCGCGGGGTGGAGACCTGCACGTCCACGCCCCAGGCGTCGTCGAACATCCACTCGTTCTTCGGGTTGTTGACCCGGGCCACTGTGCGCGGCACGCCGAACTCGGTCTTCGCCAGGAGCGACACCACGAGGTTCACCTTGTCGTCGCCCGTCGCGGCCACCACGACGTCACAGTCCTGGGTGCCCACCTCGGCGAGGGCGCTCGGCTCGCAGGCGTCGGCGAGCAGCCACTCGGCCTCGGCCACGGACGCCACCCGCATGGCCGCCGGGTTGCGGTCCACGAGGGTGACCTCGTGACCATGCACGAGCAGCTCGCGGGCGATCGACCGCCCCACCGAGCCGGCACCTGCGATGACGACGCGCATCAGTCCTCCTCCTCGGGACGTGGCGGCTGGGCGAGCACCCGTTGCGCGGCGGCCACCCGGTCGGTCTCGACGGCGACGTGGACGACGTCGTTCTCCTGGAGCACCGCGCGCGCTCCGGGCACCATGCCTTTGCCGAGCCGGGTCAGGTAGGCGACGCGCGTGCCCGTGCGCTCCTCGATGAGCTCGATCTCGGTGCCGACCCAGTCCGCGTGCGGCTCGAGCGCCACCACGGAGACCGCGGAGGACGGGTCCTGGTACTCGCTCGCAGCGGTCGTCGGGATGATGCGGCGCAGCACCTGGTCGGCGGTCCAGCGGACGGTCGCGACGGTGGGGATGCCGAGGCGGGAGTACACCTCTGCGCGTCGCGGGTCGTAGATGCGCGCGACGACCTTCCCGACCCCGAAGACCTCCCGCGCCACCCGGGCGGCGATGATGTTGGAGTTGTCCCCGGAGGAGACCGCCGCGAACGCGTGCGCCTCCTCGATGCCGGCCTGGGTGAGCGCGTCGCGGTCGAACCCCAGCCCGGTCACGCGCCGACCGCCGAACTCCGACGGCAGCCGGCGGAACGCGTCGGGGTTCTGGTCCACGACGGAGACCGAGTGGCCACTGTCCTCGAGCTGGCCCGCCAGTGTCGCGCCGACGCGGCCGCAACCCATGATCACGAAGTGCACGTTCGCGACGCTACTCCGTCCGCGTGCGACCCGAGGACCACGACCCTCCTACGATGGTGCCTCGTGCCAGGTATCGCAGAGGCGTTCAAGCGGGTCCTGGTCGGCCGACCGATGCGGACCGACCGGCTCGCGACCGCGACGCTCCCGAAACGTCTGGCGCTGCCGGTGTTCAGCTCGGACGCCTGGTCGTCCGTGGCCTACGCGCCGGACGAGATCCTGCTGACCCTCTCGCTCGCCGGCCTGGCGGCACTCACCGTCTCGCCGTGGGTGGGGCTCGCCGTCGTCGTCGTGATGATGACGGTGGTGGCCTCCTACCGGCAGACCGTGCGGGCGTACCCGTCCGGCGGCGGCGACTACGAGGTGGTCTCCACCAACCTGGGACCACGGGCCGGCGTCACCGTGGCCAGCGCGCTGCTGGTCGACTACGCCCTCACCGTTGCGGTGTCCATCTCCTCGGCCGTGCAGTACCTCGCCGCCACCGTGCCGGCGACGGCGGAGCACACGACGGCGATCGCCGTCGGCACCGTCGTGGTGCTGGCCGTCATCAACCTGCGCGGGGTGCGTGAGTCCGGACGGACCATGGCGGTGCCGGGCTACCTCTTCATGGGGGCCATCGGCCTGCTGGCCTGCGTCGGCTTCGTCAAGGAGGCGACGGGCACCCTCGAGCCGGCGGTCTCCGCGTCCCTGGAGGTCGCGCCCGAGGCGGGCTTCGAGCAGGGGCTAGTGGGCGCGGCCGGCGCACTCCTGGTGCTGCGGGCCTTCTCCTCCGGCTCGGCAGCCCTGACCGGCGTCGAGGCGATCAACAACGGCGTGCCGGCCTTCAAGAAGCCCCGGGCGCGCAACGCGGCGGCGACGCTCCTGCTGCTCGGGCTCATCGGGTCCGCGATGCTCCTGTCGATGCTCCACCTGGCCCGCGCCACCGACGTGCGGTTCGTCCAGGACCCCGCCACCCAGCTGCTCCGCGACGGCGAACCCGTCGGCGCCACCTATCGGCAGGACCCGGTCGTCGGGCAGGTCGCGGCGACCGTCTTCGACGGCGTCCCGGTGCTGTACGTGCTTGTCACGGTCGCCACCGGGATCGTCCTGGTCCTGGCGGCCAACACCGCCTTCAACGGCTTCCCGAGCCTCGGCTCGGTCCTCGCCCGGGACGGCTACCTGCCGCGCCAGCTGCACACGCGCGGCGACCGCCTCGCGTACTCCAACGGCATCATCGCCCTCGCCGTCGCGGCCGGGCTGCTCGTCTTCGCGTTCGACGCGCAGGTCACGTTCCTCATCCAGCTGTACATCGTCGGGGTCTTCACCTCCTTCACCCTCAGCCAGCTCGGCATGGTGCGGCACTGGACCGGGCTGCTGCGGGTGGAGAGCCGGCCGGAGAAGCGCGCCCGGATGCGCCGCTCCCGGGCCATCAACGGCTTCGGGTGCCTCCTGACGGGCCTGGTCCTCGTGGTCGTGCTCGTCACCAAGCTCACCCACGGTGCGTGGCTGACGGTCGTGCTGCTGGCGGTCCTGTACGCGGGCATGTTCGGGGTGCGCCGGCACTACGACCGGGTGGCGCAGCGCCTCGTGGTGCCGGACCTGGCGCGGGCCAAGGCGCTCCCGGCGCGGGTGCACGGGATCGTGCTGGTCTCCCGGCTCCACCAGCCCTCGATGCGGGCGATCGCGTACGCCCGCGCCACCCGACCGTCCACCCTCGAGGCCGTCACGGTCGACGTGGACTCCCAGGACACCGAGCGGCTGCGGCAGGCCTGGGACGAGGCAGAGCTCCCCGTCCCGCTGACGGTGCTGGCCTCGCCGTACCGGGAGGTGACGCGCCCGGTGGTGGACTACGTCCGCTCCGTGCGACGGGCCTCGCCCCGCGACCTCGTGGTCGTGTTCGTCCCGGAGTACGTGGTGAGCAGGTGGTGGGAGCAGCTGCTGCACAACCAGAGCGCGCTGCGACTCAAGGGCCGGCTGCTGTTCACCCCGGGCGTCGTCATGGCGTCGGTGCCGTGGCAGCTGGACCAGGTGGACGAGCTCGACAAACCGGCGGACCCGCTGTGACCGGCGAGGACGCAGTGCTCGACGTCGGGCCGCCCGCGCACGGCGGGCACTGCGTCGCGCGGCTCGAGGGTCGGGTGGTCTTCGTCCGTCACGCCCTGCCCGGGGAGCGCGTGCGGGTGCGGGTCACCGACCGGCGGTCGCGCTTCTGGCGCGCGGACGCCGTCGAGGTGCTGCAGGCCTCGCCGGACCGTGTGCCGTCCGTGTGGCCCGAGGCCGGTCCCGGCGGCGTCGGGGGCGGCGAGCTCGCGCACGTGGCCCTGGACGCCCAGCGGGCCTGGAAGCGGCAGGTGGTGGCCGACACGCTCCGCCGCATCGGCGGGCCGGACGTCGCGGAGCAGGTCGCGGATCTGGCGGGACAGGGGCAGGACGTGCCCCCGGTGGAGGCGGTAGGTGCGGACGCGCAGACGGACGGCCTGCGCACCCGGACCCGCATCGAGCTCACCGTCGACGCCGACGGTCGGGCGGGCATGCACCGCCACCGCAGCCACGAGGTGGTCGCGCTCGAGGAGATGCCGCTGGCCCACGAGGACATCGCCGCGCTCGACCTGCTCGGCGACGGGTCCGCCTGGCGCCGCACGTGGCGCCCGGGTGCCAGGGTGGAGGCGATCGCCCCCTCGGCCGGGCCGCCGCTGGTGCTCCTCGACGGCGAGCCGGCCACCCGCGGCCGCCGCCGGAGCACCGGTCCGCCGCGGCGCACCGTCCGCGAGGTCGTGCCCACCGCGGTGGGCGAGCTGAGCTACCGGGTCTCGGGCAGCGGCTTCTGGCAGGTGCACCGGGCGGGCCCGGCGACGCTCGTCGGTGCGGTCCTCGACGGCGCGGGCACCGGGCTCGAGGGTGCGCGCGTCCTCGAGCTGTACTCGGGGGCCGGTCTCCTCACCCTCCCGCTCGCCATGGCCGTGGGGGACTCCGGTGCGGTGGCGAGCCTCGAGGGCTCGGACCGCGCCGTGCGCGACGCCCGCCGCAACCTGCACCAGTACCCCAACGCCCTTCTCGGTGCGGCGCACGTGACGGGCGACTCGGTGCGCGAGGCGGCCGGCACGGGCGACCTCGCCTCCGGCGTCGACCTCGTGGTGCTCGACCCGCCCCGCGCCGGGGCCGGCCGTGAGGTGATGGAGGCCGTCACGGCGCTGCGGCCGGCGCGCGTGGTGCTGGTCGCGTGCGACCCGGCGGCGCTCGCCCGCGACCTGGCGGCGGCGCGCGCCGGAGGGTACGTCGTGGCGAGCCTGCGCGGGCTCGACCTCTTCCCGCACACGCACCACGTCGAGGTCGTCGCGACCCTCACGCGGTGACGCGCGGGTCCGGCGCGCCGAGGTGGACACGGCATCCTGCCGCGAAGTATCTTGATGTCGAGATAAATCCGACGGACGGCGGTGGCCGAACCTGCTGGCCGTGGACGGGCGTGGGACGATGTCCCGGAGCGCACGGCTGCGCGGAGCATGACCGGCCGGTGTGCAGTCAGCATGAGCCGAGGAGTGCATGTGAGCATCGACAGCTTCAAGTCCAAGGGGACACTTCAGGTCGGCGGTACCCCGTACGAGATCTTCCGGCTGAACGCCGTCGAGGGCCTGGGGCGCCTGCCGTACAGCCTGAAGATCCTCGCGGAGAACCTGCTGCGGACCGAGGACGGCAAGAACGTCACCGCCGACCACGTCCGCGCGCTCGCCGAGTGGGAGGCCGACGCCGAGCCCAGCACGGAGATCCAGTTCACCCCGGCCCGCGTGGTGATGCAGGACTTCACCGGCGTGCCCTGCGTCGTGGACCTCGCCACCATGCGTGAGGCCGTCGCGGAGCTCGGCGGCGACGCGAAGAAGGTCAACCCGCTCGCCCCCGCCGAGCTCGTCATCGACCACTCCGTCGTCATCGACGTGTTCGGTCGCGCGGACGCCTTCGAGCGGAACGTCGAGATCGAGTACGGCCGCAACAAGGAGCGCTACCAGTTCCTGCGCTGGGGCCAGACGGCGTTCGACGACTTCAAGGTCGTCCCGCCCGGCACCGGCATCGTGCACCAGGTCAACATCGAGTACCTCGCCCGCGGCGTCATGACCAGGGAGACGGGTGAGGACGGCGTGGTGCGGGCCTACCCGGACACCTGCGTCGGCACCGACTCGCACACCACGATGGTCAACGGGCTCGGCGTCCTCGGCTGGGGCGTCGGCGGCATCGAGGCCGAGGCCGCGATGCTCGGCCAGCCGGTCTCGATGCTCATCCCGCGGGTCGTCGGCTTCAAGCTCTCCGGCTCGATCCCGTCCGGCGCCACGGCGACCGACGTCGTGCTGACCATCACCGAGATGCTGCGCAAGCATGGCGTCGTCGGCAAGTTCGTCGAGTTCTACGGCGACGGCGTGGCCGAGGTGCCCCTCGCGAACCGGGCGACGATCGGCAACATGAGCCCGGAGTTCGGCTCGACCGCCGCGATCTTCCCGATCGACCAGGTCACCATCGACTACCTGCGCCTCACCGGCCGGCCCGCCGAGCAGGTCGAGCTCGTCGAGACCTACGCCAAGGAGCAGGGCCTCTGGCACGACCCGTCCGCGCCGGGCTACGAGGAGCCTGTCTTCTCCGAGTACCTCGAGCTGGACCTGTCCACGGTCGTGCCCTCCATCGCCGGACCGAAGCGGCCGCAGGACCGCATCGCGCTCTCCGACGCCAAGCCGGCCTTCGCGGACGTGCTCCCGAACTACCTGGCCGACGGCGAGAGCATCCACGAGACCAGCCTCGACGAGGCCGTCGAAGAGACGTTCCCGGCCTCCGACCCGGTCGCGACGGGTGCCACCAACGGCGACCACGACGGCACCGCCCCGGCCGCCGTCGAGCACGCGACGCGCCGCGCGCACAAGCGGGTGCCCGTGGAGCTCGAGGACGGCCGGGAGACGGAGCTGGACCACGGCGCGGTCGTCATCTCCTCGATCACCTCGTGCACGAACACCTCGAACCCCTCCGTCATGCTCGCCGCGGGCCTGCTGGCGAAGAACGCGGTCGAGAAGGGCCTCGAGGTCAAGCCGTGGGTGAAGACCTCGATGGCGCCGGGCTCGAAGGTGGTGACGAACTACTACGAGAAGGCGGGCCTGTGGCCCTACCTCGAGAAGCTCGGCTACCACCTCGTCGGCTACGGCTGCACCACGTGCATCGGCAACTCGGGCCCGCTGCCGGAGGAGATCTCCCAGGCGGTCAACGACAACGACCTCGCCGTCGCCTCGGTGCTCTCCGGCAACCGGAACTTCGAGGGCCGCATCAACCCGGACGTGAAGATGAACTACCTCGCGTCCCCGCCGCTGGTCATCGCCTACGGCCTGGCCGGCACCATGGACTTCGACTTCGAGTCCGAGCCGCTGGGCACGGGATCGGACGGTCAGCCGGTGTTCCTCAAGGACATCTGGCCGACGCCCGCCGAGGTCGACGCCACGATCGCGAACTCGATCGACAGCGGGATGTTCACCAAGGACTACTCCGACGTCTTCGCCGGTGACGACCGCTGGCGCTCACTGGAGACCCCGGAGGGTGAGACCTTCGAGTGGCAGGAGGACTCGACCTACGTGCGCAAGCCCCCGTACTTCGAGGGCATGCAGGCCGAGCCCACTCCCGTCGAGGACGTCGCCGGCGCCCGGGTGCTCGCCAAGCTGGGCGACTCGGTGACCACCGACCACATCTCGCCGGCCGGCTCCATCAAGCCGGACAGCCCGGCGGGCCGGTACCTCGCCGAGCACGGCGTCGAGCGCCGCGACTTCAACTCCTACGGCTCTCGCCGCGGGAACCACGAGGTCATGATCCGCGGCACGTTCGCGAACATCCGGCTGCGGAACCTCCTGCTGGACGGCGTCGAGGGCGGGTTCACCAAGAACCTCCTCACCGGTGAGCAGGAGTCGATCTTCGACGCCGCCATGGCCTACCAGGAGGCCGGCATCCCGCTCGTGGTGCTCGGTGGCAAGGAGTACGGCTCCGGCTCCTCGCGCGACTGGGCGGCCAAGGGCACCGCGCTGCTCGGCGTCAAGGCGGTCATCACCGAGAGCTTCGAGCGCATCCACCGCTCGAACCTCATCGGCATGGGCGTCCTGCCGCTGCAGTTCCCGGCGGGGGAGTCCGCCGACTCGCTCGGCCTGGACGGCACGGAGACCTTCGACATCTCCGGCGTGACGGCACTCAACGAGGGCACCACGCCGAAGACCGTGAAGGTCACCGCCACGAAGGAGGACGGCACCTCGGTGGAGTTCGACGCCGTCGTGCGCATCGACACCCCTGGCGAGGCCGACTACTTCCGCAACGGCGGCATCCTGCAGTACGTGCTGCGCTCCCTGGCGAAGGCCTGACGGACCGCCCGCGACACGCGGGCACGTGACGGGGCCGGTCCTGCCTCCCTACAGTCGAGGTATGGACCGGCCCCGTCGCCGTACCGTCGCCACGCTCGTCGCGGCAGGCGTCCTCGCGTCCTCCTGCGCACCGGCGCAGGGCGAGGACCTGCGCTCCGACGCCGAGCATCGGCCGGTCCCGGTGGGGGACGCCGCCGCGCTGCCGGATGCGGTCGACGCGACGAGCCGTCTGGGAACGGCGCTCCTCGCCTCCGGTGACGCGAGCGCCAACGTGGTGCTCTCACCCGCGTCGATCGCCGTCGCGCTCGCCATGCTCGCCGAGGGCGCGGGCGGCGAGACCGCTGCCGCCCTCGACGACGCGCTCGGCGCCTCCGGGCAGGCCCGCTCCGACGCGTACAACGCCCTCCAGGCGGCGGTCGGCGAGCACGACGGCGACCCCGCCGTCGTGCAGGAGGACGAGCTGCCCGAGCGGCCGGTGCTGCACCTCGCGAACGGGATCGTCATCGACGAGGGCCGCGAGGTTGAGCAGGACTACCTGGACGCCATCGCCCGCTCCTTCGACGCCGGCATGCAGCGGGCGGAGCTGTCGGACGGCTCCGGCAAGGCCGTCCTCGACGAGTGGGTGAACGAGCACACCGGCGGACTGGTGCCACAGTCCGCGGTCGAGCCCTCCGAGGACCACGTCCTGGTGCTGCAGAACGCCGTGACGCTCGCCGCGCGGTGGGCCAGCACCTTCGCCCCGGATGACACCCGTGACGAGCCATTCACCACCGGCACGGGCGAGCAGGTCGACGTCCCCACGATGCACCAGACGCTGGATGCCGCGTACACGGAGGCCGGGGACCTGCAGGCGGTCCGTCTGCCCTACACCGAGGGCTTCGCGATGGACGTGGTCCTGCCCCCGCGCGGCACGGCTCCGGCGGAGGTCGGCGCGCAGGAGTGGTCCGCGCTCGACGCGGAGCTGAGCGCCGGGACGGGGACGCAGGTGGAGCTCAGCCTCCCGCGGGTCGACGTCCGCTCCGGAACCGACCTGACCGAGCCACTGGCCGCGAACGGGCTGGCATCGCTGTTCGAGGGGGCGGAGCTCAGCGGCATCGCCGAGGAGCTCGCGCTCAGTCAGGTCGCGCACCAGGCGACACTCGCCGTCGACGAGGACGGCACCGTCGCGGCGGCGGTGACCGAGGCCGTCGGGGTGACCTCCGCACCGGCTCCGACGGAGTCCGTCGAGATGGTGGTGGACCGGCCGTTCGCGCTGCGGATCGTCCACCTCGACACCGGCTGGCCGCTGTTCCTCGGCGCGATCAACGACCCGCGCAGCTGAGGAGTGACGACCACCGCACCGCTGCGGGTCGTGATCGGGCGCTGACGGGGGCCCGGGCGCGTATCGTGGGCACTCGCCGAAGGAACCGACGAGGAGCACATGTCCTACCTGGAGCGCGTCCGCCGACCCGCCGACCTGCGCCGCCTGCGCGGGCCGGAGCTCGAGGTCCTCGCCAAGGAGATCCGCGAGTTCCTCGTCACGTCCGTCTCCCGCACCGGCGGGCACCTCGGGCCCAACCTCGGCGTCGTCGAGCTCACCATCGCGCTGCACCGCGTCTTCGAGTCCCCAGCCGACCACATCGTCTTCGACACCGGGCACCAGGCATACGTCCACAAGCTGCTGACCGGCCGTCAGGACTTCTCCGCCCTGCGCCGGAGGGGCGGGATGTCCGGTTACCCCTCCCGCGCCGAGTCCGACCACGACGTCGTCGAGAACTCGCACGCGTCCACGGCGTTGAGCTGGGCCGACGGCATCGCCCGGGCCAACAAGCTGCGCGGCCTGGACCGCTCCGTGGTCGCCGTCGTCGGTGACGGGGCGCTCACCGGAGGGATGGCCTGGGAGGCCATCAACAACATCGCCGACGGCCAGGACCGGTCCCTCGTCATCGTCGTCAACGACAACGGCCGCTCCTACGCGCCGACCATCGGCGGCCTGGCCCGGCACCTCGACGCGCTCCGCACGCTGCGCAGCTACGAGAAGGTGCTCGACTGGGGCAAGCGGACCCTCCAGCGCTCCGGGCCGCCCGGTCGCCTCGCCTTCGAGGCGCTGCACGGGATGAAGAAGGGCATCAAGGACGTCGTCGCGCCGCAGGGCCTCTTCGAGGACCTCGGCATCAAGTACGTCGGCCCGGTCGACGGGCACGACCTGGAGTCCCTGGAGACGGCCCTCGCCCGAGCCAAGGGCTTCGGCGGGCCGGTGATCGTGCACGCCATCACCGAGAAGGGCCGCGGCTACACGCCCGCCGAGGAGGACATCGTCGACCGCTTCCACAGCGTCGGCGCGATCCACCCGGAGACGGGCCTGCCGGTCGCGCCGTCGCGGTTCGGCTGGACCGCCGTCTTCGCCGAGGAGATCGTGGAGATCGGACGACGGCGCAGCGACGTCGTCGCGATGACGGCCGCGATGCTCGCTCCCGTGGGGCTCGCGCCCTTCGCCGAGGAGTTCCCGGACCGGGTCGTGGACGTCGGGATCGCGGAGCAGCACGCGGCGACGTCCGCCGCGGGGATGGCCTTCGCGGGACTGCACCCGGTGGTGGCGCTGTACGCGACCTTCCTCAACCGCGCCTTCGACCAGGTCCTCATGGATGTCGCGCTGCACCGTGCGGGCGTGACGTTCGTGCTGGACCGGGCGGGCCTGACCGGCGAGGACGGGCCGTCCCACAACGGCATGTGGGACCTCGCGCTGCTGCGCACGGTGCCCGGACTGCGTCTCGCGGCACCGCGCGACGAGCAGACCCTGCGGAGCGAGCTGAACGAGGCCGTCGCTGTCGAGGACGCGCCCACGGTGCTGCGCTACCCGAAGGGCGCCCTGCCGGACTCGCTGCCGGCCCTCTCGCGCCAGGGCTCGGTCGACGTCCTGGCCCGGCACGGGGGGATACCGCGGGTGCTCGTGGTCGGCGTCGGCGTCATGGCGCACACGGCGGTCGAGGTCGGTGACGCCCTCGACGCGCAGGGCATCGGCTCGACCGTGGTCGACCCACGCTGGGTGCTGCCGGTCAGCAGTGACCTGGTGGACCTGGCCGGCCAGCACGACCTGGTCGTCACCGTCGAGGACGGGCTCGCCGCGAACGGGGTGGGCTCCGCGCTGCGGGACGCGCTCGCGCAGCGCAAGGACGTGCCCGACGTGCCGGTGCGGGCGCACGGCATCCCGCACGCGTTCCTCGACCACGCGAGCCGGAACGAGCTCGTCGAGGGCTTCGCGCTGCGCGGCCAGGACATCGCGCGGGAGACGGCGTCGGATGTCTCCGCGCTCGAGGAGAGCACGACCCGGCAGCGGACCGCGGAGCGTCCTTGACCTAGACGTCCGCGACGCCCGGTTCGTGGAACCGGCGGCCGGTGGCCCGCTCCGCGGCGCCCGTGCGGTCCAGGTACGGCGTGATGCCACCCAGGTGGATGGGCCAGCCCGCGCCCAGGATCATCGCCAGGTCCACGTCGCGCGGATCGGCCACGACGCCCTCGTCCAGGAGCGACCGGGTCTCCTCGGCCAGGGCGTCGCGGACGCGGTCCAGCAGCGCCTCGGGTCCGAGCGGTTGCGGTGCGGGCCGGGACCCGAAGAGCGCGCCGATGCTCTCGTCGACCGGGGAGGACGCCGTCGGCCGGCCCTCCGCGTGCACGAAGCTGCGGCCGCTGCGGACCACCTCGGCCAGGCCGGGGGAGTCGGGGTAGCGCTCGCCCAGGTTGGTCCGGAGCGTGACCAGCACGTGCTGCGCGACCGCCGCGCCCACCAGCTCGAGGAGCTGGAAGGGCCCCATCGGCAGGCCCATCGGCCGCAGCGCCGCGTCGGCGTCGGCCACCGACGTGCCCTCCTCGAGGGCGCCGAGCACCTCGCCGAGGAGCCGCAGCAGTAGCCGGTTGACCACGAAGCCGGGTGCGTCACCCACCGCGACGGCGGTCTTGCGGGCTTGCTGGGCGATCTCGAACGCCGTCGCGTACGTCGCGTCGTCCGTCTCCTGTGCCCGGACCACCTCGACCAGGGGCATCACGGCGACCGGGTTGAAGAAGTGCAGGCCGACGACGCGCTCCGGGTACGTGAGGCCCTCGGCCATCGCGGTGACCGAGAGCGAGGAGGTGTTCGTGGCCAGGATCGTGGTGGGCGCGACCACGGCCTCGAGCTCGGCGAACACCGCGCGCTTGACGTCCAGCTCCTCGAAGACGGCCTCGACGACGAGGTCGGCGCCGGCGAGATCGTCGAGGTCGGTGGTGACCCGCAGCAGCAGGCGGATGGACTCGGCGTCCTCGTGGCGGAGGTGACCGCGCGCGACGGCTCGGTCGATCTCGCTCATCACGTTCGCCAGGCCACGCTCCGCCCGTTCGGTGTCGAGATCGCGCATCGTCACCGGGACCCGCAGCGCCCGGGCGAGGAGCAGCGCGAGCTGGCCGGCCATCAGCCCGGCGCCCGCGATCCCGACCGCCGTGACCGGGCGGGGCTCGACGTCCTCCGGACGTCCCGCGGGCCGTCTCGCGCGGCGGGTGAGCAGGTCGAACGCGTACAGGCCCGCCCGGAGCTGGTCCGTCATGACGAGGTCGGCCAGGGCCTCGTCCTCCACCACGAACGCCTCGTCCCGGGACAGGGACCGCGCCGCCTCGACGGTGGCGAGGGCGCGTGCGAGGGCAGGAGCGTCGCCGGCCGCACGCGCGGCGACGAGCGCGCGACGGGCGTCGAGCGCCTGCGTCCAGGCAGCGTCGTCGGCGCGCTCGGGCCGCACCACGCGCGTGGTGCCGTCCCCGACGCCGCGAAGCCACGCCAGCGCAGGTCCCAGCGGACCCGCAGGGTCCCCCGGGTCGGCCGCCGTGAGCACGGCGTCGACGAGGCCGATGTCGAGCGCCTGGTGCGGGCCGAGGGTGCGGTTGTTGCGGGCCGGGTTGTCGATGATGACGGTGAGCGCCGCCTCGGGCCCGACCAGCCGCGGCAGGGTGGTGCAGCCACCCCAGCCCGGGAGCAGCCCGAGGTACGTCTCGGGCAGGCCGATCGCGCGGACGGTCGGCGCCGCCACCCGGTAGTCGCAGGCGAGGGCCAGCTCGAGGCCGCCACCGAGGACGGTGCCGTTGAGGTACGCCAGCGTCGGCACCGGCAGGTCGGCGAGCGCGGCGACCACGCGGTGCCCGGCGCGGGCGAGCTGAAGCACCTGGTCGCGGTCGGCGACCGTGCGGACGAGGTGGAGATCCGCCCCGGCGAGGAACGTCCGGCCCGATCCGGTGAGCACCACGGCATCGATCTCGCCGGCCGCCGCGCGCCGCGTGGTCTCGCCGAGCACGCGCTCGACGTCGGCAAGGCCGAGGGGACCCAGGGTGGCAGGGCGGTCCGACCCGTCCTCGGGCGCGAGCGTGAGCACGGTGACCGTTCCGACCCCGGGGACCTCGACGTCGTCGGGAGTGAGGACGGTGGCCCGCTCGGTGTAGCCGGACGGTGTCATGCGAGGGCCTCCGTGAGGGGGTCGGTCACGAGCTCCACCTGCCAGCGGCGGGCGCCGAGCGCGGTCAGCCGGTCGCCGAGCTTGCGGGCGGACGGGTGATCCCCGATCTCCCAGGCGAGCCGGCGCTGGGTGGCGGGGGAGAGCAGGTTCTCCTGGGGCAGCCGAAGCTCCTCGGCGAGGGCGCGCACGGTGGTGCGGACGCGGTCCAGACGTGTGGCGGCGCCGGGGTTCTTGTCCGGCCAGGAGCGCGGGGCGGGCAGGGTGCCGGGCTGCTGCGGTGCGCGCCGGGTGGGCAGGCGCTTCTCCGGGAGCTCCATCGCGCGGGCGACGGCGCCGTACCAGTAGTCCCGACGGACCCGCTTGCCGGAGAACTCCTTCAGGCGGCCCAGCTCACCGACGCTGGCAGGCTTGGCGACCGCGGCGGCGACGATCGCGGCCGCGGGCAGCACGCGGCCGGGTGCCCGGTCGAGCCGCTCCGCGAGCTCCTCCCGCGCCTCCCACAAGGATCGGGCGACGGCGAGGCCGCGAACGTCCTTGACGGCCTGCAGGCCCGAGGTGCGACGCCATGGCTCCGGTCGCGGCTCGGGCGGGGGCGCGGTCCGGACGTGCTCGAACTCCTCCAGCGCCCAGGAGAGCTTTCCGGCCTCCTCGAGGTCGCGAGTCAGGACGTCGCGCAGCTCGAGCAGTAGCTCGACGTCGAGCGCGGCGTAACGCAGCCACGACTCCGGCAGCGGGCGGGTCGACCAGTCGGCGGCGGAGTGCTCCTTGGCGAGCGCGAGCCCGAGGCAGTCGGCGACGACGGAGGCGAGGCCGACGCGGGTGCGACCCAGCAGACGCGAGGCAAGCTCGGTGTCGAACAGCCTGGCGGGCCGGAGCTCCAGCTCTCGCAGGCAGGGGAGGTCCTGGTCGGCGGCGTGCAGGACCCACTCGGCGTCGTTGGCGACGGGAACCAGGGCGGCCAGGTCCGGCAGGGCCAAGGGGTCCAGGAGCACCGTTCCCGCGTCCTGACGGCGCAGCTGCACGAGATAGGCCCGCTGGCCGTAGCGGAAGCCGGACGCCCGCTCGGCGTCGACGGCGAGCGGTCCTCGGGCGCGCCCGAGCCGCGCGACGGCGTCGCGCAGCGCAGCCTCGGAGTCGGTCACCGGCGGCACGCCGTCGGCCGGCTCGGTCAGCGGGACAGGCTCGTCGGCGATCTCTGCCGACGTCGCAGATCCCCCCTTGGTTGTCGATTGCACGAGGGCAACGGTAAACGACGCGGGCCCGGCGGCGTCGTTTCTCAGCGGCGGCGGCGGAAGGTCGCGACGTTCTCCGGCAGCGGCTCGAGCCCGGCCGCGGTGCAGGTCAGCTGGGACCAGGCGAGCAGATGGGGCCCCAGATCGGTGGTGGCCGGCGTCCACGACGCGCGGATCTCGATCTCGACCTCGCCGGAGCGCAGCTCGAGTCCGCCGAAGGTCTCCGACAGCACGCGGGTGACGGTCCCGGAGAGGTGGTGGAAGCCGGCGCCGGTGTCGGTCAGGGCGTCCGTGAGCCACGACCAGCCGACCTCACCCAGCAACGGGTCCTGCCCGACCTCGTCCTCCAGCCGGGCCTTGGCAAGGACGATGACCCGGAAGGTGCCGTGCCACGCGTCCTGGCCCGCGGGGTCGTGCAGCACCACGAACCGGCCGTGACCCAGCAGCGCGTCGGGGTCCATGGTGCGGGGCTCCGCGTTGACCTCCCCGGTCAGGGCGAGCGCATAGGGGGCGATGCGGGTCGGGGGCGGGACCTCTTCCAGCCGCAGCTCGGGGCGCAGGCGATGGCCCCGCAAGCTCGTGAGCGCGGCCTGGAAGTCCGGCGGTGCCACCGCCTCGTCAGGGGTCACTCCCACAGGTTAGGCATCTCACACCCCAGGCGGTCGCCGTGCCACGCCGATGGAGCGCCGCACTATGCTCGCCGGGACCGCCGAGAGGAGAACGCCGCGTGCCGAGCCCCGCAGACCGTGTGGACGTCCGTCCCGTCATCCTCGGCGGGGACATCGGGGCCTACGCGACGGCACGGACCTTCCACCAGACGTACGGCGTCCGCGCGGTCGTGCTGGCCGGGGTGCGGACCTGGCAGGTGGCCCGCTCGGTGGCCGTGGACCACCGGATCGTGCCCGGCCTCGGGCAGGACCCGGGCGTGGTGGTGGACTCGGTGCGCGCGGTGGTGGCCGAACGGCCCGACGCGGTGCACCTGCTGCTGGGCAGCGCGGACTGGTACGTCGAGGAGCTGGTGAGCCGGCGGATGCAGCTCGAGGGCCTGCCGGGCCGTGTGGTGGTGCCCTACGCCCACGACGCGGCCATGGCCAGGGTCGCTGACAAGGGTTCCTTCACCGCACTGTGCCGAGAGCTCGACGTGCCCGTCCCACGGACCGCCGTCATCCGCGCGGCGGACGGTCCGGACGCCGCGGGTGAGCTGCGCTTCCCGGTGGTGGTCAAGGCCGCCTCGACCACCGCCTACCACGCCGTGACTTTTCCCGGGCAGCGGAAGGTGGACCGTGCCGCGGACCCACCGGAGCTGGCGAGGATCCTGCAGCGGGTGGCCGGCGCGGGGTTCGCGGGCGACCTGCTGGTCCAGGAGGAGATCCCGGGCGGCGACCACGAGATGGCGGCCGTCAACCTGTTCTTCGACGCCGACGGCACGTGGCGCTTCGCGCAGTACGGTCGCGTGCTGCTCGAGGAGCACACGCCGGGCGCACTGGGCAACTCGGTGGCACAGGTCACCGGGTCGCACCCGGAGGCCGTCGACCAGGCGCGGCGCGTGCTCGAGCACGTGGGCTGGCGCGGATTCGCGAACGTCGACCTCAAGCGGGACCCACGCGACGGCATCCACCGTTTCCTCGAGGTCAACCCGCGGGTGGGCCGCTCCGGGTACGCGGTAACCGCGGCGGGGTACGACGTCGCCCGGATGTACGTCGACGGCTTCGTCTCGCCGGACGGCGGCCCGGGGGGACCGGGTGTGGTCGGCACCAACGAGCATCTCTTCCACGTGGTCCCGCTGCCGCTGGTACGCCGCTACGCCACCGCGCAGGACGCCGGGCTCGTGCGCCGGCTCGCGAGGGAGGGGCGTGCGACCAACCCGCTGCTCTACCGGGCGGAGCGTGACCCGCGGCGGTGGGCCGCGATCGCGGCGGCGCAGGTCAACCAGGTACGGAAGTTCGCCCGGTTCCACCCGGGTCCGCAGGCGTCCTGAGGCCGCGTCAGGGCCGGCGTCGCAGGACGGCGACGCCCGGTGCCGGGAACCGCACGCGGCCGGGGAGCAGCCGTGGCTCGTCGTTCCACGTCAGCACGGCCTCCGCGGCGGACGTCGGGACCTCGACGTCGCCCCGCAGCGCGAGCACGACGTCGAGCCCGCCGCGGCGCAGCACCAGCCATCCGTCACCGGGCTCGACGGTCGTGGCCGTGCGGTCCCCGGAGGCGATGTCCGGCTCGGCATGCCGCAACGCGACCAGGGACCGGTACAGCTCCAGGAGGGCGGCGTGGGGCTCCCGGTCCGGCTCGCCCCAGTCGAGCCGGGAGGCGCGGAACGTCTCGGGGGCCTGCGGGTCGGGAACCTCGATGTCGTGCCCGTACAGCTCGGCCCAGCCGTGCGTGCCGAACTCACGGGTGCGGCCCTCCCGGACTGCCTCGCCGAGGCCGGGCTCATGGTCCGTGAAGTACTGGAACGGCGTGGTCGCGCCCCACTCCTCGCCCATGAAGAGCATCGGCGTGCCGGTCCCGAGCAGCACGACGGCGGCAGCGACCGCGAGCAGGCCGGGCTCCAGGGCCCGGCTGGGCCGGTCCCCGAGCGCACGGTTGCCGACCTGGTCGTGGTTCTGCGAGAAGACGACGAACCGTCGCCCGTCGACGTCCTCGGGCACCGGGGCGCCCCAGGTCTGCTCCCGGAAGGTCGAGTAGGTGCCGTCGTGCACGAACACGTCGGTGAGGGCCTTGGCGAGAGTGGCGACGTCGCCGAAGTCGGCGTAGTAGCCCTGCCGCTCGCCAGTGAGCAGGGCGTGCAGAGCATGGTGCACGTCGTCGTCCCACTGTGCCGTCATGCCGCGGCCGCCCTCGGCGGTCGGGGTGACCATGACGGGGTCGTTGAGGTCGGACTCCGCGACGAGCGACAGCGGCCTGCCCACCTCGCGGCCCAGCGCGTCGACCGCGTCGGCGAGCTCGGCGAGCAGGTGGCGGGGCGAGTCGTCCACGAGCGCGTGGACGGCGTCGAGCCGGAGCGCGTCGAGGTGGAAGTCCCGGAACCAGCGCAGGGCGTTGTCGATGACGAACCGCCGCACCTCGGTGACGCCCAGGTCGACGGCGGCGCCCCACGGCGTGTGGTGCCGCTCGGTGAAGTACGGACCGAACTCGGCCAGGTAGTTCCCGTCGGGGCCGAGGTGGTTGTAGACGACGTCCAGGCACACCGCCACCCCCCGGGCATGGGCGGCGTCGACGAACCGCTGGAGCGCGGCCGGCCCGCCGTACGCGTCCTGCACCGCGTAGAGCGCCACGCCGTCATAGCCCCAGCCCCGCTCGCCCGGGAACGCGGCCACCGGCATGAGCTCGACCATGTCGATGCCGAGCCGGACCAGGTGGTCCAGCCTCCCGACGGCGGCGTCGAGCGTGCCCTCGGGTGTGAACGTGCCGACGTGCAGCTCGTACACCACGGAGCCCAGCACGGACCGGCCGGCCCATCCGCCGTCCGACCAGGCGTGCCCGCCGGCATCGAACGTGCGTGACATGCCGTGCACGCCGTGCGGCTGCCAGGGGCTGCGGGGGTCGGGGCGGGGCGGTCCGCCGTCGAGCGAGAAGGCGTAGTCCGTACCGGACGGCAGCGGCTCGGGCGCGGCCCACCAGCCGGCGTCCTCGGCGGTCATCGGCACGGGCGGCCGGCCCTCGAGGACCAGGTCCACGGCCGAGGCGTGCGGCGCCCAGACGCGCACCGGGCCGGTCAGGTTCGCGCTGGGTTCGTTCATCTCGCTTCCTCGGCTCCGCTGCGGGCAGATCTCGTTCCTCGCCCTATCCTCCGCTGCGCCGTCGTCAGCTCGAGCAGAGCGACCGGTGACGGTCCCAGCAGCTCCTCGAGCCGGGTGGAGCCGCCGTCGTGCACCGCGCCGGTGAGCGCGTCGCGCCAGCTGCCGTCCGGCAGCACGACGGTCGCATCTGCGGGGGTCCGGTCGGCGAGCCGGGTCGCGACGGCCACCACCCGCGGGCCGGTCCGGTCCGACCGGGCCAGGGCGACGGCGTGCCCGGTCGTCGTCGGCAGCGGCTGGTATCCGGCGTCCGGCCCGACGAACGAGTCCGGGTGGGTGCGGCGCAGCCGCAGCGCGGCGGCGGTGAGCCGGAGCTTCTCCTCGTCCAGGCCGGCGGGTGCGCGTCCGGCGTCGAGCTCGACCAGCGTGGCGGCCAGGCCGCCGAGGTCGACCGGGCGGCGGTTGTCCGGGTCCACCAGGGACGTGGTGGTGACCTCGGTGCCCTGGTAGACGTCGGCGACGCCCGGGACGGTGAGGTGCAGCAGGGTGGTGCCCAGGACGGTGCGCCGGACGGCGTCCGCGGTGCGTGCCACCCAGCGAGCGAAGATCTCGGAGACCTCCGGATGGGTCAGGAGTGCCGTGGCGTACGCCGTCATGGCGGCCTCACGGGCCTCGTCGGTGGCGGTCCACGTGGTCCACGACTTCTGCTCGCGGGCGGCCTTGACCAGGTAGCCGGTCAGCCGGTCCGCGGCGATCGGGCCCGCGCCGGTCCAGGTTCCGGCGAGGATCTGCCAGAGCAGGTTCTCGGTGCGGCCGTCGAGGTCGGCGGGGCGCAGGTCCGCGGTCGCCGCGCGCAGCCGGTGGACCGTCTCGACCCACTCCTCGGCGTAGGCGGCGAGCACGCCGATCCGGGAGCGCACGTCCGCGCTGCGCTTGGTGTCGTGCGTGGAGCCGGCGACCATCGTGGCGGGCCACTGCGCCTGGGTATGGGCGGCCCATGCGTGCAGCTCGTCAGGGTCCACGCCGAACCGCGTCGGGTCCCCGCCGACCTCGCACAGGCTCACCAGGTGGGTCCAGCGGTAGAACGCGGTGTCCTCGACCCCCTTCGCGGTCACGGCGCCGCACACCTGCTGGAAGCGAACCATCAGCTCCGCGCGGCGCGTCTCCTCCGTCCGGCCGGCGCTGCCGGCCTCCCGGCCCAGCAGGAGGTCGACGACGACGGCCAGCGTGTCGTGCCGGTCCGGTTCGAGGTGCCCGCGGGCGACGTCCGCGGTCTCCCGGAGCAGCCGCTCGGCGCTCGGCGGCGGATCCTCGCCGGGCACGACGTAGGCCCGGTACCGGGGGAAGGCGACGACGAGCTCGACCACGCAGTCCTGGAGCGAGCGGAAGGTGTGGTCCCGCAGGCGGATGTCCGCCCGGCAGATCTCGGCCAGGAGCGTGGTGAGCCGGTGGATCTCGGCGTAGAGGGAGGTGCTGACGATCTGCCGCTTGGCGGCCTCCACCACGCGGGCCAGGTCCGCCGGGTCGCCCGTCAGGTCCTGCATGAGTCCCGCGAGGGGCACGGCCCCGGCCGGGTCGACGTGCAACGCGTGGAGCCGCCATGCGGCGTCGTAGCCCGTGGTGCCTGCGACGGGCCAGTCGTCCGGCAGCTCCTCCTCACTCTCGAGGATCTTCTCCGCGGCGATCCACGCACCGCCGGTGGCCTCGTGGAGGCGACGCAGGTAGCCGCGCGGGTCGGCCAGCCCGTCGGGGTGGTCGATGCGGAAGGCGTCGACGTGCCCGGCGTGGAAGAGATCCAGCAGCAGGGCGTGCGTCGCGTCGAAGACCTCGGGGTCCTCGACGCGGATGGCGGCGAGACTCCCGACGTCGAAGAAGCGGCGGTAGTTGAGCTCCTCGTCCGCGACCCGCCAGTACGCCAGCCGGTAGTGCTGCCGCTCGACGAGGTCGGCGAGGGGCAGCTGCTCGGTGCCGGCCCGCACGGGGAAGGCGTGCTCGTAGTAGCGCAGGACGGGCTGCTCGCCGGCGTCCTCCTCGCCGGGGACGACGGCGGTGGTGAGGGTGAGCTCCCCGGAGGCCAGGACGTCGCCGATCCGGGAGCCGAGGACCGGCATGAGGAGGCCCTCGCCGGCGTCGTCGAGGTCGACGTCGAACCAGCCGGAGTACGGCGAGCCGGGGCCGTCCTTGAGCACCGACCACAGGGCGCGGTTGTGCCAGGCCGGGGCGGGGACGGCCATGTGGTTCGGGACGACGTCGACGACGACGCCCATCCCGCGGGCGTGCGCGGCGGCGGCGAGCGACTCCAGGGCCGGTCGTCCGCCGAGCACCTCGCTCACCCGGGTGTGGTCCACCACGTCGTAGCCGTGCGTGGAGCCCGGAGCGGCCTGGAGCACGGGGGAGAGGTAGAGGTCGGTCACGCCGAGGGTCTCGAGGTAGGGCAGATGGCGCTCGACGTCGGCGAACGTGAGGTCCGGACCGAGCTGCAGGCGGTAGGTGGTGACGGGCAGACGCCGCCCCGGTCCGGGCAGGTGCGCCGTCGCGGGCCCCTGGTCGCTCATGCCTCGTCCTCCGGGCTGCGCAGCAGCACCATGACGGAACGACCCTCCACCGTGACGGTCTCCCCGGCACCGAGGTCCCGGTCGCCGTCGTCCGGGTCGGAGGTGTCGACGGCGACGGTCCAGGTCTCCCCGTACTCCTCGCTCGGCACGGTGAACTCCTGCGGCTCCGCGTCGGCGTTGAGGAGCGCGAGGATGGAGTCGCCGACGATGCGCTCCCCGCGCTCGTCCGGTTCCGGGATCGCCTCACCGTTGAGGAACAGCATGATGGAGCGGGCGTACCAGGTGTCCCAGTCCTCCTCGTCCATGTGCTCCGCGGACGGCGTGAACCACTCGATGTCGCCGATCTCGGACTCACCGCCGTGCTCGGGCGCGCCGGCGAAGAAGCGCCGGCGGCGCAGCACCGGCTGCTCCTTGCGCAGCGCGATGAGCCGTCGGGTGAACGCGAGGAGATCGGCGCGCTCGTCATCGCCGTCGTTCGAGTCCAGGTCCCAGTCCACCCAGGAGAGCTCGTTGTCCTGGCAGTAGGTGTTGTTGTTGCCCTGCTGCGTCCGGCCCATCTCGTCGCCGTGGCAGATCATCGGCACGCCCTGGCTCAGCAGCAGCGTGGTGAGGAAGTTCCGCTGCTGGCGTGCCCGCAGCTCGTTGACCTCGGCGTCGTCGGTGGGGCCCTCGACGCCGCAGTTCCAGGACCGGTTGTGGGACTCGCCGTCGTTGCCGTCCTCGCCGTTGGCCTCGTTGTGCTTCTCGTTGTAGGAGACCAGGTCCCGGAGGGTGAAGCCGTCGTGCGCGGTGACGAAGTTGATCGACGCGACCGGCCGGCGGCCGCTGTGCTCGTACAGGTCGGCGGAGCCGGCGATCCGGCTGGCGAGCTCGCCGAGCGTGGACGGCTCGCCCCGCCAGAAGTCGCGGACGGTGTCGCGGTACTTGCCGTTCCACTCCGTCCACAGCGGCGGGAAGCCCCCGACCTGGTAGCCGCCCGGCCCGACGTCCCACGGCTCGGCGATGAGCTTGACCCGGTTGATGATCGGGTCCTGCTGGATGATGTCGAAGAACGCGGACAGCCGGTCGACCTCGTGCAGCTCCCGGGCGAGTGTGGAGGCCAGGTCGAAGCGGAAACCGTCGACGCGCATCTCCTGGATCCAGTACCGCAGCGAGTCCATGATCATCTGGAGCGTGTGCGGGGAGCGCATGAGCAGCGAGTTCCCGGTGCCCGTGGTGTCGAAGTAGTGGGCCTCGTCCCCGTCGACGAGCCGGTAGTACGAGGCGTTGTCGATGCCGCGGAAGGACAGGGTCGGCCCGAGATGGTTGCCCTCGGCCGTGTGGTTGTAGACGACGTCGAGGATGACCTCGATGCCGGCCTCGTGGAGGGCCTTGACCATGGTCTTGAACTCCTCGACCTGCTCCCCGCGGGTGCCGAAGGCGGCGTACCCGTTGTGCGGCGCGAAGAAGCCGATCGAGTTATATCCCCAGTAGTTGCTGAGCCCCCGCTCCTGCAGGTGCGGGTCGTTGACGAACTGGTGCACCGGCATGAGCTCGATCGCGGTGACGCCGAGGGTCGTGAGGTGCTCGATGATCGCCGGGTGCGCGACGCCGGCGTAGGTGCCGCGCAGCTCCTCGGGCAGGTCGGGGGCCAGCTGGGTGAGGCCCTTGACGTGAGCCTCGTAGATGACCGAGTCGTGGTACTCGTGGTTCGGCGGCCGGTCGTAGCCCCAGTCGAAGAACGGGTTGATCACCACCGAGACCATCGTGTGGTCCGCCGAGTCGTCGGTGTTCCGCTTCGCCGGGTCCTCGAAGGCGTAGGAGTAGAGCGAGGGGTGGCCGTCGATCTGCCCGTCGACGGCCTTGGCGTAGGGGTCCAGGAGCAGCTTGGACGGGTCGCACCGGTGGCCCGACGCCGGGTCGTACGGCCCGTGGACCCGGTACCCGTACCGCTGGCCGGGGCGCACGGACGGGAGGTAGCCGTGCCAGACGTGCGCGTCGACCTCGGTCAGGTCGACCCGCTCCTCCGCCGCGCCGTCCTCGTCAGGGTCTGGGAGCAGGCACAGCTCCACCCGCTCGGCCACGGAGGAGTAGAGGGCGAAGTTGGTGCCGGAGCCGTCGAAGGTGGCGCCCATCGGGTAGGGGCGGCCGGGCCAGATCTGCATGGTGGATAGGTTCGCACGTCCTGGCCCGGGCGGCGCGGTCGGTCCGGGTGTCCCGCACGGCCCGGGGAGGCGACGCCGAGCGGGGCAGCGCCCGCGTGCGCCGTCGTCCACAGTGCATACGGCAGCGTCGACGGGCCGTTGTGCGCGGAGCGTGGCGCCGCTAGTTTCCCGGCGTGCACACCTCGGCCGGCGAGGTCCGGCGTACGGCCCTCATCACGGGCGGCTCAGGAGGCCTGGGCCAGGCGACCGCGCAGGCGCTGCTGGCCCACGGCGGCTGGGACGTCATCGTCACGGGACGGGACGAGACCACGCTCGCCGCCGCCGCCGACCGGCTGGGGAAGCGTGCGACGGGACGCCGGCTCGACCTGGGATCGCTGGCCGAGGTCCGTGACTTCGCACGGGACCTGCCGTCGCTGGATGCGCTGATCTGCAACGCCGGGCTGCACGTGGTGGGGATGCGCCGGACCCGGGACGGCGTCGAGGAGACGTTCGGCGTCAACCACCTCGCGCACTTCCTCCTGGTTCGGGAGGTGCTGCCGAGGATGCGTGCGCCCGGACGGGTCGTGCTCGTCACCAGCGCCACGCACGACCCGGCGCAGCGCACCGGCTTCCCGCCGCCGCGGTACACCAGCGCCCGGGCGTTGGCGTATCCCGAGCCGTCCGCGGAGAGCGCCCTGCGGGCCGGGCAGCGGCGGTACACCGTGTCGAAGCTGTGCGCGGTCCTGGCGACCTACGAGCTCGCCCGACGGGTCCCGCGTGAACAGGCGACGTTCGCGGCCTTCGACCCCGGCCAGATGCCCGGAACGGGACTGGCGCGGGACTACCCGGGCGTCCGTGGGCTGGCCTGGCGGTTCGTCATGCCGGCGCTGGTTCTCGTGCCCGGGATCAACCGGCACACGCCGCGGCGCTCGGCGGCGCGGCTGGCGCGGCTCGTCGTGGACCCGCACCTGACGGCCGTGACCGGGCGGTACTACTCGGACGGGCGTGAGGCGCGCTCGTCGGCCGAGTCGTACGACGCCGCGAAGGCGAAGGACCTGTGGGAGACGAGTGTCGGGCTCGTCGAGGAGATCCTGGGTACGTCCGACGGCGTGCCGGCGTCTCAGCCGTAGGACACGCAGCCCCAGCCGTCACCGTCGGCGTCGAGCCGGTGGTAGTCGGGCCGGTACACGCGCACCTTCCTGCGGATGTCGGAGCAGTCCAGGTCGGGGCCCGGCCTGTTCCAGGCCGCGTTCGCCTGAGGCCTCGACGAGCCGGTCGGGCGGATGTCGACGTCCGCGCGAGAGGGCCTGAGCGCCTGGATGTTCCGCGAGCCGCAGTACGTCGAGAGCGCCCGGTCGAGATCCCTGCGCTCGTTCCGGTCCACAGCAAGGTCCCAGCGCCACTTCACCGCGATCCAATGCTTCGTGTAGGTGCACCGGTAGGACCTCACGGACGGCATCCACCGGCCGGGCTCCCGGTCACCCTTTGCGCGATTCGAGGACGCCGAGACAGCGATGAGGGAGAACCGGTAACCCAGGTCGTTGGCGAAGTGCTGCCGCGTCCTGTCGGTCCATCGCCGTGCCCCCGATCCCCACGCCTCAGCGAGCGGGACCACGTGGTCGACGTCGAACGTCGAGGCGTTTCCCGTGACCCTGCCGTCGTACATCGAGCGCCACCGACCGCCGCTGAGCCGGCACGAGCTCGACACACGCGGCTTCCTCGACGCCTCCGAGATGAGCACCTCGTTCCGAGCGTGGCACCTGTCCCTGTCGGACGTGTCCACCCAGTGCCTGAACGCGGCGCGGTTGTAGCCGCTGTTCGTCTCAGACCGCACGTCGAGCTGATTCAGGAGGGTTCGGGCGCTGATCCCCCCGGCAGCCGACGCCGGTGAGACGTCTCCGGTCACGACGGGTACGACGATGGCTGTCAGGGCGAGTGAGGCGGCAGCCAGCAGGGTGGCGATCCGTCGCATGGGCGGTTCCGATCTTGAGGTGTGGCGAGCTGTGGCGCGCGAAAAGTAGCACCGGGACCGTCAGTCCACACCGGGATTGGCACCATGACGCAGCCCACAGTTCTTCGGCTGCTGGGTCGCGACCTGGCCCCGCCTGGCCCCGCCTGGCACCGCCGGGACGACAAAAGCCCCTGACCCGCGTTTCCGCTGGTCAGGGGCCTGTCTCGCGGTGGGCGATACTGGGATCGAACCAGTGACCTCCTCGGTGTGAACGAGGCGCTCTACCGCTGAGCCAATCGCCCTGGATGCGCTGATCTGCACGACGCGCGCGAGAAGCGATCCTACTAGGCCCGGGCACCGATCGTGAAACCGCCGGCACTGAGACGCCGGACACAGCCTCGCCTCACGGGTCGGGCGTCTCCAGGTGCCGGCGTGTGTAGATGTCAGCCACGGCCTCGGTCAGCGGCCCGGGCGTCAGCTCGCGCTCGTCGACGGCGACGATGGGGACCATGCCGCGGGTCGAGGAGGTCAGGGCCGCATGCTCCGCCTCCTTGAGCGCCTCGAGGGGCATGGCCTGCTCCCGCACGTCGATGCCCTCCTCGGTCGCCCACTCCATCACCACCGCGCGGGTGACCCCCGCGAGGCAGCCCGAGTCCAGCGGGGGCGTCAGGAGCATGCCGTCGCTCTCGACGAAGACGTTCGTGCCGGTGCCCTCGCACAGCTCGCCGCGGGTGTTGGCGAAGACGGCCTCGTCCGCACCACGCTCCTTCGCCCAGGCGAGCGCCTTGGCGTTCTCCCCGTACGACGTCGTCTTCAGCCCGGCGAGGGCGCCGCGCTCGTTCCGGGTGAACGGCACGATCGCGACGCGTACCGGGCGTGGTTCGCCCACCGGGCCCACGGCCACCACCAGCGTGCCCGGCCCCCAGGCGGCCTCGGAGCCCAGCGGCCCGGGTCCCGCGGTCCAGAGGATCCGTGCCCGCCCCAGGCCCGGCCCCCACTCCTCGGCAACCTCCTTCACCGCCCGGACGACCTCCTGGCGGTCCGGCACGGGGATGCCCAGGCCTGCCGCCGAGCGCTCCAGCCGGTCCAGATGACGGGTCAACGCGAACGGGACACCGTCGAGCAGCTCGCACGCCTCGAACACGCCGTCACCGACGGTCAGACCGTGGTCGTCCGCCCGCACGAGAGGCTCCGTGTGGTCCCGGATCGCGCCGTCGAACCACAGCACCACACGGTCGTCCAGAGGCATGCTCGAACTGTGTCATCCATCACCGCCGCGTGGCCAGCGAATGTTTGGACTCTGCGGTCGCGGTGGTTTAAAGTCTTGGACGTCCCAGAAGCCGTCAGGCACCTCGGGGACGCACGCGGATGTGGCTCAGTTGGTAGAGCATCACCTTGCCAAGGTGAGGGTCGCGGGTTCGAGTCCCGTCATCCGCTCGGAGGCACCCCACCCCCCGGTGGGTATCCCAGGGTGGCGTGGCCGAGAGGCGAGGCAGCGGCCTGCAAAGCCGTATACACGGGTTCGAATCCCGTCGCCACCTCTCGACGCAGGACCCGGGCGATTGGCGCAGCGGTAGCGCGCTTCCCTGACACGGAAGAGGTCACTGGTTCGATCCCAGTATCGCCCACCACCAGCCCCCTCCGTCCCGGCGGAGGGGGCTTTCGCGTCGGTAGGATCGACAGGCCGTCGTGCACGCTCGCCGGCGGCCCGACGAGAACCGCGAGGAGCGCACGTGTCCACCGAGCACATCCTGACCGTCGACGGCGTCGAGCAACGGGTCGCGGCCGGGACGACGGGCACGGAGCTCTTCGCCGACCGCAAGGACGTCGTCGCGCTCGAGGTCGACGGCGAGCTGAAGGACCTCGACACCGACCTGGGGGCCCTGCCCGAGGGCGCCGGCGTCGCCCCGGTGACCATCGACAGCCCGGCGGGCCTGGAGATCCTGCGGCACTCGACGGCGCACGTCCTGGCCCAGGCCGTCCAGCAGGTCCACCCGGACGCGAAGCTCGGGATCGGCCCACCGGTCACCGACGGCTTCTACTACGACTTCGACGTCGCCGACCCCTTCACCCCGGAGGACCTCAAGGCCCTCGAGAATGCCATGACCCGCATCGTCAAGGAGGGCCAGGCCTTCCGACGTCGCGTGGTGACCGAGGAGGAGGCGCGCGCCGAGCTGGCCGGCGAGCCCTACAAGCTCGAGCTGATCGGGCTCAAGGGTCCTGGTTCGGGCGACGGCGAGAGCGGCCCGCACGCGCAGGACGCGGAGGGCGCGTCCGTCGAGGTCGGCGGCGGCGAGCTGAGCATCTACGACAACGTCCGGCGCGGGGGAGAGGTCGCCTGGAAGGACCTGTGCCGCGGCCCGCACCTGCCCTCGACCCGCCTCATCGGCAACGGGTTCTCGCTCATGCGTGCCGCCGGGGCCTACTGGCGGGGGAGCGAGAAGAACCCCCAGCTGCAGCGGATCTACGGGACCGCCTGGCCCAGCAAGGAGGAGCTGCGCGCTCACCTCGAGCGGCTCGCGGAGGCCGAGCGGCGGGACCACCGGCGACTCGGTGCCGAGCTGGACCTCTTCTCGTTCCCGGACGAGATCGGGTCCGGGCTCCCCGTGTTCCACCCCAAGGGCGCGATGATCCGGATGGAGATGGAGGACTACTCCCGCCGTCGGCACGTCGAGGCCGGGTACTCCTTCGTCACCACCCCCCACATCACCAAGGCGAAGCTGTTCGAGACCTCCAGGCACCTGGAGTGGTACGCGGACGGGATGTACCCGCCGATGCACCTGGACGAGGTCCGTGACGCCGAGGGCAACGTCACCAAGGCCGGGCAGGACTACTACCTGAAGCCGATGAACTGCCCCATGCACAACCTGGTGTACGCCTCGCGGGGCAGGTCCTACCGCGAGCTCCCGCTGCGGCTCTTCGAGTTCGGGGCGGTCTACCGCTACGAGAAGTCCGGCGTGGTGCACGGCCTCACCCGTGCCCGCGGCTTCACGCAGGACGACGCGCACATCTACTGCACCCGCGAGCAGATGAAGGACGAGCTGTCCTCGCTGCTGACCTTCGTGCTGGACCTGCTGCGCGACTACGGCCTGGACGACTTCTACCTCGAGCTGTCCACCCGCGACCCCGAGAAGTCGGTCGGTGACGAGCAGACCTGGGAGGAGGCCACCCGGACGCTCGCCGAGGTGGCGGCCGACTCCGGTCTGGAGCTCGTCGACGACCCGGGTGGTGCGGCGTTCTACGGCCCGAAGATCTCCGTGCAGGCCAAGGACGCCATCGGCCGCACGTGGCAGCTGTCGACCATCCAGCTGGACTTCTTCGAGCCGGAGCTGTTCGAGCTCGAGTACACGGCGGCGGACGGCACCCGGCAGCGGCCGGTGATGATCCACCGCGCCCTCTTCGGGTCGATCGAGCGCTTCTTCGGCGTGCTCCTCGAGCACTATGCCGGCGCGTTCCCGGCCTGGCTCGCTCCCGTCCAGGTGGTCGGCGTCCCGGTGGCGGACGTCTTCGACGACTACCTGCGCGGCGTCCTCGACCAGCTGCGTGCCCACGGGGTGCGCGTCGAGCTGGACGACTCCGACGACCGGTTCGGCAAGAAGATCCGCAATGCGGCGAAGCAGAAGGTTCCGTTCGTCCTCATCGCGGGCGGTGAGGACGTGGACGCCGGTGCGGTGTCCTTCCGGTTCCGGGACGGCACCCAGCGCAACAGCGTCCCGGTCGAGGAGGCCGTGCAGGAGATCGTCCGAGCCATCGGAGCCCGGGAGCAGGTGTGAGCGCGAGGAGCCCCCGCGGAGGTACGCCGAGGGACGAGGTGTGCCGGAGCGAGGCGGCGGGCGACTTCCCGGGTGTCCCGGACGCGCTGCAGCGTCTCTGGACCCCGCACCGCATGGTGTACGTCGGGGGGCAGGACAAGCCGGCCGACGACGGTGAGGACGCCTGCCCGTTCTGCGCGACACCGGCCCGCGAGGATGCCGAGGGCCTCGTGGTGCACCGAGGCCGTTCCGCCTACGTCGTGCTCAACCTCTACCCGTACAACCCGGGCCACCTCCTGGTGTGCCCCTACCGCCACGTCGCGGACCTGACGGACCTCGAGGACGCCGAGCGTCACGAGATCACCGAGCTGACCACCACGGCCGTGCGCGTCGTGCGCACCGTCTCGGCGCCGCACGGGTTCAATCTGGGTATGAACCTCGGCCCGGTCGCGGGCGCGGGCATCGCCGCGCACCTGCACCAGCACGTGGTGCCCCGGTGGAGCGGAGACGCGAACTTCCTGCCCGTCGTCGCCCGCACCAAGGCGCTGCCGCAGGTGCTCGGCGAGACGCGGGACCTGCTCGCCCGGGCATGGGGCCAGCACGAGGGGACGACGCCGTAGTGCTCTCGACCAACGCACGGGGCCTGGCCGCGGCGCTCTTCGGCCCGGTGGCGCGGCTGCTGGTGCGGCTCGGCGTCAGCCCCGACCTCGTCACGGTCACCGGCACCGTCCTCACCGGCGTCGCGGCCCTGACCCTGCTGCCGACCGGCCACCTCGTCGCGGGAGCGTTGACCCTCGGTGTGCTCGTCGTCCTGGACAACCTCGACGGGCAGATGGCGCGGATGACCGGTCGTGAGTCGGCCTGGGGCGCGTTCCTCGACTCGACGATGGACCGGTTCGCCGATGCCGCGATCTTCGTCGGCATCACGGTCTGGGCGGTGCGGCACCTCGACGGCCCGCTGGCGGACGTGACCGCGGCACTCGGCCTGGCCTGCCTCGTCCTCGGCGGGATCGTCCCCTACGCCAAGGCACGTGCCGCGTCCCTCGGCATGCGCGCCGAGGGCGGCCTCGCCGAACGTGCGGACCGCCTCGTCGTCGTGCTGGTCGCCGTCCTGCTCGTCGGCCTCGGGCTGCCTCCGGTGGTGCTCACGGTCGCGCTCGGGCTGCTGACCGCCGCCAGTGCGTGGACCGTCCTCCAGCGCGTCCGCGCCGCGTACCGGCAGTCACGCGGACGGGGATCGGAATGAGGATCGACCTCGTCCGCGTCTTCCGCCTCGCCCGCGCGAGCGTCGAGAAGATGCCCGACCCCCTCGCCCGGGCGATCTTCGCCGCGGTTGCGGACGTGGCCTGGGCGACGGGTGCGAGCGGCGTCCCGCAGCTCGAGGCGAACCTCGCCAGGGTCCGCCCGGGCCTGGACCGGCGCCGGCTTCGCCGCCTCTCCCGCGCCGCGATGCGTGCCTACCTGCGCTACTACTGCGAGATGTTCCAGCTTCCGGGTCTGACCGCCGAGCAGGTCGCGGCACGGGTGCGGCTGATCGGGGACGGGGCGGTCCGCGCCGCCCTCGCCGACGGTGGGAGCGCCGTCGCGGCCCTCGGGCACTGCGGGAACTGGGATCTGGCCGGCGCGTTCGCGACTCGGGACCTGGCGCCCGTCCTGACCGTGGCCGAGGTGCTGGAGCCGGAGGCGATCTTCCGCGACTTCCTCGACTTCCGCACCGGACTGGGCATGACGATCATCCCGCTGGAGAAGGGTGGCGGGGTGTTCCGCCGGCTGTTGGGGCGCACCCGCTCGCACAACCACCTCGTGCCGCTGCTGGCCGATCGAGACCTGACCAGCACCGGCGTCGAGGTGGACCTGCTCGACCACCGTGCGCGCGTGGCCGCTGGTCCCGCCGCCCTGGCGATCGCCGCGGGTGTCCCGCTGTTCCCCGTGATGATCCGCCACGAGCGCCTCAGCGGACCGCGTCGGCGCGCCGCCGGCTCGCCCTGGGGCATCGTCATCCACTTCATGCCACCGGTGTACGACGGCGGACGCGACGGCGACGTCGCCACGGTCACCCAGCGCTGGGTGGACGCGCTCGGCGCCGAGATCCGGCGCAACCCGGCGGACTGGCACATGCTGCAGAAGGTCTTCCTGGCGGACCTCGACCCGGACCGGCTCCGGCCCGCCGCGGCCAGCAGCGTGGGGTCCGGCCCACCGGAGGCGGGCGCGGGACGGCCCGCGCCGGTCGTCCCGGAGGAGGGGTAGATGCGCGTCGGCCTGATCTGCCCGTACTCCTTCGACGCCTACGGCGGCGTGCAGCTGCACGTGCGCGACCTCGCCGAGGAGCTCATCCGGCGCGGGCACGACGTCAGCGTCATGGCGCCGGCCGAGGACTCCACGCCCGTGCCGGACTACGTGGTCCCCTCCGGCGGTTCCGTCGCGATCCCGTACAACGGCTCGGTCGCCCGTCTCACCTTCGGACCGGTGGTCGGCGGCCGCGTCCGGCGCTGGGTCGGGGACGGCCGGTTCGACCTCCTCCACCTCCACGAGCCGTTCATCCCGTCCCTCAGCATGCTGGCCCTGTGGGTGGCGGACGGTCCCGTCGTCGGCACCTTCCACACCTCGATGGAGCGGTCCCGCGCGCTCCGGGCGATCAGCCCGGTCGTCGGCCCCATGCTCGAGAAGGTCAGCGGACGCATCGCGGTCTCCTCGGAGGCCCGGCGCACCCTCGTGCAGCACCTGGGCGGAGACGCCGTCGTCGTGCCGAACGGCGTCTACGCGGACCACTTCGCCGACGCCGAGCCGGACCCGCGTTGGAGCGCGACGCCGGGCCGTCCCACGGTGGCCTTCCTCGGGCGCCTGGACGAGCCGCGCAAGGGCCTGCCCGTGCTGGCCGCGGCGATCCCGGAGGTCCTGACCCTCGTGCCCGGAGCCCGCTTCCTCGTCGCCGGGCGCGGGGATGCGTCCGAGGAGCGCGCCCTGCTGGCGCGGCACGGCGACGCCGTGACCTTCCTAGGCGGCATCAGCGACGAGGAGAAGCGGCGACTCTTCCGGTCGGTCGACGTCTACGTCGCGCCCCAGACCGGCGGTGAGAGCTTCGGCATCGTGCTGGTCGAGGCGATGGCGGCCGGCGCGCTCGTCGTCGCCTCCGACATCCCGGCGTTCCAGGCGGTGCTCGAGCAGGGGGCGCACGGCCGGCTCTTCCGCCGGGGCGACCCGCGCAGCCTCGCCCGGACCCTCGTGGAGGTCCTCACTCACCCTCAGGACGCGGCACCGCTGCGCAGCAGCGCCTCGACGGCGGTGCGCCGTTACGACTGGTCCGTGGTCACCACGCAGATCCTCCACGTCTACGACATGGTCATGCAGACGGCGCGGACCCCGGTCCGCGAGGATCCCCGCTCGCGGACGATGTACGGGCGCATCCGGGCCGCGGCGGAGCGACCATGGGTGTGACCGAGTGGGTCCTCGTGGCCCTGGTCGTCGCGATCGTCGCCGTCGTGCTGCTGTGGCGGCGGGCCGTCCGGCTCGACGTGCTGCACCGGACCGTCCTGCGATCGCGTACGACCCTCGAGACTCAGCTCACCCAACGCTCGGCGGCCGCACGCGAGCTGGCCGCCTCGGGTGCGCTGGATCCCGCCGAGGCCCTCCTCGTGACCGACGTGGCGCTCCGCGCCACGGACGCGGCGACCGCCGAGCTCGTGCCCGACGGTCTCGCCGGCCCGCCGAGCGACGCGGCGCTGGCGGGGCTCGCCGGCACCGGCGGGGACGAGCCCTCACCGGACCGCGGACTGCTCGAGAGCGAGCTCAGCCGCACCCTGCGTGCCGTCCTCGGTGGCTCGGAGGACAGGGAGTCGATCGCGGCGGACCCGCGCGTAACCGACATCCTGTCCCAGCTGCAGCAGTCCTGGTACCGACTCCAGCTGGCACGCCGCTTCCACAACTCGCACGTGGAGCAGGTGCGCAGGCTGCGTGACGACCCGGTGGTGCGGCTGTTCCGTCTCGCCGGCCGTGCGCCCATGCCCGAGCCCTTCGACATGGACGACGCGCTGCCGCAGGACTGAGGGCCGTCCAGCCCCAGCGTGGCGACCGCCCCGCTTGCGCCGACCCTCTACCCTGTGAGCCATGTCATCGCCCGGACCGCAGTCCTACGGCCCGCACGGTTACGGCCCGCAGAGCTACCCGGCCGCCCCGATGTGGCCGCAACCGAAGCCACGCAGCTCGCTCACCCTGCTGCTGGAGATCATCGGTATCGCACTGGGGCTCGCCGGTGCCCTGTACCTCGTCGCCTACGTGGCCAGCGCCACCGGAGTCGGCGCGACCGCGGTCTCCAGCATCCTGGCCCTATTCCCGCTGGCCGGCGTCATCGGTGCCGTGCTGTGGGTCGACCGGTGGGAGCCGGAGCCGAAGTGGCTGCTGGCGGCCGCGTTCGCGTGGGGCGCGGGCGTCTCGACGGCCGTGTCCCTGTGGCTCAACACGGCCTACTCCCAGAGCGTGTACAACCGGACCGGCGACGACGTGCTCGCGAACACGCTCGGGGCGGTCGTCGGCGCACCGCTGGTCGAGGAGAGCATCAAGTGTCTCGGGGTGCTGCTGATCTTCCTGCTCCGCCGGAAGTTCTTCGACGGCCCCGTCGACGGCATCGTGTACGCCGCCGTGGTGGCAGCCGGCTTCGCGTTCACCGAGAACATCCTCTACTTCGCCCAGAACAGCGCGGCGGGTGCGCTCGGGATGACGTTCGTGATGCGGGGCATCATGTCGCCCTTCGCCCACCTCATCTTCACCGCGGCCGCCGGGATCGCCCTCGGCTTCGCCTCCCGGTCGCGCAACAGCCTGACGTGGGTGTGGGCGTTCCCGATCGGCCTCGTGGGCGCCATGCTGCTGCACGCCGTGTGGAACGCCTCGGCATCGCTCGGCGGGGTCATGCTGGTGGCCTACTTCCTCTTCCAGGTGCCGCTCTTCGCCGCCGTCATCGTGCTGGTGGTGTGGCTCCGCAACGACGAGAAGGCGACCATCGGCAACCGGCTCTCCGAGTACGCCCAGGCCGGCTGGTTCGCCCCGCACGAGATCCAGATGCTCACGTCTCTGAAGGGCCGGAGGCTCGCGCGGTCCTGGGCGGGCGCACGCGGCGCCCGGGCCAAGGAGGCGATGAAGACCTTCCAGAAGCAGGCGACCGCGCTGGCGTACACGCGTCAGCGGGCGCTGACCGGACGCTACGACTTCGGGGTCCAACGGGACGAGCAGGAGCTGCTGGCCACCGTGAACCAGGCCCGAGCCGGATTCATGGGGGCGCCGGCCTGAGGGTCCGGCTCTCGGAACGCGCGTCGCCGGGACGAGCCGAGCGGTCGGAGCGACCTAGACTGAGTCTGCTCCCAGCCTGAGAGGTCCCCGTGTCCCAGAACGAGTCCGTCGCGAGCACGTCCGGCCCCCGCCAGGGCACCACCCTGGTCAAGCGGGGTATGGCCGAGATGCTCAAGGGCGGCGTCATCATGGACGTCGTCACGCCCGAGCAGGCGAAGATCGCCGAGGACGCCGGCGCCGTCGCGGTCATGGCGCTGGAGCGGGTGCCCGCGGACATCCGCGCCCAGGGCGGTGTGTCGCGCATGAGCGACCCCGACATGATCCAGGGCATCATCGACGCGGTCTCCATCCCGGTGATGGCCAAGGCCCGTATCGGGCACTTCGTGGAGGCGCAGGTCCTGCAGGCGCTCGGGGTGGACTACGTCGACGAGTCCGAGGTCCTCACCCCGGCCGACTACACCCACCACATCGACAAGTGGCAGTTCACGGTGCCGTTCGTGTGCGGTGCCACCAACCTCGGCGAGGCGCTGCGGCGCATCACCGAGGGGGCCGCCATGATCCGGTCCAAGGGTGAGGCCGGCACCGGTGACGTCTCGAACGCCACCACCCACATGCGGCGCATCCGGGACGAGATCCGGCGACTCCAGAACCTTCCCGCGGACGAGCTGTACGTGGCCGCCAAGGAGCTGCAGGCGCCTTACGAGCTGGTCCGCGAGGTCGCCGTCGCCGGCAAGCTGCCGGTCGTGCTGTTCACCGCGGGCGGCATCGCCACACCGGCGGACGCCGCGATGATGATGCAGCTCGGCGCCGAGGGCATCTTCGTCGGCTCGGGCATCTTCAAGTCCGGCGATCCGGCGCGCCGCGCCTCGGCCATCGTGCGAGCCACCACCTTCCACGACGACCCAGGGGTCGTCGCCGAGGTCTCCCGCGGGCTCGGGGAGGCCATGGTCGGCATCAACGTCGAGGCCTCGCCGGAGCCGGTCCGGCTCGCCGAGCGCGGCTGGTGACAGCGCGACGCTATATTCGCCTCGCCTCCGTGGCGGCCTTCGTCTTCTTCCTCAGGTCCCGCGTGAACAGGTAGTAGAGGCCTGCCATCAGGACGCAGAACCCGAGGATGAACGCCGTCACCTTGAGACTCTGGCTGTCCATCTCCTCCTCGGAGACGTCTCCGCCCAGGTAGAGCCTCTCCTCGTGCACGTCGTCTTCGATGTAGTTCACCGTGACCTCGTCGCCGGCCCTGACCGTGCTGTGGTCGCAGGCGTCGAGGCCGTGGTACTCGGTGCCGCCGATGGTGACCGTGAACTCACAGACCTCCGTGTCGCCGCTGTTCCTCGCGCCCTCGATGATGCGCTCTTCGGTGATCACTCCGGTGGCCTCGGCGTCGGCATCGGCACGGTCGTTGTTGCCGCTGATCCCCACGTAGACCAAGAAGGCGAGGACGCCGGCTCCGATCACGATCCCGAGCGTGATGCCCCAGACCTTGTGCTTGCGGCTGGTCATCCAGACCTCCCGCCCCGCCGTCCACCCTCGCGGGCTGCCGCGTCCAGGTCCTCCGCGATCGGCCCCGACGACACCGGCAGCACACTGATGTAGACCAGCAGCTGAAGCTGGGCGAGGACGACGACGAGCGGCAGCCGGGGGTCCCGCGCATGCCCGTTCCCGACGGGAGAGGCCGCAGCCCGGTCCGTAGCTCGCGTCATGTCGTCCGTTCACTGAGGAGGCGTTCCACCTCGCACCCTAGAGGCGCGACGGGGCGGACACCGCTCCTCGCGCCTGGACTACCCTGACGACCATGCAGGGACACCACGCGTCGCCCGCTGCCGAGCGCGGCTGGTGACCGCGCAGCAGCCCGGGTCCGGGCCCGGTACCACCAACCTCGGCGACGATTGGTCCGTCGGTCCCGACGGGCTCCGGGAGCGCCGCGCCGCCCGTGTGATTCTGCTCGACGACGCCGGCCGGGTGCTGCTCGTCCGCGGGCACGACGTGGACCAGCCGGAGCGGTCCTGGTGGTTCACCATCGGCGGCGGCGTCGACCCGGGCGAGAGCGAGCTGGACGCCGCGCTGCGTGAGCTGCGGGAGGAGGCCGGGCTCGAGCTCGAGGCCGCCGACCTGGTGGGCCCGGTGCTCACCCGCGCCGGCATCTTCCACTTCTACGCCGAGACGTGCCGACAGGACGAGGTGTTCTTCATGGCGCGCGTCCCGGACGGCGTCGAGCCGAACGACCGCGGCTGGACCGCGATCGAACGCGACGTGCTGGACGAGATGCGCTGGCTGAGCACTGACGAGCTGCGCACGCAGCCGCTGGAGTTCTTCCCGACCGCCCTCGCCGACGTGGTGGACAGCCTGCGGGACGGGTGGGATGGCACCGTGCGCCATCTTGGCACCGAGCACGACGACGAGCACGAGCGAGGAACGAGCGGAGTGCGAGGAGGCGGCGACGTCAAGCACGACGACGAGCCCAGCGGCCCCGAGGAGCTTGCCGAGTGAGCCGTCCCGAGATCGGGGTGCTCGCGCTGCAGGGCGACGTCCGGGAGCACATCGCGGCGCTCGAGGCCGCCGGGGCACGGGGCGTGCAGCTACGGCGCGAGCGCGAGCTGGACGCCGTCGACGCCGTCGTCCTGCCCGGCGGGGAGTCCACGACCATGGACAAGCTGCTTCGCGCGTTCGGCCTGGCCGCACCCCTGCGCGACCGACTGCGTGCGGGCATGCCCACGTTCGGCTCCTGCGCCGGCATGATCCTGCTTGCGGACCGCCTGGTGGACGCCCCGGCGGACCAGCGCACTCTCGGCGGCATCGACATGACGGTCCGCCGCAACGCCTTCGGCCGGCAGATCGAGTCCTTCGAGCAGCGGATGGACGCCCCCGACCTGGCCGGCGAGACGGCCGGTGCCCTGCGCGCGGTGTTCATCCGCGCGCCGTGGGTCGAGGAGGCCGGTCCCGGCGTCCAGGTCCTGGCGACCACAGCGGGCGGGACGCACCCGGGTAAGATCGTGGCGGTCCGCCAGGGCTCGCTCCTCGCGACCGCGTTCCACCCCGAGCTGGGGGATGATCCGCGGGTGCACCGGTTCTTCGTCCGGATGGTCCAGGAGAGCCGTCAGGGGCGGCAGCAGGTGCAGAGCAGTTAGCAACCGACGAAAGCACGAGCACGAACATGTCCGGTCACTCCAAGTGGGCCACCACCAAGCACAAGAAGGCCGCCGTCGACGCCAAGCGCGGCAAGCTCTTCGCGCGCCTCATCAAGAACATCGAGGTGGCGGCGCGCACCGGCGGCGGTGACCCCTCCGGCAACCCCACCCTGTACGACGCCATCCAGAAGGCGAAGAAGTCCTCGGTGCCGGCCACCAACATCGAGCGGGCGGTCAAGCGCGGCTCCGGCGAGGAGGCCGGCGGCGCCGACTACGAGACGATCATGTACGAGGGCTACGCCCCCGGCGGAGTCGCGGTCCTCGTGGAGTGCCTGACCGACAACCGCAACCGCGCAGCGTCCGACGTGCGCGTCGCGTTCACCCGGAACGGCGGCAACCTCGCCGACCCGGGCTCGGTCTCCTACCTCTTCAACCGGCGTGGCGTCGTCGTCGTGCCGAAGAACGACGGTCTGAGCGAGGACGACGTCCTGGCCGCCGTGCTCGACGCCGGCGCCGAGGAGGTCAACGACCTCGGCGAGTCCTTCGAGATCCTCTCCGCGGCCAGCGACGTCGTCGACGTCCGGACGGCTCTGCAGGACTCGGGCCTCGACTACGACTCCGCGGAGGCGCAGTTCGTCCCCTCCATGGAGGTCGAGGTGGACGTCGAGGGCGCGAAGAAGGTGTTCCGCCTGGTCGAGGCGCTCGAGGACAGCGACGACGTCCAGAACGTCTTCTCGAACGTCAACGTCTCCGACGAGGTCATGGCTGAGCTGGACGCGGAGGACTGACGAGCGCGAGCGAGGGACGAGCGGAGTGCGAGGAAGTCCGACCAGAAGGCGCGTGGACTGACGAGCGCGAGCGAGGGACGAGCGGAGTGCGAGGAAGTCCGACCAGAAGGCGCGTGGACTGACGTCTGCTCCGCTGGGTGGTCGTCACGCGGCCCGGCTGCGGGCGCACCGGCGCCGCCTCCACCGCCTGGGCCGCGGCGGGTGCGAAAGTGGGCTCGTGCGGATTCTTGGTGTCGACCCCGGGCTGACGCGGTGCGGCCTGGGCGCGGTCGACGCCGCGAGCGGGCGGCGGGTGAGCCTGGTCGAGGTCGGGGTGGTGCGCAGCGCCGCGGACCTCTCGCCGCACCTGCGCCTGCTCGCAGTGGCCGAGGCGCTGGACGACTGGCTGGCACGGCTGCGGCCGGACGTGGTCGCGGTGGAGCGGGTCTTCGCCCAGGCGAACGTCCGCAGCGTGACCGGGACGTCACAGGTCGCGGGCGTCGCGATGCTGGCGGCGGCGCGGGCGCACCTCCCGCTCGCGCTGCACACGCCGAGCGAGGTGAAGGCCGCGGTCACCGGCGACGGCCGGGCGGAGAAGGCCCAGGTCCAGGAGATGGTGCGCCGGATCCTGCGGCTCGAGGAGCGTCCCCGTCCCGCCGACGCCGCCGACGCGCTCGCGCTGGCCATCTGCCACGCGTGGCGGGGCGGGGGATCGGGGTCGGCGGTGCGCGCCCAGTACGGCGGCGCGGACACGCTTCCGCGCGCCTCCGGCGCGGGCCTGACGTCTGCGCAGCGCGCATGGGCGGAGGCGGAGCGCTCGGCGCGCCGGGCCGGTGCCGTCGCACCCAGAGGGTAGGTTGACGCTCGTACAGGTGTTCGTGGCCTGCGGGCGAAGAGGGAGGCACTGCATGATCGCGTCAGTCACCGGGGTGGTCGAGTCCGTCGGACTGGACCATGCCGTCGTCACCGTCGGCGGCGTCGGGATGCTGGTGCACGCGACGCCCACGACCCTGGCGGGACTGAGCGTCGGCCGAGAGGCGAGGCTGGCGACCTCGCTGGTCGTGCGCGAGGACAGCATGACGCTGTTCGGCTTCTCCGACGACGACGAGCGCGGCGTCTTCGAGATCCTGCAGACGGTCTCGGGCATCGGTCCCCGCCTCGCCCTGGCCATGCTCGCGGTGCACACCCCGGACGGGCTGCGCCGTGCTGTCGCGGACGAGGACCTGGCGGCGCTGCAGCGGGTTCCCGGAATCGGGAAGAAGGGCGCCCAGCGCCTGGTCCTCGAGGTCGGGGAGAAACTGGGCCCGGCCTTCGGCGACGGCGCGCACACCCCGATGCCGGAGCAGTACTCCGGGTCCTCGGAGGTGGTCGATGCGCTCGTCCAGCTCGGGTGGAGCGAGAAGGTCGCCGCGGACGCGGTCGCCGCGGTGACCAACGACGGAGCGCCCGAGCCCGGAGACGTCTCCGCCGTGCTCCGCGCGGCGCTTCAGCGACTGGGAGGCAACGCACGTGTCTGAGGCGGACCTCGAGCACGGCGTGATGGAGGCCGGCGCGGACGACGTCGAGCGGGCGGCCGAGGCTGCGCTGCGCCCCAAGCGCCTCGCCGACTTCGTGGGGCAGGAAGTCGTCCGGGAGCAGCTCTCGCTGGTCCTCGAGGCCGCGCGGTCCCGCGGCACGCCTCCGGACCATGTGCTCCTGTCCGGACCGCCGGGACTCGGCAAGACCACGCTGGCGATGATCATCGCCCACGAGGTCGAGGGTGCCCTGCGGCTCACCTCCGGGCCGGCCATCCAGCACGCGGGCGACCTCGCCGCCATCCTGTCCTCCCTGCAGGAGCACGACGTCCTCTTCATCGACGAGATCCACCGCCTGGCGCGGCCTGTCGAGGAGATGCTCTACCTCGCCATGGAGGACTACCGGGTCGACGTGGTCGTCGGGAAGGGCCCGGGCGCCACCTCGATCCCGCTGACGCTGCCGGCGTTCACCGTGGTCGGGGCGACGACGCGGGCGGGCCTGCTGCCGGCGCCGCTGCGGGACCGGTTCGGCTTCACCGGGCACCTGGAGTTCTACAACCCGGGTGAGCTCGAGCGCGTCCTGCGCCGCAGCGCCGGGCTGCTCGGCGCGAGCCTCCACGACGACGCCGCGCGGGAGCTGGCGTCCCGCTCACGCGGCACCCCGCGCATCGCCAACCGGCTGCTGCGCCGGGTCCAGGACTTCGCTCAGGTGCGCGGCACGGGCGAGCTCGACCTGGCGGCGGCCCACGGCGCACTGTCGGTCTTCGAGGTCGACGAGCTCGGCCTGGACCGCCTCGACCGGGCCGTGCTCGACGCCCTGTGCCGCCGGTTCGGCGGGGGACCGGTGGGACTGTCCACCCTGGCGATGACCGTCGGCGAGGAGCCCGAGACCGTCGAGACCGTCGCGGAGCCGTTCCTCGTCCGGGAAGGGCTCGTCGTGCGCACGCCCCGCGGTCGGGCCGCTACCGCCGCGGCATACCAGCATCTCGGGCTGGCCCAGCCGGGTGATGCGACCCTCTTCGACTGAGTCTGCGGCTCGCTCGCGGCCGCGGAAGTTCGTCCGGTCGCCGCAGAACACCTAGACTCGCCTGGTTAGCCCCCGTCCGTGATCGGAGACCGTTTCCCATGGGTCCAGAGATCCTCATCTTCCTCGTCGTCATGCTCGGACTCATGTGGTTCGTGACGAGCCGGGGGAGGAAGCAGCAGGCCGCGGCGCGTGAGCGCCTCAACGAGGCGCTGGTGCCCGGTACGTGGGTGATGACCATCGGCGGCTTCTTCGGCAAGGTCGTCGACGTCGACGGCGACGTCATCACCCTGGAGAGCCCGGCCGGTCAGGAGACCATCTGGTTCAAGAACGCCATCAAGGAGGCAAAGGAACCGCCGTACGCCGTCGTCGAGGAGGACGAGGACTCCGAGGAGGAGACCCAGCAGCCCGAGGTGGCCCAGGAGCCCGGGCCGGCCGACGTGACGACGACGCCGGAGCAGCCCAGCACCACGACCGAGGACCCGACCATGCGGCCCGGCGGACCCACCGTCGGCGACGACGGCCGCCTCGGAGACGACAAGCGCTGACCTGACCCGCCCGCTCCGCGGGCGGACGCAGCAGAAGGAAGTCATGGCGGCACGCCCTCGTCGAGAACATCCCGTCCGGACCCTCGTCCTGCTCGGAGTCCTGGTCGCGGCCCTCTTCGGGTCGCTCATCGCCGGTTCCCGGTTCACCGAGGACGCCTCGATGACCCCGAAGCTCGCGCTCGACCTCGAGGGCGGGACGCAGCTGATCCTCACGCCACGCGCCTCCGACGGGTCGGAGATCACGCAGGAGGACATCGACCAGGCGATCGCGATCATGCGCCAGCGCGTCGACGCGTCGGGCGTGGCCGAGGCGGAGATCACCAACCAGGGCGGGTCGAACATCGTGGTCGCCCTGCCCGGCACGCCGGACGACGAGACCATCGAGCTCGTCGGGCAGTCCGCGCAGCTACGGTTCCGCCCGGTCCTCGTCGTCGGCGGGGCCGGCCCGATCGACCCACAGGCGCTCGAGGAGCAGCAGCAGAACCCGTCCGGCCAGCCCTCCGAGGAGCCCACGGAGGAGGACACCGGGCCGCCGCCCACGCGCGAGGAGATCGAGCAGGCCGCACGCCAGGCGGCGGACTCCGACCAGAACGGCGAGCTCTCCGACGAGCCGGCACAGGAACCGGCGAACTCCTCGGACCAGGCCTGGATCACCGAGCAGCTCAGCTACGACTACTTCACGCTCGACTGCACGGATCCGGCGAACCGCACCGGCGGCGGCCGTGACCCGGTCGACTCCCCGATCGTCGCCTGCAGCCAGCAAGGGACCGAGAAGTACATCCTCGGACCGACCTCGCTGACCGGCTCGAACATCGTCTCCGCCACCTCGGGCCAGAGCGTCAACCAGCAGGGCTACCCGACGGGCGAGTGGGGCGTCGACCTCCGGCTCGACGACTCGGGCAGCGAGGTCTTCGGACAGCTCAGCGAGCGGCTCGTCAGCATGCAGCAGCCGCAGAACCAGTTCGGCATCGTCCTCGACGGGCTGGTCATCAGCGCGCCGGTGATGAACGCCGCGATCTACGACGGCCGTGCGCGCATCGACGGCGCCAACTTCACGCCGGAGTCCGCCTCCACGTTGGCCAACCAGCTGAACTTCGGCTCCCTGCCGATCGACTTCGAGATCCAGTCCCAGGAGCAGATCTCCGCGACCCTCGGCACCGAGCAGCTCTCCCGCGGAATCCTCGCGGGCCTGATCGGTGCCGGGCTGGTGGTCGTGTACATGCTCTGGCAGTACCGCGGGCTTGGCCTGCTGTCGGTCGCCTCGCTCGTGCTCGCCGGTGTCATCACCTACGGCCTCATCGCGCTCATGTCGTGGCTCGTGGGATACCGGCTGTCGCTGCCAGGCGTGGTGGGCCTCATCGTCGCGGTCGGTATCACGGCCGACTCGTTCATCGTCTACTTCGAACGCATCCGGGACGAGGTCCGCGAGGGCCGTACGCTCGCCGCCGCCATCGAGCACGGGTGGCCACGCGCGCGGCGGACCATCCTCGCCTCGGACGCCGTCAACCTCACCGCCGCCGTCGTGCTGTACCTGCTCGCCGTCGGCGGCGTGCAGGGGTTCGCCTTCACGCTGGGCCTGGTGACGCTCGTGGATGTCGTGGTCGTCTTCGGCTTCACCCACGCGGTCATGCTCCTGCTCGTCCGTACGAAGTTCTTCGGGCAGGGCCACAAGCTCTCCGGCCTGGAGCCCGAGAGCCTCGGTGCCACCTCCTTCACGTACCGGGGCCGGGGCCGTTTCGGCAGGCCAGAGGCGCCACGGGCGGCGACGCGCGAGCCCGCGGAGGAGCGCGAGCTGGTCGGGGCGCGGTCAGTGCGGACGGGAACGTCGAGCGTGGATCGTGACCGCCCTGCGGGGGACACCGCGCCCGCAGACCCGGCGAGCAAGCAGCCGGACAGCGCGGAGTCTGACAGCGCCGGATCTGACAGGCCCGCGCCGGAGTCCGGCGCCGACGAGGGCTCCGCCGCCGACCAGCCCGCCCGGGCGCCCTTGCCGCCCCCGGTGGACGAAGACGGGCGCCGGCTCACCATCGCCGAGCGCCGGGCACGACAGCGCAAGCAGGAGGCCGAGGCGGCCCGGACCGGCGGCACGGACGAGAAGGACGGTGAGCGCTGATGTTCTCCTTCCGCCGCTGGGGCAACGAGCTCTACACCGGCCGCCGGTCCCACGACATCGTCGGACGCCGCAAGACCTGGTTCATCACCGCCGTGGCACTCATGGTCGCGTCCGCGACGCTGCTCCTCACGCGCGGCGTCAACCTCGGCATCGAGTTCGTGGGAGGCTCGCAGTTCACGGTCTCCGGCGCCGAGACCACCGCCGAGCAGCCGGCTAACGACGTCGTCGGCGAGACCGGCGGCGAGCCGCCGCGCGTCTCCGCGGTCGGCGACGACACGGTCCGCGTGCAGACCGGGCGCCTCTCCGACGTCGAGACCCGTGAGGTCCGCGACGGTCTTGCCGAGGCGTACGGCGTGCCGGTCGACGACGTCGCGGCGACGTTCATCGGCCCCACCTGGGGTCAGGACGTCATGGCGCAAGCTCTGGTCAGCCTCGGTGTCTTCCTCGTGCTGATCTCCCTGATCATGGTCCTGTACTTCAGGACCTGGACGATGGTCGTCGGTGCGGTGGGGGCGCTGGTGCACGACCTCGTGGTCACCGCAGGTGTCTACGCCGCCGTCGGCTTCGAGGTCACGCCCGCCTCCGTGATCGGCCTGCTCACCATTCTCGGGTACTCGCTGTACGACACGGTCGTGGTCTTCGACAAGGTGCGCGAGAACAACGCCCACCTGCTCACCCAGGACAAGCGCACCTACGCCGAGGGCGCGAACCTCGCCGTCAACCAGACGATGGTCCGGTCGATCAACACCTCGGTCACAGGCCTGCTTCCGGTGGCGGCGATCCTGTTCATCGGTGCGTTCCTGCTCGGGGCGGGCACGCTGCGGGACATCTCCCTCGCGCTCTTCGTCGGCATGCTGCTGTCCACCTGGTCCTCGATCTTCCTCGCCGCCCCGATCGACGCCGCGCTACGCGAGCGACGGGACACGATCGCCAAGCACACCCGTACGGTCCTCGAGCGGCGCGAGCGCCGACGCCGTGCCGCCGGCGACGAGGGCGAGGTGGACGTCACCGCCACCACCGCGGACCTGACCGGCGTCGGCGTCGTCGCCGGTCGCCATCTCGGGCAGACCGCCCAGCCGCGCCGCAAGAAGGGACGACGATGACGCCCCAGGGAGTGAGCTTCCCCGCGGAGCTGACCGATCTGGTCCGCTCGCACATCCGCGAGATCCCCGACTTCCCGTCCCCGGGCATCCTCTTCCGCGACATCACCCCGCTGCTGGCGGACGGACCGGCGTTCGGCGCCCTCGTGAGCGGCCTGGCGGACGTCTACGGAGGCCGCGTGGACGCCGTGGCCGGCCTGGAGTCCCGCGGGTTCATCCTCGCCGCGCCCCTCGCCGCGGCGCTCGGCGTCGGCATGCTCACCGTGCGGAAGGCCGGACGCCTGCCGGGCCCCGTCATCGGCGTCGACTACGCCCTCGAGTACGGCACGGCACGGATGGAGCTGCGCCCGGAGACCGTCTCCGCCGGGCAGCGGGTGCTGATCGTCGACGACGTGCTGGCGACGGGCGGAACCGGCGCCGCCGCCGTCGAGCTCATCCGGCAGGCCGGGGGCCGCGTGGTGGGCCTCGCCATGCTCCTCGAGCTCGCCGACCTGCGCGGCCGCGACCGGCTCGACGGGTACCAGGTGGACTCCGTCCTGGTGTACTGAGGTTCGAGCCACCGCCGAAACGGCCGTACCATCGTCAGATGGCCGGTGAACGGGTACCGACGCCTCGCGACGGAGGCACCGACACGGTGCCGAGCTCGCGGGTGCGCTCGCGCCTGGTCTGGCTCGGCTCCCGCGGCCACAACAACCCGCCCGCGGTAGAACCCCTGCTGCGCGCGGTCCGCGCCAATCACCCCAAGGCCGACACCCAGCTCATCCTGCGTGCCTACGGGGTCGCGGAGCGGGCCCACCAGGGGCAGCAGCGCAAGAGCGGCGACCCCTACATCACCCACCCGGTCGCCGTCGCGACGATCCTCGCCGAGCTCGGCATGACCCCGCCGACGCTCGCTGCGGCACTGCTCCACGACACCGTGGAGGACACGGACTACCCGCTGACCCAGCTGCGCTCGGAGTTCGGCGAGGAGATCGCGCTCCTCGTCGACGGCGTGACCAAGCTGGACAAGGTGACGTACGGCGACGCCGCGCAGGCGGAGACCGTCCGCAAGATGGTCGTGGCCATGGCCAAGGACATCCGGGTCCTCGTCATCAAGCTCGCCGACCGCCTGCACAACGCCCGCACGTGGAAGTACGTCTCGGCGGCGTCCGCGCAGCGCAAGGCCCGGGAGACCCTGGAGATCTACGCGCCGCTCGCGCACCGGCTCGGGATGAACACCATCAAGTGGGAGCTGGAGGATCTCTCCTTCGCCACGCTCTACCCGAAGGTCTACGACGAGATCGTCCACCTCGTCTCCGAGCGGGCCCCCGCCCGCGACGAGTACCTGCAGACCGTCGCGCGGCAGATCGAGGACGACCTGCGCACCGCGAAGATCAAGGGTGTCGTGACGGGCCGCCCCAAGCACTACTACTCGATCTACCAGAAGATGATCGTCCGGGGCCGGGACTTCGACGACATCTTCGACCTCGTCGGTGTCCGCGTCCTGGTCGACACGGTCCGCGACTGCTACGCCGCGCTCGGCGCCATGCACGCCCGGTGGACCCCCCTCCCGGGGCGGTTCAAGGACTACATCGCGATGCCGAAGTTCAACCTGTACCAGTCGCTGCACACGACCGTGGTGGGCCCGAGCGGCAAGCCCGTCGAGATCCAGATCCGCACGCAGGAGATGCATCGGCGCGCCGAGTACGGCGTGGCCGCGCACTGGAAGTACAAGGAGAACCCCAACACGCGCGGGGGCCGTGGGGGCACACCGGCACCCGCAGGGGCGGAGGAGATGGGCTGGCTGCGTCAGCTCGTCGACTGGCAGCGCGAGACGGCGGACCCGGGGGAGTTCCTCGACTCGCTGCGGTACGAGATGTCGGGCGCGCAGGTCTACGTCTTCACCCCCAAGGGCGACGTCCTCTCGCTCCCGGCCGGGGCGACGCCCGTCGACTTCGCCTACGCGGTGCACACCGAGGTCGGGCACTCCACGGTCGGGGCGCGCGTCAATGGCAAGCTCGTTCCGCTGGACTCCACCCTGGAGAACGGCGACACGGTCGAGGTCTTCACCTCCCGGTCCGAGGGCGCCGGGCCCAGCCACGACTGGCTGAGCTTCGTGAAGTCCCCGCGCGCCCGGAACAAGATCCGCTCATGGTTCACCAAGGAGCGGCGCGAGGAGGCCATCGAGGCGGGCAAGGGGCAGCTCACGCGGGCCATGCGGAAGCAGAACCTGCCCATCCAGCGGCTCATGAACCACGACTCGCTCTCCGCGCTGGCCACCGACATGCGCTACAGCGACGTCGATGCCCTGTACGCGGCCATCGGGGAGAACCACATCTCGGCCGGCAACGTCGTGAGCCGGCTCGTGGACTCCATGGGGGGAGAGTCCGGGGCCGAGGAGACCCTGGCCGAGGCGACCGTCCCCGGTGAGCAGCGCCAGCGGCCACGGACCTCCGAGAACAGCATCATCGTCGAGGGCATGTCCGACACCGACATCTGGGTGAAGCTGGCGCGCTGCTGCACCCCGGTCCCCGGCGACCCGATCGTCGGGTTCATCACCCGCGGTGCCGGCGTCTCCGTGCACCGCGCCGACTGCGGCAACGTCGAGGGCCTGCGTAAGCAACCGGAGCGGATGGTCGAGGTCAGCTGGGCCAAGAGCGCCCAGAGCTCCTTCCTCGTCCAGATCCAGGTGGAGGCCCTGGACCGCAACGCCCTGCTCTCGGACGTCACGCGCGTGCTCTCGGAGAACCACGTGAACATCCTGTCGGCGTCCGTGAGCACCTCGCGGGACCGGGTCGCGATCTCGAAGTTCGTGTTCGAGATGGCGGAGCCGTCCCACCTCGGCCACGTCCTGAACGCGGTCCGAAAGATCGACGGCGTCTTCGACGCCTACCGGGTCACGGGATCGCGGTCGACCCGCACCAGCCCCGTCTGACCGGCGGGGCCTCAGCCGCGGTCGGCCGTGCGCCGGACCTGGTCCAACCAGGCGCGGCGGGCGTCGAGCGCGGCCCGCGCCTCCGCCACCTTGCTCTCGTCCCCCGACGCCTCGGCCGCCGCGAGCTCGCTCTCCAGCTGCTCGATGGCGGAGTTCAGCTGCGCCGCAGCACCCTCCGCGCGCGCCTTGGTCTCGGGGTTCGACCGGTCCCAGGCCGCCTGCTCCGCGGAGCGGATGGCCTGCTCGACGGCCCGCAGCCGTCCCTCGACACGCTGCACGTCACCGCGCGGCACCCGGCCGGCGGCCTCCCACTCGTCCTGGATGGGACGCAGGGCCGCCCGGGCCGCCCGGGCGTCGGTGACCGGCAGGAGCGCCTCCGCGCGCTCCAGGAGCGCGAGCTTCGCCTCGAGGTTCCGGCCGTACTCCGCGTCGATCTCGGCGTTCTGCGCGTTCCGGGCGTCGAAGAAGACCTGCTGCGCCGCACGGAACCGGGCCCACAGCGCGTCGTCCTCCTTCCGCGACGCGCGCCCGGCAGCCTTCCACTCGTCCATGAGCTGACGGTAGGCGGCGGTGGTGCGACCCCAGTCGGTCGAGGAGGACATCTCCTCGGCGCGGGCGATGAGCCGCTCCTTGATCTCCTTGGCCTCTGCCTGCCGCGCGTCCAGCTCGGAGAAGAACTGGCGCCGGTGCCGGTCGAACGCGGTCCGCGCGTGGGAGAACCGGCGCCACAGCTGCTCCTCGGTGGCACGATCCAGACGAGGCCCGGACCGTTGCGCCTGCTTCCACTCCTCGAGCAGGTCTCGCAGCCTTTGACCCGACTGCTTCCACTGCGTGCGGGACGGGTCCTGCTCCGCGATGGCCTCGGCCTGCTCCACGATCCCGGTGCGAGCGGCGACCGCCGCGGTGCGCGCCGCCTCCCGCTCCGCGGCCGCCTGCCTGCGGCGCTCCTCGGCAGCGTCGCGCAGGCGATCCAAACGGGCGCGGAGCCCGTCGACGTCGCCGACGGCGGCCGGACTCTCCAGGGCCTCGGCCAGGGTGGCGAGGGTCTGGTCGATCTCCTTGGGGGCCAGCTGCGGCAGCCGCGTCTCGAAGAGGGCCACCTGGGCCTGCAGGTCCAGGAACCGGCGGACGTAGAGGGAGAGCGCCTCGGAACGGTCGGGTCCCGCGTACTGGCCGACGGCCCGTTCCCCGGCCGCCTCCCGCACGTAGACCGTGCCGTCCTCGTCCACGCGGCCCCAGCCGGCCGCCTCCGACTCCGCGTGGCTGTCCACCGGTGGGACGACGGCGGGCTGGGCCGGCGCCACGGCGGCGGGTGTCGGCCCGGTTCCGGGACGCGGGCCGGGCTTCGGCCGGATGCTGGCCGGGGTGGGCCTTGGCCTGCTCGCCTCGGGCGCGTCTGCCGAGCTGTCTCGGGAGTCTGCTGCGCTGTCTGGGGAGGACGGGTTCTCTCGGGGGTCCCGCTGGTCGGTCACGGATCGCGCTCCTTGTGCTGACGGGGTTGGCGTAGGCCACACCGTTCTCGGTACTTCACCCAGGTCATGTCACGGCGACCCCGCCGTCGAACCCGCCGGGTCCGTCCGGAGCGTCCCCACGCCGACGTGACATCGCTCTCAGTGTAGGGACTCCTGCGCGGCCGTCGGGCCGCGACCGTCGTCGGCGCGGGTTGGCTAGCCTCGCACCGGGAGGGAGCAATCATGCTGGTACGACGGGTCACCACACCCGTGCTGGAGGAGCACTGCTACGTCGTCGCGGGTGCGGCGGGCGGCGCCGCCCTGGTCATCGACCCGGGAGCGGGCACGGCCGCCGAGGTCCGGCACCTCGTGGCGGAGCACGGCCTGCACGTCGGGGCGGTCGCGCTCACGCACGGCCACGCGGACCACGTGTGGGACGCGGCGGCCGTCGCGGCCGACGCGCCGGTGTACGTCGCCGGCCCCGACGCCTACCGGCTGCAGGACCCGGCAGCTGCGCTCGGCGAGCCGTTGGCCGGCCTGTTCGAAGAGCTCGCCGCAGAGCCGTGGCAGCGCCCCGGTGACGTGCGCAGCCTGCCAGGCGAGGTGCTCAGCGGCGGGGGAGCGGAGCTGGTCCCCGGCGTGGTGGTGCGGGCCGTCCCGGCACCCGGGCACACCGAGGGCTCCGTCATCCTGCTCCTCGCCGGCGAGCTCGACGACGTCGACACGGCGGTGCTCCCGGCCGGCACCGCACGCGACGACGCGAGCCCCCTCCTCGGGTTCTGCGGTGACGTCGTCTTCGCCGGGTCGGTGGGCCGGACCGACCTGCCCGGCGGGGACGAGAAGGAGATGGTCGCCACACTCCGCACCCTCGTGCACTCGCTACCGCCGTCAACCGTGCTGCTGCCGGGGCACGGCCCGTCGACCGTGCTGGCGCACGAGACCGCGACAAACCCGCACATCCGCGCCGCCACCGGCCGCTGAGCGGGCGGACCCGCCGGGACCCGGGCGCGATCGCCGCCGGGGAGCGCGGGATGACAAGATCAGCGCCATGGCACGTACGTCCTCCCTGTCCGGCTTCCCCGAGCTGCTGCCGGCCGAACGCACCGTCGAGCGCGCCGTGATCGCCTCGTTGTCGCGCACGTTCGAGCTGCACGGGTTCGCCAGCATCGAGCCTCGCGTGGTCGAGCCGATGGATCGGCTGGCCAAGGGCGGCGAGATCGACAAGGAGATCTACGTGCTGCGCCGGTTCCAGGCGGCCGAGGACGCACCACGCGGCACGGACGAGGGTGGGCTCGGCCTGCACTTCGACCTCACCGTCCCCTTCGCCCGCTACGTGCTCGAGCACGCCGGCCGCCTGCAGTTCCCGTTCCGTCGCTTCCAGATCCAGCCTGCGTGGCGTGGTGAGCGGCCCCAGGAGGGTCGCTACCGGCAGTTCACCCAGGCCGACGTCGACGTCGTCGGGAAGGACGTGCTGCCGTTCCACCACGACGTCGAGGTCATGCGGGTGATGGTCGAGGCCCTCGACGCGCTCGGCGAGGTCGGGCTCCCCGAGGTCAGCTTCCAGTTCAACAACCGCAAGCTCATCCAGGGCTTCTACCGCGGCCTCGGCATGCCGGACGTGACCGCCGCGATCCGCACCGTCGACAAGCTCGACAAGCTGCCCGCCGAGACGGTCGCGGACCTGCTGGTCAGCGACGCCGGTGCGAGCCGCGAGCAGGCCGAGCGGTGTCTCCAGCTGGCGACGATCCGGACTGCCGACTCCTCGTTCGTCGAGCAGGTCCGGGCACTCGGCGTCGTGGACGACCTGCTCGACGAAGGGCTCGCCGAGCTCGCGGCCGTGGTCGAGGGCTGCTCGGCGGGCGAGCACCGGCGCGTCCGCGTCGAGGCCAACCTGCGCATCGCGCGAGGGCTGGACTACTACACCGGTACGGTCGTCGAGATCTTCATGAGCGGGTACGAGCGCCTGAAGTCGGTCGGCGGCGGCGGCAGGTACGACGCCCTCGCCTCCGACGGCCGCACCACCTATCCCGGGGTCGGCGTCTCGTTCGGCGTCTCCCGCACCCTGATACCGCTGCTCGACGACGGCGTGCTCGCGGGCAGCAGGCCGGTGCCCAGCGCCGTGCTGGTCGCCGTTGCCGAGGAGGCCTCACGCCACCGGAGCGACGCCGTCGCGCGGGCGCTGCGCGACCGGGGCATCCCGTGCGAGGTGGCCGCCAACGCCGCGAAGTTCGGCAAGCAGATCCGGTACGCCGAACGGCGCGGCATCCCGTTCGTCTGGTTCGCCTCCGAGAGCTTCCCCGACGGCGAGGTCAAGGACATCCGCTCCGGCGAGCAGGTGCCGGCCGACGCACGCACCTGGGAACCGCCCGCGGTGGACCGCTGGCCGCGCGTCGTGGTGCGGGACGAGGCACAGTGAGCGGGAGGAGCCCCCGCGGAGGTACGCCGAGGGACGAGGTGTGCCGGAGCGAGGCACCGCAGCGCGAACGAGGGGTGGCACAGTGAGTGCGAGGAGCCCCCGCGGAGGTACGCCGAGGGACGAGGTGTGCCGGAGCGAGGCACCGCAGCGCGAACGAGGGGTAGCACAGTGAGTCTCCCCGCCGGCACCGGGGAGAACGCCCGCGCCGCGCTGGCCGCGCTCGAACGGCTCCGCGAGGTCCTGTCGGGGGTGGTCCTCCCGCTCGACGTCGAGGACGCGGCCGCCTCGCGGGCCGACCGACGCGAGGTGCTCGACCAGCTCTCGGACTACGTCATCCCGCGCTACGAGAAGCTCGAGGCGCCGCTGCTCGCGGTGGTCGGCGGCTCGACCGGTGCCGGGAAGTCCACCCTGGTGAACACCTTGCTCGGCGAGCAGGTCACTGCCGCCTCGGCGATCCGCCCGACCACGCGCCGTCCCCTGCTCGTGCACCAGCCTGACGACGCTGCCTGGTTCAGCGACGACCGGATCCTGCCCGGGCTCGCCCGTGTGCACGTCGAGCCCGGGGCGCCACCCACCCCGCCGACGTCCGAGCCCGCCGGAGGTAGCGCGACGGCCCCGGCCGACGACGGGCCCCGGACCGAGCTGGAGCTGCGGACCTCGGAGGCACTGCCACCGGGGCTCGCGCTGCTGGACGCCCCGGACATCGACTCCGTGGTCGCGGAGAACCGGCGGCTCGCCAACCAGCTGCTCGCCGCGGCCGACCTGTGGATCTTCGTGACGACGGCGGCTCGCTACGGGGACGCCGTGCCGTGGAGCCTGCTCACCGAGGCCGCCGACCGCCGGATCGTGGTCGCCGTGGTCCTGGACCGCGTGCCGGCCGGCGTCTCGGCGGAGGTGCGGCACGATCTCGCCGCGCGCCTCGAGGACGAGGGCCTGGGCCGCGCGCCGCTGTTCGTGGTCGGGGAGAGCGAGCTCGACGCGTCCGGGCTGCTGCCCACCGAGGACGTCGAGCCGGTCCTCGGGTGGCTTCGCGGCCTGGCGGCCGATGCCGGCTCCCGCGCGGCGGTGGCCCGCCAGACCCTCGGCGGCGCCGTGGACGCGGCTCTCGGCCGCGCCACCCTGGTGGCCGACGGGGCGCAGCACCAGACCGAGACCTACCTGCGTCTCGCCCGTCAGGTCGACGACGCGTACGCCCAGGCGCACGAGCGGATCATGACGGCCACCGAGGACGGGACGCTGCTGCGGGGGGAGGTCCTGGCCCGGTGGCAGGAGTTCGTCGGCACCGGCGAGTTCTTCCGCTCGGTGGAGGCCCAGGTCGGCCGCATCCGGGACCGGGTGGGCAGCTTCTTCCGCGGGCGCCCGCCGGCCACCGACCGGGTCGAGGTGGCCATCGAGACCGGGTTGCAGACGCTGCTGGTGGCCGAGAGCGAGCGGGCCGCCGCCGAGGTGGATCACCTCTGGCGGCGTGAGCCGGGAGCCCGTGCGGTCCTCGAGGACGCCGCGGGGCACCGCCCGGACGAGCGGCGGCTCGCCGAGGAGTCCGCGGCCCAGGTCCGTGCGTGGCAGGACGCCCTGCTGACCATGGTGCGCAGCGAGGGCGCCGACAAGCGGTTCACGGCGCGGATGCTGGCCTTCGGGGTCAACGGACTGGGGATCGCCCTCATGGTCGTCATGTTCGCCTCGACCGGAGGACTGGTCGGCGCGGAGATCGTCGTGGCGGGCGGCACCGCGGTGGTCGCGCAGAAGATCCTCGAAGCCGTCTTCGGTGACGAGGCGGTCCGCCGCATGGCCGCCGCGGCGCGCCGGGACCTGCACGACCGTGCCGGCACGCTGCTGGCCGGTCAGGCGGACGTGTACCGGACCGCGCTGACCGCCACGGGCATCGACCCCTCGGCGGCGGACCGGGTGCGGGAGGCGGTCGCCGCCGTCGTGGCGGCCCGGCGGGCGGAGGCGGGGCTGTGAGGTTCCTGCGCCGCCGGCGGGCCGACGACGCCGCGACCCTGCCCGAGGATCTCGAGCGGCTGGAGCGCGCCACGTCGCTGGCCGAGGGGCACCTGCCGACGGCGGACGTGCAGGAGGCGCGGACCCTGCTGACGCGGGCGCGTGAGCGGCAGAACCTTGCTGCCGGCCGCACCGTCGTGGCGCTGCTCGGTGCCACCGGCTCGGGCAAGTCAACCCTGTTCAACACGCTGGTGGGTCGGGAGGCCGCCACGGTCGCGGCCCGGCGGCCCACCACCACCCGGCCGCTCGCCGCCGTGTGGAGCGCCGACGGTGCTGGGGACGACGCCGCCGAGCTCCTGGACTGGCTCGAGGTCCCCGAACGGACCACTGTCATGGGCGCCCCGGAGGATCTGGCCGGCCTGATCCTGCTCGACCTGCCCGACATCGACTCCACAGCACGCGAGCACCGGGCGATCGCCGGCCGGATGGCCCGCTCGGTCGACGTCCTCGTCTGGGTCCTCGACCCGCAGAAGTACGCCGACGCGGTGGTCCACCGCGACTACCTGGCCACGATGACGGCGCACGCCGAGGTCACCCTGGTGGTCCTCAACCAGATGGACACGCTGGCGGCGGAGGAACGCGACGGCGTCCTGTACGACCTGGACCGGCTGCTGGCCCGCGACGGCCTGCACGACGTGCCCGTGCTGCCGGTCTCGGCCCGGACCGGGGAGGGGGTGGACCTGCTCCGCGAGCGGGTGCAGGCGGTCGCCGTCTCCACCCGCGCCGCGCGGGTCCGCCTCGCAGCGGACGTCCGCACCGCCGCCGGCCGACTCGCCCGCGCCGCCGAGATCGACTCCGGCGGGCAGCAGACCCCGACCGCGGTCGAGGACCGTTCGGCACGGCGTCTCGCCGACGCGGCGGCCGACGCGGCCGGTGTCGACGCGGTGCGCGAGGCCGTGCGGGCCGGTTATGTCCGGGCCGCCCGGCGCAGGGTCGGGTGGCCGCCGGTGCGGTGGTTGTCGCGGCTGCGCCCCGACCCGGTCCGCCGGCTCCACCTGGACCGGGCGAGCTCGGCGGACGCGCGGCTCGCCCGCACCTCCCTCCCCGCCGCGACGCCGGTGCAGGAGGCGGCCGTCCGCTCGGCTGCGCACGCCCTCGCCGGCTCTGCCGCGACACACCTGCCTGGCCCCTGGCGCGACGACGTGCTGCGGGAGGTCGAGGAGCGGATCCCGTCGCTGGTCGACGCGTTGGACCAGCGCATCGCCGGTGCGGAGCTCGAGCAGACCCGGCGCCCGGTGTGGTGGGGCGTGCTGGGAGTCCTGCAGTGGCTGCTGCTCACCTGCGCCGTCGCCGGCGGTGGGTGGCTGGGTGCCCTCGCCGTGCTCGGCTACCTCCAGCTCCCCGAGCCCGCCACCCCGATGGTCGGCCCGGTCCCGCTGCCGACCGTCCTGCTGCTGGGAGGCGTGCTCGCCGGGCTCGTGGTGGCACTGCTCGGCGGCGCCATGGCCCGCGCCGGCGCGCGGCGCCGCGCCCGACGTGTCGAGAAACGCCTGCGCCAGGACGTCGACGACACGATCAGTACCCAGGTCCTCGCCCCACTGGAAGAGGAGCTCGAGGGGTTCGCCGAGTTCCGGCGCTCGGTCGTCGCACTGGCGGGGCGGTCGAGCCGGTGAACGACGATCCCGCGTTGCTGGTCGTCGTGGCGGGCCGGCCGGGAACCGGGAAGACCACCCTGGCGGGGGCGTTGTCCGCGCGTCTCGGAGCGACCTGTCTACGGGTCGACGCCGTCGAGACGGCGCTGCGCAGGGCCGGGACCGACCGTCCGGGCGTGGCCGGCTACGCCGTCGCGCACGAGCTCGCCGCGGCCAACCTGCGCCTCGGTGGTCACGTCGTCGTGGACGCCGTGTGCCCGGTGCCCGACTCCCGCTCGGCGTGGCGCACCACGGCCGAGGGCGCGCAGGCCCGGCTCGTGCAGCTCGTCACCGTGCTCCCCGACCCCGTCGCGCACGAGCGGCGAGTCCGGGAGCGCGCTCCCGACCTCGTCGGGCAGCGTGTCCCGACCTGGGAGGACGTGGTCCGCCAGCCCTGGGAGCCGTGGGACTCCCGGCGCGACGGCTCGGCCGTGGCGGTGGACACTACCTCGAGGGACGCCGCGCTGGCCGCGGCGTGGGCAGCAGTGGAACGCGCCGTCGGACCTCAGCCCTTGCGGCCGCGGGGGCGGCGCACCTGACCGTTGTGCACCTCGCGCGGCGCGCGCGGCCCGGTGTCCGGCCGGATACGCAGACGGCGCCCGGCCACCCGGGCGGCTCCGATGCGAGCGGTCGTCTCGGGGCTCAGGTCGCCCGCGATCTCCACCAGGGAGAAGCTCGGGAAGATGTCGATCTTGCCCAGCTCGTCGCCACGCAACCCGCCCTCGCCGGTGATGGCACCCACGATGGCGCCCGGCTGGACGCCGTCCTTGTGACCGACGTCGACGCGGTACCGCGTGCCGCTGGCACCGGACCGGCGACGGCCGCCGCGCTCGGCGGCGCCGCGGCCCGTAGCGCCCTTCTGGCTCCCGTCGAAGCGGGCCGCGACGAACGTCCCGTCCTGGTCGACGGTCTCCTCGTGGCGGGCACGGCGGCCGTCGTCCTGACGGCGGGGGCCGTCGTCACCGACGGCGAGGGCGAGCAGCGTGGCGGCCACCTCCTCCAGGTCGGCGCCGGTCTCGGCCGTGTGGGACCGCAGCAGGTCGCGGTACAGCTCGAGCCGGCCCGACGTGCGCCGCTCCGCGGCACGCTCCATGAGCCGGGCGGCCCGGTGCGCCGAGACGTCGGCGGGCGACGGCACGGTGATCTCCTCGAGCCGGGAGCCCGTGAGCCGCTCGATCTGCGCCAGGCGGCCGCGCTCCCGTGGGGTGAGGAAGGTCAGCGCTCGGCCGGTCCGTCCCGCGCGGCCGGTCCGGCCGATGCGGTGCACGTACGCGTCCGCCTCTCGGGGGACGTCGAAGTTCACCACGAGGCCGATCCGCTCCACGTCGAGCCCACGGGCGGCGACGTCGGTGGCGACCAGCACGTCCAGGCTGCCGGACCGCAGGCGCTCGACGAGCTTCTCGCGCTCCTTCTGCGGGACGTCACCGGACAGGCCTGCCGCGGAGACACCCTGCCCGGCGAGCTCCAGGGCGACGTCCTCGACCGCGGCCTTGGTGCGCACGAAGACGATCGCCGCGTCGGCGTCCGAGGTGGCCAGCACACGGGCCAGCGCCCCGACCTTGTGCCGGAACGGCACGACGGCGTACGTCTGGTGGACGGTCGCGGTCGTCGAGGCGGACCGGGAGACGGCCACCCGGACGGGGTCCGTGAGGTGGGTGTCGGCGACCCGGCGGATGGAGGCCGGCATCGTGGCCGAGAACAAGGCGGTCCGGCGCTCGGCCGGCACGTGCGCGGCGATCGTCTCGACGTCCTCCGCGAAGCCCATGCGGAGCATCTCGTCGGCCTCGTCCAGGACGAAGAAGCCGACTCCGGAGAGGTCCAGGCTGCCGCGCTCGAGGAGGTCCATGACGCGGCCCGGGGTGCCGACGACGACCTGGGCCCCGTCGCGCAGGCCCCGCAGCTGGGGCAGGTAGCTCGCACCGCCGTAGACGGGCAGCACGCGCACACCGGTGGAGCCGGCGAACGTGCCGATCGCGTCGGACACCTGGACCGCGAGCTCGCGGGTCGGCGTCAGCACGAGGGCCTGGACCGATCGCTCGGACGGGTCGACGGCCGCGAGCAGCGGCAGGCCGAACGCGGCGGTCTTCCCGGTGCCGGTCTGGGCGATGCCGACGACGTCACGGCCGGACAGCAGGACGGGGATGGCCTCCGCCTGGATGTCGGTCGGTGTGCTGAACCCGAGGCTCTCGACGGCGGCGAGCAGCGGGCGGGGGAGGCCGAGGGTGGCGAAGGTGGGTACGTCGGGGCTCTCGACGGCGGGGGTGGGCAGGGCGGTGTCGGACACAACGGTCACAGGGGGACTCACATCTCACGAGGCGGAGTGTGGGTGACGGCGCCGGGTCGGCGTCGCACCTATCCGCTCGTGGCCCGACCTGCGCAACCTCCGCGAAGGGCCTGGCGGTGACGTGCACTCCAGGAGCCTCAAGCCTACGGGCCACACGCCCGCACCGGCAGAGCGGCCCGCGTGACCTTGCCCACCCGGTGTGCCAGCCTGGATCCGGATCGCTCCGGGCAGGCCGGGCCAACTAGGATCTGTTGGCGTTCACTGGTGCGTGTCACGTGCAGCACGCACCAGCACAGCCCGACATGGAGGCTCACTCGTGCTTCGCACTCACCCCGCAGGCTCGCTCCGGGCGAGCGACATCGGACAGACCGTCACCCTCGCCGGATGGGTCGACCGTCGTCGCGATCACGGGGGAGTGGCGTTCGTCGATCTGCGGGACGCCTCGGGCATCGCCCAGGTCGTCATCCGCGAGGAGGTCGCGCACGACCTGCGTTCCGAGTACGTCATCCAGGTGACCGGCGAGGTGAGCCGCAGGCCGGAGGGCAACGAGAACCCGAACCTCGGCACCGGTGCCATCGAGGTGGTGGCCTCCGACGTCTCCGTCCTCAACAGCGCGGCCGCGCTGCCCTTCCAGGTCTCCGAGCATGCCGAGGAGTCCGGCGCCGTCGGGGAGGAGGCCCGGTTGCGGCACCGCTACCTCGACCTGCGCCGCAAGCAGCAGGGTGACAACCTGCGCCTGCGCGCCAAGGCCAACCAGGCCGCCCGCCGCGTGCTGGACGCCCACGACTTCGTCGAGGTCGAGACCCCGACGCTCACCCGGTCCACCCCCGAAGGCGCCCGGGACTTCCTCGTCCCCGCGCGGCTCGCCCCGGGCAGCTGGTACGCACTGCCGCAGTCCCCGCAGCTGTTCAAGCAGCTGCTCATGGTCGCTGGGCTGGAGCGCTACTACCAGATCGCGCGCTGCTACCGGGACGAGGACTTCCGCGCCGACCGTCAGCCCGAGTTCACCCAGCTCGACGTCGAGATGAGCTTCGTGGACCAGGAGGACGTCATCGAGCTGTCCGAGCAGATCCTCACCGAGCTGTGGCGGCTCATCGGCTACGAGATCGACCGGCCGATCCCGCGCATCACCTACCGCGAGGCGATGGAGAAGTACGGCACGGACAAGCCGGACCTGCGGTTCGGCCTCGAGCTGACCGACCTCACCGAGTTCTTCGCGGAGACCCCCTTCCGGGTGTTCCAGGCACCCTACGTGGGCGCCGTGGTCATGCCCGGGGGCGCCGCCCAGCCGCGCCGGACCTTCGACGCGTGGCAGGAATGGGCGAGGCAGCGGGGCGCCCGCGGCCTGGCCTACGTCACGATCGGCGAGGACGGTACGCTCGGCGGCCCGGTGGCCAAGAACCTCTCCGACGCCGAGCGCGACGGCCTGCAGAGTGCCGTCGGCGCCGAGCCGGGCGACTGCGTGTTCTTCGCCGCCGGTCCGACCGGCCCCTCGCGGTCCCTCCTGGGGGCCGCCCGCCTGGAGATCGGGCGCCGGGTCGGTCTCATCGACGAGGGCGCCTGGTCCTTCGTGTGGGTCGTGGACGCGCCGCTGTTCAAGCCGACGGGCGAGGACGACGACGTCGCAGTCGGCCACAGCGCCTGGACAGCCGTGCACCATGCGTTCACCGCCCCCTCGCCCGAGTGGGTCGAGACGTTCGAGGAGCACCCCGGCGAGGCGCTCGCCCACGCCTACGACATCGTCTGCAACGGCAACGAGATCGGCGGCGGCTCCGTCCGTATCCACCGCCGCGACGTCCAGGAGCGGGTGTTCTCGGTCATGGGCATCGGGCCGGAGGAGGCGCAGGAGAAGTTCGGCTTCCTCCTGGACGCCTTCGCCTACGGGGCGCCGCCGCACGGTGGCATCGCGTTCGGGTGGGACCGGATCGTGGCGCTGCTGGCCCACTCGGACTCGATCCGTGACGTCATCGCCTTCCCGAAGTCGGGAGGGGGGTTCGACCCGCTCACCCAGGCACCCGCACCGATCACGCCGCAGCAGCGCAAGGAGGCCGGAGTCGATGCCAAGCCGAAGGACACCGCAGCCACGGACGCCCGCGAGGGCCGGGACCGGGCGGCGGAGCACAGCAACGAGCCGGCGACGGCGTCCTGACGTGTTCGGGCGACGGGCGTCGCTGCTTCCCGCGGTGCTGGCGGCGGGGGTCGCGCTCGTCGCCTGCACCTCCTCCGTGCCGGAGTCCTCGGCGACGGAGACGGGCACGCCCAGCCCGACGCCGAGCGAGTCGGACGACCCGACGGCGGAGCCCACCCCGACCGAGCCGCCCGACTACCCGAACCCGTGGGGTCCGACGCCGGCGGACGTCGAGGCCGCCACTCGCGTGGCGGCCGAGATGACGCCGGAGGAGGTGGCCGGCCAGGTCATCGTCTCCACGACCACGGTGCCGGACCCGGCCGCCGTCGGCGCGCACGTGGCCGATCTGCACCTGGCCGGCGTCATCGTCATGGGCGACGCGGTGACGGGCCTCGACCAGGTCCTTGCCCTCACCGAGTCCGTCCAGGACGGCGTCGCGGCGGACGGCCGCGACTGGCCGGCGATCATCAGCACCGACAACGAGGGCGGCATCGTCCAGCGGCTCGGCTCCGACGTCGGCCCCTGGACGGACTTCCCCGCCTACAACGTCGCCGGGCAGGCCGTCGCCGCAGGAGAGCACGACGTCGTGCACGACGCGTACGAGGCGATGGGGGTCGAGCTGCGGGCCTCGGGCTTCACCACCGACTGGGCGCCGGTCGCCGACGTGACCGTGCCCGGGCAGGACGTCACGATCGGGACGCGCTCCGCCGGCTCCGACCCCGGCCTCGTCAGCGCCACCGTGAGCCAGACGACCACCGGCTTCCTCGACTCCGGCGTGCTGCCCTCGGCGAAGCACTTTCCCGGGCACGGATCGCTGACCAGCGACTCGCACGTGGACCTGCCCGTGCAGGACCGGTCCGACGCGGAGATCGCCGCCCAGGACCTACCCCCGTTCCAGGCCGCCATCGCGGCGGGGACCCCGACGGTCATGGTCGGTCACATCGACGTCCAGGCCTGGGACCCCGGCGTCGCAGCCTCCGTCTCGCCCGAGACGTACCGGGTGCTGCGGGAGGACCTCGGCTTCTCCGGCGTCGCGGTCACCGACGGCCTGGAGATGGGCGCCCTGAGCTCGGTCGGGGGACCCGGCGACATCGCCGTCGCCGCGCTGGACGCCGGGGCGGACCTCCTGCTCGGGCCGACGGACGACGCCGCCGCCCACGCGGGGATCGTCGCCGCCCTCGAGGACGGCAGGCTCTCGCGGGACAGGGTCGACGAGGCTGCCGGTCGCGTCATCGCGATGGCCCGGTACCAGGCGGAGCTCGCCGAGCGGGCCGGGCCGGTCGGCCCCGACGACGTCGGGAGCGCGGCTCAGCCGGTCGCCGACCTCTGGGACGCGGCCGGCTGACCGGCCTGGTTCACTGGTCGCATGGTCCGGTACCTGGAGATCCATCCGCACGACCCGCAGCCGCGGCTGGTGGCGCAGGCCGTCGAGGTGGTCCGGGACGGCGGCCTCATCGCCTACCCGACGGACTCCGGCTACGCGGTCGGATGCGCTCTGGGGAACAAGTCCGGCCTGGACCGCATCCGGTCCCTGCGCCGCCTCGACGCGAAGCACCACTTCACGCTCGTGTGCCGAGACTTCGCCCAGCTCGGCCAGTTCGTGCACGTCGACAACCCGGTCTTCCGGCTGGTGAAGTCCCTGACGCCCGGGCCGTACACCTTCATCCTCCCGGCGACGCCCGAGGTGCCGCGACGGCTCATGCACCCCAAGAAGCACACCGTCGGCGTGCGCATCCCCGCGCACCGGGCCACCCAGGCGCTGCTCGCCGAGCTGGGGGAGCCGCTGCTCTCCTCGACCCTCATCCTGCCCGGGGAGCCCGAGCCGCTCTCCGAGGGGTGGGTGGTCAAGGACCAGGTCGGTCACCTGCTCGATGCCGTCGTCGACAGCGAGGTCGACTCCGCCGAGCCCACCACCGTCGTCGACCTCACCTCGGGTGCGCCCGACGTGGTCCGGGAGGGCGCCGGGGACGTCTCGCGATTCGCCTGACCCCACACCGGGGTGACGTCTAGGGCTGCGGGTCGCGCGCGTCGTACGCCAGGAACCTGGCCTGAAGCCGCGCCAGCAGCACCACGGCGACGACGCACGCGGCCCCGCCGAGCACCATCGCGAGGCCCTCGGGCACCGCGCTGGCGAGGGAGCCGGCCACGAGGTCGCCGAGGCGCGGGCCGCCCGCGACCACGACGACGAACACCCCTTGCAGCCGGCCCCGCAGATGGTCCGGCGTCGCGGCTTGCAGGATCGTCGTACGGAACACGGCCGAGACGGAGTCGGCCGCGCCGGCCAGACCGAGGCAGCCGACCGCCAGCCACAGCGCGACCGTCGTGTCCAGCAGATGACCGGCGCCGAGCACGACCACCCCGAATCCGGCGATCGAGGCACCCCAGCCCGCCACCGAGACGACCACGGCACGGCCCTGGTGCACGACCCGCCCCAGCGGTCCGGACAGGAGCATGGCGAGCATCGCCCCGACGGCGATCGCCGAGGACAGCACGCCCACCGTCGACGCACCACCGCCGAGCGCCAGTGCCGCCACCGCCGGGAACAGGGCCCGTGGGTGGGCCAGGATCATCGCGCAGAAGTCCGCCAGGAACGTCATGCGCACGTTCGGCCGCGTCCCGAGGAAGCGCAGCCCCTCCAGGACGCTGCGCAGGCCCGGCACCCGGCCGCGGGCCGTCGCGACGTCCACCTCGGGCGGGATCGGCGGCAGGCTGAGGATCCCCCACAGGGCCGCCACGAACAGCACGGCGTCCAGCCCGTACGTGACCGTGTAGCCGTACAGGTCCACGAGGAACCCCGCCAGCAGCGGCCCCACGGTCAACGCGGCGTTCATGGCCACCACGCTCAACGCGTTCGCCGCCGGCAGGAGGCGGGCGGGCAGCAGCCGCGGGTAGATCGCCGATCGGGCCGGGCTGACCACGGCGAATCCGGCGTTGGAGAGTGCCACGAGCCCGTACAGCACCCACTCGTTGGTGTTGCCCCAGGCGGCCTGTGCGGTGTTGAGAATGGCGGCTGCCCACAGCAGCAGCCCGCCGAGCAGCGCCACCGTGCGCCGGTCGTGGGCGTCCACCAGCGCGCCGCCGTACAGCCCGAGCAGCACCAGGGGCACGAGCGCGAAGATCCCGACCAGACCCACCGAGAACGAGGAGCCGGTCAGCTCGTAGACCTGCAGCCCGATCGCCGTCGTCGCGAGCTGGGTACCGATCCCCGAGAGGGTGAACCCGGTCCACAGGCGCCGGTAGTGGGGATCGACCCGAAGCGGTGTCAGGTCGATCAGCAGGGCCACCACCGCAGGGTAGACCGCGACGGGGCACGCGCCCGGTCCCCGTCCGTGCCTGTCCCGTGCCCGTCCGTGCCTGTCCGTGCCGGTCCGCCCACGTGGTGGTCGGTCCTGCGGCAGTCGACGGGGCGCGGTTAGCCTCCCGTGCGCACCCGTACCCGAGGAGATCCGCACATGCCCGACCAGCAGCCCGCCAGCACCGTCGTCCTCGCCGGAGGGCACGTGTTCGACGGCACCGACTTCCTCCCCGAACCGGCCGACGTGGTCTTCGCCGGGGACACCGTGCTGGAGGTGGGATCCGGCCTCGCGGCCGCCCACCCGCACGCCGACGTCGTGGACGTCACGGGGAAGACCGTGCTGCCCGGGCTCGTCGACCTGCACGTGCACGTCTGCAGCTCGAACCCCGGCTCTCTGCAGGCGTTCGCCGAGCCCTGGTCGCTGCAGTTCTACGAGTCGGTGCGCAACCTCGAGGCCACCCTGCACGCCGGCGTCACCACCGTGCGGGACGCCGGCGGCGCCGACCTCGGGGCGAAGGTCGCCGTCGACACCGGTCTGGTGCGCGGGCCACGCATGCGGCTCGCGGTGACGATCATGTCGCAGACCGGCGGGCACGCGGACTTCCTCATGCCCTCGGGCGTCCACTCGCCTTCGATGGGCCCGCACCCCGGCCGCCCGGCGGGCGTCGCGGACGGCGTCGAGGAGGTCCGCAAGGTGGTCCGCCAGATCCTCCGGGCGGGCGCCGACCAGATCAAGATCTGCTCCACCGGCGGGGTGCTGTCCCCGGCGGACGACCCGCGCCACTCCCAGTTCACCGAGGAGGAGATCCGGGTCATCGTCGAGGAGGCAGCCGCGCAGGGTACCTACGTCATGGCGCACGCCCAGGGCTCGGAGGGCATCAAGAACGCGCTGCGTGCCGGCGTGCGCAGCATCGAGCACGGCGTCTACATCGACGAGGAGGCCATCGAGCTCTTCCTGGCCAACGACGCCTACCTGGTGCCGACGCTCGCCGCGCCGCTCGCCGTCATCAAGAAGGCCGGGGCGGGAGGCTCGGGCCTGACCCCGACCGTCATCGAGAAGGCCCACCTCGTGGCCGACACCCACCGCGAGTCCATCGCCCGCGCCATCGACGCCGGCGTCAAGGTCGCCATGGGGACCGACTCCGGGGTCGGGGTGCACGGGGAGAACCTCGAGGAGCTCGCGCTGCTCTCCGGTGTGGGGCTGGACCTGACGGGCGTCCTGCGCGCCTCCACCTCGATCGCCGGCGAGCTGATCCAGCACGCCGAGGTCGGGCGGCTAGCGCCCGAGCACCTCGCGGACGCGGTCGTCCTCGACGGCCGGCTCGACGACAGCGCGCAGCTGCAGACCCTGCCCACGATGGTCGAGCAGGTGTGGAAGGACGGGACCCTCGAGTTCCGGCGAACCGACTCCGGGGCCGGCCGTGCTCGATAACCCGGTCTACGTCACCGCGATCATCCTGGCTCTGCTCGCCGTCGGCGAGCTCGTCTCGATCGTCACCAAGGCCTACGTCCCGTCGCTGCTCGTCGCGTTCCTGGGCTACCTCGGCCTCATCTGGACCGGGGTGCTGCCGCCGAGCCTGGTCCCGGAGTCCGCGCTGGCGACCGCCGGATCCGTGGTCGTCGGTGCCGTCATCACCCACATGGGCACGCTGATCCCGGCACGGCAGATCCGGGAGCAGTGGAAGGCCATCCTCATCGCCCTCGCCGGCGCCGTGCTGGCAGCCGGCCTGCTGCTCGCCGTGATCACGCCGATCTTCGGGTACGCGACGGCGGTGGCCGGCACCGGCCCGGTGACCGGCGGCATCATCGCGTACGTGCTGACCGCCGAGGGACTGGCGGCACGCGGCCTCGACGACCTGGTCGTCATCCCTGCCCTGGTGCTCGGACTGCAGAGTCTCGTCGGGATGCCCCTGGCGAACGTGCTGCTTCGGCGGTACGCGGTGCGGTTCCGGGACGCCGGGGCCGGGTCGGCCGGCGGCCACGGTGGCGCGCCACCGGTGACCATGCTGCCGGACGACGCCGGTGCGCTCCGGACGGCCGCCGCGGCCGGCACGTCGCGCACCTCCCTGGCCGCGCCCCGGCGGCCGCTCGCGCTGCCGGAGCGGTTCTCCGAGCCCACGATCCTGCTGCTCCTGCTGTTCGTCGGCTCCGCCGTCGCCACGTTCCTGGACGGCCTGACCGGGCTCAACTACGGCATCTACTGCCTCCTCATCGGCCTCGGCGGGCAGCTGCTGGGGATCTTCCCGGAGCGCAGCATGGAGAAGGCCAACAGCTTCGGCATCGGGATGATCGCCGTGGTGGTCGTCGTGCTGGCGAGCATGTCCGAGGTCACCTTCGCCGACGTGACACGCGCCTTCGTGCCCGTCCTGGTCATCCTCGTCGTCGGGTCCGTGGGCATCATGATCGGCGGCGCCCTCGTCTCCAGGCTCCTCGGCTGGGACCCGTACCGCGGCATGCCGGTGGCGCTCACCGCGCTCTTCGGATTCCCGGGCGACTACCTGCTCTGCCAGGAGATCGCCCGGTCCGTCGGCCGGGACGAGGACGAGCGCAAGGCCATCCTCGACGAGATCCTCACCCCGATGCTCGTCGGCGGGTTCGCGACCGTGACGACCTCGTCGATCGTCATCGCCTCGATCCTCGTGGGCACGATCTGAGCGCCGACGCGACCTAACCTGGGACCGTGGACCTGTTCGAGGCGGCCGGCGCCGACGACGCCGGCGTGCCGGCACCCCGTGCCGGCTCACCCCTGGCGGTGCGGATGCGACCGCTCACCCTCGAGGAGGTCGTCGGCCAGGAGCACCTCCTCGAGCCGGGCAGCCCGCTGCGCCGCCTGGTCGAACCCTCCGACGGCCGCATCGCACCGTCGTCCGTGGTGCTGTGGGGCCCGCCCGGGACGGGCAAGACCACCCTGGCGTACCTCGTCGCCCATGCCTCCGGCCGGCGCTTCACCGAGCTGTCGGCGGTCACCGCGGGTGTGAAGGACGTCCGCTCGGTCATCGAGGACGCCCGGCGCCGTCTCGTCACCTCCGGCGAGGAGACGGTCCTGTTCATCGACGAGGTCCACCGGTTCTCCAAGACACAGCAGGACGCCCTGCTGCCCGCCGTGGAGAACCGCTGGGTCACCCTCGTTGCCGCGACCACGGAGAACCCCAGCTTCTCCGTGATCTCGCCGCTGCTGTCCCGCTCGCTCATGCTCACCCTCCGGCCGCTGACGGACCGGCACGTGCGCGACCTCGTCGCGCGGGCGCTGACGGACGAGCGCGGCCTCGGGGGCGCGATGCGGCTGGAGGACGACGCCGCGGACCACCTGGTGCGGCTCGCCGGCGCCGACGCCCGCAAGGCGCTGACCATCCTCGAGGCCGCGGCCGGCTCGGCCGACGCCGCGGGCGAGGAGACCATCAGCCTCGACGCCGTCGAACGCGCCATCGACGTCGCGGCCGTGCGGTACGACCGGGCCGGCGACCAGCACTACGACGTCATCTCGGCCTTCATCAAGTCCATGCGCGGGTCCGACGTCGATGCGGCCCTGCACTACCTCGCCCGCATGGTGGTGGCGGGGGAGGACCCGCGGTTCATCGCGCGCCGGATCGTGATCGCCGCGGCCGAGGACGTCGGCATGGCAGACCCGACGGCGCTCCAGACGGCCGTCGCCGCCGCCGAGGCCGTCGCCCTCATCGGGATGCCCGAGGCGCGGATCATCCTCGCCGAGGCGGTCGTGCACGTCGCGACCGCCCCGAAGTCGAACGCCTCCTATGCGGCGATCGACGCCGCCATCGCCGACGTGCGGGCCGGCAAGGTCGCGCCGGTCCCCGCCCACCTGCGCGACGCGCACTACGCCCGGGCGGAGGACCTCGGGCACGGCGTCGGCTACGTCTACGCGCACGACCAGCCGCACGGCATCGCCGCGCAGCAGTACGCCCCGGAGGACCTCGTCGGCACCCGCTACTACCGGCCGACCAGCCACGGGCATGAGCGAGAGATCACATCCCGGCTGGAGCGGATCCGGGAGATCCTCGAGTCCCGCGACTGACGCGCGCTGCTAGCATGGTGGGGTTGTCCAGCGCCGCGTCCAGCGGCCCGGACGACCACCTGGGGTCATGGCCAACGGGTCGACCCCACGCCGCGCGGCGTCCGCCGCGGCGGTGTGACGTATCACGACGACAGGAAGAAACCAGCATGGCAGTGTCCCGCACGCGCCGACAGGTGCGGCTGTCCCGGGCCCTGGGGATCGCGCTGACCCCCAAGGCCGTCAAGTACTTCGAGAAGCGCCCCTACGGCCCCGGCGAGCACGGTCGTGCACGCCGCCGCCAGGAGTCGGACTACGCGGTCCGCCTCAAGGAGAAGCAGCGGCTGCGCGCCCAGTACGGCATCCGTGAGGCCCAGATCCAGCGGGTCTTCGACGAGGCCAAGCGTGAGCAGGCCCTGACCGGTGAGTCGCTCGTCGAGCTGCTCGAGATGCGTCTCGACGCGCTCGTGCTGCGCTCCGGCTTCGCCCGCACGATCGCCCAGGCCCGCCAGGCCGTCGTGCACCGCCACATCCTCGTCGACGGCAAGATCGTCGACCGGCCCTCCTTCCGGGTGAAGCCGGGCCAGGTGCTGCAGGTCAAGCCGAAGTCCCAGACGATGGTGCCGTTCCAGGTCGCCGCCGCCGGGGCGCACCGGGACGTGCTCCCGGAGGTCCCGGCCTACCTGGACGTGCAGGTCGAGAAGCTCCGCGCCGAGCTCGTGCGCCGCCCGAAGCGGGCCGAGGTCCCCGTGACCTGCAACGAGCAGCTGGTCGTCGAGTACTACTCGCGCTGAGACCGACGTCCCGACCAGGGAACGACGCTGCGCCCCGGGCGGCCGGCCACGCCGGACCACCCGGGGCGCGTGCGTCGGGGCAGGTGCGAGCACGGTAGATTCGCGCGGAGGTCCGCGCGAGACGTGCGGCGGCACCGCGGAGAGACGGAGGAGACGAGACATGTCGGTCGGAGACATCGCCGGGCTCGTGGCCGCGATCGCCTTCGCGGTGCTCGTGCTCGTCGTCGCCGTGCCGCTCGTCAAGCTCGGCGGCGTGCTGGACGAGGCGCGCGGCACCGTGCGTCGTCTCACGGAGCACACCCTCCCCGCGATCGACGAGGCCGTCTCGACGATCCGCTCGGCGAACGGCCAGATGACGAAGGTCGACACCGTCACCACCTCCGCGGCGCGGGTCACCGAGGACGTCTCGGCCCTGACGACGCTCGTGTCCGCCACCGTGGGCGGGCCGCTCGTGAAGCTCTCGGCGTTCTCGTACGCCGTCCGCAGCCTCCTGCGCCGAAAGGACGCCCGGGCCGCCTACCGGGAGCGCGAGACCGAGCTGCGCGAGGCCCTGCTCCCGGACGACGACGCCCGCCAGCCCTGAGACCGTTCGACAGACCCCGGCCCCTCCCCGGCACACTTGAAGGAACCATGCGCACCGCCGACATCCGCACCCGCTGGCTGAACTTCTTCGCGGCCCGCGACCACGAGGTCGTGCCCAGCGCGTCCCTCGTCTCGCCCGACCCGTCGATCCTCTTCACGATCGCCGGCATGGTCCCCTTCATCCCGTACATCGTCGGCACCGAGCCGGCGCCCTGGCCCCGAGCGGTCAGCGTGCAGAAGTGCATCCGGACCAACGACATCGAGAACGTCGGCAGGACCACGCGTCACGGCACGTTCTTCCAGATGTGTGGCAACTTCTCCTTCGGCGACTACTTCAAGGACGGCGCCGTCGAGATGGCGTGGGACCTGCTGACCACGCCGCAGGACCGGGGCGGTTACGGGCTCGACGGCGACCGGCTCTGGGTGACGATCTGGAACGAGGACGAGGTGGCCGCCGCGGCACTGGGACGCGTCGGCGTCGACCCCGCGCACGTGGTCCGCCTCACCCGCGAGGAGAACTTCTGGGACACCGGCCAGCCCGGCCCGGCGGGCCCGTGCGCCGAGTTCCACTACGACCGAGGCCCCGAGTACGGCCCGGAGGCCGAGGGCGGCACCGTGGACCCGGGGGGCGATCGCTACCTGGAGATCTACAACCTCGTCTTCGACCAGTTCCTCCGCGGCGAGGGCCAGGGCAAGGACTACCCGCTGCTCGGTGAGCTGGACCGGACCGCGATCGACACCGGGCTCGGCCTCGAGCGGCTCGCGTACCTCCTCCAGGGCGTGGAGAACCTCTACGAGATCGACGAGACCTTCCCGGTCATCGCCGCGGCGGAGGAGCTGTCCGGACGCCGCTACGCCAAGGGCCGGAACTCCACCGCGCCGGACGACGTGCGGCTGCGGGTGGTGGCCGACCACGTCCGCTCGGCGCTCATGCTCATCTCCGACGGGATCCGCCCCGCCAACGACGGCCGCGGCTACGTCCTGCGGCGCCTGATCCGCCGCGCCGTGCGGTCGATGCGCCTCCTCGGCGTCGACGAGCCCAGCCTGCCGGTGCTGCTGCCCGTCTCGAAGGACGCGATGAAGGCGTCCTACCCGGAGCTCGAGAGCGACTTCGCCCGGATCTCGCAGGTCGCGTACGAGGAGGAGGAGGCGTTCCGGCGCACCCTCATCCAGGGCACGACGATCCTCGAGGGCGCGGTGGCACGGGCGAAGCGCGAGGCGGCGGACGCTCCGGCCGACAGCCGCGGGCCCGTGCTGGGCGGGCAGGACGCCTTCGTGCTGCACGACACCTACGGCTTCCCGATCGACCTGAGCCTCGAGATGGCGGCCGAGCACGGCGTGAGCGTCGACGAGGCCGGGTTCCGCGCCCTCATGGAGGAGCAGCGGCAGCGGGCGCGCGCGGACGCCCTCGCGAAGAAGACCGGGCACGTCGACACGTCGCTGTACACCGAGCTGCGCCAGCGGCTCGACGGACCCGTGCAGTTCCTCGGGTACACCGACGAGACCGCGCAGGCACGGCTGGTCGGACTCATGGTCGACGGCCGTCCCGCGACCGCCGCGACGGCGCCGGCGGACGTGGAGGTCGTGCTGGACCGCACGCCGTTCTACGCCGAGGCCGGCGGGCAGCTCGCGGACCAGGGCACGATCACCTTCAGCGGCGGTGGGATCGTGGACGTCGCGGACGTCCAGAGCCCCGTGCAGGGCCTGAGCGTGCACCGCGGCCGGCTCACCGAGGGCACCGTGACGCTCGACGAGCAGGCCGTGGCCGCCATCGACTCCCGGCGGCGCAAGGCGATCGCCAGGGCGCACACCGCCACCCACATGGTGCACAAGGCGCTGCATGAGCACCTCGGGGAGCAGGCCACCCAGGCCGGTTCGGAGAACGCTCCGAACCGCATGCGCTTCGACTTCCGGCACGGCTCGGCCGTCCCGAGTGACCTCCTCGGAGAGATCGAGGAGCGGGTCAACGACCAGCTCGCCGAGGACCTCGACGTCACCGACGAGGTCATGGACCTCGACGATGCCCTCGCCAGTGGCGCCATGGCCCTGTTCGGCCAGAAGTACGGCGACCGGGTCAGGGTCGTGTCGATCGGCGGCGACTGGTCCAGGGAGCTCTGCGGGGGCACGCACGTGCCCCGCACGGGCACGCTGGGACGCGTCACCCTGCTCGGCGAGTCCTCGATCGGTTCCGGCGTCCGGCGCGTCGACGCGCTCGTCGGCCCCGGTGCGTACGGGTACCAGGCGAAGGAGCACGTGCTCCTGAACCAGGTGACCTCTCTGCTCGGCGGGCGGCCGGAGGAGCTCCCCGAGCGGATCGACGGCCTCATGGGCCGGCTCAAGGCCGCGGAGAAGGAGCTCGCCCAGCTCCGGCAGGGGCAGCTGCTCGCGCGCGCCGGACAGATTGCGGACGCCGCCGAGCGGGCGGGGCGCGGCCGGCTCGTCACGCACGACGCCGGCGAGGTCGCCTCCGCCGACGACCTGCGCACCCTCGTCCTGGACGTCCGCTCCCGGCTCGGCGAGGACGGACCGAGCGTGGTCGCGGCCGGTGGCGTCGCCAAGGGCCGGCCCGTCGTCGTCGTGGCCACGAACGCCGCGGCGCGGGAGGCGGGCCTGCGGGCCGGTGCGCTCGTGCGCACCGCCGCCACCACCCTCGGCGGCGGGGGTGGCGGCAAGGACGACCTGGCGCAGGGCGGTGGCACCGACGCCTCGGCCATGCCCGCGGCTCTCGAGGCCGTCCGGGCGGACGTCGTCAGTCTGGTGGGTGCATGAGGCCGATGACCGACCCGGGCACCGCACCGACCGCCGATGGCCCCGGTTTCCGCCGTGGCGTCCGCGTGGCGGTCGACGTCGGCAGCGTGCGCGTCGGGGTGGCCCGGTCCGACCCGGACGGCATCCTCGCGACCCCGGTGGTGACGATCGTGCGTGACAGCGCGGCGCCCGACGCAGACCTCGCCCGGATCGCCGACGTCGTCGCGGAGCAGCACGCTCTCGAGGTGCTCGTCGGCCTGCCGCGCAGCCTGTCCGGCAGGTCCGGCCCCGCGGCCCGTACCGCCCGTGCGTACGCCCGGCGCCTGGCCGGTGCGCTCGACGTGCCGGTGCGCCTCGTCGACGAACGGCTGACGACCGTCACCGCCCACCAGGCGCTGCACGCGGCCGGCCGGAGCAGCCGTACCCATCGGCAGGTCGTCGACCAGGTGGCCGCCACGGTGATCCTCGAGCAGGCGCTCGAGACCGAACGACGGACCGGCGAGCCGGCTGGTGAGCTGGTCCCAGGGACTGAGAGCACGTGAACGACCTCTTCTCCACGACCGAGCCGACCGAGGAGCGCGCCACGCCGTCGGAGCGGCGGGCCAGCCGCCGTGAGCGTCGGCGGGCACGTCGGCGGCGCCGCGTACGGACGTTCTTCGTGCTCACGGTCACCGTCGCCGTCGTCGCCGGGATCGCGTTCTGGACCTACCCGCGGGTCGAGGAGATGATCACCGGCGGCCCGACCATCGAGACCGACTACCCGGGGCCGGGGCACGGCGAGGTCCAGGTCCAGATCCCCGACGGAGCCACCGGCCGGGACATGGGCGCGATCCTCGTCGAGGAGGGTGTCGTCGCCACCGAGGGCGCGTTCTCGGACGCGTTCGACGAGAACGCCAACGCGGCACTGATCCAGGCCGGGACGTACACGCTGCGGCGCGAGATGGCGGCGGACGACGCCGTCGCGGCGCTGCTGGACCCCGCGAACCGTGCCGAGGTCACCATCACCGTGCCCGAGGGGTTCACCACCTGGCAGGTGTACGAGCGCATCGCCACGGTGACCGGCACCCCGGTGCAGGAGGTCGAGCAGGCGGCGGAGGACACCGAGGCTCTCGGGCTGCCCGAGGCCGCCGACGGCGACCCCGAGGGCTGGTACGCGCCGGCGACGTACTCGTTCGAGCCGAGCGACGACGCCGCTACCATCCTCGCCGCGATGGTCGACCAGACGGTGACCCGGCTCGACCGCCTGGACGTCCCGGAGAGGGAGCGCGAGGAGGTGCTGACGATCGCCTCGATCGTCGAGCGCGAGGTCAACCTTCCCGAGTACTACGGGCAGGTGGCGCGGGTCATCTACAACCGCCTCGACGACCGGGGCGGGGAGACCAACGGCCGGCTCCAGATGGACTCCACCGTGCTGTACGGCAACGGCGAGGTCGGGGGCATCCCCTCGCCCCAGGAGACCCGGGAGGAGTCCAACCGGTACAACACCTACCAGCACGCGGGCCTGCCGCCCGGCCCCATCGGGTCGCCCGGGACCGAGGTCATCGAGGCGGTGCTGGACGCCCCGCGGGGCAGCTGGCTGTACTTCACGACCGTCAACCTCGACACCGGTGAGACCGTCTTCGCGGAGACCGCCGACGAGCAGCAGGCCCACATCGACCAGCTGCGCAGCTGGTGCGACGAGAACCCGCAGTCGTGCGGCACCACGCAGGACTGACGTGGCGACGTCCCCTCCGGTGGCCGCACGCCGGGCGGCGGTGCTCGGGCACCCCATCGCGCACTCGCTCTCCCCGACGCTCCACCACGCCGCGTACCACCAGCTCGGGCTGACCGGCTGGACCTACGGGCTGCAGGACGTCACGGCCGAGCAGCTGCCCGCCGTCGTACGAGGGCTGGACGCGTCGTGGGCGGGGCTGTCCCTGACCATGCCGCTGAAGCAGACCGTGCTGGGCCTCCTCGACCATGTCGACCCGCTCGCCGAGGTCACCGGGGCCGCGAACACCCTCGTGGTCCAGCCCGGCCGCGGCGGCGCCGCCGGGCCGCTCGTCGGGTTCAACACGGACGTGGCCGGCATCGTCGAGGCGCTCCGTGAGGCGATGCCGGGCGGTACGTGGCGGCCGCGCACCGCAGCGGTGCTGGGCGCCCGCGCCACCGCCTCCTCGGCGCTCGCCGCGCTCGGCGAGCTCGGCGTGCGGACCACCTCCCTGGTCGCGCGGCGCGTCGGCGGTCCCGGCTCGGCACTCGTCGCCGCGCACCGGATGGGGGTGTCCGTCGACCACCGGCCGTGGACCTCGGCGGAGACCGCGGCGGACGCGCTGCTGCCGGCGCCCCCCGACGTCCTGGTCTCGACCGTCCCGGCCGGGGTTGCCGACGAGATCGCCGACCTGCTCGCGGCACGCCTGCGCCCGGGTGACCTGACCGGTCGCCTGCTGCTCGATGTCGTGTACCACCCGTCGCCGACCCCGCTCGCCCGTGCGTGGGGCGAGCTCGGCGGCAGCGTCGCCCCGGGTTGGGCGATGCTGCTGCACCAGGCGGTCGGGCAGGTGCGGCTGTTCACGGGGCGGTCGCCCGATGTCGAGGTCATGCGCGCCGCGTTGCACGCCGAGCTCCGGCGCCGCGGCACGGTGGACTGAGCGGGCCGAGATCGTGGTGCGCGACGGTGCCGCCCCACCTCGCCCGGTGCTGGGCGTCGTGGCTGTCGCGGCCGCGGGTGCCGCCGCCCTCGGGCTGCGGTCCGAACCCGTCGCCGTGCTCGTGGCGGGCGCGCTGCTCGCCGGCGTTGCCGTGGTGCTCGCACTCGTGGACGCGCGGACCCACCGCCTTCCGGACCGCCTCGTGATCACCGCGTACGTGGTGACCGCCGTCCCGCTGCTGGTCGGTGCCGCGGTCGGGTCGCCGGGGCTGCCCGTCGTCGGCGGGGCGGCGCTGGCCGGCGTGGTCACCGCGGCCTGCTTCCTGGGCCTGGGCCTGGCGCGCGTCGGAGGCCTCGGCCTCGGCGACGTCAAGCTCTCCGGCGTCCTGGGGCTGTGGCTGGGTCTGTTCGGCTGGGAGGTCGCCGTCGCCGGCCCGCTGACGACCTTCGTGCTCGCCGGGCTGTGGGCGCTGGTGCTCGTCGCGACCCGGCGCGCCGACCTGCGCAGCCACGTCGCGCTCGGGCCGTGGATGGTCCTCGGTACGGCCCTGGCGACGTCGGGTCACCTCGCCGGCTGGACGGGCTGAGAGACGGCGGGACAGGCGTCGGCCGCGGCGTGGCAGGATCGAGGCATGCTCAGATGGACGACAGCGGGGGAGTCGCACGGCCCCGCCCTCGTGGCCGTGCTCGAGGGCCTGCCGGCCGGTGTCGAGCTGACCTCCGACGTCATCCGCGAGGCGCTCGCACGGCGGCGCCTCGGCCACGGACGCGGTGCGCGCATGTCCTTCGAGAAGGACGAGGTCCGGATCCTCGGCGGTGTCCGCCACGGCACCACGATGGGCGGCCCGGTCGCCGTCGAGATCGGCAACACCGAGTGGCCCAAGTGGGAGACGGTGATGTCACCGGACCCGGTGCCGCCGGAGTCGCTGCTGGTCGACGCGGGCACGGGGGACGCTCGCGAGGTGGCCCGGAACCGGCCGCTGACCCGCCCCCGCCCGGGGCACGCCGACCTCGTCGGCATGCAGAAGTACGCCCTGGGTGAGGCACGCCCGGTGCTCGAGCGTGCGAGCGCGCGCGAGACTGCGGCGCGCGTGGCACTGGGGGCCGTGGCCGCCCGGATGCTGGAGCAGGTGGCCGGCGTCCGCCTGGTCTCCCACGTGGTGCGGATCGGACCGGTCGCGGTGCCGGAGGACGCCCGCCCGCCCACGCCCGACGACCTCGCCGCGCTCGACGCCGACCCGGTCCGCTGCTTCGACCCCGCCACCTCGGCGGCGATGGTCGCCGAGATCGACGCCTGCCAGAAGGACGGCGACACGCTCGGGGGCGTCGTCGAGGTGCTCGCGCACGGGGTGCCGCCCGGGCTCGGCTCGTACGTCTCGGGTGACGCGCGGCTCGACGGACGGCTGGCCGGCGCCGTCATGTCCGTGCAGGCGGTCAAGGGCGTGGAGATCGGCGACGGGTTCCGCACGGCCGCGCGGCGCGGCTCGCAGGCGCATGACGAGATCGTCTCGATCGACGGTCACCTCACCCGGTCCACGAACCGCGCCGGCGGTACCGAGGGCGGCATGAGCAACGGCGAGGTCGTCCGCGTCCGAGCCGCGATGAAGCCGATCTCGACCGTCCCGCGTGCGCTGGCGACGGTCGACGTCGCCACGGGGGAGGCGGCCACGGCCATCCACCAGCGCTCGGACGTCTGCGCGGTGCCCCCCGCCGCCGTGGTCGTCGAGGCCATGGTCTCGCTCGTGCTCGCGCAGGTGCTGCTGGAGAAGACCGGCGGCGACTCCGCCGCCGAGGCGTCGCGGAACCTGCGCGGCTACCTGGACGCCCTGCCGGAGCACATGCGGTGACCGCCCCGGCACATCCGCTCCTGGTCCTCGTCGGCCTGCCTGGCGCGGGCAAGAGCACCGTCGGCCGCCTGCTCGCCGAGCGACTCGGGGTGGCGTTCCTCGACACCGACGCCGCGGTCGAGGCCGCCGCGGGGACCACCATCGCCGAGTACTTCGCCGTGCACGGGGAGGCGGCCTTCCGGGAGCTCGAGCACCAGGAGGTGCGGCGCGCCCTGACGACGCACCCCGGCGTCCTGGCGCTCGGCGGCGGGGCGGTCCTGGACGCCCGCACGCGCCAGGCGCTGGCCGGCCACCGCGTGGTGCATCTCGACGTGCCCGACTCCGCCGCGCTCGAGCGTCTGCGCGATGCCCGGGACCGCCCCCTGCTGGTCGGTGACCCGACCGGCCGGCTCGCCGCGCTGCGGACCGAACGTGCCGGGCTGTACGAGGAGGTCGCGACCGCGACCGTCGACACCTCGGCGGTCCGGCCCGGCGAGATCGCCGCGCACCTCGCCGGCCTCGTGCCGTCCCGGATCCCCGTCGGCGGTCAGTACGACGTGCTGGTCGGCCATCACCTCGAGCGCGAGGTCGTGGCCGCCGTCGCCGGCGCGACCAGCGCCCTCCTCGTGCACGCCCCGGCCACCGCGGACCAAGCCGGAGATCTGGCCCGCCGCATCGAGAGCGCCGGCGTGCAGACCCACCTGCACGAGCTGCCCGACGCCGAGGACGCCAAGACGCTGGCGGCCGCAGCCGACTGCTGGCAGCGCATGGGTGCGGTGCGGCTGGGCCGGGAGGACGTCGTCGTCGCCGTCGGTGGGGGCGCGACGACGGACGTCGGCGGCTTCGTCGCCGCCACCTGGCTGCGCGGCATCCGCCTCGTCAACGTCCCCACGACGCTGCTCGGCATGGTCGACGCCGCCGTCGGCGGCAAGACCGGCATCAACACCACGGCCGGGAAGAACCTCGTGGGGGCCTTCCACCCGCCCGCCGCCGTGGTCTGCGACCTCGAGGCGCTGCGGTCGCTGCCCGACGCGGACCTGCGCGCCGGGCTGGCCGAGGTCGTCAAGTGCGGCTTCATCGCCGACGAGACCATCCTCCGGCTGATCGAGGACGACGGCGGGAGCGCCGCGCGCCGGCCCGGCTCGCCGGTGCTCCGTGAGCTCGTGGAGCGGGCCGTCGCCGTCAAGGCCCGCGTGGTGGGGGAGGACCTGCGCGAGGCCGGGCTGCGGGAGATCCTCAACTACGGCCACACCTTCGCCCACGCGGTCGAGCGCGTCGAGGGCTACCGGTGGCGGCACGGCGACGCCGTCGCGGTCGGCATGGTGTTCGTCGCGGAGCTGGCGCACGCCTGCGGCCTCCTGGACGCCGCGGTCGTCGACCGGCACCGCCGGCTGCTCGAGACGCTCGGGCTACCCACGAGCTATCGCGGCGCGGACCTCGCTGCCCTGACGGAGGCCATGCGGCACGACAAGAAGACCCGGGGTGGTGCGCTGCGGTTCGTCGCCCTCACCGAGGTGGGCCGCACGACCGTGCTGCGCGCGCCCGCGGAGGAGGCCCTGGAGACCGCCTTCCGCGCCGTCTCCTCGCCGGACGGGCGGCCGGCATGACCAGCGCCCACCCGCCGGGGGTCACGCTCGTCCTCGTCGGTCCGCCGGGTGCCGGCAAGTCGACGGTCGGGGCGCGGGTCGCCGAACGCCTCGGGCTGACCTTCACCGACACCGACCAGCTGCTCGCCGATCGTGGCGGCGCCGACGTGGGCACCCTCATGGTGGATCTCGGCGAGGAGGCCTTCCGCGAGCTGGAGGCGGACGTCGTGGCGCACGCGCTGGACGGGCGCGACGTCGTCGCACTCGGCAGCGGCGCCGTCGCCTCCGCCCGCGACCGGCTGACGGCGTTGGCGGCGGCGGGCACGGCCGTCGTCTTCCTCGACGTCTCCCTCTCCGCCGGTGCGCCGCGCGTCGGCCTCAACGTGCCCCGGCCCGTCGCGCTCGGCAGTGCCCGGGCCCAGCTGGCGGCGATGGCCCAGGAGCGGCGGCCGCTGTACGCCGCCGTCGCCACCCGCACCGTGGACACCTCCGAGCGGGACGTGGAGTCCGTGGTCGACGAGGTGGCGCAGATCCTTGATCCGCGCCAATCAAGGGATGTTCCTTGATCTCGTTAGATCAAGCCTCTACCCTTGACACATGTTCGTCGTGACCGCCGACCAGCACGCCAGCCGACGGCGGGGCGACCTCGTCGAGGACCTCCTCGCCGGGCTCGAGCCGTGGCAGCGCGAGCACCGTGACGCCGTGGTGCTGCCCGTCGAGCGCACCGTCGGCGACGAGGTGCAGGTCGTGCTGTCCGAGGCCGACGCCGTCGTGGACCTCGCGCTGCGCCTCTGCCGGACGGGGGAGTGGGCCGTCGGGACCGGCGCCGGGCCGGTCGACGAACCGCTCGGCAGCAGCGCCCGGGCGAGCTCCGGGGTGGCGTTCCTGCACGCGCGGGCCGCGGTGGAGCGCGCCAGAGGGCGGGGCGAGCCCGCACCGGTCGTGGTGGCCGGCGAGGACCGGTCCGCGGCAGGCGATGCCACCGCCGTGCTGCAGCTGCTCGCGGCCGTGGTCCGACGCCGCTCCGCGGCGGGGTGGGAGGTCGCCGAACTCCTCGCCGGCGGCACCACTCAGCGCACCGCGGCCGCCACGCTGGGGATATCCGAGCAGGCCGTCAGCCAGCGCGTACGGTCGGCACTGCTGGAGGAGGAGCGCCGCGTGCGCCCGGTCGCGGCCGCTCTGCTGGACCGGGCGGCCGCCGCAGCCGCCGACGGGAAGGAGGACCGGACGTGAGCGCCGCCGTCGCGACCTGGCTCGTCGCCGCCGTCGTCGTGGTCGCGCTGGCCCTGTCCGCGGGTGCGGGCAGCCCACTCGTCGCGACCCTGCTGCGCCGCATCGAGGGCCGGGGCCCGGTCCCGGGCGTGCTGCGCGGCGGCACGTGGATCGGCATCCTGGAACGCCTCGCGATCACCGGGTCGGTGCTGGCCGGCTACCCCGAGGCGGTCGCCGTGGTCCTCGCCATCAAGGGACTCGGCCGCTACCCCGAGCTGCGCGAGACCCACCCGGACCACCGGCACACCGCCGCCGAGCGGTTCATCATCGGGACCCTCGCGAGCTACCTGTGGGCGGGAGTGCTCGGCGTCACGGGCGCCCTGGCCGTCGGCGCGATATCCTGAGCGCCGCGCTCCGCCGGCGCATCCACCGCGCCGGCACGCCCATCACCCACGACGACGCAAGGACGGCTCACGCATGGCGACGACCAACGACCTCAAGAACGGGACGGTGCTCAACCTCGACGGACAGCTGTGGTCCGTGGTCGAGTTCCAGCACGTCAAGCCCGGGAAGGGTCCGGCGTTCGTCCGCACCAAGATCAAGAACGTGCTGTCCGGCAAGATCGTCGACAAGACCTTCAACGCCGGCGTGAAGGTGGAGACCGCCACGGTCGACCGCCGCGACATGCAGTACCTGTACAACGACGGCACCGACTTCGTCTTCATGGACGCCGAGACCTACGAGCAGATCCCGGTCTCCCCGGAGGTCGTCGGCGACGGCGCGAAGTTCCTCCTGGAGAACCAGGACGTCATCATCGCCATGCACGACGGCCAGGTCCTCTCGGTCGAGCTGCCGCCGGCCGTCGTCCTGGAGATCACCTACACCGAGCCGGGCCTGCAGGGCGACCGGTCCTCCGCCGGGAACAAGCCCGCCACCGTCTCCACCGGTGCCGAGATCCAGGTCCCGCTGTTCCTCGAGACCGGCACCCGCGTCAAGGTCGACACCCGGACGGGCGACTACCTCGGCCGCGTCAACGACTGAGGGCACGTGGCAGCACGCACCAAGGCCCGCCGTCGCGCGCTGGACGTCCTCTTCGAGGCCGACCAGAAGGGCATCGCGGCCGCCGCAGACCTCCTCGACCTGCTCGCCCAGCGGCGCGCGGTCACCCTCGCGCAGACTCCCATCCCGGAGTACGCCGTCGAGATCGTCGAGGGCGTCGTGGCGCACCTGGACCGCATCGACGAGCTGCTGAGCACCTACTCGCAGGGCTGGACCCTCGAGCGGATGCCGGTGGTCGACCGGTGCCTGCTGCGGCTCGGTGCCTGGGAGCTGCTGTACAACGACGACGTGCCGGACGCCGTCGCGGTCGACGAGGCCGTGCACCTCGCGGCGGAGCTGTCCACCGACGACTCGCCGGCGTTCGTCAACGGCGTGCTCGGCCGCCTCCTGGAGCTGAAGCCCACGCTGTGAGGATCGCCTCGTGGCCCGTGCACCGGGCCGGCGGCGGCAGGCGGTAGCATCGAGCCGACCCGACATCCTTTAAGGCCCGTCCCGTGAGGCGGGGAAGGAGGTCCGCCGGTGACCGGCATGCCTGCACGCGAGGTGCTCGACGCCTCGGACGTCGCACGTTCCCTGACCCGCATCGCACACGAGATCCTCGAGCGGAACCACGGCAGCGAGGCCGTGACGCTGCTCGGCATCCCCACCCGCGGCGCTCCCTTGGCGCGCCGCCTCGCGGCACGCATCGCCGCGGCAGAGGGCGCCGGCCGCCAGGTCCCGGTGGGCAGCCTCGACGTGACCATGTACCGCGACGACCTGCGCGACCACCCGACCCGCACGCTGGGCCGCACCGACCTGCCGGAGCCGGGGATCGACGGCCGCGTGGTGGTGCTCGTCGACGACGTCCTCTACTCCGGCCGCACCATCCGCGCCGCGCTCGACGCCATCGGCGACCTCGGCCGGCCCGCGGCGGTCCAGCTGGCGGTGCTCGTCGACCGGGGGCACCGGGAGCTGCCGATCCGCGCGGACTTCGTGGGGAAGAACCTTCCGACGTCCTCCGCCGAGCGCGTCGACGTGCGTCTCGAGGAGATCGACGGCACGCCGGACTCCGTGAGCATCGGGGAGGCCCGGGCATGAGGCACCTGCTGAGCACCGCGGACCTGGGGCGCGCGGAGGCGCTGGAGATTCTCGACGCCGCCGAGGCCATGGCCGCCACCCAGGGCCGCACCATCAAGAAACTGCCCACCCTGCGCGGGCGCACGGTGGTGAACCTCTTCTTCGAGGACTCCACCCGGACCCGCATCTCCTTCGAGGCCGCGGCGAAGCGCCTCAGCGCGGACGTCATCAACTTCTCCGCCAAGGGCTCGTCCGTCTCGAAGGGCGAGTCGCTGAAGGACACGGCCCTGACCCTGCAGGCGATGGGCATCGACGCCGTCGTCATCCGGCACCACGACTCCGGGGCTCCCCACCGTCTCGCCCACGCCGGCTGGATCGACGTGCCGGTGCTCAACGCCGGTGACGGCACGCACGAGCACCCGACCCAGGCGCTGCTGGATGCGTTCACCCTGCGCCGTCACCTGGCCACCGACGGGGACGGACCTGCGCCGGACGGCTCCGACCTGGCCGGCGCGTCCGTGGTCGTCGTCGGCGACGTCCTGCACTCCCGGGTGGCACGCTCGAACGTCCACCTGCTGCACACCCTCGGCGCCCGGGTCACCCTGGTGGCACCGCCCACGCTGCTGCCGGTCGGGATGGAGCAGTGGCCGTGCGAGGTCCGCTACGACCTGGACGACGCTCTCGCGGAAGCCGACCCGGACGCGGTGATGATGCTGCGCGTCCAGCGGGAGCGGATGACCAGCGCCGGCGGATTCTTTCCCTCGCCGCACGAGTACCAGCGCCGGTACGGGCTGACCACCGGGCGCCTGGGCCGACTTCCGGAGCGCACGGTCGTCATGCACCCCGGACCGATGAACCGCGGCCTGGAGATCAGCGCCGACGCCGCGGACTCCCCGCGCTCGACCATCGTCCAGCAGGTCGCCAACGGCGTCGCGGTCCGCATGGCCGTGCTCTACCTGCTGCTGGCGGGCGAGGACCAGGACGCCACGGACGACGCCCCCGTCGCCGTGGCCGGCACCGAAGGGAACTCATGACCTCCTACCTGCTGCGCGGCGCGCGCCCCCTCGGCACCGACGCGACCGACCTGCTGCTGCGCGACGGCGTCGTGGCGGCCGTGGGTCCCGAGGCGAGCCGCTCGGCCACCGGCGCGGAGGTCGTCGACGCCGACGGGCTCGTGGCGCTGCCCGGCCTGGTCGACCTGCACACCCACCTGCGCGAGCCCGGCCGGGAGGACACCGAGACCGTGTGGACCGGGACCCGCGCCGCCGCCGCGGGCGGGTTCACCGCGGTCCACGCGATGGCGAACACCACGCCCGTGGCGGACACGGCCGGGGTGGTCGAGCAGGTCTGGAACCTGGGCCGGCAGGCCGGGTGGGTGGACGTCCACCCCGTCGGTGCGGTCTCGGTGGGGCTGCGCGGCGAGCAGCTGGCCGAGCTCGGCGCGATGGCGAGCTCCGCCGCCCGGGTCCGGGTCTTCTCCGACGACGGCCACTGCGTCGCGGACCCGGTCCTGATGCGGCGGGCGCTGGAGTACGTCAAGGCCCTGGACGGCGTCATCGCCCAGCACGCGCAGGAGCCGCGGCTCACGAAGGGCGCGCAGATGCACGAGGGCGCGGTCTCGGCGGAGCTCGGGCTGACCGGCTGGCCCGCCGTCGCCGAGGAGGCGATCATCGCCCGGGACGTGCTGCTCGCCGAGCACGTCGGGTCCCGGCTCCACGTGTGCCACCTGTCCACCGCGGGCAGCGTCGAGATCGTCCGGTGGGCCAAGTCCCGCGGCATCGCGGTGACGGCGGAGGTCACCCCGCACCACCTCCTGCTCACCGACGAGTCCGCGCGCACCTACGACCCGCGGTACAAGGTGAACCCTCCGCTGCGGACCGCCGAGGACGTCGAGGCCGTGCGTGAGGGGCTCGCGGACGGCACGATCGACATCGTGGCCACCGACCACGCACCGCACGCGGTGGAGGACAAGGACTGCGAGTGGCCGGCCGGGGCGTTCGGCATGACCGGCCTGGAGACCGCGCTGCCCGTCGTGATGGAGACCATGGTCTCCACGGGCCGGCTCGGGTGGGAGGATGTCGCCCGGGTCATGTCCACCGCCCCGGCGCGGATCGGACGCGTGACCGGCCAGGGCCGTCCCCTGGCGGCGGGCGAGCCGGCGAACGTCACGCTGGTCGACCCCGCGGCGCGCCGCGTCGTCGACCCCACCGCCCAGGCGACCAGGAGCCGGAACTCGCCGTTCGCCGGCACCGAGCTCCCGGGACGCGTGGTCGCGACGTTCCTGCGGGGCACGGCCACCGTGCTCGACGGCGCACCCGTGGCACGTGAGGAGAGGAGCACAGCGTGAGTGGAGCTCAGGAGACGGTCTCCCCGTCCGGCGAGGAGACGCCGCGCGCCCGGCGAGGTGCGCTGCGCGAGGCCGCCCTGCTCGTCCTCGAGGACGGCACCGTCGTGCGCGGCAGCGCGTACGCCGGACTCGGCCGCACGGTGGGGGAGATCGTCTTCTCGACCGGCATGACCGGCTACCAGGAGACCCTCACCGACCCCTCCTACCACCGCCAGATCGTCGTGATGACGGCACCGCACGTCGGTAACACCGGCGTGAACGACGAGGACACCGAGTCCGGTCGCATCTGGGTCGCCGGGTACATCGTGCGGGACCCCGCCCGTCGCGCCTCGAGCTGGCGCTCCCAGCGCGAGCTCGAGGACGAGCTCGCCGACCAGGGCGTCGTCGGCATCTGCGACGTCGACACCCGTGCCCTCACCAGGCACCTGCGGGACCGGGGCGTCATGCGGGCCGGGATCTTCTCCGGCCCGGCGCTGCCGGCCGGGGCCGAGCACCTGACCGATCAGGCCGTCGAGGTGCTCCTGGACGTCGTGCGTGAGTCGCCCCAGATGAAGGGCGCGGACCTGGCGCGCGAGGTCACCACGCCGCAGGCCTACGTCGTGGAGCCCAGCGGCACCCACGCCGGGCAGGACCCGGTGGCGACCGTCGTCGCGATCGACCTCGGCATCAAGTCGCGCACCCCGGAGCAGCTCGCCGCCCGCGGCGTCCGGGTGCACGTGCTCCCGCAGTCCTCGACGCTCGCCGAGGTCCTCGCGCTGGAGCCCGACGGGGTCTTCTTCTCCAACGGCCCGGGCGACCCGGAGGCCGCCACCCACGAGGTCGACCTGCTGCGCGGCGTGCTGGACGCCGAGCTGCCGTTCTTCGGGATCTGCTTCGGCAACCAGCTGCTCGGCCGGGCGCTCGGCTACGGCACCTACAAGCTCGAGTTCGGGCACCGCGGCGTCAACCAGCCGGTGCTCGACAAGGCCAGCGGCCGGGTGGAGATCACCGCGCACAACCACGGCTTCGCCGTCGACGCCCCCATCGGCGAGCCGTCGGTCGCCCCCTACGACGGCGGACGGTACGGCCGCGTGGAGGTGTCCCACGTCGGCCTGAACGACCAGGTGGTCGAAGGCCTGCGCGCCCTGGACATCCCCGCCTTCTCGGTCCAGTACCACCCGGAGGCGGCCGCCGGCCCGCACGACGCGGAGCACCTCTTCGACCGTTTCGTGCGTCTCATGGGGGAGCGCGGCACGACCCCGCGCCCGACGACGCCGGGACCACAGGAGCACGACGACGAGAGCGAGGCCCGCTGATGCCGAGGCGCACCGACATCTCCAGCGTCATGGTGATCGGCTCCGGCCCGATCGTCATCGGCCAGGCGGCGGAGTTCGACTACTCCGGCACGCAGGCGGTGCGGGTCCTGCGCGAGGAGGGCATGCGCGTCATCCTCGTGAACTCGAACCCGGCGACCATCATGACCGACCCGCAGATGGCGGACGCGACCTACGTCGAGCCCATCACGCCGGAGACGGTCGCGACGATCATCGCCAAGGAGCGACCCGACGCGCTGCTGCCGACGCTCGGCGGCCAGACGGCCCTCAACACGGCGATCGCGCTGCACACCTCGGGCGTCCTCGAGGAGTACGGCGTCGAGCTGATCGGTGCCTCGATCGACGCGATCAACCTCGCTGAGGACCGGGAGGCCTTCAAGGGCGTCGTCGAGCGGTGCGGCGCCGAGAGTGCCCGCTCGGCGATCGCCCACAGCCTCCAGGAGTGCCACGCCATCGCCGACGAGCTCGGCTACCCGCTCGTGGTGCGGCCCTCGTTCACCATGGGTGGCCTCGGCTCGGGCCTGGCCTACACGCCCGAGGACCTCGACCGCATCGCGGGGGCCGGCCTGCACCACTCGCCGACCACGGAGGTCCTCCTCGAGGAGTCCATCCTCGGCTGGAAGGAGTTCGAGCTCGAGCTCATGCGCGACAAGGCGGACAACGTCGTGGTCGTCTGCTCGATCGAGAACGTCGACCCGGTCGGGGTGCACACCGGCGACTCGGTGACCGTGGCCCCGGCCCTGACCCTCACCGACCGCGAGTACCAGAAGCTGCGCGACGTGGGCATCGCGATCATCCGCGAGGTGGGCGTCGACACCGGCGGCTGCAACGTGCAGTTCGCGGTCGAGCCCACCACCGGCCGCGTCGTCGTCATCGAGATGAACCCGCGGGTCTCCCGCTCCTCGGCCCTGGCCTCGAAGGCCACCGGCTTCCCCATCGCGAAGATCGCGGCGCGTCTCGCCGTCGGCTACACCCTCGACGAGATCCCGAACGACATCACCGGCTCCACGCCGGCGAGCTTCGAGCCCACGCTGGACTACGTCGTGGTCAAGGTGCCGCGGTTCGCCTTCGAGAAGTTCCCCGCGGCCGACCCCACCCTGACCACGACGATGAAGTCGGTCGGCGAGGCGATGGCGCTCGGCCGCAACTTCACCGAGGCGCTCCAGAAGGCCATGCGGTCCATCGACAAGGGCGGCAGCACCTTCCACTGGGACACCCCCGTGCCCGACGCGGCTGCCACGGCCGAGCTGGTCGCCGGCGTGCGGACCCCGAGCGAGGGCCGGCTCGTCGACGTCCAGCAGGCGCTGCGGGGCGGCGCCGGGGTGGAGGAGCTGCATGCCGCCACCGGTATCGACCCGTGGTTCCTCGACCAGCTCGTCCTGCTCGAGGAGGTCGCCCAGGCGGTCCGGGACGCGCCGGCGCTGAGCGAGCGCGTGCTGCGCCTGGCCAAGCGGCACGGCTTCTCCGACGCGCAGATCGGCCGGCTGCGTGGCCTGGGGGAGGAGGCCGTGCGCGAGGTCCGCCACGCCTACGGCCTGCGCCCGGTCTACAAGACCGTCGACACCTGCGCCGCCGAGTTCGCCGCTCGGACGCCGTACCACTACTCGGCCTACGACTCCGAGACGGAGGTGCGTCCCCGCGAGAGGGAGGCGGTGATCATCCTCGGCTCGGGCCCGAACCGCATCGGGCAGGGCATCGAGTTCGACTACTCGTGTGTGCACGCCACGCTCGCCCTCGCCGACCGCTACGAGACCGTCATGGTCAACTGCAACCCGGAGACGGTCTCGACCGACTACGACATCTCCGACCGGCTCTACTTCGAGCCGCTCACCTTCGAGGACGTCCTCGAGGTCTACCACGCCGAGGCCGCCGCGGGTCCCGTGGCCGGCGTCGTCGTGCAGCTCGGCGGTCAGACCCCGCTGTCGCTCGCCCAGCGGCTCGCCGACGCCGGGGTCCCCATCCTCGGTACCAGCCCGGAGTCCATCGACCTCGCCGAGGACCGCGGCGCCTTCGGCACCGTGCTGCGCCAGGCCGGCCTGCCGGCCCCCGCCTACGGCACCGCCACGTCGCCCGAGGAGGCGTTGCGCGTCGCGGACTCCATCGGCTACCCGGTCCTGGTGCGGCCCAGCTACGTGCTCGGCGGGCGCGGCATGGAGATCGTGTACGACGAGCCCGGGCTGCGGGACTACCTCGCGCGCACCGCCGCCTCGGCCGGGACCGCGGGAGACGCCGTCCACCGCGCAGCCCCACTGCTCATCGATCGGTTCCTCGACGACGCCATCGAGATCGACGTCGACGCCCTGTACGACGGGACCGAGCTGTTCCTCGGGGGCGTCATGGAGCACATCGAGGAGGCCGGGATCCATTCCGGTGACTCGGCGTGCGTCCTTCCGCCCGTCACCCTCTCCGAGGCGGAGATCGCACGGATCCGCCGCTCCACCGAGGCTATCGCCGCCGGTGTCGGGGTCCGTGGCCTGCTCAACGTGCAGTTCGCCCTGGTCTCGGACGTGCTGCACGTCATCGAGGCCAACCCCCGCGCGTCCCGTACCGTGCCGTTCGTCGCGAAGGCCACCGGTGTGCCGCTCGCCCGCGCGGCCGCCCGCGTCATGGCCGGCGAGTCGATCGCCGAGTTGCGGGCCGCGGGTGTGCTCCCGGACCAGGACGGCGGCGTCGTCGACCTCGCCGACCCGCTGGCGGTCAAGGAGGCCGTGCTGCCGTTCAAGCGGTTCGCCACCCCTGCCGGTTCGATCGTCGACAGCCTGCTCGGACCCGAGATGCGCTCCACCGGCGAGGTCATGGGCTTCGACAGGGACTTCCCGACGGCGTTCGCGAAGTCCCAGTCCGCGGCCTACGGCGGGCTGCCCACGGCGGGTCGGGTCTTCGTGTCGGTCGCCGACCGGGACAAGCGCTCCATCGTCTTCCCGGTCACCCGGCTGGTCGAGCTCGGCTTCGAGATCCTCGCCACCCGCGGCACCGCCGCCGTGCTGCGACGGTACGGCATCGGCGCCACCGTGGTCCGCAAGGCGAGCGAGGGACGCGGGCCGGCCGGCGAGCCGACCATCATCGACCTCATCCGCGACGGCCACGTCGACATGGTGGTCAACACGCCCAACGGGCAGGGCGCCCGGGCCGACGGCTACGAGATCCGGGCCGCGACGACCGCCGCCGACCGGCCGATCGTCACCACCGCCGCAGAGTTCGGCGCCGCCGTGCAGGCCGTGGAGGCGCTGCGCTCCCGGCAGTTCGACGTGCGGAGCCTGCAGGACCACGACGCGGACCGTGCCGCCCGCCGTGCCGGCGACGGCGGCCGGCACGGGGACGACCTCGCGGCGACCGCCGAGGTGGGTGTCGGATGAGCCCGTTCGGCGACCGCCTCGCAGGCGCGATGGCCGAGCACGGACCTGTGTGCGTGGGCATCGACCCGCACCCGGGGCTCCTCTCGGCGTGGGGCCTGGGCGACGACGCCGACGGCCTCCGGACGATGGGCCTGACGGTGGTCGAGCGGCTCGCGGGCCGAGTCGCCGCGTTCAAGCCGCAGTCCGCGCTCTTCGAGCGGCACGGGTCGGCGGGCGTCGCGGCCCTCGAGGACGTCCTCGCCGCCGCCCGTCGGGCGGGCACCCTCACGGTGCTCGACGTCAAGCGCGGCGACATCGGCTCCACCATGGACGGCTACGCAGAGGCCTACCTCGCCGACGACGCCCCGCTGCGGGCCGACGCGGTCACGCTCAGCCCCTACCTGGGCTTCGAGTCGCTGCGACCGGCACTGGACCTCGCACGCAGGACCGGTCGAGGCGTCTTCGTGCTGGCACTGACCTCCAACGCGGAGGCCGCGGGCGTTCAGCACGCCAGGCACGACGGCGTCCCGGTCGCACGCGCCGTGGCCGCCGCCGCCGCCGCCGAGAACGCCCGGGCGCACGACGCCGGGGAGTGGCGGCGGATGGGCTCGGTCGGGCTCGTCGTCGGCGCGACGGTCGGGTCGGCGCCGCAGCGGCTCGGCCTCGGACTCGACGCGGTCCGGGGCCCGGTGCTGGCTCCCGGGGTCGGCGCGCAGGGCGCGGGTGCCGCCGAGCTGGCCCGGACGTTCGGCGCGGCCCGCGCCCAGGTGCTCGCGAGCTCCTCCCGGGAGGTCCTGCGCGCCGGCCCGGACGGGCTGGTGGACGCCGCCGCGAGCCTCGCCCGGACGGCCCGGACGGCCCTCGCACCACCGCGAACGCCCGAGGGACCGTTGCCGTAGCGAGGGCTGACGACTACCGTCCTGCCCACGCAGACCCGTGACCTGACGAGGTGACCGACGTGCCCCTCCCGCCGTTGACCCCCGAGCAACGCTCCGACGCCCTGGCCAAGGCCGCCGCGGCGCGAGCGACTCGTGCCGAGGTGAAGAACAAGCTCAAGTACTCCCAGGTCTCCCTCTCGGAGGTCCTCCAGGCGGCCAAGAGCGACGAAGCTCTCGGGAAGCTCAAGGTTGTCTCGCTGCTCGAGTCCCTCCCGGGCGTCGGCAAGGCCACGGCCCGCGCGGTGATGGCCGAGATCGGCATCTCCGAGGCGCGCCGCGTCCGAGGGCTCGGACCACACCAGAGCTCGGCCCTCGTCGAGCGCTACGGGTGAGGGCGGCGCCAGACCCCCGCGTGGCTCGAGCCGTCGCCACGGCCTGGCAGGATGGCGGGATGACGCGCGCGGCCCCCGACCCTCACCAGGTCCCGGACCGCCCGCACGCCCGTCTCACGGTGCTGTCCGGCCCGACGGCCGTCGGCAAGGGCACCGTCATGGCGGAGATGCGCCGCCGGGCCCCCGACGTGTGGATCTCGGTCAGCGCCACCACACGCCCGCCGCGGCCGGGTGAGGTCGACGGGATGCACTACTTCTTCCTCACCCCCGAGCGGTTCGACGAGCTCGCCGGCTCCGGCCAGATGCTCGAGTGGGCGGTCGTGCACGGACGGCACCGGTACGGCACCCTGCGCGCCCCCGTCGAGCGTGAGCTCGCGGCCGGGCGGCCGGTCTTCCTGGAGCTCGACCTGCAGGGCGCCCGGCAGGTGCGCGCCGCCATGCCGGACGCTCAGTTCGTCTTCCTGGCGCCCCCGTCGTGGGAGGAGCTGGTGCGCCGGCTGACCGGACGCGGGACCGAGGGCCCGCAGGAGCGGGAACGGCGGCTGGAGACGGCCCGCGGCGAGCTGGCGGCCGCGGACGAGTTCGACCACGTCGTCGTCAATGACGACGTGGCACGCGCCACGGACGAGGTCCTGCGTCTCATGGGCGTCCCCGCGCACGTGAACGAGTAGACTGGCGCACTGCACGTGCGTGGGTGCCGCCGCACCTGCACCACCCGAACCGCGAGAAGGTCAACTGTGTACGGAACCGTCGCCGCCCCCGAGGGCATCACCGACCCGCCGATCGACGAGCTGCTGGAGAAGGTCGACTCGAAGTACGCGCTCGTCATCTACTCGGCCAAGCGCGCGCGCCAGATCAACACCTACAACGCGCAGCTGCAGGAGGGCCTCCTGGAGTTCGTCGGCCCTCTCGTCCCGGCCGCGCAGGAGGACAAGCCGCTCTCGATCGCCATGCGCGAGATCAACGAGAGCATGCTGACGGTCACCCGGATCGAAGACTGACCCGGATGTGACGTGAGCTCTCGGATGCGTCACGTCGTCCTGGGCGTCACCGGCGGGATCGCCGCGTACAAGGCCGCCTACCTGCTGCGCCTCCTGCGGGAGGCCGGGCACGGCGTGCGCGTGGTGCCGACGGAGGCGGCCCTGCGGTTCGTCGGCCGCCCCACCTGGGAGGCGCTGTCCGGGCAACCCGTGCGCACCGACGTCTTCACCGGCGCCGACGGCGTCGACCACGTGGCCCTCGGCCGCCGCGCCGAGCTCCTCGTCGTCGCCCCGGCGACGGCGAACCTCCTCGCCAAGGCAGCAGCCGGGATCGCCGACGACCTGCTGACCACCACGCTCCTGACGGTGCGCTGCCCGGTGCTGCTCGCGCCGGCCATGCACACCGAGATGTGGCAGCACCCCGCCACCCAGGCCAACGTCGCCACGCTCCGCGGCCGGGGCGTGCGCGTCCTCGACCCAGACGACGGTCGCCTGACGGGAGCCGACTCGGGCCCCGGCCGGCTGCCCGAGCCGGAGGCGATCATGGCCGCGGCGCTCGAGCTGCTCCGCGGTGCACACGCCGCGGACGGGCGCACCGCGGACCTCGCCGGCCGGCACGTGGTGATCTCCGCCGGCGGTACCCGTGAGCCGTTGGATCCCGTCCGGTTCCTCGGCAACCGGTCCTCCGGACGGCAGGGGATCGCTCTGGCCACCGCCGCCGCCCGTCGCGGCGCCCGGGTCACGCTGGTGGCCGCCAACGTCGAGGACGCCCTCCTCCCGGACGACCCGGCCGTGGCCGTCCGGCGGGTCGAGACCGCCCTGGAGCTCCGCGACGCCGTGCGCGCGGCGGCCGCGGAGGCCGACGCCGTCGTCATGGCCGCCGCCGTCGCAGACTTCCGGCCCGCCACCACGACCACGCACAAGATCAAGAAGGCGGTTGGCGGCGACGCGGACCCGGAGCCGATCCGGCTCGCCACCAACCCGGACATCCTCGCCGAGCTCGCGGCCGACCGTCCGCGGACCGGGCAGGTGGTCGTGGGCTTCGCCGCCGAGACCGGGGACGGCGACGCCGACGCCCTGGAGCACGGACGGGCGAAGGCACGGCGCAAGGGCGCCGACCTGCTCGCCGTGAACCAGGTGGGCGAGGACCGCGGCTTCGGCGATGTCCCGAACGAGGTGACCGTGCTGGACGCCGCGGGTGAGGTGGTCGCCCGGGCCGGCGGCTCGAAGACCGAGGTGGCCGACGCCCTGTGGACGCTGGTGGCGGAGCAGCTGGTGGCGGCATCTACGATCGACCGGTGACCAACGCGCTGCGGCAGTTCACCTCGGAGTCCGTCACCGAGGGCCATCCGGACAAGGTGTGCGACCGGATCTCCGACGCCATCCTCGACGCGATGCTCGCGCAGGACCCGGCCGCGCGGGTCGCGGTCGAGACCATGGTCACCACCGGCCTGGTGCACGTGGCCGGCGAGGTCACCACCGAGGCCTACGTCGAGATCCCGCAGATCGTGCGGGAGCAGGTCCGTCGCATCGGCTACACCTCCTCCGCGATCGGCTTCGACGGGTCCTCCTGCGGGGTGGAGATCTCCATCGGGCAGCAGTCGCCGGACATCGCCGGCGGGGTCAACTCCTCGGAGGAGAAGCGCACCGGCACCGACTACCACGACCCGCTGGACGACCAGGGCGCCGGCGACCAGGGCCTCATGTTCGGCTACGCCTGCGCCGACACCCCGCAGCTGATGCCGTTGCCGATCTTCCTCGCCCACCGGCTCGCCGAGCGGCTCGCCACGGTTCGCAAGGACGGCGGCGTCGCCGGGCTGCGTCCGGACGGCAAGACCCAGGTGACGATCGGGTACGACGGCGAGCAGGCCGTCACGCTGGACACGGTCGTCGTCTCCACGCAGCACGACGAGTGGGTGCGCCAGGACATGCTCGCGCACGCCGTGCGGCAGGAGGTCGTGATGCCGGTCCTGCAGGCCGCCGACCTCGACCTGCGCACCACCGACCTGCGTCTGCTGGTCAACCCGACCGGCAAGTTCGTCGTCGGCGGCCCGATGGGCGACGCCGGCCTGACGGGCCGGAAGGTCATCGTCGACACCTACGGCGGGATGGCTCGCCACGGCGGCGGCGCCTTCTCCGGCAAGGACCCGTCGAAGGTCGACCGGTCCGGCGCGTACGCGATGCGCTGGGTCGCGAAGAACGTGGTCGCTGCCGGGCTGGCGCGCCGCTGCGAGGTCCAGGTGGCGTATGCGATCGGGCGCGCGCACCCGGTGGGCCTCTTCGTGGAGACCTTCGGCACCGAGGAGGTCCCGCCGCAGCGCATCGCGGCCGCCGTGCGGGAGGTCTTCGACCTGCGCCCCGCCGCGATCGTGCGAGACCTCGACCTCATCCGCCCCATCTACGCGCAGACCTCGGCGTACGGCCACTTCGGTCGCGAGCTGGCGGACTTCACCTGGGAACGCACCGACCGGGTCGAGGACCTGCGCGCCGCGGTGGGCTGATCGCCCATGACCGGCGACCCCGCTCAGCGGCCCGAGCAGGGCACCCTGCTGGACCTGCCCGACGTCGCCGCCGGCGCCCGGCGGGTCGACGGACGCGGCGTCACCGACCCGGTGGCCCGGGTCGTGGTCGACTCGCCCCTGCCGCACCTGGACCGACCCTTCGACTATCTCGTTCCGCCCGAGCACGACGCGAACGCGGTGCCGGGTGCTCGGGTGCACGTGCGCTTCGCCGGCCAGGACCGGCAGGCCTTCGTGCTGGAGCGCCGGGCCGACACCGAGCACACCGGCACGCTCACCCCGGTCCGGCGCGCCAGCTCGGCCGTCCCGGTCCTCACCCCCGAGGTGCGGCGGCTGTGCCGGGCCGTCGCGGACCGGTACGCCGGGACGCTGATGGACGTGGTCCGGCTCGCGGTGCCGCCGCGCCACGCCACTACCGAGAAGTCCGTCCTCGAGCGCCACGACGAGTCCGCAACCCCGGCCGCCGTGGAGGCGCCCGAGCCCGGCCCGTGGGAGCCGTACACGGGCGGCCCGGCGTTCCTGCGCCACCTCGCCGCCGGGGAGCGCCCCCGGGCGGTCTGGACCACCCTGCCCGGGCCGACCGGACCGGCCGTGGCCACCGCCGTCCAGGCCACCGTCGCGTCCGGCCGCGGCGCCCTGGTGGTCGTGCCGACCACGCGCCACGTCGACGACGTCGTCGCCGCGCTGGGCGAGGCCCTCCCGGAGGAGCCCGTCGCCCGGCTCGTCGCCGACGACGGTCCGGCGCGCCGCTACCGGAGCTTCCTGCGCGTGCTGCTGGGAGAGGTGCGGGTGGTGGTCGGGACCCGTGCCGCCGCGTTCGCGCCGGTGCGTGACCTCGGCCTTGCCGTCGTGCTGGACGACGGCGACGACCGGCTCGAGGAGCCGCACGCGCCGTACCCGCACACCCGTCAGGTCCTCGTGCTGCGCGCCGAGCTCAGCGGCTCCGCGCTGCTGGTCGGCGGCTACGCCCGATCCGTGGAGGCCCAGCTGCTCGTCGAGCAGGGGTGGGCACGTCCTGTCCAGGCGCCCCGCGCCGTCGTGCGGGAGACGGCGCCGCGGGTGGTCGCTCCCTCCGAGACGGACCTGGCCCGTGAGGGGGCAGCGGCGGCGGCCCGGGTCCCGCGCCCGGCCTGGGAGCTGGCCCGGGACGCGCTCGGTCGGGGTCCGGTGCTGGTCCAGGTCGCGCGCGCCGGTTACCTGCCCGCGGTCGCCTGTGCCCGGTGCCGCGAGCCCGCCCGGTGCGCCGCGTGCCACGGACCGCTCCGGCTGGAGGGCGCCCGCTCCGCCCCGACGTGCGGCTGGTGCGGCCGGCCCGCGGCCGACTGGCGCTGCCCCGAGTGCGACGGCACCCGGCTGCGGTGGGTCCGGGTCGGGTCCGACCGCACGGCGGAGGAGCTCGGACGCGCGTTCCCGTCGGTGCCCGTGGTCGTCTCCGGCGCGCGCGCCAGCCACGGCGTGGTCGAGACGGTCGACGGCACGCCCCGGCTCGTCGTGGCCACACCCGGTGCCGAGCCGGCGGCCGAGGGCGGATACGCGGCGGCGCTGATCCTGGATGCGTCCGCCACCACCGGGCGGCCAGAGCTGTGGGCCGCTGCGGAGGCGCTGCGCCGCTGGTTCGGTGCCGCGGCGCTCGTGCGGTCGGCGCGCGACGGCGGGACCGTCATGCTGCTCGGCCAGCCCGCGCCCGTGCCTGCCCAGGCACTCGTCCGCTGGGACCCGGCAGGGTTCGCCGAGCGGGAGCTCGCCGAACGGGCCGGCCTCGCCTTCCCGCCCGCGGTCCGCCTCGCGGCCCTGCAGGGTCCCCGGTCCGCCGTGCGGTCCCTGCTGGGGCACCTCGGTCACGTGCCGGGCCTGGAGGTTCTCGGACCGGTCGAGACGGAGGAGGAGCAGGTGCGTGCGCTCGTCCGCACCGAGCGTGCCAACGGGCCGGAGCTGACCCGGGCCCTCACCCGGGCCGCCGCGGTGCGCAGCGCCCGCAAGGAGCCCGGCGCCGTCCGCGTCCGCGTCGACCCGACCGACCTGTGGTGAGGACGTATCGTGACCGCGTGACATCAGGCGGATACGACACCGTGGTCCTGGACCTCGGCAACGTGCTCGTCGGCTGGGACCCCGCGCGCGCCCTCACGGAGGAGATGACGCCCCAGGAGTGGGAGCGGTTCGCCGAGGCAGCCGACTTCCGGTCCCTCAACCTCGCCGCCGACGCAGGCATGCCGATCGCGGACGTGGCCGCCCGGGCCGCCGCCCTCGATCCCGCGCACGGACGGACCCTGTCCCGCTACTTCGCGAACTTCGCCGCCACCCTCACCGGGCCCGTCCCGGGAACCACCGCCGTCGTGGAGGAGCTCGCGGCCGCCGGGATCCGCCTGCTGGGGCTGACGAACTGGTCGGCCGAGACCTTTCACCATGCCGCCGGCGCGGCTCCGGTGATCGATCTCCTGGAGGGCGTCGTGGTCTCCGGCCGGGAGGGCGTGGCCAAGCCCGACCCCGCCGTCTTCCGCATCGTCCTCGAGCGGTACGGCGTCGAGGCGTCGCGGGCCGTGTTCGTGGACGACTCACCCGCCAACGTCGCCGGCGCGGAGGCCGTGGGTCTGACCGCACTGCGGTTCACCGACGCCGCGACGTTGCGTGCGGACCTGCACGGGCTCGGGCTGCTCGGGCCCGGGCTGCACGGGCGCACCTCCTAGACTCGGCAGCCATGCGTCTGCTCTTCGCCGGCACCCCCGAGGTGGCGCTCCCCAGCCTGCGTGCCCTCCTCGACTCCGACCACGAGGTCGTCGGCGTCCTCACCCGCCCCGACGCCCGCCGCGGCCGCGGCCGGTCGCTGCACCCGAGCCCGGTCGCGGAGCTCGCCCGTGCCGAAGGGCTGGAGGTCCTCACCCCGCACAGCCTGCGCGAGGAGGAGGTCGCCGCCCGCATCGCGCAGCTCGCGCCCGACGCCGCGCTCGTCGTCGCCTACGGCGGTCTCGTGCCGCCGGCCCTGCTCGACGTCCCGACGCACGGGTGGCTGAACCTGCACTTCTCGCTCCTGCCGGCCTGGCGCGGTGCCGCCCCCGTGCAACGCGCCCTCATCGCCGGCGACGACGTCACCGGCGCCAGCGTCTTCCGGCTCGAGGCGGGCCTGGACACCGGACCGGTGCTCGGGGCCCTGACCGAGACCGTACGGGCCCGGGACACGGCCGGCGACCTGCTCGGCCGGCTCGCCGTCTCGGGCGCGGCGCTCCTGCTGTCCGTTGTCGACGGCCTGGCGGCCGGCACCGCCCGGGCCCGGCCACAGCCGACCGAGGGGGTGAGCCTCGCCCCGAAGCTCGAGGCGGCCGAGGCCCGGGTGCGGTGGGCCGAACCCGCGCTCGCCATCGACCGGCTGGTGCGGGGGTGCACGCCTGCCCCCGGGGCGTGGACCACCCTGCCGGACGGCACCCGCGTCAAGCTGGGGCCCGTCGATCCCCGCCCCGACGTCACCGACCTCTCGCCCGGTGAGGTCCGGGCGGAGCGGCGGGCCGTCCTCGTCGGCACCGGGTCGCACGCCGTCGCGCTCGATCAGGTGGCCCCGGCCGGGCGGTCGTGGATGGCTGCGGACGCCTGGGCCCGGGGGGCGCGGCTCGAGCCCGGCACCGTGCTCGGCGGCGCCCCCGGAGAGGGCGGACGTCCGTGACACATCGCGACGGCGGAGGTGAGCGCGGCGCACGCCGGGGACCCGCACGGCAGGCCGGCAGGGGACAGGGCAGCCGGCGACAGGGCGGCCGGGGACAGGGTCCACGGCGGCACCGTCCCGATCCGGCGCGGCTCGCCGCCTACGAGGTGCTACGCCGGGTGGCGGAGTCCGACGCCTACGCGAACCTCGTGCTGCCCGGCCTGCTCCGGGAGCGCGGCATCTCCGGCCGGGACGCCGCGTTCGCGACCGAGCTGACGTACGGCACGCTGCGCCTGCGCGCGCGGTACGACGCCGTGCTCAGCACCTGCACCCGCGACCGGCCGCTGGGCTCGCTCGATCCCGAGGTGCTGGACCTGCTCCGGCTCGGCGCCCACCAGCTCCTCGGGATGCGCGTGCCGAGCCACGCGGCCGTCTCCGAGACCGTGGCGCTGACCCGTGAGGTGGTCGGTCCCGCGCCCACCGGGATGGTCAACGCCGTGCTGCGAACCGTGGGCGAGACCGGCCCCGACGCGTGGCTCGAACGGCTCGGGGCCGAGGCAGACCCGGACGGCACCGACCTGGTGGCACGGCTCTCCGTGCTCGAGTCCCACCCGGACTGGATCACCCGGGCGCTGCGGCAGAGCCTGCTCACGGAGGGGGTGGAAGAACCCGACCGGGACCTGACCGAGCTGCTCCGCGCACACAACCTCTCGCCCCGCGTGGCGCTCGTCGCGCGGCCGGGCCTGGTCGAGCTGGACGAGCTCGCGGCGCAGTGCCGACGGCTGGCGGACCAGGAGCCGGAGCGCGGCCGGTTCTCGCCCTACGCCCTTGTGCCGGGTGCGGGTGATCCCGGGCGGCTACCCGCCGTGCGGCGCGCCGCGGCGGGTGTGCAGGACGAAGGGTCCCAGCTCGTCGCCCTCGCCGTCGCCGGCGCCCCGGTGGAGGGCACGGACCAGCAGTGGCTGGACCTGTGCGCCGGGCCGGGTGGCAAGGCGGCACTCCTCGGCGCCCTCGCCCGGGAACGCGGCGCCGGGCTGCTGGCCAACGAGGTCGCGCCGCACCGCGCCGAGCTGGTGCGGGGGTCGACGGCCGCGGTCGCGGACTCCGTCGAGATCCGGGTCGGCGACGGCCGCGACCTGGGCCGCGAGATGCCGGAGCGGTTCGACCGGGTGCTCGTGGACGCGCCGTGCACCGGCCTCGGCGCGCTGCGTCGCCGGCCCGAGGCCCGGTGGCGCCGCTCGCCCGGCGACCTGGGCACGCTCGGACGCCTGCAGCGTGAGCTGCTCGCCGCCGCCGTCGAGGCGACCCGGCCCGGGGGAGTGGTCGGGTACGTCACGTGCTCCCCGCACGTGGCGGAGACGCGCCTCGTGGTGGAGGACACCCTGCGCCGCGGCGACACAGAGCTGCTGGACGCCGCGGCGGTCCTCACCGAGATCAGCCGGTCCGACCCCGGCCTGCAGGGCCCGTACGCCCAGCTCTGGCCGCACCGGCACGGCACCGACGCGATGTTCCTGGCGCTGCTCCGGCGCCGGTAGCGGCCGGGTCGCTATGTTGGCCGGGTGGGCATCGTCATCTCGCCGAGCATCCTGAACTCCGACTTCGCCGACCTGCGGGGTGAGCTGGCGAAGATCTCGGGCGCCGACTACGTGCACGTGGATGTCATGGACAACCACTTCGTCCCGAACCTCACCCTCGGCCTGCCGGTGGTCTCCGCCATCCTGGAGGCCTCCCCGGTGCCCGTGGACGCGCACCTCATGATCGAGGAGCCGGACCGGTGGGCGCCCGCGTACGCCGAGGCCGGGTGCGCGTCGGTCACGGTGCACGCCGAGGCCGCCACCGCTCCGGTGCGCCTCGCCCGGGAGCTGCGCGCCCTCGGCGCTCGCGCCGGCCTGGCGCTGCGTCCGGCAAGCCCCGTGGAGCCCTACCTCGACCTGCTGCCGGAGTTCGACATGATCCTCGTGATGACGGTCGAGCCCGGGTTCGGTGGACAGTCCTTCATCGACGGCACGCTGCCGAAGATCACCCGGGCCCGAGACGCGATCGAGGCGGCCGGGCTGGACCTCTGGGTGCAGGTCGACGGCGGGATCTCGCGGGAGACGATCGGCCGTGCCGCCGAGGCCGGTGCCGATGTGTTCGTCGCCGGCTCGGCCGTCTACAAGGCCGACGACGCCGCGGCCGAGGTCGCGCAGCTGCGGCGGCTGGCCGAGGCGGCACACCGGCACTGAGCTCCGGCGCCGCGGCGCAGGGAGGACGATCGACCATGACGCTGGCGCTCGGCATCGACGTCGGGACGACCAACACCAAGGCCGCGCTCGTGGCGGTCGACGGCGCCGGCGTCGAGGAGCTCGCCGTGACGGCCCGTCCGACACCCGACGACGCCCCGGGCCTCCTGGCGACCGTGGACAGCGTCGCCGGCGAAGTGCTCCGCGCCACCGACGATCCGCCGCAGGTGGTCGGGGTGGCGTCCATGGCCGAGACGGGTGTCGCCCTCGACGCCGCCGACCGCCCGGTGACCGAGCTGCTCCGGTGGGACGCCCACCGGGCGACGGAGCAGGCGCGGCGCCTCGCGGACCGCGTGGGTGCCGACCGGCTCTTCGCCGGTACCGGGGTGCGGCCCAGCGGCAAGGCCCCCCTGGCGACGTGGGCGTGGCTGCGCGACCGCGACGTCGCCTTCCGACGGTGGGCCGGTGCCGCGGACCTCGTCGTCCTGGCGCTGACGGGCCGGCTCGTCACCGACCACACCCTCGCCGGCCGCACGATGGCCTACCGGACGGACGGCCCTCCCTCGGCGTCGTTCGACGGCGCGCTGCTCGACATCGTCGGTCTCCGGCCGGCGCAGCTCCCCGCCGTCGCGCCGCCGGAGGGGGTGGCGGGGCACGCCAGCACCCACGCGGCGCGACGCTCCGGACTCGACGGCCTGGCCGCACGTCTGCCGGACGGCACCCCGGTCGTCGTCGCCGGGCACGACCACTCGGTGGGCTCGTGGGCGGCGGGCGCGCGGGGAACGGGCGCACGCGCCTGCTCGGTCGGCACCGCCGAGGCCGCCTTCACCATCCTGTCCGCCGCGCCGGATACCGGCCCGGTCGCGGCCGCGGGGATGAGCCGGGTGCGCACCGCCGACGGGCGACACCACGCGCTCCTGGCCGGAAGCCCGAGCGCGGGCAGCATGCTCGGGTGGCTCGAGGAGCACATCGACGGACCGGTCGAGGACGCCCTGGCCGCGGCGGCCCAGGAGCTGCGGGCACACCCGGGCCCGCCGGCTGCCGTGGTCCTGCCGTACCGAGCCGGCCGGCAGGCGCCGCGCCCGGACCCGGCGGCGACCGTGCGCGTGCTGCGGCACGGCGCCGCTGCGGCGGAGGCCCGTGACCTGGACGCCGCGGCGCTGGCCCGGGCGGTCCTGGACGGTCTCGCCCTGCAGGCCCGGTGGATGCTCACGGAGCAGGCCCGGCTCGGTGACACCGAGCCCGGCGCCCTCACGCTCCTCGGGAGCGTGCTCGACCTGCCCGGTGTGATCGAGTCGCGTCGGCTGGCGCTCACGGGTCCGCTGCGCCACATCACCGCGCGGGAGCCCGTCGCCACCGGTGCCGGTCTGCTCGCCGCGGCCCGAGCCGGGCTCCTCGGGCCGCCCCAGGACGCGCTGCGCGACGCCCCACGCCTGCCCGCGACCGACCTGCCGGCCCGTCCCGACCGGTACGGCGACGCCCTGGAGGCGTTCGTCCGCGCCGCCACCGAAGGAGCCCGATGAGTCCGACCAGCATCCCCGCCACGCTCGAGGACATCGCCCGGCCGTCCGGCGGTCTCGCCATGGTCGCGATGGACCAGCGCGAGAGCCTCCGTCACATGTTCGACCTGGCCGGTGCCGGCCGTCCCGGCGACCAGGTGCTCGTCGACTTCAAGGTCGCCGTCGCCGAGCAGCTCGGGCCGCTGGCCTCCGGGTTCCTCATCGACCGTCACTACGGCTTCGGCGAGGTCCGCGCCGTCCTGCCCCGGGCCACCGGGCTGGTCCTGGCCGTCGACGCCCTCGCGCAGGAGCCCGGCGGACCCGTGGAGGACACCGACCTGGACCAGGCCGCCCTGGCGATGGACCTTGCCGGGGTCTCCGCGCTGAAGCTCCTCCTGATCTGGCGGCGCGACGCGCGTCGCGCGGACCGCGTCGAGCTGGCCAGGCGGTTTATCGAGCTGGCCCGGGCTCGCGGCCTGCTGTCCGTCCTCGAGCCCGTGGTACGGCCCGCGCCGGACGAGCATGACTTCGACGCGGAGGCCGCCATCCGTGAGGCGGCGCGCGAGCTGTCCCCGCTCGGCCCGAGCCTGTACAAGGTGCAGGTGCCGCGGGCAGGGGAGGGGTCCGACCGCGAGCTGCAGGCCGCGTGCGACGCCCTCGCCGGCGACATCACCGGGCCGTGGGTCGTCCTCTCCCAGGGGGTGCAGCGGGAGAACTTCCTGCGCGCGGTGACCGCGGCCTGTCGCGCCGGTGGCAGCGGCTTCCTGGCCGGGCGCGCCCTGTGGAGCGACGTCGTCGGGACGCGGGACGTCGTCCGCCGGCTGCGCGTGACCTCCCGACCCCGGCTGGAGCGTCTCGCCGAGGTCGTCGATCGCGAGGCACGCCCCTGGACCCAGGTCTGACCCTCGGCCTGCGCCCGTTCGACAGGACAGCGGCACCACGCGGTGGGACCGTTTCTGTTGACGGGTCCATGACGATGTGGGTACGTTGCCACACGGCAACGATGCCGCGTTGCTTCGGACCTTCCATCCCGGCGAAGACGCCACGACGAAGGCGGAGATCGACCATGAGGACAGCTCTACGATGCGGCACGGCGCTCGCGCTCACGGCGACCCTCGCGCTGGCCGCGTGCGCCCGCGGGCAGCAGGAACCCGCGGGGGGTGACGGCGGTGACGGCGGCGAGCAGACCAGCTTCGATCCCGAGGCCGAGCTGAGCGGTGACATCCAGATCATGGGCTTCGGCCTCAACGACGAGATCGCCGAGGTGCGGTACGACTCCGCGCAGCGGGTCATGCCCGAGGTCGACTTCTCCCTCGTCGAGGGCGACCTGGACATCCAGCAGTTCCTGTCCGCCGTGGCCGCCGGCGACGCGCCGGACCTCATCTACGCCAACCGGGACCAGATCGGCACCTTCGCCTCCCGCGGCGCGATCATCCCGCTGGATGAGTGCATCGAGGGCGAGGGGATCGACACCTCCGTCTTCCGGGAGTCGGCGCTGGACCAGATCACCTTCAACGACCAGGTCTGGGGAATCCCGGAGTTCAACCAGGTCCAGATCACCATGGCGAACAGCGACCTGCTCGACCAGGCCGGCCTCAGCGTCGAGGACGTCAACGGGTCCGACTGGGCCGCCGTCGAGGACGCGGCCGGGCAGCTGCTCGCCCGCGAGGGCGGGGATCTGCAGGTCATCGGGTACGACAGCAAGCTCCCCGAGTTCCTGCCGCTCTGGGCGATGTCGAACGGGGTCTCGTTGCTCTCCGAGGACGGCCGGACGGCCAACCTCGACGACCCGGCCGTGGTGGAGGCGCTCGAGTTCGCCGTCGGGATCTACGACGCGCAGGGCGGCTTCTCCGCCGTCAAAGCCTACCGCGACTCCGCGGACTTCTTCGGCGAGGGCAACCAGTTCGCCACCGGGGTCCTCGGTGCGATGCCCATGGAGCAGTGGTACGTCAACGTGCTCAACGACGTCTCGCCCGACGCGCCGCTGGCCTTCGACACCTTCCGCGACCAGGACGGCGAGCCGATGGCGTTCGCGTCGGGCTCCGCGTGGGCCGTCCCGGCCGGCACTGACACCGCGCCCGTCGCCTGCCGGTTCATGCGGCACATGACCGCCACCGACACGTGGCTCGAGGCCGCCCAGGAGCGCCACGACATGCGGGCGGAGTCCGGGCAGCTGTTCACCGGCCTGCTGACGGGCAACTCCGAGGCCGACGACATGATCCGCGAGCAGCTCGTGCCCGACGACGCGCCCGAACCGTGGGCCTCGGCGATCGACGCCATGTACGAGGGCAACGACCACACGTTCTCCTTCCCGGCCAACCCCGCCGACGCCGAGTTCAAGACGGCGTGGCAGGACGCCGTCAACCGCGTCCTCAACGGGCAGGCCGAGCCCCAGGAGTCGCTCGAGCAGGGGCAGGAGGAGGCGCAGGCCGCGCTGGACGAGGCCTGGGCCGAGTGGGACCAGCAGGGCTGACGTTGGCCGCGACGACGCACGAGGCGCGCTCCGGGAGGCGCGCGGGACGGTCCGCCGCGACGGCCGCACCGCGGCCGGGTCAACGTGCCAGCCGACGCCGGAACCTGCTGTGGGTCGCGCTGTTCCTGAGTCCCTGGCTCATCGGCTTCCTCGTCTTCACGGCCTGGCCGGTGATGTACAGCGGGTACCTGTCCTTCACGGACTACGACGTGCTCACCGACCCGGAGTGGGTCGGCCTCGAGAACTACGAGCGGATGCTCGCAGACCCGGACGTCAGGCTGTCGCTGTGGAACACGTTCTACTTCACGGCGATCCAGGTGCCGCTGCAGGTCGTCGTCGCGCTCGCGCTCGCCCTGCTGCTCAACCAGGCGGGCCGCGCGGCCGGGTTCTTCCGCACCGCGTTCTTCCTGCCGAAGATGACCCCGCCGGTGGCGGTCGGGATCCTCCTGCTCCTGCTCTTCAACGGTCAGGACGGCCTCATCAACCAGGTGCTCGGATGGTTCGGCATCGAGGGCCCGGCCTGGACCACCGACCCGGCCTGGGTCAAGCCCGGCCTCATCCTCATGAGCCTGTGGTCCGTGGGGTCCTCGGTCATCATCCTGCTGGCGGCACTGCGCAACGTCCCCAGCGAGCTGTACGAGTCAGCGCGGGTGGACGGCGCGAGCTTCTTCCAGCGGACCGTCACCATCACGGTGCCGATGATCAGCGGCCCGATCTTCTTCATCTTCGTCGTCAACTCGATCGCCGGGTTCCAGACGTTCACCGAGTCCTACACCGCCTTCTTCGGCTCGGGGAACACCACCTACAGCAACGATGCGGCACTCTTCTTCGCGATCTACCTGTTCCGGCAGGCCTTCGAGTTCCTCGAGATGGGCTACGCCTCGGCGCTGGCCTGGCTGATGTTCGTCATCATCCTGATCGTCACGCTGATCCAGCTGCGCGTCTCCAGACGGTTCGTCTACTACGAGGGGGAGCAGCGGTGAGCGCCTCGGCCACGTCCCTGACGGACCTCGCACGGGCCGCCAGCGTCCGGGACGCCGGCGGGATGCCGCCGCAGAACCGCAGGCGCCTCTCGGTGGGTCGGGTTCTGGTGCTGCTCGCCCTGGTGGCCTGCACGATCGTCTTCATCTACCCGTTCGTGTGGCTCATCTCGGCCTCGCTCAAGCCGCGTGGCGAGGTGTTCGACAACCGGCTCGTGCCGGAGACGTTCACGCTGCAGAACTACGTGGACGTCTGGTACGAGGCGCCGATGGCGCTGTGGCTGTTCAACACCCTGCTGGTGACGGTGCTGGCCGCGGTGACGGTGACGATCTCCAGCGCGATGGTCGCGTGGGGCTTCGCCTACTTCCGCTTTCCCGGGCGAGGGTTGCTGTTCGGCCTGGTGCTCGCCACGATGATGCTGCCCGGCGCGGTGACCATGATCCCCACCTTCCTCATCTGGGACGCGCTCGGGCAGGTCGGCACCCTGACGCCGCTGTGGGCGCAGAACCTCTTCGGCTCCGCGTTCTACATCTTCCTGCTGCGGCAGTTCTTCCTCGGTCTGCCGCGCGACCCGTTCGAGGCGGCCCGCATCGACGGCGCCAGCAACTGGGGGATCTTCTGGCGCATCGCCATGCCGCTGACCAAGCCCGCGATCGTGGTGACGCTGCTGTTCGAGTTCCAGGCAGCCTGGACGGACCTCATGCGCCCGCTGATCTACCTGCGCGACTCCAGCACCTTCACCATCCCCCGTGGCCTGAAGTCCCTGCTGGACCAGTACGGCTTCGGTGGCAACTGGCACTGGGAGATCATCGTCACCGCCTCGGTGATCACCACGATCCCGATGATCGTCCTGTTCTTCCTCGGCCAGCGGCACTTCATCGAGGGCATCGCGACCACCGGGTCCAAGGGCTGAGCCGAGTCTCACGGGCCGCCACCCGCCGCCGAACGGACGAGAACGCCATGGAGCATGCGACGAGCCCGACCGCGACCGTCGAGGTCACCGAACGGGCGGGAGCCGTGCGGGTGCAGGCCGCCGACTACCAGCTCGAGGTCCGAGCCGACCCGCCGCGCGCGGTGCTCGCCGACCGTGCCGGTCGGATCTGGTCCCACCTCAGCCTGCTGGCGACCCTGGACCGCACGGACGTGCCGGACGACGCCTACGGCGTCGGCGCACCGGACGTGAGACGAGACCCGGACGGCACGGTCGAGGTGAGCCTCACGACGGCGACCACGGCCTGGCAGGCGAAACGCACCAGCCTTCGCTGCACGCCGCAGGAGGTGACCGTCGAGGCGACGGTCACCGGCCGCGGCACCCTCGGGACGGTCTGCGTGCTCGGTGGCCGGGGCTCGCTCGCCTCCGGCGCATGCGGCCCGTTCTGGTCCTCGATCGAGCACGCCTCCGTCTTCAGCCCGGCACCCAGCGAACCGGTCCAGGTGGTCCGCCCGGCACGCTCCGCCGTCGTGCTGGGGGCGCTCGGCGACGCCTCTCCGGGACGGCTCCACGCCGTCTTCTCACCGCCGCCGCTGTGCCTCGCGCTCGGCCGGGAGCCGGCACTTGACGCCACCGGCGTGCCGGCGGGGGAGTGGCTCGGACTCTGGGTGCGGGCCGCCGTCGAGGAGCTGACCTTCACGTCGCTGCGCTACGACACGGTCGACGGGGGGTTCCGGATCCTGCTGGACTACGACGGCCACACCCGGGTCGAGGACCGGTTCACGACGCCGACCCTGGTGCTGCGGCCGGCGGCCTCGCCGCACGAGGCGATCGAACGGTACCGGGCGGACCTGGTCGCCCGTGGCCTGGCGCCGCCCGGACCGGGCGAACCGGCCGCGCGGTGGTGGGAGGAGCCGATCTTCTGCGGCTGGGGCGCCCAGTGCGCGCTCGCCCCGTTGCCGGGCGCACCTTCCAGCCACCCGTACCATCTCGACGAGCTGGCGCCCGCCACCGTCCCCGACGGCGTCCCCACCGGGCCGGACATGGCGCGCCAGGACGTCTACGACGACCTGCTCGCACGCCTCGAGGAGCACGGCGTGGTGCCGGGAACGATCGTCCTGGACGACCGGTGGCAGGAGGCCTACGGCACCGCGGGACCGGACCCGGGCCGGTGGCCCGACCTACGGGCCTGGGTGGCGTCCCGGCACGCCCGCGGCCAACGGGTGCTGCTGTGGTGGAAGGCCTGGGACGCCGCCGGCCTGCCGCCCGAGGAATGCCTCCTGGATGCCGCCGGTACACCCGTCGCGGTCGATCCCGGCAGCCCCGCCTACCGTGCCCGGCTGCGGATCACCCTCGCGCAGCTGCTCGGCCCGGACGGGATCGACGCAGACGGCCTGAAGATCGACTTCACCCAACGCTCGCCCGCCGGTCCGTCGCTGCACCCCGGGCACCCCGGCTCCCGGGCGCCGTGGGGGATCGCAGGGCTCCACACCCTGCTGCGGACGATCTACCGTGCCGCCAAGGCCGCCAAGCCGGACGCGCTCGTCATCACGCACACCCCGCACCCGTCGTTCGCGGACGTGTGCGACATGGTCCGCACCAACGACGTCCTCGAGCGCGACCCCGCCGCGGCGCCCGTCCCGGTCGCCGACCAGCTGCGCGCCCGCGTCGCCGTGGTCCGGGCCGCGCTGCCCGGCCACCTCGTGGACACCGACCAGTGGCCGATGCCGGACCGCGCCGCCTGGCAGTCCTACGTCCGCGCCCAGGCCGACCTCGGCGTCCCCGCGCTGTACTACGTGGACCGGATGGACCGCTCAGGCGAGCCGCTGACCCCCGGGGACCTCGCGCTCGTGGCCACGTCCTGGCGCCGCTACCGGGAGACCCGATGACGTCGGGCGGCTACGACGTCATCGTCTACGGCGCCACCTCGGCCGGCGTCTGCGCGGCCGTCGCCGCGGCGGGCACCGGAGCCACGGTGGCCCTCGCCGAGCCGCGTCGCCACGTGGGGGGCATGACGTCCGGCGGGCTGGGCTACACCGACCTCGGCGACCTCCGGGTGCTGGGCGGGCTCGCCGCCCGTTTCCGGCAGGACGTCGCAGACCACTACGGCGTCACGCCCGGGACGTATGCCGGGCCCGAGCCGGGCGTCGCGGAGGCCGTCTTCCGTCGTTGGCTGGAGGAGGCCGCCGTCGATCTGCTCCTGGAGCACCGGGTGACCGGCGCCGAGGTGGTGGACGGGGTGATCCGGTCCGTCCGGTTCACCGCGGGCACGCTCACCGGCGCGGTGCTGGTCGACGCCAGCTACGAGGGAGACCTCCTCGCGGCCGCCGGGGTTCCGTTCGCCGTCGGCCGCGAAGGCAGGTCACGCCACGGCGAGCCGCTGGCGGGCCGGCAGGAGATGCTGCCCGGCCGGCACGCGATGCCGCCGTGGATCTCACCGTTCGCCGACGACCCGCCGCCCGGCGTCGAGGGCACGCTGCTGCCGCAGCTGCGTCCCGGGCCGCCCGCCGCCGTCGGCGACGGCGACGGCGGTGTCATGGCCTACGGCTACCGGGTCTGCCTGACCACCGCACCGGACCGGATCCCCGTCGAGCGTCGCGCCGGCTACGACGACGGCTACTTCGAGCTCGCCCGGCGGCTGTTCCACCGGTGGGAGCGTGACCGGTTCGAGGTGACGGCCGGCTGGATGATCGGGCTGGAGCCCAACCTCCCGCACGGCAAGTGCGACGCGAACTCGCTGGGGCCGCTGTCGCTCAACGTCCTGGACGGGACCTCCTGGGAGTACCCGACGGCCGGCCACGCGCGCCGTGCGGAGATCCGGCGGCACCATCGCGACCACACCACGGACTTCCTGTGGTTCCTCACCAATGACCCGGCCGTGCCGGCCAGGGTGCGGCGGGAGATGTCCCGATGGGGTCTGCCGCCCGAGGAGTTCCCCGACACCGGGCACCTGCCGCACCAGCTCTACGTCCGGGAGGCCCGCCGCATGATCGGCGATCGCACCCTCACCGAGGCGGACCTGCGGCGCCCGCGTCGCGAGCCGGACGTGGTGGCCATGGGGTCGTACAACATCGACGTCCGGGAGGTGCAGCGCACGTGGCGGTGGGTGTACGAGTTCGACGGCCCGCGGCCCATGGTCTTCAACGAGGGCTACCTCTCGGTGCCGGTCCCGCCGTACCCGATCCCGTACCGGTGCCTCGTGCCTCGCCGCGAGGACTGCCGGAACCTCCTGGTCCCGGTCTGCCTGTCGGCCTCCCACATCGCCTTCGCCTCCGTGCGGATGGAGGTCCAGTACCAGATGCTCGGCCATGCCGCCGGGCTCGCGGCGGCCTCGGCCGCTCGGGCGGGGGAGGACGTGCAGGACGTGGACGTGCCTGCGCTGCAGGAGCAGCTGCGCGCGGCGGGTCAGGTCCTCGAGCTCGGAGTGGGGCGGCGGTGAGGTGCCCGGGCGCGGAGGCTTGGACCGGCCCTGTGGGATCGATACCATCCACGACCGTGAGCACACCGACGGAGGTTGCCCCCGGGGTCTTCCGCATCCCGGACACGTGCCACGTGTACGTCGTGCTGGCCGAGCCGCACGGCCCGGAGCAGACCGCCGTCGCGATCGACTTCGGCTCCGGGGAGGTGCTCGACCACCTCCCCGCCATGGGCGTCGACCGCCTCACGGACGTGCTCATGACGCACCACCACCGGGACCAGGGCCAGGGGCTCGCCCGCGCGGTGGCCTCCGGCGCCGCCGTGCACGTGCCGCCCGTGGAGGTGGACCTGTTTCGTTCCGTCGACGAGATGTGGCGGACCAGGAACCTCGTCAACGACTACAACCTCCGGCAGGACCGCTTCTCCCTCCTCGAGCCCGTCGAGGTGGCCGGCACGGTGCCGGAGTACCGGACGGCCGACTACCACGGCGTGCGCGTCGAGGTGCATCCGACGCCCGGGCACACGACCGGATCGGTGACCTACGTCGTCGAACGGGCGGGGGAACGACTTGCCTTCACCGGTGACCTGATCTACGCCCCGGGCAAGGTGTGGTCGCTCGCCGCGACCCAGTGGTCCTACACGGAGAACGAGGGACCGGCGATGACGGTCCTGAGCTGCTACCTGCTGCTCCGGCAGGGCCTGGGCCTGCTGCTCCCGTCGCACGGCGAGCCGATGGATGACCCGGCCGCCGCCCTGGAGCTGCTGGGGACGCGCATGCAGCGGTACGTCGACTCCCGCCGGCCCTACCCGTGGGACCTGCGGGCACGCCTCGACTCACCCTTCGTCCAGCTCACCGAGCACCTCCTGATGAACCGGACGAGCAACGCGTGCAGCTATGTGCTGCTCTCGGACTCCGGTGCCGCCCTGGTCATCGACTACGGCTACGACATGACCACCGGGCTCCCGCCGGGTGCCGATCGGGCCGCCCGGCGGCCCTGGCTCGCCTCGCTGCCGGCGCTCCGCGCCGACCACGGCGTGACCCGGGTGGAGGTGGCGCTGGCCACGCACTACCACGACGACCACGTCGCGGGCCTGAACCTGCTGCGCGAGGTGGAGGGCACCGAGGTGTGGGCGGGCCAGAACGTGGCACCCGTCCTCGCCGACCCGCTGCGCCACGACCTGCCCTGCCAGTGGTACGACCCCATCCGCACCGATCGGGTGCTGCCGCTCGGCGGGACCGTCCGCTGGCGAGAGTACGAGATCACCGTGCACGAGCTGGCCGGGCACACGCTCTTCCAGACGGCCTTCGAGCTGGAGGTCGACGGCGTGCGCGTGCTGGCCACCGGAGACCAGCAGACCGGCCTCGGGGTGCCGGGAGACCGGCGGGAGGTCCTGAACTACCAGTACCGGAACCGGTTCCGCGTCGAGGACTACGTCCGCAGTGCGGAGCTCTACCGGCAGGTCGCACCGGGCCTCATGGTCAGTGGCCACTGGGACCCGCGCTGGGTGGACGAGGACTACCTCGACATGCTCACCGAGGAGGGCGCAGAGCTGGCGCGCATCCACCGCGACCTGCTGCCGCTCGAGGAGGTGGACCTCGGCGCCGACGGCCTGATCGCCCGGGTCGCGCCCTACCTCACCACGGCCCGGCCGGGGGAGACGCTGACCTACGAGGTCTCCGTGCGCAACCCGTTCCCACAGGCGGCCCGCGCGCGGCTCGTGCCCGTCCTCCCGGAGGGATGGTCGGCCCGGCCGGCGGTCGTCGGGACCGAGCTGCCCGGCTCCGCCGAGGTCACCGTCCCGCTTACGGTCACCGTCGGACCTCGCCCGTCCCGGCGGGCACGGCTGGCGATCGACGTGGCCGTGGGTGACCTGCGGCTCGGGCAGCACTGCGAGGCGCTCGTCGACGTCCACGCGGCCGAGCACGTCGCCGTCGCGAGCCTCCTCGCGGACGAGGAGGCGGCGCGGTGAGCGCCGCGCGACGGGCCACCATCCGGGACGTCGCCGAGGCTGCCGGCGTCTCCCAGTCGACCGCCTCGCGAGCCCTGACCGGCCGCGGGTACGCCGCTCCGGCGGTGCGCGAGCGCGTCCGGGAGGCAGCGCAGCGCCTGGGCTACGTGCCGGACGCCATGGCCCGCCACCTCAAGCAGCGCGTCAGCAGATCGGTCGGCGTCCTCGTGCACGACCTGCGCAACCCCTTCTACGCCGACCTGGCGGCCGGTGCAGGCCACGCCGCGCGCGCCAAGGGCTACACCCTCACCCTGACGGACCTCGGCCGTGGCGAGACGGACGAGGTCGCGGCCGCCGAGGCGTTCGTCGCCATGCGGCTCGCGGGTGTGGTCGCCACGCCGGTCTCCGGTGCCGTGGCGGAGTACCTCGGCCGGCACGGCACGCCCGTCGTCGAGGTCGACCGCCAGTTCGCACCGGACGTGTGCGACGCGGTCGTGGTGGACAACCGCGCGGGCTCGCGTGCCGTCACCGATCATCTCCTCGACCTCGGACACACCCGGATCGCGCTGCTCATCGACGAGACCGCGTGGACGACCGGCCGCGAGCGGCACGAGGGGTTCCGTGCCGCCCACGAGGACCGCGGCCTGCCGGTCGACCCCGACCTCGTGGTCGCCACGGGCTGGGACGTCACCGCCGCCCAGGCCGCCGCCGACGCGTTGTTCGCCTCCTCCCGGCGACCCACCGCCGTCTTCGCGGCGAACAACGTCCTCGCCGAGGGTGCGTGGCGCGCGGCCGCCACTGCGGGGCTCGCGGTGCCCGGCGACCTCAGCCTCGCCTCGTTCGACGACGCGCCCTGGATGACCATGGTCGACCCGCCTGTGACGACCGTCGCGCAGGACGCCGTCGCGGTGGGCGCGGCCGCCGTCGACCGGTTGCTCGCGCGTCTCGCCGACGGCGAGGAACCGCCGCGCACCGTCGTCCTGCCCGCCCCGATGGTCGTGCGCGGCTCGACCGGTCCGGCCCGCGACGGCTAGCATCGCCGGTGTGGTAACGATGCCAGGATCGTCGGACGCCTCCTCCCCGCCCGACCGGGCCCCGGTCGCCAACGCACCGTCCGGTGACCAGCCGAGCGGGCTCGAGGACGGCAGACGGCCCCGGGCCACCCCCGACCGGACGCTGCACATGATCGGCAACGCGCACATCGACCCGGTGTGGCTGTGGCCCTGGCAGGAGGGCTACCAGGAGGCGCGGGCCACGTTCTGGTCCGTCATCCACCGGATGGAGGAGTACCCGGACTTCGTGTTCACCTGCGACCAGGTGGTCCTGCTGTCCTGGGTGGAGGAGTCCGACCCGTGTCTGTTCGAGCGGATCCGCGAACGGGTCGCCGAGGGACGCTGGGTCATGACCGGTGGCTGGTGGGTGGAGCCGGACTGCAACCTGCCGGCCGGCGAGTCCTTCGTCCGGCAGGGCCTGTACGGCCAGCGCTACCTGTGGGAGAAGTTCGGTGTCACGGCCGACGTCGGGATGAACGTGGACCCGTTCGGCCACAACGTCATGCTCCCGCAGATCCTGCGTGGCCAGCGGATGGACAGCTACGTGTTCCTGCGGCCCGGGCCGCACGAGTCCGAGCTCGACGCCACCGCGTTCTGGTGGGAGGCGCCGGACGGCAGCCGGGTGCTCGGCTACCGCATCCCGTACGAGTACTGCAGCCCGCCCGGGCACGTCGACGGGCAGACCGACAAGGCGCTCGGCCAGGCCGACCGCCACCTGGGGGACCTGATGATCTTCTACGGCGTCGGCAACCACGGCGGCGGGCCGACCCGCGCCAACATCGAGTCCATCCGGCGCTACGACCGCATGGGCTCCTTCGGCCGGTTGCGCATGTCCTCCCCGCGCCGGTACTTCGACGAGCTCGCGGCGCGGCTCGGCGAGAACGGCATGGCCGCGCTGCCGGTCTGGCGGGAGGATCTCCAGCACCACGCGGCGGGGTGCTACTCCGCGCACTCCGGCATCAAGGCCTGGCAGCGCCGTGCCCAGGCCAAGGTGCTCTCCGCCGAACGCTGGGCCGTGCTCGGGGCGCTCTGGCAGGGCCTCGACCTGCCCCGGGAAGACCTGGCACGAGCCTGGCAGCAGGTCCTGTTCAACCAGTTCCACGACATCCTGCCCGGCTCGGCGATCGCCCCGGCCTACGACGACGCTCGGGACCAGCTCGGGGAGGCGGTCGCCATCTCCCAGCGCGTCATCACCCGGGTGCAGAACGTCCTCGCCTCCCGCCTGGACATCCCGCACGACGAGGGGACCCAGCCCGTCGTCGTCTTCAACCCTCACCCGTGGCCGGTGCGGACCGAGGTCGAGCTCCAGTACGGTTCCCAGCCCGGCGGTGTCCACGTCGTCGACGCCGAGGGGCACCAGACCCCCTCGCAACGGGTCCAGCCGGTCGCCACCACGAACGACCGGGGCCGGGCCGCCCAGCTGTTCGAGGTCCAGGTGCCCCCGCTCGGCTACCGGCTCTACCGCCTCCGGGGAGGCCCGGACCCCGGCGACCTGGGGTGGAGCGCGGACCCGCGCGGCCGGTTGCACGCGACCACGGAGGTCCTGGAGAACCCGCTGCTGCGGGTCGAGGTGGACCCGCAGACCGGCTGGCTCCGGTCCCTGGTGGACAAGCGCACGGGGCAGGACCTGGTGGCCGACGCCGGCGGTGAGCACCTGCAGGTGTGCGAGGACCCGACCGACACCTGGGGCCACCGGGTCGTCTCGTACGCGTGGCCCGGGGAACCGATGCGTACGACCCGTGTGCTGCTTCTCGAGAGCGGGCCGGTGCGGGCCAGGCTGCGGATCGAGCGGGAGTGGGGCCGGTCCGTCATGGTCGAGGAGCTCGTGCTCCAGCACGCCGCCGACCACCTGGAGGTCCGCGTGACGCTCGACTGGCGCGAGCCCGCGCACCTGCTCAAGGTCCGCGTCCCGACCGCCCTGCAGGACCCGACGGCGACGTACGAGGTGCCGTTCGGGTCCCTCGAGCGCCCCGTCGACGGCGCGGAGGAGCCCGCCCAGTCGTGGGTCGACCTGACCGGCGTGCTGCCGTCCCCGGGCGTCGGGGGCGCGGGCGACGCCCCTGCGGTGCGGGCCGGCCTGGCGGTCGTGACCGACGCCAAGCACGCCTTCGACGTGCTGCCGGCGCACGACGGCGCGGGCGCCAGCATCGGCCTCACCGCGGTCCGCAGCCCCGTCTACGCCTGGCACGACCCGCGCCAGCTGGACCCGGGGGAGATCTACGCCCACCAGGACCTCGGGGTGCAGCAGTTCCGGTACCTGCTCGTCCCGCACGCCGGCGACTGGCGCGATGCCGGGCTCACCCGCCGCGCCGCACTGCTCACCTCACCGGTGCGTGCCATGCTCGAGAGTTTCCACCCCGGCTCGCTGCCCGACGCCCTGCCCACCGTGTCCGACGGCGGCGGCCAGGTCATGATCACCGCCGTCAAGGGCGCCGAGGACGACGGCGAAGACGGCCCGGACCTCGTGGTGCGCGCCGTCGAGACCACCGGACGGCCCGCACGCGGTCACCTCGAGCTCCCGGTGGTCGGCAGGACGCTCGAGGCGGACTTCGGCCCGAGCCAGATCCGGACCTTCCGGATACCGCGCGACCCCGCGCGGCCCGTGGTCGAGGTGGACCTCGTGGAGTGGCCCCTCGACGAGCCGCCCGCGGACCTCCGGGTCACCGAGCTCGCCGCCGGGCGATACCGCCGTCCACCGGGCGGCACGCAGGGGTGAGGCCCCCGGGTCGCCGTCCGTCCCGAAGCGTCCTACCGTCGCCACATCGGCGGACGCGGTGGGAGGTGTCATTGCATTTCAGGGTGCGGATGGACGACCGGTGCGGCGTCCCGCAGGTGCACGTGGCCGGGCCGCTCGACGTGCACACCGCCACCGAGTTCACCCAGCTCCTGCGCCACCTCGGCGAGGCAGCGGGCCACCGGGCGTGCTACGACCTGACGGCGGTGGAGATCGGCGACGACGCCGGCCGCACGGCGCTGCGCACGTTCGTCCGCGACGCCGCCGAGTACGGTGGCCGCGTCGTCCCCCCGGGACCCGAACCGACCGGCTGAGCGGCAGGAGGACCGCGCATGAGTGACCAGGCGTACCAGGTGGCCGCGCTCGTCATCTACTTCGCCGCCATGCTCGGCGTGGGCACCTACTTCCTGCGCCGGAACACCAGCCTCGACGAGTACATGCTCGGCGGTCGTCGGCTGCCGACGCCGGTCGCCGCGCTCAGCGCAGGCGCGTCGGACATGTCCGGCTGGCTCCTGCTCGGGCTGCCCGGCGCCGTCTACGCGGCCGGTCTGGTGGAGGCGTGGATCGCCGTCGGCCTCACGATCGGTGCGTGGCTCAACTGGAAGTTGGTCGCGCCGCGCCTGCGGGTCTACACGCAGGTGGCGAGGAACTCCATCACCATCCCGAGCTTCCTGGAGAACCGCCTGCGGGACCGCTCCCGCGTGCTGCGGATCGCCGCGGGCGTCATCATCCTCGTCTTCTTCACCTTCTACGTCTCCTCCGGCATGGTCTCCGGCGGTGTGTTCTTCGCCGCCTCCTTCGGCATGCAGTACCAGCACGGGATGCTGCTCGTCGCCGGCGTCACGGTGGCGTACACGCTCTTCGGCGGGTTCCTCGCCGCGAGCTACACCGACTTCGTCCAGGGGACGATGATGTTCCTGGCGCTGCTCGCCGTGCCGCTGGTCGGCGTGGTGGCGGTCGGCGGGCCCGGCGCGGCCGCCGAGTCGATCCGGGAGATCGACCCCAGCCGGCTGTCCTGGTTCGGTGCCGGAGCCGGTGCCCTGGCGGTCGTCTCGGCGCTCGCCTGGGGGCTGGGGTACTTCGGCCAGCCGCACATCATCGTGCGGTTCATGGCGCTGCGCAGCAGCGCAGAGGCCACGGCGGGCCGGCGGATCGGGATCGGCTGGATGCTTCTCGCGGTGACCGGGGCCGTGTGCACGGCGCTCGTCGGGCTCGCCTACATCCAGCAGACCGGCCGCACCCTCGAGGACCCGGAGACGGTGTTCCTCGTGCTCGGGCAGGTCCTCTTCCACCCGCTCGTCGCGGGCTTCCTGCTGGCGGCGGTGCTCGCGGCGATCATGAGCACCATCTCCTCTCAGCTCATCGTCACCTCGTCCGCGCTGGTGGAGGACCTCAGCAAGGTGCTGCTCGGCGAGCGGCTCTCCGACCGCCGCCAGGTCCTGCTCGGGCGCGCCGCCGTGCTGCTGGTCTCCCTGGCCGCGGCCGCCATGGCGTGGACGCAGAACGACACCGTGCTGGGCCTGGTCGCGTTCGCCTGGGCCGGCTTCGGCGCCGCATTCGGCCCGACCATCCTGCTGTCCCTGTACTGGCGTCGGCTGAGCATGGCGGGTGCGCTCACGGGCATGGTCGCCGGAGCGGTGACCGTGGGCTGGTGGGGCAACACCGACGGAGGGTTGTTCGACCTCTACGAGATCGTGCCCGGCTTCCTGCTCAACACCGTGCTCGCCGTCCTCGTCAGCCTCGCGACGCACCGGGACTCCGGTGACGTCACGGCGGAGTTCGACGAGACGATCCGCACGGTGGGAGGACGCGGTCGCGCCACCGCCTCCTGACCTCCCGGCGGCCCCGGCCCTCAGGGCAGGCGGACCGAGGCGACGAGCTCGTCGCACCCCGCCTCGATGACCGGCCGGTACGTCTCGTCGGTCCACTGGCAGTAGACGTGCAGCAGCTCCTGCTGCGAGAAGAGCCACCAGCCCACGTAGTCGTAGTCCGCGAGCGAGACGCGTTGGGTCACGGCCGGCAGCCCGGCGAGCGTGGTGAGCTCGGCGTCGCTCAGCGGCTCGGCACCGATCTGGTCCATGTATCGCGCCAGCCGAGCCTCGATGTCGCCCATCGGCACGGGATCGCAGGGCCCTCCGCCGGTCGCCGGGTCCCACTCCAGTCCCGTGTACCTGACCACGTTGACCACGTTCAGCGTCGGCGCGGACCCGTCGCTCGGCTCGGCCACCCAGATCCCCGCGAGGTCCTCGACCGGGTTGTCCTCGTGATAGCCGCTCGCCTCGGTGAAGCCCGAGGGTGTCTCCCACGTGGCCTCGGTGACGTCCGTATCGGTGAGAACCAGCCCGTCGGCCGTCTCGGAGTCGTCCGGTTCGCCCGGGTCCTCGGTGCCCTCCGCGGTGGCCCCGTCGCCCGCCTCGTCACGGTTGTCGCACAACCACTCGGGCAGCGGACCGCTCACCATCTCGCCGGACTCGTCGTCGGTGGGACCCGCACCGGGCTCCGGCCCGCCGGCACCCGACCCCTGCGCCCCGCAGGCGGTGAGCACGGCGGCGAGCGCGAGCGCCGTCGTCGTGGCCGTCACGCTCCTCATCCGTCCCCCTCCTCCCGGGCACCGTACAGCGCGGTCACGACGCAAGCCGCGCGTCGTCGCGGGCAGAGGTCCCCATGGTCCGGACGTGGGGCTCAGGCCGGTTCGAGCTCGCCCAGGCCCTGGGTCAGCACCTTGCCGTAGGTCAGGTCCGGGTCCAGCCGCCGCAGCTCCTCGATGAGGGTGTTCTCGGTGTTCCGCCGGGGCAGGTTGATCACCTGGTCCGGCCGTCCGGGACGCGACAGCGTCGCGACCGTGGAGCCGGCCGGACGGTCGACCCGGATCGGCCCCGAGGGCTGCTCCAGGACGACGCCGCGCATGCCGCCGTTCCCGCTGTACTCGACCGAGACGATGCAGCCGAGGCTCACGCGCAGCCACGCGGCGAGCAGCTCGACGGACGGGTTCCCCTCGGCACCGATGACCGTGACGGACGTGACCTCGTCGCCCGGCGACTCGTCCAGCGCGGCGGCCAGCAGCGCACGCCACAGCGTCAGGGCGCCCCAGGCGAGGTCGGTGTCACCGGGCGCGTAGGCGGCCCGCAGCGCCTGCAGGGTCGCGATCGGGTCGCGGGTACGCACCGACTCGGTGATGCGGCGCTGGGCCATGGCACCGATCGGGTCGGTGGACGGCCTGGGCGGCGGAACCGACGGCCACCACGCGACGATCGGCGCGTCCGGCAGCAACAGCGCCATGACCAGCGTGCCGGGGGAGCGGCCGGCACCACCGCGCGGGCGGAGCACCACCACCTCGGAGGCGCCGGCGTGGCCGCCGACCCGGATCTCGGCGTCCAGGCCGGCCGCCTCGTCCGGCCGGTCCGGCATGACGACGAGCACGCGCATCGGGTGCTCGTGCGAGGCGCCGTTGGCGGTGCGGATCGCCCGCTCGGTGGAGTCCTCGTCCTCGGACAGCACCACCAGGGTCAGCACCCGGCCGAGCGCGACGGCGCCGCCCTCGTCCCGGAGCGAGACCAGCCGGGAGCCGACCTCGGCCGAGTTGGTGTTGCGCAGGGTGACGATCATGTCTCTTCCTCAGGGCTCGTCGGTGCTGGCGTCAGGGGCGTCGCCAGCTGCGCCCGTCGCGGGCGAGCATCCGGTCGGCCGCCGCCGGTCCCCACGTGCCCGGCGCGTACGCCTCGGGCTGGCCGCGCCGGGACCAGTGCGCCAGGACCGGGTCGAGGATCTGCCAGGACAGCTCGACCTCCTTCTGCCGGGGGAACAGCGGCGGGTCACCGAGCAGCACGTCCAGCAGGAGCCGCTCGTACGCCTCGGGGGAGTCCTGCGTGAAGGCGTGGCCGTAGCCGAAGTCCATCGTGACGTCGCGGACCTCCATCGCCGTCCCCGGCACCTTCGCACCGAAGCGGATGGTCACGCCCTCGTCGGGCTGGACGCGGATCACCAGCGCGTTCTCGCCGAGCTCCTGGGTGGCCGTCATGTCGAACGGCAGGTGTGGCGCGCGCTTGAACACCACGGCCACCTCGGTGACCCGGCGGCCCAGGCGCTTGCCGGTGCGCAGGTAGAACGGCACGCCGGCCCAGCGGCGGGTGTCCACGTCCAGTCGGACCGCGGCGTAGGACTCGGTCTCGGAGTCCGGCGGGATGCCGTCCTCCTCGAGGTAGCCACGGACCTGCTCCCCGCCCTGCCAGCCGCCGCTGTACTGCCCGCGCGCGCTGTGCGCGTCGAGGTCGTCCGGGAGCTTGACGGCGGAGAGGATCTTCTCCTTCTCCGCCCTGAGCGCGTCGGCCTCGAAGGAGACCGGCTCCTCCATGGCGGTCAGCGCCAGCAGCTGCAGCAGGTGGTTCTGGATGACGTCGCGCGCCGCCCCGATGCCGTCGTAGTAGCCGGCGCGGGAGCCGATCCCGATGGACTCGGCCATCGTGATCTGCACGTGGTCCACGTAGTTCGCGTTCCACACCGGCTCGAAGAGCTGGTTCGCGAACCGCAGAGCGAGGATGTTCTGGACGGTCTCCTTGCCGAGGTAGTGGTCGATCCGGAAGACCGCGTCCGGCGGGAAGACCTCCGAGACCACCTCGTCCAGCTCGCGGGCGGAGGCGAGGTCGTGGCCGAACGGCTTCTCGACGACGACGCGGCGCCAGCTGCCGCCGGTGGAGTCCGACAGGCCCGAGCGGGCCAGCTGCCGGAGCGTGAGCGGGAAGACGTTGGGTGGGACGGAGAGGTAGAACGCGTGGTTCCCGCCGGTGCCGCGCTCGTCGTCCAGGCTCTGCACGGTGCGGGCCAGCTCGTCGAAGGAGGCGTCGTCGTCGAGCTCGCCCTGGACGAACCGGAACCCCGACGCGAGCTGCTCCCACGCCTTCTCGTCGAACGGCGTCCGCGCGTTCTCCCGGACCGCGTCGTGGACCACCTGGGCGAAGTCCTCGTCGGACCACTGCCGCCGCCCGAACCCGGTGAGGGCGAACGACGGCGGCAGCAGCCCGCGGTTGGCCAGGTCGTACACGGCCGGCATGAGCTTCTTCTTCGCCAGGTCGCCGGTGACCCCGAAGATCACCAGCCCCGAGGGCCCGGCGATCCGGGGAAGCCGGCGGTCGGCCGGGTCCCTCAGGGGATTGCCCGGGTTGCCGTGGATCACGCCGCGGGTCCCGTCAGGACGCCGGCGAGCCAGGCGAGTGCGCCCGAGTCGCCGACGTGCAGGCGCAGCACCGGGCGGTCCAGCTCGGCGAGCACGCGCGCGTCCCCGGCCGCCTGGGCGGCCACCAGGGTCGCGAAGTCGAAGTCTCGGCCGGGGATGTCCACCGCGGCGGACGGCGTGCCCGTCAGCTGCAGGTACACCCCTCTGGCCGGACCACCCTTGTGGTACTGCCCGGTCGAGTGCAGGAACCTCGGGCCCCACCCGAAGGTGACCGGGCGTCCGGTCCGGCGGGCCAGGCCGGCCCGCACACCGCCGAGGATGGTCGCGGCCGGGCCCTCCCGGTCCAGGTACGCCATGACCGCGAGGTACCCGTGCTCGGGGTCGAGCCGGGCGAGCAGCGTGGTCAGCGCGTCCGCGATCGTCTCGGCGCCGTCCAGCAGGCCGGTCGAGCCGCGGACCTCGACGCCGGACTCGGTGAAGGCGGCCGGCTCGGCCTCGGGGGTGGACTCCAGCAGTCCGCGTGCGGCCTTCTTCGCGGACTCGACGTTGGGCTGGTCGAACGGGTTGATGCCCAGGATCGCCCCGGCGACGGCGACGGCGTGCTCCCACAGCAGGAAGGTGCCGCCCAGTGTCCCGGCCACAGTGACCTCGGTGCCCGCCGTCCGGTCGCCGTCGTCGTCGGTCTCGTCGGTGAGCGGGATCAGCCGTACCGGCAGCACGTCCTGCACGTCTCCCGCGAGCTCCGGGGCGGCGGTGTCGGCGACCACGGGAAGCAGTCCGGTGCCGTCCTTCCCGGTCGACTCGGCGACCAGCTGCTCCGCCCAGTCCCCGAAGTGGGCCAGTCCGGAGCCGTCGTCGTGGATGACGAGCTTGTCCCGCGGCGGCGGCGAGGGTGCCGGCCCGGGCGCGTCGACGCCGGCCAGCGCGGCACCGAGGACGAGCGCCGGGTTGGCCTCCGTGTCGGCCGTGAAGAAGTCCGCGACGGCCGCGGCGTCGTCGAGCAGCTCCTCGACGTCGACGCCCGCCAGCGCGGCGGGGACGAGGCCGAACGCGGTGAGCGCGGAGAACCGGCCGCCCACGGCCGGGTCCGCCTCGAACACGGCGCGGTAGCCGGCCTCCTGGGCAGCCTGCTGGAGGGGCGAGCCGGGGTCGGTGACGACGACGATGCGGCGTGCCGCCTCGATCCCGGCCGCCGCGAACGCCTCCTCGAAGGCGCGTCGCTGCGAGTCCGTCTCCACGGTCGAGCCGGACTTGGAGGAGACCACGACGACCGTGCGGGCGAGGTCGCCGTCAACGGCCCTGCGCACCTGGTCGGGATGGGTCGAGTCGAGGACGACCAGCTGCGCGCCGGCCGTGCCCGCGATCACCTCCGGTGCGAGGGAGGAGCCGCCCATGCCGCACAGCACCACCCGGTCGACGCCTTCGGCGGTCAGCTCCGTGCGCAGGGCCCGGAGGGGCTCCAGGAGGGGGCGGGAGCTCTCGTGCAGCCGTGTCCAGCCGAGCCGGACGGACGCCTCCTCCTCGGCGGCCGGGCCCCACAGGGTCGGGTCCTGGTCGCCGATCCGGCTGGCGAACCGCTCCGCGACGAGGCGCGGCACGCTCTGCGAGGCGGCCCGTGCGGCGTCGCCGGTGGCGCTGACCTCGACCAGTGCGCCGTCCTCCGGCCCGGCCCAGGCGACCATCGCGGCGCTGGACGGGTCCCCGGCCGTCACGTCGCGGCCCCGGCGGTCCGGCTCTGCAACGCAGCCTCGACGGTGGCGAGCAGCTCGGTCCAGCTGGCCTCGAACTTCTCCACGCCCTCCTTCTCCAGGAGCTCGGTCACCTCGTTGTACGAGATGCCCAGACGCTCGAGGTCGTCGAGGGTACGGCGGGCGTCCGCGTAGGTGCCGCGGACGGTGTCGCCGCGGGCCTCGGCGTGGTCCGCCGCGGCCCGGAGCGTCTTCTCCGGCATGGTGTTGACCACGTCGTCGACGACGAGCTCGTCGACGTACATGGTGTCGGGGTAGTCGGGGTCCTTCACCCCGGTGGAGGCCCACAGCGGCCGCTGGCGGTGCGCGCCCTGGGCGGCGAGCTCATTCCACCGCGGCGTGGCGAAGATCTGCTCGAACGCCTCGTAGGCGAGCCGGGCGTTCGCGACCGCCGCCTTGCCCTTGAGGGCCTTGCTGGCGCCCTTGTTCTCCAGCCGCTTGTCGATCTCGGTGTCGACGCGTGAGACGAAGAAGGAGGCGACAGATCGGATCGTGCTGAGGTCGATGCCGTTGGCGTGCGCCCGCTCCAGGCCGTCGATGTACGCGCCGGTGACGGCACGGTAGCGATCGAGGGAGAAGATCAGCGTGACGTTGACGCTGATGCCCTCGCTGATCGCCTGCGTGATCGCCGGCAGGCCCTCCATGGTGGCGGGGATCTTCACCATCAGGTTGGGGCGGTCGACGGTCTGCCACAGCATCCGGGCGGCCTTGATCGTCCGGTCGGTGTCGTGCGCCAGGCGGGGGTCCACCTCGATCGAGACACGCCCGTCCTTGCCGTCCGTGGCGGCGTGCACGTCCGCGAACAGGTCGCAGGCGTCGCGGACGTCGTCCGTGGTGATGGCGAGGACCGCGTCGTCGACGCCGGCGCCCTCGGACGCGAGCGTCTCGATCTGCTCGTCGTACGCCTCGCCCTTGCTCAGCGCGCTGGCGAAGATCGTCGGGTTGGTGGTGACGCCGACCACGTGGAAGTCGTCCACCAGGGTCCGCAGCGCCCCGGAGGACAGGTTCTCGCGTGAGAGGTCGTCCAGCCATACGGAGACCCCGAGCTCGCTCAGTCGGCCGAGCCGGTCGGTGCCGGGTAGGCTCATCGTCTGCTCCTTGGTTGGTGTCAGCGGTCGGTGCCGGTGGCCGCGGTCCTCACTCGGGACGGTCGCCGGCGCCGGTGCGGGTGGGGGCCTGGCCGCCGCTGGGCGGGGCGTCGCCCCGTGCCGCCGCGATCGACTCCTTCGCGGCCGCGGCGACCGCCTCGGCGGTGATGCCGAACTTCTCGTAGATGACCTTGTAGTCCGCGGACGCTCCGTAGTGCTCGAGCGACACGGACCGGCCGGCGTCACCGATGAGGTGGTGCCAGCTCATGGCGATGCCCGCCTCGACCGAGACGCGGGCGCGGACCGCCGACGGCAGGACCTGCTCGCGGTAGGCCGCGTCCTGCTCGGCGAACCACTCCTGGCTCGGGACGGACACCACGCGGGCGTCCACCCCCTCCGCGGCGAGCTGCTCGCGCGCCGCGAGTGCGAGCTGGACCTCGGAGCCGGTGCCCAGGAGGATCACGTCGGGCGTGCCGCCGCGGGCCTCGGCCAGCACGTACGCGCCGCGGAGGGTGCCCTCGGCGCCGGCCAGGGTCTCGCCGTCGGCCGGGCCGTCACCGCGTTCCGGGTTGGGCACGTTCTGGCGGGTGAGGATCAGCCCGGCGGGCCGGTCGTGGTGCTCGAGGATGCCGCGCCAGGCGTAAACGGTCTCCGCCGCGTCGGCCGGACGGACGACGTCCAGACCGGGGATGGCCCGCAGCGCGGTGAGGTGCTCGACCGGCTGGTGGGTGGGGCCGTCCTCACCGAGGCCGATGGAGTCGTGCGTCCACACGAAGGTCGACGGCGCCCCCATGAGCGCGGCGAGGCGCACCGCGGCGCGCATGTAGTCGGAGAACGTCAGGAACGTTCCGCCGTAGGGGCGGGTCAGGCCGTGCAGGGCGATGCCGTTGAGGATGGCGCCCATGGCGTGCTCGCGGACCCCGAAGTGCAGGGTGCGCCCGTACTCGTTGCCCGGGAACATCTTGCTCGAGCGGGCCACCGGCAGGAAGGACTGCTCGTCCTTCATGGTCGTGTTGTTCGAGCCGGCGAGGTCGGCCGATCCGCCCCACAGCTCGGGCAGGGTGCCGGCGAGCGCGGAGAGCACCTCTCCGGAGGCCTTGCGGGTCGAGACGTCCTTGCCGGGATCGAACCCGGGCAGCGCGTCCGCCCAGCCGTCCGGGAGCGCACGGGCCCGCAGGCGGTCCAGCAGGGCGGCGCCGTCGGGGTTGGCGGTGCGCCACGCGTCGTAGCGCGTGTCCCACTCCGCGCGCAGGCTCGCGGCCCGCTCCCGGGCGTTCGTGCGGGTGTGCTCGATGACCTCCGGGGCGACCTCGAAGCTCTTCTCCGGGTCCAGACCCAGCACCTTCTTGGTGGCCGCGACCTCCTCGGCGCCGAGCGCGGAGCCGTGGGCGGCACCGGTGTTCTGCTTGGTCGGTGCGGGCCAGCCGATGATGGTGCGCAGCGAGATGAGCGACGGCTTGCCGGTCTCGGCCCGGGCGGCCTCGATGGCCGCGTGCAGGCCCTCGACGTCCTCGGCGTACTCGGTGCCGCCGTTGGTCCAGTCGATGCGCTGGGTGTGCCAGCCGTACGCCTCGTACCGGGCGAGCACGTCCTCGGTGAACGCGATGTTGGTGTCGTCCTCGATGGAGATCTTGTTGTCGTCGTAGATGACGACGAGGTTCCCGAGCTCCTGGAGCCCGGCGAGCGAGGAGGCCTCGGACGTCACGCCCTCCTGGAGGTCACCGTCGGAGGCGATGACGTAGATGTGGTGGTCGAACGGGCTGGTGCCGGGGGCGGCGTCGGGGTCGAGCAGGCCGCGTTCGCGGCGCGCCGCGTACGCCATGCCGACGGCGGAGGCGAGCCCCTGGCCGAGCGGGCCGGTGGTGATCTCGACGCCGGTGGTGTGCCGGTACTCGGGGTGGCCGGGGGTCTTCGAGCCCCAGGTCCGCAGCGCCTGGAGGTCCTCGAGCTCCATGTCGATGCCGGCCAGGTACAGCTGGATGTACTGGGTGAGCGAGGAGTGGCCGGCGGACAGCACGAACCGGTCCCGGCCGAGCCACTGGTCGTCGGCCGGGTCGAGCTTCATGATCCGCTGGTAGAGCAGGTACGCGGCGGGCGCGAGGGACATGGCGGTCCCGGGGTGGCCGCTGCCGACCTTCTGCACCGCGTCGGCAGCGAGGACCCGGACGGTGTCCACCGCCCGCCGGTCGAGGTCTGTCCACGTCAGGGAGGTGGTGGTGGCGGGCGTCGCGTTCACTGATCCTCTTCTCTACGGCCCTCTTCGTGCACTGTTCAGCAGCGACTCTACCGACGTGCAACGTCCGTGTCGGGCCGAGATTCCCAGCCGTCCCGCCCTGCGGCGTCGCACGCCCGCGATGACCGGCCGCCGCGCCGGAGGTGGGGCTGACCACACCTGCGACTCGACGCCCCGGCCGGGCTCGCTCGGCGCGTCGTGACACGTAGACTCGGTCCGTGCCCAGCGTCCAGCCCGCCGCGACCCCTGCCAGCGAACCCGCGGCTCACCCGGCGACGCCTCTTCACGGCACGGACCTGCGGCGCACCCGCCGGCGCTGGCGGGCCTACCTGGCCCTGACCAAGCCGCGCATCATCGAGCTGCTGCTGGTCACCACGATCCCCACGATGATCCTCGCGGCCGACGGCTGGCCGGGGACGTGGCTGCTGGCCGCGACCCTGGTCGGCGGCTCGTTCGCCGCGGGTGCCGCGAACGCGTTCAACATGTACCTGGACCGGGACATCGACCGGGTGATGAACCGGACGAAGCAGCGTCCGCTGGTCACGGGGGAGCTGACCGACCGGCAGGCGCTGGTCTTCGCGACCGTCCTCGGCGTGGGGTCGGTCGCCTGGTTCGGGCTCCTCGTCAACGCCATGTCGGCGTTGCTGACGCTCGGGGCGATCCTGCTCTACGTGGTGCTCTACACGATGGTGCTCAAGCGCCGGACGTCGCAGAACATCGTCTGGGGCGGGGTCGCGGGCTGCATGCCGGTGCTCATCGGCTGGTCGGCCGTCACCGGCACGATCGGCTGGCCGCCGTTCCTGCTGTTCCTCGTCGTGTTCTTCTGGACGCCGCCGCACTACTGGCCGCTGTCGATGAAGTTCCGCCAGGACTACGCCCGCGCCGGGGTCCCGATGCTGCCCGTGGTGGCCGACGACGTGCGGGTCGCGCGGCAGATCCTGCTGTACGCCGCGGCGATGGTCGCGTGCACGCTCCTGCTGGTGCCGGTGAGCGGGCTCGGCTGGGTCTACGGTGTCACGGCCGTGGCCGCGGGCGCCTGGTTCCTGCTGGCCTGCGCCCGGCTGCTGCGCCGTGCTCTGCACCCGGAGCGGGGCAAGCTCGCCGCGATGAAGGTGTTCCACGGGTCGATCACCTACCTGACGATCGTGTTCGCCGCCGTCGCCGTGGACCCGCTGCTGCCGCTGTAGGCCAGGTGGCTCACGGACGATGACGTCGCTGGAGCAGGCTCGCGCCGAGTACCTCGCCCACCTGGGCGTGGAACGGGGTGTCAGCGACCACACCCTGGCCGCGTACACCCGCGACCTGGACCGGTACTGCGCGTTCCTGGCGGCGCGCGGGCGCACCGACCTCGGATCGGTCACGGAGGAGGACGTCGTCGCCTACGCCGAGGCGCTGCGGACCGGCGACGACGGCGGAACGGTGCTCGCGCCGTCGTCCACGGCGCGTGCCGTGACGGCCGTACGGGGCTGGCACCGGTTCGCCCTCGCCGAAGGGACGACGGCGTCCGATCCCAGTGCGGCGGTCAGGCCGCCCCCGGCGTCCCGCCGCCTACCCAAGGCGATCCCGGTCGAGCGGGTGGAGGCGCTGCTTGAGGCCGCGTCGCTCGGCGACGGGCCGGTGCCGCTGCGCGACCGGGCGCTGCTGGAGGTGCTCTACGGCACCGGTGCGCGGATCAGCGAGGCGGTGGGCCTCGCCGTCGACGACCTTGACCTCGACGGCGAGATCGCCGCGGTGCGGCTGTTCGGCAAGGGACGCAAGGAGCGGGTGGTGCCGGTGGGGCGCTACGCCGTCGAGGCGCTCGAGGCGTATCTGGTGCGTGGGCGACCGGCGCTGGCCCGGGCGGGCCGTGGCAACTCCGCGGTGTTCCTCAACACGCGTGGGAATCCGCTGAGCCGGCAGAGCGCGTGGGCCGTGCTGCAGACGGCGGCGGGCCGCGCCGGGCTCACGGAGCACATCAGCCCGCACACGCTGCGTCACTCCTTCGCGACGCACCTGCTCGCCGGGGGAGCCGATGTCCGCGTGGTCCAGGAGCTGCTCGGGCACGCCTCGGTGACGACCACCCAGATCTACACGCAGGTCACCGTCCAGACCATGCGCGAGGTCTACGCCGCCGCGCACCCCCGCGCCCTCGCCTGACCGGCCCGCGAGTCGTCACAGGAATGACGAGTCGGCGGCAGTGGCGGGAGGGCGACGCGCGAGGTGGGTGCTAGGGCGCCCGCCCGGCGTCGACTAGCGTGTGGGCGGTGAGTAGTGAGCAGCCAGGACTGATGCCGGAGAGCGCCGTGGGGACCGCCGAGGACGCCGACTTCCCGGCTCCCGGACCCCTGAGCAGCCACGGTCCGGCTCGTGTGATCGCCATGTGCAACCAGAAGGGCGGGGTCGGCAAGACCACGACCACGATCAACCTGGGCGCCGCGCTGGCGGAGTACGGGCGCAAGGTCCTTCTCGTGGACTTCGACCCGCAGGGTGCGGCGTCCGCGGGCCTCGGCGTCAACGCCCACGAGCTCGACCGGACGATCTACAACCTCATCATGGAGCCCCGCGGCGACGTGCGGGAGATCATCATGTCGACCGAGGTCGAGGGCCTGGACCTGGCGCCGGCGAACATCGACCTCTCCGCCGCCGAGGTGCAGCTCGTCAGCGAGGTGGCCCGCGAGCAGGCCCTCGCACGAGTGCTGCGGCCCGTCCTCGACGAGTACGACGTCATCCTCATCGACTGCCAGCCGTCTCTCGGCCTGCTCACTGTGAACGCGCTGACCGCGGCGCACGGGGTGATCATCCCGCTCGAGGCCGAGTTCTTCGCCCTGCGTGGCGTGGCGCTGCTCGTCGAGAGCATCGAGCGGGTCCAGGAGCGGATCAACCCGCGGCTGCGCATCGACGGCATCCTCGCCACGATGGTCGACATGCGCACCCTGCACTCCCGCGAGGTCCTGGACCGGGTGCGGGAGGCCTTCGGGGACAAGGTCTTCAACACCAAGATCTCCCGGACGGTCAAGTTCCCCGACGCCTCCGTGGCCACGGAGCCGATCACGACGTACGCGCCCAACCACCCGGGTGCCGAGGCCTACCGGCGCCTCGCCCGCGAGCTCATCGCCCGCGGCGACGCCGCCTGAGCCGCCGATGGCGCAGGCGGAGGCCGAGGGCGTCCCGGCGGACCCCGCTTCGGGCGGCACACGACCACTCGGCGCCTTCGCCGTCACCCTGGAGAACTTCGAGGGTCCGTTCGACCTGCTCCTGTCCCTCATCGCCAAGCACCGCCTGGACATCACCGAGGTCGCGCTCGCCCAGGTGACGGACGAGTTCATCGCGTACATCAGCGCCCAGACCGAGTGGGACCTCGCCCAGGCGAGCGAGTTCCTCGTCATCGGCGCGACCCTGCTCGACCTCAAGGCGGCGCGCCTGCTGCCGCGCGGCGCGGTGGAGGACGAGGAGGACCTCGAGCTGCTCGAGGCCCGCGACCTGCTCTTCGCCCGGCTGCTGCAGTACAAGGCGTTCAAGGAGGTCGCCGGGGAGCTGGCGGAACGGTGGGAGAAGGGCGTCCGGAGCCACCCGCGCAGCGTGCCGCTGGAGCCGCACCTGGCCGCCCTGCTGCCCGAGCTGGTCATGCAGGTCTCTCCCGAGGACCTCGCCCGCCTCGCCGCAGGGGCGCTCACCCGCCGCACCGAGGAGCCCGAGGTCGAGCTCACCCACCTGCACAACCCCGTGGTGCCGGTGCGGGAGCAGGCCGCCGTCCTGGTCGGGAGGCTGCGCCGGATGCGGCGGGCGAGCTTCCGCACGCTGACCGAGGACGCCGAGACGCTCGCCCACGTCGTCGCCCGGTTCCTCGCGCTCCTGGAGCTGTTCCGCGAGGGCGCCGTCGCGTTCGAGCAGGCCGAGGCGCTGGGGGAGCTGACGATCCGCTGGTCCGGCCACGACGAGGGCGACGTCGACGTCGCCGACGACTACGACGGCGACGAGCACGAGCGAGGGACGAGCGGAGTGCGAGGAGCCGGCGACATCGAGCCCGACGGCGACGAGCGCGAGCGAGGGACGAGCGGAGTGCGAGGAGCCGGCGACATCGA